>NZ_CP009282.1:3859262-5145683 GCF_000758605.1 Paenibacillus sp. FSL R5-0912
GAATAACTTCGGCGGCGTCAGCGAAGAAGAGTTCTTCAAGAAGCCGGTAGGCACGGGACCTTTCGTAGTTGAAACCTGGGACCCTGCTGGTGATGTTACCTTCACCAAGAACACAAACTACTGGCAGGAAGGCAAGCCTTATATCGATAAGCTTGTCTATAAACTGATTGAAGACGACAGCCAGGCGATCAACCAGCTGAAGGCAGGAGAAGTGGATGCAGTAGAAGCTCTGTCCCTTCAGAATGCAGGGGAGATTAAGGACGGCACAGACACTACTGTCGTAACGAACGGCAGCTGGGTGACGGAGCAATTGTTCTTCAACACGCTGGATGAGCATTTCTCCGATGTGCATGTGCGCCGTGCACTGGCGCTGGCGCTAGACCGTGACGGTCTGACCAAAGCATTAACCTTCGGATATGCACAGACCGCCAATTCTTTGCTGCCGACAACAATTCCATACAACGCCAATGATACCCTTAAGTCATTGAACTTCGATGCCGCCGCAGCCAAGGAAGAGCTTGCCAAATCTGCATTCCCTAACGGATTCTCAACCAAGCTGCTTATCGCTTCCGGCAACAGCACAAGAGCCCAGGAAGCACAGATTATTCAGGCAGCAGGTCAGACCATCGGAATCAAGATTGAGATCGAATCCGTTGAACTGGCTACCTTCCGTGAACGCTTCTTCGCCTATGATTTCGCGGCGATGCTGAACAGCGGTCAAGCCGACTCTCCGGAAGCGAATTCGATCCTGGCGTTCCAGACCGATCCGGAAGGCTTCAGCAAATCGTACTGGACGCATTACACGAATGATAATGTAACCAAGCTGCTGTATGAGGGTCAAAAAACAGCAGACGGCGATGCCCGCGCAGCCATCTACACCGAACTGCTGCAGACGCTTGCCGATGAAGTGCCTTATATTCCGCTCTACTACCCGGATATCCTGATTGGTGCCCGTTCTTCGGTGGATGGACTGGTTGTTCTGCCTAACGGCAGTATCCGTCTGGAAGATGTGCGCATAAGCAAATGATGAATTCCAGGCAAACCTTAACCGGTGCGCAAGGAAACAATGGTTCTTACAAGTGGCTGGGGATAGCACTTGTAAGAGCCTTAATTGTTATCCTCTGCGTGATGACGGCAGTCTTTTTCCTCATACGTATTGTACCCGGCGATCCTGCCAAGATGATTCTCGGAGAATACAGTACGCCCGAAGCGCTTAAGAATATGCATCACACCCTGGGGCTGGATCTCCCGCTATGGGAACAATTCATCCGGTTTATGAAGACCTTGTTTACGCAAGGGGATACCGGCAACTCCATTATTATGGGCACCTCGGCACGAGAGCTGATTATGCAGCGGGCTCCTGTAACTTTGCTGCTTATCCTGATTGCCTGTGTGCTGGCAATTATTACTGCACTTCTGCTTGCTACTGCTGCAGCCACACATAAGGATAAACTGCTGGATCATCTGATCCGCATCTTTCCTGCGATCACTCTCGGTATGCCAATCTTCTGGGTTGGCATCCTTTTGATTCTGCTCTTTAGTGTCCGGCTGGGCTGGTTCCCTGTCGGGGGAATAGGCGAAGGCTTCACAGGGACGCTGCGTAGCCTGGCGCTGCCGGCGATAACGGTTGCTTTTTCACAGATTCCTACGCTGGTCCGCTCGCTCAGGGCGCAAATGCTGGAGGTACTCGAATCCGACTTTGTGGTCACGCTGAGAGCAGCGGGTATACCCTCCAGAGTTATTCTGTTTAAGCATGTCCTGCGCAACTCTGCGTTGCCGACACTGATGCTGCTGGGAGTCAACATCTCTTATCTCATCGGAGGTACGCTCGTCGTCGAGCAGGTATTCGGCATCAAAGGGATCGGCAGCCTGCTGTTCACTTCAATTTCGAATCGGGATTTCCCTGTCATCCAAGGAATAGCCCTATACTGTGCGCTATCTGTAGTGATCATCAGTCTGCTGATTGAAATCATCTCCTGGTGGCTGGATCCCAGAACGAAGGGGAAACAATGACAACTACAACGCCAGATATACAATTGCCAGAGGGCAAGAAGCAAGTAAACGGTCTAAGACGGATATGGAATACCCCATCCCTGCTGATCGGAATTATTATGTTTGCCGTGCTTATCCTGCTGGCTCTGTTCATCCCTTACTTAAGTCCGTATCATCCGACGGAGCAGAACTTGAGCGCCTTCCTGCAGCCGCCGTCTTCCACCCACTGGCTGGGTACCGATCAGCTGGGGCGTGATTTGTTTACCAGACTGATCTATGCAGCGCGGACGGATCTGACTATCATGGTTCTGGCCGAGATCATTCCTTTCTGTACCGGTGTATTATTGGGAATGCTGTCAGGGTATTACGGCAAATGGACCGATAGAATTATTGCACTGATTACAGATACATTCATCGCTTTCCCGTTCTATCTGATCGTAATTATCGTGGCCTTCGCCAGCGGTGCCGGGGAGCGGGGGATTTATATCACTTTCATTCTCGTGGGCTGGATTGTATTCGCCCGTGTGGTCAGAGGTCTTAGCGCATCTTTCCGGGAACAGGAATGGGTGGCTTCTGCCCAGACCCTGGGACTGCCCGGCAGCCGCATTATTCTGCGCCATCTCCTGCCTAATGTATTGCCGCAAGCCGTTGTCGTGCTGATGACGGATATGGTCGGGCTGCTTGTAGCCATTGTTACACTGGGTTATCTGGGTATCGGTATCGCACCGCCTACACCGGACTGGGGGACAATGATCTCAGACGGACAACCCTTTATTACCACCGCCTGGTGGCTGTCAGCAGTTCCGGGATTCGCCGTGGTATATACGGGGATAGCGTTGTCTCTGTTAGGGGATGGCCTGGCCGATATTTGGAGGAAAAAATAATGTCAACTGAACCTGTGCTCGAAATAGAATCACTGACACTTGCAGCCAAGTCGAAAGAGATACTCGTCAATAATATCAGCTTCTCACTTGGGCGCGGGGAGAGTCTCGGGCTGGTAGGGGAATCAGGCTCGGGCAAGTCGCTTACGCTGCGTGCAATACTCGGCCTCCTTCCACGAGGGGTGGAGCAGACTGGAGGGAGCGTCCGGAGTAAGGTAAGCAGTGCGATGGTATTCCAGGACCCGAGAGGCGCGCTGGACCCGCTCTGTCCGGTTGTGAAGCAGCTGGCAGAAGTTGTGTATTACAGACAACAAGTCAGCCGGAGAGCTGCACGGACGATTGCGCTGGAGCTGCTTGAAAGACTGGGTCTTCCGGATTCTTTGAGAAAAAAGGACCGCTATCCCAGCCAGCTGTCAGGCGGTCAGTGTCAGCGTGTTGTTATCGCATTGGCTCTTGCCTGTAAGCCCGGCATTCTGCTCTGCGATGAGCCGACAACCGCCCTGGACGTCACCGTTCAGCGGCAGATCATCGAGACGATCACCAGTCTGCAGCGTGAGCTGGGCTTCGCCATGGTCTTCGTTACACACAATCTGGCAATTGCCGCTAACCTCTGCTCCAGATTGTATGTCATGAAGCAGGGGCAGATTGTCGAGCACGGTGAGACGCTTAGTCTATTGCAGCATCCGGCTGATCCCTATACGCAGATGCTGATCGATTCGGTGCTTCCGTTGCCGGAGCTGGAGCTTGAAGGGAGCGGACAATAATGGATTTAGCTTTGCAGGTGCGGGATTTAACGGTCCGTTACGGCGGATTTACCGCGCTCGACCATATTCAGCTGGATTTGGAGCAGCATACGACGCTTGGACTTGTCGGAGAGTCCGGTTCAGGAAAGTCTACGCTGGCGCGGGTCATTGCCGGGCTGATCGCTCCGGATGAGGGGCAGATTCTGCTGGGTTCCCAGGAATTGCGCAAGAAGAGAAGCAGAGAGCAGCATAAGAAGATTCAGATGATCTTTCAGAATCCGGATGCCTCGCTGAATCCCAAGCATTCTATCCGGCAGATTCTGTCTGAAGCCCTGCTGTTTCACCGGATTGTCGACCGTTCCCAAGTGGAGACAAGAAGTAAAGAGCTCCTTAGCCGGGTGCAGCTGGAAGCCAGGTCCCTGGACAAATATCCGCATGAATTCTCCGGCGGCCAGCGCCAGCGGATTGCCATTGCACGCGCTCTAAGTGTGGAGCCGAGCCTGCTGATCGCCGATGAGCCGACAAGTGCACTCGATGTATCCGTGCAGCGGAGCGTATTGGAACTGTTCCACACGCTCAAGGCTGAGCTTAATCTGACCGTGTTATTCATTTCTCATGATCTCGGGGTTATTCACGCAGTCAGCGACACCGTTGCCGTCATGCGGCAGGGGAAGCTGGTAGAGATCAATACCAAGGATCAGTTCTTCATCCGTCCGGACCATGAATATAGCCGTGAGCTGTTATCTGCGGTTCCGAAGATGCCACAATGACACAATACCATCAGGAGGTCTATATGAACCGAGAAGCACAAGGATTTGTCCCGCTGACCCTGTCAGAGTTCAATACATTAACAGGACAGCTCTCTAATCTCTTATCCACCCAGTACCCTCCAGTGATCATTCCGGGGGAAGCCATTTTAGGCATTGAAGCGGTAGCTGCAGGAATTGCTGCACCCGGCCGGACCATACTAAATGTAGTGACTGGCCCTTACGGCAGTTTGTTTGGACAATGGCTGGAGCGCGGCGGAGCGACGGTGATCGAAGTGAAAGTTTCCTTTGATGAAGTCATTACTGTGGAAGAGGTTGCGTCTGCAGTTGAGCGGTATCATCCGGTTGCTATTTCTTTCGTACAGGCAGAAGTAGTTACAGGCGGCTCTAACCCTGCGAAGGAAATCTTCGGGCTTGCACGCCAGCATAATCTCCTTACGGTGACGGATTCTGTATCAGCAGTAGGCGGAGAGGCTCTGCTAGTCGATGAGTGGTCCGTGGACTTTGCCGTAATGGGTGCGCAAAAAGCGCTCGCCGGACCTAACGGTGTCAGCGCAGTCAGCATTTCACCACGCGGCTGGGCCTTCCTGGAGTCGAATGAAAGAGCGCCTCGCAATTCCATTCTATCCTTGCTCGATCTGAAGCCGGCACCGGATGGCACGCCGCCGCTTCGTGTCCCGCCGAATATTCCGGTACTTGAAGCCAGAGCGCTGATCCAGGCATTGACAGCTGTTGCCGAAGAGGGACTGGCTCAAGTGATTAAGCGCCATGAACTTGCAGCAGCTTCTGCCATAGCGGGTATCACAGCTCTGGGGCTTGAACCCTGGCAGAAGAATAACCGGCATTATTCCACATTGACGACTACGGTTCGAGTGAACGGGGAGCAGAACCTGCTGATCAAGCAGCCAATCGGCATCGTGGCTCCCGGAGACGGCGAATTATCCGGCCAGCTGCTGCGGATTAACCATTTCGGGGCAAATGCCAGCCGGGAAGGTGTTGAAGGCGCAGTGCGGACGCTTGCCGGATTACTGGAGCAGGATGCGGAGCAGGCCGTACAAGCTGTTCATCAGGTTTGGGGTGAAGCCCTATGATTCTCAAGCATCCGCATTTCCAGGCGTACAGCGGTATCCATATCGCAGGTATCGAAGGCAAACCGTTCGATATTGAAATTCAGAATGGCCGGTTCACTTCGGTTAAGGAAGCAGAACCGCAGCATGTACAGGCGGAACAACCTCAGCAGAAGCTATGGATCAGTCCGGGGATCATTGATCTGCATACGCATCTGGCCTGGACCGATTTCGATCATGCCGACCAGCTGAACCGGGACAGCCGGGAGGTTGAAGTGATGCAGGCAGAAGCCTTCGCAGCCACCTTACGGACTGGCGTAACTACTGCGCGTGATGCCGGCGGCATTCTGCCAAGCACCATCCGTCATCTCGTGAAGTATTATCAGCAGCCGTTACGGGTGCAGACCAGCAGTGAAATGCTGGGCGCAGCGGATGCCAAGGGGGTTAAGCATCTGGAGGGCCGCCTGGCAGATATCTACGCTACCGGAGCAGGCTGGATCAAAATCATGGCAACAGGCGGTCTGGGCGCACCTACCGAGAAGGTAACAGAGCCGAACTTCTCTGAGGAAGAGTTCGCCTTCATCGTCCGTCATGCACACGCGAACCGGAAGAAGGTTCTGGTACATACCTGGGGCGGCGTGACGATTGACTGGTCCATCCAGGCTGGAGTGGAATCCATAGAGCATGGGATGTTCCTGACCTGGGATCAGGCGGGCAGACTGGCCGAGTCCGGCGTTGCCTTCGTGCCGACAACTTCGATCTACCGGATCGCAGCTGATCCCAAAGGTGTACTGGCACTGAATCCGGTTATCTGTGAACGGGCTGCCCGTGCAGCCGATGCTCATGCCACGGCCATTGGATATGCCAAGCGGGCGGGAATACGTCTTGGATTCGGTACGGATTATGCAACTCCTTCACTGCATGGCTACAACCTGCAGGAATTCGATACGCTGTTCGATTACGGCCTGAACCGGGCAGAAGCATGGAAGTCCGCTACACAAGACGCCGCAGAGATCCTTGGAAGTGGTCATGAGCTGGGGCGGATTGCCGAGGGCTATATTGCTGATGCGGTAATCTTTGCTGCCGATCCCTATCAGGCACAGAATGCAGATCAGCTCCGGAAGAGCATCATCTCGGTGGTTACCGGGGTGCAGGAATCGGATCTGATCCAGACAAATTGATCGTGCTCAGCATGCTAGGACTGTCCCGTTTAACCATTTCATGGTTTTGGGTCAGTCCTTTTTCACGTTCATTGCTGAAAATAATCCTTGACCTGGAACGCATTACATAAATTATAGTTCAGAGGAACATTACACAAGGGGGCTGGGGATTCATGAGTCAGAGCAGCAGAAAAATAGTCTTCATCGACATTGACGGAACACTTCTCACAGAGAATGGAATCATACCGGAATCGGCGCAGCAGGCGTGCAGACAGGCGCGGGAGAACGGGCATTTGCTCTACCTGTGTACCGGCCGCTCGAAGGCTGAAATCTATGACTCGATCTGGAATATCGGCTTCGACGGCCTGATCGGAGCGGCAGGCGGGTATGTAGAGAGCGGCAATGAAATGCTTTATCACAAAAAAGTAACCCCGGAAGACGCCAAACATCTGATCGATTATTTCCACGCCAATGAGGTGGATTTCATTCTGGAATCCAACACCGCCTTATACGGAAGCCGGAATTTTCAGCCGCATCTGGAACGCAGAATTTATGGTGATCTGCTGAATGATCCTGCAGCACAGGAGCGCAAACGGCTGTCCCCGCATCCTTATATCGCTACACTGACATATGGAAACGAAGAATTATATTTGGATGATGTCAACAAAATCTGCTTTCTGGAGAGCAGTCTGCCCTTTCATCAGATCCAGGAGGCATTAGAAGGGAGGTTCACAGCACTCCAGAGTTCTATCCCCCTGTTTGGAGAGAACAGCGGGGAGCTGATGATTCCGGGTGTCCACAAGGCTTCGGCTATTGCCGATGTACTGAAGCACTTGAACATTCCGCGTGAAGACAGCATGGCGCTCGGTGATGGGCTTAATGATCTGGAGATGCTGGAATATGTCCAGGTAGGTGTTGCTATGGGCAATGCCAGAGAGCAGCTCAAAGAGATTGCCGATGATATCACCGACCACATTGAGGAAGATGGACTATATAACTGTTTCCTGAAATACGGTCTGATCTCTGCTTGAAGAGACACTGTGTGCATACGGCCCGGGTTGATATCCCATAAAGCACATGGTAAAATGCACTTAATTAAAGGATTGGAGTTGAATAGTATAGTGTAGGATTCTCTTGCGGTATTAAACAATAAAACAGCTTTATAGTACGTGATCTTAAGAATGGCTACATTTTCATTCATAAGTTCATCTTATAAGGGCGTTATTTCGTGCGCGCGTTTTATTCTTTATATGCAAGAAGGGTCTGCATCTTTTCACTAAATCAATATATCCTTATTCAAGTCCGTCCGGGCTGAATTTGCTGTATTTATTTGAGCTGTAAGAAGATATCCTTCTTGCAGCTTTTATTATTTTATACAGGAGGATATTGTATGTCATTAATCAATGTGAGCAATCTGACGTTTGCCTATGAGGGCACTTACGATAATATTTTTGAGCAGGTGAATTTCCAGCTGGATACCGATTGGAAACTGGGCTTCACCGGGCGCAACGGCCGGGGCAAAACCACCTTCCTGAACCTGCTGCTCGGCAAATATGAATACAGCGGGACGATATCCGCACAAGTAAGCTTTGAATACTTCCCGTTTCCGGTTGCGGACCCCACAAGTCAGACCCTGGATGTAATCAGTGAAATTGACCCGGAATATGTTCACTGGAAATTGATGCGGGAGCTGAACCTGCTGAAGGTGGCGGAGGATGTGCTGTACCGGCCCTTCAATTCATTATCGAACGGGGAGCAGACGAAGGTGCTGCTGGCAGCCCTTTTCATCAAGGAGAATAGCTTCCTGCTCATCGATGAACCCACCAACCATTTGGATATGAAGGCTCGTAAACTGGTCAGTGACTATCTCAGCACGAAGAGCGGCTATATTCTGGTCTCCCATGACAGAGCCTTCTTAGACAACTGTGTAGACCATATCCTGTCGATCAACAAGACCAACATTGAGATCCAGAAGGGGAACTTCAGCAGCTGGTGGGAGAATAAGACTAGGCAGGATAACTTTGAGCTGGCGGAAGACGAGAAGCTGCGGCGGGACATTAAGCGGTTATCGGCTTCCTCCAAACGGACGGGCGGCTGGGCCCATGAGGTCGAGAAGTCCAAGAA
Source organism: Paenibacillus sp. FSL R5-0912 (assembly GCF_000758605.1). Lineage (NCBI taxonomy): Bacteria > Bacillati > Bacillota > Bacilli > Caryophanales > Paenibacillaceae > Paenibacillus > Paenibacillus sp. FSL R5-0912. Next base: position 3,867,997 of record NZ_CP009282.1, read on the forward strand.
CGGCACCCGGAACTCCGGCTCCAAATTAGATAAGGGCTATGTCGGCCACAAGGCTGCAAAAATGATGAAACGCTCGAAATCGATCCAGCAGCGACAGGAATCTGCGATCACCGAGAAATCCAAGCTGCTGCGGAACATTGAAAGCTCGGACAGTCTGGAAATATCACAGCTTCCGTATCATAAGCAACAGCTGGTCCAGCTGGATGATGTTTCGATCTATTACGGGGATAAAAGCGTATGTTCAGAGGTGAGCTTCACGATTGAGCGGGGGGACCGGATAGCGCTCTCCGGCAGCAACGGCTCCGGGAAATCGAGTATTCTCAAATTGATCTGCGGGGAGGACATTCATCATACAGGTGTCATACGGAAGGACAGCCAGCTTGCCATTTCTTATGTATCACAGGACACCTCGCATCTGCAGGGCAGTCTGACCGAATATGCCAGCGAGCACGGGATCGATGAGAGCCTGTTCAAATCGATTCTGCGCAAGCTTGATTTCTCGCGGATCCAGTTCGAGAAGGAGCTCTCCACCTTCAGCGGCGGCCAAAAGAAGAAAGTATTAATTGCCCGGAGCCTCAGCGAGAAGGTGCATCTGCATATCTGGGATGAGCCGCTTAACTTCATTGACGTGATCTCCCGGATGCAGATTGAAGAGCTGCTGATGGAGTTTGCCCCGACTATTCTGTTCGTGGAGCATGACCGGGAATTCTGCACGAATATCGCAACGAAACAGGTTTATCTGGATTGAGCCTGGCCGATACCAGGGTTTGAATTTCAAAAAAAGCATCTGCCGTTACTAAATAGGCAGGTGCTTTTTGGTACGCGGATGAAGGCGATCCACAATGATGGGTAAGCGCTTTAAATATCCAATCAGAGCAATAGATATCCAACCGCTGTTATATATGAAGTGATCCCCCGTTAATTTATGATAGAACTATCAAGGAGGGGATGCACGTTGTACGCAAAGTTTTACAAGTACCGCTGGCAATATTTAATGATTCTACCGGGAGTAGTCCTGCTGCTGTTGTTCAACTACATACCGATGGCAGGGATTCAAGTGGCCTTCCGGGACTTCCAGATAGGCACTTCAATCTGGAACAGCTCATGGGTAGGGCTGAATAACTTCTCCTTCCTGCAGGACCCCCAATTTTTGACCGTGGTCAAAAACACGCTATATATATCGGTGCTTAAGTTCATCTTCGGATTCCCGGCACCAATTCTGCTGGCGCTGCTGATTAATGAAGTCACACGGCCGGTCTTTAAGCGTTTCGTTCAATCCGTCAGCTATCTGCCACACTTTTTCTCATGGATTGTAGTCGCTTACATTCTACAGTCGTTTCTGACACTGGACGGGGGCCTGGTCAATGAGCTGATCGGCAAAGCAGGTGGAGACCCCATATTCTTCCTGGGTTCGACAGACTGGTTCCGGCCTATGGTTATCTTTAGCAGTTTGTGGAAGGAGACCGGTTGGAACACGATTCTCTATCTGGCCGCCATCACAACGATTGATCCGCAGCTCTATGAATCTGCCAAGGTTGAGGGTGCAGGCAAGCTGGCCCAGATCCGGCATATCACCATTCCGGGTATGCTGCCGACAATCTCAATTGTCCTGATCCTGAGCATTCCGAGCCTGATTACCGTAGGGATGGATCAGATTTATCCGCTGATGAATTCGGCTAACCAAGGCGTAGCGGATGTACTGGATACTTATATTATCCGTAACGGATTGCAGCAGGGATACTTCGGGATGGCTACCGCCGTAGGGCTGTTATCTTCAGTACTCAGCCTAATACTGGTTGTCTCAACCAATCAGCTGTCCAGAAGAATAAACGGGGAAGGATTATGGTGAAGATTCATGAAGCTCAGCAGAGGTGAAAAAATAGCCCAGCTTATCATCGTCATCATTTTGGGCGGGCTATGCTTGTCTGTCCTGTACCCGTTCCTGTATATGCTGGCCATTTCTTTAAATGATGGGGCAAGTGCAGCCAAAGGCGGCGTGTATTTATGGCCAAAGGATTTTACTTGGATTAACTATGAAATCGTACTCGGCAATCAGGTCATCCGCCAGTCATATCTGATCACGATTGGCAGAACCGTAATAGGCACGTTTGCGGGACTTATTGTTACGCTCTTGGTAGCATTTGGCTTGTCCTACCGGGGACTGCCTTTAAGAAGCACCATTCTTGGCTACATTCTCTTGACCATGTTATTTAGCGGTGGGCTGGTTCCCTTCTATATTCAGCTGAACAATCTCGGGCTTATCAACACGTTCTGGGTTTATATTTTCCCCGGCCTGTTCTCGGTCTGGAATATGTTCGTCATGCTGAAGTTCATCCAGGGAATTCCGGAAGCGCTGATCGAGTCCGCGGAGCTGGACGGGGCAGGCCCCTTCCGCACTCTGATACAGATTGTGGTTCCGCTCTCTCAGCCGATGTTAGCCGCTCTTGGGCTGTTCACCGCAGTAGGTCACTGGAATGACTGGTTCGCCGGTGCCTTCTATGTCACAAGGCAAGATTTAATTCCTGTACAGACCTTCCTGCAGCAGTTGCTGGCGGCTCAGGATCTATCCGCTGTCCTCGGATCAAATACAAACCAGGAAGCGCTGGCCAGAAGCTCACAGATGGCGAACATAACGCTGCTGTCGATTAAAATGGCAGTCGTTATGGTAAGCGCTCTTCCGATTCTATGCGTGTATCCGTTTCTGCAGAAATACTTCGTAAAGGGGGTACTTGTAGGTTCAGTGAAAGGATGAGGTACAATAAGAACACAGGGGGAGTTATTTAATGAAGATCAAGAGATCAGGACTAACGGTCCTGGCAGCCGCAGTCTTACTGACAACCATTACGGCATGTTCCGGAAACAGCAAGGATACACCTAACAATGCTGCTTCAGGCAACGAAACCGCAGGCAATACGCCAGCGAGCGGTTCAACCTCCTTCAATCTCTGGCTGGGCTGGACCGCAACTCTTAACAACGACAGCCTGGTTCAGAAGTATTGGCGTGAGCAGGAGCCGAAAGTGGATGTTAAGCTTGAGACTACACAAGGCGATGCAATGACAGCGCTTAATCTCAAAATCAATACCGGCGGGTTCGAGGATGCTGCCATCTTCAGCCGGAATGAAACGGTGAAAAGTGCGATGCAGCGGTCCAAACAGCTGATGCCGCTTGAGCAGTATTTCGACATGCCCGACAAATATCCGGGACTGGCCTCCATCCCTAAGCAGTATCTGGACCTGATGAAGGATGATGAAGGACATATCTGGTCCATTCCGACCTGGTTTGACCAGAACCCTGAAGAGCCGTGGCCGGGTTGGGCTTCACAGGCTTGGATTGTGAGAAGTGATGTCCTGGAGAAGACAGGGATGACCAAAGAGGATCTGTCTACGCTTGCCGGGGTTGAGACCTTCCTTAAAAAAGCTGCCGAGCAGAAGGACGCTTCGGGCAAACCGCTGATTCCGCTGTCCTTCCTGATGGATACCAGCGATTCCATAGGCTGGAGTGACGAGAACGCCATTCTGACCGCCTTCGGTGTGAGCACCGCAGGTAAGGGGGTCGACAAACGCGGCGATGAATTTGTATTCGCTTACGATGATCCTAACTACAAAGCCGCCTATCAGTGGATGAATAAGATGTATCAGGAGAAGCTGATTGATCCTGAGGTAGTAACCAGCAAGAAGGAGCAGTACGGGGAGAAAAATAAGTCAGGCCGTGTTGCCATGAATGCAGGCAGCTTCTGGAACATTCCTTCCTCCGCTTGGGAGACGCTGGACGGACCAACCGAACCGGGCTGGTTCTATGAAACGATCCCATTCCCTAAAGTGGATGGTGTAGAGAAGCTGGGTATTAATCAGGTTACTAATCCGAATCCGGGTTATGATGTGTATATCAGTGAAAAAACTAAAAACCTGGATGCCATTCTGAAATTCTTCGATTATACGCTGCAGCCTAAACCGGAAATGCAGCAGATTATCAATGAAGGACCGGCGGGTCTGTATTGGGACTGGAGCGATCAGCCGCTGGGCAAATGGAAATTTATCGACGAAACATACGAAACAGGCCGTAATTCAGGAGATGCTGCACAAAAGGCAAAGGTTACACCTGAGCTCTACATGGCTTCCTCATACAGTAACGCATGGTACCCTTGGTGGAACACGGAGGATGGCGGTAAAGCCGGAGCCGCTAAGACAATAGAGTTCACCGAAGCCATTGGTAAAATGGGTACTATACGCGTAGCTGAGCCTTACGATCTGTTCCCGATGAAGGAAGGCGGCTCATGGGAGAAATACGCCCCGGAAATCGAGAATATCCGCAAGGAATACCGTGCCAAGCTGCTGATGTCCAAGGATGCGGACCAGTTCGAGAGCAACTGGAAGGACTTCCAGGCAGCGTTGGAGAAACGCGGACACTGGAGTGAAGTCAGACAGGAATGGCTGGATACCTACAAGGAAGAAGTACCAGCCCAATAAGATATTAAGTACGGAGCACCTCTCGTTAAGAGGGGGCTCCCTTTGCACTTCATGGGGGGACATATGATTAAACAACATATAGAGAAATGGATCATCCGTATGACCCGTTCCATGAATCTGAGGAGCAAGATCGTCTTATTCTATAGTCTGATTGTATTCATCCCTACCGTAATGCTCGCGGCAGGCGCGGGTTATATGATGCTGCATACGGTACGGGCAAATTACTTGCTTACCATCCGCGAGGCGGTGCGGCAAAGTGCGCAGAGCATCGAGTTCCGCAAGCAGAGCTATGATCTTCTGGCCACCAGGACAGCTACGGACGGGGAGCTGATCTCCAGGCTGTCCAGGGATTACGGAAATATCGAAGAGCAGCTGGCGACCGTAAATTATGTGGACCGTTCGTTCCTGCTTACGAGCAAATACCTGCCGGGCATTGAGAACTTCCGGATCTATCATACCAACGACACCCTTGTGCAGGATGGTGGCCTTCTATGGAAGCCGGAGGACCGGCTGCTCTCCGGCGTACGTGAGAAGGACTGGTATACGCAGATGCTGAATACCCCGGACAATCTGGTATGGAGGAATGCCGCCGATGACAAAACAAAGCTGGTGGTGTCCCACAAGATTCTGAATGCGTACGGCGATGTCTACGGAATAGTCTATCTGCTGCTGGACTATAACGGTGTGTTCATGGAATCCTTCGACCATCCCTTTGACGGGGCCGGGCAAATGTATATCGTAGACGACAACCGGCAGATTATTGCCTCCTCCGAGCCTGCGAAGATAGGCAGCCGCCTGGATTCCTCCTCCTTAGGGCAGTATTGGAACGGTTCTGAGCCGTCCACGGTCACCCGGAACGGAATGATGCTGATCACAGAAGAGATTAAGTCCGGCTGGACCGTTGCTGCGCTTGTACATCTCGACCGGCTCGAAGAGCAGTCTACGCGTATTATGTACTATATTGCAATAGGCATTGCCTTCTTCCTGCTGATATCCATTTTTCTGATCATGATTGTCCTCAAAAATGTCATCTGGCGGATACGCAAGCTGGGGATCCGGATGACCGATATCTCGGAAGGGTATTTCGAAGCGACCGTCAGGAACCGTGACAATGATGAACTCGGTGAGCTTGAGGTACTGTTCAACTCCATGTCCGGCCGTTTGAGAAAGCTGGTAGAGGAGCATACAGAGGCCATGCTCAAGGAACGTGAGCAATCGTTCCGGGCGCTGCAGGCACAGATCAACCCTCATTTCATTTATAATTCCCTTAGCCTGATCCGTTGGCGGGCTATGGATCAGCAGGATGATATCCAAATCCGGACGATAGATGCCTTGACCACCTTCTACCGGCTTGCGCTCAACAACCGGGTTAATGTGACCCTAATCCGTGATGAAATTGAGCATCTGAAGGCGTATATTGAAATCCAGCAGCTGCGATATCCCGGTCAGGTGTCGGTGGAATGGCAGGTGGAGCCTGAGGTATTGGATCTTTACAGCATTAAGCTGATCCTCCAGCCCACGGTAGAGAATTGTTATCTGCACGGCTGGATTCCGACCAGGGCGCATGCTTTTATACAGATCACGATCAGGAGGGTTGGGAATCGAATTCAGTTCCAGATTTTTGATAATGGCCAGGGGATCAGCCGGGAGAAGCTGGAACAGATTCGTTCCGGCAGCTACAGGGGAACCCGAAACGGATTCGGCATGAACAATATCCGGGAGCGCCTGGCGCTGTATTTCGGTCCGGAGGGCCGTTTTGAAATTGACAGCACAGAAGACGAATGGACCAAGGTAACCATATCTATCCCTGTCTGCACGGATAGTCCTGAGATTAAATAGGGGGTGCTTTTATGCGGGCAATAATTGTTGACGATGAACCTATGCAGATTCAGGGGCTTGTCCGGCATATCAGCTGGAAGGCCCTGGGATACGAGGAGCCGCTAACCGCGCAGTCTGGTGAGGAGGCACTGGCGATCCTGCGGGAAACTCCGGTAGATGTACTGATTACGGATGTCTCCATGCCCGGTATGACCGGAATTGAGCTATTGGCCATATGCAAAGCGGATTATCCGGCACTGCAGTCTATGCAGACAGTGATGATAAGCGGATATGACGAATTTGAATTTGTGCAGGAAGCTATACATCTGGGGGCTAAAGCCTACGTTCTGAAGCCTGTCCGGACAGAAGAGCTGGAGTTGAAGCTTGCGGCGTTCAGGGAAGTGTATGAGAAGAAAAAACAGATCGAACAGGAAACCGCCTTGCTTAAGGAGAAGGTTACAGAGAGCTATGAGGTATTGCAGGAGCGGTTCGTCAAGGATATGATCGAAGGCTGGATTCATAATGAAGAACTGCTTGAATCCTGGCGGCGGCTGCTGGAACTGCCGGATGGGGAATGGCAGACTTCGTTATTCCTCTTCGGCTATGACCGTCTGTTCCGGGACAATCCGCATGATGCCAAGGAGCGGATTATGCATAGCGAAGGGCTCTTGAATTGTGTGAAGCTTGGGCTTGCGGGATTCTCTACTGTTTATATCGGCAAGACTGGGGCGGATGAGCTGGCGGTCATTGTACTGAATGCAACACCCTTGGTCCGGGCAAGACTTGAGAAGCAGCTCACGTTCATCCAAGATATTCTAAAGGAGCAGTACACTGCTTCCGTTACAGTCGGAATCAGCAGGGAGTGCCATACCTGGACGGAAATACCGCTGCTGTACAAGGAAGTAAGGCATATGATGTCCGGTGCCAGACTGGCCGGGTACGGGCAAATTCTATATTTTGACCAGAGCCTGATGAACGAATATCAGGACTTCCGGCTACGTGAGGAATATATTCCGGAGATCGTGAAGCTGCTGGACAGCGGAGAGGGCGAGAAGGCAGCTGTGTATTTCAATCATGCATTCGAAAGGCTGCTAGCGCGTGAGCCCGTATCCTTTTCTTATGTGCAGGCTTTCGGTATGGGCTTGCTCAGTGAGCTGGCGCGTAAGACGAAGCGGCTTCAAGAGACGGATACGGAGATGAATATTCTCATGTGGCAGCGGTTGATCGACTGCACCGGAGTGAATGAAGTCAGGAAGGTATTACTGGAATATTTGGCGCAATATGCTAAGCTTAGTCAGGGAGAACAAGTCGCCCAGCAGCATAACCTGATCCAGCGGGTTGCCCGCCAGCTGGAGGAACGTCTCCAGGAGAATATAACAGTGAAGCAGCTAGCCGAGCAGTTTCACCTGAATCACAGTTATTTAAGTGTTCTGTTCAAGAAAGAAATGGGCCGGACGATTTCTGATTTCACGCAGGAAGCAAGAATGAACAAGGCCAAGGAGCTGCTCCGGGACCCGAATGTTAAGGTCTATGAGGTTGCAGAGCAGGTGGGATTCCAGACCGCGGCTTATTTCACCTTCCTGTTCAAGAAAACTACCGGTACCACACCGCAGGAGTTCAGAGATTACCATTACTAGGAGTGAGGATTTTGCAGACAAAGATCAGCCTCGAAGGCGAATGGAAGTTGCAGTTAGACGTGAGTAAGCAGGGACTCGTATTACCTTACACAGATGTAATCACACTGCCGGGAACAACCTCCCATGCACGCAAAGGACCGAAGAATGAGGAGTTTCTGGTAAGCGCTCTTACGGATGAATATTTGTTCGAAGGACCCGTCTGGTACTCCAGGGAGATTAACATTCCAGAGGAGCTGGCCGGCAAGAGCAGTTATCTATATTTGGAACGTACACGGCTTACAACGCTGTGGGTGGACGGGCAGGAGATTGGCAGCCGTGACAGTCTGAACACTGCCCATGTATATAAGCTGCCGCAGCTGCAGCCGGGTACGCATACGATCACGGTCCGGGTAGACAACACGGGTTACCCGACCAAAGGCGGACATCTGACTTCGCCGGATACCCAGACGAACTGGAACGGAATTACCGGTCGTATGGAGCTGCAATTCTACGGAGAGTCACAGCTTAGCGGCATCCGCTTGGATTCAGAACTGGCTGCACGTTCCATCCGCATCGCAGCAACTCTGGAGAGTAAGAGCGAAACTACACTTGTAGTATCTGCCAAGAGCTTCAATAGTGAGGATTCACACACGGTAGAAGAGCAGGAGTACATAGTAGCTCCGGGGAAATTCTCTGTAGATTACGCTCTCGGTCATGAGGCGCTGCTATGGAGTGAATCCGCTCCCAATCTGTATAACATCCTCCTGGTTCTGAAGGATGGCAAAGGCAATGTCATTGACAGGCAGGAGGTTATCTTCGGACTGAAGGAATTCCGGGCAGAAGGGGACAAGTTCACGATTAACGGGGAGAAGACCTTCCTCCGCGGCAAACATGACGGCCTGATCTTCCCGCTGACCGGCTATGCTCCTACAAATGTTGAAGAATGGGTCAGAATTCTTGGGATTGCCAAGTCTTACGGGATCAATCATTACCGTTTCCATACCTGCTGTCCGCCGGAGGCTGCTTTTACCGCTGCAGATATGCTTGGGATCTACATGCAGCCGGAGCTTCCGTTCTGGGGTACGGTTACGGTAGAAACGGACGAAGGGCATAATCAGGCAGAGCAGGATTACCTGATCAGTGAAGGCTATGCCATTCTAAGGGAGTTTGGCAATCATCCATCCTTTGTGATGATGTCTCTCGGCAACGAGCTGTGGGGCAGCAAAGAGAAGATTGATTCCTTCCTGAAGGACTACAAAGCGTTCGATGACCGCCCTTTATACACCCAAGGCTCCAATAACCACCAATGGGTACCGGAGATTCTGGAGCATGACGACTTCTTCAGCGGGGTGCGTTTTACCCGGGACCGCTTGTTCAGAGGCTCTTATGCAATGTGCGATGCTCCGCTGGGCCATGTCCAGACGGCTGTGCCAGGCACGATGAAGGATTATGACGACCAGATCGTTCCTCCGGACTTCCTGAATGGAGGAGGACAGGCTGCTGCTGCCGGCGGCGAGATCCAGATCCAGTATGGCACCGAAGCCAAAACGGTGCAGGCTGGCGGAGAATCCGGCGAATGGATTCCGCAGGTTCCGGTGGTCTCGCATGAGATCGGACAATACGCTACGTTCCCTAATTTCGAAGAAATCGCGAAATACACAGGTTCGCTCAAAGCTGAGAACTTTGTAATTTTCCGTGAACGGCTGGAGAGCAAGGGGCTGGGTCATCTGGCATCGAAATACTTTGAAGCCTCCGGCCAGCTTGCGGTAGCCTGTTATAAGGAAGAGCTTGAGGCCGCCTTCCGCTCGCGGCGGCTGGCCGGCTTCCAGCTGCTGGATCTGCAGGATTTCAGCGGTCAGGGAACTGCGCTGGTTGGCGTGCTTGATGCCTTCATGGATTCCAAAGGATTGGTTAGTGCCGAGGAATGGCGTACATTCTGCAATGATGCGGTGCTGATGGCACGATTTCCTAAGTATAATTATACCTCGGGCGAATTGTTCACTGCCCATGTGGAGCTTAGCTGCTTCCGTAGCGGTATGCCGGATTCCGCTCAGCTGCTATGGCAGCTTGCAGCAGAAGATAGCGTAATAGCCGAAGGATCAACCTTAGCGGCCATTCCGGCCGGAAGCCATTATATCGACATTTGCGGTTTGGCGGTAACTCTTCCTGCCGTAGACCGGATGAATAAGATCGTATTATCCCTTTCCATCCAGGGAACGGATATCCGCAAGAGCTACGACCTGTGGGTATACCCTGAGCAGAGCAGCAACCCGCTTGAGCACATTCACGTATTCACGGAGCTGTCCGAAGAGGCGCTTACAATGCTGGAGAAGGGTGGAAATGTGCTGCTGATGCCAGAGCCGGACTCTCTCCAGAATGCTGTAGAAGGATATTACTGCACAGATTTCTGGTGTTATCCGATGTTCCGTTCGATATCGGAGAGCATGAACCGGCCTGTACCTGTCGGTACAATGGGTCTGCTGATTGATAACAGCCACCCGGTACTTCGTGAGTTCCCGGGTGAGGAGCATTCGACCTATCCATGGTGGAGCATTGTGGAGAATTCGAAATCGCTGATCATGGATGATGCGGACCGCAGTTGGAATCCCGTTGTGCAGACCATTGATAATTTCGAACGTAATCATAAGCTTAGCTTCCTTACGGAGTGCCGTGTAGGCAACGGTAATCTGCTGGTATGTGCACTGGATGCAGGGAAGGTGAGCGAGACCCCTGAAGGCAGACAGTTCTTGACCAGCGTGGCAAATTATATGAAATCTGCTGAATTCAAACCGCAATATGAGGCAACTGTTGCCGAGCTTCAGGCGCTGATTCAATAGCAGGAACGAAATAATAACACAAAGGAGCGATTCTCCATTCCGGGAGAGTCGCTCCTTTGTGTCTTTTTCAAGATTATAAGCCCTCATCTATTCAGACTTCAGTCGAACCTGCTGAATATAATCCAGAAACCGTCTGGAGGCAGGAGACAGGTAACGGTCATGACGCCATTTCAAGCCGACCTCCCATTCCCAGCCCTCTTCCTCAATCGGAATCCAGACCAGGCCGTCCAGCATTAAGCCCAGCGTCTGCGGCAGTACAGAGACTCCAAGCCCGGCTTTGATGAAGCCGGCTACCGTAATCAGGTCCTCTGCTTCATAAGTCGAGGCCAGCTCGAAATGGGTGTTTTTGAATAGCGAGCTAATCGTAGCTTTGAGTCCACAGTTCGTTTTCAAGCCGACAAAGGGTTCACCGGACAGCTCAAACAAACTCAGACTGGAGCGTGAAGCAAACCGGTGCTGAGTGGAGACCACAATAAAGATCGGCATTCGCCGGATAATCATCCATTCGTCATCGTTCATTGTGGTTTCTCTGGAAGTGATCAGCATATCCGAAGTGCCAGTCTCCAGAGCTTCATCGATATCCCCATGATTTCCCTGATACAAATTAAACCGTACCTTGGGGTTGTCCGCCTGATAATCCCTGATCAGTGAAGGCACCAGGTCAACACCGAGAATATTCAGATACGAAATGTGGATGACACCGCTCTCCGCATTCGACCATTCTCCGATTTCACGTATACCGTTGCCGATATTGTTCATCGCTTCTTCTACCCATTTGCTGAACATAACACCATACCTATTCAACTGGACATTGCGTCCTTTCCGCTCAAACAGAGGAACGCCCAGCTCACTCTCCAGCTTGGAGATAGCATGACTCAGCGCGGGCTGGGTAATTCTAAGCGCCTTGGATGCGGAGGTCATATGCTCAAGCCGAGCCACGGTCAGGAAATATTCTAATTGGGTAAGCTCCATTTCAGACGGGTCTCCTCATTACATTAATATTAATAATAGATTTAATGAAAATAATAAATTAGACGCATAACTTAATCAAGCTTAAAATTATTATAGACCTTGAAGGACTGCACCCGGCAGCTTGAACGAGGAATCACTAATGAAATGAGGCTGCAACAATGACTATAACTTATGCAAACCCGCTGACAGAATACGAGGGCAAAAAAATACTGGTGACAGGTGGCACCAAGGGTATGGGGGAGGCCATCGTTAACCGGTTTAAAGCAGCCGGTGCTGAAGTGATGACTACTGCCCGCACACTCCCGTCTGGATTGGCGGATGCTGACTTGTTCGTACAAGCAGATCTGTCTGCCAAAGAAGGCGTGGAGAAAGTGATTGCTGCGGTTAAGGAACGTTTCGGCAGCATCGATATCGTAGTGAATAACATCGGAGGCAGCTCTACACCTCCCGGCGGGTTTCTTGCGGCAAGCGACGAGCACTGGATGGATGCGCTGAATCTCAACCTGCTTGCGTCGGTCCGGCTGGACCGGGGCCTGATCCCCTTAATGCTGGAACAGGGAAAAGGTGTGATTATTCATATCTCTTCAATTCAAAGAGTGCTGCCGCTGGTCGAATCCACTATTCCTTATGCAGCCGCTAAGGCAGCGCTAAGCAATTACAGTAAAAGCCTCTCCAAAGAATTCTCTCCACAAGGTATCCGTGTAAACCGTGTTGCCCCTGGATTCATTCAAACGACAGCGGCAGATGCCATGATGGAGAATATCGCCAAGGTTACGGGCAGTGCTGAAAGCGCGCTGCAGTCTGTAATGGATGCGCTGGGCGGGATTCCGCTGGGCCGTCCCGGCTTCCCCGAGGAAGTAGGCGAGCTGGTAGCTTTCCTGGCCTCCGACCGAGCAGCATCCATTACAGGTGCTGAATATGTGATAGACGGAGGAACCGTGCCTACGGTATAAGCATCAGACGTACTTTCACTTTCACTGGCAAGCAGGAGCAAATCTGCGCTAAAAGATAAAGAACAGACCGGGAAGCGGCTTAATGGCTGCTCCAGGCTGTTCTTTTTGTCTTATTCGGGATATCATTTCTTAAGAAAAGCAGCATTAATCTTTAGCTATTCTTTAGATTTGGTTTAGACTGGATTAAGAATGGCAGGCTATAGTTACAGTTAGCGCAGCTTGCACAACTAGATAGAGGGGGATTTCACCATGTATACCATTCTCATAGCTGATGATGAATCGGAGATTGTAGAGCTTCTGCAGCTGTATCTGGAGAAGGAATACAACATTCTGCAAGCACAGAACGGAATCGAGGCGCTGAAGCAGATGCAGAATAACAAGATAGATCTGGCTATTCTCGATATTATGATGCCGGGGATGGACGGGCTGCAGCTGCTGAAGCGGATTCGTGAGCATGAGCATTTCCCGGTGCTGTTCCTGTCAGCCAAGAGCCAGCATCATGATAAAATCTTAGGTCTTGAGCTGGGAGCAGACGATTATATCTCGAAGCCCTTCAATCCGCTGGAGATCGTTGCCCGTGTCGGGGCTCTGCTGCGGCGGGTGCATCAGTTCGATGCCAAGGCTATAGAAGAAGAACAGACGAAAGAACAGATTGTGCTCGGACGGTTAACGCTTGACCGGAGCAGCTGTCAGGTTGAGGTATCCGGCGAACCGGTAGCGCTGACTTCTACCGAATACAAAATCCTCGAACTGCTGATGGAGCAGCCGGGCCGGGTATTTACGCGCAAGAAGATTTATGAGGCCGTCTGGGAAGACTTCTATGTCTATGAGGACAACAGCATTATGGTGCATATCAGCAATATCCGCGATAAGATCGAGCGTGATTCCAAGAAACCGGAATACCTGAAGACGATCAGGGGATTGGGGTACAAAATTGAAGCACCCGTGGAAAAGTAGAGATAACCGCCCGCTGCAAACGTCGCTGACGATCGACTTTCTGCTGTTCAACTGTATGCTGGTGATGCTTGTACTGGTGGTCTATCTGTTCATCCAGAAGGATATCACCCACGTCATCATGGAGAAACTGATCCCCGATCCGGATCTGTCGGTCGAAGCCGGAGATTACCGTAACGAGCTGGGCCAGGGACCGGAGAGCGACCGGTTGCTGCAAAGCGGAGGGTGGCTGGAGCTGCTCGATTCGGGCAAGCAGGTTATCCGCGTTATTGGAGATAAGCAGGATCAGACTATGGGCTATGATGAGAACAGTCTGTTCCAGGGGCTGGAGAACCGCAGCGATCAGCCCTATTACTACTCCATTTCTCAAGTGGATAGTGACAGCGGAGTGGCCTGGCTGCTGCTCAAGATTCCCCGCCATGTGGTCAGCGTATCCATTAACAACGAAATGCTGATGGCCTATCTGAACCATTCGGTGTTCTTTTATGTGTTTGTGGTCAGCGGTCTGATTCTAATGCTGATTTTTGTATATAGCTACTGGGTCTCCAGAAGGATCAAGAAGCCGCTGCGGGTTCTAAATCTGGGGATGAACCGTATGATGGAAGGGCACTACAATACACGGATTGCCCTCTATGCGGAGACGGAATTTCTGCGGATTGGCAATAGCTTCAACTATATGGCGGATGTCATTGAGCGGACTACGGAGGAGAAGCGGCAGGCCGAGAAGAGCAAGCAGCGGCTGATGGTCGATCTGTCACATGATCTGAAGACACCGATTACCAGTATTCAGGGTTATGCACAGGCGCTGATCGAAGGACGGGTTACGGACCCTGAACGGCAGACCAAATACCTGAATTATATTTATACCAAATCCGTACAGGTGACGAAGCTGATTCAGCATATGCTGGACCTGCTCAAGCTGGAATCACCGGACTTCATTCTTCGCGTGGAGCGGCTGGAGCTGGGGGATCAGCTGCGGGAGATTATCGCCGATACCTACGGTGAAATTGAGCAAAAAGAGTTCGAGCTGCAGCTGCAGGTGCCTGAAGAACAGGTGTATGCCCATTATGATCCGGAGCTGTTCGCAAGCGTGATCAACAATCTGATCTCCAATGCGCTTGCCTATAATCCTGAAGGGACACGCATCCGTGTGACGGTTATTCCGGAGGATACAGATGTCCGGATCGAGATTGCTGATAATGGAGTGGGCATTCCCAAGGAGCTCTGGTCCACGATCTTTGATCCGTTTGTACGGGGAGATGAAGCCCGGACGACAGCAAGCGGGGGGACAGGTCTAGGGTTATCCATAGCCAAGAAGAACGTTGAGAAGATGGGCGGTTCTCTGATCCTGGAGAGCCGGGAAGGGGAGCCGACGGTGTTCATGATCCGGATTCCCAGATAAATAACTATACGAGGAGGAATAATAATGAAGCAGGATACGTTCAAGGGGCTCGTGGAGATTTCTGACCGGGTGATTTCAAGTATAATCCGCTATGCAGTTACCGAAACACCGGGCATTGCCGGAATGTCCGGCAACCCGGTCAGCGGGAATCTGGCCCGGCGCCTAAGCGGTAAGATTGGCACCAATGGATTATCAGTGGATGTTACGGATGAAGCCGTGGCGATTCAGCTGGATATCATTATTAACTACGGATACAAGATTCCTGAGGTATGCCAGATTCTTAAAGATAACGTCCATCAGGCCGTTGAGCATATGCTGGGTCTGTCTCCGCCAATCGTGAATATTAAGGTTGATAAGCTCGCTTTTCCCAACTTATAGCTCTGTTTTCACGTCATCGGTGTAGAAATCCTTCACGACCTGCCGGGCAGCCAGTTTATTCTTCGAGTAGTTAATTCTATAGATGCAGGAATAGATGACATTTAGGACATATTCAAAGGCAATCTGCGAGGAAAAGGTGCCGATCTTGGCATGCTTCACTTCATCCTCAGGCACTTGGATACACAGTGTGCTGAGCTTGGCCAATTCCGTACCATGAGCAGCGGTGATGGTGATAAAGGGAATGCTGTTGCGCGTGAAGTACTTTGCCGCCTGCAAATTATTTGCCGATAACCCGTGATAGGTTAAGAAAATGGCACAGTCCTGCTGCGTAAGATTAACCGTATGATATTCCCACTCCGACAGCTCCGTCGCAATCACGGCGTATTTATTGATTTTGATTAATTTATTCTGGAAGCTCTTCGCCCGGATCTCGGAATCGCCCAGCGCATAGATGAAGATCTTGCCGGACCGGTCAAGAATTTCTGCGGCCTTAGCAAGCTGGGCGTCCTCCAGGAAGGCAAAATTCTTCTCAATGGTTGCCTTCATTACTTCCGCAATTTCTTTGGCTACCTGGATGGGAGTTTCACCATGCTCAAACGGATAGTTGACATCCACATTAGAAATGCTATGGACATCCATCTGGAACTCCCGGGCCAGCTTTAGAATGAATTCCTTATAGCCCGCAAGTCCGAGTTTATGCGTCAGGCGGTTAATCGCCGAATGCGAGGTATAGGTAGATTTGGCGAGCTCCTGTATGGACATCGGCAGTATACTTTCCTTATGGGTCAGGATATGCGCAGCAATGCTTCGTTCGTTGGGGGTAAAATGGTTCATTTCCTTTAATTGCAGCAGCAGCTTCATGACTAAGGCTCACCTCAAGAATTGAATTTCTAAGCTATAACAGGCCCGGCTCTGAACATAATGTTCAAGGATTTATACCGGTAATTACATATGAACGGATAATTGTACCGTTATGCCTGCTAAGTCTTCACGGCGGGTCTTTTTTTTCTATAATTAATGAAAGAGAAGAGGAGGAATTATGATGTTAACACTCGGCTATATCGGCAACGGCAAAAGCACCAACCGCTACCACCTTCCATTTTCCATGAACCGCGATCACTTAAAGGTCAAGACGATCTATGCCCGTACGCTTACGAAAGCGGAATGGCCCAGAGTGCCCGGGATTGAATACACGGACGATCTTGAATCCATAATGAACGACCCGGAGATCCGGCTGATTGTAGTGTGCACCAACACCGATTCCCACTATCATTATGCCAGAATGGCGCTGGATCATGGCAAGCATGTTCTGGTGGAGAAGCCTTTTATGCTGACGGAAGAAGAAGCAGTCTCTATCTTTCAGTATGCCAAAGAGCGGAATCTTGTCATTCAGTGCTACCAGAACAGACGTTATGACTCAGATTTCCTCACCGCACAGCAGGTTATAGAATCCGGTAAGCTTGGAGATCTGCTGGAAGTGGAAATGCACTTTGATTACTATCGTCCCGAGGTTCCGGCTTCAACTCCATTCTCTGTGTACTACAGTTACTTGTATGGACATGGATGTCATACCATTGATCAGGTGCTGTCATACTTCGGCAAACCGGATACCATTCATTACGACGTCCGCCAATTGCTGGGACCGCAGCAGATGAACGATTACTTCGATCTGGATTTCTTCTACCCTTCGCTAAAAGTATCGGTTAAATCCAGCTACTTCCGGCTCAAAGAGCGGCCAAGCTTCGTACTTTATGGTAAAAAAGGTGTGTTCGTCAAGCAGACGAAGGACCGTCAGGAGGAGCATTTGAAGTTATTTTACCTGCCTGAGGGACACAGTGACTTCGGTATTGACCTGCCGGAGCATTATGGTATTCTAACGTATCTCGATGATGAGGGCAAGTACCATGAAGAGAAGGTCACCTCAGCCAAAGGCGATTATGCCAGGGTGTATGACGGGATCTATGATGCCATCGTCCTCGGCACGGATAAATTGATTAAGGATGAAGAGACCATAGGCGTTATGCAGATTCTGGAGCAGGGAATGAAGGGGTGCCGCTAAATGAACCTAGGAATAGCCGGAGCCGGAATGATTGTCAAGGATCTGCTCAGCTTCATCGGAGAGATTCCGGGAATATCACTGACAGCCGTGTTCGCCAGACCCGGCAGGGAAGGCGCTCTGCAGGAGCTGCAGGACCAGTACGGGATAGCCAAGCTCTATACTGATTACAGCGCTATGCTTCAGGATACAGACGTGGATACCATCTATGTAGCACTGCCGAATCATCTGCATTATGCCTTCACGAAGGAGGCGCTGCTTAGCGGCAAGCATGTCATCTGCGAGAAGCCGTTCACGTCTAATCTGGCGGAGTTTCTGGAGCTGAAAGAGATCGCTGAACACAGGGAGCTTATCCTGGTTGAAGCCATCTCGAATCAATATTTGAACAATGTTACGGCGGTGAAGGAGCAGCTGGCTGGTCTCGGTTCCATTAAAATGGTGACGTGCAATTATTCGCAGTATTCTTCCCGTTATGATGCTTTCAAACGCGGTGAGATCCTGCCTGCATTCAATCCGGAGATGTCCGGCGGCGCCTTGATGGACATTAATATCTACAATATCCATCTGGTTGTCGGCTTCTTCGGAAGTCCACAGTACGTGGAATACCGGGCGAACATGGAACGGGGAATCGATACGTCGGGGATGCTGCTGCTGGACTATGGAGATTTCAAATGCGTCTGCATTGGTGCCAAAGACAGCTCAGCTCCTGGTGCAGTGAACATTCAGGGGACGGAAGGGTACATTCAGATCAATGGTTCTGCCAATGGATGCGACTCCTACGATTATGTCCTTAACCGGGAGAAGCCCGTCCGCGTGGATCACAAGGATCACCCCCACCGGATGTATGACGAATTCCTTCACTTCGAACGATTCATCCGAGAGCAAGACAGAAAGACGGCCGCGGAAATGCTCGCACACAGTGAGCGGGTGATGCGGGTTATTGAACAGGCGAAGGCCAGCGCCGGGCTTGTATTTGGATCAGACCGCGGATAATAAAGAGCAGGGCTTCTTCCGGTTGGGGGGAAGCTCTGTTCTTTTGTTTATCTTTTCAGAGGAATGTCACCGGAAATCTCATCAGCAGAGAACTCTTCAAGGCAGAGTGTAATGGAGAAGTGGATTCAACTAACGAAGTAGATAAAACAGCAGGTACCCCGGAATACGTTCCATAGGTGCCAGCTGTTTTATGGCTGTAGACAACAATTTTGGATTTGCGCCGATATTACGAGGGGAATGTTGTATTCTGTGCCACAGAAAGTTGATGAATCAAGGAACAAGCAGGAAATAATTAACTTATTGTCGAATTATCTGATTTGAGCTAATCCAGCGTACAGCCAGGGGCAGCTTACATCCATTGGGGGAAGGAACTAGAACAACTATGAAAAAGATTGTATTACTGCTCACTACACTGTTGCTCATGATCGGACTGGGGCATCCGGGAGGCACCGGACAGGCAGCGGCAGCCGCAGCACCGAAGTACACGGAGATTTCCACATTTGTGGACGGGACACTTATGATCTCGGCATCCAAGTCTGTACTCGTCAATGGTTCGGCTTATGTCCCTGTGAAGCTGCTGAATCAGATTCCCGGCTTTACCGTTGCTACCGCAGCCTCTGTTGTGACAATCACCGGAAGTAAGGGAAGCGCGAAGTTGAACAAGGACAACTCCATATTCTACAAAAACTCCAACTATGTCGCGTTCAAAACACTGCTTAAGCTTGGAGCCATAGACGGCAAGTATGCCACCAGCTCGTATACGCTGTTCATCTGGAGTACGGAAGAAGGCAAAATAAAGAGCAACAGTATGCTCTACGCCATCAGCAAGCTGCCAGGAACAATGGGCCAGGCTGTGGGCAAGAAGGTCTATCTATATGCACATCCCGGCAGCCACTGGGTGACCGATGTTCAATACGCGGATGATACTAATACTTCTACTTTCACCATGCTGAGCGAAGCTGGAATAACCTGGACGCTGGATCTGGACGACAGTGAGACCGACACGTTGTACACGGAAGAGAATCTCTTTGCTTTCAAAGAGAATTTCAACGGTGATTCGGCATGGGCTGTAAATGCAAAGATTCCGGAAAGTCCTTTTAAGAACATGGAGAAGGTTACGGTCAAAGATTTCCGTTCCAGTCCGGGTGATGGCGGTTTAGAGGTACAGATCCGCCGGGCGAACGGTCAGGAAATCTATATCAGTCTAGACACGACCGTTAACCCTGTTGATTACCTTAAGGAGCTATTCTACTTTAAGAATCCTAGAACAGCTTATCCCAGCAGTGATGCCGTATGGGCTGCTATCCGGGATGAGCGGATCATTACCGACATGACGTTTGAACAGGTCTATCTGTCATGGGGAGAGCCCGACAGCTATAACGAAGATTTGGGATATATCGTATACGGCCATCAATATCTGTATTTCGTCAATAACAAGCTGAAATATTATTATGAACTGTAGATGATTGTGCCTAAGTCATTTGTAAATGGTACTTCACTGAAAAAGCCTCACCGTTGAGGCTTTTTCTTTTGGAATACAATACTAAGAATTCTGCAGGGACTGGTTAATTTTAAATTTCAACCTTTGTTCATACCCATGAATATAGTTGAGGCCTGAGTGAGTTAACTCACCTGAATTAGCATAACCTGCTTCGTGAATATGGGTCAGGGTAATATTGAAATCTCTTTCGTTCATCCCTATTTGATTGAAGCGGGGTTCCTTCTCTTCTTCAAGCAACTTCAGAATCTGATATACCGGGTCCGTACGTAGCAATTCATTCAGCTTCCTTCCTGTAAGCAATATGGCTTTAGCATATGCACAAGGAGGGATGTTGGTGACAGTGATTACAAGGACTATTTCGTTTCATGCTCAATAATTTTCTTGTATAATGAATTCACTGGCTCTGGACAAGCTATTGAAAATATTCATAATCGTACACTGTAGGAGGACAATATGCAGCTAATTCAGCCTAAAGACATCCAAACTCAAATCGACCGTTTCACCGGTCAGGATCTTTATATACACCTGGAGCTCACAACAGGCGCTTACGCGAGTCACATTGACAGTTCGCGTCCGCCGGGATCGGCGTTCATCAGTAATGCACTTATCCGCTACACGCACGGTTCGATTTCGGGAACGGGTCCTTACCGGGTTGGCCTGAAGACAGAACAGGGCTGGATTTATGCGGAAGGACTTACCCATGTGGATGAGAACGAAACCGAGCGGCTGATCCTGGCCGGACATGATAGTCAAGGCAAGCTGATTGTGGCATTGCAGCTTAGCCGGAACCCTTTTTAATGCAAATGGAGGATCAAGCAAACATGAATAGGAGACCTATGGACAATAAGAAGATCTTAGTTGTACTTCCCCATCCCGATGATGAGGCGTACTTTGTATCCGGAACCTTGGCTAGGTACATTGAAGAAGGTGCTGAGGTTACTTATGCTTGTCTGACACTCGGC
Organism: Paenibacillus sp. FSL R5-0912; assembly: GCF_000758605.1. Lineage (NCBI taxonomy): Bacteria > Bacillati > Bacillota > Bacilli > Caryophanales > Paenibacillaceae > Paenibacillus > Paenibacillus sp. FSL R5-0912. The sequence continues at coordinate 3,888,905 of NZ_CP009282.1, forward strand.
GAGATGGGCCGCAACATGGGGGTTCCGTTAATCGCGAACCGGGTTACCCTGCCTGTGATCCGTAAGGAGGAGCTCGCTGCGTCCTGTCAGGCAATAGGTATTCAAGACTTAAGAATGCTCGGCTTCCATGATAAAATGATCGAGTTCGAAGACCCGAATCTGCTGGACAGTCAGATTATGAAGCTGATTCAGGAACTGGCTCCGTCGCTCGTCATTACCTTTTATCCGGGGTACAGCGTTCATCCTGATCATGATGCCACCGGAGCTGCTGTTATTCGCACCATTGCCCGGTTACCTCTGACAGAAAGGCCAGTTGTACATTGCTCCGCTTTCTCTAACAATCATGAGAAGATGATCGGTAAGGCAGATGTAAATATAGATGTGACCTCATTCCTCGCTGTGAAGATTAAGTCTATTCTATCGCATAGCTCCCAGTTCCAGGAGGACAAGCTTCTTGGCGGCCGTGAAATAACAGATGCTGTAATCCGCAGCAAGTTCGGCACCGAACGCTTCTGGACTTACCGGTTCGGGGATGTCACTGCAGCAAAACCGAGAGGAGAAATGCTGTGTGCGCAGACATAAGTGCTACGTACATAGAACAGTGATCCGTTACTGAACCGGATTATATTGCAGGTAATCTCGAAGCTGCTGTGAATTATGTGATGAATTTAGCTCGATAGGAGTGTTGCAGATGACGGAACAACAAGTGTACGTCCGGTTCCCTGAGGATACAGATGCCGGTGAGCTTACAGCGATGTACAAGCGCAACCGGGAGTTTTTTGAGAAGCATTCGCCTGAAGTTTCTGATGAGTTCTATACAGAAGAATACCAGCGCGACAAGATTGCACAGTATAAGGAAGACAGGGCAGAGGACGAAAGATACGATTTCCTGGTATGTCATAAGGCAGATGACCGGATTATCGGCACCGTAGGGTTGTCTTTTGTTGTGCGGGGACCGCTGCAGAGCTGCATGATCGGGTACAGCCTGGATAAGGATTATAACGGAAAAGGCTACATGACGGAGGCTGTGAAGCAAGTAGTACACTATGCCTTCGAGGAGCTGAAGTTCCACCGGATCACAGGGGAAGCTTCCCCCGCAAATCCCGGATCAATCCGTGTCCTGGAGAATGCCGGGTTCCACAAGGAAGGAATTGCCCAGCGCAACGTGAAAATCAGGGGAGTATGGGAGGATCATCAGATTCTGGCGATTCTCAATCCGTCAGATCTTATCTAACAGAAGCAATGCAGTCATAGCATTCATATTCTTAATTTCGGAGGTTCATTAATGAGTCAGCGTTTGCGTATCACCCGTTCAATGCAGGAAGGTAATGCAGAGCAAGCCATTACTTTGGAAGAGTGCACACAGTATTTTGCAGACAAACCCGATTTCTCGTACTCACACGTCTTAACCGTAAAAGGACCCGAGAGCACGATGTCCATTGAAGGTGACTTTTTCATGTGGAGCTATGAGGGGATGGAATTCCCTTTCCGGTTGTACATGGGGGATTTGTACGTAGCCCTTTCAACAGAAGCCATCGTTCCAGTAATGCTTGAGGTTGCCACCGCCCTGCGGGCTGACGTGGTTGAAGGGTAGCTGAGGGAAAGTTCAGGTTAATCTGTTTATTACACATTAAGTAACCCCTGGTGATGTTATATTTGTCCAATGAGTATGGCACATTTAGGGGGCAATAGAATGAATAATATTAGGATTAGATTAAATCCGCTGCACGAGATGTTAACCGATTTTGTTGAGAATAGACCGTTTACGGGATTAGCTATAGGCATTGTTAAAGATAACGAGGTTATCTTCACAGGTGAGTATGGAACAGCCAATGTGGCGACAGGTGAGCCTGTGGCTAGCAGCACTTTGTTTCATCAAGCCTCCGTCTCCAAAACATCCGTAGTTACGGCGGTTATGCAGCTGGTGGAACGCGGACAGGTAGAGCTGGATTCGCCCGTCACGAACTATCTTCCGTATTTCAAAATGGAGGATGAACGTTATCTTCAGGTTACAGTAGGACAGCTGCTCAACCATACCTCCGGCATGCCGGATGAAGAGGATTATGCCTGGGACCGGCCTGAATACGATGAAGAGAGTCTCGAACGGTACGTGAAAAGCGTCAGCCGTCACAAGCTGCTGAGCGAACCCGGCACTCAATTTGCTTATAGTAATATCGCTTATGAGATTCTGGGGGATTTGATCGCCAAGGTCAGTGGGCTGAGCTTTGAGCAGTATATGTATGAGCATATTCTTGAACCGGCGGGGATGACATCCAGTTCATTTCTGAAGCAGGAGGTGGAAGCGGCTCTAGCTGCTCCTCATGTGCTGAGGAATTCAACAGGGTACGGCCCCGGCGTAAGTGAGGTGTTTCCATACAACAGGGCGCATGCTCCCAGTTCCACGCTGTATACCAACGCCCAAGATATGAGCCAATATATGCTGATGCAGCTGGGTCAGGGGAAGGCAAAGGACCGGTATAACGCTTTACAGCCCGGCAGCTATGATCAGATGTGGAATCCTACTATGGCTACAGGCTGGGACCCTGAACATGGGCATGTCGGGCTGGGCTGGTTCCTGGGTGAGTATAAGGGCTCCCGGATTCTCTCGCATTCCGGATGGGATACCGGCTTTCTGAGTGACCTGATTCTGTTCCCGGATGATCATATCGGCATCTCTATAATGACCAACTGTGACTATGTATGGCTGGGCAGCGTAACCTACCCAATCCTTGATCTGCTGCTGGGTTCAGATATTAGTCAGCTCAAGCAGTCGATGGCACATCGCGTTGCCAAGGTTGCTGTAACCAATGGAGTCGATAAGGCACTTGATGAATACCAGCGTATCAATAGTTTGGAGCAAAATAAATATTATTATGTTGATTTTGAATTTGTGCGCGTCTCCGATACTTTAAGCTGGAGGGGCCACCGTGAAGAAGCTATCCGCGTTCTTACCTGTGCCGCCGCAATCTTCCCTGATAGTGAATCTGTTTCAGGAAGATTGAAGGGGCTTATGGCAGAAGCATAGACGTTTTGCAGATACTTAATAAGAACCTATCAAGGCTCCGCCGACAGTCAGAAGGACTGCGGAGGAGCCTTTTTATAAGATTCTATAGTTGCTGCACTGAATCCATACGCCGCCAGCCCATGTACACCAGAGACAGAGCAACAACGGTGAGGATGATCCCCAGTACCCGGAATCCACCGAAGCTGAACTGATTCCCCATCACGATGCCGATCAGCAACGAAGAGAGGATGGTCCCGAAGTATCTGGACGTACTGAATAATCCGGAGGATACGCCGATAATGTCTTTGGGGGAACTGTTGAACAAGGCGGCTTGCATCGCGACATTGTTCAATCCGTTACTGATTCCGAAGGCCGCCAGAGCGAGGCATATGCTGATCAACGGAGATGACGGATTAAACATCACGATCCATACTGATCCGAGTGTCATAAGGATTGCGGATACTACCATGGCGGGCCTTGGACCTGACACATCAATCCATTTCCCAGCCAGCGGAGAGACAACCAGTGAGCATAAACCCAGACTTAACATAAGAATTCCCGTGTGGAACTCGCTGACATGACGAACCAGCTGCAGGTAAGACGGCAAGCCGAAAAAGACAGAATAAAACAGAAGATTAACCAGCATGAACTGGAGATTGACCCAGGTCAGCGCCGGATAGCTCGCGAAAGTCCGCAGCGGAATAAAAGGTGACTTTGCGCTGAGCTCATGCCGCACGAAGAATGCAAGTAGAACAAGTCCGGCAAGTCCGGCTATAACATTGAATAAGGAGACATGTCCGGAGGATTTGGCAGACAGCAGTTGAGCTAGCAGGGCAACCAGACCTACAGAGAATAGCAGAATACCAGCTACATCCATACGGTTCATCCATTTGCGTACAGACAGCTTATTGGCAGCGGCCGCCAGCGGCTGGTCCTTCGGAATAGTCCTCCAGGCTAACACAAAGCTTGCCGTCACAAAGGGAACGTTGATGAAGAAGATGGACGACCAGCCCCATAAGTGAATCAGTACCCCTCCGATAAAAGGCCCAATGGCTGCGGCTCCCGATGTGAACATAGACAGAACAGACAGTGCGGTAGCCTGCTTCTCCGTAATATGCACCCGTACAATAGCCATTCCTACCGCCACCACCATACTGGTTCCAACGGATTGAACAATCCGGAATACGATCAGCCACCCGAAGCCCGGGGCCAAAGGAGCTAATATAGAAGCAACGAAGACAATAACCAGCCCGGTAAGAAAGATGGTCCTGCGTCCGAATATATCACTGGCTTTGCCCATGACAGGTTGAGCAACCGCGCTGGCAATATAGAATGAGAAGATAATCCAGGAGACTACGGTGTAATCAAGCTGAAACTGATGCTGTAATCGTGGTATAGCCACAGAAACCATCGAAGAGTTGAGCGGGTTTAGCAGGATTCCCAGCCCGACGGATATCATTAACCACCAGCTGCGGGTATTCATTGTAATTTCCCCCTATCATTGCGTTAGGGATATCGTACTTGAATTGGATTATTTACTCCAACGCATTTTATGTTATGATTTCATAGACTTGAGGGAATGAATGGAGGCGGGTTATGGAACTTCTTCAATTGCAATATTTCATCGCAGTGGCCCGTTTAGAGCATATGACCGAGGCTGCGCTTACGTTGCATGTGACTCAGTCCTCACTCAGCAAGACCATCCAGCGCCTGGAAGAGGATCTTGGGGTTCCCCTGTTTGACCGGACCGGGAGGAAGCTGCGCTTAAATGAGTCCGGCAGCAGATTCCTTCCGCGTGCGGAGAAAGCCTTGTTTGAATTGGAACAGGGGAGGCAGGAGCTTAGAGATCTGTCCAGCCTGGAGCCGGATACACTTGAATTAGCCGTCACCACCGCAAGCACATTGCCTAATATCCTCCGGGAATTCCGCAAAAAGCTGCCGGCTGTCCATTTTCACGTACAAATGCTGTCCATGCAGGAGATGATTACCCTTCTTCGAAGGGGAGAGGTCGATTTCTGTTTGTCCTCACCTCCGGTATGGGGAGAAGAGATGGAGTGTCAAATCGTCTGCACCGACCCTATCTATGTTGCCGTTCCAGCGGGGCACCGTTTGGCAGGCCGCCAGAGCGTATCCCTAATAGAGCTCAAGGATGAATGGTTTGCCGGTGTCACAAGAGGCTACGGGATTCGTGATTTGGTGGACTCCGTATGCCAATCCGCAGGATTTACCCCAAAGTATGTGTATGAAGGGGATGAACCGGCAAGGCTCGTCGCCCTGGTGGAAGCCGGAATCGGCTTAGCCTTCATACCCGGCACGGCCAAGAATGCCCAGGATAATATAGTGTTGATCCCTGTTGAGGATCAGGGCCTGGTCAGGGAAATCGCCTTGTTATGGCATAAGAGCCGCTACATTTCACAGGCTGGACGGATATTCCGTGACGTCGTTATTGAATATTTTGATGGAAACAATGAAGAATGAAGGGGGCTGTGAGCCATGGATATTAATCAAGCTGAACATAAGCGCGTGCTAGTTGTATTTCCGCATCCCGATGATGAAGCCTTCGCTGCTGCAGGGACCCTGGCAAAGTACATAGACAGTGGTGCCGGGGTGACCTATGCCTGTCTGACCTTAGGGGAGATGGGACGGAACATGGGAATCCCGCCATTCGCGAACCGGGTTACTTTGCCGGAGATCCGCAAGGAAGAATTGATAGCCTCCTGCCGTGCGATTGGCATACAAGATTTAAGAATGCTTGGTTTCCACGATAAAATGATCGAATTCGAAGACCCGCAGCTCCTGGATAATACACTGCTGGTACTGCTCGAGGAATTGACCCCGTCACTCGTCATTACCTTTTATCCCGGCTATAGTGTCCATCCCGATCACGATGCCACCGGAGCCGCTGTCATCCGGGCGGTCGGCAGGCTCCCGTCTGCGAAGCGGCCAATAGTTCACTGCATTGCGTTCTCCAGCAACCATGAGCAGATGATCGGCCCGGCGGATGTGAACGTAGACGTGACTGCATTCCTAGCGAAGAAAATGGCCTCGATTCAGGCCCACCGTTCGCAATATCAAGCGGCGGAGCTTGTGGGAAGCCGGGAGCTGACTGCGGAGGAGATTCAAACCCGGTTCGGACGGGAATCCTTTTGGACCTACCGGATGGAATAAGTGCTACAATAATAATGTTAATGCACTAAGGCGTCGGGAGGGCAGGCCATGAACAAAGAAGAACAGGTCCTGATGAATTTCAGGGATTTATTTAACAAGCTGAGCTGGCTGAATAAATCCAAGATGGAAGAGAGTCTTAAGGGGTACAAGCCCTCTGAGGTACATTGCATCGAATATATCGGGCAAAATGCGGATTCCAACGTGACCATACTTGCGGAGCATTTTTATATGACTAGAAGTGCTATAAGCAAAATAACCAAGAAGCTCATGGAAAAGGGCTATATCGAAAGCTACCAGAAGCCGGATAATAAGAAAGAAATCTATTTCAGGCTTACGAAGCAAGGGGAAGCGGTCAGCAAAGTCCATGAGGAGCTGCACCAGGAATTCCGCGAGCGGGATAAAGCTGTATTCGAGCAGGTAACAGAGGAGCAATATGACAACATGCTTGGCTTCATTGAGAAGTATAGCAGGCATTTGGATGCAGAAATCACAAAACTCGGTACAGATTTGAAACCGGAATGAATTGAATACTGATAATGAAACCTCAGGCAGCCGGGCTCTTTCGAGAACGGTTGTCTTTTTACTGCATTTTTGTTGACGAGGAAACAAAAATGCAGTAGGATGATTATGTTTCCTAGGAAACATAATCATGACGTTTGAGGGGAGAATTACATGTTCAAATCCAGATCACACTCTACAAAGAACACAGAACAAACCGTAGACAGACACGCTTTAATCTTCGGCCTTATCTCTGTATTTCTGTGCGGAATAGGCTTCACTATCATAGCGCCTGTCGTTCCATTCTTAGTGCAGCCGTATACCGATAATCCGGGCGAACAAGCGGTAATGGTTACGCTGCTGACCTCCGTTTATGCATTTTGCGTATTTTTTGCGGCCCCGGTACTTGGAGCACTAAGCGACAAATACGGCCGCCGTCCATTGCTCTTAATATGCCTGTTAGGTTCTGCGATCGGGTACTTTATTTTTGGTATAGGAGGAGCCCTGTGGGTACTGTTCGCCGGTCGGATCATAGAAGGTATAACAGGCGGGAGCATCAGCACGATCTTTGCCTATTTTGCAGACATTATTCCACCGGAGCAAAGAACCAAATACTTTGGCTGGGTGAGTGCGGTCGTAGGTGCAGGCACCATCATTGGCCCGAGTGTAGGCGGATTACTTGCCAAGTTTGGCTATGCTGTACCGATGTATTTTGGAGCGGCCATTACTTTATTGAATGTTATCTACGGATTCTTCTACATGCCGGAGAGTCTGAGCAAGAATAATAGACTGCAAGAGATTACCTTTGTTAGACTGAATCCATTCTCACAGCTGGCCAGTCTGCTCTCCATGAAAAACTTGAACAGGCTGCTTATTTCCGCCTTCCTGCTCTGGATACCTAATGGATCTATGCAGGCTGTGTTCTCACAATTCACAATGGATTCCTTCAGCTGGAAACCGGCAATCATCGGACTAATGTTCTCCATTATGGGTTTTCAGGATATCCTGTCGCAAGGCTTCATCATGCCCAAGCTTCTGAAGAAATTAAGTGATCAGCAGATCGCCGTACTTGGAATGGTCTCGGAGATTATAGGCTATGGGTTCATTGCCGTCTCGTCACTCTTAGCGTTCTATCCGCTTTTCATCGTTGGAATGTTCATCTTCGGCTTTGGTGATTCGATCTTCGGGCCTTCGTTCAACGGGATGCTATCCAAGTCTGTCGATTCGAGTGAACAAGGGAGGATTCAAGGCGGCAGCCAATCGATTCAGGCGTTGGCCAGGATGATCGGGCCTCTCATTGGGGGGCAAATCTATGTATCGCTTGGTCATTCTGCGCCTGCTGTTATGGGGATCATCCTAATCGCAGCGGCAATACCGGTTCTATACAAGAGAACGCATGTAACAATGTAAAATGTCTTGCAGCCCCGCCAATCAGTGGGGCTCTTGTTCTTCCTATATAATTATGGTATAACTTATTATAAGTCATTTAATAAGTGGTGATTGAGGTGCAGGTCGGCCGATTACTCTACAAGAAAAGGCAGGAACAAACAATGAACCAGAAAGAAAGAATGCTTGCAGGTCTCCCTTATAAAGCTTGGCTGGATGGATTAACGGAAGAGAGAACAGCTGCCAGACTGATGGTCCATCAGTTCAATCTGCTCCGTCCTGATGAAGAAGAGGAGAGAGCAGCACTGATCCGGAAGATTATCGGCAAGACAGGAGAGGTAATTCATATCGAAGCGCCCTTCCACTGCGATTATGGAACCAACATCTCTGTGGGGAATAATTTCTATGCTAATTTCAACTGTACTATTCTTGATGTCGGCAGAGTCGTCATCGGTGATAATGTCATGTTTGCTCCGAATGTATCGCTCTATACCGCAGGACATCCCGTCCATCCCGATTCCCGGAATTCAGGCTATGAATATGGGATCGCTATAACGATCGGCAATAATGTCTGGATCGGCGGCAACGTGATCGTGAATCCGGGCGTAACCATAGGTAACAATGTAGTGATCGGGGCTGGCAGCGTGGTGACCAAGGACATTCCCGATAACGTGATAGCAGTAGGCAGCCCATGCAGAATTATCCGTGAGATCACCGAGGAAGACCGGAAATTTTATTATAAGGATAGAGAATTTGATGTTACGGATTACTAAATAAGCACATAGGTAGCTCTCAGCGGTCCATGCACACCCACCACGAGTTTCATTTCGATATCGGCGGAATTGGAGGGGCCGGAGATGAAATTAATTGATGAGCCCACCGGCTCACCGGCTTGAATTCTCCGGTTAAACGCTGCTGCTGCCTGAGTAGAACGGAGCACAAGCCTCTGCCGCTCAATCACCGCAATATAATGGGCAGGCAGGAAGTGAAGGGAGCGGCCCTGATCCGGGCGGCTCTCTACCACAACCGTTCCGGACTCAGCCAGCGCACAGTCGGCGAAGATAATCGCTGTATTCGCTGATTCAGCCCGCATAACATTCTCCTCTCTTCCTGCTGCTTCCTCCCACACGGCGGCATCCGGGAACTCCAGCCCGTATTCGGCAAACCGGGGATCTCCGGAAGTCATAACCAGCCCGCCGCCATTCGCTTCTATAAGATCATCCAAGGTCCGCTGCAGAATCTCCGGATTCGATTCAATCACTTGAGTGTGAATGAAGAAACACTGCTCCTTAAGAATCTCTACCAGATCATCGTTAGTTAGCTCGCCATAGTTGTCCGGAATCAAGTCCTGTATAACAGGCCGCTGAACATTAGTCTTACGTTCCCGGCCCAGCTTAGCGGCAATTGTATTCAGAAAAGCCTCCTTATTCGAGGATACTGTCATTGCTCTGACCCTCCTTTACGTTTCTCCATCCATGCCCGGAAGCTGTCCTGCTGCTTGACGGGCTGCTTGAGGTCGCGGGCATGAATCCAGCCGTGAATCAAGGCTGGTCCTCTTACGATTCGCCCCTGTTTACTCATCAATCGGCTGGCGGAGTGTGCTAACCGCAGGGTCCGGCCGAATAGGGCAGGGGAGGACAGCAGCCGGCTGGCCACTTTCATCTGAAGCCTGTCTGCGGCGCCGGTTCTTCGCTGCCCGACAATGTTCTGCCGGTGCATGATCAGCTGCTCATGCAGCGGAATCTTCACCGGGCAGACATCTGTACAAGCACCGCAGAGACTGGAGGCAAACGGCAGCTCCTTATAGTCATCGTACCCGCCAAGCAGCGGAGTGATTACCGCACCGATCGGGCCCGGATAGATTGATCCGTAGGCATGCCCGCCGATATGGCGGTAGATCGGGCAGACATTAAGGCAAGCACCGCAGCGGATACACTGCAACGCCTCGTTAAATTCACTTCCCAGAATATCGGACCGGCCGTTGTCGACAACAACCAGGTGGAATTCCTCGGGACCATCTGTCTCTCCGGCTGCAGAAGGCCCCAATACGGTAATGTAGCTGGTTAATTTCTGTCCGACGGCACTGCGGCAGAGCAGGTTATCCAGCACCTCCATTTCCTCCAAGGTCGGGACAATCCGCTCCATGCCCATCACCGCAATATGGGTCTTCGGTATGGCAGCCGTAAGATCACCATTGCCCTCATTGGTCACCAGATTGATCGCTCCCAGATTAGCTATGGCGAAGTTGCAGCCCGTAATCCCGACTTCAGCTTCCAGGAACTTCTGCCGCAGAACCGTCCGGGCGAATCCGGCCAGATTCTCCGGGGTTTCATCTCCCGTATATCCGAGCTTCTCTGAGAACACCCGCCGGATTTGTCTCCGGTCTTTATGCAGTGCGGGAGCGACGATATGCGAGGGCGGGTCCCAATCATCCATTTGGAGGATATACTCCCCAAGATCCGTCTCAATCAGCTCACAGCCGGCTTCGATCAGGACATGGTTCAGCTCAATTTCCTCCGTGACCATAGATTTGGATTTTACAACCTTTTTAGCTTGCTTGCGGACGATCACATCTCTTATATAACTGCTGGCCTCTTCTTTGGTAGCTGCAAAATAAATATGGCCGCCTTGTCGCTCAACATTATCGGCGAGCTGGCCGAGATAATAATCCAGATTCTGCAGGGTATGCTGGCGGATAAGCTGGCCTGCGTTACGCCACTGCTCCCAATCCCCTAGTGCGGTGGCGGCAGACAGACGTCTAGTCTTGAGACTGTCCTGCGCAGAACCGACAGCATTTCGCATGAATGAATCCCCAAGACCGTCCAAAGTCCGTTCGCTGAAATTACGTTTATCGGTTTGCAGGCTCAAGTCCGGCTTCCTCCTCTGCTAACAACAGGCTGATGCTGATTCAGCACTTCAGCAATATGCATAATCTTGACAGGCTCACCCTTGCGGGACAGACGCCCCCCGATATTCAGCAGGCAGCCCATATCTGCACTAATCAGAATATCAGCTCCGGTATCCTTGATACAGCCGCATTTCTCGTCCACCATCTGCTCGGAAATCTCGGGCATTTTGACCGAAAAGGTTCCGCCAAAACCGCAGCAGTTATCGCTGTTCTTAAGCGGCTCCAGCTGCAGTCCTCTGACGTGTTCAAGCAGCTGATATGGAGTTTCCTTCTCACCCAGCAGTCTTGTCATATGGCAGGAACGGTGGTAGGTGGCGGTTCCTTCAAGGCTTGCACCAACATCAGTGACGCCAAGCACCCTGACGATGAACTGCGTGAACTCATAGGATTTTTCTTTCAAAGCAACCGCTTTCAATTCCCACTGCGGATCACCTTTGAAGATCTTCGGGTATTCATGGAACATAGCAACGCAGGAGCCGGAAGGACCCACGACATATTCGGAGTTCTCGAAGGCAAGCATCATATTCTGCATGGCGAGCTTCGAATCCTTCAAATAGCCGCTGTTGTAAGTGGGCTGCCCGCAGCAGACCTGCGAAGCCGGGAAATCGATCTCACAACCCAGCCGCTCAAGGACTTCAACCATAGCAATACCGACCTCCGGGGTCATAAGGTCTACTAAACAAGTAGAGAAAATACTGACTTTCACAGCCGATCCCTCCAATCAATGTAACCCTATATTCATAGCTTAACTCAAGAAGTCAATGAAAAACAACATAAAAACAAATAGTAAATGTGAATCTTATTGACAATAAATATTGATAGCGTTTACACTATGGTTGGGCAATTGTAATAATCTACCTTGAGGGGGAGAAACAGTGACCAAGCATTTGATGTATATCGATGGCCAATTTACGGAATCCGAAGGCAAAGAATGGATCGAAGTAACCAACCCGGCAACAGATGAAGTAATCTCACAGGTTCCCAAGGCTACAAGGAATGATGTCATACGTGCCATTAATGCAGCGGAAGAAGCCCAATTAGCCTGGGAGGAATCTCCGGCCGTCGAGAGAGGTAGATATTTGCATGCCATTGCAGACGGGATACGCGCGGAGGCGGACAGCATCGCCAGGCTGATCTCGGAAGAAGTAGGCAAGACATTGGAATTATCTGCGGTAGAGGTTAACTTTACAGCGGATTATTTGGATTATATGGCGGAATGGGCACGGCGTTATGAAGGGGAGATCGTTCAGAGCGACCGTGATAATGAGAATATTTTTGTGTTTAAACGGGCAATTGGTGTAACGACAGGCATCCTGCCCTGGAATTTCCCGTTCTTCCTGATCGCAAGAAAGATGGCTCCGGCGCTGATTACCGGCAATACGATTGTCGTCAAGCCAAGTGCGGAATCCCCGAACAATGCCGTGGCCTTCAGCCGTATTGTTGATAAAGCCGGCCTGCCCAAAGGGGTATTCAACCTGGTAACAGGCAGAGGCGGAGAAGTAGGCCATGAACTGGCCAGTAACCCGAAGGTCGGAATGGTCAGTCTTACAGGCAGTGTACACGCCGGACAAAAGGTGATGGAGGCGGCCGCCGAGAATATCATCAAGGTCAGTCTGGAGCTGGGCGGCAAGGCACCGGCGATTGTCATGAAGGATGCCGATCTGGACCTGGCGATCAAAGCGATCGTAGATTCCCGGGTGATTAATACAGGCCAAGTCTGTAACTGTGCAGAGCGCGTCTATGTACATGAGGGCATTAAGGATGAATTCACCTCCCGCCTGGTTGAAGCTATGAAGGCAGTGAAATACGGAGACCCGCTCAAGGATAAGGATATTCATATGGGGCCGCTGATTAATAAGGCCGCACAGGAATCGGTTCAACAGAAGGTAGACTGTGCAGTACAAGAGGGGGCTACAATTGCTCTTGGCGGTAAAAAGGTAGAAGGTGCAGGCAGTTTCTTCGAGCCGACGGTCATCACGAATGCCACCAACGACATGGAGATTGTGCAGGATGAAATCTTCGGACCGGTTATCCCGGTCATTTCGTTCTCCACCCTGGATGAAGCGATCGCGCTTGCCAACGACAGTGAATTCGGCTTAACCTCGTCCTTATATACCCAGAATTTGAATGTCGCTATGAAAGTAATCAAACGTCTGAAATACGGAGAGACCTACATTAACCGCGAGAATTTTGAAGCGATGCAGGGCTTCCACGCAGGCTGGAGAAAGTCCGGGATCGGCGGTGCCGACGGCAAACATGGACTGAACGAATACCTGCAGACGCACGTAGTCTATCTACAGTATGACAAGTCAGTTAACTAAATGAACTCATAATTCTCGCAGATATAATAAATGCTCCCAGGCAGTGTGGGAGCATTTTTGCGTGGTTATTCAAGACTTTTCTTCAAATAATATTTCGTCTGGCCTTCCTGGGGACAATTATGGATCTCCCCGAAGACCTCGTACCCCAGCTTCTGATAAAAGTGCGGAGCCTGCCAGCTCATGGTAGTTAATTCACTCACCTTACAGCCGTGCGACCGGGCTCTGTCTTCCAGCTCCTTGAGCAGTATTCCGCCTAGTCCGTTGCCTCTATAGGCGGGATCGACGGCCAGCAGGTGAACATTTAGAATCTTCCAGACCATATCACCGGTAATGCCTCCTACATATGTATCACCTTCATAAGCTGCCAGCGAGATCACTTCGCGCTCATAAGGCGGAATGCTGTCATCCATCCGCCGGCTATGCTCCTCCAGTAATCCCGATATTTCCTGACTGTTCTGCTCCAGGTTCAAATCTGCGATTCTCAACCCAATCACTCCTTCTGCTGAAATTGTAACACAAATTTAAATTATTATTGACAATTTGCCCGCAGTTAAATATATTGTTCATAAGACTAAATGTTTCCCACAGGAAACAAATATGTATTCAGAACTTATTGTTTCATTCAGGAAACAAAGAATATTCAGACTCATAATTACGTCATATTTCAGACAGCTATTAGCAGATAAGGAGTTAGCATATGATCGAGATTAAAGACCTAAATGTTGATTATTTCGGCAGTTCAGCACTGGAGAATGTGAATCTCGAGATCCCGTTCGGGCATACGGTGGGGATCATCGGACCGAATGGCGCAGGGAAATCAACACTGATTAAGGCATTATTAGAAGTGATTAAGAAGAGAACTGGCTCGGTCAGGGTTGAGGGCAGGGATATTTCGGAGTACAAACGGAAGATTGCCTACGTGCCGCAAAAAAATGATATTGATCTCACGTTTCCGATCACGGTGAAGGATACGGTGTTGACTGGAACCTACCCGAACCTGAGAATCTTCCAGCGCCCCGGCAAAAAAGACCGGGAACGGGCCGAGGAATGTATGGCGATGGTGGATATAAGCGATCTTGCGAATAAACAAATCAGCAATTTATCCGGCGGACAGCTGCAAAGGGTCTTTATTGCCAGGGCACTCGCCCAGGGAGCGGACGTTTTTTTCCTGGATGAACCGTTTGTCGGGATCGACATGGTCAGTGAGAAGATTATCGTGAATCTGCTTAAGCATCTTCGTGAAGAGGGCAAAACCATTCTCGTCGTTCACCATGATCTGCATGAGGTGGAAGAGTATTTTGACAAAATTATTATCCTGAATAAAAAACTGATCGCCTTTGGAGATGTGAAAGATACCTTCACTACCGACAATATCCGCGCAGCATATGGTGCCTCCTTGGGCAATGTGATCATCAAAGGGGCAGGAGGGACCGAATATGATTAATTATATGTCAGACTTGTTCAACATCCCGGTCTATGCGCTTAACGCCGGCTTATCCGCCATCATCCTGGGCATTGTATCGGGGGCGCTGGGCAGCTTCATTGTTCTCCGGAAGATGTCGCTGATGGGCGATGCTTTATCTCATGCTGTACTGCCTGGTGTAGCCTTGTCCTACATACTGGGGATCAACATCCTGCTGGGCGCATCCCTGTTTGGCCTGCTGGCCGCAATCCTTATCCAATTCATTACAAGCCGCAGTACGATCAAAAGCGACACCTCTATCGGCATTATACTCAGTTCATTTTTCGCCCTGGGGATTGTCCTCATTACTTTTGCCAAAAGCGGTCTGGATCTGACTCATATTCTGTTCGGGAATATCCTCGCCGTTCCGCAGTCTGAGTTAACGCAATCTTTCATCATCATGCTCGTTGTGATTGCCATTATTGTATTGCTGTATAAAGAGCTGCTGATCAGCTCGTTCGATCCGGTAGTTGCCAAGGCTTATGGTTTAAAAACAGGCTTCTATCATTATCTGCTGATGATGCTGCTGTCTGTAGTTACGGTATCCTCGTTATCGCAAGTGGGGATTGTGCTTGTCATTGCGATGCTGGTGATCCCGGCAGCCACCTCCTATTTATGGACCCATACGCTGATCCACATGATTGTATTAGCCTCTGCGGTGGGGGCGGTATCGGGAATTGTAGGTGTGTATCTCAGCTTTGGCTTTAATCTCCCGACAAGTGCCACGATAGTACTGGTGGGTGTGAGCCTGTTCGCGGTCTCCTTCATACTGTCACCCAAAAATAATTTCTTAAGGAAAGGGCTGAAGCAAGGATGAAACAACTCAAATGGCTATCATCTATCGTACTGATCTCACTGCTCGCTGCTTGTTCTAATACTAATGAGGGGGAAGCGGGTGAGGATAAGCTGCAGATTGTTGCCACGTACTCCATCATCGCAGATATGACCGAGAATATTGTCGGGGACAAAGCTGAAGTATACAGTATGGTTCCCATTGGAACAGACCCGCATATGTATGATCCATTACCCGCAGATACGGGCAAGGTGTCTAGCGCAGATCTGATTTTCTATAACGGCCTGAATCTGGAGACGGGAAAAGGATGGTTCCAGGACCTGCTGAAGGTGACGAACAAGAACGAGGTTGCTTTTGCAGTCTCCGATGAAGTGACCCCGATGTATCTGACTGAGAAAGGCAAGGAAACGCAAGTGGACCCCCATGCCTGGCTGGATATCCAGAATTCCATTAAATACGTGGATGTGATCACCAAACGTGTAATTGAACAGGACCCGGACAACAAGGAGTATTATCTTAACAATCAGACAGCCTACGTGAAGGAACTGAATGAGCTGGACCAATACGCCAAAGAGGAAGTAAATAAGATCCCGCAGGAACAACGGATTCTTGTTACCAGCGAAGGGGCATTCAAGTATTTCTCGAAGGCTTACGGCTTCGAATCTGCTTTCATCTGGGAGATTAATACGGACAGCCAGGGGACGCCGGAGCAAATGAAACGGATCATTAGTATTATTGAAGAGAATCAGGTGCCTGCATTATTCCTGGAGACGAGCGTGAACCCCAAGACGATGGAGACCATCTCTAATGAGACAGGAGTGCCTATACATTCTAAGATCTTCACTGATTCCTTAGCTAAAAAAGGGGAAGACGGCGACACCTACATTAAGATGATTCAATGGAATATCGACAAGGTCATCGAAGGGCTGTCACCTGATAAATGAAGGTAAATGCACATGAAGAGTGTCCAAAAGGCGGAATCCGCTGCTTGGAACACTCTTTTTAGGTTTCATGGTTTGCTGCGGATGCCCGCTTTGCGAGGTGTTTTGCGGACATTATTACATGAACTGCAAGCATTCCGTTATGGATATGCCACGCCTAGTCTCGTATAATCAACTGGTGTACTGCATTTTACTTACGAGAAATCGGGCAGGAGGTGAGCCTGTTGGAGAGTCGATGGGCTATAGTTACGGGTGCTGACCGGGGCGTTGGGCTGAGTCTGGTTAAGGCACTGCTGGAGCAGGGTTATCATGTGTTGGCCGGGCAGTATCTGCAGGAGAGCAATGAATACTTGGAGCAACTGAAGACAGTTTATGATCAGCACCTGCAGGTGCTTACGCTGGATATAAGCGACGGGGATAGTGTACAACAAGCAGTGGAGGCTATAGCAGCTTGCACGGACCAAGTGGACATACTGATTAACAACGGGGCGATTCTGGGTGATATGAGCAAGACGATTCAGGATACGCTGGATTTTGATGAAATGGAGCAGGTCTTCCGGGTGAACACGCTAGGCTCGCTGCGGATGTCGAATGGCTTAATTGATTCTATTCTCCGGAGTGACAGCAAGCTGATCGTTAACATTTCATCAGAAGCAGGCAGTATTGGAACCTGCTGGCGCAACAGCTGGTACGCTTACTGCATGTCCAAGGCCGCGCTAAATATGCAGTCTCAGTTAATTCAGAATCAGATTGCGGCGCAGGGCGGCAAGGTTATGGTTATCCATCCGGGTCATGTCCAGACTTATATGCAAGGAAAGCTGGATATAACCGGAAGCCTCACCGCTGATGAATCAGCCGGGTCTATTCTGCAGCAGATCGCGAATCGCCTGAAGTCGGATTACAAGCAGCAAGAGCTTACTCTGATTGACTATGCCGGTAATACGCTGCCCTGGTAAGTGGTGAAGATCCAATTTCATTTTAAAATCCTGCACAAATTGCAACAATGTGCTCATTTTTCCGGCGCCAATCCGCAAATGTTGTATGAAATGCAGCATTTCTTCGCTTCCCAGCGGCTAATTATAGAAGAAACTTGCCTGAAGTTTAGCTTTCGGGCTTTTTTAATGGGATCGTATAATATGAAGCTGAGAGCCCGTCAGCAATTATATGTGGAGGTGTGTGTAATGGCAGAACAGAAGTACAGGCCGGAGGTAAGCATTGAACCTTGGGATGCCGGAGATTTCGGATTGCTGCAGCAATTGAATTCTCCCGAGATGACAGTTTTCCTTGGAGGACCGGAAACGGAGGAGAAGCTCCTGTCCCGTCATAAACGTTACTGTGAGATTGCCGGAACTGGAACAGGGAGAATGTTCAAGATCCTGTTGCAGCCAGAGCTAGAAGTAGCCGGCAGTGTAGGTTACTGGGATCAGACTTGGCATGGGGAACCGGTGTATGAGATCGGATGGAGCGTGTTAACTGCTTTTCAAGGGCAAGGTATAGCTGCAGAAGCAACCGTTAAGGCCATAGCTAGGATCCATTCAGAGCAGAAGCACAAGTATATTCATGCTTTCCCCAAAATCAGCCATCCTGCTTCTAACGCCATTTGCAGTAAGCTTGGCTTCACATTTATGGGTGAATGTGATTTTGAATATCCTTTAGGCACGATGATCCGGTGTAACGACTGGAGAATAGCTCCGGACCTGGAAGTTAATTTTAATAGACATTTTCGTTAAAATAGTACATTACTATACTTTTTAGGCGAAATCATAAATTGTATTATAAAGAGACTCAAGTATAATAATAGACATGAATTCATTTAAATAAAGGGTTAGCCAACTTGTTTGGTTGACCCTTTTTGGCGAAAGAATAATAAGCGTTCAGAAATGATCAGGAGGAGTACACAATGGAGATTACAGATGCCGCAAAGAAATACCACGAAAGAATGTTTCCGGGTTACGAATCCAAGCTTCAAGTAACCGATCCCGAGTTTATCGAGCGGTTTGATAATTTTGCATTTGATGAAGTGGTTCATCAGGATGATTTGGATGACCGGACCCGTATGATGGCCATTCTATCTGTATTAATCGGCTGTCAGGGAATCGATGAGTTCAAAGCTATGCTGCCCGCAGCCCTGAACTTTGGCGTTACACCGGTAGAAGCCAAGGAAATAGTCTATCAGTCCGTCGCTTATCTCGGTATTGGCAGAGTTCTTCCTTTCCTGCATGTCCTGAATGATGTATTGACTGCGGGAGGTGTGGAGCTTCCTCTACCGGGGCAGGCCACAACCACTATGGAAACGCGTCTTAAAGCGGGGATTCAGGCGCAGGTGGATATTTTTGGCGAGAGCATGCAGGAGTTCTGGAAATCAGGACCGGAGGAGAGCCGGCACATCAATCAATGGCTTGCGGCTAATTGCTTCGGCGACTACTATACCCGGCAAGGACTGGATCTCAAACAAAGAGAGATGATTACGTTCTGCTTCCTGTATGCGCAAGGCGGTTGTGAACCGCAGGCGACCAGTCATGCCGCAGCCAATATGAGGCTTGGAAATGATAAGGAGTTATTGATCAAGGTCATTTCTCAATGCCTGCCTTACATCGGTTATCCGCGCAGTCTGAATGCGCTGCGGTGCGTGAACGAAGCAGCAGCGAAATCATAGTTAACAGGAGGATAGAATGATTATGCACAAAAGAACATGGCTGATTACAGGTGTCAGCAGCGGGTTTGGTTATGTGATGACGCAGCAGCTCCTTGAGCAAGGGGACAAGGTAATCCTATGGCGGACAGGTTGCCTTCCCGGGCAATTCAATGTACCATGCTACCAAATTCGGCATTGAAGGCTTCTGTGAATCTGTGGCCCAGGAGGTCGCTGCTTTTAACATCGGGATTACATTCGTAGAACCGGGAGTAGCCCTTACCGAATTCCGCTATGGCAGCGCACAGGTTGCTTCATTAATGCCAGAATATGAGGGGAATCCTGCGCACGGTTTTTTGAGCATGCTGGACGGTTCGAATGGACTGGCTCCCGGCGATCCGGCGCGTATGGCTGCCCGTATTATCGAGAGTGTGGACGTAGAGCCTGCGCCGATGCGTATGGTGTTAGGCTCCCAGGCATTGGCCACCACCCTTTCGACTCTTATGAAGCGTGTTGCTGATTTCGAGAAGCAGACCGACTTGGCTGCCTCAACGGACTTTCCGGCTGGTGAATAACCGGCACTAATCAGACGGGGTTAAAATCACTTGTAACTATTAACTTAGGAGGAATTACAAATGGAGTATGTAACCTTAAACAACGGAGTACAAATGCCGATTCTGGGCTATGGAGTCTATCAGATTTCAGATCACGCGGAATGAGAGAAATGTGTGCTGGATGCCCTAAGCGTAGGCTACCGTTCCATTGATACCGCACAAGCTTACCGGAATGAGAAAGCCGTTGGCCGTGCTATTAAGAAGAGCGGAGTTCCCCGGGAAGAATTGTTTATCACAACCAAAGTATGGATCTCTAATGCAGGCTATGAACAAGCTAAAGCTTCTATTGAAGAATCCCTGCGAAAGCTGCAGCTGGATTATTTGGATCTGGTCCTGATTCATCAGCCGTTTGGGGATTACTACGGAACGTACCGTGCATTAGAAGAGCTGTATAAGGCCGGTACCCTCAGAGCAATTGGTGTAAGTAATTTCTATCCGGACCGATATATCGACCTTGTACAGTTTACTGAAGTAGTGCCGGCTGTAAATCAGGTGGAGACCCATGTCTTCAACCAGCAGGTCAAAGCTCAGGAAATCATGGAGAAATACCATACGCAGATTGAATCCTGGGGTCCTTTTGCCGAAGGGAAAAATAATTTGTTCACCAACACCACCTTACAAACGGTGGCTGATCAATATCATAAATCCACGGCCCAGGTGGCGTTGCGCTATCTGATTCAGAGAGGCGTGGTAGTCATTCCCAAAACAGTTAGCCGAAACAGAATGGAAGAAAACATGAATGTATTTGACTTCGGACTGACGCCGGAGGACATGGCTAAGATCGCTGCACTCGATACAGGCGAAAGCGCATTTTTCTCCCACTACGATCCGCAAGTCGTTGAGAACCTCACTGGCTACGGGAAACAGGGTCTGGAATAAAACGCAGATCCAGTATAGATAGCCAGACATGGGCAGTTAAAAGAGAAGGGCAGCTTCTTAACGGGAAGCTGCCCTTCTTTTATATTTCTTTTGAAATCACAATTTTTCCCCGTCTGGGTTGTTTCTCGCTTGTGCGGTACGCTTCAAATAAACCTTGAGTGGTAAATGGATACCTATGATCTACATGAATGTTGAGCTTCCCCTCCTGCATGTGAGTGGAAATTACATTAAGATCATCCCGGTTTGGACGGGCACGGAAAAATAGCGAGTCAATATTGCGAACGCCTGGATAGGTTCCAATACCGAAAGAGGTTATGGAAATATATTTCCCGCCATCCTTTAATATGTCATAGCTATAATCCCCGAACTCGCCTGGAAGTCCAGTTTCTAATTCTTTTTTCCCTAGCATAGCTGTATCAAGAACCATATCTACAGGTGCGGATAACCTTGTCACGAAATCCGGTTGTGAATAATAGTCAATGACTTCATCTGCGCCTAAACCCAGGACAAAGCCATGATTATGCTCTCTTGCAGTTGCAATTACATAAGCACCATAATGTCTGGCTAATTGAATGGCCGCATGTCCAACACCACCGGCACCCCCATGAATGAGAATACGCTGACCTGGCTGAAGCTTACCATGCTCAAAAAGTGCCTGCCAGGCCGTCAAGGCTACCGTAGGCGCAGCAGCGGCTTCTTCGAAGGATACATTGTCCGGTATCATCGTTAAGGTATCCTCATCGGCAGCCACTTGATCCATATAAGAGCCTCCACGGACCATCCCCATAACGCGGTCACCTGCTTTAAAGTGCTGTACCCCCGTACCCACACCTCTTACAACACCGGCAACATCACCTCCAAGAAAAAACGGGAATTGAATGGAAAATTGCCCGCCTACCGGGCTCAGTAATAGCTCACCCGAACGTAAATGATTATCTCCAGGGTTAATTGAGGAGGCATACACCTCCACCAGTACTTGTGTCTCTTTAATTGCAGGAACAGCTAGTTCATACTCTTCAAAAGACTCAGGGATTCCAAAGCCGGTTATACCCATTGCTTTCATAGCGCAGCCTCCATTTGTATTATTGAACATTCGTTGAAAAACCAACGTTTGTTTGTTAAAATCACATTACAAAAAAGCAGAGAATTGTACAATCCCCAAAGCGATCCCTTATGTTGATTAATCAACACACACCTTAGAAATGTTCAATTCTGACTCATGAAGGAGAAATATATGGATAGACGTATACAGAAATCCAAACAGGCTATTATGGATGCTTTTTTAGCATTAATGTCGGAAACAGATATTGAAAATATCACTGTAAATAAAATTGCTGAGCTGGCCAATGTTAACCGTGGAACGGTTTATTTACATTTTCTAGATAAATATGATCTGCTTGATCATTGTTTGGAAGAACAAATTAACCGCTTAATCGACAAATGCGCGCCTGACAGTGAGGTTACCGGTAAATTCACTTCGAAATCCACATTGCTTCGGGTTTTTGAATATTTGGAACAGAATTCCGGGTTGTATTCTAAGATGCTGAGAAACCGGGGAGTACCTGCTTTTAGAAATCGTTTGCTTGTCGTTGTCCGGGAAAGTCTTAGCAGACAATTCGATTTAATCGCTGCCGGGCCAAATTTCAACAAGGAAATAACCGTACAGTTTCTAGCATCTGCGGTAATAAGCTCTTTCGAATGGTGGATTAGCAATTCTTTGCCTTATCCAGCTTCAGTGATGGCTGAACAGATATGGGCATTATTAGACCGGACGATGATTAGTTTGCCCCTGTCTAACCAAAATTCCGGATCTGTGATATAATCCTACTCTAAAATAAACGAGCAAAATTACTTCAAGAGGTGCAATCATGCGGTTTCATGAATTTTATATCGGTCAAGTGTTTAGAACCAAATCTCTAACCTTATCGAAAGAGGATATCACCAGATTTGCCGGCGAATTTGATCCGCAGTATATGCATCTGGATGAAGAGAAGGCAGCGCAAGGCCGATTCAACGGAATCATTGCTTCAGGAATTCAGACCCTGGCTGTGTCGTTTAAGCTGTGGGTGGAGACAGGCAGTTATGGGGATGAGGTTATTGCCGGAACTGCGATGAACAACATTAAATTCATGCGCCCCGTCTATCCGGGTGATGAATTGTATACCATGGTTGAAGTGACCGGGGTAGAAGAGAAGCGGAATGGAACAGGCCTGGTTACGGTGTTATTATCAACGTTCACCAGCTCAGACGATCAGGTTTTTGAGGGCGAGTTGTCTGTGCTGGTGAAACAGTGAAATCTTTTATCCTCTTAATGCTCTGAAAAATTCACGGATGTCTTTAGCCAGAGGCGCGGGATCTTCCATGGCTGTGAAATGTCCGCCGCGGGGCATGGTTGTCCAGCGGGTGATATTCAGATTGCGGTCAGCCCATTCCCGGGGCGGCAAGGCGACATCTCCCGGGAAAATAGCTATTCCGGCGGGCACCTCAATGCGCCCCAGAGGCGGCAGCGAATGTGTGTTCTCGTAATAGATATTCGCTGTTGACCCTGCTGTATGGGTAACCCAATAGATCATAATATTCGTAAGCAGTTCATCCTCGCTAAAGCTGTTCCTTAGGTCACCCTTGCAATCACTCCATGCATGGAATTTCTCAATAATCCAAGCTGCCAATCCTACAGGTGAGTCGTTCAGTCCGTAGGCAAGCGTCTGTGGCTTCGTCGATTGAATCGACATGTACCCGCCTTCATCAGCCATCCATTGCGAAGTATTCTTGATGTACAGGAGCTCTTCTTCAGACAGCCCTGACTTATCCTGCACAGCCAGAAGATTCCGGATGATGCCGATGTCGGTAAGATGTATGCCGGTCAGAAGTTCAGGATGATTGAATGCCAGATACCGTGTAACACCAGATCCGATATCCCCGCCTGCCGCAGCGAATTTCGGGTAGCCCAGATGTTCGGTCATTAGTCTGGCCCACAGCTCAGCAACATAGGCATTATTCACACCAGCGCGTTTCAGGCCATTAGAGAAGCCGAATCCGGGCACGGAAGGGACAATGACATCGAAGGAGTCTTCGGGATTCCCGCCATAACGTTCAGGGTCCGTAAGCATAGGGATAATCTTCTCGTATCGCACAAAGCTGTCCGGCCATCCGTGCGTAAGGATAATTGGCTGCGGATTAGGCCCTTTGCCGCGCTCGTGCACGAAATGCACATCGATTCCATCGACGTTACAGCGAAAATGTGACAAGCGGTTCAACTCGGCTTCTCTGGCACGCCAGTCAAACTGCTCCCGCCAATACGTAACGAGCGACCGTAAATAACTCTGATCCGAACCCCGTTCCCAGTCAGAACCCTCTAATGGATCGGGCCAGCGGACATGATCCAGTCTGTATTTCAGATCTTCAAGGATTTCATCAGACACATGGATTTGAAACCGTTCAATCGGCATATTGCTCTCTCCTTAAGTGTATTAGCTACAGCAACGATATAACTATAATATATCTTTTCAAAATCATGAGGCAATGCCGTAAACAAAAGCTAAGGATAATGCTAAGGATAATAGAAACAAAAGAAATCTATACCACCTGGAGGGATGCTAAGCATGAACGAAATGAATCAGGAGTATATCGTGATATCCGGTGCAAGGGAGAACAATCTTAAGAACGTATCCTTGCGTATCCCGAAACGAAAAATTACCATCTTCACCGGAGTATCCGGCTCCGGCAAGTCATCCATCGTCTTCGATACGATTGCTGCTGAATCCACGCGGCTGCTGAACGAGAACTTCAGCATGTTCGTGCGAACCTTCCTTCCGCGTTATCCGCAGCCGGATACAGACGGGATCGAGAACCTGAGCATGGCTGTTATCGTAGATCAGAAGCGGCTGGGCGGCGGTTCTCATTCCACGATGGGTACGATAACCGACATCTCGCCTATTCTCCGTCTGCTGTACTCCAGGGTGGGACAGCCCCATGTAGGCGGAGTGAACATGTTCTCGTTCAACGATCCGCAAGGGATGTGTCCCGAATGTAACGGGATCGGCCGCAAGCTGGGGGTCGATATGAGCCGGGCCGTGGACATGTCCAAGTCGTTGAATGATGGAGCCCTCATGCTGCCGGATTATGCAGTCGGCGGCTGGGATTGGAACATGATCGTGCAGGCGGGTGACTTCGATCTGGACAAGAAGCTAAGCGAATATTCAGATGCGGAGCTGGAACAGCTGCTGCACGGCAAGGCCAGGAAAGTGAAGATGGATTTTGCCGGGAAGGCAACTAACATTACGGTAGAAGGTGTTATTGAGAAGTTCACGGGCAAGTATATCAAACAGGATGTGAAGACCAAATCTGAGCGTACGCAAAAAATGGTCGCCCCGTTCATCACCGAAGGCACCTGCTCCAGCTGCCATGGAGCAAGACTTAGCCAGGCTGCGCTCAGCTGCCGGATCAATGGAAGGAACATTGCGGAGCTGTCCGCTATGGAAGTCGGGCAGCTTATCCGCACCATCCGGGAGATAGAGGAACCTGCCGCAGCTCCGGTCGTCAAGTCGCTGGCGGAGCGGCTGCAGCATCTGGTCGATATCGGGCTGGACTACCTGACGCTGGACCGTGAGACCGATACGCTATCCGGCGGAGAATCACAGCGCGTCAAGATGGTGAAGCATCTAAGCGGCAGCCTGGTGGATGTCACCTACATCTTCGATGAGCCCAGCGTCGGTCTGCACCCGCGGGATGTCCACCGGTTAAATGAGCTGCTGGAGAAGCTTCGCGACAAAGGGAATACCGTCATTGTCGTTGAACATGATCCCGATGTTATCAAGCTGGCGGATCATATTGTCGATGTCGGGCCTCACGCCGGCAGCCGCGGCGGTAATATTGTCTATGAAGGCAGCTTCCAGGGGTTGCTGGAATCAGGAACGCTGACAGGCACTTATATGAAACGTCCGCTTCAGCTGAAGCAGGATTGCAGGGCGTCTTCCGGCAGGCTGTCCATCCAGAATGCCTCTCTGCACAACTTGCAGAATGTAAGTGTGGATATTCCTACAGGAGTACTTACAGTGGTAACAGGTGTCGCAGGCTCGGGCAAAAGTACGCTGATTAATGATGTCTTCCTCAGTCAGCATCCGGATACGATCGTTATTGACCAATCGGCGATTGGCGTCTCAACACGCTCCAATCCCGCTACCTACACGGGGATTATGGATGATGTCCGCAAGGCTTTTGCCGCAGCCAATAAGGTAAATCAAGGGCTGTTCAGCTTCAACTCCAAGGGCGCCTGCGAGAATTGCCAGGGACTTGGTGTCGTGTACACAGACCTTGGTTTCCTCGACAGCGTGAAGCTGCCCTGCGAAGTGTGCGGAGGCAGACGGTTCAAGGAGGAAGTGCTTGCCTACAAGCTGAACGGCAAATCCATTGCCGAGGTGCTGGAGATGACTGTTGAACAGGCTCTTGAGTTCTTCCAGCTCAAAGAGGTGGTGCGCAAGCTTCAGGCTATGAGTGATGTGGGGCTAAACTATATTACACTCGGCCAGCCGCTCAGCACGCTCTCGGGCGGAGAATGCCAGCGCATTAAGCTGGCCAGCGAGCTGCATAAGAAAGGCAGCATCTATGTGATGGATGAGCCGACGACCGGCCTGCATATGTCCGACATCGGCCACCTCATGGAGATCATGAACCGGCTGGTGGATGCCGGCAATACGGTGATCGTCATCGAGCATAATCTCGATGTGATCAGCCAGGCAGACTGGATCATCGACATGGGGCCGGACGGAGGCAGCAAGGGCGGCGAGGTCGTATTCGAGGGCACACCTTCGCAGATTATTGATGCGGAGCATTCAATTACGGGAAGATATTTGGCGTAGTTATCGTCTGGAACCCGCATTATATGCGGGTTTTTCTTTATAATGCTATAAATTATTATAGATAACCCCATCTTCAGAGCCAGAAATGAGATTGACCGTAGATAAATAGAAAGATACCATAGAGTTGATGCAATCACCTTTTCTTGGAAATGTGGTTATGTTAGACGTTAACACATGAAGTATAATTCTATTTCACTAAATAAATCGAACTTAAAAATGTCCTGCTCTTTAGAAGCCTACGCCTTCAAATCTATTGAGAGTAAGTAACTAATGTGGAGTCCATAGCAAATAACTGTACTTCGTACAGTTAAATCATGGAGATAAACCTGATTTGACGGTTTAATTGTATTCTGTACAACTAAAAATAGCGGAAAGTCTTCTCTTACGAAATATGATGATTCTAATTGTAGAAAATACAATTAAAACACTCTCAACGCAATAATCGATCGCTTTAGTTGTACATAATACAGTTAAAGCTTACGTGCATGCTCGTTACGGCCAGCCTGCAGTTCAAGCAGGGAATAGGAGGAGTGATAATGTCTAATTACATTGTAAAAATCATACCAAAGCATGAGAAAACCATCCCCGGCGAAAAAGAGAGAAATGCAATTAAAAATCAAATGAGATTAATGACCGTTAACAAAGAAATAAGTGAACAGCTATATAATGAAGTAACATTTATAGATAGTGGATCGAATTTTGAAGGGATTAGATGCAATCATTGTATGACGTATTTAGAACCCGATTGGTGGGTTGAGCAAATGGATACAAAAAGCTCCAACCAGTTTAATGATTTATCAATAATTTCACCTTGCTGCGCCTCGGCCTTATCATTAAATGAATTGTATTATATTTGGCCAATGGGTTTTGCAAAATATGTTATTGAGATCATGAATCCCGAAGAAGATGAAGTGATTAGGATTGAACAATTCATAGAAAATATAAACTACAAATTAATAAGAGCGCATTACTAGAAATCCCAAAGTAAATATAGAGGCGATACAACATTAAACTACTCTTTATCTGCAGCCGGAATAAGTGGCGCAGTTTGACTGCTGAGAAGATTTTTGACGGATATAACGGTTACGAAGCAAGGTCGGCAGGCACGGAAGAAGGAGCAAGAATACAGGTGACCGAAGGACATATCGGATGGTCGGATCTGATATTCGTAATGGAGAAGAAGCATACAAGAAGGCTAAGGGACAAATTTGCAGACTCCCTAAGGAACAAACAGGTAATCTGTCTTGATATCCCGGACGACTATAGATTTATGGATGAAGAACTAATAGAAATCCTGAAATCCAGAGTATCCGAATATATTGAAGTTCCTGAATAAAGCAAATACAGAATGAAGTGGAATCGTTGAAAGCGTAAGGTGAATCAATGGACAGAATAGCCAACATCAGATCCGAAGAGAAGAAATATCATGATGACTGTTACGATACATACGACTTATTCAAGCCAGGGTCCTGGCTTCACAGGCCTGTTAAGACGGTGATCAGCCTTTTAGAGGAATATAAGGAGCGGGAATACTTAAGTGTGCTGGATTTGGGATCGGGGATCGGCCGGAACAGCATTCCTATCGCTGAATCTTTGAAGCACAGAAATGGTAAAGTGGTATGCGTTGACCTGCTGGAATCGGCTATAGATAAACTATATCATTACAGTAAGGAATTTGGAGTTGAGCAATACATAGTGGCAAGGTTATCCGATATTGAACAGTTTAACATTGAACCGGATGAGTATGATATTATCGTAGCCGTATCTTCTTTAGAGCATATCAGTTCGGAACAGGCACTGGAGCGGAAACTGCAGGAAATGAATGCCGGAACGAAACGAAATGGAGCGAATTGTATTATTATCGCTTCGAACATTCGTGAAGTTAACCTCGCACAAGTGGAAGAACTCGATCCCATGTTTGAAGTGAATCTAACTACGGCAAGAATGTTCGAGCTGCTGGATCAGCAGTATGCCGGCTGGAAAGTTGAGCGACGCTTCGTAAAACCGCTGGAATATGAAATCAGCAGAAAGGGTGAACCTGTCAGGCTGACTTCGGATTGTATAACGTTTGTGGCTAAGAAGAGCTGATCTCATGGGGATCAGCTTTTTATTTTGACCGCTGACACGCAAGAGAAATTTCATTATTTCTGTCCAACTGTGACTATACGCACCACCCCTTCTGTTCAATCGTCTACATTAAAAGTATACGGTTAAGCTTTTTCATAAACTTCCGGAATTTGATTTGAATCCTCCTTTTTGTACGGCAGCCGTAATAGAATGAGGTTGCTGATAAGGATTATCAATCAAACATTGGAGGTTAACAAAATGAGTACACAATTCAAACAAATCGCCGGGGATACTTACTGGGTAGGCAAAATAGATAACCGTCAGGTTCCGTTTCACCGCCTGATTCTGGCTAAAGGAACAACCTATAATTCCTATCTGTTAAAAACGGGCAAGCCGACCGTGATTGATACGGTAGATATGGAGTTCGGCCGTGAATATGCCGAGTGTCTCGCCGGTATGATTGACCTCATGGATATTCATTACATCGTAATTAACCATACGGAGCCCGACCATTCCGGCGGCCTGGCAGCCCTTGCATCCCAGGCGCTAAATGCCACGATCGTGTGCACCGAAATCGCTGTGCCGGAACTGCAGGAAATGTATAAGCTGCACAGCCGGAACTTCCTGGTCGTTAAAGATGGCGATACGCTGGATATCGGCGGAAAAACACTGCTGTTCAAAGAAACGCCGTACCTTCATACTGCTGAGACGATGATTACGTATTGTATCGAGGATCAGATCCTGTTCCCCTGCGATATCTTCAGTACACATGTAGCTGTGGAGAATCTGTTCAGTGATGAAGCGGGATTTGATATCACCGAAGATTACAAGGGCTATTATGCCGCCATTATTCATCCGCACAGAAGATATGTAAGAACACTGCTGGAAGCGGTCAAGGATCTGGATATCCGCATGATTGCCCCATCCCATGGATTCCTGATCCGGGAGGATATCCCTAAATTCATTGATCTGTACGCCACGATGAGCCGCGAAACAACTCAGGGTAAAAAAGCAGTCATTGTATATACCACCATCAAGAACAGCACGAAGAAAATGGCCAAAATCATTCAGGAATGCCTGCAGGAGAATAATATTGGAACAGAAGTCTGGGATGCGGATAAAAGCAGCACTGCGGATATTCTGAACAGCATTGCTTCTGCAGACGCGGTCTTTATCGGCAGCTCTACTAAATATGCGGACATGATCGGGAACCTGGAGGATGTGCTGAAGGAGCTGCAGCATATGAATCTGGAAGGCAAGCTTGCGGCATCTTTTGGCTCGTACGGCTGGAGTGGAGAAGCCATCGAGGTCATTCAGGACTATCTGAACGGAACGAATATGACCGTGCAAAGCACTTCGGAGGTCATTAAAACCACCGGCATGACACATGTTGAATTCCCGGTTAGAGTAAGATTCTCCCCTAAAGAGCCAGAGAAGGTCCAGAAAATTAAAAATGCGGCTGAATTTGTATCGGATCTGCTGCTGAGCTCAATTTAGGGAGGAGGAACAACTTATGACGAAGCATTATGTAATTGTTGGCGGCGGCGTATCCGCCGTCCATGCAGCTAAAGCAATCCGCGATCAGGACTCGGAAGCAGAAATATCGATTCTAGGTGAGGAAAGCGGGCTTCCGTATAACCGGATTAAGCTGACCAAAGGCCTGTTCACCGACCTGCACAGCGAGAAGGTGCTGATCAAGAAAGAGAAGTGGTACCGGGATAACCGTATAAACGTCAAGACCTCAACCCGGATCACCTCGATCCAGCCGGATCGCCGGATGGTAGAGACAGAAGACGGCCAGCGGGTGGAGTATCATAAGCTGCTGTTGTGTATGGGCGCGAGGAACCGCGCACTCTCTATCGAAGGTGCCGGACTTCACAATGTCCATACTATCAGAGACATGAACGATGCGGACCGGTTAAAAGATAGTCTGCAGGATGGAAGCCGCGTAGCCGTAATTGGCGGAGGTGTCCAGGGCATCGAGACGGCTTGGGCCTTGTTCGAAGCAGGTTACGAGGTAACCGTGATCGAAGCAGCCCCGTCCCTGATGGGCAGACAGCTGGACGGGCACTCTTCCAGCCTGCTTAGGGAGACTTTGAAACAATCCGGAGTGAAGGTGATTCTGCAAGCAGGAGTAACCTCTATTACGGGTACAGACTATGTTACCGGGATTACGCTGGACGATGGTTCTAATCTCCCGTGTGACCATGTTGTATACTCTATCGGAATTGTCCCGAACACGGCGCTTGTAAGCGGATCGGCTATACAAGTCCGGAACGGCATTATTGTAAACGAACAATTGCAAACCAGCGATCCGAACATCTTTGCTGCCGGTGATGTTGCTGAAATTAACGGGCATGTTGAAGGACTATGGGGCGGTGCAATAGAACAGGGAAGGATTGCCGGCAGCAACATGGCTGACAGTCTGACCGTTTACCGCAGAGCGGTTCCGGTTACTTTGTTTAATGCTTTTGGGATTTCTCTGTTCTCCATTGGCAACACAGATGAACGGCAATGCGATGTGGCGGTCAGCGGAGAAGAGAATGGCGCCTATACGCGGATCTATGTGAAAGATAATACAATTACCGGTGCGTTATCCTGGCAAGGAGCCGCTGCCTCCCTGACGTATAAGTCGGCTGTAGAACAGGGGATCAGCCTGACCGGAATTCATCTTGCCGGCAATAACATAGAAGCCATTATGGCTGAAGTACAAACCCGATTGAACTAAAAACAAACTATTAGGAGCTGAGAAGAATGAAGAAATACATCTGTACACCCTGCGGCTATATCTATGACCCGGCAATAGGCGATCCTGATGAGGACGTAGCCGCCGGCACCGCGTTTGAAGATTTGCCTGAAGACTGGGTATGTCCGGTCTGCGGAGAGGATACAAGTCACTTCGTAGCAGTTGAAGATAAGAAATCTGTTACTCATTAGAGTAAACAGCTTCTAAATACTACATTTCAGGGGGAACGGTATGAAAGAGCACTCCTGCCAGCACGCCGCAGAACCTTGTACACGCAAGGTACCGATTTTTGCTGCATTGACGGACGATGACCTCACCAGAATTAGCGCCATGATTAAGCACCGCAAGTTTACCAAAGGTCAGCCGTTAATTCTTGAAGGGGCGCCGTCAGATACGCTGTACATTATTCAACAGGGGCATGTGAAGCTATCCAAAATGACTCCTGAAGGCAAGGAACAAATCCTGCACATTCTGACGAATGGGGATTTCTTCGGGGAGCTCAGTATTTTTAACAGTGATGAGCTTAGTAATTTTAACGCATATGCCCTGAAAGACACTAATATTTGTATGCTGACCCGGAATGATATGGAGCATTTAATGACGGATAATCCGGAGATCTCTCTACGGCTGCTGAAAAGTGTAACCAAAAGACTCGCCCATACGGAGAATCTGGCGCAGAGTCTGGCGACCAAAGATCCGGAGATCCGGATTGCCTGCATGATCATGGAACTCAGTGACAAATACGGCAAGCGGCATGGAAGCCGTATTCATATTGATCTTCCGCTGTCCCGTGAAGAGCTGGCTAGTTATGTCGGGGTGACCCGCGAGACCATTAGCAGGAAGTTCTCCAGGTTTGAGGATTCGGGCCTGATCAAGCTGATTGGTAATAAACAGATGGTGCTCATGGATCCGGCCGGTGTGGAGAAGTATATGGGAAATTGAATCATAATAAAAGCGGCATTTCCACCAGTAGATAATGGGGAGATGCCGCTTTTTAAGCATGAAATAGTTAGGATGTAGTCTGCTGCAACAATTGTCCATCCCCAAACGCTATGTCCAGCAGCATAATCTCTGCTCTTCTGCTGACAGCCTGATTCCCCAGCTTAACATCAATGATGAAGTCATTGCTCAGCATCTGGCGGTACCGGGCGATAATGTCCTCTTCCGGCAATTCAGCCATCTGTTTCGTTTCCGGCGGGATGACCTGTATTCCGGACTGCTCAACTTGCCTAATATTGCGTTTAATATCAGCAGCAAGCTTGCTCAATGTACTGTCGCTTCTTGCAGTCTCCAAATCCACCATACCCGTACCATCCTCCGTATAAAAGTGCTTGTTGACTGCTGCCAGGGCAGCGTGTGAGATATGGAAGGCCTTTATATCCGGTTCGATTATATTAGTTAGACCTGCCTGATCAAGTAGTCCGGCAAGACGATTCACTCTTTCGGTCGTCTGTCCATTGATTTCACCAAATATAGTCCCTTGCCCAGGCTCCGTTCCAAACTGGGCGTAGAGCACACCGTCTTTGAGGTCTCCGCCAGCACCAGGGAAGCCTGGGAGC
This sequence comes from Paenibacillus sp. FSL R5-0912, assembly GCF_000758605.1. NCBI lineage: Bacteria > Bacillati > Bacillota > Bacilli > Caryophanales > Paenibacillaceae > Paenibacillus > Paenibacillus sp. FSL R5-0912. The sequence goes on from NZ_CP009282.1 coordinate 3,921,741, forward strand.
AGCCGCTCGCCTACGATTTCAAGCCAGGATTCATAACCTACCGTGTTGGTCAACGTAATAATGGTTTGGCTTCTGTTATTCTTAATCGCCTCAAGAGCAGACTCCGCCTGATCATACCGGACCGGAACAAAGATGAAATCATAGATGTCATCGTTATCGAGCTCCGCAATTACCTTCACCGGAATTTGCTGTATCGTGCCTTTCTCATTGTATTGCAGACCCTTCTTCTGGAGGGCATTCAGCCGCTTGCCCCGGGCCAGTAAGGTAACGTCAAGTCCTGACCGTGCGAACCGGAGTGCGTACACACTGCCAATCACTCCAGCGCCAACGATTAATATTCTGTCTGATTGTATATTCAAGTTCATCTGTCCTTTCAATTAGGTAACACACATTGTTTAAACAACACATGTCTGATACGATTGATGATAGTCCGGCATCCTGTTGAATTCAATCGGCAGACTCGGGGATAAGTCGGTTAAACAACATAGATTAAGATTTGATGTCTAAGAGGGGAAGTTAGCGATGGTTAACCAGATAGATCCAAGGGTTGTGCGCACAGGGCAGCTGATCAGAGAAGCCTTCCGTGAGTTGCTGCGGCTGAGAAGCTTCGATACAATCACCATCAAAGATATCGCAGAGAGAGCTACCATTAACCGCGCCACATTTTACACTCATTACGAGGATAAATATGCGTTGCTGGATGAAATCATCGAACAGGCTTTCCGCAAGATGATTCCCGGACCCGTGGAGCATGCGCTGGAGTTCACAGATGAAATATGTAACGAGCTGATCCTTATGACTTACCGGTACATTTTGGATTTTTTTGAGATCTGCCGGATGGATTCCAAATCGATTGCTACGCTGGTGGACGAGAAGATCAAGCAGCTGCTGCAGCAGATTATTGAGCGCATTTTTGTAAAAGGAGATCATCCCCATACAGCAGACCCCAATCAGACAACAATCCTGGCGGCCATGACAGGGTCAGCGATCTATAGCGCAGCGTATCAATGGTTCAAAGTCGGGGAGAAGGAACGGACGGATCTGCTTGTTGATCTGGTACGCCCCTATGTGATGAACGGTCTGGGCCTACATTATATATAACGATAAGCTGCTCGTGTTCAGGCATAGGGACTACCCGGAAGCTGGTGTGCAGGTTCCTGCCGGGACTGTAGAATCGGGCGAGAGTGTAGTAACGGCATTATTCCGGGAGATACTGGAGGAATCAGGAATAACGAAGGATGAGCTGCGGCTAGTCAAGCATTTGAAGACGTATCTGTACTACGCGGCGTATAAACAACAACATCATGAAAGACATGTGTATCAGTTAGAGTTAATTCAAGAGCGCCCGGCCCGGTGGGAACATACTATAGAAGCATCCGGAGAAGATTCGGGTCTAACCTTTGAATATTTCTGGATTCCGGTACATGAAGCTGAACTCGCCGGCGGGCAGGGAGACGGTTTAGAATTATGCTGTTAGATTGCGCTGTAATTAAAAATGTAGATTTCAATGACCCTAACTGTTAATATAATAATATTTGCAAAAGTTAAGGTTACAGGAAAATGAGGACGACGGAATGAAGAAGATTGTCAGCCATAAAGCTTATTTTATCGGAATGCATGTACTAATATTTATCCTCTTATTTACAACACTGTACGCTTCCTTCCCGGCCATCCGGGTTAAAGTGAAAGAAATCATCGATCCGGCGGAAAAAGTATATACGATCGCCCACCGGGGTGCGTCCGGATATGCTCCGGAGAACACGATGCCGGCCTTCGAGCTGGCGCGTGAAATGGATTCCGACTCGATTGAGCTGGATATCCACCTGACCAAGGATCAGATTCCTGTTGTCATCCATGATGATACAGTCAACCGCACGACCAATAGCAAAGGGTATGTAAGGAACATGACGCTGGAGCAGATCAAACAGCTGGATGCCGGGTCGTGGTTCAATAAGGCGTATCCGATGTTTGCCAGAGAAATATATGCAGGGACCACCATCCCCACCCTCGATGAGGTATTCGAAACCTTTGGCAAAGAGATCAGCTATGTTCTTGAAATCAAGGAATCAACGCCGAAGATTAATATTGAAGTCCTCTTGAATGAATACATTAAGAAATATGATCTGGAAAAAGTAGTGGCTATCCATTCATTCAGCGCAGCCAGTCTACGGAAGTTCCATTCCATCAACCCAGATATTCCGTTGTACCAACTCGTATGGAATGATTATACCTCGGTAAGACTTACTGAAGCTTATCTGGCAGATGTGAAGTCCTATGCTGTCGGCATCAGCCCGAATTTCCAGGGGACCAGCGCGTCTTATGTGGCGCAGATAAAGCGGGCGGGACTTAAGGTCATGCCCTATACCATTAATTATCAGCTCAATATGGATAAAGCTTATTCTTGGGGTGTAGATGGAGTCTATACTAATTTTCCTGACCGTTTCCATGAAGTCATTGAGACGAACAGGAAGAACGCGAACTGGTAACTTAGCAGAGCGTGTGGAGAGTGCGGAGAGAAAGTGCGGATTTTCTCATTTCATAGCACAGGGTCCAATTCTTGTTCTTTACGGAGGACAAGAATTGGACCCTGTGTGTATATTGGACAAGAAGAGCAGGTTTCTTACAACGAACTAAACACAATATTACGCAGCTTGCGAGTGACCGGCAGTGTGCCGGCATCTTTTTTCTGGATCATGAACAGGAAGGTCAGGCCGTCCTGCGGACTGTTGGTGAAATAAGCTCCAAGCCAGCCGTCCCAGCCGTATTCACCCTGGCCGCCGACCACTCCGGCTTTTCCGGTGTCTTTCAGGATACGCATCTGGTTGCCATAGCTATACCCCTGCAGGGAATGCCAGGTATCGAAGCCTTTTTGCTGCCCATCGCTTAGAACAGCTGTAGTCATATATTGAACGGTTCTAGGCTTGAGCAGCTGAACGCCGTTCAAGCTGCCCTGGTTCATCAGCATGGTGGTGAACTTGGCAGCATCGTCAATCGTTGAGACCAGGCCCGCTCCGCCTGACTCGTAGGCCGGTTCCCGGTCCATATGGTGGTAGATGCCCAGATGGCTCTCCGCATACAGCTTCAAGCCGCCTTCGCCGTCCTCCTGGTAGACTCTGGCCAGGCGGTTTCCTTTGTCTTCAGGCAGCCAGAAGCCGGTATCCTGCATTTGCAGCGGGCTGAATATTTCCTTCTGCAAAAATTCTCCGTACCGCATGCCGCTAACCGCTTCCACAATGGCTCCCAGAACATCCGCTGAGGTCCCGTACTGCCAGAACGAACCCGGCTCGAACGAAAGCGGGCCTTCACCCAGACGGGTGGCGAATTCCATGGTGCTCATCCGGTTATCGCCGTGCAAGCGGCTGTCCAGCTCCTTGAACAAAGCCTCCGTATGCAGAGCGGCTTTGTCTGTTCCTCCTCCGTATACCAGTCCCGAGGTCATATTCAGCAGATCATGAATGACAACCTCCCGGCTGACAGGCACCAGTTCTCCGTTCTTTTCGACCAGCTGGTTCTTGAACCCTGGAATATAACGGCTTACCGGATCGAACAAATCGATCTGTCCGCGCTCAAGCAGCAGCATGATGGCGGCGGATGTAACCGGTTTCGTCATCGAGTATAGACGGAAGATCGAATCCCGGGTGATAGGACGTCCCGCTTCGACATCGGCTAAGCCGTCTTCGTGATAGAACACCTCGCGGCCGTCCTTGATGACCATCAGGTTCGCACCTGCAATTTCCTGGTTACCGATACTTGCACTCAATGTTTTTTTCAATAGGCTGGTTGTGTTTGAATCTAGCATGTTTCTAAAGTCTCCTTTTCCGGATAAGTTCCCTGAAGCCAAATCAGATATGGTCATTACACTCCTTGAAAATTTTAAACTCTTTTGGACAGGTTGTATAGAGGCCAGAATTTCAATCTGAATATCCGGTACATTTGGTGGCACACTGATTATAGGTATAATAAACGCAGTCTCTCTTTTAACCCTTTCCAGATTTCCTCCGGCGCTTCCTTAAGTCTGATATCCCCGCCCAGGAAAAGCAGCCAGTTTATGATTTCCGCCAGTTCGTCGGGCATATCCGCATGGATATACGTCTTGAGAATGGCTGTGCTCTGGTAAGGATTCGTATAGGAGAGCGATACCTTCATTGGATGATATTTTTTGAATTGGGCAATCGCCTTGGGGCCGAGTTCAAGAACGAGGTTGACTTCTTCTTCCTGACTGTTCAGTTTTTCCAGGATCTTTTTCCTGCTTAATCTTTTTTTATCCGGATTTAGGACAACATCGGTGACTTGGTCCACAGGAATAATCCGCTTCCTTTCATCGTTTAAGTCGAAGGCCTCGATCAGCCACTGGCTTTTCTCACGATAGAGGCGTAAGACATAAACGGGATAAGCTTGGATGATCCTCGCTACTTCGCTGGTAATCAGCAAATAGCGGTCCACCAGCAGGATCTGGATCAGCTTCTCCAGCATGGGGTGGGGGAGATCAGACAGATCAAGCAGGTCAGGATTGTTCGGGTTGGTCCCTTCAAACAGCAGAATTTGATTCAGAAGAAACAGGTCCTCCTGCTGGTTCTCTGAGACGAGTCCGAGTAATTTTTCCGTTAGAGACTGACGGCTCTTGAGATAAGGGAGCTGCCCGTTTCTTGTGGCCATGAAGGCAATGAACAGGGCTTTGAGCTCATTATCTGTAAACCGGACCACGGGAAGGACAGAATTGCGCATCACAGAATACCCGCCATCCCGTCCAACTTCAGCGACAAGCGGCATCCCCAGCGCCTCGATTTCCCGGATATCCCGAATCGCAGTCGAACGGGAGATATTAAATTCCTGCATGATTTCAGTAATAGTAAAGTGGGCCCGGTTGTTAATATACCGCATGATCACATTTACCCGTTCAACTTTTTTCATCGCGTCTCCTAAACAGTTTCATTTTATGACATGATTTAAGACTATCATATACATATCAAGACAAGAAGACAAATTTCAAATACAAAGGATGGTTGCAGACATGGCAAATTACACGTTAGAGGAAAAAGACAGCTTCATCGTTATCGGCTTGGGCACGGAGCTTAAGAGCGATTACACGGACTATGCAGGTATTAACAAAGAAAAGTCAGACTTCTGGCAGGCCGTCAGTGAAGATGGAAGGCTCGATAAGTTGAAGGCGATGGCCGTGAACGACTATATTTTTGCCGTGAGTGAAGCGGTGAACAACAAAATGATGTATTATGCGGGTGTCATGACCGAAGCAGCTGCGCCGGAAGAGGCCAGAGTTATCCAGTTTCCTAAGGGTAAATACCTGGTGGTTAGAGGGGAAGCGGCAACGGCTGATGAACTGAATAATAAGCTCGCCGGAGTTGCTTTTGGTCAAGCTCTGCCGGAAGCGAAGGATGTCGCCTATGTGGGCGGGCCCAATACATCGGTTGAGATGGGGCAGAAGGATGGACAGGTTGTAGGTGAAATGTGGATTCCTGTTGTAAGTAAATAACGGGTTAGCCGAGGAGGAAGTGCAATGTCTTATATCGTTGATTTCAAAGAGGTGTCTACGGCCGGCTTGGAGTCGTCACCTGTAGTGGATGCACTTGCAGGATTGCGTGCGAATGAAGCGCGTTACTTCATGAATAAGTACACGCATGAGTTCACGGTTGTCCCGGCCAGCGAAAGCCAGGAGACCCTGGATTATGTGAATGGAATTCTGAAAAAAGAACGTGATCTTGAATTTTCGGCCAAGCCTTTGGAGACCTCGCGGTTTCAGGTAGAGAATATCCGGTTTGCTTACGTCTTTTATGAGGACGGACTGGCGCTTAACGTGATGTATACCGTGGATGATCCCAAGAAGCGGGCTGTCGGATTCAAGCTCTCTGAGGGCATGGAGATTCCCAAGGAGCTGGAGACAAAGTTCAAATTCGCCAGGCAGAAGTCTAAGCTGGCCGGAACGATCCGGGGCTCGTTCTTCGTCATCAAAGGCGAATACTGAACCAGCTGATAAAGCTGTGACTGAACCGTTAAAGATAGGTTTTCGCCTAATCGGGTTAATAATAGGTACGCATTTGGATATCCTATTCCCATAACCCGGAAGAAACGAGGCGATAAGCATGTCAACTTTGGATAAAAGTCATCAGGAAGCTGTCGAGACGGTCAGAGACCTTATCAAAGGGATTGATACAGCGATGTTCACGACGATCTCACCCGAAGGCCTGGTATCCCGTCCCATGAAGACACAGGAAGTCGAGTTTGACGGAGACCTGTGGTTCCTGACCAAGAAGGACACCAGCAAGTTCGATGAGATCCTCCATGATCCGAGGGTTAATGTTGTGTACGCTGACAAATCCTATGTCTCCATCCGCGGAACCGCCAGGATTGTCGAGGATCTGGAGAAGAAAAAAGAATTCTGGAGTGCAGGCTATAACACGTTCCTGAAGACCACCTATGATGACCCGAACGTGATCCTGATTCAGGTTCATGCCGAAGCTGCTGAATACTGGAAGAGCGGTAATCTGGCCGAGATGGCGACTTATATGTTCAAACGAATCACCAATCGGGACACAGAGAAGTCGGATCTGAACAAGACGGTTGAATTGGAATAGTTGTTTTGATAAAAGATGCCCCGCGGCGCTGGAGGATTCCGGCGCGCGGGGCATCTTTTTGCTGATCCATTATAATGTGAGGTCGGGGGGGAGGCTTCGGTTGCTCAAACCAATCGTTTGAATCGCTCTCACTGAGCGCCTTTTGTCAGAACAATGACAATTTCATCTTCTCCATCTGCATCTAAATCAATGACCGATATTTGAGGATAGAAGGAGGGGTTCGTTACATTGATCCAATTGAATGTTTTCGTTTCTCCATTTATTACAACATCTAATGACGAAAATATGTCTTTTTGTGCTTTTTCTTGAACACCATAAAATAGCAATTTTCTTATCTGAAGTCTCGGATAGTAGTGTATTGGGAATTGGTGTAGCTGGTGTTGACGCATTTCCATCAATCTTTTCCGGACTTGAAGACTGATTATTTGCCCCACATCCGGATAACAAACGTAAATCAAGATGATCTATCTACCGTGTGCGCGACAACCTTCACCATTCAGCGCTTATGTATCTCGATATTGTCCCACAACGTTGGCTCAATATAAACAGCGGCAGCCCTGGACACGATTTTCACGTCCGAGGCTGCCGCTGATTTTACACCTGGGCCAGTCTGATTAGGAAACTTGCGGATTGAACATGGGGAATCCGCCCGTGATCAGCGGCATGACCCGCTCCGCAAGTTCGGAGGGAGACTCCGCTCTTCCTTCCACATTCCATCGGTAGGTTACGCCGTATAAGGACCAGCTTAGCAGGGTGGCCGCAGTGGCAAGCGGCTTCGAATCTGCAGCTGAGTCTGATTCGCTAATAAGCTGCAGGATAAGCTTCTCAAGATGCAGCTTGATATTCTCCTCAAGCAGGAGAGCGACAGAATCATATCTTTTGAAGCAGCGGTCGCTGGTTTCATGATAGTTACATAAGGCTACGATGAGCTCCTGAAGCGTCTTTTCGGTCAACGGTCCCGTTGCATCGACTTTATGGAGGACCATATTCGTAAAGGCGTCTAACAAAAAGGCTTCGAACAGCGCATATTTATCCTGGAAATGTGCATAAAAGGTGGTCCGATTAATAGTGGCAGCTTTGGTAATATCGCCGACGGTAATCGAGTTGAAGTCCATGATATTCAATTGTCGGATGAAGGCATCCAGAATTAATTGACGGGTCCGAATCACCCGCGGGTCGTTAGGATTGGGGGGGAGTATGCCAGCCATCCAAGGAACACCCCTTTCAGTAGTGAGTAGAATCCCTTTATTATAATCACCTTATTGACAGACAACAAATAGGATCTGCCAATACGACAGTTTTTCCGGCTTCTAGCTTAAGCAACAACTTGGGCAGATTGTTGGTTGATGGGGGGGCTGGAGCTTGTTACTATTGCATTCATACCCCGCTTTGAGAATAATCATATAATCTAGAGGAGGCGTTAACCATGGCTAAACAGCAGGAGCAAATTCATTCACTGGAGACCTTATTTGAACCTTATACGGTTCAACAATTAAATATACCCAACCGGATCGTAATGTCACCGATGGCGCGTGCTTTTGCACCTGAGGGTATTCCAGGGGAGGATATGGCAGCGTATTACCGCCGCCGCGCTGAGAATGGGGTGGGGCTGATCATCACCGTTGGTATGATTGACCATCCGGCGGCGAGCAGTGATCCGGGACTCGCTAATCTGTTTGGCGAAGCCGCTCTGAGCGGCTGGCGTGAAGTCGTCAGACAGGTTCATGAGGCCGGCGGGATTATTTTTCCCCAATTGTCACATATGGGAATGATTCGTCCAATGGGTTCCCAGCCTTACCCGGATGCACCATCGATCGGGCCATCAGGTCTCGATATGCAAGGAAACAAGATTAGCGAGCCGATGACAGAAGAAGAGATTTCCGGCGTCATTCAGGCTTATGCCGATGCAGCAGTGAATGCGCAGCAGGCTGGCTTCGACGGGATAGAGCTTTCCGGCGGCCACGGCTTATTGATTGACCAATTCTTCTGGGAACAAACCAATCAGCGGACGGACCGCTATGGCGGCGATTTCCTGAAGCGCACCACATTCGCAGCCGAAGTTGTCGCTGCCGTCCGCGCTGCAGTCGGACCGGATTATCCGATTTCCATCCGGTTATCCCAGTGGAAAATGACTGATTACACGGCGAAGCTAGTAGATACACCGGAGCAGCTGAAGCAATTCCTGGATGTGCTGGTACAGACCGGCGTAGATATTTTCCATATCTCGACCCGCCGGTTCTGGGACCCTGAATTCGCGGGCTCGGAGCTGGGTCTCGCCGGATGGGTGAAGAAGCTCACCGGGAAGACAACGATTGCTGTTGGTTCCGTAGGCATGGACAATGATCCCGCTGAAGGCGGGGAAGCGGATCATCAAGGGATGGATGAACTGCTGAAGCGGCTGGACAATCAGGAGTTCGATCTGGTAGCCGTAGGACGCGCGCTGCTGGGTGATCCGGCATGGGCAAAGAAAATCCGCGAGGGCAGGGTGGAGGAGATTCAAGCCTTTACTCCTGAGGCGGCTGCCCAACTGTATTGAAGCATAGAGAGTGTTTATAGGTACACAAATAAGGCTGCCCATTGGCAGCCTTAACTTTTTTATTTAGACCATTATTTTTATCTACAGGGTGAATAATTTCCAAGAACCGTTCTCTATTACCCTTTCTCCGCCATATAGGTCTTCTGCGTCCGGAGGACCGGGAAGAGCCAATACATCCACATCACGGTAATGACGAGTGTACCAAGCCCGCCAATAACTGTCGCTGGTACGGCTCCGACCAGACCGGCCATCGTACCGGACTCGAATTCGCCCAGCTGGTTCGAGGTGCCGATGAACAGGGAGTTGACGGCGTTGACCCGGCCCTGCATCTCTTGCGGTGTGTTGACCTGAACCAGCGTGGAACGGATTACAACGCTTACGACGTCGGAGGCTCCGATGAGGAACAGCGCGAAGAGCGAGAGCCAGAAGCTGCGGGACATCCCGAACAGAATCGTCGCCAAGGCGAATACAACGAGGGAGGCGAACAATGTCTTGCCGATTGCTTTCTCCACCGAATATCGGGTTAGAATCAGCGAGACAAGGATCGCCCCGACCGCTGGTGCAGAACGCAGCAGACCAAGACCGAGTGAGCCGGTCTTCAGGATATCCTCGGCGAAGATCGGAAGCAAGGCAGTCGCACCGCCAAGCAGCACAGCGAACAGGTCTAGCGAGATAGTACCAAGAATGATTTTGCGGGCAAAGACAAACTTCAGGCCACTAAGGAACGTGTCCATATTGACGGCGTCCAGCTTCTTCACGAAGTGAACGGTCTTGACGAAGAAGATGAGCACGGTCGAGATCAGCAGCGCTGCAAGTGAGGCGATGTAGGCAGCGGCAGTCCCCCAAACGACAAGCACTCCTCCAAGTGACGGGCCGACGATCATCGCGGTCTGCATTGCGGAGGCAGACCAGGCTGCGGCCTTCGGCAGCTGTTCCCGGTCCACGATGTCCGGCACAAGCGCAGCAGAGGCTGGGCCTTCGAAGGTACGGCAGGCGCCGAGAATGGCGGCGGCGACCAGCAGATGAAGCGAGCCCAGCCAGCCCTGCACACTGCCGAGAACAAGCAGCAGGACAACTACGCTCTCCATCAGCTGGCAGAGATAGACGATGGTCCGGCGGTCGTACCGGTCAGCGGTCTGTCCGGCCGGCAGTGTCAGCAGGAGCATCGGCAGGAATTGCGCCAGGCCGACAAGACCCAGCTGGAAGGCGCTGTCAGTCAGCGCGTACATCTGCCAGCCAATAGCGACAGACAGCATCTGAAAAGCGCTGGTCGAGAATATCCGTGCGATCCACAGGCGCAGGAACGAGCGGTTATGTAGTACGGACGAGCCTTTTGAATTCAAAACATGTCATCCTTTCTAATTCACAGGTATACATTAAACTCATTACATGCCGGAGTTCTTCGCATGCATCTCGGGATGCTCCCGCCGGATCAGTGCATAATCCTTCCCGTACCGGTCCTCCAGCTCCCCGGCAAAATCTTTCTCGATCCGCATCATCACAACATCGTGGAAGTACGAGGTCTGCAGTACATTCAGCACCGCCGGGTGGTTGCTCTCCAGCGCCGATACCGGCGCGTGCCGGCTGAAGCTGCCGAGCAGCGCCGTTTCCTTATCCAGCAGCATGGAGAAATTGCGTGACCTATGCGGTCCCCCCGGCGGCACACTATGTACGATGACATGTTCAAGCTCCGTCGGCATTTCACCGATAACCATCAGATGAACGGCGGTACCCCGGTGCTCGGCTGAGAGCAGCGATTCCTCGACCCAGTGCAGATCCTCTGCCCAAAGATCGACCAGAATCTCCTCCCTGGCATTGGCGGCGAGGCGGCGGATCGCCAGATCTACCTGCTGATCTCCTTTCCAGTTACTGAAGAAGGGCGGCGTATCCGGCAGGGTAGTCAGCTCACTCTCCAGTAGGCGTGCAGTTCGTTCGAACTCCGATTGCAGCAGCTTAACAACCTGTCCGATTGGAATCGCCGCGAAGGTAATCGGATCACCTTCCTCAGCACGACAGACACCTTTCTCTACAAGGCCGCGCAGCGCAGCATAGACATTCGAACGTGAAACTGAAACCTGCTTAGAGACTTCGTAGCCTGAAGAAGGGGGCTGACCGTGCAGCGCCAGATAACAGCGGGCTTCGAGATCGGACAATCCGAGTTTCCGTAGAGCATCAATCATAGGGGGCCTCCTTTGGATTCAATAATTTTCCAGGAACATTAGAAGTATTTCAAAATACTACTCCTGACTTGAGTAGCTGTCAAGACCCCCGTAGCATAATTTTTCCCGCTCAATTCATCCTGAAGCTCCATTTAGGAGGATCAGACGCTCTGAGTGCCCCCGGTTGACAATACAGGGAGTAAGCAGGTATATTGATTTAAACGTAATAATTACGAATAAATACTCATAATCCAGTTAAGGAGCTTCAACACAATAATGAATAAAAACAGCAGTAATCAGCGTCTTCCTAGAGCGAAGGGTATAGATATGGGGACGTATTTCACACCAAAAGAATGTGCCAGAAAAGTAAAGCAACTTGTACTGCCCCAGATGAACCGGAAGATTGTTGAGGAGTTCATTACTATACTCGGGATGAGGCCAACTTTCGAAGAACACAACGTACCCATTCCCAATAAAGTGGTCATGTATGGTCCGCCAGGTACGGGGAAAACATTGACCGCATTCTATTTGGCCCAGATGCTAGAGCTTCCGCTTATTCTGGTTCGGCTGGACGCGGTTATTCACAGTCATTTGGGGGAAACCGGCAGTAATATCCGCAAAATATTCGAATATGCCAAAGCAACACCTTGCGTCCTTTTCCTCGATGAATTTGATGCGATTGCCAGAACACGGGAGAGCAATGATGAGGTCAAAGAGATGGCACGCGCAGTAAATACCCTGCTGCAATGTCTGGATGACTTCGGCGACAGCAGTATTTTTGTAGCGGCAACGAATTTGGAGAATGAACTGGACCGGGCGATCTGGAGAAGATTTGATACGAAAATGACCTATTCCCTGCCGGATGAATCCAGCAGACGTCAATATATTGAACAATTGATTAACGGATTTGATGGTGAAGCAGGGTTGACGGAAGAGGTATGTGGGCGCCTTGCCGGATGCAGCTTTGCAGATATTGAACAGATTGTGCTGAAAGCCAAACGGAAGGCAATTATAGAGCATAGCCCCTTAACACGAGAGCACATTGTGCTGTCCTATGAGGAATACAGTCCGTCCTTATAAAAAGATAGCGTGTAATTTGAACGTCCCGGATGATGCTTGTGCAGATCATCGGGACGTTTTGATTTGTGAGCGAGAAGGTTGAATGATGGTTCCCAGATTAACCGGAGCAGCAGTGATTGTAGATTCTGACGGTACAATATTATTAGTGAAGCATAGCTTCGGCAAAAACAACGGGGAAATCTGTGAATTTATTCAGAATGTAGATTGCAGGACCCGTACATAATTAGATTTGAATGAAGAGGATCCTGATAGGCGTTAAGCCTTTTGGGCTCTTCTTTTTATTATCCCAGGGTCGGTAATGATTAGTAAGCGGCAGTTACAGGTAATAAGTCTAGAGGCTGTTGATTCCAGCCGGATCTGTGAAGTATGCTAACTACTATACCAAACCGACAGGATGAGGACTTATGAAAAAAGCAATAATAACCACACTTTTGATCTCCAGTCTGCTGATAGGCGGCTGCGGCAATAATGAGGCCGGCAACGGCAATGCAGCGGCTCCTGAGCAGACCGGGGTGGAAACTTCTGCAGCACCGGAGATAACACCAGCAGCGACAGCCGTTGCCACTGTGCAGCCCGCTCCCGAAGCCACAACGACGGCAGCTCCCTCGCCGGAGGCAACCGCTGAATCTACCCCGGAGCCGGAGGAGTCCACGCGTCAGGCCTATTTTGACAAACTGGATAAGATTGAAGAGGGGTTGTCAGACCTGAAGGCTCTGTCGGATGAAGGTACAACGCTTGCAATGACAGCAGCGGCCGTTCAGGAGAACGAACGGTGGGACAAAGCACTGAATGAGATTTATCAGGTGCTCAAGCAGCAGCTCCCCCAAGCAGAAATGTCTAAGCTGAAAGAGGAACAGCGTAACTGGATTACACTCCGCGATGAGACAGCGGCCAAAGCCGCAGCCAAATACGAAGGCGGGACAGCGGAGGGGCTGGAGTATGCCGCCACGCTGGCCGGGGTTACCCGGGACCGGTGCTATAAGCTGGTCGAGTTGTATATGAAGTAAGAACAGCAGGAGTATAGTAAGCGTACAGGTATAATTCCACTGGAAATCCTGACAGGTAGTATGCCTCTCAGGATTTCTTTTTTTTGTGCCTGTAAGAATGATTTATAACGTGAACTATATAAATCCTTATATTTTAAAATAGTCGATTCTGGGTTGAAAGTGCGTTTTTTTGAGCAGAATTGAATCCCATTATTTGATACACTTGTGCATATTTGGTGGGACATACTGAAAGGGGATGGTTACCTCTGGCTGAGCGGGTATAGCATTTTGAAGTTAAGAGGACTGTAGCAGGTATGTTAAATGACAACTATGATGTGAACGTACAAGTTTCCCCCGATTTCTAAATGAGTTTAGAATAATAGGAGGAGTTAAGTACATGGGCAAAAAAATAATTTTCGTCAAAAAATCAGTGTTCGCATTCTTATTATCATTCCTACTGGTTATCCCGCTTGCCATTCCGGCATCTCCGGTACATGCAGAATCAACGGGCAGTCTTCCCGCGCGTCAGGCAGAATATCTGAACCGGGGGTTAGTAGCGATCCTGGTTGATAACGGTGTCTACTTGAGCTGGAGGTACTTGAATACGGATTCAGATGAAATCGCTTTCAATATATATAAAAACGGATATAAAGTAAACTCAGCTCCGATCAGCGGCTCCACTAATTACGTGGACGCGACAGGCGCGGACAGTTCCCAGTATCAGATTTCTACCGTCATTGCCGGTAAGGAAGAGATGCAGGCGGAGACCGTACCTGTGCAGCACAACGCTTATATGCCCATTCCGTTGGATAAACCGGCTGACGGCCGCACCAAAGACGGCGGCACGTATTCCTACTACGCCGGAGATGCTTCTGTAGGAGATTTGGATGGCGACGGTGATTATGAAATCGTTCTCTTGTGGAGTCCGAGCAATTCCAAAGACAATTCACAGGCCGGGTATACCGGCAACGTCTATATCGATGCCATTGAAATGGACGGCACGAAGTTATGGCGGATCGACCTGGGTGTCAACATCCGCGCCGGAGCCCATTATACACAACTGATGGTGTACGATCTGGACGGCAACGGCAAAGCTGAAGTCGTCGTCAAAACAGCGGACGGCACGAAGGACGGCCAAGGCACAGTTATCGGTGACGGTACGAAGGATTACCGCAATGAGAGCGGATATATCCTCTCCGGAGCAGAATATCTGACGCTGTTTGACGGTCAGACCGGAGCAGCCGTATCCACCGTGAATTACGACCCTCCAAGAGGGGATGTAAGTGCGTGGGGGGACGGATACGGCAACCGCGTAGACCGCTTCCTGGCGGGGATTGCCTATCTGGATGGCGTGAAGCCAAGCGTAGTCATGGCCCGCGGCTACTATACACGAACGACTCTCACAGCTTACGACTATGTTGACGGTCAACTGGTGAAGCGCTGGAACTTTGATACCAATGAAGCCGGATCGCAATATGAAGGACAAGGAAATCACAATCTAAGCGTACTTGATGTTGACAGTGACGGTAAAGACGAAATCATGTACGGCTCCCTGGCGATTGATGATGATGGAACCCTGATCTACAGCACCGGACTCGGCCATGGCGATGCGATGCATGCCGGCAAGCTCGATCCGGGCCGGGAAGGTTACCAGATCGTGAGTGTGCATGAGCATACGAACGCTGAATACGGGCTGGAGATGCGTGATGCTGCAACGGGTGAGATTATCTGGGGGCAGTATACCGGTAAGGATACCGGACGCGGAATGTCCGCGGATATTGATCCGAACTACCCGGGATATGAATCATGGGCAGCCACGATTGTTGAGGGTCAGATGGACCCTTTATCCCGCGGATATGCGGCTAATGGAGAGGTTATTTATGAACAGAATGAAGTGCCGCGAAGCGCCAACTTTGCGGTCTGGTGGGACGGGGATCTTCAGCGGGAGCTGTTCGACCATGAATGGAATAACACTACAGCGAAAGGCATTCCGCTCGTTTACAAGTGGGATTATGAGAATAAGCAGCTGAACGAGATTTTCCGGGCAACTGGTACCTTGACCAATAATCATACCAAAGGCAACCCTGCCCTTCAGGCGGATATCCTGGGCGATTGGCGTGAAGAGCTGCTGCTGCGCAGCGAAGACAGCTCGGAGTATAGACTCTATACGACAACCATTCCTACGAATTACCGGATTCCTTCGCTGATGCAGGATCCCGTATACCGTTTAGGGATAGCCTGGCAGAATGTCGCCTACAACCAGCCGCCGCACACCGGATTCTATCTCGGAGCGGAAGCGACCGAATTCCCTAAAGCGAATGTCACTCTAACCGGAGCACAAGAAACACCTCAGCAGGTTTATTACTTTGATTTCGGCACGGACCCGGCTGCCGGAGCAACAGCAGTTCAGGATACACCTTACACAGAGGCAACCGGATACGGCTTTGAGAGTACAAGCGGAATTACTCTGGACGCAAATCATGTTTCGCTTCCGGACAACACAAAGTTTGCTGTTGACCTGCCGAGTGCCAATTACAAGGTAACGCTCAAGCTTGGTGCTGATGCCCGGGATTCCAATATCGGCGTCAAATCTGAATTTGTTCAAAAGCTGGCCGTCACTGGCGTGAGCGCGGGAGCACCTCTGGTCTACTCGTATGATATTGCGGTGGTAGACGGTCAGCTGGAGCTCATTTTCTCCGGCACAGCCATCGACGTACAGGAGATTATTATCGAGAAGTACCCGGAGAAGACGCCGGGAAATGCGAAGACGATCTATATGGCCGGTGATTCCACGATGCAGTCTTATAGCAGTGCGCAGGCTCCCCAGGAAGGGTGGGGCCAGCAATTCGGACGATATTTTGCGAATGGTGTGGTGGTCCAGAACGATTCGATCGGCGGCAGAAGCAGCAAATCATTCATGGTTGACGGCCGTCTGGATACGATATTGCAGCGGATCAAACCGGGAGACTTCTTCTTCATTTCTTTCGGTCATAACGATGCCAGCATAGGAATTCCTGACCGCTATGCGTCTCCGGCAGATTACAAAACCTACCTGACCCGTTATGTGAACGGAGCCAAGCAGCGCGGTGCAACTCCGGTCCTGCTTACGCCGGTAGGACGAAGAGACTTCAATACAGTCACTCAGGAATTTAACGTAAGCTTCCCCGAATATGTGAAGGCAGCCAAAGAAGTAGCGGTAGAACTGAATGTACCGCTGATCGATTTGAGCCAGTTAAGCATTACGGATTACAATCGTATCGGCCTGGCGGCTACGGAGAAAATCTTCCTGTACGCTAATCCCGGCGAATATCCGAAGTAC
This sequence comes from Paenibacillus sp. FSL R5-0912, assembly GCF_000758605.1. Classification (NCBI taxonomy): domain Bacteria; kingdom Bacillati; phylum Bacillota; class Bacilli; order Caryophanales; family Paenibacillaceae; genus Paenibacillus; species Paenibacillus sp. FSL R5-0912. Next base: position 3,938,411 of record NZ_CP009282.1, read on the forward strand.
CCGAACGGCGTAGGGGATAATACGCATTTCAGCAGCTACGGTGCGCAGGTTATTGCCGGTCTGGTAGCCGGTGCGGTAAAAGACATGGGATTAACCATATCACCGTTAGTAATCGATCCGGACATTACGGAACCGGAGCCAGAACCGGAGGTTCAGGTCTATGAGGAGAACTTTGAGGGTGATCCGGCTGCCGCTCAATATTCAATGGTGAATGCCACGGGTATAGCCGGGACAATGACAGGCACGGTCACCGAGCTAAGCGGAAACAAGGTAATGTCAGTCACCGGTTCCGGTTCCGGGAATCGCGCGAAAGTGTTCCGGTTGTTCGATGCGGTGAACGGGGACATCGTTAATGTTAATTTCAACTGGCATTCCGGCAACGTAGGTGCTACCCCGTCAGAAGGACATCTGACCTTGCAGGATGCAAACGAGAATATCCTTCTCACACTGTTAACAAAAACAGGAACAACCAGTCCCGGTACGAAAATTCATTATTTTGTGGGCCCGTACACACCTGACTACGGAACCGGCACCACAGCTGTTCCGGATGGCGGAATTGCGACGGACATTCTGAAGAACCAGTGGGTCAATGCCAATGTGAAGATTAATTTTGCCGAGAAGAATATTGATCTGACATTGACGAGTCTGGCTGACCCCACTGTCACTCAGACGATCAAGGATATCCCGATGAGCCCCGGCGTTTATGCCAATAACGTAAGGGGATTCCGGTTCCTGGGAACGAGAAAGGGAGGCGGCGGCACACTGAGCTGGACCACGCAGATCGATAATGTGAAGCTCGAAGGCAAGATGCTTCCACCGGTTGCAGGTGATCAGGCGGCATTGATTGCGCTGCATCAAGAAGTGAAAGCTTTGGATCTGTCAACCTATACGGACACATCCGTAGCTGTGCTGAATAAAGCTTTGGCAGTTGTGGAAGCAGTGCTGGGTACAGCTGCCACACAGGCTCAAGTCGACCATGCAGTGAACCTGCTGACAGTCGCTAGGGAATCACTGACCAGTAGCCCGGCTGGTGATATCAGCGTATACAAATTTGATTTTGGCTCCGGAAGCGCTGCCCAAGGATACACCAGAGTAGATTCCAAAAGGGCTTATATTGAAGGGAATGGCTATGGCTTTACGGATACCGCGCTGGTACAGGATGAGAACCGCGAAACCGGAAATGCGCTGACAGAGGATTTCATCCGCATGAACGGCAGCAGCCTCCTGGTGGAAATGAAGCCGGCTAATTACCGTGTAACCATGACCATTGGCGATGCACAGGAAGCGACTAACGCTGCTGTGGTTGTCGAACAGATGACCAAGGTGCCGGTTACATCCGTGCCGAAGGGTGAATTCAAGGAATTTACGTATGACATTGCCCTGATTGACGGTGTCTTTGACTTTACGTTCTCCGGCAATTCGCCGAAGATCAATGCGCTGAAGATTGAGCGGCTGCCGGAGACCGGTGCGGCTGACCAGCCGACTCTCTATCTGGCAAGCGATTCCACGGTCGCCAATTATGCCGAAAGCTATCGCCCGCAGGCTGGATGGGGTGAGACGCTAGGCGGTTATTTCGATCTGGAACAGATTCGTATTGATAACCGTGCTGTCAGCGGTTTAAGCAGTAAGACCTTCCTGGTTGGCGGATATCTTAACGACATTCTGTTGGGTATTCATGAAGGTGACTATCTGTTCATGCAGTGGTCGCATAATGATTCCACACCGTCCCGGCCGGAACGTTATCTTACACCGGAGCAGTTCAAGGTGTATCTGAAAGATTACATTAACGGTACTGTGCAGAGAGGAGCAATTCCGGTGCTGGTCACACCGGTGAACCGGCGCGATTTCACCGGAGAAGTATTGAACAAGAGCTTCCCGGAATATGTGCAGGCGATGAAAGAAACGGCACAGGAGACTGGAGCCCTGCTGATCGATCTGAATCAAGCCAGCTGGGAATCTTTCCAGGAGCTTGGGCCGGAAGGTACCAAATCCATATTTATGTGGGTAGGTACAACCGAGGACAACACACATCTTCAGATGAACGGTGCGGTAAAGGTATCCGTTATGGTCGCAAAGCTTGTGCAAAAGCTGGACATTCCGCTCTCTAGTCTGGTTACCCTTGAAGAAGAGCCTTCGGATCAGACAGCGCCGCAGACTACAGCGGCTATGGCAGGAGAATTGCAGAACGGGTGGTATACTTCAGCGGTAGAAGTAACGTTTACCGCAACGGATGAAGATTCTGGAGTCGATTCGACTTACTATCAAATCGACGGCGGGGAGATCCAGACCGGCACGAAACTGACGATAAGTGATGAGGGCATGCACACCGTCACTTACTGGAGCGTTGACCTGGACGGCAATAAGGAGGCTGAACAGACACTTGCAGTACCTGTGGATCTCGCCCCTCCGGACATCGATATTCAGGGACAGCCGGAATACACGATTGACCAGCAGGTAGAGATTATTTATACAGCTTCCGATACCGTGTCCGGTGTGGCAGAACCAAGCGGTGTGCTGTTGAACGCTCCTGGTTATACGCTGGAGCCTGGCTTGCATGAGGTAACAGCTACGGTCTCCGACTTGGCGGGCCGGGAAACGAGTATGGATTTCAGTTTCGGTATTTCGGCTACCTTTGCAAGTTTGGCTGAACTGACACGTACCTTCGCAGCTGCTTCGGATGATCCAGATGCAGGGGCACTTGCCGAAGAGCTTAGCGGCAAGCTGCAGCAGGCAGAACTTGCAGCGGGTGCACATGAAGGTGCGAGAGCACGCCACCTGCTAGCAGCCTATGGCAATGATGTCAACACCGGCAGAAATACGGTATTTACAGCGGAACAGGCAGATGTACTGAGTAAGTGGGCAGCATGGATCAGCCAGGGAACGCCACTAGCGGACAGTGCTCCCGGAACTCCTGTATTGTCTGACAACAACGGCCATGATACAGGGCTGAGAGACGGAGATTACGCCATCACCATGAATCTCTGGTGGGGTAACAACGGCGCAAAGTTCAAGCTGTATGAGAACGGTGAGTTGATCCATGAAGTATCTCTGGCAGACCAGTCACCTGCCGCCCAGTCTGTACAGATCGATATTGCCGGCAAACGGAATGGTACGTATGTCTATACAGGCGAACTGAGCAATTCACTCGGTACAACGAAGAGCGCCCCGCTGAGTGTAACAGTCTCGGATGCCTCTCCAGGGCAAGCCGTATTGTCTAACGACAACTGGGACGGGGACGGCAGCTATAATGTAAGTATGAATCTGTGGTGGGGGACGAATGCTACCGGATATGATCTCTATGAGAATGGAATTCTGGTAGATACCCAAACCCTGCGGGCACAGACACCAGGTGCACAATCGGCAGTCACTGCAATTTCCGGCAAAGCACCCGGGACCTATGAATACGAGGTGGTGTTACGCAACCCGGCGGGTGAAACCAGAACGCCGAAGATGATCGTCACGGTACGGAAATAGACTGGTCAGGCTGATAGAGTGGCAGATGTTTAAGCTTCAAATTCAGGAAAGTCTGCGACCCGGACTTTCCTTTTTTATTTAGATTTGCAATCCCTCTATACAGTAATCTTGCAAAAGTACAGTAACATTTCCCGCTTCCGCGTGCTATTCTTGGGCCAGAAATACTTGAAAAAGCCTAAGGAAGGAGGTACGTCCGACAAAATTGAATGCGTTTACATGGATAGTTAATATTGCGCTTTGTAAGAAGCATTTATCTGAGGGAGGCGGAAGGTTTGAAGAAAATAAAAAAATGGAAGCTCGGACTCATGATGACGGTGCTGATGCTGCTGATACCGGCGGGAACCGGAAGCGCAGCCACTGTGCTGGAAGAGGTGCCTTTTCCGATGGATTCCAGCAATCAGGCTGGATGGTGGTCTCCCCTTGCCACGTATGGACTGGGTTATGAGTATGCGTACATGGCCTATAATGCACCGGGAACTATTGCCGGTAAACATACCGCAGCCATTGCCAGACGGGATAACGATGGGATTTGGAGCAAGCTGCCGCTCATGAATGGTGCCGTGCCTGCAGAATATACCGATGATCTGGGGCATAATCAGCCGTCCATGGCCAGAGACGGGAGCGGCCGGTTCCACGTATTCGCCTCCATGCACAGTAATCCGTGGCAGTACTTCCGCTCGGATACGGTAGGAGGGATTCCGCAGAATCACTCCGATGAGCTGCCTCAAGGCATGACGGTAACCTATCCGGTATTGGCGACGGCTCCGAACGGTGATTTGTATTTAATGGTGCGTGTTGATAAAGATCCGGCAGGCAAAAGAGAGGCTGTTCTGTTCCGCTGGAATAATGCCGAATCTGTGTGGAGCCAGGTCAAGGTGATTGCTGCGCACCTTAACCGGTCTGTCTACCCTGACGATCTGGTCTTTGATGCGAGCGGAGATCTTCATATCTTGTTCGAGTGGGCGTATTTCGCAGCCAGTCCTCTGCGCCACCAGCTGTCTTATCTGAAATATAGTCCTTCCACGGGGGTATTCTCCAAAGCAGACGGAACGCCTGTGTCAGCTCCGGTCTCACTGACTACCTCGGATATTGTGCAGCCTATGGCTCCTGCTGAAGCCTATGTACAGAGTGGCAGCGATCCCGGCGGACCGGGCGTTCAGAGCGCAAAGATGACGCTTGATACTCTTGGCCGCCCGGTTATCGCCTACCGCTATCGTGAAGAAGGAGCCACGAGCTTCTCGGTTAAGCAGGCAACGTATGGCACAGGAGGCTGGGCGCTGCAGACGGTCTATAATGCAGCTCCGACTACAGCCGCGATTGATGTGACCTGGGCAGGCAATGCCGCAAGAATCTATTACGTGAAAAGCAGCGGCAGCGATCGTGCATTGATGGCCGTAAATACGGGCACAGGCTGGACCGAAACATCGCTTGCGCCGGGTATCCCGGTCGAGCGGCTGGCGGTAGAACGCAGTCCCAAGGGTATCGATGTCCTGTATCTGGTGGATGTGACGAACCTCAAGCTCTATTACGGGCGTAACGAATAGACGAATAGAGGAGGACTCAGATTCCTTTATTTGTGTTAATCAGGCGTTATTCGCAGATCCTCAGTCCGCTTCAATATAACTTGCCATTCGTCAAAAAAAGAACCTGAGCTGCAGCTCAGGTTCTTCATATTGCATATATACATACACGATGATATAATCATTTCACAACTATACTAGTTTCTATAAACGTAGTTAATGCATCTTATATATTAAATATAACATGCCGGAAATTTCTTGTCAAATATTTTTTCAAGTCAATAGTTAGGGGAGATACGGAATGGATGCATTGGTTCTGGGTTTTGAGGAAACGGATAGTACGCAGCTGCTGCTAGTTGGCGGAAAGGGGTTAAATCTGGGGATGCTATCAGGAATAGATGGCATCCAAGTCCCCGAAGGCTTCTGTGTTACAACCGCCGCTTATCAGGAGGCAATCTTGCATAACGAAACCTATCATGTTTTACTGAACCGGCTAACCACGCTGCGGACGGACAACCGGGAGCAGATTAGTGAAATCAGCAGGGAGATCCGCCGGATTATTACGGAAGCAGAAATTCCGTCCGGGGTTGTAACAGCAGTTACACAGGTTCTCTCCCGGCTGGGTAGTGAACAGGCTTACGCGGTACGTTCCAGCGCGACTGCTGAGGATCTGCCGTATGCCTCTTTTGCCGGCCAGCAAGACACCTATTTGAATATTATCGGCGTTGATGCCATCCTACAGCATATCAGCAAATGCTGGGCATCGCTGTTCACGGATCGCGCGGTAATCTACCGGATGCAGAATGGTTTTGACCACAGTCAGGTTTATTTATCGGTTATCGTTCAAAGGATGGTCTTCCCGCAGGCTTCAGGCATTCTGTTTACCGCCGATCCGGTTACGAATAACCGCAAGCTGCTGTCCATTGACGCCAGCTTTGGACTTGGAGAAGCATTGGTCTCAGGCCTGGTGTCTCCCGATTGCTATAAGGTGAAGGAAGGCGAGATCACCGATAAGCGGATTGCAGCCAAAAAATTGGCTATCTACGGACTGCCGGAAGGGGGGACCGAAACCCGGCAGCTTGATTCCGGACAGCAACAGGCGCAGACGCTTACGGAACAGCAAATTCTACAGCTGGAACGTATTGGAAGACAAATCGAGGCTTATTTGGGCTCACCCCAGGATATTGAATGGTGTCTGGCTGATGGTACCTTCTATATTGTGCAGAGCCGGCCCATCACCACGTTATTCCCCATCCCTGAAGCCATTGATCAAGAGAACCGCGCTTATGTATCTGTAGGTCATGGGCAAATGATGACAGATGCTATGAAGCCGCTGGGACTGTCTTTTCACCTGTTAATTACTCCTGCTCCCATGCGTATAGCCGGCGGAAGACTGTTTGTCGATGTCACCTCCTATTTGGCTTCGCCCGCCAGAATGATGATCATTGATACCTTGGGGAAATCTGATCCGCTCGTCAAAGACGCGCTTATGACGATCGTGGAGCGGGGAGATTTCATACAAATCTCACCGCAAGTTGAAGCGGCGGCGCAGTCCGGCAAAAGCAATCCGGGTAAGCTGCCGGCAGGCGATCAAACACCTGCCGGCAGCGATCCGGCCATCGTTGCGGAGCTGATCAAGAGTAATGAAGCATCGGTAGAAGAGCTGAAACACAACATCAAGACGAAATCAGGCTCGGCTCTATTCGAGTTCATCCTTGAAGATATCGAGGAACTGAAGAGGGTTCTATTCAACCCGCAAAGTACGGCAGTGTTCATGGCCGCAATGGATGCTTCCGCATGGATTAACGAAAAAATGAACGAGTGGTTAGGTGAAATTAACGCGGCTGATACCCTTTCACAATCGGTGCAGAACAATATTACTTCGGAAATGGGTCTGGAACTGATGGACGTCGCAGATAAGATTCGTCCTTACCCGCAGGTCATTGATTATTTACAGAGTACACAAGAGGAGGACTTCCTGGAGGGACTGAATAGCTTACAGGGCGGGCAAGAAACATATGACGCACTAAATAATTATCTCAGCAAATACGGAATGCGGTGTACCGGAGAAATAGATATTACCAGAACCCGTTGGAGCGAGAAACCGGCGATACTGATCCCCATGATTCTTAGCAACATCAGGAACTTCGCACCGGGTGCCAGCAGACAGAAATTTGAGCAGGGACGGCAGGAAGCTTGGGATAAAGAACAGGAGCTGTTAGACCGCTTGAAGCAGTTACCGGATGGAGTACACAAAGCCGAAGAAGCCAAAGTGAAGATTGACCTGGTCCGGAATTTCATCGGTTACCGGGAATATCCTAAATACGGCATGGTTAGCCGTTACCTGGTTTATAAGCAGGCGTTACTGAAGGAAGCCGGACGGCTCGTTCAAGCAGGCGTTATCCGCGATACAGAAGATATCTACTACCTCAGCTTTGAAGAGCTTCACGAAGTCGTCCGCACGAATACAACCGATTATCAGCTCATCAATAAACGTAAAGATGATTATAATTTATATGTCAAGCTCACTCCCCCGCGTGTGATTACCTCTGATGGAGAAATCCTGTCAGGCCAGTACAAACGGGATCAACTCCCGGCTGGCGCTATGGCAGGTCTGCCTGTTTCCTCGGGAGTGGTTGAAGGCAGGGCACGTGTGATCCTCAACATGGAAGAGGCTAATCTGGAGGAGGGGGATATCTTGGTCACCTTGTTTACCGACCCCAGCTGGACCCCGTTGTTTGTCTCCATCAAAGGCCTAATTACCGAAGTAGGCGGACTGATGACCCATGGCGCAGTAATCGCACGGGAATATGGTTTACCGGCAGTTGTCGGAGTGGAGAATGCCACCAGACTCATCCAGGACGGGCAACGCATCCGCGTGCATGGAACCGAAGGGTATGTTGAAATATTATAAATACAGTAATCATGCAGGAGGGGTAAGGATGAGTATACAAGTTTATACCAAAAGACGTTCAACAAAGAGTTTTCTATTTGAGAAGTATTTAGCTTTACGAAATACTAAAAAAGGCTTTTCCAGTATTGAAAATACGACACAGTTTGTAAAACGGGCAGGCCTAGAAAACAGTAAGCCCTATAGGATGGGTGTTGTTAAATTCATCAGCAGAATTAAGGAGGAAGCGTTTGAGGGGATTAAGGTTTTTACAATAAATGACCAACAATCCATGACGCAAAAAGTAATTCTCTATATCCATGGCGGCGCTTGGGTTAACCAGCCTTTAAGCTTCCACTGGACGTTCATGGATAGAATGGCACAGTCGCTTAATGCGAAAATAATAGCCCCTATTTATCCTAAAATTCCTAACTATAATTATAAAAACACCTATCCGAAGCTCCTAAACCTGTATAAAGATATTCTGGGAACCGTTAAAAGTTCTGAACAATTGACGATTATGGGCGATTCTGCAGGCGGAAACCTATCTCTAGGCCTGGCCCATCTGCTCAAGATGAATGAGATTCCCCAGCCCAAGGACATCATTCTATTCTCTGCCTGTGTGGATATGGCCCTTACGAACCCGCTTATTCCTGAATATGAAAAGAAGGACCCGATGCTGTCGGTGGGTGGAATGGAAGTCATTACAAGGATCTGGGCGGATGATAAAAGCTTAAACGATCCTATAATCAGTCCCATCTACGGTGACTTTGAAGACCTCGGAAGAATCACTCACTTCATCGGAACGCACGAAGGTCTATATCCCGATGCCATGAAGCTCGATGATATGCTGACCGGACAAGGAATTGAAATCAATACCTTTGTATACCCCAAAATGAATCATGTGTTTGTGATCATGCCTATCCCCGAAGCATTAGACGCCCAGCGGAAGATTATTGAGATTATTAATAACTAGGAGACTCTTATTGCAGACTTAGTGTCGACTTCTATATTATGGTATTTTGGGGAGGGTAATATATGAGACTAGCTAAATATTTGAAGTTATCAATAATAATATTATTCGTTCTTGTGATTGGTTCTGCATGCCAAAACAACCAGGAGGGAGGGCCAGACAGCTATATTTCAATGAATGAATTAAGGGGTTTATCGGAAAAGGGCGCCACACTCGATTGGAGTGATTTGAATAAATATTCTTTTGAGGATACCGGTTCAGGATTATAGTTCAGGAATTATCCCATTGAAGGAGGGAACCAGCTTGTACTTACGGGTAAAAGCCTGGAAAGTCCGCCGGAGAGAGTATATAGTATGAGTGAATGGAGCCATTGAACTAAAATTTATACTAAGCAAAGAAGCCTCCTATAGGAGGCTTCTTTGCTTATGGCGATAAAACAACTTTCACCTTTATTGATAGTCAGGCAGCCAGTCACCGTGGGCATCGATCAGGTCGTCACACATATTAATGATATCATCCATCGATAGCTCTGCTGCTGTATGCGGGTCCAGCATAGCTGCGTGGTAGATATGCTCTTTCTTGCGTGTCATGGCGGCTTCAATCGTAAGCAGTTGTGTATTGATATTCGTACGGTTCAGTGCGGCACATTGCGGAGGCAGATCGCCTACGTAGGTCGGAGTTACTCCACTGCGGTCAACCAGACAAGGGACCTCGACACAGGCTTCTTTGGGCAGATTAGGAATCAGTCCTGTGTTCATAACGTTGCCTCCGATCTTAAACGGCACATTGGTCTCCATCGCTTCCAGTATATAAGAGGCGTATTCATGTGAACGTTCATGCGTAAGCTCCTGATTATTCACCAGCTCATCACGCATCTGTTCCCAGCGTCCAATCTGTTCTACGCAACGGCGCGGATATTCGTCAAGAGGGATCTGGAACCGCTCGATCAGCTCAGGATAATTTCTTTTGATGAAATACGGATGGTATTCCGCATTATGCTCGGAGGATTCTGTAATATAATAGCCGAATTTCAGCATCATCTCATAGCGGACCATATCACCGTGAGGCTCAAGCTGCTTCTCTGCAGCGAGGCGTTTGATCTCCGGATACAAATCCTTGCCGTCCTTGGTAACCTTAAGCAGCCAAGCCATATGGTTGATACCGGCAATCGTCGCCTGTACACCTTCCTGTTCTATCCCGAGGTGACTGAATAATCCGGGGATACATTGCTGCACGCTGTGGCATAATCCCACCGTATTCACGCCGCCGTAAGTGTTCATCACATTCGTTAGAACGGCCATCGGATTCGTGTAATTCAGGAACAGCGCATCCGGACAGACCTCACGAATATCCGCTGCGAAATCAAGCATGACCGGAATCGTGCGTAAATTACGGAATAATCCGCCAATGCCTACAGTGTCCGCAATGGTCTGACGCAAGCCGTACTTCTTCGGAATTTCAAAATCTGTAATGGTGCATGGATCATAACCACCGACCTGAATGGCATTGATTACATATTTGGCGCCGCGCAGCGCTTCTTTGCGGTCGGTATAGGCGATGATGGTACAGGTGCTGCCGCCACTGTTCTTCAGGTTCGTAAGCATATTTTCGGAGTCTTTGAGCCGCTGAAGATCAATATCATATAGAGCAATCTCAAACCCCTGAAGTGCAGCTGTCGCCATGATATCCCCTAGGACGTTCTTGGCGAAAACCGTGCTACCTGCACCGATAAATGTAACTTTTGACATTATACATTAGCCTCCTGTAATTTGCGGAATACGCTTCAGTCATTTGGAAATATGAATATTAATCCGAATGAGAATCGTTGTTCTAGAAGCTTTTTCCGCTCTTATATTCTATAATCACTATAGAATAGAACAGAAGGAACCACTATGGAGAAAGACAAGATAAATATGGAGGAATGTTGCATATGAATCCGGACCATTATGACTTCACTTTAGGGATTAATCTAACACCGGAGGAGCAGGATCTGTCTGTCCTGTTCAGCGGGGAGGCAAGACCTTTTCCTGGCCATAAAATCGGACCTTCCGTTCACGATTTTTATTTGATACATACTGTTCTGGAAGGCGGGGGGCTGTTTCAGAGCGGTATGTTCTCTGCCGAGTGCAGGAGTGGAGACACCTTCGTTATTTTCCCCGGCGCGCTCTTCAGCTATCAGGCAGATCAGGATGTCCCTTGGCATTATGCCTGGGTAGCCATGCAGGGGATTGGCGTTCAAGGACTTCTCTCCGCTGTCGGCATTACAAGAGAACAACCCTTCATGCATTCCGGTAATGTCACAGAGCTTCATAGCTTGTACGAACGAATTCGGCATGCCTTCACGCAGTCTGCTTACCCGCGGCTGGAGAGTCTGGAGGCTTCAGGCTGGGCGCGGCTGCTGCTTCATCAATTCGGGCTGGGTAATTTAAGTGCGCTGCCCCTGCATCCTGCCGAAATGCCCGAGATTATTGACCGGCAGATTGACCAGGCCATCCGCTGGATTTCGCTGCAGTTCCACCAACAGATCAGTATTGATCAACTGGCGTCCTCACTCGGCTACCACCGGGTGCATCTGTCCAAAGCTTTCAAGCAGCGAACCGGCTTGTCACCCAAACAGTTTTTGCTCAAAATGCGGATGGACAAAGCCAGACAATTGCTCGGGGCTCCGCTGACCATTGAGCAGGTAGCTTCGTCCGTGGGTTTCAATGATGCGCTGTATTTCTCGAAGCAATTCCGCAAGCACACGGGCATGCCGCCGAGCGAGTACCGGGCGGGTCTGAGGAACGGGGAATAGGGGAACATTCAGCCTATAGCTGACTGATTCCGATAATCCATACGGGTTCCAATGGTAGTCCTAATGAAGAAAACCAGCCTCTCACGCGGCTGGTTTTCTCATGGTTATGATTTCACTTTTTCAAGCTTAAACACAAATTCCCAAGTTGCGGTATTCCCTGAATATCGTCCTCGATTCTCGACAACTTTTACGGACAGTGATTTATTCTGTGTTGCCTTCAAGGTCGACACTTTAATGGAAGCGGTTGCTGACCCTTCCTCAGGAATTTTATCCTGTTCCTGTGCTTCGGCAAGCAGCTTGATAGTTCCTGTTGAACTAGCATTTATTGTGACGGATTCACCTTCTGCAAGTTCTTCTCCATCTACGTACCCGCCTGACCACCACTCATTACCCACATGATTGTTCTCTACTAAGCTCGCGCTCACAAATGTAACTTTGACTTTCTGAGTCTTAGCGGCTGCTGATAAGGGTTGGGCGCTTATAACGAGAGCGAATACCATCACAGAAACAAGCTTAATCCATTTCCATTTCATGACTTACACCTCTCTCTTAATCTATTATTTACCAATTATAGCAGGTCAATAGGCGTAGTTCTAGAGACTCATATGTTCGTTTTCCCGAAGCTGTTCAGAAATTGTTCATATGTCAGGTTTACAGTAACTTAAACTGCTGTCAGCGCAGGGATGATACAGGTTACGCAGACAATGGGCAGTAGACTTCAAACCAATCGATGACGAAAAAGGAGGAAGTATTCATCAATGAAAATGAAAAAGATTAGCATTTGGCTCGTACTTATTCTATTGGTTACCCAATGGACAACAAGCTTTGGCTCTTTCACTGAACGTGCTCATGCAGAACCCAGTAACATTACGGAAAATCTGATCACCAGCGTTTCTCTGGCCGTGTATACGGATGAGCACTACTCAGAGACAGTCACCGGCAATGTATATCAGCTTGATTCCTATTCTGAGCTGAACTACACGTGGTCATTAGCAGATGGGCATGGTTATGAAGCAGGCTCCACTTTTGAATTTAATATTCCCGATCAGTTTGAGCTTTATAATGATTTGGATGGGGATCTTCTATTTGGTGGGGATACAGTAGGTACCTATCATGTCGATAAAGGTAATAATCATGTTGTCTTTACGTTTAATGAATTTATTGAACAATATGATCATGTGCAGGGGACCTTTACTGTCCGTTCACTGCTTAGTTCTAAAAAAATAAAAGGGTCGACCACACAGCTTGTGGAGTTCCCGATCAATGGCGGCACCCAGGTAATTGAACTTCATTTCAAGCCTAACGTCAGTTCAACTGTAGAGAAGAAAGGTACTCCATTGCCTCAATTCTACAATCCAACGCAAATCGGCTGGACCGTCGATGTCAACAAGGTCTTGGAAAGTGTGGGCAACGCTGTCGTTACCGATGAGATTCCGGACGGGTTGACGCTTGACACAAGCACCATTGTTGTCCGTGAACTTGAGGTAAAGCTGGACGGTACAGTTATAGCAGGTGACATTGTTCCGGGTAGCAGTTATGATGCCACCGGGTCCACCCCGGCGAAGCTGGATTTAAAATTTAAACAGAGCCCAATCACCAAGGCGTATCGTGTAGAATTCACCACCGATATTACAGCCAGCGGTGAGGATGCAGTCAGCTATGAGAATACAGCTATTTTTACAGGAGACAACGGTTTATCAAAAGAATCGAAGACTACCGTAACCGTAGGACGTGGCAAGCCGCTTAACAAGGTAGTCGTGCATCATGATGATGCAAGCCAGACTACGACTTGGGCGGTTGAATTCAATTACAATGAAAAAAACATCTCTGCAAACGAAGCGATCCTGAAGGATACAATTGACCTCAATCATAAGCTCATCGAAGGTTCACTGAACGTATACCCAGTGACTATTAAAGCCGATGGTACAGGGGTTAAGGCTACTGAGCCACTTCCGGAGAGTAAATACACGATCACAAAATCAGTGGTAGATGGTAAAAATCAATTTGAACTCAAATTCAAAGATGCTATTGATTCGGCATACCGCATCGAATACAAAACTAAAGCGCCGGAACGTGTTTTTGAAAATGGCAAGGTCACTAATACAGTGACTTACGGTGAACATTCGGACTCAGCTTCCCAGAATATCACCCAACAAATATTGGTCAAGGGTAACAGCGAAAAAGATTATCTGAACAAGACAGTACGTTGGACAATTACGATCAACAAAGATTCAAAGACGATGGAAAATCTGAAAGTAACGGATACCTTCGTTAACGCTGGACTCAAGCTGGTACCGGGAAGCCTTACCATTAAACCGGTCGCTGGAGGTCCCGCTGTCGTTACTGAGGTTGTTTATACCGAACATGATCCTGTAGAGGCTAACGATGGGTTCACGATTACTTTTAAAGCTCCAATCTCTGAACCGTATACCATAACATACCTCACTAAGTTTAACTTTGATTGGTTGGCAGGGGGGAAAAACCAGTTTGTCAATCAGGCATTGCTGGAATGGGTGGAGAATGGAGAGTCTAAGACCATTACAAGAACATCGACATTCGATCCAAGAGCAGAAGTGAAGAATAACGGTCTCAAGAACGGTTCGTACAATGCCTTCACCAAACAGATTTCCTGGAATGTTGGGGCCAACTATAATATGAAAACCCTGACTAATGCTAAATTGGTGGACACGATCAGCAGCGGTCAAGTTGTGGTTCCGGATTCCGTTAAGGTATTCAAATGGATCTACGGTGCCAATGGAGACCCTTCGGTGGACGTAAACGTCGATGAAGATGATTACAAGGTAACTCTGAACGACGGGAAGCTTGAGGTAAGCTTTAACAAAACGATCAATTATGCCTTTTACGTTACCTTTAAGACTACTTTCGCGGATAAGGTTATTGACGTAAAGACTGTCGATAATACTGCATTGCTGTATGACGGCACAACCAAGGAATCCGCTGACCTGAATGCTTCGGTGAACATTCCTAACGGAGGCGAATATATCGCCAAGACAGGCGCACAAAACAACAATAAGATTGACTGGACGGTCTATATCAACCGTAATCAATCTGTTGTGAAGGACGCTCTGGTAACAGATACTCCGAGTGAGAATCAAATTCTGCTTACTAACACTTATCACCTCTATAAGACAAATGTTGCAGAAAACGGGACAATAACACCCGCAAGCGAGGAATTGATACGCGGCACAGATTATACACTGAACTTCTTGAAAGACAGTGAAGGCAAAGAAAGCTTCGAACTGAAGTTTACCAAAGAAATCTCGGAAGCTTACATTCTTCAATACCAATCTGTAATCACTGCACAAAATAATGAAACAGTCAGCAACGAGGTAGGTCTCACAGGTACGAATGTGAAAGAGGTTATCAAAGATACCAATTCTGAAGTCACGGTTAAGCTCTCGAGCGGTTCAGGCACAGGCAGTGGTGTCAGAGGTACGCTCAGCATTGAAAAGATTGATGCGGACAATCACAGCAATACTCTCAAAGGAGCATCCTTTGACTTATTCCGCGTCATCGGCAATGAGCAGATTTGGATTAATGAGGGAGTAACCGATGAAGAAGGCAAGCTTGAATTCACCAAGCTCCTCGGTGGAGATTATGCAGTAGTTGAAAAAACTGCACCTGCAGGTTATCTGTTAGATACGACACCTCATGCAGTTAAAATTAATTCAACTACAGGAATCGAGCTGAAAATCACAAACAAAACATCAGCGACGCCAACACCATCGCCGACGGCAACACCGACACCGACGGTTGCGCCAACACCATCGCCGACAGCAACACCAACACCATCGCCGACAGTGAAACCAACGGCAACACCGACTGTTGCGCCAACACCAGTACCAACAGCAACACCAACAGTTGAGCCAACACCAGTACCAACGGCAACACCAACAGTTGCGCCAACACCAGTACCAACAGCAACGCCGACTGTTGTGCCAACACCAGTACCAACAGCAACGCCAGCTCCGACGGAGCCAGCTACGCCAACAGCTACGCCAACAGCAACACCATATGTGCCGTCAACACCGTCATCAACGCCAACAACTCCTTCAATACCAGGAGTCATAGTCACACCGGGTCCAACAGTAGTTCCAACGGTGACACCATTAGGTTCACCATCAGCTTCACCAGAACCTACAAGTGAACCGACAAATGCACCGACATCAACACCTGTAATTAGCAGTCCGCCTAGTCCTCAACCAACAGCTGTCAACACAATTGAGGATATTCCGGTCGAGGGTGAAATTCCGCTTGGAGGAATACCTAGCCTGGGTGAAGATCCTGAGCATGGAACCGTCGTGATTACACCAGACGGGAAATGGAAGTATACACCTGACCCTGGCTACACCGGAAAAGACAAGTTCACTATTATCGTTAGCGATAATGGAGAGGACCAGGAGATTGAGATCGAAGTAGTGGTAGATGAAGTGCCTAAAGGAACAATTGATGAACCTTCACAAAATGAACCAACGAATCAAAGCGGTCTGCCGGGTAAGCTGCCTCAGACCGGTGAAGAAAGTCCGATAGGCATGTACCTAGCAGGAATGGGTCTGATCATCCTTGGTTTCGTGCTCTCGAAGAGATTTAAGACACGCAAGTAGAAACGGCTTTGCAGTCCTTTTTAAAGAACAGTTTTCAAAAAAAATAATGGTAAACAAAAGACCGCCGCTTCTAATTGAAGCGGCGGTCTTTCAGATCTTTCAGCTCACTCCGTTCGCTTACCGTACGTTTTCTTCCAATAGTCCAGCCATTGCGGATAATCGGTTCCTTTTATCTCGTTCAGTGTTTTTCCATCTATTGAATACTCTCCGCCCGCCATGATTAGGTTTTTGATTTTACTTCTTGGACCGGAGGTTCCGCCTATAACATCACCGTCTACAAGCATGACAGCCATAGAAATAAAGTAATCTTCCGGGCTAAACAACTTTTCCAGCGGATGATTCTTTACAAGAAAATCATAAGAGACGATTTCTTTCCCGAAATAGGCAGAAGGTTCTTTCTCCTGAACTGCCCAGAGCAGCATATAATCCAAGTTTTCAAGCATATTCTGCTCCAAGGTATATTTTGCGACCTCTCCTTCATCCGCAACAATTGTATAACCAAGAGCTTGAAGATAATCGGCGGCGATTTGTTCGTCGGTCTTTCCCGCCGCGGAATCTTCATTGTTGCATCCTATCATTGTTATCAGCACAAGGCATAGAAGAGGGAATACCCATCCTTTTCGTCTCATTATATTCGGACCATTCTCATTCCAATGTGCCTGAGGCTCTTCTTCTTTGAGTCGCTATGGCTATTAGTGGAACAGCAAAGGCAAGAGATAATCCGAATAAAATAATTGGCAGAAGCAAAGAGGTCTGATTGTCAGAAGGAGAGACATTGGGGCCGCCACCGACTAAAATCACTCCGTCATTTGAATTTCGATTCAAATTATTAAGAGAATCCACAGACTCGCTGATAACATTCAGGATCTCTGCAGGACTTATACTCTCATCATTTGTTAAATTGATATATTCCTCATTAATCGTACTATTAGTATAGACATAATTTAGGTTATAACGTTTATCATCAATAAGCTCGAATTTACCGTTTCCAGCATACTCAGCTTCTACCCGTTTAATTGCACTGTCAAAATCATCATGGTTACTGATGTTGAAAATTTTCCAGGCACCTGATTCAAAAGTGGCATCGACCACCGCAACCTGAGTTCCCTCTAAATAAAGCGGGAATTTATAACCAGTCAATTCATGTGAAAGTGAATCTCCGTGGACATTCACTTGATAATAGGCAACTCCTTCTCCCAAAGTTGCTTCATGAAAGCTTGCTTTGTCGCTGCCGTGAAAGCTAGTCCTCTGGGCTTCAAGAGTATCAGCATAATACTCTGTATATTCCCTAGCGATCGCCCCTTTGATATCTGCCCCAGCTGTCTCCAGACTTGAATCTGCATACACAGCATTTCCCAATGTGAATAGAGCAAATAAAACAGTTAATATAATGGCGCGAATTTTCAAAAAAAACCCTCCCACTATAAATTAATATTTTCTCTTGTTTGCTCACTCGTTCTTAGGTTTTCAGCCATGGACAGGTTGAGAGTTGGAGAAGTCATGTAAGGATGACATTATTTTCTTGCAGAGCCGGTGGCGGGAATAGAGGTTGGGGGGATTGTCCCCAGCCCATGGATCGTTCCTGTGATCGCACTTTGGATATCCACACCTGTCTCTTGACGGCTTACCCTCCCATGTCACGCGGGGTCTTTGCCCTTACATTCCTTCGTTCTGCCTCTCAAGAGGTGGACGCCGTTTCTTGCTCCTTTACAGGGTCGTTGCCCTTATGGAATTAGTTCCTGCGGCTGCTCCGTGCTTCTTTTGTCTTTGGTGAAACCTACTTCAATGAGCAAAATGAGTTTGGTTTTTCTTAGGCTGCCATCTGTAGCTGGGCCTGACGGACCGGCCCTAACACGCTGTTTGCATCGTATGGAATGTGCTTCGTCCCGAGCGTATGAAGCACGCGAATAAGTTTCCCGCACAACGCCACAAGGGATTGCTTTTTCTTCAGTGGATTCTGACTTCGTGTCGTAAAATACTGGTGCAGTGCCTTGAATTCGGCGTTCTTTGCTACCATGGGCATGACCGCCCGGAACAGCAGGGCCCTCAGCTTTGCACGTCCACGTTTGGTAATACTGGACTTGCCCTTTTTCTTTCCCGAACTATTCTCTTTGAGATTCAGTCCGGCCAGCCGAATAATCTGCTGTCCATGCTCGTAACCACTCAGATCGCCCACTTCCGCCAGGAATCCTGCTAACGTCACTACAGCCACACCGGGCACGGTAAGCATCTCTTTCGTGCCTGGAATTTGCCCTAGTAGACGTTCTACTTCGGACAGAATCTCTTCAAGCTGTCTGGCGAACATGTCATACTGCTCCAGAAGTGTTTTAATCTCGATCTTTGCTGCAGGAAGACCTTCGGTCAGACCGATAGAGCCTCTCGCCGTCTCGACCAGCAATTGGGCTCGCTTCGTTCCCACCGCTCGTTTCACGTCTTTCTTCCACCGCTGAGCGATGGCTTCTGCACCGAGTCCTACGATCTCACCCGGCGTCGGAAACTCGTCTAGAGTAATAAGCGAGGCTTTTCCTTCCCAGTCTTTAAACACCTCAGTGTATTCCGGGAAAAAGCGATCCTGCCAGTTCTGCACCCGCCTTTGCACCTGCCCGAGGTTCACCATGATCTTCTCCCGAAGATTCATGAGAATTCGCAGATCTGCGTAGATACGCGTTGGCAATTTAGGTTCGCTGTATTTCCCATTCCGCACTAAATCGGCAATGACTTTAGCGTCTTTATAGTCGTTTTTCGTGGGTGAGTTATCTTCCAGTTCTTTGCTTTTGTGTACATGATGCGGATTGACAATGACCAAAGGAATGCCGTGCTGTCCCAAATACTCGGCCAGGTTAAACCAATAGTGTCCGGTAGGCTCAATGCCAAAGAGGACGTCGCTCTTGGCATGCTCCCGCTGAAGCTCCTTCATCCACTGAACCAGTTGCTCCAGTCCGGTACGGGTATTTGAGAACACACAATCCTTTCCGAGTTCAATCCCCCGGTAGTCGATAGCGCGAGCCACATGGGTTTCTTTCGCAATGTCTGCGCCTACGACAAGGGTCTTGTCGGAAATTCGTGTAATCCGTTGATTCTGCTTCTTCGATTGTTTATACTTCATGTTGAGTGCCTCCTGTGCTGGAATTGTTCTTTGGCGGAACGTTTCCCAGTATACAGTTGGCGCTTTTTTCATTCAAACCTCAAATTAATTCATTACAGGAATGGCTCCTTAATGGATAGTGATTATTTTACAGTTAATTCACTTTTATATTGTTTACTGTATTGACCCAAGTATAGATAGAAGTATTGTCCTGCCATACTGGATACGGCCGCCCAGCACAAATAGCCTCCCTGTTGTTTCTGGGCACTTACGTCATGAATGCTAAGGCCAGAAGCGCCGTATACACTTGCTGTAAAAAGTGAAGCAGAGATAATCGAACAAAAAAATACTGAAAGCGATCTCAATTTTATTTTTTCACTTTTCTCAAACCCTTCATAAGAATTGAGCTCTCGGCCGAAAGGGCTATAGATGATATTATCATAATTAACTTTATATGGAAGTATGGAAATTAAAGGTTTCACCTTGAAAATTACAGATATCCTTTTAATAAACAGGATCATTTCGGCCTAAGCCGCTAACGATTCCGGCATCAATTCATGATTGATCATCAGACAGATACCCCCAACCGATTTGAACGGTAAATCAAGATACGGTAATATTTAATGTACCTAATTTTTGAGTGGACATGAATAACTTCATTGCCGATATCGCAGTGTAAAGGAGCATGTAATAGACATGGATTATACGCTGGAAGCAATTCTTGAAGAAATGAAGATGGAAATAGACAAGTGGCTCATCTATATCAGTGATAAAGAAGCAGAGAAAATTGTAAAACGGACCACGCTGCAGGCAGGCATTCACGGGTATGCTCTCCTCGAATATACGGATGGCAGAGTGGATGTGACAGATAATTTGCTTGGTTTAAACGAACCGGGTAAAAGGAAGCAGACTACTCCTGAGCAGTTGACAGAGGTACAAGTGCGGGAGCAAATCATTCCTGAGCTTGCTTCGTATATGCAGAACAAATTAAATGCATTGCCGCCGGCAGTCCTGGATTACCGGTTCAGGTTTGACGGGAAATTCAAGGTGAACGAAGGTGTTGTCCATGTGCGCATTCTTGAATATGTAGATGAGGCGAAGAGGCAACAGCTTCTGGAACGCATCAGCCTCTATATCATAAATAAGCTCGAATCTGGCAAATATCCGACCAAGCCGCTAGAAACTTTTTTCCTGGCCCGGCATCTCCTGGATGAAGGACTGTATCCCGTCTTGGATTCCGGCAGAATCATCGCTGTGTATGACAAGATACAAGAGCTGAACAAGGGGAACAAGCAGCTGGCTGAGCATCGCAATACTATCACCGTAGCACTTAGGAACTGGGTAGAGGATCATTGGCTGCCGCGTTATTTCGAGAACACAGGAACCCAGTGGCAAACGGGATTTACGAAGAAGAAAGATGCTGTACTGGAAAATGCCGGGCAAGAAACGGTTGCGCTCGTGATCTATGCTGCAGTTTGCATCCTCAAATATGAGCCTTCCTACAGCAGAAGTGCGGGGCTTGCCTTCCTGCAATGTGCGCTCGAACTCGGCAGTGTCCAGGCTGCACGGCTAATTAATCATGGCAGCGGTGCCTTTACTGAAGAGGTTACGAGATTACGCTATGATCAGGTGGAATGTAGCGCTAATGATGTATTTGCCGAGGTACGCATCCGTATTAATCAGGAGACAGAGGAGAGTTATGCGTTTGCACTCCGGTTTCTGACGAATCTGCTGAAGTCGGGCTTTCCAAAAAGCTATCAGATCAAGCTAACCTCCTCAGTTAAGCACTGGCTGCCGCTCAAAGGACTCGCCAAAACGGGCACGCACCGTTTCTTTGCGAATGCGCTTGAATATCCGGAGTTATATCCATTGCTTGAAGAGTACGCCATAGCTGCGATGGAAACCTTCGAATGGTATACGGACACGGAAGGGGAGAAGTGCTGTATGCCGGGCAGCTATGCGGTCTTTGGACTGGGTCTCACAGATCAGGCCTATTTCCCGCTGGCCCTTCAATATATGGAGAAGGTAGATGTTGAACATCAGTCTGTCCAGAATAGATTCACAGCTGCGTTAATCGAACAATACGGCATTAACAGAGAGATGCTTCCCGTGCTGTTGCCGTGTATGCTGTACTGTACAGATTCATTAAAGCTGAAGATGACGCGAGAGTTGGAGAATGTAGGGCTGCTTAGACTGCTGCTCGATCAGGTACACGGCCTGCATTACTACCAGGTGGAACATCTTGTCTACCTGATCTGGGGCGGAAAGAGCAAGCTGCAGAAGCTTGCTGACAAAGCTGAGGGAGAGCAGAAGCAATACCTTGCCGGACTGATCCAAGCGGCCAATCGGAGCTGATGC
Source organism: Paenibacillus sp. FSL R5-0912 (assembly GCF_000758605.1). Lineage (NCBI taxonomy): Bacteria > Bacillati > Bacillota > Bacilli > Caryophanales > Paenibacillaceae > Paenibacillus > Paenibacillus sp. FSL R5-0912. The sequence continues at coordinate 3,960,130 of NZ_CP009282.1, forward strand.
CACCACTGAAAGCTACTATTAATTTAAAAATAATCATTGCAAAATAGTAATAAACCATCTATTGTGGATAAAGAAGCTCTTTGATATCTGTTTTATCGAATCAAACAAGAAGTCCCAGGCTTCTTGCGGTCTAATTATAGACATCTAGAATCTATGAAGGAGGTTATTCATTATGGAGAAACAATATGCTGATGTGGCAATTATCGGCGGCGGACCGGCTGGTCTGAATGCTGCTTTGGTGCTGGCAAGGGCAAAGAAAAAGGTAGTTGTAATTGATGAGGGGCGTCCACGCAATGCTGTAACTGGCGCGGTTCACGGGTTTATTACCCGCGATGGGATCCCTCCGGGGGAGTTCCGGAGAATTGCACAAGAAGAGATCCTGGCTTATCCTTCGGCATCATTCGTAGCGGATACAGTGATATCGATCGCAGGAACCAACGGTCAGTTTGAATTGAGCACGGTGGAAGGACAAATGATATCAAGCCAAAAAATATTATTTGCTGTCGGCATGAAGGATCAGCCGCTTTCTATTTCGGGTCTTAAGGATGTATACGGAAAAAGCGCCTTCGTCTGCCCGTATTGCGACGGCTGGGAATTAAGGGATCAGCCGCTTGTCGTCATCTCGAAGGGGACAGTCCTCATGCATTTCGCTCCGGTTATTTCCGGATGGACAAACCAGCTTACGGTTTGTACGAATGGTCCGGATGAATTGACGGAGGCTCAGCGCCAGGAGTTCCAGCACAATGATATTCCCTTGTACGACTCACCGATCCGGCACATCGACTCGAATGATGGCATCGTTCACCAGGTTGTGCTGGAAGACGGAACGGCGATTCCGTGCAGGGGAATCTTTTTCAAACCCGAGCTGGTGATGGGCTCTGATCTTCCGCGCTCTATCGGATGTGAATGTACGGAAACAGGAGTACTCGCCGTTAATGAATACGGAAAAACAAACATTCCGGGCATTTATAGCGCCGGGGATGCAGCATCCATGATGCATCAGGCTATAGCTTCGGCTTCGGCGGGCTCATTTGTGGCTGCAGTCATGAATAATGAGCTGAATACCGAGGCATGGATGAAAAACCTCAAAGAAGTCCGGTAGCAGATTTAGCACCCAGACCCTGCAGCCATTGTACCAACTCAGTAGCAGCATTGCGCTGAGCAGCGTCTAAGGGAGTGAGGCCGTCCCACACTGAAATCCAGTTAATATCAGCCTTACGGTCGAGCAGGTATTCGGCAGCATCTCGTTGTCCGCCGTGGCAAGCGCACCAGAAAGCGACGTTCACCTCGTCCGGAGGCGATGAGTGTCCCGCTCCCCAAGGGTATTGCTGTGAGAGCGGGTCTCCGGCAAAGTGAGCTTCCATAGCATCTACCAGACCCAACGCAGCTGCATGCCAAAGAGCAGCTTTGGCTCCACGCTCAATTAATCTATGTGCTGCCCGCCATTGCGCGAATGCCACTGCGTCGTCCAGCGGCGTTCCGCCGGCTATGACGGCACCGGAAGCCTCGATGTCAGCACCGGCATCGAGGAGGAGATCAAGTACTTCGACATCATCGCAGCTCGCAGCCCAATGAAGCGGGGTCTCGCTGTGCGGGCCAGTAAACGGGGCATTCACATCCGCACCGGCCTCTATCAGTGCTGCAACTGTAGCTGTATTGTTAGGGAAATGGCCGGGCCAATCAGTTGCAATATGCAGCATTGAACGCAATTCCCCGTTCCTTACCATTCTTGAGGCGGCTAACCCGGAATTCTCATCAAGCAGCAGTTTCAGCATCGGGATATCGCCGGTATGAATCGCTGTAATTACCGAAATACCCAGCGAATGGTCCTCTGGAATGTAAGCTATGTTCTTCTCATCACTCATGATTAGTATGCCTCCCGTTCATAGGTATATCGCAACGGACTCCTTCACTAATCATACTTCATATGTAGCCAACTTCAAAAAGATACTTGTTATTCCCGTGCCGATGTTTTATATTGACATATCAGCAGGTCAAAAACAAAAGAGGTGGATGGACGAGATGACTCCACGTACGAAGGAACAAAATGAGGATATCCGGCTGCGTCGGCTGGCACAGATCCGCAAAGCCGCAGCCGATGTGTTTTTGGATAAAGGGCCATTGCTGGAAATCCGCGATGTGGCCGCTCAGGCGGGACTCGGGTATGGTACGGTATATCACTATTACAGCAATAAAGGCGATTTGCTCAACGATCTGCTATGGGACGCGCTGGACCGGGCCGGGGGATGGATGGGTGCCCAGCGGGAGGCTCCGGGGAAAATCCCATTGGAGGTTCTACGCGATTCAACTTCAATGGAGGCAACGGCGGGTAGACATATGGGGTTGGCTGCTGTGACAGACACCATGAGCACGGGAGCCCCGGATTCCTTAAGCGGCAGCGGTGAAACGGCCGCAGCCGTAGAGTTTGAACCCGCCACCGCCAGCGTCCGGCTGCTACAGCTTTGGGCGGAGGACCACTCCGTATTCCTGCTTTATAAGCTGGCGGGGGAGGGCTTTACTTCGCTGCCTGAAGGGCGTTCATCCCTGCTCTTGAACGCTTTCTGCCAGGAGGTGCTCATGCCATTTGCTGCACTGCTGGAAACCGGGAGCGCGGTGGAGGGGGCTGCTGCTTCCGGCGGAAACGCAGCGGAATCACCGGGTAAGCTGCAGCGAGCGGAAATGCTACTGGCCGCCATGACTGGCTGCGCTTCACTTTCGCTTCGCCGTGGGAAGCTGCACGAGGAGGCCGGGGATATCATCCGGCTTCTGAAATTCTAGCATGGATAAGGAGCGAATAAATCAAAAATGATTATTCTAAAATCACCCCGAGAAATCGATGAGATGAAACAGGCGGGTCAAATCGTGGCGGATTGCTACCGCGAGGTGGCCAAACTGATCGAACCTGGGATTACCACCCAAGAAATCAATGACTTTGTAGCCAGGCACATCACCAGGCTGGGCGGCAAGCAGTTTACGAAAGGTTATAACGGGTTCCCCGCTGAAACCTGTATTTCGATTAACGATGTGGTGGCACACGGCATTCCTTCGAATCGGGCGGTTATGGATGGTGACTTGCTGAAGCTCGACATCGTCGCGGAATACGACGGATGGTTCGGCGATTCGTGTGTGAGCTATGCGGTGGGCAACGTCCGGCCGGAGGCGCAGCATTTAATGAAGGTGACGAAGGAATGTCTGGACCTGGGGATCGCCCAGGCGGTTCCCGGAGGCCGGCTCGGCGACATCACATCGGCGATTCAACAACACGCAGAAGCCAGCGGCTATTCCGTTGTGCGTGATCTGCTGGCTCACGGGATCGGGCGGAGCCTGCATGAAGAGCCGAGCTACGAGCATATCGGCATAGCCGGCAAAGGCATCCGGTTAAAGGAAGGCATGGTATTTACCATTGAACCCATGATCAACGAAGGTACGTACCGCATCACGATTGACGATGATGAGTGGACGGCAAGAACAGCAGACGGCAAGCTGTCGGCGCAATATGAGCATACGATCGCAATCACGGCGGACGGTCCGTTGATTCTAACTGCCCAATAAGTGTGGGGAAAATAACTGCTGAGTCCAGCCAGTAATTAATATTACTTATAGCGATTGACCGGTCTGAGGTGATGGGGACAACTGTGGAGCCTGGATGTCAAGGCTGCGCAGATGATGATTGGTGAGCCCGATGATCAGACAAACGGCAAACAAGGCAGCGGCAAGACCGAAGCATACCTCCACGCCGATTCTGTCGGCCAGAATACCTACTCCGCCATAGGTTAACGGGATGGAGATGTTAAAGGCCATGGAGCTGATGCTATTGACACGCCCCCGAAGCGGAGACGGAACCAGCAGCTGGAACAAGGTGCTCATCGGGATCACCGTGACTGTTACGCCAAAGCCCAGGATCAAGTTGCCGAAGCAAGCCGGCCAGAGAGCGGAAGATAAGGCGATCACACACATACCAAGGCCTTGAACTCCCAGGCCGCAGGAAAACCAGAGACCAATTCTCCGGGGAGACCTGCTGCCGACGAACAGACCGCCCAGAAGTAACCCCGCAGCTATAGCTGCATTGAAAATACCGAGCTCACTGGAACCGCCTTCTAGCAGCTCACCGACCAGCATGGGGGGGAGCACATTGCTTGGCCCTAAGGCAATATTGCTGAGCGTACCGAGAAGGATAAGCACGAGCATGGCCGTTTGTCCCCGCAGCCATTGCCAGCCCTCGCGGATTTCCGCGAAGATCGATAAGCCGGTGGAGGCGCGGGAATTCTTCCCGGCCTTGCCGCGTTGCTTAATTTGCTGAATCAGAGCAAGTGAGACGATAAAGGTTACCGCATCCACAATCACAGCCCCTGAATTCCCAATGGAGGCCACCAATATTCCACCCGCAACCGTTCCGAGAATACGGGTGATTTGCAGGGAAACGGACAACAGTGAATTGGCTGAGATGAGATAGGTTTTATCCGCGATGAGCTCAGGCAGAAAGGAGCTCTGCGAGGTAGCAAACAGGTTGCCCATAATCGATAAGCCGACTGTGATCAGATAGATATGCAGCAGCTGAAGCTGCCCGGTGAGCATGAGTACTGCAAGGATTCCGGTGAGCAGGGCCTGAGCGGCATCAGCGATCTGCATCAGAATCTTTTTGTTCAAGCGGTCTACCCAGGCGCCAATGAATAAACCGAATATCATTTCTGGCAGGAACTTGGCGACAATGACCAGCCCCACCTGGAGCGAGGAGCCGGTCATCGAGTACACGAGCCAGCTGATAGCCAGATTGTATAAGGAATCCCCGAAGACGGAGCTGGCACGGGCCAGCCATAGATAGCGGAAATCGGCATTATGTTTTAACAGGAGTCTGTAATTAGGTTTGCTGATTGCGGGGTTCAAGGAATAGCACACCTCCTTCATATAGCGATCTTCAAGCTTCTGCTGCCGGTAACCGTTTCAGCCGCAGAAGCCGGTTCGAGATACAGTGTTGCCATAGCTCAGTATGGAACTCATGCTGCGCCGATTGCTGCAGCAGCTCTGTCAAACTTAAGCCAGGCACGAAATTCCGCAAAAACTCGATCATGGGTACAGGAAACGGAAAAAGAGTGCCATCCCGCCGGACGAACAGCTGCTGCTCTTTGGGCTGCGGGTAATTGGAGCAATCCGGTGTCCATTGACTTAGAAGTTCAGTAATGTTTTGCGCGGTGACTGCCTTTCCATCGCATTCGGAGATGTCCAGGATCTTATCCAGGTTCTTTCTGTTAAAAAGCTTGTGGACCGGAAGGTAATAATGTCCCTCTAGAAGGTGTCCGTTTAATTCCAAAATTGAGTTCTCGTTAGCTGCCGTCTGGGTTGTCCCTCTGATGACCTGGAGGACCTTGTTCCCAAACCGGTCGTGATAGAACATCGAATGCGCAGTATCCACTCCCCCCACCCAGGGACGGTCAAACAGGTTGCTTCTGAGGGATGCTTTGGCCTCTGTCAGCTCCTTCGGTCCCCAACGGGAAGTGTTTGCAAGCAAGTGCGTTTGCTCACTGTAATATAGCCTCCAGGCGATATCTTCGCCCTCAAAAGGCCGGAGATCCTGAATGCCGAAGCGCTCCGGTTCTTTGGCTATAATGGCACCTTTGGTTAAGACGAACTGGCCAAGCCCGCCAAAAGTCCAGTGCCTGCTGTTATGCTGCAAAAAATCAACTGAACTCAGGGCATCGTCAACCGTTTCCGTAGGAAATCCGGTGAATCCCATAATTTGTACGCCGATGCGGGCTTCGCTGAACATTTGGATCGTTTCCTGAAGCCGGTCCACCTTGGTTCCTTTATTAATCAGATTCAATATCCGCTGGTTGCCGGATTCAAATCCGACCGAGATGGCGGTACATCCGCTTTGCTGAAGCAAAGCGCAGCGTTCAGGTGTCCAGTATTCCTCTAACCGGATCTCCGCTCCCCAGCGGATGTCAAGGCCTTCTTCCATAATCGCTGCCGCCAGCTTAAGCAGCAGGGCCGGAGATAACACGTCCACTGAGAAATAGATATATTTGTAGGTGACGGCGAGCGTCCTCAAATCTTCCATAATCTTATCCAGCGGGTATTGCCGCCAGGGACTGGTAGGCGAATCGGTATTTAAACCGTAATCACAAAAGGTGCACCGGTTCCAATAACATCCCCGCGAAGGAGAATAGTAAATGAACGGAAAGGGGGATAAGTATTTCTCCCAGGGCAGCTTGCTGTACTCCGGCACCGGAAAGGAGCAGATATCTTCGTATTTGATTTCCAGAACGGAGGCACCATGCACCGCCTGGTACCGGGGATGTAGTGCAATGTTCGGTGACGCAGGCAGCGGCTTATGGTGCTTCAATGCCTGGAGGATAGAGACCAGTGCACTTTCACCTTCGCCGATAATGCAGGCATCTGCAGAGTCAAATACAGCATAGAAATCGCTTTTGATCAAAATATATTTCCAGTAATCTGAGACGGCAGTCCCGCCAAATATAATCCGGATTTCCGGGCAGCTCTCCCGGATGTGCTGCGCCATGCTGAGCGCGAAAGGAAGCTGGGCGACATAGGTGATGCTGATCCCGACGAGAGAATAACCGCCAGTGATGATGCCGGGAATCAATTCGTTCCTGAAATAATCGGTGAAAGGTGCAGAGATCACTCCGGTAATTCGGGTATCGCGCATATCCATGGAGTTAAATACATTGAAAAATCCGCTAGTGGCTAAGCTGAACCCTCTGAATTGCCCCGGGAAGCCCTTTAGAGATAAGGCATCCATCCAGAGCATTACGGTCTCAACGGCGCTGGTATACAGCCTGTAGTCAAAAAATTCTGTTTCATCACGAAAAGTATGCAGCGCGGCTGGCAGCGCCCCGGCAAAATTCATGCCTTGTACTTTGAGCGCGTAATAAAGCTCCATCTGTTCAATGGGCGTAGGTTGTTCCAGTGCTTGAAGCTGCGCAGTCCGGTCATTTATATATTGCATTGTTCTTCCGATTTGCTCAGGCGTTACGGTATACAGCCAGGAGTCTATATTACTATCAATAATATCAATATCTTCAAAGCCGAATTGCCGCGCATAGCCCGCCAAGCAACATAGGCTGTGATAACCTGAAGTAGGATCGCTGACCGGAGGGTATATTAGCGCAGTTTTTACCATTCCAAAACCTCCATCATGAAGAGAATACCTCCTCATTGGAAGATTTAATGAGGAGGATGGGCTGCGGAGAGCTACTAGTGAATGTTATTGACGTTGTTCTGCCGTGTAACATCGTTATCAGATGCTTCGGTGACTTCCAAAATAGCTGCAAGCAGCTCTTTTTCTTCCTTTTTCATGTAAATTCACCTCCTTTAGCTAATTAAAGAGATTATATGCTATAAAATACCATCAGACCTATGAGTTAGCAGATTGACGATGAAATTAATTACAGATAAACTATTAAATTGGGTATTTCTGTGTAAAATCGCTCAAACCTAAATGAATACTCACTCTGCTGTTACGGGAAGAATGTATGCAAGAGAATGTCTGGAAGGAGTGAGCGCTTGATGAAAGTTGCAATCATCTTGAAAAGCATGGAATAGAACCCGTAATTTTTGAGAGCCGCAGTATGAATGGAGACCGGTTTGTGAATGCCGAAGTGCTATTCGTGGAAGACATAAGAATTAGCGCTGCCCATCACGGACCAATTCCAATTCACCGGTTATCCCCTAGGGGTATGTCGCTCCGGCAGGATCGGCAATACATTTTATGTCGGTAATTGCTTCGGGGCAATGATGCCGTTCATGGGCTTCGGGCATCATGCCTCCTGGATGATAGGAATTTATGCCGCCTGGGATTTATGCGGTTTGGGTAATTATGAGGAGCTTACCAAGCCGATCAGAGCGAGTTATGAGAACTCGATTGTTCTGCGCAGGACGATGGAGCATCTCTCGGATGAGACCCTGGATCTAATTATCCGTAATCTCGACAGCTGCTAGGGAATAAAATTGCTAACAAGCCCAAACCTTAATCCTTTAAAGATAGCAAGTTATCTGCTTCGTCCCTATATTAAGCTGAAGAGCTAACATTTTGGCTTAAGAGCTTCAATAAATCGTTCCTCAGCTGCACAATTTCCCTGTTTGCACTATCCGCGTAATCCGGAAGCAGCATATCCTTCACCATCTTACTCCGCAGCCATAGCATAAAGAAAAAATCTAATATCAGGTTTGGGCATAAAAGCACAAATTTAAATACAGATGGATGAATAGCAACACCAGCTTTTTGGATGGCCCTTAAATACGTTTTTAAGGTGACTGTTATTTGGTGTGCCGTTTGTCTGGTTCTGATTGTTTGTTCGTCAATGATCTTATGGTCAGAGTGTAAAACACTAAGCAGTGCAATGTCCGATACGGAATGTGTAATTAGATAAGCTCTCATATCCTTATTGATTGCGTAGGGAAGCTTTGCTGCTTTAAATAATTGTGCGAGGTTTTCTACACGTTCTGTCACTGCACCGTGTATTTCGCCAAACATAGTAGCTATCAGAATCTTTGGCGGGAACCGGGCATACAAAATCCCCTCTTTAATCTGTCCGCCAGCCCCGGGAAAAGCCGGTAAAAGTCTGTCTCCCACAATATCCAGCCACGAAGCAAATCCAATCGAATTATTAGTCATGGTAACAATATTTTTGCTTTGATTGTCTTTGAGTGCCAGCAACGCGGATTCGGCTTGATCGTAACGAACGGTTACCAAAATAAAATCATATACATCATCATTCTCAAGCATATCGATGACTTTTACCTGTACCGCTTTAACAGCACCTTTCTCATTATATTGCAGGCCTTTCTCTTTCAAGGCTATAAACCGGCTAGAACGCGCAAACAGAGTAACATCCACCCCTGCTTCCAAGAATTTGATTGCATACGCGCTCCCTATAACACCTGCACCAAAAATCAAAATTCTATTTTGTTTTACTGGCATAATAATCCCCCTATTTTTTTAACATTCCGGTATTGACTATCCAACAACGTGTTGTATGATGTGATCATAAATCTTTAGTCTTCCCTCATCAACCATCAGTATTTCAGGATGTGTCGGATGATAATCTTGTCTGCAAAGGAGTATGGAATGAAAAAACAGCCCGAAATCACGGAAAAAACGAGACAAAATTTCATAGATGTTTTTTGTGAGCTGTATAGCCAAAAGCCGATTGAAAAAATCTCGGTGCAAGAGATTGCGAAGAAGTCAGGATATAACCGCAGCACCTTTTATCAATACTTCACTGATATTTACGAATTGTTGGACTCTGTTGAGAATGATTTGTTGAATTACATCAAAGAAGAGTTGGCGAATAAAAAGCTGGCTGCCTATACTGTTCAGGATGCGCTTCATTGTCTGGAAAACCAGGAATATCTCTCGGTCCTCAAGGCCCTCCTTGGTGATTATGGCAGTATTCGTTTTATTGAACGCTTGAAAAGAGAAATGATCCTGGATAGATTGGAATTAAACGTTCCGCACAACGATTCCTTAAAGCCATACCTGATTGAGTTTCAGATCTCAACCTCACTTTCTCTGCTTCGACTATGGCTTCAGCGGGAAAAGGATTTACCGCCTGAAGAATTCCACAGGTTAGTGGACAACCTATATACAGCGGGGGTAACGGCCTATTCGAATTAATGGCTCTGCTCAGGCCACTTGGACAGCAAGCAGAGTGGCTCCAGGCACTATTGAATGTAAAAAGAAACCTCTCCTTTGAAATGGTTGTGTGGAAACTCCATTTGACTAAAAGAGAGGTTTCTTAATTTGTTTTTTAAGATTGTTGATACAATTCCCGCTTAAACAGAGGTCCGTTCGCGCAGCGTCCACTCAAGTACACACGATGATTCTACGCCAAAAAAAGGGATTATTAGCTACCCCAACTAACCTCAGGGCCACTCTGAACCTCTGTACTTATAGCATCGGTAAAAGTATCAGTAGTGTGGAAGTAGTAGGAATGCTGGCCGGGAGGCAGCTTGGTCGTGTATTGATAGACTCTGCCGTCAACATAGCTAGTGTCACCCGGATTAGCAGGCTGCATGGTCCGGACAACGCCGTCCAAGACCAGCTCCATGGCAAATGGGGCCTGATTATCCGCATCTGTATAAGTGACTGTGAAAGTATACTCGGTCTGCGGAGTGCCGTCTGTATGATTTACGCCTCCTGAAGTTAACGTTGGCGCACTCCCGCTGACCTGATTGGTCGCCTTAATTTCATCGATCAGCATTTCTCCGGCAGTGACTGTATTTTGTTTCAACCAAATGGACATCTTCAGTGCCTTTTTATCAATAGCCGGACTAAGTGCATTCAGATCGAATTGCAGATCGCTCCATTCCGATGGAACCAGTGCCCAGCCTCCGGTCAGATTGTACGTTCTTTTGCCGTCATTGATTTCAATCCGGGTTCTGAGGTCAGGAGAGGCCGGATTCTTAAGCGTAAGATTCAAATACCGGTAGCCGCTCAGATCGACCACATCATTCCACGGCTGGAACTTAGCTGCTGAAGCCACACTTGCCGGAGTTTGGGCGAATTTGCCGGCTGAACGTCCGTCTGCTGTAAGCTTGGTAAACGTTCCCGTGCCGCCATTCTGATTATACCAGTTGACCCAGGTCGTGTTGGCCGCAGAGCCACCCCAGAAGCCGCCGCCTCCAAAATCATCATATAACAGCGGAGTGGAGGGGTCCGGCAACGCCGGAGCAACAGTGTAATGAGTCGAGCTGTAGGTGTATCCGCCGGAAGAGTCCTTCGCACGAACATCTACTCTCCGGCTTACGTAGGGCAAGGATTGGCTCTCATCGATAACCGCAGCGTACACCGCATCGTTTACAGTCGAATATACATTACCGGAAACCGTCATCGGCTGATAAGGCAATCCGGCTGCCGCATACTCTACCTGGCTCAGACCATCCCCAGCCTCAGCGAAAACAGTTACATTTCCGCGGACCCATTCTCCAATCACCGGAGAGAGTACCGGCAGGGCGGGCGGCTTCGCCGTGTTGTCCGCACCTGTTCCCGGAGCTGCACTCAGCCCCATTACCGTATATAGGAGTCCTGCCTGAATACTGATGCTGAACTCGTTATACCGCCACTGATTCGTATCATCCAGATAGAGCGACCGGTCCTCGTACCAGGGGCTTATACTGTTTCGATTCTTAGGATCCTTCATATTCGGTCCGCTGACCATGGCGCCGGGAAAGATAATTCCGGTATCACCCGCAGTATTGGAATCCTCATTGTAACGGGTATGCGGGAACATCACATGATGGGTGCCGATGCCGGAGACCCAGCTGATATTCCACGGATTTTCTCCGAACAGCCAATACATACCCTTCACCACCGCCTCCAGTGCTGACGGGTCACCGAATAATTCATAGTACCGCAGCAGGTCCCCTAAATAAGAAGCATGAGGTTCGTTTACACCGAAGTTTTTGAACTGGTTCAGTACACCATACGGTGTATCATCTGATGTGGAGAGGAAGAAATCCGCTTGTCCTTTTAACAGACTGTGAATATGAGATTGTGTCGCAGCATCGGCAGCCGGATAGAACTCGGCCATGGACATTGGGCTCATGTCCCAATAGTTCGTGGAGGAGATGTCACCCAGGGTTAAGGCGTTGATTGTCGCCGAAGCTGCATTCCTATACTGATTCTCGCCCGTCAGCAAGAACAGCTCCACATCAGCGAGCAGCTTGGAATTGGGGATGCCTCCTCTTGTGGAGTATGAACCTATGGGACCGTCAGGATGGGCAACCACATATTCATAAAAGATTACAGCTGCGCTCTCGCATTGGTCGGCAAAATCCGTGAGTTCTGCAATCTGAGCTGACGCGATATCGCCTTCGTTAATAGCCGTGCGGATCGCGCGAGCTGTAGCAGCAAGTGTACCCGCTGATTTGGCTGAGCCGCCGACACTTAAATCGGTCAGCTTCCGGTCATCCGCTGTGCCGGATAGGTTATCGGTAGATTTCTCCGGATGAACGAAAGAAGCATTGTTCCTGAGATTATACATTTCCCCGCCTAGCTGATCCGCGAACTTGATGAGATATTCGCTGCCGAAGACAGCTTCATCTACCAGGTCCGGGATGCCATTGCTGTCGTTATCGTACTTCACGCTGTCTTTGTCCGCATAACGCGTATAAGCAAGTGCGATCTCCGCGCCGACCCATTGGTTACCGCCATATTTGCCGTAATCACCGGCATCGTACCAGCTGCCTGTCAGATCATAATGGGTCAGGCCGTCCGCAGACTGGGCATCATCCAGGTGACCCGCGGCATGGTAGAGCTTGGCGGAAGGAGCTACACTGCTGTAACCCTCAGGATAAGCATCACTTGTGGCTACTGAGGCACGCAGAAGACGGTAGAAGGCAGTCATTTCATCCTTGTATTGATCCCACAGGTTAGGTGTGATTTCAAAAGGATAGGAGTACTGCTGATTACTTCGCACCCTGTAGTTGTTCCCGGAATCTGTGACGGAGGAGAAGCCGATAGAGTAGACATGCTTATTCCAGTAAAAGCCCTCGTAAGTCATGGTGCCTGAAGACACGACATTTGATCCATCCAAGATTTCATAAGTGGCGTCTGTGACGGTTGTGGTTGAGATGAGTTTGGCGTTCTTGATATCGTCTGCACTGTAGCCGGCTTGGCTCACTACAATATCAATTACAGAAGAGGAATTGGTTACGCTCAAATTGTGAATTCCGGTCGTGACTTCATTCGAAGTCGTATCCGTGGTACGGAAATAGTAGGAATGGGCTCCCGCCGGAAGCTTGGTCATGAACCTGTAATCTTTTCCGTCCGTGTAGGTTACATCAGCTTGATCGGTTTCGCGCATAGTATAGGCCGTGTCATCAATGATCACCTGAACAGCATAAGGGGCCTCGTTATCCGGGTCGGTATAAGTGGCATCGAAGGTAAAATTAGTGTTCTGGTTATAGCTGCCATCTGTATCCGCACTCATCACAGCCGGGCTTAACTGAGGCGCGGTACCGCCGGAGGCCGTGGTAAACACGATATCATCGATCAGCATTTCCCCGTAAGTCCCGCCGGCTTGTCTAAGCCACACCTCCAGTTTGACTTTCTCCTTCTGAATCTTGGGCGACAGGGCATCCAGATCAAACTGCAGGCTGGTCCAGGTATCCGTTGCAGATACATAACCGCCGGTAAGATTGTAATTGGTGATGCCGTCGCTTATGACAACACGAATGAGTGACTGGGCATAACCTGCATTTTGCAAAGACAGATTCATATACCGGTAGCCTGAGAGGTCAAAGGTCTCGTTCATCGGCTGAAACTTGGCCCAGGAGGTGGAGGAGCTTGGGGTTTGTGTGAACTTTCCAATTGTGCGGGTGCCTTGGACCATCTTGGTGAAAGTGCCGCTTCCCCCGTTCTGATTGTACCAGTTCGTCCAATTTTGCTTGAACAGCCCCCCGCCGGCAAAATCATCATACAGAAGAGGGTGGGCGGGTCCCGGTAAGGGGTTAACCGCTGCTGCGGCATGCCGGGGAGAAAGAGCAACAGTACTTATGATCAACAACAGGCTGAGGCATACCGGCAATAACTTTTTGAGTCTACCGGGGAATAGGCTTGATCTGAACATCTGTTTAACCTCCTCATAGTCGGATAATGTGAACCCTAATCTCCTTTCCTCATTTATGTAAACGCTTGCAAAAAGAGCATAAAAGAGTTACTATCACTAGTCGATGATGAATTACGGGAAATATATGATCTATACTAGGGCTGTAACGGCTTCGAACCTATGAAACAGAGTTCCTTCAAAGCATGACGGTCAACAATCCTGATATAGATCACACAAAAGATGAAATAGATCATCTACCGTAATTTGCAGCGAGTGTACTGTGATACAAAAGGGGGGAGCATCATGTATAAAATTCTCGTGGTAGACGATGAGCCGAGAGTGAGTGCGGGAATCAAAAATTTCCTGCTCGCTTCGGATATGAACATTACTTATGTAGAAACAGCTATCAATGGATTTGAAGCGATTGATTATTTGCGCATGGACAGCTTTGATCTGGTGCTTACCGATATACAGATGGGCCGGATGAGCGGTATTGAATTAATGGAGAATATCTATATGGAGCAGTGGAATGTCCCGGTGATTGTCATCTCCGCCCATGAGAAGTTTGATTTCGCCAAAAAATCGCTACGGCTGGGGGCAAAGGATTATCTGGTCAAGCCCGTAGAGCGAACAGAGCTGCTGCGGGTAGTCCGCAAAGCCTTAACCCAGAAAGAGCTTCCAGGGAAGAGCCTTGAGGCGGAAAGCAGGCCGATACAGGACCATTCAAGGCGTAATGAGTGGCTGATGGAGCTGGTTACGCAGCGGAATCTGACCCGGGAGGATATCGAAGATGTGACCAGTGAGCTGGGAGAGCTTTTACAAGGACAATTCTTCGGCGTGATCTCCAGCCGCATTGACTATAGCCAGGCCGGCTTCAGCCATCAGAAGGTCACGCTCCATGACCGCAAATTATTGAAATATGCGGCGATTAATATTATGAATGAAACCTTAATGGAGTGGAACGGTTTGACCTTCAACGGCTTCGGCCATTCGATCATCAGCATCATCCAGTTATCTGCCGAAGAAATGGGCGATCCCCGGGTTAGAGTACACTCGCAGATCCATATGATCGGGCAGATGATCGCTATGAATATGAAGCAGTATCTGAATGTGGAGGCAACGATCGGCCTCAGCACTTTAGGCGGAGATGTATTAATGCTCCCCAGGCTGATGGAAGAAGCAGACACTGCGGCGGATTGGACCAAAGTCCATCCCGGACAAAGAGTCTTCTATTATCACGATATAGCCGTGCAGGATAACCTGAGTATGGTGGTCTGGATGAATAAGGTTAGTGAATTCATGGAGCAGATGAAATCAGCGGTAGAATCCTCCGGGGATTTGAATCCGCAAAGCATCCTTGGCCAGCTGCCGGTGTCTGAACTGTCGCAGGAAGTCACGAACAGCTATTGCGGGATGCTGATCTACCGGATTTACGGACTGCTGGTCGAATACGGACAGGGGAACGGGGCTTCCCTCTATGATTTCAACCCGGATAGGGTGTTCCAGGGACTTAGCGGACAGCAGAAGCTGGAACGGCTGCACCGGTATATTGAAGATTCGGTTGCTTTTTTGCAGCAGCTCTCTAAGGCCAGAGATCAGAACGTGATCTCGCGGATTACCAGCTACATCCAGAAAAATTACCGTAACCCGGCGCTGAAAATCCAGGATATTTCCGAGGAGGTTCATTTCAGTGCAGCCCATCTGGGTTATATTTTCAAACGTGATATGAAAACCAACCTTTGGGATTATGTGACGGCACTAAGAATGGAAGAGGCCCGCCGGCTGATGATTACCACGGACAAGAAACGGTATGAAATCGCTTTTGCGGTAGGGTATGAGTCGCCTGAGCACTTCAGCCGGATGTTCAAGAGAATGCTGGGGCTCACACCGGCAGAATTCCGTAAGCAAGCCAGAGGAGGGAACCGGACTGAAACCGAAACTGAAGCTGAAGCATAAAGTCACCCTGGCATTCCTCGTATTGATTGTTTTGCCTTTTATAGTCGTGGGCTGGATTTCAGCTTACGTGGCTGTAGACACCATCAAGGAAGAAGTAGGCAGTACTACACTACAGCTGGTTAAACAAAATCATGTGACGATCGACAAAACCATATCCGCGATCAATGACAGGACGATCACACTGCTGGATAATCATTTTTTCAGTAATCCGGCGGGGTACAGCTTCTGGACCGGAATAGACACGCTGAATGAAATCCAGCAGGCCGATAATATTCTGGAGAGCTGGTCTACCGGGGGCACAGAATATGCAATTTATATGAGAAATATTGAGTCTAGAGATACGCCTTTTGATCTTTCCCATAAAACAAAGGGATTCAAGTATTTGGATAATGACGCGGGGGGATTGCCTGACACTATCGTAAGCAACATGGATGTCAGCGGAGGCGGGGCACTGCGCATCACATTATCAGAGACCGGAGAGAAAACAATCTCCTTCATGCGCAGTATTCTAAATCCCCGGAATTATAATGAGGCGATCGGCCTGCTGGTGGTCAACAAGGTAGAGGTGCTTTTAACCCGGGATATGGTATCTGTTGAGGTCCCTTCTGCTGCTGGAATCTTCTTATTCAACGACAAGGATGAGCAGTTAATGTCAGCCGGTTCAGGCAGCATTACACTGGCCGAGATTGACAGGAATATCGGACCTGCGGGCCCTTACGGCTTCACCTTCGCTGAAGAAGACGGGGAAGAATGGCTCTACGCCTATTCGGACAGCTCTAAATTCCACACCAGATTATTGTACAAAATCCCCTTAGCGTCCATCACCGGCAAACAAATCTGGCTGCAAAATATGCTCGTCATTATCTCTGTCGTTTATTTAGCGTTTGTCCTCACGTTCGTTCTCTATATAGTACGGCTTGTCGTTAAGCCCGTAGTGAAGCTCGTCTCGGTTATGAAAATTTATGAACCCGGCAAAACGCTGACAGGGTCTGACGAGCCCCTCAGGCATGATGAATTCGGCATTCTGTATGGATCATTTGTGAAAATGACCAAAAGGCTGGATTATTCCATTGAAGAAAATTATGTGATGCAGCTGAAACAAAAAGAGTATGAGCTCCTGATGCTCCAATCCCAGATCACCCCCCATTATCTGTACAATACCTTGGACTCGATTTACTGGTATGCGCTGGATAGCGGCAATGCAGAGGTTGGTGAAATGGTCCGTGACTTATCCATGCTGCTGCGTATCGGGCTAAGCAAAGGCCGGAAAATGATTACAGCCGGGGAGGAGCTGGAGCATGCCCAGGCCTATACACGGCTGCAAGAGAAACGGTACCCTGACACCTTCGGGGTCTGCTGGCAGATCGATGAAACATTGAAAGGCTATGAAACTCCCAAAGTCATTATCCAGCCTCTGATTGAAAACGCCATTATCCATGGTGTGCGCGGAATGGATGGGGAAGGCGAGATACGGGTATCTGCTGTTCAAAGTGAAGAAACTCTGCGCTTTATCATTGAGGACAATGGGCATCTGCCGGTAGATTTAGATGAGCTCTCTGCCATTATGCAGGAAGAGCATAGTCCGAAGGGATACGGAATCAGAAATGTGCATCAGCGGATCCAGCTCCATTACGGGGAGGCGTATGGATTAACCTATGAACGAAGCGGGGAGGGGTGGACCCGGGCAATCATCACCCTGCCTTTGCGCCGGCCCGAATGAGGTACTACCTGGATATGGACGTTTAAAAGATCACGTTTTTACGGGAATGCATCATCGTAGCTGCAGAGAGATGGTTCTATAATAAGTCCATGAAAGGAGTAATGGACATGACTAGAGCCACTGGATTCTCAAGATTCATCCATGCCATGTGGAAGTACAAGGCGCTGACGCTAATGATGCTGCCGGCCGTTCTTGTCCTTCTGGCGCACAGCTATTTACCGATGTTCGGTATATTTATTGCGTTCAAGAATGTGAATTACATTGACGGAATTTGGGGGAGTCCATGGGTAGGGTTTGATAATTTCAAATTCCTGTTCTCCTCGGGGGACATGTGGAGAATTGTAAGAAACACACTCCTGTACAGCTTAACCTTTATGATTATTAATTTAGTGCTGTCGGTATCGATCGCGGTGGCTATCAATGAGATCCGGCGGCGGTTTCTGGCAAAAGCTTACCAAAGCTTCATTATCCTGCCACACTTCCTGTCAATGGTCGTAGTGAGTTATCTCGTATACGCTTTCCTGCAGCCGGATCATGGCTTCATTAATGCCACCGTCCTCAAAGCCTTCGGGCAGGATGCGGTGTTCTGGTATTCGGAGAAGGAATACTGGCCTTATATCCTGGTGTTTGTGAACGCCTGGAAGCATGCCGGCTTCGGTGCTGTAATCTACATTGCGGCGATCGCCGGAATTGACCCCGAATACTATGAGGCTGCTCTCATCGACGGGGCTTCCAAGTGGAAGCAGATTACGAACATTACGATTCCTTTTATCCGGCCGGTCATTATTATTATGACGATTCTGTCGATGGGAAGTATCTTCAGTTCAGACTTCGGGCTGTTCTTCCAGGTGCCCATGAACTCAGGGGCATTGTATCCGGTTACGGATACCGTGGATACGTATGTATACCGGGCCTTGATGCAATTAAATGATATCGGGATGTCCTCGGCCACGGCGCTTGTTCAATCGGTGGTTGGGTTTATCATGGTGATCGCAACCAATAGCGCGGTCAGACAAATTGACCGGGAACAGGCATTATTCTAAATAAAGGAGAACAATCATGGCCAACGACTCCGGCAGCCGCATCGGCGGAATTTCTGTAGCTTCCAGTTTAATTTTAAACATTGCTTTTGTAATCCTCTCATTAATCTGCTTTTTGCCTGTTCTGCTAGTCATTATTGTATCCTTCACAGACGGACAGTCCATTCTGACTCAGGGATACAGCTTTGTTCCGGATAAATGGTCGTTGATTGCCTACGAATCCATCTTTAAGGATTTTCAGACGATTGTGTCGGGCTACCGGGTGAGCTTCACCATAACCATTCTTGGCACAGCGCTCAGTGTGCTACTCATGGCACTGTATGCCTATCCCATTTCACGTGCGGATTATCCGTTCCGTAATGCATTTACGTTCTTTTTGTTCTTCACGATGTTGTTTAATGGCGGGATGGTCAGCAGATATCTAATTTACACACAGGTGCTGCATATCAAGGATTCCTATATGGCGCTGATCCTGCCCATGCTGATTGTGCCATTCAACGTAATCATTATGCGGACCTTTTTCCAGACGACCATTCATCCTGCAGTGATTGAATCGGCAAGAATTGACGGTGCGGGTGAGCTTAGAATCTTCCTGCGGATCGTTCTGCCGCTCTCGTTGCCTGTCCTGGCAACCATGGCCTTGTTCAGCACAATCGGTTATTGGAACGACTGGTTCAATGCGCTGCTGTATGTCAGCAGTGAGGACAAATATCCGCTCCAGTATTTGATGATGCGTGTCCTCAATGATGTGCAGTATCTGCGCAATAATGTGGAGCTGGCTGCCCAGAATCCAACGATGATGAAGAACCTGCCGAATGAATCCTTGCAGATGGCCATGGCTGTCATTGGGATGGGGCCGATTCTGATCGCGTATCCTTTCTTTCAGAAATATTTTGTCAAAGGCCTCACAGTAGGGGCTGTTAAGGGCTAAAGCAGCGGTGGAACCGGCAAGCAGCATATTCTGTCTGCCGTTCTATATATAAGCTTAATAATCTAGGGAGGGTTAATATGAAAAAGGTAAAAGGACGTAAACCGCTATTCACAGCGATTGTTCTGGTTCTTGCGTTATCCTTACAGGCATGCTCTGGCGGTAATAACGGGGGTACTTCCGAACCGGCAGCATCAAAAGGCACGGAGAGCACGAGTACTGCGGCGCCTGCTGACAGTCCGGAATCGCTGAAGCCTTACGAGGTGTCGATTATCTACTTCGGTGCGCCGCAGCGGGATGATGCGCTGGTCGAAGCTAAGCTCAGTGAATATTTCAAAGAGAAATTCAATGCCACCGTTGATCTTCAGCCGATCGCCTCCAGCGAATACAAGCAGAAGACCGAGCTGATGTTAAATGCCGGTGAGCCGATGGATCTTGTGTTTACAGCCTCATGGCTTAATTTCTTCGGCAACGTCTCCAAGGGGGCCTTCCTGGATCTGGATGATCTGCTGGCCAAATACGGGCAGGGCATCTCGGAGAACCTCAACCCGATCTACCTTGAGGCTCCGCGCTACAAAGGGAAGCTGTATGGGATTCCCACAAACAAAGAGATTACCCAGGGCAAGGCCTACACTTACCGGAAAGATATAGTCGACAAATATAGTATTCCGATTGAGGATATTAAGACGATGTCAGATTTTGAACCCTGGTTCAAGCTGCTGAAGGAGAAAGAGCCGGCATTGATTCTGGATTTCATTAAGGAGTCGGGTGAAGGCATGATGTATGAGACCCGCTCGAACTTCCGCGTTATCGGGCCGACGCCTAATAAGATTCCTTTGTTCTTATATGATTATACAAATACAGATAACATCCAGATAAAGTCGGTTGTTGATCCGGAAATCTCATCGATTGCCAAAGCGGAGTATGAGCTGAACCGCAGCTACTATGAGAAGGGCTACATCAATAGCGATGCAGCTACAACAACGACTGACATCGGTGATTTAAGAAAACAGGGTAAAATCTGGATGCAGCAGGCCGTCTGGAAGCCGGGGGCTGATATTGAATTGAAAATTGCCACGGACAATAAATATGATTTCGTCTCTAAGGTTATCGAAGAACCTATTGTAACCACGGACCTTGCCGCCGGATCGATGTTCTCCATCTCCCGCACCTCCAAAGATCCGGAACGGGCCATGATGGTATTAAATGCGCTGCATACTGATCCTTATGCCGTGAACCTGTTCGTTAACGGAATTGAAGGCACTCACTATAAGAAGATTAGCGAGAACCGCATCGAGCCGATTGCCGATTCCGGATATGGCACCAGCGCCCTGTTCTGGGTGATCGGTAATCAGCTCATCAATTATCTCAAGCCGGGTCAGCCTGATGATTTGTATTCAAGCTGGAAGGAATTCAACAATGAGGCCAAACGTTCACCGCTGTTAGGGTTCGTATTCGATGAGTCGTCCGTCAAAAACGAGATTACTCAGCTCACCTCGGTCATTGGCGAGTACCGGGCCGCAAGCACGGGGGCAATTCCTGACCCTGCCAAAATGCTTGAGGAAAGAAATGAGAAATTAAAGAAGGCCGGCATTGAGAAGGTCCAAACAGAATTGCAGACCCAAATTGATGCCTGGAAAGCAGCTCAATAATTAACGGATTGAAGCATGGCAGGAGGTCTGTTGTTTCAGGACGTCCTGCCATTTAACTGTACAAGAGAAAAGGAGACATACACGATGGAGACTTGGATCAATGAGGCCTGGGATTATTCCCTGGGCAAATTAAGCAACACGCGCTACAGAATCGGAGCAACCTTCCCCAATGCCTCTTACGGCGGAAAATATGATGCGCGTGACCCCGATTGCTGGACCAACGGGTTCTGGCCCGGAATCCTGTGGCTGGCTTATCGTGCTACCGGCGATGAGGAATACCGGAGGATCGCCGAGAACTGTGAGGAGCAGCTGGATGCGCCTCTTCAGGAATACGAACAGCTCCATCATGATAACGGATTCCTCTGGAGTCTGTCAGCGGTGGCCGACTACAAGCTCACCGGCAATATGCTGTCCAGAAGAAGAGGGCTGATCGCTGCCAGCCATTTAGCCAGCCGCTTTAATCTTAAAGGGCAATTCATCCGTGCCTGGCTGTATGAAGGCAGTGAAGGCCTGGCTATTATAGATTGCATGATGAATCTTGGTTTACTGTACTGGGCCAGCGAAGAGCTTAAGGACCCGCGGTACCGGCATATAGCCGCTGCACATTCTGAGATGGCGCTCCGCGAATTCATCCGTCAGGATGGCTCGGTGCACCATATCGTCCGCTTCGATCCCGGAACGGGAGAGCGGATAGAGGCGCTTGGCGGACAAGGGTATAGTCCGGATTCCGCCTGGTCCCGCGGATCGGCCTGGGCGATTTACGGATTCGCTATAGGGTACCGCTATACGCGC
Source organism: Paenibacillus sp. FSL R5-0912 (assembly GCF_000758605.1). Lineage (NCBI taxonomy): Bacteria > Bacillati > Bacillota > Bacilli > Caryophanales > Paenibacillaceae > Paenibacillus > Paenibacillus sp. FSL R5-0912. The sequence goes on from NZ_CP009282.1 coordinate 3,981,786, forward strand.
GACATCCGGTTTCTGGATGCGGCCAAAGCGGCTTCGGATTATTTCGCCGCACAATTGCCGGAGGATCTTGTGCCTCCGTGGGATTTCCGGGCGCCTGCCGAACAGCTATGGGCCAAAGATTCAACAGCTGCGGCCTGCGCAGCCAGCGGAATGCTGGAAATTGCCTATCTGCTGGAAGGTGAAGAAGCAGCGCGCTACCGGAAGCTCGGCGCGGCAATAACGGAATCGCTGTTCCGTCATTACACGCCGGAGGACCCGGCGGAAGAAGCGTTGATTACTAAGGGGACCGGCAGCTTCCCGTCCAATGCCGAAGTAGAGGTGCCTATCATCTACGGCGACTTTTTCTTTCTGGAAGCCTTGCTGAAGTTAAAGGGAGAGAGCGAAATCTTTTGGTAGAGGGAAGGCTTTACCGGCAATGAAGGAGGTACAACGTTGATGAGAAGAAGAGTGGATTACGTCGATCCGTTTATAGGCGTGGATGGGGAAAACAATTGCTTGTGCGGGCCTTATCTGCCTGGCAGCATCGTAAGGCTTGGCCCGGATACGCTGCCGCCGCAGCTATCCCACGGCTATGACAGTTCGAGGCCGATTATCCGATTCAGCCATACGCATGTCAGCGGAACAGGGGGCGGAGGCCGTTACGGCAATGTGGGCTTCACCCCTTATACCGGCATGCAGCGGTTCCATATTGATCCTTACCTTAAGGAGAATGAGCAGGCCGAAGCAGGATATTACAGCGTGCGATTAATGCCCGCTGCCATACAGGCTGAATTGACCAGCACAGCGCGCACAGGCATCCATCGTTACCGCTTCAGGGCAGGGGACGCTGCCAACCTGCTGATTGATGCAGGAGCAGTCATTCAGGTAGGCGGAGATGAGCCGGGGAAGACTACCGGCGTCTCCACGGGCGGTTACCTTGAAGTGATATCGGAGTACGAGATTGCAGGCCGTTCTGATCTACGCGGGGGCTGGGGGCATGAGTTCCCTTATTCCGTGTACTTCTATATCCGCTTCGATCAGCCGATGAAGAGCAGCCTGCTGGCAGACGCCGGCGGAGTACGGCGTAGCCCGTCTGTAGATGGCCCGAATTGTAAGGCTTCCCTTAGCTTCGGTGACTGCGGAGTTCTGGTGGCGAAGACGGGTATTTCTTATGTAAGTGTCGGCAAGGCCAGAGCCAGTGTGGACCGGGAGGCGTCTGCCGGATTCAATGAAATCCGGCAAGCGGCCAGTAGCATCTGGGAGGATAAACTAAGCAGAGTCACGGTGGAAGGGGGGAGCGAGGAGCATACACGGCTGTTCTATACCCTGATGACCCGGCTGTTCTGTATGCCGAGTGACTTGGGTGTAGACGATGAGAACTTCGCCTGGGAATCCGGGGTCCGGCACTTCACTGATCTGTATGCACTGTGGGACAGCGTCCGAAATGCCAACTCGTTGATTACACTGCTCGACCCGCAGCTTGAAGCGGATATCCTCAATTGTCTGCTGGATATCGCGGATCATACCGGCTGGCTGCCGGACGCCTGGATTATGGGACATAGCGCGATGATTCAAGGAGGAAGCTCCGCAGATGTGCTGTTCTGTGAAGCGGCGCTTAAGAAGCTTGAGGGAATCGACTATGCCAAAGCCCTGAAGCAAATGCGCAAGAATAATGAGGTTACGTCCCCGGACACCTGGCTCTATGGCCGTCACCTGAAGGATTATCATTCCCTGGGGTACTTGTCGACGGATGTGAAGAAGAACTGTGTATCCCGTCATATGGAGTATACCTATCAGGACTGGTGTATCGGCCGGTTAGCTGAGGTTCTCGGTCAGGATAAGACAGCCGAAGAGTATTATCAAAGCTCGGAGAAGCTATGGAATTTATGGAGGGAGGATCTCAAATGCTTCGCGCCCCGGCTTCCGGACGGGGAATGGGCAAGGTCCTTTGACCCCACATCCTGCCTGCCGGATTCATGGAATGATCCTTACTTCTACGAAGGAACCAGCCTGCAATGGTCGTTCAGCACGCATCATGACTTTCATGGACTGGTCGAACGGCATGGGGGGAGAGAAGCTTTTATCAGGCATTTAGACCGTTTTTTTGACGGCGGATTCTATAACTCCAAAGAAACGATGCTGCATATTCCTTATTTATATATTTATGCGGGAAGACCCGACCGGGCGGCTGACCGGGTCCGGGAATGTCTGGAGACATACTTCAGGGCTGAACGTGACGGATTGGGTGATAACGAAGATATGGGCTGTCAGAGTGCCTTTTTCATCTGTTCAGCTATGGGGTTGTACCCTTTGATGGGTCAGGACATCTATTTCCTCGTTCCACCGTTTTTCAATAAGGTAACCCTGCTGTTGGGAGCGAAGGAGACTCCCGTTCCTTTGACGATCGAGACTCAGGGTGAATGCAGCGGGTCCGGCAACCGGTATATAAGGTCTGCTTCAATCAACGGTATGGAATTGAACCGTGCCTGGGTCCGCCATGAAGAAATCGCCGGAGGAGGCACGCTTCTGCTGGAGCTTGGTTCTGAAGCCGGAGAGTGGGGAAGCATGATTCCACCTTCTCCGCTCACGGAACGGGAGCAAGGCAAACAAACATCATGGTAGGCGCTGGCTCAAGGAGAGAATACGCATGCAGATTCTGAAAAACAAATGGCTGCAATATATCTCGGGAGATACGCTGAGTCATGAATCGCTGCAAAGTGTCAGGCATGATCAGGAGACGATGCTCTATCACCAGGTGTTGATATGGGCTGATGTTCCTTATGCTGAGAACGCTTCGGATGTGTTTATGATCATCGGCAGATTAAGAGGGATGGCAATCGCTTTGAAGTCATCACGGTCTCCTTGTTATCTGGACTCTACATTAAGGCAGCAGGTGATCTATGGATTGGAATGGCTAAATGCACAGAGATACAACGAAAGCTGCCGTCCCTATGGAAACTGGTGGTATTGGGAGATTGGCGTGTCGATTGCGCTGCTGGAAACACTGCTGCTCATGGAGCAGCTGCTGGATACAGAACTTATAGAGCGGCTGCTCCTCACCATAGACAAATATGTGGGCGATCCGGCGTTTCATGCACAGTGGTTCGTGGCTAAGGCTCCGCCGTCCACCGGAGCGAATCTGGTCTGGAAGTCTACGGCAGTTGCTCTTGCTGCCGTTATTCAGGGCGACGGGCAGAAGCTGTCCGCCGCCCTTAGTGCGCTGCTTCCGGTATTCAAGAATGCTAGCGAAGGGGACGGCTTCTATGAGGACGGCTCCTTTATTCAGCATGATAAATACGCGTACACCGGCGGATATGGGGTCTCACTGCTGCAGGATGTGGTCCGCCTGATGGTGTGGCTACATGATACTCCTTGGGAATTTCCGGGTGAAGCCCGCGATTTGACAGCCAAGTGGATTGAAGCTTCATTTGTGCCCCTTATGTTCCGGGGATCTATGCTGGATATGGCCAGCGGCAGGGAAATCTCGCGGGCAGATTCGCAGAATCATGAGAGCGGACATTCGGTGATCACCTCCTGCTTACGCTTCTCGCGCATACTGGATGAAGTAGAGCAGGTACGGCTGCTCTCCAGAGTGAAAGGGTGGATTGTGGCTGACACGTATAAATCCTATACAGCCGGTGCACCGCCAGATACTGCCGCACAAGCCAGAGCTCTGCTGGACAATGAACTCGTGCAGCCTGCCCGGGAAGAAGCCTTCTGCAAGCTGTTTGCGCATATGGACCGGGTGGTGCTGCAGGGTCCGGGTTTTGCTTACTCCATTAGTATGTTCTCCAGCCGGATCTATAGCTATGAATCTATCAATGGGGAAAATCTAAAGGGCTGGTATACTTCGTATGGCATGTGCCAGCTGTATAATAGTGACTTGGGGCAATATGCCGATGCTTACTGGCCGACGGTTGATCCCTGCCGCCTGCCCGGAACTACAGTAACTAATATGCGGAAGGAAGACGGAGCCGGGCAAGGCCGTTTAAGCACCAAGTCTTTTGTCGGCGGGGCCGTACTTCATAACCAGTGCGGCGCCATCGTCATGGAATTGGAGGATGTAGTTAACGAGGCCGATGGACTGACAGCGCTCAAAAGCTGGTTTTTGTTCGGAAACCATATTATCGCCTTAGGAACGGATATTACGAGCCGTAATTCCGCTAAAGTGGAAACGATTATAGACAACCGGAAATTGAGCCCGTTGGGAGAACATGTGATTACAGCAGACGGAACAAGGATCTGCCGGAAGCCTGGATCTGGCGAGATAGAGACCCTTAACCCCAAATGGATTCATATGGCGGGCAGTGAGCGGGGAGCAGATGTGGGCTTCTTCTTTCCTGAGCAATGCTGTGTACATGCCATGCGTGAACAGCGGCAAGGGACCTGGAAGGAAATCAACGATGCCGGTTCACCTGAGAAGATGGAACGGTTCTATCAGATGTTGTGGTTCGATCATGGCGAAGCCCCGGCGGGAGATACCTATGCATATGTGCTTCTGCCTGGCTACAGTGAGCAAGAGACTGCTTGTTTTGCTGAGGAACCAAGGGTGAGAATCCTGGAATTGAATGCTCAGGTGCATGCGGTTGAAGATTCTGAACTGGGAATTACAGCAGCCCATTTCTGGAAGCCCGGCTGGTATACAAGTGGGGGGATTGCTTGCAGCAGTCAAGCCTCCATTGTGCTGCAAAGGAATCCGGCAGGCTGGAGCCTGGCTATAGCCGATCCGACACAAAGGCAGCGCAGTCTGATCGAAATCGGGATTGAATTCAATCACCCTGTTACCCGAGTGATGAACAAGTCAGACCGGATAACGGTAGAACACATTGAACCCGGGAAGGTGAGACTGTGGTTTGACCCGGATGGTGCCGGGGGAGCCTCGTTTCACGTTGAGCTTGGGACCTAGCGAATCTATGAAATGAGGAACAACATTGGCAGAGTTGTCTGCGCAGATGGCTTGGAATAGTTGGATTTTCTCCATTTGCTCATGAATGGAGGAGTCCTAGCCAAGCTACAGTTGGAAGATCAGGGGAGTGTGCCGTCAGCAGAGTGAAGCGGACTCAAAAGCCCTTATTTCGCAGCCAAGCCCCTTTCTGGGGCTTAAGCGGACTGAGAATCCGCTAACTTGTTCATTTGGGCTTGAAACGGGCTGCGGCAGCCCCATTAACGGAATCTGAGTCCGCTTAGCCAGCAAAATTGGAATATTTGTGGAAATAGCGGATTTTCAGTCCGTTTGGTTTGACTAGCTGATGGTCCAAAATGAAAGGTAGCCTTTCAAGATCGCTCGAAATTTCATACCTTTTCTCGAATTCACGTAGTTTCTTTAGCGGCCCTTCCATATCATACTATTAAATGTAAGCGCTTCATCGTAAGGCGGAATTACAGGCGTGGTAAAGGAAGAATTATGGCTGGAAAAAAAAGCGTTTGGATTACGAAAACGAAGCAAACGAAGCAATGGATGAAAAAGGAGGATTATGGATGAGAAGAATGCTAATCAAAAGCTGCATGATTATGTTAATTCTGCTCCTGTCTGTCAGCGGCTTTGGAGGAATAACGGGTACGGATCGTGCCCACGCAGCGGATGAATTCGACGGGATGAGGGAGCACCGCAGGGTTATGCTGACCGGAGGAGCCTCGCTGAATACTGCGGATACCGATATAGCCGCTGCAATTACCAGGCTGACTACGGAAGCGAACGGCTATTGGCAGACAATGAATACCTCGCCCAGCCGTACCTATCTGTGGAGCGATAACCCTGGTATTGGGAATTCGATTCACATCCGGGTGACCTATGAACGTCTGTACACCATGGCGCTCGCTTATGCCACCAACGGTTCGGCATTGTACGAGGATAGTCAGCTTGAGACCGACATCGTTGCTGCACTCGATTATATGTATGCAACCAGATACCATGAGGCGGTAACTACGACCGCCAGCGGAACCAGCAATTGGTGGGATTGGCAGATCGGCATACCGATGCAGCTGAACGATACAGCAGTGCTGATGTATGACTCCCTAAGTCCGGCTCAAATTACGAATTATATGAAAGCCGTAGAACGTTTCTCGCCAAGCGTCACCTTAACAGGAGCCAACCGTTCGTGGAAAGCGATCGTCGTAGGCGTTCGGGGAATCCTCGTCAAAGATGGTGCCAAAATTGCCGCTGCGCGTGACGGGCTTTCCTCAATTTTTAATTACACGGTTAGCGGAGACGGCTTCTATCGTGATGGATCATTCATTCAGCATGGCAATATCCCCTATACCGGAGGGTATGGACTCAGTCTGCTGCTGGCTGTAAGCGATCTGATGGGGATGCTCCACGGTTCAACATGGCAGGTCACCGATCCCAACCAGTCTAATGTCTGGGATTGGGTATACAATACCTATCAGCCGCTGATGTACAAAGGCGCCATGATGGATATGGTTCGCGGCAGGGAAATCTCCAGAAACTACAGTCAGGATCATGACGCGGGACATACAGCAATGCAAGGTATACTGCTGTTGTCGGGGATCGCGCCGCCCGCGCAAGCGGCTGACTTCAAGCAGATGATTATGGGCTGGATAATGTCGGATACCTTCAAGTCCTTCTATTCCAGTGCACCGATCCCATCCATCGTTCTGGCCAAGAGCATAAGCGCGGACCCGTTGATTGAGCCGTCGGAAGAGCTTAAGGTCTATAAGCAGTTCTCGGCGATGGACCGCGCAGTCCAGCACCGGCCGGGCTACAGCATCGGACTGGCGATGTATTCGAAGCGCATCAGCAGCTTTGAAGCGATCAACAGCGAGAACGCCAAAGCCTGGTACACCTCGGCCGGGATGACCAGCTTGTATAACAGCGATCTCGGACAATACAGCGATGATTTCTGGCCAACCGTCGATAATTACCGCCTGCCGGGAACAACCGTGTTGTCCCAGACCCCGTCAAGCAGCCATACTAGTGCAAATACGTGGACCGGCGGCACCGGCATTCAGAACCTATACGGCAGCTCAGGTATGGATTTGCAGTATGCGGATCATACGCTTGGCGCGCGGAAATCCTGGTTCATGTTTGACGACGAAATCGTCTCCCTGGGTGCAGGCATCAACAGCACGGACAATATTGCCGTTGAAACCATCGTGGAGAACCGGAAGCTGAACACGGCGGGCAGCAATACGCTCACTGTGAATGGCGAAGTACAGCCTTCAGCTGTGGGATGGTCGGATACCCTAGACCAGGTAGACTGGGCTCACCTGTCCGGCAGCACAGCCGGTGCTGATACCGGATATTATTTTCCCCAGAATGTATCGCTTAGCGCCAAGAGAGAGGCCAGAACAGGGAACTGGAAGCAGATCAATCCACGTCCGGTAACCCCGTCCACAACGATAACCCGCAATTATATGACCTTATGGCTGGATCATGGCGTGAATCCGGGTGGCGGGGAATATCAATATGTCCTGCTGCCGGGCAAGACCGCTGCTCAAGTGGCTGCTTATGCCGCAGCGCCTGATATTGAAGTACTGACAAACACATCCTCTGTTCAAGCGGTAAAAGAAACGAAGCTGGGCATCATTGGGGCGAATTTCTGGGAAGATGGGGCCAGCTCCGTCGATCTGATCTCAGTGAACAAGAAAGCATCGGTCATGACCAGAGAAGCCGAAGAGGGCGCTTTGGAACTATCGGTCAGCGATCCGACACAGTTAAATACCGGTGTAATTGAGGTTGAACTGGACCGTTCGGCAAGCGGATATACTGCAGATCCCGGAATTACAGTGACGCAGCTCAGCCCGACCATCAAATTAACAGTCAATGTCAACGCAGCCAAAGGCAAGACGTTCAAGGCCTTCTTTGAACCGGGCAGCGGTATGCCGCCAACCCTTCCTGGAGAAGAGGTTATTGTGGACAATAGCGACACCACAGGTGTGCTAAAGACGGGAAGCTGGAAGACCTCTGCGGTACAGACCGACCGGTACGGAATCAACTATGTACATGATGACAACAGCGGCAAAGGCAGCAAAAGTATTGCGTATACACCCGAGTTGCCCGTCACCGCCACTTATAGCGTCTATATGATGTGGCCGGAGCATTTTAACCGCTCCACTGCAATCCCAATTGAAGTCATTCATGCCGGCGGGACGGCAACACTCACCATAGACCAGACCTCAAACGGCGGGGTATGGAACTTAATCGGAACGTACACCTTCAATGCCGGCACCTCCGGCAGTGTGACGATCCGCAATAACGGAACAAGCGGATATGTTGCTGCCGATGCGGTCAGATTTGTGCGTAACCCGTAACTGGTAGCATTGTAGACCGATTGACCCTGGATTATTTCACCCTTGACGGTCTTCACCCGAACGAGGCTGGCTTTCAGCGGATTGCTGAGCTGGCTGTTCCTTTTCTGGAGCGCATTTGAACCGTAAATAGATAACAGCATTGTCGGACAAGAACATATACGCACAGAAAGCCGCCGGATGGGCGGCTTTCTGTGTTTTCAAAGAGGTTTCAATCAGGAATTCAAATGCAGCTGCCGGTATTCCGTCGGGGTCATGCCATAGTATTTCTTGAAATTGCGCAGAAAGCTGGAGAAGTTGGTGTAGCCGACCTGCTCGGCAATATCATTCAGCTTCATGGGGGTTTCCAGCAGCAGCCGGTGAGCGGCCTTCATGCGTACTTCAATCAGATAGTCGACAAAATTGCTGAAGGTATATTCCTTGAACAGCTTGCTTAAATAATTGGGGCTGATGCTGAACCGGTCCGCCAGATAATTAACGGAAATGTCACTCTGGGCGTAATGCTCCGTAATGTAAGAGAGAACGCTTTCAATCAACTCGCTGCTTTTTTTCTTACTGCTCCGTTTCTCCTGCAGAGACTGAATCAGTTCAGTCATCAGCGAGCTTAGAACCATCCGCATCTCGTACAATGTCTCGCATTGCTGAAGGCGGATGAACACCGCTTCATGCTCCGTCTGAAACTGTTCATTCAGGCTGGAGTCTGCTGCGGTCCGCAGCGCTTTCAGAATGACCTGCAGGCAGAGCTGGACCATCATCTCTTTGGACAGATTGCATCGCGCCGCCCGTTTGAACAGCTCCTCCAGCACGATTCCGGTTTTCTCCGCGTCCACCTGCTTGACCGTTTCCTGCACGGCATCAACGGATTCAAAGACCTCAAGCAGCCTGCCGCTGTCCCATGCGCCAACATCGTTTGAGGTGATGAGCGCATTATGACCCATGAGAATTTTACAGGATATCAGCCCTGCCGACTCCAGATAAGATTTGCGGATATCTTGAAAATGATCGTAATACTCACCCATGCTGACAGAAATTGTCCGTCTGAACTGCACCTCAACATAGGCCATGAAATACTCTCCGAATGACCTGGCTTCCGCTGTATTCTCCGCACGACCTGCATCCCTGAAGCTCAGAATCATTACCGCCTGATCATCGTTCATCTGAATCGCAGCCCCTTTGACCTTGTCCTGCCGGGAGCGGATCATCTCTTCAGCTACATTACACAGCGCGTACAGGTACAGATTCATGTCTCCAACCTTCTCCAGCATAGCCTTATTATCGAATTCAATGGTGAGGACGATATAATGCTGCGGATACAGTTCAATGCCCACATGATTAAGCATGGGCTCAGCGGAGGTGAATTTCGTCCGGTTGCCGGTCAGAATATCGAACATAATCTGCAGCTTCAGCGCCGGAATGCTCTCGTGGAGCTTCTTTTCTGCAATGGAATAGCCGGTGAATACCTGCTCTATTCTGTTCTGCAGATCATTATAGGAGAGAGCCTGTGAGGATGTTGCGCTCTGGAAACCAGATGGCGTGCGCACTGTAATCTCTTCCAGCCTTGCAATGAAAAACTCCATGGGAGCAAACCAGCGGTGATTGACGAAGCGGCTTGCAGAAACCGCGATGACAACCATGAGCACGGCCATGGCGATCAGAATATAGCGCACTGTAAGCGAAAGCGTACTGAGCTGCTGCTGGGATACGATGTAAATCAGCTTCCAGCCGGTATACGCAGAGTTATCGTAGAATACGAGATTTTTCCCGGTGGCCGTTTTCTCTACCACGTACCCCCGCCCTTCGCGTGCAAGTACCCGGGATGCGTAGCTGTTGTCCAGAATGCTCTGATGAATCAGCTTAGGGTCCTTATGGGACAGCACGTTCCCGTTCCGGTCGACCAGAAATACATTGTAGCTGTCACTGAATTGCAGATCGCCGAACATCTTCGAGATACTCTTTTCATTAATTCGCGTGACCATTACACCGCTTCTGTCTTTGGGTCCGGCGGTAAAAGGGTAATTGCGGACAAGCAGGAAATCGCTGCTCTCTGCTGCCGGAGGAGAGGCATTCCATTTGCCGGTCTTGCCGCTGCCGGTGAAGGAATTGATCCAGCCCATGGAAGGCGCTGATTTCAGCGGGTAATAGTCGGACGCAGAGAGGAGCTTGCCGCTTTTCTCCGAATACAGATAGATCGCCTTCATATTAAAATTGGCTGCGAGATTGTTGCCCAGCTGATCCTGGAGCATAGAGAGGCCCAGCAAATGCTGTGCGGAATCCGGGCCGGCGTCCTCAAAAAAAGACCGGGTATCATTACTCCGCAGCAGATTGATGGTGGTCAAATCGATTTCCTGAAGTGTGCTGTCTACCCGTTTGCTGATCTGGCTCAGCACATTCTGATTGGAACCAATCACCTGCCTTTCTAACTGGCGGATAGAGCTGATATAGCTGATCGCCACAGTCATCAAGATAATAAGGATGAATAATGCGGTATAGATGAGCTGTACTTTGGCAGAAATTCTTCTCTTCACTTGCTATCGCTCCTTAACCGGCGGATGTTCACTTCATTATATGACATAATGCAGCGGTAAGCGGGTGTCACTTTCCATTATGATGTAGCGTTATCTACAAATATTCGCCGGATAGCGGGAGATGAGAGTTCATTGTAGGTTCTGCAACTATTCAGTCTGCCGGATAGCCCGCTATAGTTAGGTGGAGGCCAGGCGCCAGGCTTCACCGTATTAGCAAGACCTAATCTGCCCAACATCACAAGTCCATTGGAGGTCAAAAGAATGTACAGAAACAGAAAGCTCACCCCCGCGTTTCTCGCGGTGCTGCTGCTAGGAACGGCGGCTTTGTCCGCATGCGGCAACAGTAACGGAAACGCCGGCACGTCCGAAGGGCCATCCCCGGCCGCTGCCTCACAGGCGCCAAGCGCAGATCCCTATGCTTCGCTGCCCAAGGAAATATCCGGTTCCATTTATGACAGGGGGCAGGTGGCAACGGGAGAAGGCTCTTATGAAGAGAACCGCTGGACAAAGTATATCAATGAGAATTCCGGAGTGAAGGTGAGTTGGGTGCCGATTCCGCGCAATCAGGAGGCGGATAAATTCAATGTGCTGATTGCTTCCGATCAGGCGCCGGATATGATGACTACCTTCAACCGCGACTTTATTGTCCGCTGGGCCGATGAAGGAGCCATTCAGCCGCTGGATGAGTATATCGACAAGTACAGCACCAGCTACAAAAAATATCTGCAGGAGCATCCCGAGCTGAAGCCGTACCTGACCCTGGATGACGGTAAAATCTATGCCATCGCCAGCATGCGGCCTGCCCGTGCCAATACCGCCATATTCATCCGGCAGGACTGGCTGGATAAACTCGGGCTGGCTATGCCGACTTCGGTGGATGAGCTGGTGGAGGTCGCCAAAGCCTTCCGGGACAAAGACCCAGACGGCAACGGTGCGGCCGATACCATTCCAATGGCGATGTCAACGGCCTACACGGCGATAACTGACGACTGGTATATGGCACGCAGTGCGGCCTGGTTCGTAGAGGACGGGAAGCTCACCCAGAGCTTCTTCACCGAACGGTATAAAGACGCGCTTGCTTTCCGCCAGCTTGCTTACCATGAGAGTCTCGTTGACAAGGAATTTGCGACAGATAAGGAATTTTCGCGGCAGAAGCAGCTGTGGACCACGGGTCGCTCCGGCATCTATTTCAGTAACCTGAACATGGACAATACCATTACCGAGCTGCGGAAAAATAATCCGGAGGCCACACTGGCCGCAGTTCCGCCTCTGTCCACGAAATATGGAACGAACGGCTATGAGGTCGAAGTCCCTAACCATCTGCTGACCGCTTTTAACAAAAACATGAAAAATCCGCAGGCCGCGATGGAATTTATCGACTGGATGCTGGATTCAGGCTGGGAGCCGCTGACCTATGGAACTGAAGGCGTACATTATCAGTTGAAGGACAGCATTCCGGTCACAACCGATTTTGACAAATGGAAGACTGAGGTCGGCTATGCTTCGGAATACCGGCTGGTTCAGCAGGAGCAGCAGACACCGGATTATTTGGTCACCCGGGCAGGGGACAGCAAAGATGATCAGGATATGGCTGCCCTCAAAAGTACGATTATAAAGAACAGTGAGACCTATACCTTCCGCAAGGATCTGCCATATATCCCGCCAGTTGCGGAATACGCCTCCATCGCCGGCCAGTTTGAAACCAAATGGAAAGAAATCAACACCCGTATGGCGATGAGCAATCAGACACCGGATGAAGCGGTCGAAGAGCTGCGCCAAGCCTGGAACAGTCTGGACGGAGACAGTGTAACCGCCAAGGTTCAGGCCTGGTACGATGCGAACAAAGACAAGCTGAAGTAAAACATACGGTTCTTGGATATAAGGGAGCTGCGGAATGTACCCTATTCCAGGCTCCCGAAATGTATAGAGGAGTGAGAAAGAGCTATATGCCAAAAACATTGCACCAGCCCTCCGGTCCGGCGGCCATACGCTCCAAAGGCCTGAACAAGCCGGGGCGGGGCCTGCTATTTTATCTCTACCGGGACCGTTATCTGTACTTGTTCCTTATTCCGGCCATGTCCTATTTCTTCCTGTTCAAATTTGTCACCCTGTACGGCGAGCTGATCGCTTTCAAGGATTTCCGTCTGCTGGACGGGGTTTGGGGCAGTCCCTGGGTGGGGCTTAAGCATTTCCATACTTTGTTTGAAAGCGCTGATTTCTGGAATGTGCTGCGCAATACCCTGCTGCTGAATTTGTACAATCTTGTTTTTGCCTTCCCGGCTCCGATCCTGCTTGCCCTGCTGCTGAATGAGCTGCGGGTGAACTGGTTCAAGCGGGCTGTGCAGAACATGCTGTATTTGCCTTTTTTCATCTCATGGGTAGTTCTGGCGGGGATCATTGTCTCTTTGCTGTCACCTTCCACCGGAGTAGTGAACGCGGCCCTGCGCCTGTTCGGGATCGATCCGGTTTACTTCATGACCAGCACCTTATGGTGGCCTGTGGTGTTCATTGTCTCCACCATCTGGCAGAGCGCGGGCTGGGGCACGATTATCTATATGGCCGCTATCTCATCTATTGACCCCGGCTTATACGAAGCGGCCAAAATCGACGGAGCCACCAAACTGCGCCAGATCTGGCATATTACGCTGCCGGGTATCCGCGGGACCATTGGTGTCCTGTTGGTTCTGCAGATGGGGAAGATGATGGATGTGGGCTTCGAGCATATCTTTAATCTGCAGAATGCCGCTGTCTTCAGTGTATCCGATGTCATCAGCACGTTCGTGTACCGCACAGGGCTGCAGAACGCGCAATACAGTCTGGCAACGGCTGTGGGATTATTCCAGGCGCTGATCGGGCTGATTCTGGTGCTGACTGTCAACAAAATTGTGAAAAAGCTGGGAGAAGGCGGATTATGGTAAACCGACTGAAAAGTATGCCGCTGTATTTGTTTCTGGCCCTGTGTGCGTTCATTACAGTGTTTCCGCTTCTGAATATTCTGGCGATGTCGCTGAGCAGCAGCCGGGCGATCATTTCGGGTGAAGTGGTATTGTGGCCGGTGGAAATTACCGTTCAGGCCTATAAACAGCTGTTTATCGACGGGCAGCTGCTCATCGCCCTCAAGAATACAGTGATCATCACAGCCGTAGGTACTATACTCCAGATGATTGCAACCACACTGGCCGCATATACGCTTTCGAAACGGAGATTGAAAGGACGGCAGATCTTTACGTTTATGGTCATGTTCAGCATGCTGTTCGGCACCGGGCTGATCCCGCTGTTCCTGCTGGTTAAGCAGCTGCACCTGATCAATACCTTCTGGGCGATCTGGCTTCCCGGGCTGGTAAGTGCTTACAATCTGTTTGTGATGAAATCATTTTTTGAAGGCCTGCCGGCCGAGCTGGAGGAATCAGCGACGATTGACGGCGCAACGGACCTGACGGTGTTCTTCAAGCTGACGCTGCCTTTATCCAAGCCCATCTTGGCTGCGATTTCGCTGTTCTATGCGGTTGCTCTGTGGAACACCTATTCCAATGCCTTGTATTTCATCAGCAAATCGCAGCTGCTGCCTGTAACAGTCAAGCTGTACCAGATGCTGCAGACGCCGATTGATTCCCTGCTTGCAGGCGGGGATTCCTCCCAATACATCCAGCCGGAGGGGCTGAAGGCCGCGGCGATCATCATCACTGTGCTGCCAATCCTCTGCGTTTATCCGTTTTTGCAAAAGCATTTTATCAAAGGGGTTCTGCTGGGCTCGGTGAAGGGCTGAAGTGCAGAATTCCATTTCCGGAGGGAACACATGAAGGTGACTACAAACTATACACTCGGTTCATTTGCGTTTGATTTACGGAAAAGTCTGGCCCCCCCGGAACATCTATGGGTGTGCAGCGGCTATAGTACAGTTGCGCCTTCCGCGCGAACGGTCTGCGGCGTTCAAGGCTGCTATTCACCGCCTTTTGCCGCCAAGGATCTGGGCGTGAAACTTCATATAACAGCGGACGGACATCCTGTCCGGGATAACGGAGACTTAGGCAAAGGGGACTGTGGCGTACTGTATGCGAAGGGCGTCTGGCAGCCTGATCAGATCAAAAGGCAAGGGACCTATCATCATCTGATGGAAGGAGAGCTGTTATCACTTGCGGTGTCCAGTGAATTGACGCCTCTGACGGATACCCATGGCTTCCTCCTGACTCAGCGGATCAAGAACCGCAGTCGTAGAACGGTAACGGTTGCGGTTCTACCGGAGCTGGTGCCGGGAAGCCCGGCCATGGTTCCGCTGGACGATTGGGACTATGGAGCACCGCTGACCTCTGCCGGTCCTGCGCTGCAGCTTGAGGAAGGAATCTGGGAGAATGAACAGGTCCGTATTACCCTGCTTCGGGAAGGCGATCAGGAGCTGAGCCTTGGAGAAGGGAAGGAGGCCGTGTTCCGGCTGGCTGCGGTTCTGACTCCTGCCGGACAAGAGTTCCGTTGGGAAGAAGGGCAGACCCTGAAAGAGCTGGGGGGGCGGACAACCGCTGTCTGGGAGCACCGGCTTGAGGAGGCCTGCCGTGAATTGCCGGTGCTGCAATCGGATATTCCGGGTCTGGAAGACTATTACCGCCGCTCATTGATCAGCGGGATGGTCTGTCTGTGGGAGAATCCGGAATTCGCCATTCAGCCGTTTCCTGCCGTTTCCGGGCTGGAAGGTGCCGGAATCTGCTGTTATCCATGGGATGCGGGGGGATACGGTGCAAGAACGCTGGCGCTGATGCTGGGGAAGGACAAAGCGGCAGAGCTGGCTAGTCTGATGGCAGCCAGCGGCATTGAACGGCACTCCCGGTTTGCTCCCAGCGGACAAGGCGCCCATGTGCCCTATTCGTATAGCTTATGGTCCTTCCTGAACTTTGCCTGGTCGATCTTTGTACTGCACGGAGAAGGGGCAAAACTGTTCCCGACCATGCGGACACTGGCCTTATATGACGATAGCCGGTTGCCGGAGTGGAATGAGCTGCTGGATTACGGCCTTCAACCGAACCTGCTGGAAATGCGGGGGGCAGGCTATGAACA
This sequence comes from Paenibacillus sp. FSL R5-0912, assembly GCF_000758605.1. Lineage (NCBI taxonomy): Bacteria > Bacillati > Bacillota > Bacilli > Caryophanales > Paenibacillaceae > Paenibacillus > Paenibacillus sp. FSL R5-0912. The sequence goes on from NZ_CP009282.1 coordinate 3,997,604, forward strand.
TATTGTAGCCAGTCCGAATGCCGAGCGGGCCTGGAGCTATGACCGCTTGGCCGATCTGGCGCAGCATCTGGATCTGGCGGCGGATCAACCCGCACAGGAATGGCGGGACAAGGCGGAGCGTATCCGCCAGTCGATCCGCACCCATCTGTGGGATGAGGACAAAGCCTGGTTCAAGGCCATATATCCCGAAGGCCATGCGGAATCGATCTATTCGATTCAATATTATGACGCGCTGCGCTTCGGGGCCTGCACCGAGGAGATGAAGGAGGGAATGTTCGCACAGGTTAGGGATGGGGCATTTCTCGGCAAATACGGCGTAAGCAGTATCTCGGCCGAAGATGAGCTGCATTATGAGCAGAATGATCCGGACTGGTCGGGAGGCGGGGCTTATACCGGGGATGGGCCGATGCTGGCGCTGACATTGTGGGAATCCGGACGCGATGAGCTGGCGTGGGATACATTGAGGCGTCACTTCTGGATGGGGCAGCATCTGCCGTATTATCCGCAGGAGCATTACTGTGACCGCCCGGCTGTACCCGTGCATAAGCGGGCGAATGTGGTCGCAGGCTTGGCCGGTGCGGAAGCCATTCTGTTCGGCCTGGCCGGTCTTGATCCCCGCCTGGACGGCAGCTTATGGATTCATCCCCGCCCGCCCGCTGAAGGAAGGGTCTCTCTTTCCGGTTTCGCTTTCCGGGGGCATATCATTGATGTGCGGATGAGCCCGGAATGGTGCGAAATCATCTGTGATGAAGAGGTAATCTACAGCGGTGTGCCCAGCCTCCGTGAGGTTGTTCAGTCCACCGGGAGCCGGAGGAATTGAAGAGAGAGAAAGGAGCGGACGCTATGAAGGGAAACTGGAATTTCGAGCTTGTGGTGGTGGGAGCCGGAGTCGGCGGGATCAGCGCAGCCCTGGCCGCTGCGAGGTTGTTCCGGCGGGTGCTGCTGATTGAGGCGGGGCCTGAAGTCGGAGGCACCGGCGTCTTCTCCAGCGTCTCGCTGATCTGCAATTTCCGCGACAGAATGGGACGCCCGGTTACAAGCGGCATTCACCGCGAGCTGTTCCCGGCGGCGTATACCCATTACAACGAACAGCGGGTGCCGACCTATGATGAGCAGTCTCTGAAGTCCACCTACCAGCAGCTCCTGGAAGCCGAGCCAACGCTAACTGTGTGGACCGGGTGCTCGGTGAAAGAGGTTGATGTGGAGAAGGGTCGGATTCAGCGACTTCACCTTCAGGGCAATCAGGCTGGAACGGTTGCCGCAGAGGTATTTCTGGATGCAACGGCGGACGGTAATCTGTCCGCAATGGCAGGGATGCAGTACGAAATCGGCCGTGAAGGTGACGGCAAGCTGCAATCAGCCACCGCCACCTTTCGTGTGAGCGGCTTCGATCCCATGAAGCTGAAGAATCCGGATATCCAGACCTGGCCGGCGATCCATTCCCTGCGGCTTGAGCTGCTGCCGTATTATCAGGAGCTTAAGGACAAGGGGGAGACCGCTAATCCAAGGCAGAGCATCACCTGCTTTCCTTATCCGGACGGCAAGTCGCTGCTCTTCAACTCCACCTCTGTGCTGGGAGTGGACCCTACCTGTCGGGATTCAGTAAGCCTGGGCATGGAGGAGGGTACCCGGCAAGCCAATGAACTGTTCGGGGCCATCTGCGGGCATCCGGCATTCCGGCAGGCCAAGCTGGATTATATCGCGCCGCGACTCGGTGTCAGGGAAGGCCGGCGGATCACTGGTGAGTATGTCCTGACAGCCGAAGATTGCCTGAACAACCGGCATTTCGGGGATATGATTGCAGCATGCGCCTACTCACTGGACATTCACAGCCCGGATGGAGGAGCGACCCGGCTGGAGCGCATTCCCGGGGACGGATATTACCATATTCCCTATCGTTCCCTGATCCCCGTGGGCTGCTCCAATCTCCTGCTTGCCTCCCGCTGCATCAGCGGAACCCATGAGGCGCACAGCTCTTACCGGATCATGGCGTCGGTCAGCGCCATCGGTGAAGCGGCGGGGGTTGCTGCCTCGCTGGCCGTGATTCAGGGGAAGGCGGATGTAAGGGAGGTGATGCCTGCACATATCCGTTATGTGCTGCAGCTGCGGGGGCAATTCACAGATGGTGAAGTGGAGCGGATTCCGCTTCCGGCCAGTCCGCATCAGGAACAGCCTGTATCATTGGAACCGAACTTCAAGTCAAGTCATGACTGACCATTCAGAAGGGAGGAACGGGCAACGATGAGGAGAAGAGGCAAGCAAGCAGTGTGGGCGTTGATCATCCTGCTGGTATTCTCCATGGCGGCAGAGGGGTTCCCCTCTGCTGTCTACGGAGAACAATTGAGAGCGATTGCATCAACTGGGGGAATCATACCGCCGGATGCTTCGGGTACTCCCGCCAGCGTAACGGAGTCCGTCTATGAAGAACTGGGGTCCCCGGTCATTACAGACTGGGAAGACTTCCGTGGCAGCTTCGGTAAGCATACGCACGCTTTGGCTCTGGAAGCGGAGGACATCGTCATTGACGGTGCAGTGGACGAGTGGAGCCGCTACGCAGAGATCCGGCTGCCGGAGGCTGCCGGACAGGTACTGGTCGAAGGCTGGGGAGGGCCTGCGGATGTGTCTGCCAGCGTGTATCTCGCCTATGACCAGAGCTACTTCTACTGGGCGGCGAAGGTGAAGGATAATGTGCATGTTCCTGTCTCCGACAGCACCATGTGGAGAGGGGACAGTATCCAGTTCGCCTTCAGTCCCGGCGGCAGCTACGGGCCGGAATACGCCATCAATTATATGGACGGGCAAGCACATGTCTGGCAGTTCAGCGAAGGCGGAGCCCCAGCAGGAGAGGAAGTGATCACGGCTGCAGCCAGCCGGACCGGACAGGAGACCTCCTTTGAGGTACGGATGCCGTGGTCTGCCATCTCCACGGGTATACCGGAGAATGGGGAGCTTCCGTTCACACTGCTGTTCAACGACAATGACGGCGCGGGCCGCCGGGGCTGGCTGGAATGGACACCGGGCATCGGCAAAGCCAAAAGTCCGGCTGACCATGCAGTGGTTCATCTGGTCCCTTCCGCCGCCCCTTGGAGCTTCTGGGTGGAAGGTCCCCGGGAGATCAATGTGAATACGACTGTCTCTTATTCGGTGTATGCTGTGAACACGACCAGTGAACCGCATAACCTCCATCTGTCATCCAGCCTGCCGGGCGTTGAAGTGGATTTCACGCTGCCTGCCGGCTCGGCCGCCGGATGGAGCCTGCCGTTCACCACGGCGGACCCCGGAGAGCAGCTGCTTAAATTCACGCTTGCGCAGCAAGGGAGTATTGCCGGCAAGAGGCAGGAGCTGAAGGTGACTGCGGTGCTCGATCCCGCAGAGATTGAGGCCATGCTGGACAGTGTGAATGCACAACTGCCCGGTCTGGAGCAGCTGCTGCTGCAATGTGAGGCACAAGGACTGTCCACAGATTATGAGCGCATTGATTATACCGTAATCAAGGACTTCATTGGTTACGGCAAGGAGGATATCGTGCAGGGGCGGCTCGGCAGAGCGCAGTATGTGGCGGCTGAGCTGGAGACGCTGCTTACGGGCAGCATGCAGCAGCTGGAGGGGTATCTGGACGGCAGCCTGACCCCGCAGTCCGCTCCCCGCTATGTCTCCGGACGCCCGGAGATTTCCGGATATTCCTTCTTCGGTGACACCATCGTGAGGAGTACGGGCGTCACCGAAGAACGGCCAATCTTCTTCACGGGCTACGGTCACTTCAACCAGGTGAAGCGGGACATTCCGAAGCTTCAGGATCTCGGAGCTAACGTAATCCAGATTGAGCTGGGGCCAAGGGATGTCATTCTGGACAAACAAGATTTCGTAAACCGTTACACCGTCAACCGCTCCGGTGCGGTGTCCGCTACAGCAGCAATTACAGAAGGGATAAGCCATTCCGGCAATCATTCCCTGAAGATTGCCAATGCATCGCCGCGGCAGTCGAATGTATTCATCAATGTCGCCCAGACCATAGCAGTAGAGCCGGAGACTACCTATGAATTCAAGGTATGGGTGAAGGGTGACAATGCCAGGAACGTCTGGTTCCCGGGCGGAACGGGCTGGAAGCAGCGTCAGCCGTTGCCTGGCGGAACCTATGACTGGACAGAAGTAACATTCGAATATACCACAGCGAAGGGGGAGGTATCCTACCCGCTGGTTATTTTATCCGAGAATACAGGTACGGTCTGGGTGGATGACTTAAGCGTCGTCAAGGCTGGGAGCATGGTGAATCTGATTCAGAATCCCGGCTTTGAGGATCTGGGCGGTTATTCCCCAGACAAGGAGTACGTTGTCTCCACCCGCAATATCCAATCGGAGCTGTTACCGGCGCTGCAGCGGGCTGAGGATTATGATGTTGCGGTCAATCTCCTGATATCCCCGCATTATTTTCCGGACTGGGTGCTCGCAAAGTGGCCGGAGCTGAAGGTGGAGAATAACGGCTCTATCAAATTCTCCCTGTTTGAGCCGATGGCCCAATCCATTATAGAGGATTATCTGCGAGCCTTGATTCCCGCCATCAAGGATTATGATTCGCTGCAGAGTCTTACGCTCACCAACGAATCGGTCTATACGGCCAATAAGGATGCCTATGCGATGCCTGCCTGGCACGAGTATCTTGAAGGCATCTATAACGGCGATATCGGGCAGCTGAACGGCGTCTATCAAACGGCCTATAGCTCTTTTACCGGAGTACCTATGCCTGAGAATATTACAGCTTCTCCGGCGTCTTATGACTATGTGCTGTTCAACCAGGATTACTTCGCCAGCTGGCATGAATGGATGGCCGGAATTATCCATGAGCTTGCTCCAGAGTTGCCTGTGCAGGCGAAAATCATGGGTGATCCCCGGGGTAGCCTGTCCTGGGGCGTGGATATCGAGCGCTTCTCGGAGTTCAGCCAGATCAACGGCAATGACAACTGGAATTATATCAACGAAGGCCCGAAGGGCTTCATGGAAGAACTCAGCTTCTATGATTTGCAGGCCTCCTTCAAAGAAGCCCCAGTCTTTAATTCGGAGCATCATCTGATCGCTGACGGGGACAAAATGTATACGCCGGAGCAGGCGAAGCATGTCCGTTCGGTACTGTGGCAGAGCGCGATTCACGGCCGGGGCGGCTCGGCCATCTGGGTATGGGAGCGGACTTACAATGAGACGGCCAGCACCGAGGGCAGTATACTGCACCGGCCGGATGTTATAGCGCAGGCAGGGCGGACCAATCTGGACCTGAACCGGCTGTCCGGACAGGTTACCGCCTTCCAGAATGAACAGCCGCAAGCAGCGATTCTGTATTCTACCGCCTCGGGTGTCTTTTCGGGAGAATACTCGGCAGTCTCGCTCCGCGCTTATGAAGCATTGTCTTACAGCGGCTATAAGGCCGGATATGTATCTGAAAAGCAGGTGGACAATGGCGGGCTGGACACGTATAAGCTGCTGATTGTGCCAAACGCTTCAAGAGTCAATCCGGAGACGCTGACCGGCATCAGGCAGTTTATGGAGCAGGGCGGACGGGTGCTGCTGATCGGTTCACACGCTTTGGAGCTAACACCGCACGGCGCACCGCTCTCTGCCGCAGACAGAAGTTATGTATTCACCCACGCGGACAAGATATCGGCAACGGACTGGACCGCAGGCCAAATCAGAGATTTCTTGTTGCCGGTCCTGATGGCCGTAAATCCGGGGCAGCTGTTATTACTTGATCCGGCGGATAATGCTCCCGTATACAATGTGGAGTGGAGGACCGTTGAATACGGGGGACAAACACTGGTGAATGTGGTTAACTATGGCCCGGAACCCGTCGAGGTGAAGGCGGTCCGCAGTGGAGTAACGGCAAACGGCTTCATGGATCTGATTACAGATCAAAGCTCTGCGGGCCAGACTATAGAGCTTCAGCCGCTGACCCCCTATTTGTTCAGTCTGGGAATGTGATATTCAAAAACTGAAATTCGATATAAAAGCTAACTTTAGGAGGCACACGTAATTGGACAAGAAGCGTTATGTACAGGTAGGCATTGGCGGCAGGGCGCAATTTTTCTATGAAGCTATCGCGAAGGAGTACAGGGATTCTGCGGAGCTTACCGCTTTTTGCGATGTGAATCAGACACGTATGGATTACGCCAACAAGCTGTTGTCGGAGACACATGGGTATCCGCAGGTGAACACCTACCTGGCTGAACAGTTTGACACCATGATCAAGACAGAGAAACCGGATATTGTCATTGTCACCAGTGTCGACCGGACCCATCACAGATATATTATCCGTGCGCTTGAGCTTGGGTGTGATGTGATCACAGAGAAGCCCATGACCGTTGATGTGGAGAAATGCAAGGAGATTTACGAAGCGGTGGAGCGTACCGGACGCAAGGTCAGGGTCACCTTCAATTACCGCTATGCTCCGCATCATACGAAAGCCCGCGAGCTGATTGCCTCCGGGGTAATCGGGGAAGTGCATTCCATTCATTTCGAATGGCTGCTGAATACTGAGCATGGGGCGGATTATTTCCGCCGCTGGCACCGGGACAAACGCAACAGCGGGGGACTGCTCGTTCACAAATCCACTCATCATTTTGATCTGGTCAACTTCTGGATCGGTGCGGAGCCGGAAACGGTGTTTGCCTTCGGTGACCTGCGATTCTATGGCCGGGAGAATGCCGAGAACCGCGGCGTAACTTCATTCTATCAGCGTGCCACCGGAAATCCGGCAGCCAAGGACGATCCCTTTGCCCTGCAGCTGGATGAGAATCCCGTTCTGAAGGAGATGTACCTGGATGCGGAAGCAGAGGACGGCTATCAGCGGGATCAAAGCGTGTTCGGCGACGGAATCAGCATTGAGGACACCATGGGGGTAATGGTCCGGTACAGCAATAAGGCGATTCTTACGTATTCATTGAACGCCTACATGCCTTGGGAGGGTTACCGGATAGCTTTTAACGGCTCCAAGGGCCGAATCGAAATGAGTATCGTGGAAAAATCCTATGTCAATGCCGGGGGTGACCGCGCCTTGGAGGGAGCTGTGGAGGGCAAACATATTGTGGTGCATCCCATGTTTGGAGCGCCTTATGAAGTCCATGTGGATGAAGGAACGGGAGGACACGGCGGCGGCGATCCTGTGCTGCTGAATGATCTGTTCGGAACCCCGGACGAGGATATTTACCACCGCGCGGCCAACCACCGGGACGGAGCCCGCTCCATCATGACCGGAATCGCCGCCAATCAGGCCATGCGAACCGGACTACCGGTGCTCATCAAGGATTTGATTACCATCTAATTTGTTGAAGAAGTCTGCATGCTTACAAGAGGCATCCCCATCAGTGAATGATGTATGGGGGATGCCTCTTCGTCTTTATACAGTAGGACCCTCTATTTCTGCTTTTAATTGTTTAAACCACTCTAAGTTAACAAAGTGATGGGAACGGGAATTTTCGTTCATGCGGCGGTAGTAATCGATTGTACCGGGAAGTTCTTGTGTGCCGGACAGGTATTCCTCAAGGCGGGAGATTCGGGCTGCAGTCAGGTCGATTTGCAATTGGATCAGTTCCAGCAATTTGCTTTTGTCGTATTCATCAGCGAAGAGCAGCGCACCATAAAATTGCAGGTTGACATATTCTGATTTACTGCCGTACGTGACCATTAATTTTTCGAATTCAGTGATTCCTGATCCGGTGATTTTAAAGTTCCGAGTTTCGCGCCCGCTGGTTGAAGGTTTCTGCTGAATCTGTTCAATCCAGCCTTTTTCTTCAAGCTGCTGCAGATTGTAATAAAACGAGCCCTTTGTGAAGTTTACAATGTATTTGTAATGGCGCTTTTCCATTAAGGCCAGTAGTTCGTATCCGTGAGCACCGGGGTTTTGGATGAGCAAGCCAAGGATGAGTAAGGGAATCAAGGCTGCATCACCGTCACCATCTTCGCCTCGAATTCCGCGTACGTGATTTTACCCGAAGCCAAGTCCAGGCTATGAAGATACATCTGCTCTGTTTTTGAATAGTCGCGCTCGACTTTCAGTGACTGTTCCTCCCCCGGGATGGGTACCAGGACATGACACTTTTTCGAAAAAGCCTCGAAATAGCGGTAGCCGAATATGCGCTGCGAAACCGCATCTAGATGAATGCCATCGGGATTCGCGGTCAAATCTTCCGCTGTGACAAAATAACGATTTGGCTGTTCGTTAGCGAAGTTCTGCAATCGTTCATTAATCTGCCGGTACTCTGTCGCTTGCTGTCCAAAACCGGTCTTCCCGAGGAAATCACCAAGTCCGCCAATGATCAAAGGTACCTCATCAAGATTTAATTCGTTTCTGAGGGTCTCAATGATGAGGGACAACTTTTCGTAATAAGTTTCATGTAGCGAATGATAGCTGTCGCTCTCACCCTGGTGCCACAGGATTCCGCAGATTTGACTGGATCGCAGGGCGAAGCGGGCTTCGGACAACGCATGCTGAAATAGGATGCCTTCCGGATGCCAGTCATTCAATGAACTGCCACCTTCCGCACAAGGAATCAAACCAATTTCTTCATCGGGACTTACTTTCGACCAGGCCTCGGCAAATGACGCCGCCAGGCTAACCCCGGAAACGGGACGGTCATAATTAATCGGCTCTGTCATCATCTGCCACTGTCCATTGCGCAGCATTTTTATTTTTTCATTATAGATAGGATCGACTTCATGCAAAAAACCACGGCCCGCCATATTCGACTGACCCAGCATTAAAAATGACTTTATCATTTAGGCTTCACTCCTTCACATCACAATATTAGTCTAATTGGACTAAATATATTGTATAGTCTGATTAGACTATAGTCAAATCATCGGTCTGGGTAAGACCTCATCGGCTTTAGTGTTGCTCACGCTCGCTCGTTTTGATGCCAAATTCCTGCTCAATCCACTCCTATCTATTACCCGATTGGGCGATTGGAATGACTTCGATCCCTTCTTAAATGCGTTCTATATAGACTGAAAAACAAGTATTAGACTGGCTGGCGCCTCATTAAAATGACGGGTAGGCTAACACCAGGAATATGATTCCATTGAGTACCGTCGAGATGATTAGTTGCGCCAGAATGGAACTTAGGAGCGAATTTTGGTCGTAAGTGTTTGCCTTTATATCAGCAAGTCTAACTTTCCACAAAAGTTGGGTATTTTATGGACGGTACTATAGAACATGACAGTGAATTAAGTTGCTATAGTTAAGGTCATTTTTAATTATTAAACAACGTAAAAAGATCGGAATTACCATAAATAATAGTAAAACATGATTCTAATAAATAATCATAGATTGAATCTGATGGATGGTGAGACGCTGATCGTTAAATGATTATCAATTCCTCGTTTTTTGCCCGGGGTACTCTTATTCAATATTACATGTCCTTGGCTGGCTCCAATATATCACTGCATACCCTGTCAGTTATCTGCGGCAATGGAATTCCTTGCCTGAATGTTAACTGTAACTTTTACAGCGCTCTGATATTAAGCGAATAAAAGCTCTGTAACATAGGGGGTAGGACCAGCAGGAAGACAAGCTGGCAGCTGCAAGCTATAAGTGAAGGGAGGATGCTTACTTGAAGCATAACCCCATTATTGCTTCGATCACCGAGGAGTCACAGCTGGACCAGGCGGTTGCCTGCGGTGTGAAGCGTGTGAATCTGATGACCGGGAACATCAACAACCTGGGGAAGATTGTGAAGCCGCTGCAGCAGGCAGGCAAGCAGGTATTCGTCCATGTAGAGATGGTCGGCGGGATTGGCAGAGATGCGGCGGCGATTCAGTATTTGGCTGAAGCCTTCCGGATCGACGGGATCATTACCACCAAGAGCAATGCCATCGCCACAGCCAGAGCGCACGGGCTCGCCAGTATCCAGAGGGTTTTCGCCATTGATACGGCGGCAGTAGAGACTGCCCTGCGGATGATCAAGAACTGTAACCCCGACGAGGTCGAGCTGATGCCCGGACTGATGCCGAGAATTATCAGGGACATGAAGCAACGCATTAAGCAGCCGCTGATCGTAGGCGGACTGATCCGGGAAAAGCAGGAAATCAGCAGTGCGCTGGACAGCGGCGCCGATTATGTCTCCATTGGGGATGCGGCCCTGTGGCAGTGGACGCGTGGAACAAGTGAATAACGTACCCCCGGGTGGAGACGATGAGAAAACCCAGCGGTCAGTCATTAGCATTCGATGGAGCCTTGCCAGGCTGTAGACGGAGGCTTAATTTCTGGAGCTGGTTTTTTTGCGCGGAAATTCCGGCGCGGAGAACCAGTGAACCTGAATGAAAAGGAGCAAGCGCGGATGGACATCGCTTCATATGAAGCCTACTGCTTTGATTTGGATGGGACCGTGCTGATTGGCGATCAGCTGCTTGCAGGTGTGGTTGAGACGGTTGCGGAGCTGCGGCGAAGAGACCGGAGAGTTCTTTTTCTGACCAACAGCTCGGTCCATACTCCCCGGGATTGTCAGCGCAGACTGGAGCACATGGGGCTGGCCTGCGGAGAAGATGAAATCTTGACGGCACTCTATGTCAGCGGCAGCTACTTCGCCCGGGAGGAACCGGAGGCGAGGGTGTATCTGGTTGGAGAAGCGGTGATGCGAAGGCAAATGGAGGAGTCCGGAGTGGCCGTCACCGGGGACCCGGAGGAAGCAACCCATGTACTGGTAGGCATGGACCGCAATTTCAATTATGAGAAGCTGGTGCTCGGAATGAGAGCAGCAAGAAGGGGCGCCAGGCTGGTGGCGGTCAATCCCGATCCGGTCTGCCCGGTACCCGGAGGCTATATCCCGGACACCTGGGCGATTGTCAAAGCGCTGGAAACTGCGGCCGGGACAGAGGCTGAGCTGGTTATTGGCAAGCCTTCTCCCTATTATGCGCAGGAGGCGCTTCGGATGCTGGCTCACCCTCCGGAGCATTGCCTGATGGTGGGCGACCGGCTGGAGACAGACATTCTGATGGGGAATCGTTGCGGTATGCAGACGGCCCTAGTCCTTACCGGCGTGAGTACAAGAGCGGATATTGCGCGGCAGCAGATTCTTCCGGGTTATGTTCTGGACTCCCTGGCCGATCTGTTCAACAAGTAAGTCTAACCCCAATAACAGGAGGATGAGAAACGATGCAGGATTGTAAAATACTCGCCCACCGCGGTGCAAGCGCCTATGCACCGGAGAATACGATGGAAGCCTTCAGGCTCGCGGTGCAGCAGCATGCCGACGGTCTGGAAATCGACATTCACCTGACCCAAGACGGAGAGATCGTGGTGATTCATGATGATACGATTGACCGCACCTCTAACGGCAAAGGAGATATTATGTCCTACACGCTGGCTGAGCTTAAGACCTTCCGCTTCAATACAGGCTTCGAGGAGCAATACCCGGATGCTCAAATTCCTTCTCTACGAGAAGTGCTGGAACTGGTGAAGGAGCATGATCTATATCTGAACATCGAAGTGAAAGATATCCTCTCTAAGTCGGAGCTCTACTCCGGGCTCGGTAATGAGGCGGCGAAGCTGGTAGAGGAATATGGCCTCGGTGCAAATGTCATCTTCTCATCCTTCAATCATACCTCTATGGTGCGGCTCAAGGAGTCTTGTCCGGAGATGCGGACAGCGCTGCTCTACATCGCGGGGCTGTACGAGGGTGGGAAATATGCGCAAATGACCGGAGCCGATGCCCTGCATCCGTTGTACATCGGGGTTAACCGCGAACTGGTAGAAGAAGCGCACGCAGCGGGGGTTCAGGTCAATGCTTGGACAGTGAATGATCCGGTCCATATCCGCATGGTGCTGGAGGCCGGTGTAGACGCGATCATCACTGACCGTCCCGATGTCTGCTATCCGCTTAGAGAGGTACGGGCATGAAGCAGACACAGATACTGGCTCACCGGGGAGCAAGCGCCTATGCGCCGGAGAATACGATGGCTGCTTTCGGGCTGGCCCTTGACATGGGGGCACACGGCATTGAACTGGATGTACAGCTGACCCGGGACGGGAAGCTGGTGGTGATCCACGATCTCTCCATTGACCGGACTTCGAACGGGACAGGTCTGGTCGGAGAGCTGACGCTGGAGGAGCTGCGGCAGTATGATTTCTCGTATACTTTTGCCGGGAAATACGGAACGGACGGAAGCCGCCTGCCCGAGCTTGGAGAGGTGATGGAGTTCGCCATGAAGCACGGGTTGTACATCAACATCGAGACGAAGGATTATTCTCGGCCTTACGGTGAAGTGAATCTGCGGACAGCGGAGCTGGTACGCCGCTATGGCTATACAGAGAATACATTGATCTCTTCGATCAATCATACAGCGGTAGCCCGGCTGAAGCGTGACTACCCGGAGCTCAAGACGGCGATTGCGTTCATGGAGAGCTTCTACCGGCTGGAGGCATATGCGGCGAATTGCCGGGCGGATGTGCTGCATCCGTATTACCCCGGCGTAGATGAAGCCTTCATGGAGCTGGCGAACCGCAGCCGGTTCGAGGTCAATCCCTGGACGGTGGACGATGAGGCGGAGATGATCCGCTTGCGGAATCTGGGGGTTACGCGGATTATGACCAATAAACCGGACCTTGCGCTAGAGTGCCTGAAGAACTGATAGACGAATGGAAGCGGCCCTAAGAATCCGGCTGGAGGAGGAGAATATGAGCGGCATCGTTCTGGAGAAGGTAACCAAGAAATACGGCGACAAGCTGATTATTGAGGATTTGAATCTGAGCATTGAGAGCGGCAGCTTCACGGTGCTGGTCGGCCCTTCCGGGTGCGGCAAGTCTACGACGCTAAGGATGATTGCCGGACTGGAGCATTCCACGGAAGGCACGATTCACATCGGCGGGGTAAGCATGAACCAGGTAGAGCCGGGCAGACGGAATCTGGCCATGGTGTTTCAGAATTATGCCTTGTACCCGACCATGACGGTCGAGAAGAACATTGAATACGGGCTGAAGAATAATAAAGTACCGAAGGAGGAACGCAAGCGGCTGATTACTGAAATTGCGGAGACTGTCGGACTGACCAGACATTTGCATAAAAAGCCGGAGTTTCTCTCCGGCGGTGAACGCCAGCGGGTCGCTTTGGCGCGGGCTATGGTGAAGAAGCCTGCCGTGTTCCTGATGGACGAGCCGCTGTCCAATCTGGATGCCAAGCTGAGGCAGCAGATGCGGGCGGAGCTGATCGAGCTGCACAAGAAACTTGGCGCGACCTTTGTCTATGTGACCCATGATCAAGTGGAGGCGATGAGCATGGGCACCCGGATCGTGCTGATGGATGGCGGGAAGGTCATGCAGGAGGATAACCCGCACAACCTGTATTACAATCCGGCCAACCTGTTCTCCAGCCGTTTCATCGGCACCCCGCCGATGAATATTCTCGCACTGGACCACTGTGGGGAAGAGATCCGTAAGCTGGCTCCGCAGCAGGCCCGGTATCTCGGCTTCCGTCCGGAGAAAGCGAAGTTTACCCTGGAGCCGGGAATGGAGCCGGACAATACCGTTAGCCTGACGGGTACGCTCAGCGGCCGGGAGCTGCTCGGGTCAGAGATTATTTACAAAGTGCAGCTGGAGAACGGGCTGATCATTTCGGTGAAATGCTTCGATCGTCCGGAACGCGAGCTGGAAGCCGTGAGACTCTACGTGAAGAAGGAGCATCTGGCATTCTTCGACGCGCAGGAGCAGCGTGTCCGGGAAGCTGCACAGTCCGGAATCAGCGCTGCCGTAAGCACTGGTGGTTCGGCATGAAGCGGCTCCGCCCCTCCGTGAAGCTGCTCCGCCCCTCCGTGAAGCTGCTTCCCTATCTGCTGGTTGCTCCGGCAGTGATCATCCTGACCGTATTTTATCTCTATCCGATTCTCTACAACATCTATTTAAGCTTCTTCACCTGGAATATGCGCGGACCGATGAAGTTCGCCGGACTTAGCAACTATGCAGAGCTGTTCAGCGGCCGGGATTTCCTCCATACCCTGCTCAATACGCTGCTGTACATGGTGATGGACGTTGGGCTGGTGATGGTGCTGGCGATGGGGCTGGCGCTCTTTTTACAGAAAAGTACGCCGCTGAACCGCTTCATCCAGACGCTGAGCTTCACACCCAATATCATCTCGCTGGTATCCGTATCGCTAATCTGGATGTGGCTGATGAACACGGATACGGGGCTGTTCAATTATCTGCTGTCTGTGCTGGGAGCAGCGCCAGTGGGCTGGCTGACCGATAAGGATGTGGCCCTGTTCTCGCTGGTGCTGGTCTCGGTCTGGAAATCTGTCGGGTTCAATGCACTGATCATTTGCTCTGCCCTTGGCTCCATTCCGGGTTATCTCTATGAGGCTGCGGCTCTGGATAATGCGTCCAAGCGCTCCGTTTTCTTTCAAATTACACTGAAGATGATTTCACCGACCTTGTTCTTCCTGATCCTGATGAATATCATCGGCTCCTTCCAGGTGTTCGAGACGATCAATATCATGACACAAGGCGGTCCGTCCAATGCCACGAACACGCTGATCTTCAGCATTTATAAGCAGAGCTTCGAATATTACCGGGTCGGCTACGCCTCCGCAATGGCGGTCGTGCTGATGGGTATCGTGGGGCTGATTACGATTTTCTACTTCAAAGCACTGAATAAACGGGTTCATTACCGCTAAGGGGGTGAGGAAATGAAGGTTTGGGTCCGGCTGCCGGGCAGAGGACTACGGATCATTGTATCCGTTCTGCTGATCGTGATCTTCCTGATGCCATTCTATTGGATGATCCTCACCGCGTTCAAGACGCTGGGCGAGGTGCTCCGGATGCCGCCGAAATTCTGGGTGGATTCGCTGCAATGGCAGAATTTCCGGGATGCTTTTACGAGGATTAACTTTCTGCATTATACCCGCAATTCCCTGATCATTACACTCGGGACGATGCTCGGCCAGCTGGTCGTGGTTGTGCCGGCAGCCTATGCATTCGCAAGATATCAATTCAAGGGTAAAAATGCGCTGTTCGGCATCGTGCTCGCCACCATGATGATTCCGGGCCAGCTGATCTTCCTGCCGATCTTCGTGATGTTTGCGAAGTCCGGACTGCTGAACACGTATGTATCGCTCATCGTGCCCTTCATTGCCAGCGGTACGGCCATCTTCATGCTGCGGCAGACCTTCATGCAGGTGCCGGATTCCCAGCTGGAGGCAGCCCGTCTGGATAATGCCAGTGAGTTCAAAATCATCTATACGATCATGATGCCTGCCGCTGTGCCCACCTTGTCCACACTCGCGCTGCTGACGTTCATCGGGACGTGGAACAGTTACTTTTTCCCGCTCGTATGGACCACAACCGATGCCGTCCGGACCTTGCCGCTTGGAATTCAGAAGCTCCAGGATGTGGAGGGACTCAGCCCGCAGATCGTGATGGCCGGGAATATGATGCTGATTGTGCCGATTCTGCTGGTCTTCCTGATTGCACGCAAGCAGATTATCAAAGCGTTCACCTACATGGGAGTGAAGTAGCGGGAATACCCTGCGGCCTTGCATGTTGAATACCAAATACAGCAGTTCATGGAGGAGAAACGAATAATGAAGGTATGGGGAAAAAGAGTAACTCCGCTGCTCGCCACTGTTGCACTGACTGCCGTTCTTGCAGGCTGTGCCACCACCGAAGCCGAATCCAGTGTAGCGGCCTATGAGAAAGGGGATTCCGTCCTCGAGCTGAATTTCTGGACTTCTGCCGTGGAGGATGTGAACCAGAATCTGGTGGACCAGTTCAACGAGACCAAGGGAGCCGAGCTGAATATTCATGTGAATGCCGAATATCAGGGCGATTATTGGGAAATGCAGCAGAAGATCAACGCTGCAGCCATAGCGGGTACGCTGCCGAATGTTTTTATTGATGAAGTGGCGATGACTAAGGGATTTGCCGACAGTGACATTATTACCAACCTCGAACCGTTCATGGAAACGGACAAGTTCGATACCTCGGATTTCAAAATCGGCGACCTCGGCAACCTGTATCTGGGCGAGGATCTGTATGCCTTTCCGCATATGCGGAGTGTTCCCGTGATGTATGTAAACAAGACGCTTGCCGCTAAAGAAGGGCTGGATCCGAACGGCCCGGCGACCTTTGCCGAACTGGAGGCCTATCTGCAGACCGCATATGATGCTACCGGCCAGCCGCCGATGTACCTGTTCAACTATGACTTCTGGGTGATGGAGGCGCTGCTGCATTCATACTCGGATACCCATGTGGTCAATGAGGATGAGACGAAATCCAACATCAACAGCGAAGGCGCAGTGAAGCTGATCACCTTCATTGAGGATCTGGAATCCAAGGGTCTCATCAAAGTACTCGGAGTCACAGACAAGGATGCCTACTATGCCTCCATTGCCAATCCGGGCACAGCGCTGATTTTCTCCAGTGTCGGCGGCTACAAAACGTTCGCCGGTATGGCCGCGGAGAGTGGAATAGATCTCGGCGTATCCATGATCCCTACCGGAGAAGACGGCAAACGGGGCGTGCCGGTCGGCGGATCGAATACGTATCTGGCGAATACGGGAACGGATAATGAGAAGGCGGCCGCTTTTGAATTCATGAAATGGCTGTCGGATACAGAGCAGGCGGCGTATGCTTCTGCCAATACGGGATATCTCCCGACCCGTCTAACCTCCCTGGACACGGAGCTGATGAAAGAGACCATTGCCGCCTTCCCTGGCTACAAAGTCGCTTCCGATGAGCTGGAATTCAGCAAAATGCGTCCTATGACCGGTACGTATCACGAAATCGAAGATCTGATGGGCACACGCATCAACGATATCTGGCTGGAGAACCTTCCGATACAGGAAAGCCTGGACACCCTTGCTAAAGAGGTGGATGCAATTCTGAACCGCTGATAATGAATGAAGTATAAAGCAAGCAGAGCTGTGAACCTCCGGTGACGGGAGAATCGCTGTTCTGCTTTTTGAGTTCACTGCGGCTGGTTTCTGCACAATTTATTCTGACCGCAACGCGCGCCGGACTCTCCAATGATTCTGAGAATCCGAAGGACTGGAATGACAACAAGCCTACTGAACCTACGGATACACAGGCAACTTATTACCGTTCACTCTTAATCGCCGGACCTACTGCAAAGAGGATATACGACATTTGAGAAAGTTCGTTTCGGAATCCTTCCGTAGCTGATGTCCATCTTCCTCTCGGTTACGATTTATCGCTTCGATATGAATATGCGAGAGGCGTCCATTCTCAGACTGGTTGGCACAACTGATCTCTTTTATAGGCCAAAAGTATATTTTACAACAGTTTACATAAATCTATCTTTTTTCTAATTCTTTTGCTATAGCATAGTAGACGGCAAGCAGGTGGACATTTATGGTAATTGCTCGCCGGACTATGACTTAAGGAGGAAGGGTATGAAGGAGAAGCATTCAGTTTGGAAAAAGAGGCTGATGAACTGCACTCTTGCAGTGGCGGTAGCCGTACCACTTCAGCTGTTCGCGTTCGGGACCGGTTCGACGGTATACGCAGAAGGACCAAACGATCCTGCACCGTACATTGAGGCCAAAGTAGTCAATGGGCATGCAGGCCAGAAGATTCTGTTCGACAACACCCATGAGCAGACTGCGGGAGCGGCCGATTGGGTGATTGACGGCGCTTTTTCAGACTTTGGGAACGCCCTTGCCCAGGAAGGTTATGATGTAAAAGAACTCCGCAAGACGACTCCGGTAACCTTGAATGATCTTTCCGGTTATGATGTCTACATTGTCGCCGAATCCAATGTGCCCTACAAAGCAAGCGAGCAGCATGCGATGGCAGAGTATGTGGAGAACGGCGGCAGCATTTTCTTCATCGGCGACCATTATAACGCCGACCGCAACAAGAACCGGTGGGACGGCTCTGAAGTATTCAACGGCTACCGCCGCGGAGCGTGGGACAATCCGGCCAAAGGCATGAATGCCGAAGAGACCGCTTCGGCTGCTATGCAGGGCGTGGTCAGCACCGACTGGCTGGCGGAAGAGTTCGGTGTCCGCTTCCGGTACAATGCGCTTGGCGACATTAGCGCGACCAATATCGTGGCTCCCGCTCAGGCCTTCGGCATTACAACGGGCGTATCGGCGGTAGCCATGCATGCCGGCTCCACGCTGGCTATCCTGGACCCGGCCCGCGCGAAAGGGATTGTCTACCTGCCTCCAACCAGTGCAGCCTGGGCCAATGCCGTAGACCAGGGGGTCTATAACGGCGGCGGTGTAGCAGAAGGCCCTTATGTGGCGGTAGCGAAAAAAGGAGCCGGCAAGGCCGCCTTCATCGGTGATTCTTCTCCTGTAGAGGATGCGACACCAAAGTACCTGCGGGAGGATACCGGTGCCAAGAAAACAACTTACGACGGCTTCAAGGAAGTGGACGATGCTACGCTGCTGGTGAACACCGTCAACTGGCTCGCCGAGCAGGAGAGCTATTCAGATTTCACCCAGGTGAATGGCCTGACACTGGATCAGCCGACGGCACTGCTGCCGTTCGAGGAGCCGGCACTATCCGCCGAGCCACAGCCGGAGCCTTGGGCAGAGCCGAATGCCGGCTACAAATGGTATGACCGCAGCACCTTCAGAGCAGGCTCCTACGGCGGACCAGCTGCTACTGCAAGCGCGGTTTACAGCTTCACGCATCAGGCAGTGCTGCCGAATGCGCAGAATTTCCAGATTCGGGTAAGTGCAGTTAATCTTCCTGCAGGTACAACAGTATCCGGCTTCCAGGTAGGCATCTACCAGGTAAGCGGCGGCGCCCAGATTGCCAAGATTCAGAATACCGACGGAACCTGGCCGGGCAGCTATGGATACAGCACCTCATTTAATCTGACCGCTGATCTGAACGGTCATGCCTACAAGGATCTGACGGTACAGATCAAACCGGGCTCCACAGCTGCTTCCAATCTGCGCCTGCGCCAGAACAGCACAAACCTTAAGACCGAATCGGTGATGCTGGGCAATGTTCCTGCAGAGCCGCTTCCAGCCGAAGAAGATCCGATTCCGGCCACAATCTCCATCAGCGACTCCCGGGCTAAGACAGCCGGGTCATTGGTAACAGTGGAGGGAACCGTGACGACGGAGCCGGGAATCTTCGGCGGACAGTCTTTCTATTTGCAGGATGAGACTGGGGGGGTATATGTCTTTCAGAATCAGAGCGGCTTCCACGCGGGTGATAAGGTCAAGGTGACCGCGTCCACCGCGTTATACAATACAGAGCTTGAGTTATCCGAAGTCGTGCAGATTGCGAAGACCGGTACGGCGGTACTGCCGCAGCCGGTTACGGCCGGCAAGGTGAATGATGCCAACCAGGGCCAGCTGCTTCAAGTGAACGGTGTGACGGTGACGAATATAATCAGCGCTACGCCAAGCGGTTCCTTTGAATTCGACGCCGTCAACGATGACGGGACAAGCAATCATGTGCGCGTGGATGCCCGGACAGGCATCACCAAGGACGGCTTCCCTTATACAGAAGGCCAGAAGCTTAATATTACAGGTGTTTCTGCAATCTTCAAAGGCATCTATCAGCTCAAGCCAAGAAGCCTCGGTGACTTCACCGTTGTAGAAGAAGAGGCGGCTCCAGTAACAACGGCAACGCTCTCAGCTGAACCTAATGAATCCGGCTGGATAAATCAGGCGGTAAAGGTTACCCTGAAGGCAGACTCAGATACAGCAGATGTCTATTACTCGCTGAACCGCAGTAAGGAAGCTGTATACAGCACACCTGTGAACATCGAGGAAGACGGACGACATACGCTGACTTACCATGCAGTGCCGGGAAAGGGCAAGCCGGAAGAGGCCAAGACACTCAGCCTCAATATTGATACGGCTCCACCGGTAGCCGAACTGAAGGAATCCGGCCATGAGGTGAGAGATGTAGAAGAAACGTCGCAGCTCAACTTTGATTTAACTGCTGACGATATACTCTCAGGAATTGCTTCGCAGCAGCTTTTATTAGATGGAAAGCCGATTACGGAAGACCAACCCCTGAGCGCCGCAGATGTAGGCGCCGGGTCCCACACCGTGAAATACACCGTGAAGGACGCGGCCGGCAATATGGCTGAGAAGAGCTACACGTTCCAGGTTGCGGGCGGCGAGGTGCTGGCAACGGGTGAGCCGGGACAGGCGGTGCTGTCTTCCAACAGCCGTTATGCTTATGGACTAAGTGATGGCAACTATACGGTAACCATGAATATGTGGTGGGGCAATAACGGCACGAGCTACAAGCTCTATGAGAACGGTACACTGATTGATTCCATAACGCTGAAGGATGTATCACCGGCCGCCCAGACGGCAGGTACAGAGCTTCACGGCAAAGTGAACGGCACTTATGTGTACACTGCGGAGCTGACGAACAAATATGGCACAACCAAGAGCAAGCCGCTTACGGTCACCATCAGTGACTCCGTTCCAGGCAAGCCGGTACTGTCTGAAGATAACTGGGATGGGGACGGCACCTATAAGGTATCTATGAACCTGTGGTGGGGGACCAACGCCACTGAGTATCGATTGTATGAGAACGGGCAGCTTATCGACTCGCAGCCGCTGAACGCCAATACACCCTCAGCGCAAAGCGCAGTGAGTGCAATCAGCGGACGCGCTGCCGGTGTGTATGAATACAAAGCGGAGCTGATTAACGCAGCAGGTGTGACTTCCAGTGATACGATCAAGGTAACAGTTCTCCGATAAGAAGGGGCTGTCTCAAAAGTGGTTTTTCTGCGAGTAGAGACAAATCCTTCTCATTTTCAAAACCGCGAAATGTCAAAAGAGCAGCACTCCCGTCACTGGAGAATTGCTGCTCTTTGTATTCTACCAGAAAGGCAATTTCAACATTTCAATATCAATAGATAACCTTCCAGTTATCGTTACATACGGAAGCGATCACACCATGTTCCCGGATATATTCAGTAAGAATTTCTGTCATGTCAGTAGGTATCTCCCGTAAGACAGGTTTTCCTTTCAGCATGTCAAAGTTGCCGCCGCCTCCGGCGCGGTAGCTGTTCATCACTACATCGAAGCTGCTATCCGGATCCAGAGGCCTCCCGTCCCGTTCAAGCCTGACAACCCGTTGCCCTGGAGGTTTAGAGATATCCAGCAGGTATTCAATGCCTTCCCACATATCGTAGTTAAAGTGCTGCGGCTTAGGTTCCAGATATTCACGTGATACCCGCAGGCCTCCCTGTGCCGGATCGAGCTCGAAGTAGCAGGCGTTCTGCTCCAGTGCCTCGCGGATATCCCGGCCGCTAAGACGAAGGACCTTGAGCGTATTGGGATAGATGTAATTGGATACGACGTCACGCATGGTAATGTTCTCACTGAAACCTCTGGCTTCATTGGTGAAAATCACCGCACAGGAAATCCCGGCGCCAGTCACCGCCATCTGAACCCGGTTAATGAACTCTGTGAACGGGTGGTCAGCCATCCGGGCAGAGAACGGATCGGATATGGACAGATCGCCCTTGGTCTTACCAATTGGTTGATCAAGCCACTTCTGCGTTGCATCCTCATCCTCCGAGAATAGAGCAAGCAGTTTCTCGTCGGCTTTTACCGTCTCGTCAACCCTCAACAGCTGTGTAGTTTTGCTTTGCAGAGTCCAGCCGTTCTCTGTTCCCGGTACGAACTCCAGCACAGTCTTGCTCATTGCCTGTCCGGTGCTTCCCGGCTGGGCGAAGGCGACACCGTTAAGTTCTCCGGCCAGCAGCCGGTGCTGATGACCGGTCAGCAGCACATCCATACCTGTCAGCTGCCCGCACATCGCATAACCTTGATTCTCCCCGGTCAACGGCTCTGTCGGATTTCCAGTCAGCGGATCACACTCGAATCCGCCATGGTAGGAGACCACAAGCGCGTCGGGCTGTTCGTTTTTACGGATATGATTAATCCAGCTCCGGGCAGTCTCAAGGGCGTCCTTGAATTCCAGTCCGGCGATGTTAGCCGGATTCTCCCAGTTAGGGATATAATGCGTTGTGACCCCAAGCACCGCAATACGTATCCCTTGGGGGAGAGTGAAGATACGATAGGGCAGCCCATAGGCAGGCAGCCCTTCATCGTGGCTCACGATATTCGCAGAAAGCCAAGGGCAACCGGAATCCGAGATTACTTGATCAAGCAGCTCCAGACCGTAATTGAACTCGTGATTACCGGGCACAACAGCATCGTAGCCAAGCGCGCGGAGTGCCCGTGCTGCCGGATGCTTGCCGCGGCGGACTAATTTGGTGTAATGATACATTAGTGGCGTACCTTGAATAAAGTCTCCGTTATCCAGCAGAATCAATGCAGGGTCCAGTTCCCGTTCTCTCGCAATTAAGGTCGACAATTTGGCAAGACTAAGCGGCTTATCGCCGGGTCCGCGGTAATCCGTCGGGTACAGGTGACCGTGAATATCGCTGGTATGTAGAATTGTCAAAAAGACGGATGGTGAGGGTGTCATCGGGCCATAACTCCTTTTGTACATGGATTGTTGTACATTTAGTATAACGGGCTTGTTCCAGATTATTGTTAACTCTGTATTCGATGAGGAGGAAATATATTAACGGTACCTGTAAAATACCTTTGACAAATCCAACAGGTACCGTTATATTATTAACAACAGGTACCTGCACATCAATTAACAGGTACCATTAAAACAATTGAAGGAGGTTTCAACACGAGTATGAATACAGAATTATACGACAAGCTTGCGAAGCTGCAATGGCTGTTGCAGAGACAGCATCTGAAGAACCACGCCGCTGTTGGCCCTATGGCAGATACGTCACGGGGACAAGGGAGGATCATGGCGTTTCTCCGGATGAAGGACGGAATCAGCACCAAGGATTTATCCTATATGCTGGACATCCGTGTATCCTCGCTCAATGAATTGCTTGCCAAACTGGAGAAGGCCGGATATATTACCCGTCAGCCTTCCGAGACTGATAAACGCATTATGCTGATCTACCTGACGCCGAAAGGGCGGGAGGAAGAAGGGCAAGAGGTTGAGGGCGGCAGCATATTTTCAGTCCTGTCTCCAGAAGAACAGGCAGCTTTCGGGGAATACCTGGTCCGCGTCATTTCAGCCTTAGAGGAAGAGCTTGGAACAGATGCAGATCGTGACGTAATGGCTATGTGGATGCAGGCCGCTAAGGAGCGCATAGGATCAGAGGAATTCGACAAGCTGATGGCCATGCGCGGACAAATGAGCAGAATGTGGGGAAACATGGATGACGGACGCTTTAGCGGAAGATTCCCCGGATTTGGCCGGGAAGGTCAAGGCGGCGGCATGAACGGGTTCGGCTGGCCTTCCAGAGATGGAAGAGACGGCTCGAAGGACAACTCCAATGATTCGGATGACAAGTAAGAGCATTTTCTATTAAACAGCAGCAGCGGCGCTGTCTTTCCCATAGAGCTGAAGGCAAAGGCAGCGCAATAAAGATTTTATCAAATAGGGTCTGGGAACTGACGATTAGTCATCACCCGCTCACGAAACCCGCATGGTCATTTGTTACGGGTTTGTTTGCTGCGGCGAGAAGTTCGTATTCAATCAATAGTTAGAACTCTAACTAATATAGAGACTAACATACATGAAGAAAGTGGTGAACCGCATGGATACAGAAAACCTCCATTACTTTGAACAAGCACCTGTCGCAAAAGCCGTAGCGCACTTCGCAATACCAATGATGCTTGGAACTTCAATGAGTGTCATCTATTCCATCTTGAATGCATTTTTCATTGGAACGTTAAATAACACTGCCATGTTAACCGCACTTGCCTTAACCTTACCGTTATTCGCAGTCATTATGGCGCTGGGCAACCTGATTGGTGTCGGAAGCAGTGCCTTCATATCCCGTTTGCTGGGAGAGAAGAATACGGCTGATGTAAAGCATGTTTCTGCATTCGCCTTTTACAGCAGTCTGGTTCTCGGTCTTATCGCTATGGCCGCGGGAATCCCGCTCATCAATTCCATCGTTCACGGCCTGGGGGCAACGCCTGACTCCTTCGGATTTACCAAGGACTACGTCACCATTATGCTTATAGGCTCACCCTTCGTACTATTGTTCTTCACGCTGGAGAGTGTTGTACGCTCGGAGGGAGCTGCAATTACATCTATGATCGGTATGCTGCTTAGTGTGGCCGTGAATATTATTCTCGATGCGCTGGTCATCTTCGTCTTCCACTGGGATATAATCGGCGTTGCGTCAGCCACGGTCATTTCTAACATGGTTGCGAGTGCTTACTACGCCTATCATATAGGATTTAAGAGTCCATTCTTAACGATCTCCATGAAACAATTCAAGGCTACCAAGGTCATTCTGGGCAATGTATTCAAAATCGGAGTTCCCGTCTTTGTGATGAGTCTCTTCATGGGTGCCATGTCGCTTATCTTTAACCGTTTTCTGGTTGAGTATGGGGAGCAGGCTATTGCGGGCTTCGGGATATCCTCACGTTTGCTGCAATTCCCCGAATTAATTCTGATGGGCTTAAGTGAGGGAGTCGTCCCGCTTATTGCATTCTCTTTTACAGCCAACCGATTGCGCATGAAGCATACCATTCAATTCACCATTAAAACAATTCTGGCGTTAGCTATCTTGTTCGGTGTTATTGTCTACCTGATCTCTGACCACTTAATTGGTCTATTCACGAATGACCCGCAATTGATTGAAATGGGCAGCTACATCCTGCATGTGACCTTCTTGTCTTTGTTCATTACAGGTATGACGACGCTATTCACGGGGATCTTCCAGGCAACCGCACAAGGGACCGCCGCCTTCATTATGTCAGTTATTCAAGGAATTACTCTGATTCCTGTGCTCTACATCGCTAACCGGATGATCGGTTTCCACGGGGTAGTCTGGTCCCTGGTCATTTCCGATGTCGTGGCGTTCCTGGTCGGAGCCATCATGCTGTATACGCTGCGGAACAAATTGCAGCCGGATTTGATGAGTTTAGCACAGTAGGATCTGGGATCAGCGCTTGATAAGGCAGCCAAGGATAGATAATCTAGAGGGAGCCGCAATAATACCGAAATCTTCAATGAAGGAGCCAGATTCATGAATGTGGTGGAAAATGTGTCTTCCATAGCAGCTGGTTACCGTCACACTGTCCTGCTTAGGCCCGATGGGGCGGTAATGGCTGTGGGCGACAATAGATATGGTCAATGTGACGTAAACGGCTGGCAGGATATCGTGGCAATTGCTGCAGCTAATGCCCATACAGGGAATTCACATACCCTCGGACTCAGATCGGACGGTACGGTGGCCGCTGTGGGCTGGAATAAGCATTATCAATGCGAGGTAAGCGGCTGGCACGATATCGTGGCGGTTGCGGCAGGCTGCGCTCATAGTGTTGGCCTTAAGACAGATAGCACGGTGATGGCTGCTGGTGATGATACATATGGTCAATGCGAGGTAAGCAGCTGGCCTTTCGGACAGCTGGAGGACTATTGAGAGCAGGATGAAATACGAATAAATCATACGAATAAGGGCATTGTAATCAATGGAAAAGTTGATAAAAGATGATCGTAAATC
The DNA here is from genome assembly GCF_000758605.1 of Paenibacillus sp. FSL R5-0912. NCBI lineage: Bacteria > Bacillati > Bacillota > Bacilli > Caryophanales > Paenibacillaceae > Paenibacillus > Paenibacillus sp. FSL R5-0912. The sequence goes on from NZ_CP009282.1 coordinate 4,023,091, forward strand.
GCGGCATTTCGAATTCCCCGGGAGGTTAAGACAATGATAAATCAGGATCCGCAGGAGCTTCTTCGTCTAAAGCACGAGCAAGATGAGCACAAAAAGCAGTTCACCAATTTTGCCCGGAGTGTCAGCGCCCATGGCGAGGCAGAAGCCGGCCAGGAATTTAGTGTTGACCGTGTGCCTGACGATCAGAACCGTATGAAATCTGTAGAGAACAAACGGGATTAACTTAAAAAGTTAAATGAAGCCGGTCCCTTTTGGGACCGGCTTACTCATTATTTGCTTTGCAGATAATAATCAATGATCACCCTGGCGGTTTCCCGAGCATGCTCCGCAGGCTTAGGATCAGTCTGCAGCATGGCTGCAGTAATCGCGCCTTCCACTAACAGAGACAGACCGCTGGATAAAGCTTCGCGATTCACAGACGGACATTCACTAAGAACAGAATCGATGTATTTTTTCATAAAAGCTTTGTAATTACGGGCCGCTTCATAGTAAGGATGGGAGTGATCCATAAATTCCGCTGCCGTCTTAATGTACACGCAGCCATTAAATTCCGGTTCTTCGAACCATTCTCCGAGCATATCGAATACAGCCAATAATTTGTCCCTGGGTGTTTTTGCGCTCTTATTGACTGAGTCTTCGAACCGTTTTCTCCATTCGTCATCGTACTTCATGAGATAAGCAAGGACAAGCTCATCCTTGGAGCGGAAATGATTGTAGAGCGTCATTTTGGCTATGTTCGATTCAGAGACAACCTGGTCTACACCGGTAGCCCGGATTCCCTGTTTATTAAATAAATCGGAGGCGACAGTTAGGATATGTTCTTTTTTACTTTTATTAGCCACAGGATTCCCTCCGGTTCACAGTATTTAAAAAGTATACAGATCAGTCTATCTATTATAAATGGCCCACGGTTCGTACGCAAATGATAAATCTAAAAAAATAACTTGTAACTATACAGACCTGTATGTATACTATTGAGTATCGGAGCAGACATTCTGTTAACCGGTAACAGACGGGGAGGTAAGTTCAATGACTATACAATACAATTATGAACAAGTTAATGGTTTGAATATTTTTTACCGCGAGGCAGGGAGCAGAGAGAAGCCTACACTTCTTCTGCTGCATGGATTTCCTTCGTCATCGCATATGTACAGAAACCTTATTCGTGAACTCGAAGGCGAATACCATATCGTTGCTCCGGATTATCCCGGTTTCGGGAACAGCGATCAGCCGTCAACTTCAGAATTCACGTATACCTTCGACAATCTTGCCGTGCTGATCAATGCATTCGTTGAACAATTGAACCTGAACCAATATATCCTTTATGTTCATGATTACGGTGCTCCGGTAGGCTTCCGTTTGGCCCGTATGCATCCGGAACGCGTTCAAGCCATTATTTCACAGAACGGAAATGCTTATGAAGAAGGAATCGGAGAGTCCTGGGCACCGATGCGTGCCTTTTGGAATGATCCCGGGAATCCGGCCAGTCTTGAAGGTATGCTTAATCTGCTGACACCGGAACTGACGAAATATCAGTATGTGAATGGAACCCGTAATCCTGAGGCCATAAGCCCTGATAACTGGAATATGGACCAAATTGCCCTGGATCGTCCGGGGAATCAAGACATTCAACTGGCCCTCTCTTACGATTATCAGAATAATTTGAAACAATATCCGGTCTGGCAGGAATACTTCAGGGATTTCCAGCCGCCGGTGCTGGTTGCATGGGGGAAGAATGACTTTTTCTTTGGACCGGAGGGAGCCTTAGCCTTTCAAAAGGATTTAAAAGATGTGGAGGTTCATTTGTTAGATACAGGGCATTTCCCGCTCGAAGAGGATTTAGAGCTCAGTGTAAGCCTTATCCGGAGTTTTCTTAAAAAAAAGTTAAAATAGCATATCGTAATGGATAAGCATGAGAATGGAAAGACAAAAAACTTTTCATTACCATATAACCCATATATTGATTATATGGAATATTATGGAATAATCTGGTTAATAGCGCGCTAAAAAATGAATAGAGGGTATAAAATGAGAATGAAAAAGATTTCTCTTGTATTAACCATACTATTTCTTGTTTTTAGCGTGGAAATTAATCCGAGTGCCTACGCTATGGAGCTGTCTTCCTCCAAAACTATGGATAAATACGAGGAGATTGGTAAGGAATTTCTGAAGGAATATTATTATTCTTTTGATATGAAGCAAGACATGAATGTGTCCAAATATATTAAGGACGAAAATGTGCTCCAATATGTCGATTTGAAGCATGATATTATCAAAAACAGAAATGTTCGTTTCTTTTTCTTGCATTATTATGATCGGGACAAAGCCGCTTCAACCCAGGCTGCCGCAAATCAAAATGAAGTTATTATTCCAGAGATTGACTTACAGAAAATTGATGATTTCTTTATTGGCTCTGAGCCTCCGCACCTTATTTATGCAGATAGAGATAAGGTAATATTTGAAACCACGGGCGGAGTGTATGTTTATGATATGAAGGGTAAGTCTCTTCTCAGATCCTTCGATACCGTCTCATTCGCATCAGAAAGTTACTCGAACGTACTACGGAGTGCTTTTGCTACGCAAGACGGAAAGCAGCTTATTTTTATCTTTAGTAAAGGACCCGGATATGTTGCTGCCTACCGTTATTCCTTGGAAGATAAGTTTATGAGTGAATTAACCGGGAAGGAATACGCAGAGTATCTTAAAAAAAGATTTGAATACAGCTATCTCGATCCCGGTGATGAACTGTACCAAAAATCCTCAGGCCTCATAATCACAATTTCCGGCTCAGAATATGTTTATTTAACGTTTCAGGACTGGAAAGTGAGTACAATCAACGTGGTTTATGTGCAGGATGATAAGGAAACGGTCTACAGCATGTTTACCAGCAAATAATAAGCACCATTCCTGACAAGCGAGTCCTCCGTGACTCGCTTTTTTGATGTGAAATAGATTCAGAAAAACGGTTGAATTCGTCTTAATTAGCATATGTGCATGAATTATCCAGCATCGGCCAAAATAAGGGTTACGATCAGAGGGGGTGTTTGTGTTGTGGAAGAACATAACGGGTTACATTCCCGGCTGGAGTGTGTGTATGCAGGCACTTATTATTTTTATTGCTCCGGTCATTTTGACAAGATTCATGCTGTGGCTTCGCGCTAAGGAAGGCAAGGCCAGTACCCGGGGAAGACGGGCTGAAGGGCAGAAGGGCGGAGGCGTGCCAAGCTCCGAGGATACCGGTGAAGCGGAGCAAACCAGTGATGCTGTGAAAAATAATAAGATTGTTCCTTCAACTACTTCGCAGAAAAATCAGCAGCCAACGTTAACCTATACCGGACAATTTCAGCAGGATTTACAGACCTTTAGGGAGATCAGCGCGGATATGTCGGATGTAAATGTACGGGAGCTGCGTGTAGGCATCCTGCAATTGAAGGCAGCGCTATTCTTTCTGGACGGCCTCACCGACAAGGATGGGATGGACCGCAATATCCTAAGGCCGCTGATGAACGCAGCACGGCCATTTGAAGGGATGGACACTCCGCCTGATCCGGCGCGCCTGAAAGAAATTATTGTCCATCAGGTGATGCTGGTCTCGGAAATTGAATTCACCAATCAGCTGGATATGTCGCTCAAAAAGGTGTTATTCGGCTCTGCGGTGCTGCTGATCGAAGGAATGAACGAGGTCTTCATCCTGGGAACGTCTAAAGGGAATACAAGAAGTGTGGAGGAACCGATCTCGGAAGCGCTGCTGCGCGGCCCGCGAATCGGCTTCACGGAAGCGCTGAGCGACAATACGGCCATGCTTCGCAGGCACGGACAGAACACCAATCTTGCGATGATTTCTTTCACGGTCGGGGAAAGAGTCGAGAAAGAGCTGATACTAACCTACATTAAAGGGATTGCTAGTGATGAACTGATTGCCGAAATCACCCGAAGAATTCATACGATTAATATCGATGATGTGCAGGAATCCGGATATATCGAACAGCTGGTTGAGGACAATTATCTCAGCCCTTTCCAGCAGGTTCAGAATACGGAACGGCCGGACCGGGTGATGGCTGCACTGCTGGAGGGGAGGGATGCCATTTTGCTTGACGGCACACCGTTTGCGTTAATCATGCCGGTGACGTTCGGGATGCTGCTGCAATCTCCCGAGGATTATTATGACCGCTGGTTCTCCGGCTCCTTGCTGCGGATGCTGCGCTTCTTCGCCGCCTCCGTATCACTGTTTGCTCCGGCGCTCTATATTTCCTTCCTCTCCTTCCATCCCTGTCTGGTTCCAACCAAGCTTGCGATTTCGATCATGAGCTCACGCCAAGGGGTTCCGTTCCCGACCTTAATCGAAGCGCTTATTATGGAGATTTCGATCGAAATCCTGCGTGAGGCGGGCCTGCGTCTGCCTAAGCCGATTGGCCCGGCCATGGGTATCGTCGGCGGTCTGATTATCGGCCAAGCGGCGGTCGAGGCTGGGATTGTCAGTCCTATTCTGGTTATTGTCGTTGCCGTTACAGCGATCTCTTCCTTCTCGGTACCGATGTACAGTGCAGGGATCACCCTGCGGTTTCTCCGCTTCTTCGCGATGTTCTTCGCTGCTACCTTCGGGCTGTATGGTGTAGTGCTGTTCTTCCTCCTGCTGGCCAGTCATTTGATTAAGCTGAAGAGCTTCGGCGTGCCTTATCTGAGCATAATCACGCCTAACCGGATGAGTGATCTTCGCGACTTTATTATCCGGGTACCGCTCCAGTTGATGAAGCGCTTTAGTACAGGACTTGGCAATTGGGCAGTCGTGCTCTTCGGACTGATCCCGCTGCCACTGCTGCTCATTGCTTATTTCCGGAGAGCCGGTTCATGAAGCACTGCATTCTGCTGATTGTGTCCATCGCTCAAATTGTGCTGTTAACGGCCTGCTGGAGCAGTACACCGATTGAGAATTTGAATATGGAAGTGGCGGTAGCGCTGGATGTGGCAGATGAGACCGTTATTGAAAAGAAGTTCGATGGTAAATGTGGAGACTATTCTAAACGTGACCGGATATCGGCGACCTATCAATTTATTGTGCCGCAAGGCGCAGTAGGCTCCAAAAAAGAAGGGGCTGCTTCAAGAAATTTCTACAATATGACCGAGACCGGCGATTCTATCTTCGAGGCCATCCGTGAGCTCTCGCTGCGCACTAACCGCGAGCCGATCGGACACCACCTGAAGGTGATTGTCATTGGCGAGAAGCTGGCCCGTTCCACGAAGCTGTCGGAGCTGATTGATTTCTTCAGCCGGGATAATGATATCCGCCCGAGCGTGCTGGTTCTGGTCAGCAAGGGAAAGGCCAAGGATGTACTGAACAATGTGCTGCCCGGCCAGACACCCGCCTTTGTGCTCGAAGGCATCTTCGGCAACCGTGACCGGAGCCTGCGCATCTGGGACCCGGTAACTATTACCAAGATTGTTGGCCCTTTGCGCGGCAAGAAGAGCTTTCTGCTGCAGAATGTCATTGCTGCGGAGAATGAAATGAAGTTTGCCGGAGCCGGAATCATTGACGGTGAGTCGGGCAAGCTCAGCGGTTTTTTGAGCGAGAAGGAACTGGAGGGTGTTGTCTGGCTGACTGGTAAGGGTAAAGGCGGTGTGCTCAAAACCCACAAGGATGATACCGGCAGGCTGATCACCTATGAGGTGAAAGCGATGAGCAGCAAAATCGAGGCCGTTGTGGAGGATGGTCAAATTTCGTTTAATGTAAAGATTGAATCGAAAGGCAGATACGCCGAAACCTTCTCAACGGCCGGGGAGCGCTTGGATGCAGCTTTTATGAGACAGGATGATATGGAGCTGGAGAAGGAAGTAAGGGAGCTTGTAGGGACCGTGGTTGCCAAAATGCAGCATGAGCTGCATGCCGACATCGGCGGATTCGGTAAAACCCTGAGAATTCAGCATCCTGAGGCTTGGCGGAAAGTGAAGGCGCATTGGGATCAGACGTTCACCGGGCTTCCGGTACACCTTGAGGTTAAGCTGCAAATCGAAGAGTATGGTGCCTCCGGTACAGCGACAGACTGACCTGAAATACCGCACACAGATCCTATCCGGGTCTTTTTTTTTGCTATATAGCTCTTTTACATAGAACACGACTCTCTTGGTTTGTCTTGATCAGGGTTATCAACTATGATAATCAATGGAATGAATTACCGCAATTATATAGAAGTATAGTTGAGAGGACGGCAAATATGCTCAGTAACTTCCGGCGATCCGCCATTTTTCTTTGTTTGCTTATGACATGGGGATGTTCCGGCAGCCAGAATCCGACGCAGCCGGATATAACCTCCCCAATCTCTTCAAATCAGCGAATTACACCAGCTCCTCCAACTGTAAACACAAATCCGGAGGATGCCGCAAATACCTATTACATATCTATAGCTGGAGATAACACTAACCCGGGAACGATAGATTCGCCCTGGAAGACGCTACAATATGCTGCCGATCATGCCGATCCGGGTAGTTACGTCTATATTCGCGGAGGCGTGTATCATCAGAAGCTGCGCATCTCAAGAGGAGGCTCAGCGGCAGCGGGATCTATCGTGTTCGCCGGATATCCTAATGAGACAGCAGTCCTTGACGGGGAAGGCCTGCCGGTTAACGGGCTGGAAGGCCTTATCGAGATCGGTCAGGCGGGCTATGTAACTATTAGGGAACTGGAAATTCGCAATTATAAGACGTCAACCAGAGGTGAGGTGCCTGCAGGTATCTATATTCACGGCTCAGGGAAGTTCATCTCGTTACTGAATAACCGCATTCATTCCATCGCCAATACCGCCAACCCTGAGGGGGACGAGCTTTCCGGCAGAGATGCTCACGGTATAGCGGTGTACGGTACTGAAGCAGACACAGCCCTGGTTGGCCTGACCATTGACGGCAATGAAGTGTATGATTTGGTCCTCGGTTCCAGTGAAGCGCTGGCTGTGAATGGCAATGTGGATGCTTTTGCGATTACGAACAATATCATTCATGACAATGACAACATCGGGATTGACCTGATCGGCTTTGAAGGCACGGCCGGAGATATGGCGGTAGATCAGGCAAGGAACGGAACGGTTCGGGGCAATGTAGTCTACGGGATTTCATCCAATAGTAATCCGTCATACGGCGCTTCTGTGCCGAACGGCAGCAATGCAGCGGGCGGAATATACATCGACGGGGGCAGGTCAATCCTTGTCGCGGAGAATCGCGTATACGACAATGACATAGGGATTGAGCTTGCTTCCGAGCATAAGGGACGGCTAACCAGCGGCATCACGGTACAAGACAACCTGATCTACCGCAATCGCCTGACCGGCATTGCAATGGGCGGTTATGACGGGGAGCGCGGCGGTACCAGCGATAGTACGGTTGTATCCAATACGCTGTACAAGAATGACCTCTTAGGCGACGGCAATGGACAATTGTATCTGCAAGCGAACTTAAGCGGCAATACGATTAGTAAGAACATTATTGTAGCTGGGGATTCCAGCGTCTTTATCAGCAACGAATACACGAGCAACCGGAATACCACGGTGGATGGTAATCTTTATTACGCTGAGGCTGGTGCGGATGAGGCGTTCTGGCTCTGGAAAAAGAAACCTTACACCAGCTTTGCCGCTTACCAGCGCGGCTCAGGCAACGATTCCGGCTCACGATTTGCCGAGCCGCTATTCATAGATGCTGCCCGTGATGACTTCCGGCTGAAGCCAGATTCACCGGTAGCCGATGGCGGAGCTACAGAAGAAGGAGCACAGCCATGATTTATTTGCGGAGCTTTAAGCTGTCTGATGAAATCGAGCGTAATCCCAACATCTACCCTGACCATGTATTTAAACATATCGCTGGAGAGGTGCTGCTGTTTGACCGGATCACGGTGCTCTATGGCAATAACGGCAGCGGTAAATCCACGTTACTTAATGTAATTTCGGGCAAGCTGGGGATTCCGGGAGCCGAAAGAATGACCAGCTATGGGCATAGTATTTATGCTCAGCGGTTTATAGAGAGGAGCAGCTATCAGCTCGGGCAGGATGAGCAAGAGCGTGCAATCAGGCGGCTTCCAGAAGGAAGCCGGTATCTGAAATCAGAGGATATTTTATATGAGATCAAGAAGATCCAACAAGCTTCCGTACTGCGTGAGGGACTGTTATATGAGCAGATGAATAAAGGGATGAGCAAAGAACAGGCAGCAGAATATGAAGCAACGTATGCATTTAAGAAGAAGCTGGACGACATTCAGTTCTCGCAAGAGAAATATTCGAATGGCGAAACATCCATGCAATTTTTCGAGGAACATCTGCTGCCTGGGCATTTGTACTTACTGGACGAGCCGGAAACATCACTATCTCCAGCCAATCAGATAAAAATAGCGGAACAAATCAATGAGCTGGCGCGTTATTTGGACAGCCAATTCATTATTGCTACTCATTCACCCTATGTTCTAGGCACACTACAGGCAAAAATATACAATCTCGATGCAAGGCCGCTTCATACAGCAGAATGGTTTGAGCTGGACAATGTCCAATTCTTTTATCAGTTTTTCAATAAGCATAAGCAGTTGTTTGAATGAGAGTGTAAGAGGTTCTTAGATAGTGAAATGAGTGGAGAATAGTATGACAGCTTTACATCCACCAAGTATGAGGAAGGGGCCACTTACCTGCTGTCCTGTCTGCGCAAAGAGGGAATTGAAGTAACCTATATGCCCGCCCATGAAGTCCAGGTCCGGTTTCCCCAGTCGCTTGAAGAGCTTAAAGCCTATGAAGCCATTGTCATCAGTGATGTAGGAGCGAACACATTCCTGCTGCAGAACCCTACCTTCTACCAGATGCAGATTATCCCCAACGCTCTGGATCACATCAAGCAGTATGTCGAAGAAGGCGGCGGTCTGCTGATGGTCGGAGGCTACCTGACCTTTATGGGTATCGAAGGTAAAGCGAACTACACGAATACGGTACTGGCCGAGGTGCTGCCGGTTATTATGCAGAACGGCGATGACCGGGTTGAGATGCCGTCAGGGTTCTCTCCTGCAATCGCCAAAGAACATCCGCTTGCAGGCTACGGCGAGTGGCCGAAGCTGCTGGGATACAACAAGCTGGCGGCCAAGCCCGATGCCGAGGAGCTGCTGAGCCCTAACGGTGATGCCATTCTTACCGTTGGCACTTACGGCAAAGGCAGAACCGCAGCCTTTGCCAGCGACTGCTCACCGCACTGGGGCTCCACAGAATTTATGGAATGGTTCAGCGTTCTTGGCAAACCTCGTCAAGTCGTTGAAGCAGATTTGACATCAGATTTTGACGGAGAATTCATTGTACAGCAAGAACAGCGTCTTCCGTAACCGGAGGATGCTGTTCTTTTTTATATTACTTTAGCCTTTTAAGTTATTACCAAATTCATTTAAGGGATTACATTTTCTTATTTGCCCCGGAAGCTATAATGAAGGACATGAGAGCTCCTTAATACAGCCGGAGGGATGAGAGAAATGAAAGCGGTTTTATACAATCAGCGGAATCGTGTCGGAATAAATAAGAGAAATACTTTTTGGTTCAGAATAAAAAGAGATGCCATCCTCTATGTCCTTTTGCTGGTGCCTCTGTCGTACATTGCCATTTTTAAATATGCTCCCATCTATGGCTTGATTATGGCATTCCAGGATTACAACATCTTCGCAGGAATAAGGGGGAGTGAGTGGGTTGGACTCGATGTGTTCCGGTTTATTTTCCAGCAGGACAGCTTCTATCGTGCACTGAAGAATACGCTGGTTCTGAATGTTCTGGATTTGATCGCGGGATTCCCGGCGCCCATATTGCTGGCCATTCTGCTCAATGAAGTAAGGCAGGCCAGATTCAAGAAGTTAACCCAGACCGTCTTATATCTGCCGCACTTTATGTCCTGGGTGATCATTGGGGGAATTGTATACCTGATGTTCTCGAACAGCGGGATGGTCAATCATTTCATCGCTGCCCTCGGACTAGAGAAGATTGAGTTCCTGTCGCAGAAAATTCCGTGGCTGATCACCTACATCTTCGTGGGAGTCTGGCAGAATATCGGCTGGGGGACCATCATATATCTGGCGGCGATCACCGGAATCAATAAGGAATTGTATGAGGCCTCCGATATGGACGGGTGCAGCAGGCTTCGCAAAATGTGGCATATTACCCTGCCCGGCATTAAGCCGACCATCAATATTCTGCTGATCCTGCAGATTGGGCGGATGGTGTCCATCGGGTTCGACCGCCCCTTCGTGATGGGGAATTCACTGGTCAGCGAGTACTCCGATGTAATCAGTACCTTCGTGTATAGAGTGGGCATCAGCTCGGGAGACTTCTCCCAGGCTACAGCGGTAGGCTTGTTCCAATCCGTGGTCGGTCTGACCCTGCTCATAGGCGCCAACTATATCGCGAAGAAATTAGGTGAGGATGGAATATGGTGAAGCTGATGAAGAACGTGCGTCCAGGCAAAAAAATGAGTGTAACCGATGTTGCGATTATAGTATTCATTGTGGCCTTGTCCTTCACATGTATTGTTCCTTTCTTATATATGATTGCGCTTTCGCTAAGCTCTAACGAAGCAATTGTAGCCCAGAAGGTAGGGCTGTGGCCGGTAGATTTCACCATTGAAACGTACAAAACCATTCTGAGCGATATGGATATGCTGTACACGCTGGGATATAGTATTGTGCTTACTATTTTCTTCACCGTCGTGTGCATGTTCCTGACCATTTGCGCGGCGTATCCGTTAACGAAGAAGCGGCTGTGGGGAAGAAATTTCATTCTGTCAGCCCTCGTCTTCACGATGTATTTCAGCGGCGGACTGATTCCTTCCTATATTCTGGTTAAAAACCTCGGTATGATGAACACGGTATGGAGTCTGATTCTGCCGGGCGCCATGAGTGTCTTCAACCTGATCATCCTGAAAACGTTCTTCACCTCGCTTCCTGAGAGTCTGGAGGAATCAGCGTCCATTGACGGGTGTTCGGATCTGGGCATTCTCATCCGGATTGTACTTCCGCTCTCGCTGCCTTCCATTGCCACATTAAGCCTTTTCTATGCGGTGGACCGGTGGAATGGCTTCCAGGATGCCTTGTTCTATATTACGAAGAAGGAGCTGTACCCTATGCAGCTCAAGCTGTACCAGATCATTTCGGCCAATCAGCAGCTGGATAGCCAGCAGGGGGGAGAAGGAAGTATAGGCTCCTTCATTGTGCCTGAATCCTTAAAAGCAGCGAGCGTGATGTTTACAACCGTTCCGATTCTATTGATCTATCCGAAGCTCCAGAAGTATTTCGTAGATGGGGTAATGACCGGAGCGATTAAAGGCTGAGGGCGGCAGAGTCCGAGTGAAGGGGGGGATTCCCGGACGGATAGAAGCGTAGTGTTGCACAAGATCTACAGCGTGGATGATCTCAACAAACAGGGGAATGAAAGGGTGGTTAATGTGAGTACGGGTATAAAGAAAACAGCAGCAATTCTGTTCAGTATGACGCTTCTGGCCGGTGTTGCGGCAGGCTGTGGAGGGAATGGCAACAAGAGCGGAGAGACATCATTGTCAGAGGCATCAACAACTGCATCGGGGGCCCCTTCCGGTGCTCCGGCAACCTTGACGGTAGAAGTGTTCGACCGCGGGGTTCAGGGACAGCCGGATTTGAACAACAACAAATGGACCCAATACGTTAATGAGAAATTCGGCAAGCCCAATAACGCCGTGGTAGAATTTGTTCCTGTCCCCCGTTCCCAGGAAGTCGACAAGCTGAATGTGTTAATGGCCGCAAACCAGGCTCCTGATATTTCCTTCACCTACGACGGGACCCTGGTCACCCGCTTCGCCAAAAGCAAGGGACTCTATACGCTGGACGAATTGCTGGAACAGCACGGCCAGCAATTGAAGTCGTACCTGGGTGAGAAGGTGCTCTCCTACGGCAAATATGACGGCAAACAGGTCTCCATCCCGGGCAAGCGGACCCTGCTGGCCTGGAACGGAATGTTCATCCGCAAGGATTGGCTGGATAAGCTGGGTCTGCCGCTTCCTACGAACCGGGAAGAATTGTATGAGACGCTGGTAGCCTTCCGTGACAAGAACCCCGGTAATGTTGACGGCGTCATCCCTTGGGCTACAGCAGCTGCCGGTATGAATTACACCTTCGGTAACCTGGTGCAATCGTTCTGGAAGACCATGCCCGAGGAGGAATTCATCACCACGACGAACTGGCTGAAGCCCGGTAACAAGGAGGCTTACCAATGGCTAAACAAGCTGTACAATGAGAAGCTGATCAGCCCCGATTTTGCCCTGGACAAAACAACCAAGCAGGCGGATGCCGATGTAACCAACGGCAAGGTAGGCTTCTATGCTGCCAACTGGGATTATCCGATGACGCAAAAAATCCGTGTTCCGCTAAAGCAAAATTCGCCGGAGGCCAACTATGTTCCGATTGATACCTTCAAGAATGACGAAGGCAAATACCTCAAAGAGGTATATAATGAGAATGGTATATTCTCCTTCATTCCCAAGAGCAGCAAGAACGCGGAGCTGGCGATTAAATATCTGAACTGGATGGCTGACCGGGAAGTGATGTTCTTCCTGCAGTTCGGTGATGAAGGCGTTAACCACAAGCTGGTAGACGGCATCCCGCACGGGATTTCACAGACCGGCGAGAAAATGCAAATGAGCAATTTGAATATGGATTATACGATGATTGTAAACGGCGCTGAGCTGGGCGATACCGAAAAGAATGTCAGAACATATGCGGCAGCGCTGGCAGCCGGGGACAAGAGTTACGAGAAGCTGGCTATTGACTCCTATGCAATCAATACAACAGACGGTTATAGCAGCTACAACTATGGCATACCGAACGAAGCCAATATCAAGTACGGCAAAACCCTGGGCGACATGAACAAACAAATGATTGACAGGCTGATCGTTGCCAAGCCGGCAGAGTTCGACGCCCTGTACGAGAAGCTGGTGAAAGAATATATGGACGCCGGCGGTAAAGCCGTTCAAGAGGAAAATGTGAAGAATTACAGAGAGAGCCAAGCCGCCAAAAAATAATCTCATCATATTCGGATAAGCCATTGAGGGTTCATTATCATGGTTTATCCGAATTTCGGTTGCTATTCCCGGACATTTTCACTATTATTCAGAGGAATTCATAGGTTCAGGAGGCTACCCATGTACAAGGTCATGATTGTAGATGATGAGTCATGGGCGATAAGAGGAATTCAGAACGCCTTTGACTGGGAGAAATACGGTTTTGAAATTACAGGACAATTTACAAGCGCTTACAAAGCGTGGGAGGCCCTGTGTATACAGCAGCCGGACTTGGTGTTTACCGATATCCGGATGCCGGATATCTCTGGGCTGGATCTGATGAAGCGGGCCAGAGCGCAAGGGCTGAACACGGAATTTGTCATCGTAAGCGGATATGGGGAATTTGAATACGCCCAGGAAGCGATACGCTACGGGGCGCTCGATTATTTCCTTAAACCTCTGGATGTCGATATGGCGGATACATTCATTGCGAAGCTGGCCACTCACTTCTCCCGGAGAAACGCAATCCGCAATAATCTTCTCCTGGATGCGCTGACCTCGGGGGATGAGACCGAGATCAGGCAGTTCCTGCCGCTTCCGGCCAGCATGGCTGTATGCTATTACCAGGTGTTTGCGGTCTATTTGCCGAGTGACATTAAGGATATCAGGAAGCTGCTCTCTCCTGGGGGCAGGAACATAACTGCAGTGGAGGTTGAAGCCGGGTCCCGGAAGCTGCTGGTCGTGCGGATGGCAGAGCATCTAAGCGGCTTAGAGTGGACCCCGGATGAAGGGGTACTGACGGAGACGGGAATCCAAAGTGTGGGCATCAGCAGCATCAGCAGCCAGCTTCAGCAGGTGAGCAAGCTGATTAAAGAAGCTGACCTGTCCGCCTCACATATTTTTCTGGAGCAGACTTCAGCAGCCGTTCACTATGAGCCGAAGCTTCATCTCATGAAACCTTGTATTGATGGACTCTATACGATCATTCACGGGAATTCGCTTGACGATATGGATGTGTTCATTACAGGACTGCAGGAATACTTCAGGAACCATCATCTGGGTATGGGTGAGGTGGTCTACTTATGGAATCAGGCTGTCGGGATGCTTATAAACACGTATGCTGAAGAACTGAGGGATATGGAACTGGAATTCCTCAATTATTCCGAGATCAAGGAACGATTCGAAGACTTTGCGTCTCTGTGCAGCTTCTTGCATGACGTCCTTACGGTCATCCGGCAAGGCAGCAGCCGTTCCTTGCAGGAAGGGGATATCCTGTCCTGCTTCAACCGGATGGTCGTCTATATCGACCGGAACTTTGAGCAGAAGCTGTATCTGAAAGATTTGTCTGTCCAGTTCTTCATTAATCAGGTGTATTGCTGTCAGTTGTTCAAGAACAATCTGGGAAGAACCTTCTCCGAATATGTGGCAGAGCTGAGGATCAGGAAAGCCCGGGAGCTGCTAAAGCATACGGACCTGTCCATTGAGCAAATTGCCGTTAAGTCCGGGTATGTGGATTATTATTATTTCAACAAAGTGTTCAAGAAGCATTGCGGGATGACGCCCACCAAATTCAGAAAAAGCTAAGCGGATCGGAGCGGTAAGCCATGAAGACCAGTAAAGTGAAATTAAAACATCAGATATGGCTTATCTTTTTTTTCTCGATCGTTATATTCACAGTCATGGAGATATATTTCTTCCATAGCTTCTCTAATTTAACCCAGAAGCGGGCTGCCACTTACGGCAACCAGATGATCGAACAGACCCGCCGCAAGATTGATACTGTGTTCAATGATATCCGGGTCAGCACCGGCATTGCAGTCAACAGCAAGCTGATTCAGGAATTCTCCGTGGAGGTTGATGACTACAAAAGAGCATTCGACAGCGGCCCTTATGCACTGGATCTTATGGAATATATGAGATCCTTCAATTCCTATGTGAACGGCATCGTCATTAACGACATCAAGGGAAGGCGGCTGCATAGTCTGGACTCGGCAAGCGGCGATATTTTCTTCATCAACCCCTATGATACTTTTATTCAGAAATATAAGGATGACCCCTTGCTGCGGGAGCAGGGGATGTTCACCACGATTCTGAAGGACGAACGGACAGGTACGGAACAGTTCTTCTATATCGCGCCGATTGTGGAGAACATTGGGGGAATCTATTACTCCCAGATTACAGGTTACTGCACCGTGATGGTCAATATGGACAAGCTGCAGGGGCTGGTAGAAAATACGGAATTCACGCAGAGCTCCACCTTGTATATTCTGAATAACCGGGACGAGGTGATTGCCTCCACGAATTCCAGTGCACGGGGCACGTTGTTCCGGGAAGTTCTATCTATGGACAAAGAGAGTCTGCTTAACGGCGTAAAGGCTACCATTGACGGAGAAGAGATTCTCGTTCAGGTGAAGGGTCTGGAGCAGGCTGACGGATGGCGGGTTGTTAGTATGATTCCGGTGCATGAACTGACTGCGGACATGGCCCCGATGCGTAAGGTCAGCATTATTGTGGGCATCGGCATTATTCTGACTATGCTCGTAATCGGCAGCTTCTTCATGAACAGTCTGATGCGTCCGCTGATGGGACTTGTTATGGATATGAAGAGGGTCGGACGGCGGGATATGGGCTTCCGCATCAAGGTCCGGTTCACCAATGAGGTGGGCCTGCTGGCCCGCGACATTAACCGGATGATGGATGAGATGGATGAGATGGCCCGGGATATGTTCGGTACCCAGGCCAGATTATATGAGTCCGAGCTGAGCCAGAAGCAGGCGGAGTTCTCTGCTTTGCAGAGCCAGATTAATCCCCATTTCCTCTATAATACGCTGAATTGTATCAGCAGCATCGGGCTGGAATACGGGAGCAGGGAGATTGCGCAAATTACCTACTGTATGTCCAAGATTTTCCGTTACAGCATCAAGAAGGATAATCTTGTACAGATCAGAGAAGAAGTGGACTGTATTCAGGCCTATATGAAGATTATCTTAATCCGCTACGAGAATAAATTCTCCATGGAGCTTGATGTGGAGGAGAAGCTGTTATCTATGAAGACGCCTAAGATGATCCTCCAGCCTATTGTGGAGAACTCCGTATATCACGGACTGGAGCGGATGGACGAAGGCGGCCGCCTCCTGGTTAGCGGAAGGATGGATGCGCATGGAGATGTGTGCTTCTGTATTACAGATACAGGGAAAGGAATGGAACCGGAAGTGCTAGCCGCCCTCCAGACGAAGCTTAGTATGGAGTACCCGGTGCGGGCATCAGACGAACAACCGGCACAAGGCATCGGGCTAAAGAATATCCATCACCGGCTGCAGATGCTGTTCGGAGAGGGCTACGGACTCACAGTCGAGAGCCGGTTCGGCCACGGAACGACCGTGACCGTGAAGATTCCTCAGTTGGTTAATGACCGCGATACGATTGAAGAGTTTAGACAATCTGAGGGAAAGTGAGCTATGATGACGCCGATCCTGCAGACAGAATATTCCCGTCCATAAATCGTATGATCCGGCTGGATTCCCAAGGTTCCCCCTGGAGTACATCAGACAGATCGTTACCGGGAAGGGCAGATAGGCTAATCGAATGTGCAACCAGGACACTTCCTATAATCGGGAGGTGTCTTTTTGGATTGCATAGCTTCAGAAGCTGGCAACAGTATGGACAAGGATGTGGTAGCGCCTGTCGCCGGAAATAGCAGTTGGATTAACTACACTTGCTCTTGAACAGAGGAGCCCTTGCCGGATAACAGTTGGAAAAATAGCAGTTACTAGGCGGCAAATCGAGCAGAGTAGAGGAAATGCCTGGAATTAAATGACGTTTCTCCAACTAATTCTCTCAGACGCTGCAAAGCATTCAAATTAAGATACGTTTATCCAACTAATCATTTATTCCATATAAGAGGCACTAAAGAAATAACCAAAAAGCAAAAGAAACGGAGGGGAAATATGGAACTGTAGGAGCGGTAGCGACCGCCTTTGTCACCGGATTTCCACCGCGAAGAGCTGTATTAATCAAGAAATCTGGTGACAACTGCGGCCGGAAGTCCAAATGTTCACCGCAGTGACGACGAAGCTTCAAATATAACCTCAGATTCACCCTCCGGTTGATTTTATGGTTTCCTGCCACAGTGAAGGCACTTTTTCTAAAGCGGTTACAAAAACCATTTAAGATAGTACATTTTTTAAAAGTTCTCCAGAAGGTAGAATGAGGACGCTAACCCAAAAAAATCTAAACAAGAGGGAGATGAAAAAATGAAAGCGTTTTTATCTATCGAAGGAGGGCTGCACATGCCTGGCAAAAAATCCAGAGTTCTGCTGCTGTGTCTCGCACTGCTGCTGATGCTGCCACAATGGGGCGGGCTGGCTGCTGCGGAAGAGTCGATGCCGGCTTCGCCGGAGTCTGCAGCTGTACAAGGAGGGAATAAAGTGTCCGATTTCTACAATGTTATTATGCAGACGGGAGCCGATCCTTGGGTATACCAGCATACGGACGGCTATTATTACAACGTATTCGTCAATGCCAGCGGGATCATGATCCGTAGGGCGAAGACCATCACCGGCATTGAAGCGGGCGAACGGAGCCTGGCCTGGACACCGGTTAAGGGAACCATGTATAGCTCCAATGTGTGGGCGCCCGAAATGCACTATCTCAAAGATACGGACGGAGCATACAAATGGTATATCTACTTCGCGGCCGACAACGGAACCAACGCCAACCACCGTATGTACGTGCTGGAGAACGCCAGTGCAGATCCGCTAAGCGGAACCTGGGAGTTCAAAGGTAAAATTACCGACCCCACCGACCGCTGGGCGATTGACGGCACGGTGCTGACGGTGGGTGAGCAACACTATTTCATCTGGTCCGGCTGGGAAGATACGGACGGAAGCTTCCAGAATCTATACATCGCCCGGATGAGCGACCCGCGGACCATCAGCTCTCAGCGGGTACTGATATCTACGCCTGAATATGATTGGGAGACGTCCCCGGGCAGAATCAATGAAGGTCCGCAGATCACTATAAAGGGCGACACCATTAATCTGATCTATTCTGCCAATGGAAGCTGGACAGACAGCTACTGCCTCGGGCTGATTACCGCCAAGCTCGGCGATGATCCGCTGAATCCAGGCTCCTGGGTCAAGCGCGATCAGCCGGTCTTCTCCAGTGCGAATGGAATCTACGGCCCGGGCCACCACAGTATCGTCACCTCTCCAGACGGTACAGAGGACTGGATTATCTACCATACCGCCCGCTGGCCGGGCTCAGGCTGGACCCGCAATGTCCGCGCACAGAAGTTCACCTGGAGTGCAGACCATACACCGAACCTGGGAGAACCCGCCGACCCGAACAGTCCGCTTGCAGTGCCTTCGGGAGAGCCGGTGCGGACTCGTTATGAAGCGGAATCAGCGATACTGGTGCAAGATCCGGCTGGTGAATCTTTCCCGGCTGTCCGGCGGGAAGCCTCCGCTTCCGGCGGGATGAAAGTCGCCAATATCAGCAGCACCAATGATTATGCCCGATTTACAGTTAACGTGCCGGAGGCGGGTTTTTATGTGCTGTCTGTGCGTAATGCCAATGGCTCACCGGAGGCGGGAGAGGCCTCCCATATCTTGTCGGTCAATGGCGGCTCCGGTGCCAATCTGAACATCGTCTATTCGGGCTTGAACCGCTGGGGGGCTTCCACGGCGAAGGTCTATCTTGGGCAAGGCAGCAACACTATCAGCTTCTACAAGGGGAAGAATGTTGCCGAAATCGACAGTATGGATGTGTTCCGGCTGAATACGTCAGAGCTGCTATTTGAAGCTCCCGGCTTCACATTGGGGTTGGGGGAAACCCGCAGCGTGCCCTTGTATACGGTAACGAGTACTACCTATTCCGCTGTTAACACGGGAGTTGTCCTCAGTTCTTCCGATCCGAAGGTGGCTGTTATTGACGGCGGGAATCAGATTAAGGCTGCCGGTGCTGGAAGTGCCATCATTACCGCATCTTACAACGGAAAAATAGCCACAACCGCAGTTAATGTTGCTGCTGAACCTAAATCTGTGCAGTCCGTAGTCTTCAGCGGGTTGAAGCCCATTCTGATCAGCGGGCAGACCAGCTTACCACTTCAGCTAACTGCACATTACAATAACTATGAAGTACAAAACGTGACACAGAATGCCCAGTATACCAGCAGTGATTCCGGAGTGGCCCGGATAGATTCTGATCCAGTCACCCGTTCAGTATACGCGGTTAAACCGGGCACAGCCTTCATTACAGCAGCATATAGCGGCAAGCAGGTCACCTTCCGCTTGAAGGTAATTGCAGCATCAGATGCGATTCAAGTAGCTTCTGTAGTGAGGACTCCTTCTGGTGTAAGCCCCAAGCTGCCCGGCATTGTGGATGTCGTTTACAATAATAAGCCGAAGCAGGCCGCTGTCGTCAGCCGGGAGCTGACAGGACTTGATTTCAGTTCGATTGGCACAGTTCAGGTGCCTGTTACCCTGAAGCTGGCCGGACGTGAGTTCTTCTCCACCGTTTCCGTAGAAGTTGTTCCGGGTTATGGTCTGGATGAGATTGTGAACCAGCTCCGCAGCAAGCTGGTCAATTTCTCCTATCC
Organism: Paenibacillus sp. FSL R5-0912; assembly: GCF_000758605.1. NCBI lineage: Bacteria > Bacillati > Bacillota > Bacilli > Caryophanales > Paenibacillaceae > Paenibacillus > Paenibacillus sp. FSL R5-0912. The sequence goes on from NZ_CP009282.1 coordinate 4,042,706, forward strand.
TTTGGGAGACGGGCTAGGTAACTATAGTCAATCCAAGTATAACGCCTTCGTGGCCGAAGTGGATCACGCGGAGGAACTGGCCGGGAACGCGGATTTGACCAAGGAGCAGTATGACGGGGAGCTGACTAAGCTTGCTGAAGCAGAAGCCGCCCTGTTAGGTTCGCTTAATACTACGCAGGGTGGCGTGTTCTATAACGCTTACCGGGATTTCTCCGGTGACACGGCAGGCAAATACCCTTACGGCATTGTCAGCGAAGCGCTCACTGGCGGCGCTACCGCCACTGTGCAGGAGGAAGGCGGGAATAAATTCCTCCGGCTGACGACTGCCGCTACAGCGGGCAAGGCCAATCTTTTCCTGCCATATACAGGTGAGGTCAAAGCTGAGGCGGATCAGCGCGTCGTCATCGAATACCGTGCCAGAGTCAACAGCAGCTTCCCGTACGCCAATGGCGCCATGGTGAGGAACGACAGCGGAACCGGCAATTATTCCATGGTCACGGCGTTTGATACGGGTAAAATCATCGTGCAGAACGGAGCCTCGAATAAGGTAAAGGTGAAGGACTTCAGTCTGGGCACCTGGTACAAAATCAAAATGGTCGCTAACTGGGACGCCAAGACTTATACCGTCTATATTAACGATGCTCCTGCTCCGGTGGCCACAGGATTCATCTTCCGCCATACCGGCGGCAGCAAGCTGACCGGCCAGTTGTTCGGTATTGACGGTTACGCGAACGCCTCCATCGACTTCGACGATTTCAAGGTTAACATTACTAACACTAATACTACTAACTAATACTGCCCACCAGGAATCAAAGGATCAATCTGCTGAAGCAGAGGGGGCTATGGAGGAATAGTTATGTCAACTCCGACGTATGAGAAATTTGAGCCTTTACGCAATGCGCAGCTTGTTCTAGGGTATCTGACATCCATGGTGGATGAGAAGACGGATAACCTTCCGTATTGGCTTGTACTCCCTCATAAGAAGCCTGCGGAAGCTGCTCATTGCCGGGTAGACGACGCGGAGCTGGTTGGCTCCTGGTACGAAGCCATTGACGCCGTCCGGAAAATGCTGAAGACCGAAGAGGGAGCTGAGGTTCAGTTATCCTTTTACCGCCATCTTATGAAGTCTTGGGGAGAGCACGGGCTGCGCTTTCATGAGCCATACTCCTGGACGCATACGAATCACAGCTCCTTTCACGAAATGGGCTATATTCTTCCGGCACTGAACAGGATGGTGGAGAATAACCCTTTGGACCCGGAACCGGAAAAGAGGGCTTCCGGGCTTGTAAGAGGGCTACGCTCCCTTGTCATCGAAAGGAAGGTCAGAACCTTCTGGTCAGGTGATTATGAGGAAAAGGAGCCAGTGTATGAATTCCCCAATGACGTATATTTGAAAGACGGCGGATTCGATCTGTCCAGGCACACCGGACGGGGGGAGCAGGGAATTCGCAATGCGATTGTGCTTCACTCCCTGGTGCGCAGATATGAGATCACCGGAGACGGGGTGGCGCTTGATCTGGCTGTTGGCATTGCCAACCACCTCCTGGGACCCTCGCGTTATTTTAATTACAAAATGGAGTTTTTCGGCCATATCCATTCGGCAGGCTGGGTTGCCTCCGGACTCGTCCGTCTTGGACGCATCACAGGCGTCGGGCGGTATATTACCGCGGGTAAAGGGATCTATGATTATATCCGTTCCTTGTCCTCCTCCTTCGGCTGGGTACCGGAATATGCCCAGTGGCATCCGCAGCAGGAGGAGCACTGTGAAACCTGCTGCATTAAGGATATGATCGAATGCGCGAATGAGTTAATTCTGGCCGGGTACGAGGAATATTGGAACGATATGACCCTCTTTGCACGGAACCAGCTGGTGGAGAATCAGCTCAAGGTTGCATCTTATGTAGTGACAGACAATACCTTACCTGATGGGCAGGGGGTCACCTACAGGGAGATTGACAAGAGAATGATTGGCGGCTTCACCGGCGGCTCCCTCGTCAACTCCATCTCATTGTCCAAGTTCCGCTCCATTGCGGGCTGCTGCGTCGGCATGGCTCCGGTGGCCCTGGAGATTATATGGAACCGGGCGGTGGAATACCGCGGTGGAATGGTTCTCGTTAATATCCCTGTCGATAAAGAAACAGAGGAAGCCACGGTGAGCATGAATTACCCCGATACAGGCTATATTTCCATCAAGCCCAAGCAGACATATGATGTTGCAGTACGGGTGTACGACTGGATGGGGCAGAACCTCGAATGGAGGATTAATGGAATAGCCTGCGCACCCTCAAGAGAGGGCAATCTGGTGGTATTCCGCAATGTTAAGGCAGGGGATATAGTGGAGCTGGAGCATCCTGTGGAGACGGCGGTGGTGAAAGAAACGGTGCGCGGTGAACAATATTCGGTATCCTGGAGAGGCTGTGATGTTGTCGATATTGTTCCGCGCGGAGAGCACTTAAGACTGTACCAGCGGGATTTACAGATCCCGAAGTACTATCCGTCGGCGGATGATGTTCACTTCACCGGAGCCGCCAATTATGGTCCTACCCAGCAGGCGCAGGAGAAAAAGTAACGGCAGATACGGATACAGACCCATCAAATACGGACCCAAACAGAAACCATGACCCGCAAAAGTAACTTCGCGGGTTGTGGTTTTTCAGCTCCTGTACATTGTTATAATAGAAGATACAGGATTGAAGCGCTCTCAGTAGCAGGTTGGCTTTTTCTTTTATATAAGATGGTTAAGATTGAGGAATCTGAAGAGATGAGGAGCGATAGAGCTTGAACAGAACAGCCATACTGGAGAACCTGCAATCACAACTGCACGAGGGTAATCATATCATTGGTGTCTCGACAGGTACGGGGATTACAGCCAAGGTTGCCGCCCAGAGTGGAGCGGACTTTATATTAATGCTGAACTCCGGCAAGTTCCGCCAAATGGGGAGAAGCTCTCTTGCAGGCTTTTTACCGTTCTGCAACAGCAATGATATGGTGATGGACTTCGGGTCAAGGGAAATCGTGCCGCTGGTGAGGCATACTCCCGTGCTCTTCGGGCTGAATGCGAATGATCCCACTAGAGAAATAGCTGATTATATAATGGATATCAAGGACAAAGGCTTTGCGGGAGTCAATAATTATCCGACAGTCGGCCTGATGGACGGATTGTTCAGAGAGGCCCTGGAGGAAGACGGAATCAGCTATGACAAGGAGGTTGAGGCCATATGCCTGGCCCATCGGCAGGAGCTGTTTACGGTGGCCTTCGTATTTGACGAGTCCCAGGCGGTCCAGATGCTCGAGGCGGGGGCAGATGTAATCTGTGCTCATCTCGGCCTGACCGAAGGCGGATTAGTAGGGGCGCGGAAGGTTGTCTCCTTAGAGGCAGCCAAAGCTAAGGCGCTGCGCATCTTTGCTGCCTGCGGGCAGCTTAAGCCAGATGTAATTAAGATGATTTACGGCGGTCCGGTGAAGACGCCCGTCGACGTCCAGTACATGTACAGCAATAACACAGATATTATGGGCTACATTGGCGGCTCTGCCTTTGAACGGATTCCATCCGAGCAGTCGATTACCGCAATTACCCGCGATTTCAAGCGTCTGGGCAAGCTGAATGAGGATGATTTCATGGTCAAAATGCTCAGCGGCATCACGAGGCATTATGATTACGTGGAGTTTGTCAAAGAGTATGTCGCACATAACTACAGCGATGAAGTTGTTTTTGCGGATCTGGCCAAGGTAGCTCATGTATCGCGCAGTTATTTAAGCAGCTTGTTTAAAAAAGAGGTGGGCTGCAGCTTTCAGAGCTACCTGGTGAGCTTCCGCATCAATAAAGCTGCAACGCTGCTCCAGGCACCGCAGCTTCAATTATCCGAGGTGGCCGCGATGGCAGGGTATCCGGATTATGCCCAATTCAGCAAAATGTTTAAAAAGCTGAAGGGCTGCTCTCCCAAGCAGTACAGATCTAACTTAAACACAAAAATATAGTACATAAAAGCGTTTTCATCCTTAAGTAAGCCCCGTATGATTAGTCTATAGCGCTCGGCTACCGGGATTGAGCACTGTTCTAGATGATCCATATGAGGAGGCTGCAGAATGAAGACCATCGCAATAGCTGGAACGTTTGATACGAAAGGTGAGGAGTATCTATACATCAAGAGGATTGCCGAAGAGCTTGGGCTGGGGACCCTGATGATCCATACGGGCGTGTTCGAGCCGGCCTTTGTTCCGGATGTGTCTAACCGGGAGATCGCGTACGCTGCTGGTAAGGACATAGAGGAGCTTGCAGCAAGGAAGGACCGGGCTTTGGCTACAGAGCTGCTATCCCAAGGATTGGAGAAGCTGATCCCCCAGTTGTACAAGCAGGGGAAATTCGACGGTATCATATCCTTTGGGGGTACCGGCGGAACCTCACTAGTCGCTCCGGCTATGCGAGCCCTGCCAATTGGCGTTCCGAAGGTATTGGTATCAACCGTTGCATCCGGAAATACAGCTCCATACGTAGGCACAAGCGATATTATCATGATTCCCTCTGTGGTGGATGTCGCAGGCTTGAATTCGATTTCCACGGCAATATTCACAAACGCATTATTTGCGATGGCGGGAATGCTCAAATTTGAGCATACGCATACACCGGAGAAGAAACCGCTAGTGGCAGCCACGATGTTCGGAGTAACAACGCCCTGTGTGACAGCGGCAAGAAAATACCTGGAGGAACGGGGCTACGAGGTGCTTGTGTTCCACGCCACAGGTATCGGGGGACAATCAATGGAGGCGCTCATCGAGGCGGGTTTCATTGAAGGGGTACTCGACTTGACGACAACCGAGTGGGCGGATGAGATCATCGGCGGTGTCTTGAATGCGGGGCCGCACCGGTTGGAGGCTGCAGGACGCAAGCGCATTCCACAGGTCGTTTCGGTAGGCGCTTTGGATATGTGCAATTTTGGACCGGCAGATACCGTGCCGGAGAAATTCAAGGATCATACCTTTTACCAGCATAATCCGACCGTTACCCTGATGAGAACGACAGTGGCGGAGAATGAACAGATCGGAAGGAAGCTGGCAGAGAAGCTGAACATGGCCGAAGAGAGCACCGTGCTGATACTGCCGCTTAGGGGCATTTCCGCAATTGATGTGGAGGGGCAGCCCTTCTACGGACCGGAGGAGGACCGGATGTTATTCCATACCCTGCGCCAGCATGTTGACCGCACAAGGGTTGAAGTCATTGAGATGGATTGCGCCATCAACGATCCGGCCTTTGCAAAGGCTGCAGCACTCAAGCTGATCGAACTCATGCATACATCAATTCCTGAATAACTATTAGGAGGATATACGAATGAACAAGCTAAGCAGAACAGAAATTATGGCAAAATTCAAGAAAGAGGTGGAGTTGGGCAAGATTCTCCTCGGTGTCGGGGCCGGCACAGGGATTACGGCCAAGAGCAGTGAAGCAGGCGGAGCGGATATGCTGATTATATATAATTCCGGCCGTTACAGAATGGCAGGCCGCGGTTCACTCGCAGGTTTGCTGTCCTATGGAGATGCCAATCAGATCGTTGTTGATATGGGCGCTGAGGTGCTGCCCGTTGTCAAGCATACACCTGTTCTGGCAGGGGTATGCGGCACCGATCCGTTCAGGGTCATGGAGGTATATCTGAAGCAATTGAAGGAGCAGGGCTTCAGCGGTGTTCAGAACTTCCCTACAGTAGGCTTGATTGATGGGGTATTTAGACAAAATCTGGAAGAAACCGGTATGGGGTACGACCTGGAAGTTGAAATGATCCGTATTGCCCATGAGCTGGATTTACTGACTACCCCGTATGTCTTCGATCCTGTACAGGCCAAAGCTATGGCGGAGGCGGGAGCTGACATTCTGGTTGCCCATATGGGCTTGACGACCAAAGGCACGATCGGTGCCAAAACAGCATTGACCCTGGACGACTGTGTAGAACGAATTGAGGCTATTATTAAAGCAGGCCGGGCGGTGAATCCGGACATCATGATTATTTGCCACGGCGGACCGATTGCAGAGCCGGAGGATGCCGCTTATGTCATTCAGAGAACGAAGGGCATCGATGGGTTCTTCGGCGCGTCGAGCATTGAGCGCTTTGCGGCAGAGAAGGGCATTACCCAGCAGACCGAGTCCTTCAAGTCAATTCGGCAATAACTACGGATACCAGTCGTTGCAGAAGAGAGGCTGTCTCGTAGCGCGGCGGTAAATACCGTTTATAGATCGCCTTCAACTGCCGGACGGAAAGTCCTGCAACAAGCAAGTAGACAAACGTATCTTAATTCATCACTTTCTTGGCGATTCAGGGAAGCAAGTGGAAAAACAGCAACTAATATTGATGACTTCCACTACTTTGGGTGAAACGGAATGATTTAAGTGCTGTTTTTCCACCTCTTGATTAAGCAGGGGTCATTCGCTCATCAGCAAGTGTAGAAAATCCAATTATTTCTGCACTCTCTATCATCCGGCATACCCAAAGGGTAGATCCACACACATGAAAAACAGAGGGCTGTCCCAAAAAGTCATTTCATGACTCAGGACAGGCCCTTTTTTTGACTCAAACCCGGAGCCGATGCTCCTATATTTGCCTTACCCTATACACGCAGTTTCTTCCTCCGGCCGAATGTACTCTTCCCGTTCAATATCAACCTTATCATCTTCAGTTCATACTCCGTTCATATTGCCGTCATGAAGAGGACATGTTGCTTGACTATACTTCAGGTATGTCGTCAATGCGGCTATACAGATACAAGGACAGGAGAAGATGAACGTGGCAGACACAGTAGCAACGCCAACACCAAAAAGCGGGATCAAGAGCCGTAAGAAACGGAAATTATGGCTAAAAATAATTGGAGGTTTTATCGGGGCGCTCGTGCTGTTCTTGGGCATTACATTTGTTGCGAATGCGATCATTAACGGGTCCGAGAAGAAGAAAATCGAATCGTACGGCCAGTTCGTCAATGTAGACGGAAAAAATATGAATGTGCTGATTCAAGGCAGCGGTGAGCAGACGATCGTTCTCCTTCCGGGGCAAGGCACCCCGTCGCCTGTGCTTGATTTCAAGCTGGTGATTGATGAATTGGCCCCCGATTACAAAATAGTGGCGATCGAGCCTTTCGGCTATGGCCTCAGCGATGAGACGGATAAAGAAAGAACTACCGAGAACATTATCAGTGAAATTCATGAGGCTGTGCAGCAATTGGGTCTTAAGCGTTACATTCTGATGGGACACTCCATCACGGGGCTGTACGGGGTGTCGTATGTAAAAGCCTATCCGGATGAAGTTCAGGCTTTTGTCGGTATCGACAGCAGTGTTCCCAATCAGCCGGGCATGGATGTTAAATTACCTTTGAAAGCCATGCAGTTCGCGCAAGATTCAGGTCTGATGCGGTTGCTCAAACAATTCGGCGGAGATTTGTATAAATCCCTTGATTACGATGAGCATACCAAAGAACAGATGCGCTTGATTTCCAACCAGGTTGCGAATAATCCAACACTGATGAATGAGCTCAGTCACCTCGGTTCTAATTTCAAAAATGGTGAACAGCTCACCTACCCTAGTGACTTGCCGATATTGCTCTTTGTTCAATCCAATAACAAGGACCATGAACAGTGGATTCCGCTGCATGAGGAGCAAGTCAAACTATCGGCACAGGGCAAAATGATTCCGATGGATGGCTCACATTACCTGCATCATACGAAATACAAAGAAATCTCCGAGGAATTCAAGGAGTACATGAAGCAAATTCAATTGAAGTAAGCCGAATAGGATGACTCCTGATGAAACTGCAGTGCCGATCTGGTGCTGCAGTTTTTTGCCTGCGAGTAACCATTGAATAAGCTGTAGGATTCTACTCCTATAGAAAATTTAGCATTCCTATTTCTTTGCGAAACTCTTTATGGATCCGGGTCTAGTCCGTATAATTAGGAAGGGAAAGGAGAACCCTGCCTGGAATGAGCATGAGTGTACTTTATGGATCAATAGGGGGTTAATTAGATTGATGAGACATGAAACAAGCGCAAAACCGCCAAGCCTGCTCCATAACCGGTTCCTGCAGACGATTCTTTTATCAAGCGTGCTGCTGCAGATTGGCATCTGGGTGCGTAATTTTGCTATTCTTCTCTATGTTGCGGACAGAACCAACAATGATCCCTACGCTATTTCCCTGATCAGCGTAGCTGAATTCGCGCCAATTTTTGTGTTTTCATTCATCGGAGGTACCTTTGCCGACCGCTGGCGGCCGAAGCGGACCATGATCTGGTGTGATTCACTGTCTGCAGTATCGGTGTTCGCCGTTCTGATGAGCATTCACTTCGGTTCTTGGGAATCCGTCTACCTGGTCGCTTTCATCTCGGCCATTCTGTCCCAGTTCTCCCAGCCTTCCAGCATGCGGTTGTTCAAGTATCATGTGCCGGAAGAACAGCTGCAGCAGGGCATGGCGCTCTTCCAATCGCTGATGGCCATCTTCATGGTGCTTGGGCCGATGCTGGGCACTTTCGTGTACAGCACATTCGGTCTTGAGACCTCGATCGCTGTAATGGGCGTGGTCTTTCTGCTGTCTGCACTCGTCCTTGTTCGTCTGCCTGAGGACCAAATGGCAGCCGGGACAGTCGCGGCCAAAGGCCAATTCCGCAAAGACTTCATCGAGGGCTTCCGGTATGTCTGGCAGAGCCAGGTACTGCGGATGCTCGGACTCGCGTTTATTCTGGCTGGACTTTCGGTTGGAGTAGCCCAAGCGCTCAATCTGTTTATCGTAACAGAGCGGCTGGGCCGAAATGAGGAGTTCCTCCAGTACATGCTGATGGTGAATGGAGCCGCCATGCTGATCGGGGGAGGCATAGTAGCCGTCTTCGCCAAAAAGGTTCCGCCTCAGCTTCTCTTGGCGATAGGCATGCTGACAGGCGCCATTTGTACCACGATTGTCGGGTTCTCGACAAGTATTCCGCTCACGCTGACCATCCAGTTTCTAAATGGGCTTGTTTTCCCTTGCATCCATATCGGAATCAGTACAATGATTCTGAAGTGGTCACATACCTCCATTGTCGGCCGGGTCAACGGAGTGCTGAATCCGATGTTTGTCGGGATGATGGTTGTGTCCATGTCCTTCGCGGGTGCGCTTAAGAATTCCTTTTCACTCAGCACGATCTTTAGCGGAGCAGGTGTATTATTTCTCCTCGGCGCACTGGTGATGCTGCCGATCATGAATCAAAAAGCGCCGGATCTTGCTCCTGCTGCACAAGAAGCATAGCCTCATCATGGTAATTGGATCAGCCTGGCGTCAGTCGTACACTTATTTCTATATTACGTGTTGCCCGACTGGCTGGTTTTACCTGAAAGGAACAGTTCTTCAAGTCACTTCAGTGACTAGAAGAACTGTTCCTTTTTTTAATGGGGCTAACTAAGGCCATTAGTTGAAGAAAGGGAATTCAGCAATTATTTAACACCGGCTTTCAGTTTATTACTCAGTATGGATCAACTTTATATTAGGATTAATCATTGGATTGATGGAAGCGCTGCTATATACTTTCATTGTAAAATCAATGTCAGTATATTAAGGGGCTGCAGCAGTGAGAGAACTTAAGGGCAAGAACGTCGTTCTTCATGATAATGATCTGAAACGCAGGGAAGAAGCAAACCGGCGGTATTTAATGAAACTGACGAATGATAATCTCCTGTTTAACTATAAAGTCGAAGCAGGCAGATATGATGGCAGAGATATTCCAGAGGATGCACATGGTGGATGGGAGACGCCCGTCTGTCAGATCCGGGGGCATTTCCTTGGACATTGGCTGTCTGCCGCAGCTATGCGGTTTCATGAGACCGGTGATCTTGAACTCAAACTCAAAGCGGATCTCATCCTGGACGAGCTGGCCGAATGCCAGAAGGACAACGGTGGACAATGGGCAGCGCCTATTCCGGAGAAATATTTACATTGGGTTGCTCAAGGCAAAGCGATATGGGCTCCGCAGTATAATATCCATAAATTATTCATGGGACTTGTGGATATGTACCAGTTCACCGGCAGTCAGAAGGCGCTTGAGATAGCCGATCGCTTCGCGGACTGGTTCTTGGAGTGGAGCAGTACCTTCACCAGAGAGAAATTCGATGATATTCTCGACATGGAGACAGGCGGAATGCTTGAAGCCTGGGCGGACCTGCTTCATATTACAGGAAATGATAAATACAAGACCTTGCTGGAGCGTTATTACCGCAGCAGACTGTTCCGCCCGTTACTGGAGAACAAGGACCCGTTGACCAACATGCATGCCAACACTACCATTCCTGAGGTACTCGGCTGTGCCAGAGCTTACGAGGTTACCGGCGAGCAGAGATGGATGGACATTGTCACGGCCTACTGGAAATGTGCGGTCTCAGAGCGGGGAACGCTGGCAACTGGCGGGAATACGGCAGGTGAAGTGTGGATGCCTAAGATGAAGATCAAGGCCCGCCTCGGGGATAAGAATCAGGAACACTGCACAGTGTATAACATGATTCGTCTGGCTGAGTTTCTGTTCCGGCATACTTCCCATCCGGCCTATGCGCAGTATATCGAATACAATATGTATAACGGAATTATGGCTCAAGCCTATTACCAGGAATATCATCTGACCGGCAATAAGCATAATAATCCCGGATCAGGACTACTCACTTATTTCCTGCCGATGAAGGCAGGCCTGCGGAAGGATTGGAGTTCGGAGACCGATAGCTTCTTCTGCTGTCACGGAACGATGGTACAAGCCAATGCAGCATTGAACAGAGGGATTTATTATCAGGATCAGAACGATGTCTATGTATGCCAGTATTTCCGTTCTGAGCTGACCACGGTGCTGGGCGGAGAGAGCGTCCGGATTCAGCAATCGCAGGATTACATGAGCGGAAGCATGCTGGACTCCTCGAACACCGCAGGACAACAGGAATTGAATGAGATTACTGCACTTCACGAGAACCTGCCTGATTATAAAAAATATGATTTCGTAGTCCATACCGCCTCTGCCCAAGCATTTGCCATCCATTTACGCATACCTGACTGGATCATGTCGGAAGCCGTTATCTATGTGAACGATCAGCTTCACGGGAAATCTGCGGATCACAATGCCTTCTATAGTATCATGCGGAATTGGAAGGACGGCGACCGGATCAGCATCATTCTGCCGGTCGGCATCCGCTTCATTCCTCTGCCGGACGATGAACAGACCGGAGCCTTCCGGTTTGGTCCTGAAGTGCTGGCCGGAATCTGCGAGAACGAACGGATTCTGTTCACACCGTCAGAGGATGTGTCCTCTGAAATCATCATGGAGAATGAACGGGAGTGGGGCAGCTGGCGTTATTTCTTCAAGACTGCTAACCAGGACCCGGGAATTCAGCTGAGAAGAATCCGGGATATAGGTTATGAACCGTATCAGGTGTACTTTACGGTAAAAAAAGTTAATACGCCTATTTCTTAAAGATTCAGCGTAATAATAAATTTGGCACCTCCGCCAGGGGGTATCGCTGACGGTCAATGCTGCTCTATGCAGCTTCACAATCTCAAAGGCAATACCCACAGTCCGAGTCCGAAGTGCACCATTGCATAGAAAGGAACAGCAAAAAGAGCCTGTTATACTCGTACATTTACGAGTACAAAAGTGTAAGCAACGACGCCAAGCTTTTTTCGATATAAAGGGAATTAAACTAAATAGAAATCGCTCACTTTGGTAAAATGGAGGCACCACCAAACCATTTCCAAAGGAGCGATTTCTTTGTATATGCCTTCGTCAACCGGCTGGACAACTGATAAGTTATCGGTGAACCAGGGGTCTGCTCTGCAGGTAGAGGTCCAGATCCGGGCTGGCCCCCTTTAGTATCATGTCCGACACAATTTTGGCCAGAACACCGTTATATACCGTTCCGTTATCCCCATAAGCCATAAGGATATAACAATGAGGATAGCCATCATACCGGCCGATGACAGGCAGACCATCATGTGTTCCTCCGTAAAAAGCTCCGAAATAGTATTCCGGCTGAGCCGGTATATCCGGGAAGAGCGCGTTAAAGGCTTCAAGAAGTTTGTCTCTGCTTGCCGGGATTCTAGAATCCCTTGTCTCGGCGAAAGTAGTATCTTTATCCATTCCTCCAATAATGATCCGGTTATCCGGGGTAGTTCGCATATATACATATGGGCGTGCGGTCTCCCATATTAATGTTCTTTTAGGCCAGCTTGAAAGATCGGCGACCGGCTTGGTAATGACAGCATAGGAACTAGCCAGTGTAGCATTTTTTTCAGTTTTGAAGTCGCTGTCTTCATAACCGGCTGCAATAATAACATGTCTGGCCCGGATCTCGCGGTGTTCTTTGGTATAAAACAAGGCATAATCCTGTTCGAAACGTCTTCCTGTTATTTCCGTATCCTCATAGATCATTCCTCCCTGAGACCTGGCCTTCTCAAGAAGCCCATATACAAATTTGAGCGGGTTCATCTCAGCATCCTCATAGTAGTACAGCGCCGCTTCCTTCTGAAAAGGATACAGGCCGGATATATGCTGCGCATCCAATAGATCCACTTTGAACCCGTGCTTCTGCAGGAGTGCATGTTCTTCGGCCAAAGCAGAGACATCTTCCTTATAGCTTGCATAATACAGGCTGTCCCGTCTGATGAAATCCGGATCAATGGGTAACTGCCGGCTTACTTGCTCTATGTCATTAATCGACTGCTCACATAGTTTAAGATGACGCGCAGCGGCTTCTTCGCCAAAGGAATGACTCAGCGATACAAAGCTTTTCTCTCCGGCGTATTGAATCAAAGCTGTATTGGCGCTGGTGCTGCCTTCCCCAGCTTTTCTTTTGTCCACAACAACGACGCTCATCCCCTGCTCGCTAAGGATACTTGCACATTGGGCGCCCGAGCTGCCCGCACCAATAATCAGCACATCACAAGCGATATCCTCTTCCAGCTTAGGGTAAGAAGGAGGATTAACCAGCGTTGTGGGCCAGTACAATTTACCACTCTGCAGATCCATATCAGTCGCTCTCCCTTATTCATATTTCGACGCTTAGTATGGTCACATTACTGCTGTCTGATTCACGTCCTGAGGTACCCTTGAACTGATTGACGATCTTGTTAAACAAGTAGAAGCCTCTCACCAACCTCAATGTCCGTTAGGGGCTGGCATTGACCGTGGACCGGAACGTTATGCCGCCTACAATCAGGCGAATTTGAGCAAGGCCAAGGAATTGCTGGCGTACGACCAGTACGTGAAGCAGGCAGAGCAGACCTTCGACACCGCGAAGCAGGTTGAGTTGTATGCCAAAGCGGAGCAATTGCTTATGAACCAAGCAGTCATGCTGCCGCTCCATAATTATGTGGACGATATTATACGCAATCCCCGATTTGTTCGCAGCTCTACACAGGAAACTTTGCTTGATAAAAGTCAAGACGGAGTAGTACAATGTCAGCAACGATTTTGACCTAGAGGAGTGAAATCATGTCATTCTCCATTACAGAAGCATCGGATAGGCTCGGGTGTCCAGCGCATACGATCCGTTATTATGAGAACGAAGGATTGCTGCCGCATATCACGCGGGACGAGCATGGCAACAGGATATTCGAACAAGAGGATTTGGATTGAGAATGAAATTCGGTGGATTCAAGCAATCCGGGATTGGCAGGGAATTCGGCGTATATGGCCTGCAAGAGTATGTAGAACCCAAAACCATTTTGGGTCACGATACGATACAATAACTGAGAATATCACCGATGACCAGCGAATCCAGCCCATGTCGCCGCTAGTGCATTTACGCAAGCATATGGGGTTGAATCAATAAACTACGGAATAGGAGAGAATTCAATGATTGATTTAGTACAACTTCAAAAAATAGTGTATCAGAATAAGATCGAGAAGGGGTTTAATGTTACAGATATTTATCAAGAATTTTGTCTGATCCAAGGGGAACTATCTGAAGCCTGCGAAGCTTACCGAAAAAAGAAAGACGACCTCGGTGAAGAATTGGCGGACGTTGCCATTTACCTAATTGGACTCTCTGAGATTCTGGGGATTAACTTGGAAGAAGAGATTATGAAAAAGATCGAAAAAAATGAAAAAAGGATCTATGAGAATAGAGATGGAGTGCTTGTAAAAGTGAAGGAATAATCTCAAGCCAGAAGGAGTGCATTCATGAAGTATTGCTTAAGGCCCGCGATCTTTCGCGGGCCTTTTAGTTAGGGATAAAATGGCTAACTATCTTCTCAACCTGTTAAATTTGATATCTATGAAGGTTATTATTCAAGAAGCCTGGGGAGAAAACTATTGGAGAAGCTTTAGATTTCAGGAGGATTTATAGCGCTTTCAACAGATAGAGGATGCGTAAACCTTCCCCATATCCTTCGGGATGAAAAGGAAAGGATTTTCGTTGTTTAAATGGTGAATATCAACAATTAAGATTCTTATCTGAATTCAAGGCCTGTACATATGGGGAGAGGAATTATCCTCAGATGTGGAAGGATAAATAATAAGTGTAAAGTATTGACATAGGAAAAATATGGAGCTAATATGATGTTGTGAGTATACATATGTTCAAGTATTCATATGAACATGTGAATTTAGGAGGGGTGAATATACAGCTTGAGCTTAAAATTATCAATTTCAAACATCGTCCGCTAAGGTCGGAAATGAAATCGATCATGAGAACTAAATCAGAAATATCAGGCGCCCATTACTTTGGGAGTCTGCTGGATCATGGAATGGATTTGCTGCAGATCTGGACAATGAAGGAGGCCTATGCGAAATATTTGCTTAGAGGAGTAGACATAGACTTTACACAAATACATATTCATCCGTTTGATGATTTGTTATTTATGGCTGAGCACCGGGACTATCATACTTTAACGATTCAATCGTGGCTTACGGATGAGCTGGCGATAGCTGTTTCGGTGGAAATGATCCAAGAATGTTTCTCAAAAATTAATTTAAAAGAGGATGTTGCGGAACATGAACATTATGATGACCGAGGTTCAGAAAGCTTATTTATTAGGCAGAAACGAGACCTTTCGCGGTAAGACGGGCACTCATATCTATCTTGAATTGGAGTTTACCGGAGACATGCGCCGACTAAACGAAGCTTTTAATGAACTGATCATTAACCAGCCGATGCTTAGAGCTTCGGTTCTCGACCTGCAGTCTTTTCAGATCAATCCCCCCTTTCACTATGATATTCCTGTTGAGCACGCAGCCGGCTGCAGCCAGGAATATAAGAAACGATTTATTGAACAGAATAGAAGTGAATTATCTCACAAACTTTACAGCTCCGCGAGCTTCCCGTTTTTCACCATTAAATGTATGGAGTCAGGGTTGAACCAATATTATCTCTTCTTTAGTCTTGATCTGTTAATAGCGGACGGGCTCAGTGTGTTTCAGCTGTTTGACCAGTGGAGGTGCTTGTATGAGGACTCTAACTACAGTCTGGAGGATATGTCGGATCGTTTGATCTTCATCAATCAGAGCTATCATGAGGAGAAGGCCTCTGTTAGATACAACAAAGGCAAAGAATACTGGTTAAGGGAAATGAATGTGCTCCCGGAAGCACCTGAGCTTCATCTGAACTCCGAACAGCTTCTGGAAAGCGACTTCCAAAGGCTGGAATACAGCTTCTCCGAGAATGAATATTTATGTATGAACGCCATTGCAGGTAAGCTGGGGTTGTCTCTGAACACGGTTTTTCTGGCACTCTACGCCTCTGTACTGCAGCGATGGTCAGCGAACAAGGAATTCACCCTGAATATGACCACTTTCAAAAGACCCCGTAAAGAACAATATTTAAGCGTCATTGGTGATTTCACCAGCACCAGCCTGATCAAAACCAACATAGACCCCAAAGTTTCCCTGCAGGCTAATGTGCAAAAATTACAGCGGACTATCAATGAATCCTTCAGATATTCGTCGTTTGAAGGCGTTGAGGTCTTAAGAGAGTTAGCCAAGAAAAGCAATCGTTCCAGCCAAATGCCGTATGTGTTTACCTCTATGCTCTTCGACTTTCCGAACTTTGATTCCTTATTCAAGCTTCATTACTGGATATCGGAGACGCCTCAGGTGTATCTGGATTGCCAGCTAAAGCTGATCAATGGTGAATTGAATGTCAGTTGGGATTATTTAAGTCGAATTTTCGAGCCTTCACTTATCGCTGCGATGTTCACAGGTTTTATTCATTCTCTGCGCGCATTACAGAGTGAGGAAGATGGCGTGCTCGTAGCTTTGGAGCAACAGCGGGATGAAAAAACAGAAAAAAGGTATAGGCAGTTTAACCAAAAAGCAATAAGGCCACTGAAGCACAGGCGGATTGTGGAAGCCTTTGAAGAGACCTTGAAGCGTCAGCCTTACCGTGCAGCCTTTGCCGATCTGCACCGGACGCTGACGTTTGAAGAGCTGGATAGGAACAGTGAGATCATAGTCAACAGGATAATGAAGCTTAAAGCTGCACAACGGCTATCCAAGATCCGTGTTGCTATTCTTACGTCAAAAGGGGTTCCTGCCATGGCTGAAATGCTGGCAGTAATCAAATCCGGAGATTCATTCTGCTTTGTAAATCCGGAACTTCCAGAAGAGAGGATTAACTATATAACGAGCTCTATCCATAATGAGCTGCAGATAAGGGACGGTGAAGTCATCTATGTTCCGGCAGCAGTTACCGAAGAAGTTGCCGAAGACGAACTCTATGTAATTTTCACCTCGGGAACGACAGGCAAGCCAAAAGGAATAAGCATCAATGAAAAGGCAGCGCTTAATACCATCTATGATTTGCATGAACGCTTAGAGGTTGAGGCAGCAGATGTGATATTTAATATTTCCGAGCTCTCTTTTGATTTATCTGTATTTGATATTTTATCCCCACTAATGACAGGCTGCAAAACCATTTTGTGCAAGGGAATTCATGAGTTTAAGGAACATAGAGTTTACATGCCCGAGGTAACGCTATGGAACTCAACGCCGGGGCTTGTGCAGATGCTCATTCAAACGCTGGACAGCAGGGTTCATCAGATGCGTTGTATATTGATGAGCGGAGATTTCATTCCGGTGCAGATTGTCAAAGATATACAGGGTGCCTTTAAACGAAAGGATTTACAGATTCTTAGTTTGGGGGGAGCGACAGAAGCATCGATCTGGTCCATCTATTATCCGCTTACGACTGGTATCGACAAACCGAAAATCCCTTATGGATATCCTTTGGCAAATCAAAGCATATACGTTCTGGATAAGCAAAACCGGTTAGCAGATGACTTCACCTATGGTGAGATCTGTATCGGCGGTGAAGGGTTGGCGAACGGTTATTTGGATCCGGAGAAGACCGAAGAGGCCTTCTTCATGCATCCAAGCCTAGGCAGGCTTTATAGAACGGGCGACAAAGGGTTTATGTCCGGTGATGATTACATTGAAATCGTTGGCCGAATACAATTTGAATTGAAGATTAACGGGTACCGGATCGATTTGATTGAAATCGCGAATGCCGTTAATCAGCTGAGCGAAGTGCATCAATCCAAAGTATTTGTCAAAACGAATAAAAACAAAAGTTCGCTGATCGCTGTATATACCACTCATGGTGGTGAAGCATTGACTGCTACTGCAATGCGGGATAGGCTGCATCGGCTGTTGCCGGATTATATGATTCCAACCACCTTTATTAAGGTCGAGAGTATCCCTTTAAATGTAAACGGCAAGGTTGACACGAAACAGCTTGAGAACTGGTTCGGGAATATTCAGGACATACCGCTCCATTCGGGTGAACAACATTTGCTGGAGTTATGGAGAAGCATTATCGGTCCGGAGGCTGAGGAACTGAATCATGTATATGAGAATTTTTTTGACGCTGGAGGGGATTCCATCAAGTTGCCGGAACTGCTTCATGAAATTCAGCGCATCTATCAAGTAAAGCTTTCTGTGGAAGATTTACTCAATCATTTCTCATTAAGCGAGATGGCAAAAATGCTAGGTGAACGCAGGGGGACGATGGGTCAACCAGAACGGCTGCTTCACAGGCAGCTGGTGCCGTTGACTAAAGGCAGAACAGACAAGAATGTGGTGCTGATTCATGCGGGAAGCGGCGAGGTGGCGATATACAACCAGCTCTCGCTGAGATTGAATCCGGATTACAACGTGTATGCAATAAAATTCGAGAAAAATTACCGGGATGTTGCTCCAAGAATGGTCCGTCTGGATGAATTGGCACAGCAATATGATGAAGTGATACATTCCTTGGGCTCTGTCGATTATTTGGGTGGATGGTGCATAGGAGGAGCTATCGCGTTCGAAATGGCTAAGAGAAACACAGACATTCGGAATCTGCTCTTAATTAACTCAATGCCGCCTGTTAACGAGGAAGTGGACACCTTTCATTTCTCACTTGAAGCGGAACAGCTTTTTGTGGAACGGTCTATGGGCTTGAGGCTTCCAGAAGGTATTGGGAGTACATCTGAGCTATGGAATGAGGTCATTTCACTGCTGGAGGAACGCCCTGAGCTTATGCCTCGGCTGATCTCAATCGTCCCGCCGGAATTAGCCCGGTTGATTCCTTTCTTTGGCAGCAACAAGCCAAGAGAATTGATTTATTATATAAATCTATTCAGAAGCTTTGAGGATGCCAGATTTCGTTACAGCAATGAACAGCAGATAACTATTCCCATGCTATATGTGGGCGCTTTGGATGAGGCGGTAGCGAGTTATCAGGATTGGTCCAATCACAGTACGGGCATTTGGAAGGAAGAGCATGTTGATGGGGATCACACGACAATTTTCGATGCTGACCATGTGGAGGAGCTTGCGGCGGTGATCAATAGAATGCTGGTACCCGCCCCCGCAAGTGTATCTTAATAAATGTAGAGGGTGATTATCATTCCATATATTCAATTTCAACATGTATCCAAGACGTATCAATCGGGTGAGGTCATAGTCAAAGCGGTAGACGATGTGAATTTATCTATTCACAGACAAGAGTTTACAGTGATATTAGGACCGAGCGGGGCAGGGAAAACAACGATTCTTAATCTGCTCGGCGGCATGGATCTCTGCTCAGGCGGTAATATCATCATAGACGGCACAAGTATTTCTTCATACAACCGTCGCGAGTTAACTGATTACAGACGGAATCAGGTTGGTTTTGTCTTTCAGTTTTATAATTTGGTGCCGAATTTAACCGCTCTTGAAAATGTGTCTTTAGCTTCCCAGGTATGCCTAAATCCGCTGGACCCCAGAGAAGTTCTGACCAAGGTTGGCCTTGGTCACCGCATGAACAATTTTCCGAGCCAGCTCTCCGGAGGTGAACAACAGCGGGTAGCCATCGCCAGAGCACTGGCCAAAAATCCGAAATTAATTCTGTGCGATGAGCCTACCGGAGCGCTTGATTCCGTGACAGGCAAGCAAGTCATGCAGGTATTATGGGAGGTGTCTACTCAACTGGGACAGACGCTAATTATTGTGACCCATAATGCTGAAATTGCCAAAGCGGCGCAAAAAACGATTCATATGCATAATGGAACAATAAAAGAGACAGTTACTGAGTCCCGGCCGCTTGGCCTGGAGGAACTGGTATGGTGAAATCCAGTTTAAATAAGAAGCTGATTCGGGATGTTCAGGGCGCTAAGATTCAATTCCTGTCCATCATTATTATGTTAACACTCGGCGTCGCAGTATTTATTGGACTTGACAGTACATGGAGAAGTTTGGAAGAATACACGGCAACAATTTCAGCAGATAATAACCTTTCGGATATACAAATATTTTCCAGTATCATTAGTGAAGAAGATGCTCATAAGGTTCGGCTAATAGATGGCGTAGAGAATGCCGAAAGAAGGCTGAACCTTCAGGTGAATGTTGCCAATCTCCCTGAGGCCAAGCTGGAGCTGAACGGAATGGAATCAGGTGAGATCAGCACGTTCACAGTTCAAGAAGGTGCAGGTGCGTTGCAGGAAGGTGAGGCGCTGCTGGACTTCAGTTTTGCCAAGGCTAATCATATTGCCGTAGGAGATCCCATTACCCTGCAGCTGCAAGACCGGGAAGCAAGCTTCCGAATTGCCGGTCTCTGCACAAGTGCCGCGTATATCTATACGACCTCTGACGCGACAGCCGTTATTCCCGACCATAAGCAATATGGATTTATTGCCGTAAGGCCACAGGACACCGTGCAGATTTCCGGGCAATCCCAGCTGTACAATGAACTGCTCATTACTACAGCGAGCGGCACCGACGATGAACAGTTGAAGAATGAGATTAGCGGCATGCTCGATAACAAGCTAGTTGGCAGTGTGACCAGACTTGAAACCAGAAATGATATGTCCATCAAGCAAAAGGTTGCCCAATACCAATCCATCGGAAATCTTTTTCCATTTGTATTCTTCGCCGTAGTCATATTAATGACCTTCACCACGATGATCCGTCTGATGAACAATCAAAGACAGCAAATCGGGTTGCTGAAAGCGATGGGTTATACAAGAACACAAATTGCTGTCCATTATATTTCATACGGAATATGGATTAGTATCATAGGCTCAGTCCTTGGAATAATTATCGGATGGAAGGTGATTCCTGGTAGGGTCTGGGATTTCTTTGAGGAGCTGTTTGTCCTTCCAGACGCGCATATCATTCTCTATTGGCCGAAAGTGGTTGCTATTATTGTGCTGGCGGTTAGCAGTACAGTGCTGGCTACCTTGTACGTCTGTTTACAAACAGAGAAAGAGCAGCCCGCGGCCCTATTGAGACCCAAGCTGGCCCAGAATGGAAGCCATATTGCTGTGGAACGGTTCAAATCATGGTGGGGCGGGTTAAGCGCTTCGTATAGGTTGATTCTAAGACAAATGTTCCGCAATAAGATCCGCTTGTTCATGACCATCATAGGGGTTTTAGGCTGTACGGCGCTTCTGTTAACCGCATTGGGCATGAGGGATACGATCAAAAATGTTGCTGCTTCTGTATATGGAAAAACCTATCTGTATGAAACTAAGCATTATCTTAAAGACGGGATCTCAGAGGAAGTCCTGCAATCACTCCAGGAGCAGAAACAGACAGAGCCTATTCTTGAAACAGTGCTTGTCTTGTCCTCGGACAGTAAGAAGAAGATGGGAACGATCCATGTTCTGGAGGATCATTCTCAATTCATCCATTTCTTTGATTCAACTGCGCGCAGGCTGGACCTGACAGCTGACGGTGCGTTAATTACACAAAAAACCGCGGACATTTATCATCTCAAGGTTGGTGACAAGATTCATGTGCGGATCGCTCCTGAACAATCCGTCTATTTTGAAGTGGCAGATATTGCGAAGGTTAATATCGGTCAAGGCGTTTATGTGAGCCGGGAGGCGTGGCAAGCCAAAGGGTTATCATTTAGACCGACAGCGATATTAAGCGGATCGGGTTCTGCCCCATTGCCGGAAGGAATCGTATCCAGAACTGTAGCAACGGACGATCAATCGAGGGATTTTATGACCAGTATGAACAGCACATTATCGTTGTCTGTCATGATGATCGCTGCGGCGGCAGTATTGGCCTTTATCGTTTTATATAATCTGGGAATGCTTAATTTTGCGGAACGCGAGCGTGATTTGGCCACATTGCTGGTGCTTGGCTTTCACCCGAAGGAATTAAGGGGTTTTGTGGTGATGGAGAATATTATCTTTTCACTTATCGGCATTGTAATTGGCATTCCAGCGGGATTTGAACTTCATCGGATGATTTTTGCAAAAGCGGGTATGGGGGATGAACTGGATTTCAGTGCGGTCATTCTGAATAACAGTATTTTTCTATCCATCCTGTTTACTGTAGTCATTGCGGTTGCTGTTAATATGATTGTACTCTCCCGAGTTCAAAAGATTCATATGGTAGGGGCGTTAAAAAGTGTGGAATAGCAGGGGGAGCGGCGAACTCTTCAACTGAAGAAGAGGTTAGGATAACAGCCTTTTTTTCTCCTGTGCTATTTTCCACGTTAATTAGACACTTGGAATAAACCTAACGGTATTAGGAACGAGTAATTTGAAGGATATGTGTTTCGCAGAGAACCCGAATATAAAGGAGGCCACTGAAAAAGTCCATTAAGATCTTTAAGAGACATTCTACACAAAGGATGTCTCTTTTTTCGATATACTGAAAGGATCACATTCAAAGGCTGGTGGTCTTCATGCTTCCTGAGCAGCAAAGCTTTATCTTGAGCCCGTATATCGAGCTGTACAATATACTCATTCCAAAAGATAACTTGCTGCAACGCATGGACGAGTTGGTGGACTTTAGCTTTGTTTATGAGGAACCGAACGAAAGGTATTGTCATGTCGGTGGACAAGAACATAGTCCTATTTGAACCCGCGCCCAGCGCGGGTTTTCTGTTGAATTTGTGGTCATTAAGCAGTAGCTCTGATTGTAGCAAGGTAGCGCGAGGAATATTCACTGTGTAGTTAGAAAAACATGATTGACTGGCTTAGCTATGGAGAGATCATCTTCATAACTTCTTCATAAGCTGCAAATTGGTTCTTCATAACTACAGTATATAGTGTAACTATAAGGAGGAGATACAAATGAAAAAACTTTGGATTGGATTATCGGCATTGGTACTTGTTATGGGGATTGGAACCGCTGGCGCTTACGCAGCAGCAAACAATGATTATAACGACAGCGGCTTTTTTGAGAAAATGCTGCCTTTCGCAAAAGAAATGCACCCCAACCTGTCAGAGGAACAAATCAAGAAAATGCATGAAAATTGCAGTACTTCAAGCGGGACGGGAATGTCAGGAATGATGCAAAATTCTCAATATAGCAGGGGTATGATGAACTTCTAATCCGATCATGATAAGATAAGACCTCATTGAAATGAGGTCTGTCTCATTTTAACAACAAAGTAGGTGATGAAGTTCGTGAAAATTTTAGTGGTGGATGATGAAGAAAATATTTTGCAGGTTATTAAGGCTTATTTGGAAAAGAATAAATATATTGTGTACGAAGCTGATACAGGAAGAGGCGCGATTCATCTTTTTGAAACCTTAAAGCCCGATCTGATCGTGCTGGATTTGATGCTTCCAGACATGACTGGAGAGGAAGTATGCAGAATGGTACGCAAATCATCGAACGTCCCGATCCTCATGCTGACTGCAAAAAGCAGTGAGGATGATATGGTGAATGGGCTCATGATTGGAGCCGATGATTATATTACTAAACCATTCAGCCCAAGAGAGCTGCTCGCTCGGGTGATTAGTCTATTAAGAAGAACCATTCAGCCTCAATTGGGGAATATGTCACTGCTGTCTTATGCCCAAGGCGATTTAACTATGGATTTGGAACGTTATGAGGTGAGAATTCACGAGGAGCCAGTATCTTTTACCCTTATGGAGTTCAAGTTACTTGAAATTTTAGCGAAGCATCCGAAGAGAGTGTTCTCACGCCTTGAACTTGTTAACCTTACTCAGGGTGATACCTATGAAGGATTCGAGCGGACCATCGATGTTCATATTAAGAATATTAGACAAAAAATTGGCGATGATCCTAAACACCCTGTTTTTATTGGCACTGTATTTGGAGTGGGGTATAAATTCTTGGTGAGTCAAGATGTCTAATAGAGGCGGATTGAGCAGAAAGCTTCTTATTTCCCATGTCGGTGTGGCCCTTGCTGCGCTTCTATCTATTGTCTTACTTGTGAACTTGGTAATGAATATCTCGTTTAACCAATATCAGAAGAACCAGCAGCAGACAGAAATACAAAGTTTACTGGACGATTTAGAAGACGCTTATAATGTGTCTACCGGCCACTGGAATACAAACGTTTGGATGACCATTTCGCACCACGCGATGATTAGTGATTATATGGTTCGTGTTTATGATCAAGACCGTCGCTTAATTTGGGATACTAGTCAAATGGGCAGGCAGATACAAGTGAATTCCCAGTTTGCGCAAGATACCATTATAAAAACAATCGTAAAAGGAAATCAGCAAGTAGGAACATTGGAATTTCTACCAGTAAAAGAAACGTCGCAAAGTCTGAATCAGAAATTTCTGAGAATGTTTTATACCTTATTATGGGCTGCAATGATACTCGTAATTGTCGGGACGTATCTGTTCAGCCGGTATATGGCCAAGAGCATTAGCCAACCTCTCCTAGAGATTAAAGAGATCGCTTCGAAAATGAGGGAGGGGGATCTCAGCTCCCGGGTTGAAATGTTAAATCAGAATACAGAAATTGATGACGTGGGACGTACACTCAATCATTTGGCTGATGGATTGGAGAAGCAAGAACAATTAAGGAAATCACTGACCGCTGATGTGGCACATGAGCTGCGAACACCCTTAACTACAATTCAAAGCCATTTGGAAGCCTTTCAGGATGGCATTTGGGAACCGACGCCGGATAAACTACAAGTGTGCCATGATCAAGTCCTGCGACTTGTCAGGCTCATCAGTGATTTGGAAAATCTGGCTGCTGTAGAGAATCCAATGGTTCAGCTTATGACGGAGATCGTCTCACTTAACGAAATCGTTGGTGATTCTTTAAATTCGGTATCCAGCCAGTTTGGGCACGAAAGACTTTCATATGACCTGATAAATAAAAGTGACGTTTGGATCAGTGGGGACCGTTCGCGCCTCCTTCAGGTTTTTGTGAATCTGATAAGCAATGCTTTCAAATACACGAGTTCTGGAAGTGTTCATATTGAAGTGTTAAAAGAGAAAGCAGAAGGCGTCGTTATCGTTTCCGATACCGGAATGGGAATATCTAAAGATGAACTCCCCTATATCTTTGAACGTTTTTACCGCGGAGAGAAATCAAGGAACCGGAAAACTGGCGGAGCCGGAATAGGACTTGCGGTTGTTAAAGCCATAGTTGATGCTCATGCCGGTTCTATTCATGTTGAAAGTGAGATAGAAAAAGGAACTACCGTTCGTGTTCGTCTTCCATTAATTCGATAATTCATGAAAGGATGAGAGAAAATGATGATGGGTTATGGCTCTGGATTCGGAATATTTGGATTAGTCGTCAATTTCTTGCTGATCGTAGGTGTAATCTATTTGGTGTTAAAATGGGTTAGGGGAGATGGGAACTCACGATTTATTGACAATACTCCAGGAAGAATCTTGGATGAACGCTTTGCAAGAGGTGAAATCACGGAGGAAGAATATTACCGGATGAAGAGCATTTTGCGGGATTGAGAGGATCACAAAGAAAGAATCTGCCACAGAAGTAGCAGATTCTTTTTTTTGTGAATAATTCTTTTTAAGTCGCCTGCTAGGACTTACTTATGCTCGCATCATTGATATTTCCTTTGCGGAGGTAAGCCTCGATAGTACCGTCAACAAGCTTCGTCTCAACTGAACAAGACTGTTGCGGGACAAATATGGGTCCCGTTCAAACATCACAATATGTGCTTCTTCATCCAATCTGCGCAAACGAGCTGCCGCTGAAGCGCCTCCTGTTACTCCACCTACGATCAATACTTTTTTATTCATATGTATTCTTCCCCTAAACATAATCTAACCGGATGGGCTAGAGCCTTTAATAATTCAGCTGCCTGAGCATAGCTTTCAAATTGTTTGTCCATTGACTGAGAAATTACCTCAATTCATCAAAACGTCATATCACTAACACTATTGACAAACGGGTTCAACACAATTATGATTTGTTCATGCAGATACCCATACGGGTATACGTATTAAATAATATCATCCAGATCAATTACTTCAAGGAGGTTCTGAAATTGCCAATGATTAAAGCAGATCAATCACTGGATTGTAAAGGATTGGCATGCCCGATGCCGATCGTGAAAACCAAGAAAGCGATGGACCAGCTTGAAGCGGGTCAGGTCATCGAAGTTCAAGCCACCGATAAGGGTTCTCTCGCCGATATTAAGGGATGGGCAAAGAATACCGGACATCAATATTTGGGAACCATTGAAGAGGATAACGTGCTCAAGCACTATCTTCGCAAAGCCAGCCCTGATGAGATTAAGGAGCAAAAAAAATATATGCAAGTTATCTCTAATGAAGAGCTTGAGAAAAAACTGGCGAGTGGTGAGAAAGTGATAGTTCTCGATGTTCGTGAACCTGCTGAATATGCATTTGATCGAGTTCCAGGCGCATTTTCCATTCCTCTCGGTGAACTGGAGAATCGTTTGAATGAACTCAGACGAGAAGATAGTATCTATGTTATTTGCCGGACTGGAGCACGTAGTGATCTGGCATGTCAACTGCTAGCTGCGAACGACTTCAGTAATGTATACAATGTTGAATCTGGCATGTCCGAATGGACAGGACCAACAGAAAAAAACTAAAACAATACTAAACATTAAATGGAGGTTTTAACTTAATGAGTACAAAAGTAGCTATTATCGCAAGTAACGGTGGTTTGTTCGATGCCTATAAAGTGTTCAATATTGCGACAGCTTCTGCGGCAACCGATGCCGAAGTAGCAATCTTCTTCACCTTCGAGGGTTTGAATTTGATTCACAAACAGGCTCATCACCAGCTGCCATTGCCGGCGGGACGGGAGCATTTTGCCGAAGGATTTAAAAATGCCAACGTCCCATCCATTCCTGAACTGGTTGAAATGGCACAGGAGATGGGCGTCAAAATCATTGCCTGCCAGATGACTATGGATGTAATGAATTTACAGAAAGAAGATTTTATCGAAGGAATCGAAGTCGGAGGCGCAGTGACATTCCTGGATTTCGCGAAGGATGCCAATGTCTCATTAACATTCTAATCAAAGGAGGAACCGATACATGGAAGCTACACAAGCATTAAGTGTAATGACAGCCAGGGAACTTACAAGATTGGTTCTGGCCAAGGAAGAACTGTTTATTCTGGACGTTCGTAATGAGAGCGATTTTAATGACTGGAAAATTGAAGGGGAAATGATTGATGTCATCAATATCCCATATTTCGAACTGCTGGACGGTGTGGATCCTGCACTTGATCAAATTCCAAATGGTAAAAAGATCCTTGTCGTATGTGCCAAGGAGGGTTCATCTAAATTCGTGGCTGAGCAGATTGTCCAGGCGGGAAGAGGTAATGTGCACTATCTTGAAGGCGGAATGAAATCATGGAGTGAGCATCTGGAGCCTGTCAAGATCAGTGATTTGAAGGGTGGGGGGGCGCTCTACCAATTTGTTCGAATTGGTAAAGGATGCTTGTCTTATATGATTGTTTCAAGCGGTGAAGCGGCCGTAGTGGATACACTCCGGATGACAGAAGTCTTCGAAGAATTTGCGAAAAGCCAAGGTGCGACGATCAAGCATACCTTAGATACCCACCTTCATGCCGATCATATCTCAGGCGGCCGGAAATTGGCGGAACAGACCGGAGGCACCTATTGGTTGCCACCCAAGGATGCTGAAGAAGTGACTTTTTCGTATGAGAAATTGGAAGAAGGACACGATATTATTGTTGGAAATACAATGATTCGGATTGAGCCGGTCTATTCACCGGGTCACACCATCGGCAGCACCTCATTTATCGTAGACGAAAAATTCCTGTTGACCGGTGACATCTTGTTCATCGAATCGATCGGACGTCCTGATTTGGCCGGCAAAGCTGAAGACTGGGTCGGCGACCTTCGTGAAACGCTCTATAAGCGTTACAGAGAACTATCGCAGGACTTAATCGTTCTTCCTGCACATTTCGGAAAAGTATCCGAACTTGGGCATGGAGGAAAAGTAATGGCGAAATTGTCGGAACTCTTTGGTAAGAATCCAGGTCTGAATATTCAAGATGAAGAGGCATTCCGGAGCACTGTAACGGAAAACCTTCCACCTCAACCGAATGCCTACCAAGAAATCCGTCAAACGAACATGGGTAAAATGACACCAAGTGAAGAAGAGCAGCAAGAGATGGAAATTGGTCCAAACCGCTGTGCCGTTCACGATAAATAAAAGGAGGATTTAATAACATGCAAGTAGATCTTGTGGTCGATACAAAAGGATTAGCTTGTCCAATGCCGATCGTAAAAGCAAAAAAAGCTTTGGACAGTCTTACAACTAGTCAAATCATGGAAGTACAATCAACGGACAAAGGTTCTATCAATGACTTTCAGGCATGGGTCAAACAAACCAAACACGAGCTTATTAAATATGAAGAAGAAAATGGTATCTATAAGTTCTTTGTAAAGAAGATTTAGAAAATAAGCGAACACGCACGAGCGTGTTCGCTTATTTCAAGCCGTCATAGACAAATCTTACACCAAGAGAGCCATAGCTCTCCTCCTTATAATGACCTTTGGGACATATTTTGGTACAGCAGGCAGCATTACTATGGGCATTCAATCTATCGTTGCATACTGGACACTTATCTTCAAAAAGAGATTTCAACACACTAAACATGCTTAATCACTCATTTCGCATAATTTTACTTGGTAATATTATACCCGCCTATTTCTGATTCGTATACAATTTTATTTTTTCTTCTTTACCATATACAGGGGGGTGAAATCCGATGGACATACTGCTTTTTATCGTAATGGTATTGCTCGGTCTGGTCGGTTCTTTCTTTTCGGGATTGCTTGGGATTGGTGGAGCAATTATTAATTATCCGCTGCTCTTATATGTTCCCTCCTTGCTTGGGGTAGCTCATTTCTCCGCCCATGAAGTGTCGTCGATAAGCATGTTCCAAGTTTTTTTCGCTTCGCTTGCAGGAGTTATTGCTTTTCGCCGAAAAAAAAACAATGGGGGGGTTGTTCATAAGGGTCTAGTAGCATATATGGGGAGCAGCATTCTTGTGGGCAGCCTGGCTGGAGGATATATCTCGGGGCTGCTAAATGGAGATGTGATCAACTTGATCTACGGAATCCTTGCAGTTTTAGCGTTTATACTCATGCTTATCCCGAGAAAAGGAAGCGAAGAACAGTCGGAACATTTAACATTCAATAAACTCATTGCAATAAGCGCCGCTATATTGGTAGGTATCGTTTCAGGAATCGTAGGAGCAGGCGGTGCATTTATTCTTATTCCTATTATGCTTACTATTCTCAAAATCCCCACTCGTACAACCATTGCCACCTCGCTTGCTATCGTCTTTATATCAGCAATCGGTGGTTTAATCGGTAAAATCTCGGCAGGGGGTATTCCTCTGGAACCTACAATCTATACCATAATCGGGAGTCTACTCGGAGCACCGCTTGGATCCAGGATTAGCTCCAAAATGAATGTTAATGTGTTGCGGTATGGATTAGTCGTCTTAATTGCCCTCACGGCAGTAAAGGTATGGTCTTCCATTCTATAATCATGCCTTATAAATCATAAAAAGATTTGTACTAACGATTATTCATGTTATAATACCCATAGGGGTATGAGTATTAAGTAAAATGAAATAAGAAGAAAGGTGAGGATTAATGATGGATTACAATTATTCGGATGAAATGAAAACACGCTTACGCAGAATCGAGGGGCAAGTTCGAGGTGTGCTGCGAATGATGGAAGAAGGGCAGTCGTGCAAAGAAGTTGTGGCTCAATTGTCTGCCGTACGCAATGCATCCGATAAAGCCATTGCCCAAATCGTCGCAGAGAATCTGCATCAATGTATTTTAGCTGAACAAGCTGAGGGTAACCAAAATACCGAGAAACTAGTCAAGGAAGCCATCGC
Organism: Paenibacillus sp. FSL R5-0912; assembly: GCF_000758605.1. Lineage (NCBI taxonomy): Bacteria > Bacillati > Bacillota > Bacilli > Caryophanales > Paenibacillaceae > Paenibacillus > Paenibacillus sp. FSL R5-0912. The sequence continues at coordinate 4,072,266 of NZ_CP009282.1, forward strand.
ACTTCTAGTAAAAAGTCATTAACGGATAACTCTAACTTTAAGAATAAAAAAATAAAGGAGAGATTAACATGGCTTTCAAAATTTCAAAAGAAATCGCACCCCAAAAGGTAGCAGCACAGCTCAAGAAAGGGGAGTCTCTTAATATGCTCGATGTTCGCGAACCCGCACAAGAAACCATTGTCATCTGTCGAAGCGGAAGCCGGAGCGGTCTGGCTTGCGAACTGCTGACTGAAAAAGGATTTAATGTTGTGAACATGACCGGTGGGCTTAAGGCCTGGACGGATGAATTGGTTCGTAATTAACGCCTTACAAGTCGGTTATGCAGTAGCCGGGGCAATAACCAGTAGCTGCAACGCTATTGAAAGGACTGGATCAACATGATAATACTTTTGTACTTTTTGACTGGAGCAGTGGTTTTATGGGGCGCGCGCCAGTTGTGGCCCGTTCGCTCACTCTCCTATATGAATGCTCACGACTGGGTCCAAGAAAAGGATAACTTAAACTTGAAAATGCTCGATGTCAGGGATGCTTCGGATTATTTAGAAGGACATATTTCCGGCTCGATAAATATATCTTTGGGGCGTCTTCCTTATGTATGGCAACACGATCTATTTCCTGATGATAAGGTACTAATTCTGTCCAAGAATTGGTACCAAAGCAATAAAGCAGCAAGAATCCTCCGTAAGTATGGATTCCACAGTTTGTTCACAATGCAAGGTAACGTTTGGTCGGCACTATCATGTTTCCATAAAAAACCAGCAAAAGAAGGAGGATATTGTGGACACAGGTTCAATCATTAACATTGCATGTACTGGAGCCGGAGAGTATAAGACCGTAGTGGGATGCGAAGCAAGAATGCGGCAAGAATTCTGCTGAAGAACGGTTATACAGGGCTTGTTCACCTGCAAGGTGGCTTGGCGCCTGGAGCGGTAAACTGAAACGCTGATAAGGAAGTTATCCCTTTATGACCTCACTATGTTCTGATCGTATAAAAATAACAACAGGAGGATGAAGGATCATGTTCCATTATACTGTTGAAACCACCAAGTCTCATCGGGCTAATAGATAATGACAAGTTAATATCTATCGCGTCCGATATCGAGAAGCGCCTTATCTCATGTGTAGTTAAAAGTCAGTAATATGATTTCTATTTTGTTATAATGCTCTGATTGAATGGAGTGGATTTCATATTAACTACTGTCCAGTACCCGTCGGTACTGGGCTTGTTTTATTTGGATGAGCTTAACGGATGGTTACCACATGTAAGCTGCTCGAAAGCGGGCGGTAATTGCATGCTGCGCATATATTGCTTGGATGGATGCCCTGATAGACTTGGTGTCAAAACATCCATCAGAGAAATTAGTACATATGTACAAAATACGGGTTTTGTGAAGTAGTACCAAGTAAATAAATAAGACCAGCCTAATTCAAGCTGTTTCAATCCGTTTTTGCATCTGATTTGGCTCATTGTACTTATGTACTTTTAATGCTGATTTAATCCTCTTTCTCTTTACTTTACATAGATCATTTTGTAAATCGTTTTTTCTTTTATCGGCACAACACTTTTCATTTAGCTAGTACCGTCATTCAAATATTGTTAATGTTTATGACGGTCTTAATTAGGCTGTGCTTGATGATTATTAACTCGACCGCCTGAATCATCCCGTGAATCCCAGGTTATTCCTAATTCAGTCTTAATTATAATCCTGAATCTCAGTATCATAATTCGAGCTGATTTATTTAACTCTTCTCATATAGTTCTAAGTTAGTCCTGTTGCTAATCATTAGCCGTTTGTTACAATTTTCAATAAAATCCCCACCCCTGCCCTCATACTAATTAATTAACATATTATGTTATTTATATATCTACGCTATTTCAGAATTATTTATAGAATTCATCAGTCCACCCACAATACAAGATCCCTCAGCCAATGAGAAGGCGTTGCCATCTGATTTTCCAGAAAAATATTGTCAAATCCTTAATAATCATGTCATTATAAGTAGGTTCGTATTATAAATAACATTAAAGGGAGTGTGTTTTTGAGTCGGTTTAATCTAGTTCTCATCTTTGTTTTATCCATCATGATAGCTTTTCTCCTGGGAATCTATGTGGCCCCTAGCATTGACCCCCGTCTGAGCGGGCAGACCGTGGCAAGCAGTCCCATTGCGGCAGAAAACCCGCCGATCCCTACTGAGAGCCCCTCTGCTGCTGCAGTAGACGTCGCACCTGCACCTTCTCCATCCCTGGAACCCGTTGTCTTGGAAGATATGCCTTCGGACAATGATACGGGTACCATCAGTGATGACTCTGTCGGCTATGACGCTGAGGAGCTACCGGCAGACGTCCCATCCGGAGAAGGCATTGGAGAGCCCATTGATTTCAAGTACAGCATGAACTCAGCCGATGCTGTTAAGCTTACCTGGGAAGCCTACAACCTAACCGGAAAGACAATCAATTATTATACAGCTCATATCAGCACGTATAATCCGGTGGGCGATCCTTCGTATGATCAGTTGAGCGGTGAAAGCAACTTTCTTGTTAAATACGTGGGGCCGGTTGAGCCTGATGAAACTTTATTTATTTATAGTGACTTTACATACCAGAATACACTGGACCGGATTATCATTGACCAGCTTACTCTTCAATATGATGACGGTACTATAGAAACCTTCGACTATGGTTACGAAACCACCGAAGAACGCGGCTTTTAATCGGAAGATTCAATTGGAGCGCAACGTCAATGGGTTCTATCCGATTTCTTTTAGGTTCGTCCAGAAGCCTGGAGGGATTTTGATTCGATCTGTAAAATGAGCGTTTTATGGCAACCAATTTCAAGAGACAATATCCAATTGCAAAAGGTCCACGGAGCCCGTGGACCTTTTCTTCTTCTGATTATCGACTAGCCGTCGAGCAGCGTCATCTGTTCTTTCATATAACGCATGCCGTGAACGACATTCTTGGGGCTGACCTGATCGATTCGTTCGAGGTCCTCCTTCATGAGAAGGATATCAGCCGCGGCCGCATTTTCCTCCAGGTACTTAATACGTTTCGTACCCGGGATAGGCAGCGCCCCGTTGGCAATCGTCCAGGCAATGGCCAATTGGGATGGTGTACAATTCTGCTCCATCGCGATCTCCTTAATCTTGTCGACAACCTCAATGTTCTTCCGGAAGTTATCTCCTTGGAACCGCGGCATCCATCTGCGAAGATCATCGGCGGGCAGATCCTCGAAAGTGCGAAGCTCGCCGGAGATAAAGCCCCTGCTTAGTGGACTGTAGGCCACATGGGTAATCCCCAGCTCTCTTACGGTAGGGAGTATCTCCTCTTCGATGTCACGGCTCCAGAGCGAATACTCACTCTCTAGCACGGAGATCGGATACACGGCATGAGCGCGGCGAATGGTGGGAGCGGAAGCCTCGGACAGGCCGAGCGCCCGAACTTTGCCTGCCTTGACCAAGTCTGCCATCGCTCCGACCGTCTCCTCTATGGGGATTTGCGGATCGACGCGGTGTTGGTAGTATAGATCGATGTAATCCGTATTTAAACGGCGAAGGCTATCCTCCACTACCTTCTTGACGTAATCAGGATGGCCGCTGATGCTCTCATAATTTGGGGTGTACGAGAATTTGGTGGCGATAATGGCTTGCTCGCGGCGCCCTTGAAGAGCACGGCCAAGCAGCTTTTCGTTATGCCCGTTCCCGTACACGTCCGCGGTATCGAACATCGTGACGCCTATGTCCAAAGCGCGATGGATCGTTTGGATCGACTGTTCGTCGTTAGTCTCCCCGTAAATGCCTGGAGACATTCCCATAATTCCCAGTCCGATCGAAGAGACGAGGATATTGCTATTGCCCAAAATTCTTTGCTGCATTTGTTAATCCCTCATTCTATGTTTGTTGTCGCTCTGACTCCTCCATCTTGATTAACAACTGGCTCTCGGAAGGGATTCTCCCTTTCTCGATATCTTCGTATATCGACAGTTTGTTATTGACGGCGTCGAGCGCTTCGGCTAATTCGTTCTGGCGGCGAAATAAATCTTCCTTGTACTGGTTCAAGATCGCTTTGCGCTGTGGAATCGTGGAATCACCACCCAGCGCAAGATCCACCATCTCCTTCAGTAACGACAGCTTCATCCCTGTCGCCCGGAAACATGTCATCAGCCGGATCCAATCTAGGTGGTCTTGTTCGAACAGTCGATTCCCGTTCTTATCTCTCTTAATGTAAGGGAGCAATCCCTCCTTCTCGTAAAAACGAATCGTATGAGCTGGGCAACCAAGCCGCTCTGAAGCTTCTTTGATCGTAAATGCCATTGGCCTGATCGCTCCTTGTCGGTTATTTTCAGGGCAGAATCAGCTGGTTCTTCCTCATCCTAAACCTTAAAGTACACTTTAAGGCAAGCGCTATTTTAGGAGAATAAACTGCCGATTGATTGTTATATTCTTATGTTTCGGGATTTTCCTTCACAGGATTAAGTATCCCGTAATAAACAATATCCTCATATGAATCGTTCTTGTAAATATGATCTTTCAATGTGCCTTCATAGCTCATTCCGCACTTTTCCATGATTTTACCGGATGCCGGATTAGATGCGAAATGACGTGCGTATACCCGGTGGTAGTTCTTTTCGGTGAAAACAAATTCAATAACTGCCCGGGCTGATTCGGTTCCATAACCTTGACCCCAATGGGCTTCCCCTATCCAATAAGCGATCTCACCGTTATGATATGGCTGATGGTTGGAAATGCCGACTGCTCCATACAATTTGCCTGTGTTCCTATCTGTGATTGCGAATTCATACATCCGGCCTTGGTCAAAGTTCTGCTCATGATTGGCCATCCAGGACACAGCGCATTCTAGTGGATACGGATACGGCAAGGTCAATGTACTCCGGTAGATATTGTAATTGTTACAATAGTCTCTAACTTCCTCCGCATCCACTGGCTTAAATAGGCGCAGAAGTAATCTGTCCGTTTCAAGGGTCCGGTCTGTACGGTTATATTTCATCTGACTTCTCCTACTCTCTATATCATAAAATGAACAGCTATGAAATTCTTGTATATTGGAATCCCTCAATCTACATAACTATTCTCAAAAATATCCATAAAAGCGGTCACCCGTTGCGATTGCGCTATTGCATCCGCATCTTCCGTCTCCGTCAATTGCCATCCGTATGTACCATACTGCTGATAGTTCTCCATAGACAAAGGACGCAGCTCAAACTCTTTACGGATAGCTTCAATACCTGCAGCATAATCAATCTTCATCCGGGCGAACGCCTGTTCCGGGTCCTTAAAAACTGCATACCCTTTGCGGTCTGCCCCAATGTGATATGCCGGATCATCTCCCCACTGCGTAATGTCTACAGAGCCTTTGATTCCAGGAGCACCAATCACATACTCTCTAACATACTTATTCATGTTACCGGACTGAGAATGGTTCGAATACACCCACAGTGCGGCCAATATCACGAATGACAGCAAAGCCAAACAGCCAATAACCTTAGATTTGTTCATAGATTTCATGAGGCTTATCCTTTCCTTAGTTGGATGCAACAAAAAAGCGGATGCACCAGGACCGTGAATTCAGCCTTTGATTGCCGCTTTTGGGAGAAACGAATCAAAAGATCCATATCATTTAAACAGGCCAAGAATCAGAGACGATTCCCAGCCTGCCTTTTTGCCAGCTATACTATAATACTATACCTTATGCCGCACGGGTCAGCTTACGGACAACCTCCTGGCTGTACTTGCGCTTGGTGATGAAGTAAAAGCTGAGCTGGAATACGAAATAGATCGCGACCACAATCGTTGTATTCTTCATGAATTCCCCAATGATGTCGGACCCGCTCATGACGTGGGTGATCAGATAGATGAAGCAGTAGCCGAAGATGCTGCCCAGCAGCAGCGGAACAAAGAAGGTGATGAGCAGCTCTGCCGATACTACCGACCTTATCTCCTTATCACTGATGCCAATCTTATACAGCTTGCGAAAAAAGACGGTGGCGTTCCCGATTTCGGTATATTGCTTGAAATATAGCACCATTCCGCCTGCTACAAAGAACAGTACGCCGATCAGCGAGGTGACGAACACGAAGAGTGAATAGTTCTTCTTCAGCTCCTTGTAGGCATCCACTTTGGAGGCTACCGCAAACATTTGCCCGCTTCCATCCTTATCCGTAGCATTCAGCGTATCCTTGAGCTTCTGGACAACCCCTTCTGTCCCTTTCCAGGCTGTAAAATCAATTCCGTAGTGGGTACCTATTGCATTCGGGCTTACCTTAGACTCCATATTCTTGTAATCCTCATTGCTTACTACGATCCCTGAGCTAGTTGGATAAGAGCTCGCTGTGGCAAACCAATCCCCGTGATAGGATGATTTCACCTTGTAATTGAAGGTTTGCGTGCCATCCGTGAATTGAATGGCCTCCCCTTCGCCAATGCCATGGGTGCCCGGCTCCCAGGCTGTAACAATATTAAGAACTTCTCCGGCGCCGACCGTTACCTTCTCCCCGGTCAGAGAGTTGTACATGTCCTGCGACACAATCGGCTTCGTCTTCAGGACATCGTATTTATCTCCTTCCAGATTCATTTTGAGGTTCAGGAAGCTGGTTTCCTGGATCGACTTCAGCGGCTCGGAGGACTGCTTCAGCACCTGCTCTAATTGTCCGCTCTCCAGCACATGCACGCCGGCTACCGAGATATACTCGATATCATACTTATTTCGTTCCGCGATGCTCTCCGACAACTGCAGCAGCGAGAATGGCGAAGCAACGAGAAAGATAGTCATCCCGCTGAGAATGCTCAGAATGAACATAATCCGCTTGTTCTGGTTGAATTTGTGATTGATTTCGGTGATGGACAGGATATGCCGGTAATAGAATTTCTTATTCTTCAGGAAGCTGATCAATGTGTTCCCAAGATGGGAGATGACCATGTAGATCCCGATGAAGCTAAGCAGGATATAGGTAATGATCATGAAGGGATTCGTATTCAGACTTTCGTGATTGGAGATGACCACCAGGAAGATGATCGAGGCCACAACCAGCCCCACTCCCACCAGCCCAAGCCGGGTGTCACTTTTCTTCGCCTGGTTATCCTGCTTGCGGGAATCCTTCATCAGGTCTGCGATGTCCAGTTTACCGACCTTAACACTTGAAATCATCTGTGAGGCGGCAAAAATCACGGTAAATACAACCGCAGTAACGATGAAGCTCGCCGCGCTGAGTGAGTAGGACACCCCTTGCAGATCCAGCAGATCAATCGCCACATTCTGGAACAGCCGTGAAAAGATCGCGCCCGTGATAATCCCGGCAATGAGCGAGGATACACTGATAATCAGATTCTCCAGCAGGATAATCTTCTGCAGATCGTTCTTGTGCATCCCAAGCGACATAAAGATGGCGAATTCCTTGCTTCTCGACTTGATGAACGAGGAATGCGCATAGTTGATGAAGAACACCGAGAACAGGGTCAGTGCAGCCAGACTCAGCATCAGCACAATCTGGATCACATCCTCTGTCGCCCCTTCCCGGATGCTGTTATTGAACAGCAAGGCGGCATAGAGGAAAAAGATCGTAATCGCAAAGGCGCTGCAAATGAAATAGGAGAAGAAATTCCGCACATTGCGTTTGAAGTTCTTAATCGTGACATCTCTAAAGGTCATTTCGTTCCCCTCCGATGATCGCCAGGCAGTCGAGGATTTGATCAAAAAACTCCTTGCGGACCCCGCTGCTGACAATCTCCATGCTGATGGCACCGTCCTTGATGAAGATGATCTTTTTGCAGAAGCTCGCGGCGAAAGCGTCATGCGTCACCATCAGGATAGTGCTCTCACGTTCCTGGTTCATCTTCTCGATACATTTCATCACTGCATTGGAGGACTTGGAATCCAGGTTGCCTGTAGGCTCATCGGCGAAAATAATATCCGGATCATTCACAAGCGCCCGGCTGACCGCCACCCGCTGCTGCTGGCCGCCCGATATGTTGTAGGGATATTTGCCGGCAATTTCTTCAATGCCCAGCAGCTTCATAATCTCTTCACTTTTGGCTTCCATTTGCGCTTGGTCCCGCTTATCAAGGATCATGGGCAGCATGACGTTCTCCTTCAGTGTCAGACTGTCCATCAGATTGAATTCCTGGAAGACAAAGCCGAGATGCTGTCTGCGGAAGAGCGCCATTTCATTCTTATCCAAGGAGGTGATATTCTTGCCCCCGATGTAAACCTCGCCGTAGCTCGGCTTACCGATGCCGCTCAGGATATTCAGCAATGTGGTTTTGCCGCTGCCTGAGGGGCCCATGATGCCGATAAATTCCCCCTTCTCTACGTTAAAGCTGACGGAATCCAGTGCCACTGTGGAATTCTCACCGTTCTGCACACCATAAACTTTCTTAACCTCTTTGACTTCCAGTACTACGCTCACAGTTTCATCTCCCGTTTGTCGTATATTTATCCTCAATTACAACTTATAACTTCATTGTAGTAGACACTGGATTCCATATCCATCCATTTACATTACGTTATCTTTCATTTTTGAAAGGTAAGAAATCTGCACCTCTGTACCTTGATTGACTTCCGAGGTAATCGTGAGGCGGTGGCCCAGCTTCCGGGCAATTTCTGAGCAGACATAGAGGCCGATGCCTGTCGCCTGGTGATGGGTACGTCCGTTTTTTCCGGTGAAAAAGGGCTGGAAGACCCGCTGCAAATCGACGGGCTCAATGCCGATCCCCTCATCCCGGATGGATAACACCACCTTGTCGCCACGCTGCTCAATGCGGAAGTGGATGGATTTCGCTACTTCGCCCGAGTCAGAGTATTTAATTGCATTGGAGATGATCTGATCCAGCATCGCGGTATTCCATTTGCTGTCCGTCATGACCGTGATGCGCTCGTCCTTACATTCGATGACCGGGTAGACATTATTATAGATATATTGATTCCGCTTGCTGTTAATCAGGCTTCTGAGTGATTCCAGCAGGTTGATCGGCTCCGGATTATAGTCCCGGGTGAAATGCTCCAGGCGGAAGAACTTCAGCATCTGGTTCAGCATGCTAAGGAGCTTATCCTTCTCTTCTTCCACATGCTGCAGAGCCAGGGCATGGCCCGTTGGATTCAGCTTGTAGTTCTGCAGAATAAGGTCGATGACTGACAAGGGCGTTTTGAGATTATGTATCCACTGCGAGATGAACTTATGGGTGTTGTCGGCCTGGGCTTTGACCTCATAGATCTGGTCCTGATAGCTATGGTGTATCCGGTGAATGAGCTGAATAACGGCTTGCTGCTCGTACGAAAAGCCCTTCTCCTCAATCTCGATATTCTCGGATAACCGCTGTATTTCCCGGTGGGTGGAGACGTATTTGATCAAACGGAAGCACATAAATATGATAAATACGTAAAAATAGATGCTAAGCAGGTACATGAGCTGGATATTGCTGCTGATAAAGAAATTACAGTATACGCTCACCAGGATATGACTTAAAAAATAGACAAGGGTAAACGCCAGATGATCGCGCATGAACCCCCGAAACAGCTTAATGCTCACTGGCGGGTCCCTCCGATCATAGCCGAATCAAAAATGTAACCCACGCCTCTTTTGACTTTGATTACATCCTGAAAGCCGAGACTGGCCAGCTTGCTTTTGACCCGGGTGACATTGACCGTCAGCGTATTATCCACGACGAAATGCACATCATCCCACAGCTCTCCCAGCAGTTCTTCCCTGGTGACAATGGTATCCTTATTCTCCATCAGCTTCTTCAGCAGCTTGTATTCATTCTTGCTGAGCTCTTCAACGGCTCCCTTGCAGGAAATGCTGAAATTACGGTCATCCAGATGAATCGGCAACGGCTCTTTCTCCAGTTCCGGCTTGCCTGCATACTCCCCGTAATTCCGGCGCATGATCGCCATAATCTTAGCCAGCAGCACCTGAATATTCAGCGGCTTCACGATATAATCATCCGCTCCCAGCTCCATGCTGAGCACCTGGCTGGATTCCTCATCCCTTGCTGAGATCACAATAATCGGCACCGTTGTTTTCCTTCTGAATACCCGGCAATAATAGAACCCGTCATAATAAGGCAAATTCAGGTCAAGCAGCACAAGCTGCGGCGCTTCCTGCTCGAAGATCTTCTCCACCTGCAGGAAATCCGCAACCTCCACCACTTCATAGCTGTATTTGCGCAGGATATCGGTCATCAGGGTTCTGATTTTGATATCATCCTCGACGATCATGATCTTGAACAATTGGCTCACCTCTTAGCAGCCCGGGCAAGTCCTGAGACTCTCGCTGTTATGAAGCCTCCGCCAGCTTGTTATCGATAAACCCGATAATTGTAGCAATGCTCGCGAAGTGTTCATGAATCAGTTCCTCGGGCAGAATAATAATCTTGAATTCCTGCTCCAATCTGGCAACCAGATCCAGGAGACCCAGGGAGGTCAGTAATCTGGACTCGAAAATATCGGTATCCAGGTGCAGCTCCCCTGCCGGAATACGGGTCAAACCCGCTACGATCATTGTAACTTGTTCTGTGATTTTCATATACTATTTTCTCCATTCCTGGTGGATTTGTAGTAGGGATCAAAAACATGGGCAATCGCCCGGATAAAGTACGTACCGGTAAGGGTTACTGTAATTCGCGGAGAGTCCACACCCAGCAGCAGGCCATCCTTCTCCATGCCTCTAAGCACGCTCAGCTCCTCCTGAAAATAAGAGTCAAAATCGATACCAAAGCACTCCTGAAGCATTGGCTTGTCAATAGGGTTACCGCCCAGCAGCTGCTTCAGGATGATATCCTCACGAATGGCATCTTCGATGGACAATAGATGGGTTTTGCCGGTCTCAATTGGGAATTTCCTCAAATCAAGTGCGGCACGGTACCGATCCATCGCCGGGACATTCTTATAATAGAGACTGCCAATCTTACTAACGGCCGACTTGCCCAGACCCAGCAGATGCTGGCTGCTTCTTTCGGAGGAGCCCATGAAATCACGAACCACATGCGTTCCGGGATGCTTCTCCCGCCCGTTGTTGCGGATAAAGGTATCACTGCCCATCTCAGTGTAGTCCTGGGATAAAACCTGGCGGGCCAGCTCGAACAGGCGGGACACCATGTAATTATTGGGCAGGCTGAGATGCGGGATTTTGCGCTGCAGCGGATAAATGGCCGGGTAATGGGCATAGGGAAAAGCCACGATTTTATCTGGGGCAATCCGCACGATCTCCTGCAAGGTACGCTCGAATTCTCCGAGTCCCTGAAAGGGCAGGCCATAACATAAATCCACATTGACGGTGAAGCCCATGCTCCGGGCAAGGCCGATAATCTCCCGCGTATCCTCAAGATCGCATTCCCGGTGAATTGCATTCAGAACCCGGGCATCAAAGTCCTGAATGCCAAAGCTGATATAGTTAAAACCCAGTGCCTTCAGCAGCCGCAGCTTGCCTTCGGTAACAATCTGCTTGTCCGGGTAAGCCTCCAGCTTGATTCTGGCGTTATCTTCAAAGTCCACATACTGGGCAATAATTCCGTACAGCCGCTCGATCTGCCGTTCATTCAAATATGCCGGGGTCCCCCCACCCCAGTGCAGATTACCGGACTTCAGCTTCCGGGCACGGCCGGAGAGCTTGAGTGCCAGCTCCTGCTCCAGCACATCGATATATTGATCCTTGTCTTCATCCTTGCCGCTCAGCACCCGGTCACAGCAGCAGTAATAGCAGATCGACTTGCAGAACGGAACATGCACATAAACCTGTGCTTCTTCGATTTCCTTAAGCTCCTGAGCTATAGCAGATTCATCCGCAGGCTGGCGCCAGTGGCTGTCCACCGGATAGCTTAAATACATGGGAAGGTTATATTCGTTGTACTTTTGCGATAAATAATGCAGCTGATTCTGAATGGTCTGATTCATTGCCAAGCTCCCTCCTTGCCCCGGCTTGCCGGGCGGCACATCATCTCCATGACTTCCTGCTCCTTGTGTACAATGTCTTCCAGTAAGCGGCTATGAACAGTTCTCCAAGTGTCCGGCAGCGCAATGCCTTTGCTGCACCTGATCAGGTCACTGCGGATGTCCATCCATGCACCGGTAATTTCTCCGAGCCTGGCCGCAGCCGCTTGCCGTTCGGTAAGAAGACGCTCCAGCCGGTACTTTTCAGCCCGCTTAGAATCAATGATGGCGTTCAGGCCAGCAATCTGGCGGTTGACGTGCTGCTCTGTATAACTCCAGTGCTGTGAAGTATAGTGATCTTTGAAGGCGGACAACGTCAGCAGGCTCTGCGTAATGGCGTCCCGCTGTGTGCGGTACAGGCAATTAAGTCGATTAACATCTGGCAGCAGTTCATAGGTGTACGGCTGCTGGACACGCGGGAATTCCATCAAGGTGTACGTCTGCGCAGATGACATTAGATGCTGGCGGTACCCCTGATAACTGTTCAGCAGATCCTCTGCTGCCAGAGTCCGTTCCCTGTAGTTCAGCGCATCCTTATGGCTGTGCTCCAGCACAATAAACTGATCCTGCGCCTCACTATAACCGTAGACCAGCAGCGTGTGGGCAAGATGTTTCTTCATATAAGCGTCTCTACGGGCCGGTTCATAGAAGCTGTCCACCCAGAGAATGAACAGGCTTTGCCGGGCCAGCCCAGGGATAAGCCTCTCCTTCAGCCCATTCCCGCCCTGCGGGGACTCATACCGGGCCGTAAGGTGCAGCTGCTCCAGAATAGCTTCCGGGGGCGCGGATTCCATGCAGGCAGCAGAGAGGTACGGCTCTGCCTGTGCAGAATCAAGAATATACACAAACATATCGCTGCTCAGAAACGTGTTGATATTCCGGCCAAAGACATTCAGTACAGGAAATAGTGAGTTATATAAGCAGCTTTTGTAATAGAGATCGTTAAACGGCTGCGGCTGTGTGAAATAACGGGACAAGCTCGGCTCCGTTATGATCTTTAGCGGGAGGCTGGAGGCAGCTGCGACTTCCCCGCAGTGAACCTGAACCGGCGGGATACAGGCCGCACTTACCCGCGGAGTAACTCCCGCTTCCACAAGCCCGGCCTGCGCCCTAATGGTAGAGGCGCTCAGCAGCTCTTCGTAAGAAAGGGGAATGCCCCTGCGGGCAAGCTCACTCTGCAGCGTAACCGCCTCAATCGAGCTTCCGCCAATTTCGGAAAAGTCATGGTCCGCTCCGATGGGTTCAAGCTCCAGGACAGCCTGCCATGCCTGGCAAATGGACTGCTGCAACGGAGTGGTGCAGGGTGAGAAATCACTATCCGTAAGCATGTTGTGCAGAGAAACCTCAGGCAGCTGCTTTTTGTCCACCTTGCCGTTGGCATTCAGCGGGAACTGCTCCAGCCGGACGAACACGGACGGGAGCATATAAGCAGGCAGGCGCGCAGCCAGGTACTGCTTAAGTGCAGCGCCGGAGACGGCTTGAGCGGCAGTCAGATAGGCACAGAGGTATTTATCCCCTGAACTGTGGCTCCTGGCCATAACGGCAACATCCCGGATGCCCGGATATTCCAGCAGCAGCTTCTCCACTTCCTTCGTCTCGATGCGGAAGCCGCGGATCTTGACCTGATCATCGCGGCGGCCGAGGAATTCGATAGTTCCGTCCTCCCGCATCCGGCCCAGGTCGCCAGTCCTGTACATCCGGTCTGCCTCAGATTCGCGGAAGGGGTCCGGCATGAAGGCTTGTGCCGTCTTCACCGGGTCCTTGATGTAGCCGCGCGCTACCCCGATACCGCCGATATACAGCTCACCTGTCTCTCCCGCCGTAACCGGCTGCAGGTCTTCGTCAAGAATGTACCAATAATTCTGTTCAACCGGTAGCCCGTAGGGAATGCTTGTCCAGTCCTCCCGGACCTCCGTAACCGGATAATAGATGGACCAGACCGCAGCCTCCGTAGCCCCGCCGAGAGCAGTCAGCTTCGCCCGGGGGAAATAGCGGGAGTAGTTCCTCGCCAGCTCCAGGGGAACCCAGTCTCCGCTCAGGAAGATGTGCCTCAATTCCAATTGGGCGAAATCAGGGATACACTCCGCCAAGTGCCGGACCAGAACATGCAGTGTGGTCGGGACGGAATTCCAGAAGGTGATCCTCTGCTCCAGCAGCAGCCGTGTTAAGCTGTCAGGATCAGTAATCTGCGGCTCCGGACACAGGACGATCGTGCCTCCGGCGGCCAGCAGGCCGAAGATATCATACACAGATAGATCAAAGCACACCGAGGTTACGAACAAGCCTCTATCACGGCTGCCCATATCCAGCTCGCGGTTCACCCAGGAGATTAAATTCACGGCGGAACGGTGCTCGATCATTACGCCTTTGGGCGTGCCGGTAGAGCCGGAGGTGTACATGATATAGGCCAAAGCACTGCCGTCAATGGAAAGATCCGGGTTGTCTGACGGATAGCCGGATGCTGAGGAAGCAGCGGTTGCGCCAGCTTCGGCAGACCCTAGGCGGATCTGAACCAGCACATCGAGCGGTTCATCGTCTTCACAGATCGCAGCAGAGGCCCCGGAATGCTGCAGAATATAGTTCTTGCGGCTGGCCGGATAGCCGGGCTCCACCGGGACGTAGGCCGCGCCGCTTTTTAACACGGCAAGCAGGGCAATAACCAGATTCATATTGCGCTTCACACTTACGCCTACATGATCATTCGGACGAACGCCCCGGGCAATCAGCTCATGCGCCAGGCAATTGGCACGCAGGTTCAGCTGCTGGTAGCTTATTGACTGTCCGGCAAAAACAATGGCCGTATGCTCCGGATGCAGGGCTGCCCGGACTTCGAACCCTCCATGAAGCGTGGCAGCAGCAGAAAGGGACTGCTTGGAATTGGAATGAAAGTTGGCCAAAGGTCTCACCTCCCCGGAAGGCTGTCCAGCGAATGTTCCCTGCCCAGCTCAGCGGTCAGCGCTGTCAGCTCGCCCAGCGTCTCACAGCTGAGCAGCTCATCTACATGCTCTTCCAGGTTCACGTCAAGCCTGCTCTCCACCATCGCGATAATCTCTACAATCATCACCGAGGTAATGGCCAGATCACCCTCAACCGACAAGCCGGGATGCAGCTCCTCCTTGTCGAAGTAGCATACGCTGGCGATAATCTCATACAGCTTGTCCTGCATCTGCACAGTCTTCTCTCCCCTCATCTTCCTTCAGAGCCGCTTGCGGAATTCATGCTTCAATTGCTGCCGGTCAACCTTGCCGCTCCCCCCTGTAGGGAACCTGTCAAAGACATGCACCATATCGGGAATCATATACCGGGGCAGCAGCTTGCCGACAGCCTGCTTCAGCCCAAGCACGGTGAAGCTGCCAGCTTCATGCACAATCACGGCAGCGCAGATCAGCGGATAGCCTTCACCATCCTGGATATCCACGACCGCGGCATCCAGAATATTCTCCATGTCATGCAGCACGCGTTCAATCTCCGGAAGCTCAATGCGAAAGCCAGAACGCTTAATCAAGGCGTCTTTACGGCCAATCAGGACGAGCGCTCCGTCTTCGTTAACCATAGCCATGTCCCCGGTACAGTAGAGCTTGTCTCCAAGACCCCAATTCGGCGGTATGCTGCGGAAGCTCTGCTCTGTAAGCAGAGGGTTGCGGTAATAGCCCTTCATGACTATTGAGCCTCTTACACAGAGTTCACCCTCTTCACCGGCACCGGCAATGCGTCCGTCAGCGGTTACCACGACAACTCCGGTATTTCCGCAGGGATACCCGATCGGTACGGGAGTGTCGCGTATACCGTCTTGCTCACTCAGCGGATAATAGGTACAGACGTTGGTTTCAATCAGCCCGTACAGATTGTAGAAATCCGCCTCTGGCAGCAGCTCCATCACCTGGTGCAGCAGCTTCGGCTGCAGAACCTCGCCCGCAAACAGCACGCCCCGCAGCGAAGGCAGCCCGCCTGCCGGCAACCGGCCGTATTGGACCACGGCAGCCCAGAGTGAGGGCACGGAATAGACCCAACTAATTTCCCCCTGTTCGATGGCCGTGGTAAAACGCGCCGGATGCTGAATGACTTCAGCCGACAGGAGGACGAGCGTTGCCCCCACGGCAATCGGCACGAAAATATCAAACACCGAAAGGTCAAAATGAAAAGGTGCGATGGCCGCGAAGCGTTCATGTCCTTCCGGTTTGAAGTAACCGCAGCACCAGTCAATGAAGGTTCTGGCATTCAGGTGGGTAATCATCACGCCTTTGGGTACTCCTGTGGAGCCTGAAGTGTACAGAATATAAGCCAGATCCTCGCTGATCGGCTGTCTTCTGCCCTTGTACAAATGGCGCAGGGGCTGATCCGGCGCAGCTTGAACGATCATGCCGAAATCTGCGTCGTCCAGTTCGGCGCCCCCCTCCACCAGCAGTATATGAAGTAACCTCAGCCGCTCCAATTGCTCCGGATTCGCACCTTGCAGCAGCTTCAGCAGATTCGCACCATCAGTAACCAGAAACCGCGTCCCGCTCTGCTCCAGAATGGTCAACATTCTGTGTACAGGAGAGTAGCTCGTGTCCAGCGGGATGTACGCCCCTGCGGTGAACAGCACGCCGAACATGGCGCATACCGCCTGCGGGGACTTGTCCAGACAGATTGCAGCGGTCTCCCCCGGCTCCATGCCGGTATCGATCAGTGCATCGGAGATTTGAATACTGCGCCGAAGCAGCTCACCGTAGCTTAGCTCCCTGCCTTCAAAGCGCAGCGCAGTCTGGTCCGGGCAGCGCTCAGCGCTGCGGAGCAGGTAATGCTGCAGCAGAAAATCACTCATACCCTTCCCCCAGACCTTCCAGCATAATTTTCTTCTGCATCTCGCTCGTTCCCGAGTACAGCTTGGAAGCAAGGGAATCCCGCATCTGTTTCTCCGGCGGGCTCTCCTTCACATAGCCGTAAGCTCCCCAGATTTGCACTGCCGCAAGGCTGTTCTGCACCTTGGATTCGGAGGTATGCAGCTTCAGCATGGAGGCGCTGTGCATTCCGCAGCGCCCCTGGTCAAAGTCCTCGCACACCTTATACAGCATCAGCGTGCTTGTTTCCAGCCGGATTCTCATCTGGACCAGCTTGTCATAGACCCCTTCGAAGGAGCGGATAGCCTGTCCGAATTGCTTCCTCTGGCCCGCATACTGATAGGTCTGTTCATACTGCTGTTCCATAGCTCCGACATGATAAGCACTGACTATAATCCGCTCCCACAGCATCGCCTTGAAAAAAATACCCATCCCCTGCCGTTCCCGTCCCAGCAGCCTGTGGGCCGGAATGCGGGTGTGGTTCAGCAGAACCTCACTCATCGGGCTGGTCCGCAGGCCCATCTTCTCAAAGACC
This sequence comes from Paenibacillus sp. FSL R5-0912, assembly GCF_000758605.1. Taxonomy (NCBI): domain Bacteria; kingdom Bacillati; phylum Bacillota; class Bacilli; order Caryophanales; family Paenibacillaceae; genus Paenibacillus; species Paenibacillus sp. FSL R5-0912. The sequence continues at coordinate 4,089,559 of NZ_CP009282.1, forward strand.
TGTCCAATCTCGTATTCCTGCTGCCGCGCTTCCAGAATAAAGGCCGACACATCCAGCATGGGCAGGCCTCCCGCATGCTTGCCGTACACCAGCAGGATGTCGGACTCCGGGGCGAGTGTAGCAAAGGTTTTGATGCCGTTCAGGATATAACCTTCCGGTTCCTTCTCGACAGAGGTGGTCATGGCGGAAGAATCAGAGCCCGCCCCAGGTTCCGTAATTACACTGCTGCCGATGAATCTTCCATCAATGAGCGGTGCCAGATACCCGGCCTGCTGCTCCTCACTACCATATACCCATAGCGGCACTTGGGCCGCTGACATTTGAGCGCATACCGAGAAGACCAGGCCTTCATCCTGACAGCGGCGCGCCAGCGAACGGATCGCCAGCGCCGTGGTCAGCATTCCCTGCTCCGCTCCTCCATACGCTGCCGGAAAGGGAAGCCCGAGCAAGCCGGTACCGGCTAATCGGGACCACTTATCCCTGCGGAAGGTGCCGCTCTCGTCATCCGCATACACTCCGTCATTCAAATACCGCTCACAACATTCCTCCATTAAGCCGCAGATCTGCAGCTGCTCCACGGTATAGCTGAAATCCACAATAAGCGCCCCTCGACCTGTGATTTATTGAAATATAAGAATTTGAGCTAAAACCTCACTTAGCGGGGTTATCTTGTAGCTCCCCGGCCATGCCTCTGACGATCGTGTCATTGAGCAAAAACTGGCTTTCCGCCGGAATACCCTCTACGGCCCATCTTCGGAGGATGTTCTTCTGCACCTTTCCGGATTCCAGCACCGGCAGCTGGGAGACGAGATGCACCCGGTCCGGAACCTTATAGTTGGCGATTTTGCCGCGGCAATAGGCTTTGACCTCACCTTCGGTAAGCAGAACTCCGGGCCTTGGGATCACAAAAGCAGCCAGGGCCTCACCCAGAATCTCGTCCGGCTCCCCGACAACTGATACATCCTCAACCTTGTCCATGTTCAGCACACATTCTTCAATATCTACCGGGTAGACATTGAAGCCGCCGCGGATGACCATATCCTTGATGCGGCCGGCAATGCAAATATTGACGCCGTCCTTGTAATAACAGGCCAAATCCCCGGTGTACAGCCAGCCTTCCTCATCAATTACCTCGCGCGTCTTGGCTTCGTTGTTGTAATAGCCCTTCATCAGATAGCCCCGGATCGCCAGCTCCCCGATCTCGCCCTTCGGCAGCTCCTTGCGGTCCCGGTCTACAATCTTGACCTCGAAGCCTTCAATCGGCCTGCCGACTGTGTTCAGCCGGACCTCCGGCGGATCATCCAGCCGGGTCATTGTGACCAGACCCGTAGCCTCAATAATGCCGTAGGCATTGATTAGCGTGCAGCGGGTCGTTTCCTCGATGGAGCGGGCTAAATACGGGGTACAGAGGGAACCGGAGACCACGACCTTGCGCAGCTCCCTGAATAGCCCGGGCTTGCAGTAAGGCATGGCCAGGATCAGGCTCCACATCGTCGGCTGGGTGTGAAAGAGGTTGATCCCGTTTTTGGCGACATGGGTCAGAATATCATTCGGATTGAAGTTTGCGATCCATTTCATCGTGATACAGGAGACAAAGTAGACGAGCACGGCATTGAAGCCCTGCGCAGCATAGAGAGGAGCAATCGAGAAGCCGATATCATCGTGTATATCCAGCAGCTGTCCGCCATAGTAAGAGGTGGCCACCAGATTGCGGTGCGTGATCATCACGCCCTTGGGGTGGCCGGTGGTTCCGGAGGTGTAGCCGAGAATCGCAATATCCTCAGGATCAATAGACTCGAGCTGTCTGTCCTGAAAAGGGACTGTGAGCGGCTTCAGCAGCCCGGCAAATGACATGCTGCCCGGTGCAGGCTCATCGCCAAGCACGATATAATTGCGGATCGCCGGCAGTTCGGGCCGAAGCCCGTTCAAGAGAATTTCCTCATAGTTGAAAATGCCCAGCCGGTCCTGGTAAATGATCGTCTCCGCATCGGAATTGTCCAGAATCCGCCGGATTTCATCCGGTTCATATCGCGTGCTGACGGGAACAATCCACGCGCCGATTTTGAAGAGGGCGAAGTAGACGTACAGATATTCAAGACTGTTGGGCAGCAGCACGGCCACCTTGTCGTTCTTCTTGATCCCAAGGTCCAGCAAATTACCGGCAATGGTGAGGGAATAGTCATACAGCTGCGTGAAGGTGACAGTCTCCTGCTCGAACACCACCGCAGGCTTGTCCGGGAAATCCCTCTGTAGTGTGTCCAGCACGCAGTCAATGGTCAAACGTTCATATTGGATCATCGGTGTGCCCTAGTCTCCTTTGTTAGCCCAAATAGGATAAATCAAAGCCTTCGAAATGCTGCGCTGCCTCTTCCTCATTCAGAATGGCGCCGATACAGCCCGGCAGCCTGCGGGGGCGCTGCATGGCCGTCATAATATACTGGATATAATTGAAGTTGTTCGAGAACGAGCGGATGCCGATGGCCTGCATGATGATCCCGATGAACGCGCCGGGAGCCAGGTTGGTGTTCATCATTTTGTCCGCAAAATCCGGAAACAGCACCGCCTTCAGCTTCTCCACGCATACGAACAGAAACTTCTGCATACGGATGAAGATATAATCCTTGTCCTTCTGATAGATTTCGTCTGTATGGACCAGCTCCCTGTCCAGGTAGAACTCCGCCAGAATCGGAGATTTCAGCTTCATATAACCTTCCTGGTCGAAGGTAATATGATTGAACACATCGTACAGGACGACCGTATACTTGATGTCCTCCTTACCGCTGAACGCCTGGAGCCCGGTCAAATACAGATTGCCTTCAGCGGCGTAAATGTCTACGATATCTTCCTCATAAAATAAAGCGCCGGGTCCAGTGTCCCCATGCTGCTTGTGCATGAAATAGGAGCTGTAGATCCCGCTCATAATCTCAAAAATATGAAAACATTTAAACCGGTCAAAGCGGAGCCGGGCAGCGAGTTTTTTGTCAAACCACTGACCCTCCAGCTCCTCCTTCAGCTTCTGCTCCAAGTAATCCCTGGAACAGAGCACACCCTTGCCGCCGTTAAAAAGATCATCCACCGCCGCTTCCAGAATCAGTCCGTCCGGGCTGACGGTAAGATGAACCATGAAGGACAGGGAGACATCCTGCTTGCGCATGCGGGTGATATCCCGCTGCCAGCCGATAATGTGCAGATTCCCTTCACTATCCGTCTGCAGATTGGTGCCACGCGCCCTGATCATGGGCACGAGCTTGTCCGTGCAGGAATAGTTGCCGTAGGCGACCTTTTTACGGATGATTGCTGTGTCGAGCGGTTCTCTTACGATCAGCTTGGGAACGGGAAAATTCGTGGCCGTCATAATCTGCCTTCCTCCCTTACCATATGAGGTATGCCGCCGCGTAGGTTAAGCCGCAGGCACTGCCCAGCAGCAGGATTGAGTCGCCTTTATGCAGCAGCCCCTGCTCTTCGGCAATCGCCAGACCGGCGGGAATATTGGCGCTGCCCATGTTGCCGTTCTCGGGGAAGGTATTAACGGGGAAGACCTTCTCCATCTTGACCTCCAGCTTGTTCAGCAGCGAATTGGTGATATTGCGGCCCAACTGGTGGGAGAAGATATAATCAATGTTGTCTTTGCGCAGCTCATGCTCCTCCAGGAATTCATAGACAAAGCCGGGCATGTCGCGGATGACCTTGGCGGCAATCCCGCGCCCGTCCGCCCAGCTCATGAAATCCATTCCCTCGAACCTTGGTGCGGGCATATGGATTTTGGGCGATACATACAGCGACAGCTCCCAATCCGCATGGTTCCTCTGCTCCCCGTAGTACTTAATGGACTTCTTGCCATTGTCGGCACTCAGCAGCATCGCGGCGGCTCCGGCTCCGGCGAACAGCAGATTCATTTTGTAATCCGCTTCTTCAAAACTGCCGACCTTGCCCGCATAGTTGGAGGCCTCCAGCAGCTCCAGCGGATTCTCACTGGTTACAACGAGGATATTGCGGTATTTGCCCGATTGAATATAGAGGCTGGACAGCTCCATCGCTTTCAGGAACCCGTTGCAGGTGTCGTTGATGTCGTAATAATTGCCCCGGGTCATTCCCAGCTCATGCGCCAGAATAATCGAATACGACGGCTCGCGGAAGGGATTGCACACACCGACGAACAGCAGCAGATCGATGTCGCTTGCGGAAATTCCCGCTTTGCGGATCGCTTCCTGCGAGACCTTAACGGCCATTTGCACAGAGCTCTCCTCCCGGTAGTCCGCAGAGCAGGAACGGTTCGTGATTTCCAGGAAATCGAGCTTGCGCTTGCTGCCGTACACCAGCTGCTCCAAATCATCCTTCGGCAGATGGTGAAAGTACTTCTCCGCAAACAAATCTACGATCTCCCCGTTGGTCATCCGCCCCTTGGGGATGTAATAGGATAGGGCACGTATAGACAGATTCAACATGGTCATGCTCCTCTGCATCAAGATGATTAACTGCCGGTCTGCGCGTCCCGGACCAAACTTCTATAGTTGTCAAACAGCTCATAGGCTTCGCCCAGTGTCCGGGTCATTACCCGGTCTTCGGGATTGAACATGACCTGGTACTCTCTTTCGAGCCTAAGCATCACATTGACCAAAGATAAAGAATCCACCCCCAGCTCCAGCAGCAGATTGACCTCAGGGGTCAGTCTTGAAGCTTCAATCCCCAAATATTCGGCAAAGATTCCCTGGAACTGTGCAAAGCTTATCCGTTCTTCCATATGCTCACCTGCCTACTGTTATGTTTTGTCTAACCTGTTCAATCAGGAGCGGCACCGCCTCGAACAGATCGGCAACAATACCGTGCGCTGCCAGTCCCAGAATAGGGGCTGTCCTGTCCCTGTTGATAGCAATCACGGTGTCCATTCTGCGGATGCCCACAGTATGCTGAACCGCTCCCGAAATGCCGACGGCGATATAGATTCTGCCGCTCACATTCCGGCCTGTTAAGCCAATCTGCCGGGAATAATCCAGCCAGCCCTGGTCAATCACGGGTCTTGTTGCACCCAGCTCTGCACCCAGACATGCGGCAAGCTCTCTGACCAGCTCTATTCCTTCCTTGCTGCACACGCCCCTTCCTGCGGCAACGATAATACCGGAAGCGGCGGAGCCTGGCGCCTCTCTGCTCTTGATCACCTCAAGGATAGAGGTGCGTAGCACGGATGGAAGCTGGAGCTGCGGATGTATAATCCGTCCGGTCCGCTGCGGATCGGGTACGCAAGGGGGCATGGCCCCGGGCCGGACTGTCGCCATTTGCGGTCTGGCCTCCGGGCAGCAGATGGTCGCCATTAACGCCCCTTCCCGGGCTGGCCGGATCTGCAGCAGTACCCGGCTAGGCAGATCAATGTCTAGCTCTGTGCAGTCCGCAGTTAATCCGGTGTTAAGCCTTGCAGCTAATCTTGCGGCGATGGATTTGCTATGTATAGTGGAGGGAAGCAGCAGGATTTCCGGTTTAACCTCCAATACCAGCTGATGCAGCAGCTCCGTATGAACCTCTTCGCTCAGCGGACTGAGGCCGGGCTGATCGAGCACATAGACGGTGTCCGCGCCATGGCTGATGCAGGAGGCCGTATAGGCTGAAGTACCGCTTCCGATAAGCACGACGGCAATGTCCGTCTGCAGTTTCCGGTTCAGCTCACGGGCTGAGCCCAGCAGCTCATATACAGCCGGGCTAAGCTGTCCTTCCGCGTATTCACCGGCAATCATGAGACCTTCATATTCTCTGGCCCGCAGGCTCTGATCCGGCATGGGAGCCTCCTTATCTGAATGAAAATAACAAGTGGAAACGGCTTTGCCGTCCTTTTGTAAGAACGGTACTGTTTCAGCGAGAAATAGAAGGATAAGTTATCATGTGAAACATATAAATTCTTATATTTTAGAAAAAGCATCATATACCCGGTGACATATTCTTAGCTGTCAAAAGCTGCGCGATCTCCTCAATCTGCTCCCGCAGGCTCTTGCCGCTTACTGTGAAGGGCACCTGCCGGTCTGCGGCATTCCGGGTTGCCTGCACCCGGGTGGGCGATCCCGCAAGCCCGCAGGCTTGCTTGTCCAGGCTCAGGTCCTGGGCGGACAGCCTGGTGATTTCACAGCGGTTAGCCTTCAGAATTCCATTAATGGTCGCCATCCGCGGCTGATTAATGCCTTTATGCACCGTTATCAGGGCCGGGAGCATCAGCTGCACAATTTCAAAACCGGTCTCTGTCATCCGCCTGCAGGTGATGTGCTGCTCCTCCAGGGCGAGGATCTCCAGCACATGCGTGATGTGCGCAGTGCCCAGCTTCTCCGCCAGGGCGGGACCGACCTGCGCGGTCTCCCCGTCAGTCGAATGGGTGCCGCAGAGAATAAGATCCGGCTTGCCTGTTAGCTCAAGCCCACGGGAGAGCACAGTGGCCGTTGCGAGTGTGTCCCCGCCTGCGAACAGCCTGTCCGTCAGCAGCACGCCTGCATCCGCACCCAGTGAGATGCAGCTCCGCAAGATCTGGGCTGCGGATTCTGCTCCCATGCTTACGGCGGTTACACTTCCGCCCTGGCGCTCCCTGATCCGCAGCGCCTCTTCCAGGGCAAAGACATCCGCCGGGTTCATAACAGGCCCCATGTGAGCGGAGGGTACCTGCTTGACACATACAGCGATTTGCAATCCGCTCACTCCTTCCTGGACACGGGCCTGCTCATGAGGTCTGGCGCAGTTCCTGGAGAATCGGCGAAATGTTTTCTTTACGCACATCGTCGCAGTTTCTGACCATTTCTTCGGCCATTTCCTTGCCCATGAACAGCCGGGTCATTTTCTGTCCGACCTTCATCATGGTTTTATCCTTGTCGGCCAGCTGTTCAAAGTTAAACCGGCCTTCCAGCGGGAAATATTTCAGCCCGGCACGGATTTTTTCGGGTATGCTTTTGTTGTAGTTTTTGACGGAGGCTTCGCTTTGCACAGGCGTTTTGGAGACGGAAAAGAGGATGACCTTCTTATGCTTCAGCTGGTCCCAGACCTTCTTGAGATAATCGGCAATGACCAGCTTCTGAACCCGGACATAGGTACCTATAATTACGGTGTCATACGGGCCTACCTGCTTAATGTCAAACGTGTCGATGTCCGCGAGATCGGCTCCAAGCTCCTCCGCGATCCATTCTGCATACTGCTTCGTACTTCCATAGACGCTTGTGTAAAGGACGAGACTTTTCATAAAGCACCTCCTGAAATGGTTGATACTCTTACGTTATAATGGCAGCATCTCTTGCAGACATTGCATTAACCGGGCTTCCGAGCCGTCAGTCATGGCCTTGGCCGGAAGCACAATGGTAAAAACATATTCACGGCGCAGAACGGATATGGCCTTGAATTGCGGGAAATTCTTGAACTGGCTGATCACTCCATGTCCGCTGCATGCGCAAGCTTTGATTTCGAACAGATCGGTGGGAACGGTGAAGCCGGTCTGAAGCACCTTGGACATCGCTTCCTTCGCCGTCCAGAGCAGGGTCAGGAAGAACGGCGGCGCAAGCTCAGGTCCTATGTCCTTCATCAGGCCCTCTTCCTCCTTGGAGGTAATCCTTCTTAACGCGTCCATCGCCTTCTCATCCACAAGCTCCATGTCAACGCCCAGCAGCAGGCGCGGGTCATAATCAACCGCCGCTCCCAGGGTGTCGCAATGGGTAATCGTAATCTTCCGGTCCCTTCCGGCCACCAGCGGCTGACACATAATCCCGTGATCGATCTTAATTTCGGACAGATCATCCTGCTCCCCGGCCACGGCCATCTTGGCGGCCAGCTTGCCGAGCAGGTAGCTGTTGCGGCGTCTGGGATATTTGAAGCCGAAGTATTGCTCCTTCTCCGCCGCACTCAGATAATCCAGAGGCCCGTCCTCCTGCGGCAGGGAGACCACACTCAGCTTCAGCCCATAACGATCCTCCGGGCCTTCCAGATCAAAGCTGAGCCTTCTTACCGTCTGGGAGAGGAACTGTTCATATTGCCTTGCGAAGGTTGTATATAGCATCTCTGTGCCCCTATTCTTTTTCCCAGGGAAATCTTTTGTAACGCACATAATTCTGAATGTTCTCTCTGACTTCTGCGGAAGCGGTCAGCTTGTCAATCTCGGCTACGGCGTCATTTTCCATCGTTTCGTTGATAATCCACATTTGCCGGAAAAAGCCTTTGATCTCCCTTACTGTCTGCGGCGTGATCCGGCTGATTCTCCGGTATAGCCGCAGAATGCTGGCATCCGGATCAGCAGCCACTTCATCGGCCAGTCTGCACCCTAGCGCTTCTTCCGAGGACAAGGGCAGTGTGGTCAAGGTCATCTTGTACGCCTGCCAATAGCCGGTCCGCCGGATTAGATAAGGACTGACCAGAGCAGGCACGAGGCCCCAGATCGCTTCGGGCAGGGCAAAGGTGGAACGCGGCGAAGCGACCACATAATCACAGGCAGCCATCAGCCCCACACCACCGGCAAGCACCTGCCCGTCTACCTTGGCGATCACCATCTTGGACAGCTCGCCGATCCTCTTCATCGTCTGCAAAAAATCTACGGATGGCGGGGCGGCAGAATCACCGGGTGCGTCGACCTCCCCGTCCGTAAACGCCTGAAAATTCATCCCGGTACAGAAATAGCCGCCCGTACCTTCAAGGACAATCACCCGGCAGGCGCTCAGCTCTTCCAGCATCCCTAAGGCATGCTGCAGCTCTGATACCAGGGTGGCGGTGATACTGTTCTTATGCTCCGGACGGTTCAGCCGGATGCTGTAGAGCCCTTCTTCCAGGTGACTTACGGCAATAGAATGATACTCCATAGCAGTCACTTGTCAGCTCCACGCATATTTGCGGTGAAAGTCATCGACTTCGGTCAGAACCAGATAACCTTTGCCCTTGAAAAAGTGATCATAGATGCGGCTGAATCCGGAGAAATCCACCTTCTTGTCCCGAATCCCGAACAGCCACTCCACGTTCTGGTCCAGGATGTCGTCATATTCCTCAAAGCTGAGCTTATATCGGCTGTCCAGCCCCGCCTGAATATTCATCGCACTTAGCTTCCTTACGGATTCCGGCGTAATCACCCCGCTGTAAAATTCCGAAGAGCAGCCTGAGCCGTAGGAGAATAACCCGACTCTGCGGTAATCCGCAATGTCCGCCTGATCAATCAGACTACATAGGCTGAGGTATAAAGCTGCGGAATAGACATTGCCCACCTGCATGCCGTAGGTCAGGGACGGGGCGACTCTTTTGTCAAAATCCTGCTGGACTGCCGGGCCTCTCAGTTTCAGCTCCTCATGGATCAGCTTGCGGTGTGCACCTTTGACCATGCCGCCGAAGGGCGTATGGAAGGCCAGGAAATCAAAGGTTTCCTGAAAATGGACGCCGTCCACCTTTTCTTTATAATTCTTATAGGCATTCTCCAGGCAGTCCAGATAAGACAGCAGCGACAAATCCGGGTTCCCGGTCTCGATCTCCGGCAGCGGCCGGCAGGTATCCATCACCTCATAGCTGTAATGTCCGGTTGCGCCGAAATCCAGCTCCAGAATCTCCGGATTGGCACTGATGAGCATGGCCACGGCTCCAACAGCCTGAGTCGGCTCACCGTAGGTGCTCTTGGCTGCGGCTCTCGCTACATCCGTGGCGATGACCAGCGCCTTGGCTCCGGGGGAAGCACCCGAGGCGATGAAGCAGGCAGCCATGTGCAGCCCGGCTGTTCCGCCGTAACAGGCCTGCTTCAGCTCGAACAACCGGCAATGGCGGCTCAGCCCCAGATAGTCATGGATATAGGTACTGAGCGATTTGCCAAAATCCACACCGGACTCGCTGGCTGTAATCACCAGCTCGATCCGGTTCTTGTCCTCTTCGCTTAAGGCATCGATGATCGGCTTCGCCGCATTGACTCCGCCTGTTACAGCATCTTCGCAGGCTACACCCACAGATTTCCGGTCCATCATCAGATTATCGAACCGGCTGAGGTCAAGGCCTCTGCCTTCAAAGATACTGCGGGCGGAGATCACCGCCGGCCCCCCGTAAAAGTTGATACTCTCAATTCCTACTCGCATTCAGCTTGCTCCTTTTCTGATGATAATGCTGGTATTGATTCCTCCGAAGCCGTAGGAATTGCTAAGCCCATAAGTAAATCCCGCCGGTTCCGCCAGGCTGGAAGCGAAATAGTGCTCACGGCTGATGGGGTCCTCCAGAGAGGGCAGCGGATGAAGGAAATTCCCCTGCAGCTGAAGGATCGTAGCCACGGCTTCCACCACTCCGGCTGCATACAGGCAATGTCCGGTCAGCGCTTTGGTCGAATTCAACCGGATGTGACTTAGCTGGCCGCCAAACACCCGTGAGATTGATTTCAGCTCCGTCACATCCCCCAACGGTGTAGAAGTGCCATGCGCATTGATGTAATCAATGACAGAGGGGGCGATTCCGGCGGTGTGGAGCGCCTGCTCCATCGTCCGCACCTGTCCATCTTCGCTCGGGTCAGACAGGCTGTGTCCGTCCAGAGCAGCCGCCCCGCCGGCTATAGTTGCCAGTACCTCCACTTGCCGGGCCTCAGCACTGTCCTCCCCCTCCAGGATCAGGCAGGCGGAAGCCTGTCCGAAGATGAAGCCTTCATGCCTGCTGTCGAACGGCCGGCACGCCGCGGCGGGTGCATCATGGAAGCTGCGGCCTCCGTACGCCCCAATATTGAGGAAGCCCTGCAGCTCCAGCGGGGACAGATCGGCCAAAGGTCCGATAACCATACAGACATCGACAATCCCGAGCTGGATTATTTGCGCTGCCCTCAGCACCGCCGCATTGCCGCTGGCTGAGGCGCCGCCAACCGTCGCCCCCTCTCCCTGAATGCCGAACATTTCACTAAGTACCCCAAGCTGATGGGTATCCATGTAATTCAGCGCATATCTGGGATGGAGCAGCTCCAGCTGGTGTCCGCATTCCATCATTGCTGCATAGCTGACCGCCGGAGAAATATTGCTTCCGGCAATGATCAGGCCGATCCGCTCTGCCTCCGGCCTGCTTACATTCAGCTTCGCCTGCTGCCATGCCTCAGCCCCGGCCAGCGCCGAGGCCTTGACCGACTTGCCGGAAATTCTGAACAAGCGGCCGGCGTTCCGGGATAAATCCCCTTCATAGCGGCCGAAGGATTCCTGCAGCCCTTCCCCGCTCAGCTCAGCACCGATCAGCGGCTGTCCGTCCGCATAGGTTAATCCTGAAAGATAGCCAATTCCGCTGCGGCCGTCTTTCAGGGACCGCCCGAAGGCTTCCACACCGCTTGCTGCCGGGCTGAGGATACCCATCCCGGTGACGGTCACCAGGCGGAAATCCTCAAACCGCCAGCCGGCTGCACCGTTATAGATTCTCATGCAGGAAATCTACGACCTCACCGATATTCTTCAGGCTCCCGAACTGCAGCAGCGGGATCTTAATATTCAACTCATCCATGGTGTCGGAAATAATATCAAAGCGGTCAATGGAGTTCGCGCCGAGGTCCTTCATGCTTACTTCTCTCTGAATCTGCTCGGTGGTCAAATCCGGCAGGATATCGATCATTTTACTCTTCATAATTTCCAGTACCTGGTCTTTGTTCATACGAGAACCTCTCCTTTTATGATCTGGGCAGCCCCGTTCATCATTGTGACGGCAATCTCGCCAGCCCGGCGGTTTCTCCAGGCTTCCAGCGGTGTTCCCTTCACCCACTGGTTGAAGGCTCCCATGGCCGGACCGCACATAATGCTGTAATTGACCTTATTGGCGGATTCACCGGCGATGGCGGATGCTTTGCCTTTGGCGATATACCATTTGAAGACGGCCGCAAGCTGCTGCTTCGAATCACCCTGGACAGCTGCTTTCTCCTCCGCAGACATTCCACGCTTGCATACCTCCAGGACGTCCGTCATCGGCTGGCCGAAATATTTGTCTTCCAGCTGAGACTTCGTCTTGCTGTCCAGCTGTGCAATAGAGCCGGTATTGCGGTACAGCTCATACAATTTGTTGGCTCTTGCCGAGAAGAACAACCCCTTCTTGAGCACCTGGGCCTTGCCGCCCAGCTCGAACAGCTCCAGGGAAGGGACATAGGCCATGTCGTAGACATTCACCTGCTCCAGAAGCTCCTTCACCTCCGGGCTTGCGCCGCTCTCCACCGTGCATTGATTAATCGATCCGGTCAAAATAAAGTCTGCGCCCATCAGGAATACGCCAGCTGCAGCTTCCGGGGTTCCAATCCCTCCAGCGGCACCGATGTGCATCTCCTGCACCGGAGCGAAGGTACGGGACAATTCCTTCTTCAGACGCAGTAGCGTCGGCAACAGGCTGATGAGATTGGCCTGATCGGTCGGTCCTGCCGAATCACCTGCTGCGCAAAGATCATCCGCCACCGGAACTAACCGGGCCAGCTCTGCCTGCTCTGCCGTAATCTGCCGGTCAGCCAGCAGCTTGTCCACGATACGGGCCGGAGCCGGAAGCATGAACAGTGTAGCGATATCCGGCCGGGATACCTTGGCAATGATCCGGTTGGCACGGCGCACAGATCCATCCTCCGCTCTCGTAAGTCCCAGCAAACGGTACTTTACAAGCGCCGGTGTCAGGGTGAGGTACGAGGAGGCTTCAACCAATTGAATCTTCTCTCTCAATAGAAGATCTATCAGCTCCTCTTCCCGGTTCGGATAGATCGGATGATAGGTTACGGCAACCCCAATAGATTTGCTGTTCCCCAGCTCCCGGCGGATATGGCGGATGGCATCTGCAAGCTCTGCCGGCTTCATCCCGCCTGCGCCCAGAAAAGCGAGACAGCCTGTCTTGCCAGCCTGTACAACCAGTTCTGAGGAGGAGATTCCGTCATTCATCCCTCCCAGCAAATACGCATAATCCAGTCCGTAGCGCTGCTTGAATGCCGCGCTTCCGAGCCGGGTTCCGGTGAAGGCAGTCTGTACCAGCGCCTCTTCCTGCGTCTGGACAGGCTCCGGCTCCACTGTGAAATCTGCGGCCGGAGCTTCAACTACAGCAGGCTCAGCTGTGTTCAGAGCTTCAATTGCTGCATCGGACTCAGCCGTTTCCGGCGCTGTCTCGGCTTCGGCAGTTGATGCCGATTCGGCAAATAACAGCCGGGCCTCGGCGGCATCATCCACGATCAGCGGCTCCGCTTCCCGTTTGATTTTGCTGACCAAGCCTGCGATGACGTGACCCGGGCCGATCTGGGTCAGCTCCATTTCGGGGTGTCTGCCCATGAGGTAACGGACCGATTCGGACCATTTCACGCTGCTGACCATCTGCTCTGTCATGTAATGTACGGCATCACCTACGGAATAAGGCCGCGCCGTCAAGTTGGCGATAACCGGAATAGAGGGCGGAGCGAACTCGAACTGGCTGAGGAACTCCTGAAATTGCAGCGCCGAGCTGCGCATATACCGGGAGTGGAAGGCGCCGCTGACATTCAGAACGACATAAGCAGAAGCTCCATTCTGTTCAAAAATCTCTTTGGCGGCCTGCACATCCTCCATCAGCCCCGAAAGGGCAATCTGCGTAGGCGTATTCAGGTTGGCCACATCCAGCTTATCGAGGCGGTGGTCGGCGAGAATCCGGTGAATGGCTTCCTCGGTCAGCCCGATGACGGCGGCCATACCGCCACCGGTCGCCGTGTTCATGAGCGCGCCTCTCTTTTGCACAATCTTAAGTCCGGTCTCGAAATCGAACACGCCTGCCGCATACAGCGCACTGTACTCGCCTAAGCTGTGTCCGGCTACGAAATCGGGAGCCTCCCCGGAATCCCGCAGCTCCTTAAGGTAGGACAAGACATTAACGACATAGAGCGCGGGCTGCGTATAAGCGGTAGTATCCAGCAGCCTGCTGCTGTTCTTCAGACATAGCTCTTCAATGGAGTAGCCCAGCACCCGGTCGGCAATCGCGGTGTATTCGGGGAACTCCTTGAACAGTGTGCCTCCCATACCCATGAATTGCGCGCCCTGTCCCGGGAATAAATAAGACTTCATCTTCATCTTCGCCTCCCACGCTTCTTTCTTAAGGTTCATTTGCCCATACTCAGCCACGATCTCATTCAGCTTCTTCAGCTCGCTGCCCATTGGCGTAATCACAGAGCGTACCTGCCGGGCCTGCGGCTGCTCCAGAATGTATTTACTGAAATTCTCCAGCGTACCCGACGGACCCAGGTCGAGAAACAGCCGCTCCCCGCCGGAGGACAGGCTCTCCAGTGCACCGCGGAAATTCATCGGCTTCCTTAGCACATCCCACAAAAAGGACTCTCCCACAGCCTGCACGCTCCCCCCGGTCATAGCCGATACCAGACGGACTCCCCGGGCTGGAGTCTTATAGTCAATCTTCTGCAAATATGTACGGTAAGGCTCCTCCAGTTCATCGATGGAAGCGGAATGAAAGGCATAGTTCACAGGCAGCTTCAGACTGGCGATGTTACGTTCCTTGATGAACTGCTGGATCTCTTTGACATGCTCGCGTTTGCAGGCGATTGTAAAATGCTTCTCAAAGTTCACAGCAATCAGCTCCGAGCGGGTGTTCAGCTCCGCATTCCCGTGATACAGCTGTTCATTGTCCAGAATGGCAATCATCGCACCGGTTTTGCAGGTCTTTTTGAGCAGCTCGACCTGCTTCACGATAAGCTCCAGCGCTTGCTCAGCCGTCAGCACCCCAGCCACCGCCAGCGCCACATATTCCCCCAGGCTAACCCCCAGCGTATAGCGGGGAGTCATTCCCTCAGCCTTCAATGTCTCCGCCAGCGCATATTGAACCATGAAGATCGCAGGATGGGTATACAGGATATCCTCGAATCTGGAACCCTTGCGCTTGGTGTTGAGATATAGCTCTTCTATTACGCTTTTGCCGGTCAAATCATGAAAAATACGGTCCAGCTGTTCCATGGCTTGACGAAACACAGGCTGATTCTCGTATAATTCAAGACCCATTTTGTTGTATTGCGAGCCTTGCCCGGAGAACATAAACACCATTTCACTGTGCATTACGGTACCTCCTGAATTTGAGCAGCTTATTTGAAATCAAAAACTCTGGCATTGTTCTTTCTGTTCCTGTATTTCACAAAATGATTGATGTCATCGATTTGGAAATACAGATTTCTTTTATAGAGATAGCTCATCTCTTTGCCCGGCGGATCGCCGAAGGAATGGCCCGGGAAAACACGCACATGTGCCGGAATCAGCCGGATCAGCCGGTGGATGCTGTAATACATATCCTCTGCCGAGCCCCCCTCGCTGTCGCATAAGCCGCAGCCTTCGATAAATACCGTATCCCCGGAGAAAAGGTTGTCTTCACCCCAGTAGCAGACACTTCCCTGCGTATGCCCGGGAGTCACCAGACAAGTAATCTGGGTGTCACCGATACGTATCCGGTCCATGTCTTCAACGGTTCTGAGCCGGGTGCAGCGGTATCTGTAGTAGTCCGCCTCTGTTCTGGAAATATAGACCGATGGGTGATAGAGCATTTCCAGTTTTTTGACCATATTGGTGTGATCGAAATGAGAATGCGTCAGCAGTACAGCCTCCAGGGAAGCGCCCTGCTTCTCCAAAATCTGAATCATCTGCGATACATCCCAGGACGGATCAACAACAAAAGCTTTACGGGAGGTCTTGTCAATTCCGAGATAAGCGTAGTTAGAAAAAGTCATACACTGCGTTTTGATGGTAAACAGATCATACGTTGCTTCCATGTCCGCCTCCTCGAAAATCTGGTTTGTCATATTTCCACAATTTTCTTGATGAATCTACTAAATTATCATCTACGATTTCCTTCAATGTCAATGAATGTTTATGCTGTATAATGTTAAAATTAGTATCATATTTTTGAATTTTTACCTTTTATGCGCTGCGACAAGAACACAGTCGGCCATAAAGCGCCGTTCATCGTCGCCAGGGAAGACCTGAATGTCCTGATAACCGGCATTCGTGAATACTTTCTCCCAGGCATACGGGTCAATAATCGGAGATTTATCGCGCAGGCTCCGGTCCTCGAACATCCACCAGCCTTCCGCCAACCCCCAGACCATATCCACCCAGCGCAGGCGTTTGCAGGCCTCAATCAGCAGCATCAGACCATCCGGCACAAGCAGCTGCCGCAGATTAGCCAGCGTTCCGCCGATATCTTTAGTGGCATGAACCACATTCAGCCCGAGCACAACATCAAAGCTGTACAGTGCCAGGCCCTGCTCCGCCGGATTTTTGCTGATATCAAAAGTCTTAAAGCGCAGGGAAGTGAATTCGGGCTCATCCTTCGCCTTGTTAATAAAATACTCGCCGATATCGGTGAAATAGTAGTTCACATTCGGGAGTTCTGCCAGATCCAGCAGCTGCCGGGTCAAGAGTCCGGTTCCGCCGCCGACCTCAAGGATATTAAGCGGCCCGCCGCCTCCATCCCTGGAGATCAGCATGGAGAGAATATCATGCACCACCCGGGCATAGACCCGTTCCCTGCCATGCTCCACGGTATCCCGGTTGCTCCGCTCCAGGGCGTCAGAGCTGCCCTTAGGGAACAGCACGCTGACCGGAGGGACCCGTCCGCTAAGCGCATCCTTATAATTGCCGGTGCAATAATCCAGGAACTGGAGCATCCCCCGGAACTCAGGGAAATCCTGCAGACAGGCCTCATACAGCTCCTGCGGCTGGGGAATCTCCGCTTCGGCCTTGATGAATTTGACGCGGCTGTTCAGCAGCTTCACTACACCGTCTTCTGCCAGCATGTCGATCATGCAGTCCAGCAGCTTGGTATACCCGGGGAGGATCTTCAGCCGCTTCACCCACTCTGTCCGGTCATGAATCGTGCCGGGAGTGGTGTCGAGACCGCACTGCCTGATATAACGGTAGGCATAGCT
Organism: Paenibacillus sp. FSL R5-0912; assembly: GCF_000758605.1. Classification (NCBI taxonomy): domain Bacteria; kingdom Bacillati; phylum Bacillota; class Bacilli; order Caryophanales; family Paenibacillaceae; genus Paenibacillus; species Paenibacillus sp. FSL R5-0912. The sequence continues at coordinate 4,106,396 of NZ_CP009282.1, forward strand.
CATGCACAGCTCATTCAGACGCTCTTCCAGTCCCTCGTAGCCTTCGATTCCCCGTATATTCAGCTCTGCTCTACGCAATTGCTCAGCATCCAGAATTTGCGCATAGCTGTCCCGCAGGCTGAAGGGTTCAGCCTCCGGCCGGAAGATGAACTCTTCCATCGCCCGGTGCAGCTGCTCATGATGCGTCATGAACAGGAAGTGGGCGGCATCTTCCATTTCAACGCAGCGGGCCCCCGGAATTGCAACTGCCATTTCCTTGGATTGCCGGGTATTGATGATGGTGTCGTTCTTGCCATAAACGATCAGTACAGGCACCTGAATGCGGCCGATCAGCTGGATGGTCGAGTAGCTTTTGTGATTGCCGGGCAGATAATATTCCATGTACTTCGTGAAAATCTGCTTGTTGATGCTCTTCCCGTATTCCATCAGCTCCAGGGAATCCAGTCCCCGCTCGACTGCTTCAAGATCCTTCTTCATCGCTGCGTCGGCATTCATTTGCGGATTCTCATTGACGATTTCATAGATGGAGCTGACCAGGATCAGGCTGGAAACCCGCTCCGGATACTCCACGCTGAACGTTTGCCCGACGAGTCCCCCCCAGGAAATGCCGACAAAATCCACCGGCCCACTCACTCCCAGATTGTCCAGCACCTCCGCAATCACCTTGACCCTGTGCTCCAGCGAGTAATTGTCAATATCCTCACTGAGTCCGCAGCCCGGATTATGGATACTGATGACCCGGCAGCGGCTTGAGAAATAATCGAGCTGATGCAGAATCATCGGCGAAGCCATACCCACACCTCCGACAATGACCAGCGGCTTGCCCTGACCGGAGATTACTACCTCCATCTTCTGACCGGCCGAGGTATTCACCAGCAGCTGGATGTATTTGTGCGGGACGCTATCCAGCTCAGCAGTGGACAGCGGAGGATAACCCGTCCCGGGAGCGTTGATGGAGGAGTCGGCAAGCTTGCTCCAGAAGTCGAGGAAAAAGGTATCTGCACTGTTGACCAGCCACAGGAAATCCTGCCGGGCAGGGATCAATTGCCCAGTCTCAGCGGGGCTTTGAGAAGGCAGGTGGCCCGTTGGCTGTACAGCAGGCTCCCCGCTGAAGCTGACGTCTGCACCGGAGGTTTGGGTCAGTAGAAACCCGGTTAAGGTGTGGATTGTGCTGTATTCAAAGAAGACATCCAGGGGAAAGCTGAATCCCAGCTTCTCTGTCAGATAGCTGTGAAAGGCCGTGAAGCTGATGGAATCAAACCCAAAGCTTTTCCAGTCGGCATCCGGGTGGATTTTGCCCGCCGGTACCTTAAGCAGCGTGGCTACTCCCTCCACCAGGAGCTTGTTCAATTGCGAGCCCAAATCCTGCCGGTCCCCAGGAACCGCGTTAAGCGGATCCTCCTGAATCGGCGGCTGCGGCTGATGCTGTGGCTGGCCTGCAGGACGCTGACTGTTCTCCCTGATGATCTTCAATGCTTCCTCCGGAGACATTTGCTGGTTCTCCACCAGCTTTAACAACTGCATTCTCGAATAGGTGCTCATTCCAAGAGATCCCCCACTAACAGATTTAAGTTCTCGGCGCTTATTTCCCCTTTGTGTACCTTGTTCAGCCACAGCAGCAGCTGATCGTCATCCAGAACAACAGGCTCTTCTTCCGCATGTGCTCCTGCTTCCGGAGTATGAACCGGGCTTAGGACAGATTCTGGCGCGCTTATGCGGTCCGGTCCGGGCAGCCAGTATCTCTCCTCATCAAAGGCATACTCGGGAAGCGGCGTCTTGCGCAGCGGCTGCGGGTACCAGGCCGTCCAGTCGATGGCAACGCCCTGCACCCATAGCTGGGCAATCTTGTCCAGCTTCTCTCCCAGCAGCAGCTCATTCATGAACAAGCGGCTCTCCTCGCCGTCGAACAGCTTGCTGAGCGCCGAGCGCTGGCTGCTCTGTCCTTCATGTATGCCCGCCTGATCCTGCTTCCCGGACAGGTACATTCCCAGCTTCCCGTGAAGCGTGCTCAGGCTGTCGGCCACAATGGCCAGCCGTTCCGTCATCTCAGCGCGTCCGGTCTGCAGACTGTAAGCCAGCTGCTCCAGGGAGAGGCTGTCCGGCAGAGCAGTTCCTTCCAGGTGCACTACACTGCGTCCCGCCGCGTAGTAATTGCTGATCCCGCCGGGGTCGTGCTGCAACAGGAACATCACCAGACTGTTCAGCGAAGAGAAGCCGTACACGGCGTCCTTGAATTCGAGCGAGAATTTGTCCTTCAGCAATTCCAGCAATTGCACGTTCTTGACCGCGTCCAGTCCGTATTCCTCAAGCTCTGCCGCAGGATCAATGTCCTCACCGTCAAGAACCATCACCTGCCGGAACAAGGCGATGACATCGCGCCGCAGGCTTGTTTCCAGACTGTGGGCGTTGTCCTCCGCAGGAAGGGCCGCCTCTCCCGCAAGGCTGCGGGCGACAAAGGCCTGGAGTCTGCGGCTGTTCTCCTTTAGACTGCTTTGACTTTTGGCAGACAGGATAATGATGTGCCGGGAGCGACTGTTTGCAGGCAGCTCAACCGGCGGATTGCGGTATTCTTCCAGAATAATATGCGCATTGCTTCCGCCTACACCGAAAGCGCTGATGCCCGCCCGGCGCGGAATCTCGCTGCCCCGGCTGCCGGTGAGCGGCTTCCATGGGGCTGTATGCGCTGCAATGCTTAGACCGCTGCCTTCCAGCTTGATATAGGGATTCAGCTCCTTGAAGTGGATATTGCCCGGAATCTTCCCGTGCTTCATGGACAGTAGCACTTTGCTTACACCCGCTATGCCAGCCGCCGATTCCAGATGGCCGATTGCTGTTTTGACCGAGCCGATTACGCATTGCGGCAGCTCTGATTCCAGCTTGCCCCACTCTTGATACAGAGCCTTGAATGCCTTTTTCAGTCCCTCTACTTCAATCGGATCGCCCAGGCTGGTGCCTGTTCCGTGCGTCTCAATATAAGTGACCGTGGAAGGATCTATGCCTGCCCTCTCATGTGCGCGGATAATGACTTCCGCCTGGGATTTGGCATTCGGGGAAGTAATGGAATTCGACTTCCCGCCATGATTGACCGCCGTCCCCCGGATTACGCCATGGATATAATCCTTATCCCTTAGCGCGGCAGACAACGGCTTCAGCAGCAGCGCCCCCGCTCCTTCGCCTCTCACATACCCGTCGGCGTCCTTGTCGAAGGTCTTGCATTTCCCGTCCTTGCTCAGCATCCCCAGGCTGCTGCCGGCAATGAACAGGTTCGGGCTGGCAATCAGATTGATTCCGCCTGCGACTGCATAGGGGCATCCTTCATGCCAGATCGACTCCACCGCGCGGTGGATGGCTACCAGCGAGCTGGAGCAAGCCGTATCAACCGGTTCGCTGGGTCCGCTCCAGTTGAAGAAATAGGAGATCCGGTTCGTCAGCATCGTGCGGGTCAGCGTGGTGGCAATCTCATCCTTCAGCAGCAGCTCCTGATAATCCCCATTCGATACCCCGATGTACACCGAGGTCCGGGTTCCCGACAGCTGCTCCGGCTTGTAGCCCGCATTCTCGAGCGTATGCCATACGGTCTGGAGCATATGTCTTTCCTGCGGGTCCATCTTCTCCGCTTCCACCGGCGAAATGCCGAAGAAGAGCGGATCAAAGGTGTCGATGCGCTTAAGGAAAGCACCGTATTTCACATCGGTTCTGCCCGTCTCCCGGCGCGGGTCGCCGTAGCGGTTCTGCCAGCTCCAGCGGTCTTCAGGAATGGTCGTGACCATGTCCTTCTGTGCTTCCAGATTGGACCAGAACTGCTCCAGATTGTCCGCTCCGGGCATCATCCCGCTCATGCCCACGATAGCGATAGGCTCCTTGGTGTCCGGCAGGGCACCGGTGTTCCGCCCTGAACGATCCGCCAGGTCCGGGAACAAGGAGGGATCCGGTTTGCGGTGCAGCAGCCTGAATGCAGTCTCCGGCTGAAGGTACGGGTGCGGCGCTTCCGCTTGCAGAGCCTGAACCGGGAGGCGTTCGCCGCCTCGTTCCGTCGGGGCAAAATGAAGGTCGATCACCGTCCGGTATTCACTGTATATCGCTTCCGCAATGGCAGCCGGAGTAGACTGCTCGAAGAACAGCGTTGGTGTAATCTCCACTCCTAAGGCCCTGTTGATGGCATTCGACAGCTCAGTGAACGAGATCGAATCAAAGCCAAGCTCACTGAGATCGGAATCCCGGCTGACCTCGCTCCGGCTGCTCTTGAGAATATCCGCCATGATGCCGATGAGCGCTTCCTCCAGCTGATGGCTTTGTCCGTTATCCCCAGGCGCAGCGGCCGCAGCGGTGAAACTGCCTTCCGGCTGCCGGCTTTGCCGGCTGGCCTGGCGAAGTTGGCCGGTGAAGGTACGGATGAGCTTCTCCCTGTCTCCCGATACCGCCATCACCTGATCCTCCCGGAAGGACAGGCTATCTTCCAGGGCCCGCAGTCCCTGTTCATCGGACAGCGGGTTCATCCCGAACTTTGACCACAGCAATTCCCTGGTAGCGCCGTCCACCTGCATGCCGCCATTTTCCCACAGGGACCAGTTCACTGCGGTATCGCTTCTGCCCCGCTTCTCATTCATCAGCGCCACATAATGATCCAAAAAGCTGTTGGCATAGGCATAATCGCACTGGCCGATATTTCCGACTAAGGCGGTTGAGGAGGAGAAGGGCACGAACAGCAGCTCCGGATTTTCCCGTGACAACGCCCGGTACAAATATACCGTTCCGTATACCTTGGGACTGAGCACATCGGCAAAATCCGCCATGTTCTTCTTAACCAGCAGCGAATCCTTGATTACACCGGCGCAATGAATGACTCCATCCAGCTGATTAAACAAATTCTTAACCTCAGCTACCGTAAGCTCCACCGCTTTCGCATCGGCCAAATCCATCGGAAGATAGACCGCGTCTGCACCCAGCGACTTCAGCCGCTCAAGCTTGGCCGGGTCACCTTCCGGGCTTCTGCCGCACAGCACCAGGCGCGCCTGGTAATTCTCTGCGAGATGCTCGGCAACCCTATAGCCCAGTCCGCCGAGTCCGCCGACGATCATATAGACGCCGCGGGCCTTCAGCCTGCGCGTACGCTCCCGGGGCGGCTGTGCAGGAATTAACTGTCGGGTATATCTGCAGCCCGCTTCATATTTCACCTCATGCTCAGGCTGGCTGGCTGATAACTCCTGTTCCAGCACATGATTCAACCTCCTGTGATCCTTAATATGGATCAGGCTGCCCTGCAATTTGGGACTCTCCAGCACGGCTGAGCGGAAGAAGCCGGACAATGCGCTATAAGCGGCCACTGTTTTCTCATCGCGGTATATGCAGAACAGTCGGACCGGGCTTTGAAACCCGAAGGAAGCCAACCATTTGGACAGATGGAACACGGGATAGACGTCCTGAGCCACACACTCTCTGACCGTCCGGGCGCCTGTGCCGCTAAGCAGATAAACAATCTGCAGCTTCGTATCCTCAGCAATGCCGCAGGCTTTCGCCAGTCTCGTATAACTCTCCGGATCGGCTGGATCAATCTGAAACTGATTAACGGCTAGTGCCTTGTACACTGAGCCAAAGCTTACCCGTACAGCTGGGTCCCCAAGTGAGTTTGTCATACTCGCCTCCTTCTCCGCCAGAGCGCCGCCCATGAGCAGTAGTCTGGTTCCCGGAGCAGACGGCAGCGCAAGTGGATCTATGGGACTCTCCACCCAGCCAGGGGTCAAATAGACTAGCTCACTTCCGGCGAAATTCGGCTGCAGCAATGCTGCGGAGGCTCCCGCCAGCGGGTTCACCTGAAACGGACGGATGGCAAGCTCCCTCATTCTTGAAACCACTTGTCCTGCTTCTGCCAGAAAAGCGATATCGAATTTCAGTCCCTGACCCGGCGAACGCTGAACATAGGCGTAGGCAGGCTGTACTGAAGCATCCAGAATTTCGAGCTGTCCCAGCACGAACGGCACAAACAGCACCTGCCGGTCAATCAGCCCGGTCCGGTAGGCAAAAGCCACCGCAGACTGCAAGCCTCCGTCGGTCAGGGTCGGGTGCAGCTGATAATGATCCAATGTGGTCATAAGATTGTCCGGAACAGCCAGCCTGGAGACGGCTTCAAACGGATTGCAGTACAAAGCCTGAATCCCCGAGAACCGGCTGCCCAGCTCAGCGCCCAGGCTGCCCAGCAGCTCATAATAGGCACGCGCTTCCTGTTCGCCTCCGCTGCTTCTGCCGATTAAGGCGCTGATATCCAGGCTCTCCTGCCGGAAGTTCCCGGAAGAACCCAGCTCCAGCTTGCCCTGGGCATGGTCCACCCGCTGCCCGCCTTGCTCGGAGTAAATCCTGAAGTCAATCCCTTGGGGTCCGGGCTGCACAGCAGTTCTGACCAGTAACGCTTCCTTGTCCACAAGCACCGGAGTCGACCAGACCACATTGCGGATTCCGGTTACAACATGCTTAGGATCGGCCAAGGCTCCGGCTGCCCGGACCATCTCCAGATAGACAACGCCTGGCAGAACATGCCCATGATCAGCCAGATAGAACTCGTCGCCCTGAAAGGTCTTCCCGAACTCCTGTTCATACAGCGTCGACAGGTTGCGGTCGATCAGGGCGTGCAAGGCTGGCTCCGAGACCACCGTCTTGACGGAAGCGGGGTCTGCCTTCTTCAGCGGCATCCAATACCGGGTCTGTGCAAATGGATAGCCAGGCAAGGAAACTCTCGCCGGACGCTGATTCCCATATAGCTCGGTCCAGGAAATACGGGCTCCGGTTGACCAGGCCTTGGCGAGGGTAACGTGATCCGTAGCCGCCAAGGCATGGGCGATAACCGCTTGTGAATAGTCCTCAGCTCCTGTCTCTGAACGGGATTTCTTAACGCTGCCCGTGTACAGGCCGGATGCTTCATATCCGCCGCAATAGGCGGCAAGCCTGTCCCGCAGCTCCTCTGCAGTGGCTGCGACGATAGCCAGCCGTTCCTCCAGCTCTTCACGTCCCACCTGGAGCGTGTAGGCGATCCCTCGCATATCTACAGCCTCAGCTAGAGCGCCGCGGAAGAGTGCGGCGTATTCGCGCAGCCGGTCACGATTCTTGGCCGACAGGAGGAATACTACAGGTTCATCCGCAGTTTGAGCAGGAGCCGCAGACGGCACATACTCCTCGATGACGGCATGGGCGTTCGTGCCGCCGAAGCCGAAGGAGCTGACACCTGCGCAGCGTGGTAAGAACTGGCCGGACGCGTTCACCTTGGCCTCCCAGGTCTTCGTGCGTTCCAGCACGTAGAACGGGGAGCCTTCCAGTTGAATGTAAGGATTCAGCTCCTTGAAATTCAGGTTACCCGGCAGCTTGCCCCTGGAGAGGGAGAGCAGAACCTTAATCACTCCGGCAATACCGGAAGCCGGCTCCAGATGCCCGATGTTCGTCTTGAGCGCGCCCAGACCGATCTGCGGACCGGGGCACGGAGCCTGGCCCCGGCTCTGGTAAAGCTCGGAGAAGGCTTTTTTCAGCCCGTTGATTTCCACCGGGTCGCCCAGCTCCGTTCCTGTTCCATGCGTTTCGATATACGATACCGCAGCCGGATCTACGCCCGCTTCGGTGAAAGCCTGCACCACCAGCTCAGCCTGCGCATCCGGATTGGGAGCGGTAAGGGAATGCCCCCGGCCGCCGTGATTCTCGGCTGTGCCTTTAATAACGCCGTAAATGTGATCGCCATCCGCCACAGCCTGATCCAGCGGCTTCAGCACTACAACGCCGACGCCTTCTCCTTTGACATAACCGTTCGCACTGCGGTCAAAGGTTTTGCACTGTCCCTCCGGTGAGAATACCCCCATAACTCCCGCACCTACATAGGTATTGGGATCAAGCATCAGGCTCACCCCGCCGGCCAGCGCAAGGCTGCTCTCGCCGTGCTGAATGGATTTCACCGCCCGGTGCAAGGCTACGAGACTGCTGGAGCAGGCGGTATCAATTGATTCACTGGGCCCTTTGAAATTGAACAGGTAAGAGACGCGGTTGCTGAGCAAGGCCGTTGCGTTGCCGATGCTGGACTGGGCCTGAATCTTCTCCATATTCGCGGACAATAACTGCTGGTAATCGGTAAATTGTACGCCGGAGAATACACCCACCGGCTTCCCGGCAAGTGTAGACATTTTATAACCGCTGTCCTCCACCGCTTTCCAGACCGCCTGAATATATAATCTGTGCTGCGGGTCCATCAGCTCCGCTTCGCGGGGCGACAGCTGGAAGAACTTGGCGTCAAAGGTATCATGGCCGCCGATAAAGCCGCCCCAGCGGGAATTGGTGCGGTTCTCAGCCTGCGGGTCGGTGCTGTAATAGGCTTTCCAGTCCCAGCGGTCTGCAGGAATCTCCCGGATCTGACTCTCCTGGCGATCGAGGAAATTCCACAGCTCCTCCGCCGTGTCCGCACCCGGCAGCTTGAAGCTCACGCCAATCACCGCCACATCCCGCCGCGCCGAAGCTTCCGGCACGGCCTTGGTGCGGCTGGTCTTGCTGCGGCCGGAGAATTTCTGTGCCAGCGGCAGCAGCGCAGGCGGCTGTGCTTCCCCTGCACCTGCTTCTATGGAGCGGGGCAGACCGGCAGGATCCTCCTGCGGAACAGATTGCGGTGCCGGAGCGGTCTGTGGCTTCAGCTGAATTGCCTCCTGTGCGGGCAGCGGTGCAATACGTATCTGCTGCTCAAGTGAACCAGTCACAAGAGTCGCCGCTGCATAATGAGCCTGAACCTCCCGGCTGAATTCCTCCATCAGGAACGGGGTCAGCTCGCTCAGTGTGGTTTTGGCGAAAAAGACAGCCGGAGACAGTTCAATTTCATACAGCTCGCTTAACCCGTCAGCAAATTCCTTCAGTGAAATCGAATCAAAGCCGAAATCGCCCATGTTCTCCTCCGGATTCAGCTTGCCGGGCTGTGTCTGCAAAATTTGCGCCGCCAGGTGCAGCACATCGCGCATTACCTGTTCTTCCATGGACTCGGTTGTATTCCCCGTATGCTCCTCCAACTTAGCTATTCCTCCTCTGGCCTGCTCGGCCTCCTTCGGCTTCAGCCTCAGCTGCGTTTCCAGCCTTGTTCGTTCCCCGTACACTACTGCAGCTTGCTGCTCCTGGCCTGCCAGGATGGCTTCAAAAGCACTGATGCCCAGCGCCTCTGTTAAATACCCCATTCCGGAAGTCTGCAGATAGAGCTGTTCCCCCTGATTGTCCAGGTGCATTCCGCCCGCTTCCCATAGCGGCCAATTCAGGCAGAGGCTTCTGCCCTGCCGTTCGCCCTTCTCGGTCTTTTGCTGCCTGCGGCGGCAAAACCGGTCCAAAAACCGGTTCGCCACGGCATAATCACACTGTCCGAAATCACCAAGCAGGGATGAAGTTGAGGAGAAGGCGGCAAAGAAATCCAGCGGCTCCTGCTGCGTGGCTTCATCCAGAGCAGCAATACCCGCGATTTTCGGCTGGAGAATCTCTGTGAAGGCGGCCGTGCTTTTCTGAAAAATAAGCTGATGGCTCGCTTGTCCCGCCGCATGAATCACACCGTTAAGGACTCCGTAATGCTGCTTGGCCAGACGGACTGCCGAATGCACTTCAGCGAACTTCGCAATATCGCAGGTCAGATACAGCGCGTCTCCACCGGAGGCACGCAAGGCCGCCAGTTTATCCTCCAATGAGGCTGTAAGCGGACTTCTTCCCAGCAGAACCAGCTTCGCCCGGTAATTCTCCGCGAGATGAGTGCTCAGAATCATGCCCAGCGCACCGGCTCCGCCGGAAATCATATACACGCCGCCTTGCTTCAGAAGAGCAGGCCCGTCTGTCCCCAGGTTAAGCTCGCTGAACCGCTGCTCCAATCGGCAGCCACCCGTATATCTCACTTCATGTGCAAAAGCAAAGCGGGTCAGCAGGCTTTCCTCCCGGATGAGTTCCGCCAGATTCGTTTCTCCACCTTGCAGCCCGATATGGGTGAAGCGAAGACGCGGATATACCCGCTGCAGCGAGCTGCCGTAGGCTCCCAAAGCTTCGATTGCAGGCTGCTCTCCGCCGCCGCTCCGGGATACGGACAACCAGCGGATATTCAGCCGCAGCTTCAGGGCATGAAAGGCCTGGACCCAATGAAAAATAGTGAAAATAGCACCGGTGTCCGGCGGTGTCAGTAAATCATCCGGCGGCGCGGTATTCTTCCAGAGCATCGCCATATAGGCGATTTGCAGGTTGTCCATGGCAGCTTCAGCCAGCACAGCGGTATAACCCTGCTCCACCGCAGGATTGATCGTGTACGTATGACCGTCCTGTTTGTGAAAGGAGTTTCCCGCCAGCACGGTAATTACAGTGAAATCCCGGCTGAGTTCCTTCGCTGCCGCCTGGCCCTCCATGTCCTCTGCCTCCATAAACAGCAGCATTGCCTTAGCCTCTTCCTTAGAGGGGATCGCCCGGGCTTGCGGAACGGGGGCGGATTCCGCCCACAGCTCCTGGAAATAGATTAATTCCTTACGGTCTTCCGGTTTGTCCATGCTCATTGTGCTGACCACCAACCTATGTTTGATATGCTATATTCTGGCGCTTGCCCTCTTCAGACGGTTGCGGGTACTCCCCGCCGTTCTGCGTCTAAGACTGAGGCTCCTGTGAGCTTCAGGGTCAGCTCTTCCATGGTCATCAGAACCCGCGCTTGCGGATCAAGGATAGAGATGTCAACTGCCGTCAGCCCGTCACTCATCGTCCGCCACCGGGCGAGTACCTGAACATCCCGGGTCATCGGACCGAGCACCGTACATCTCAGCATCTTGCGGTATTCCACCTGGTCAGCCTGTACGGCCAGCTGCATCAGGCTAGCCAGCAGTTCTTCAACAGCTGAATAGTGAAGCAGCGCCCGGTTCTGCGCGGAGTCCAGAGTTTCCTTAAGGCGAACGCTGATTGCTGCCTGATGTGCGCCGGTCCGCAGCTCATGAATAGTCTCAATATGCTGAAAGGCGGTGGTATTAGGCTCAGGCCATGCAGCGGGCGCTCCCAGTTCAGCCATACGGAATGGCATTACTGCGGCTGCAGGTCTGTAAGGAGCTGCTGTGACTTTTCCCTGGGCACAAATAACATAATCGCCTTGCTCGTTGTCATAGCCTGTCTCACATTCAATGTGCGCACCAGCTTCATACAGGGAAGTCATAAGGCTGTCCGCCGCCACAGGCTGCGGCTGCACGCCCCAAATCACATCCTCAATCACATGGCAGGGCGACTCCAGTGACAGCTCTGCGGTGATACGGAACAGCTCGATAAAGGCTGTATTCGCCAGTCCGCTGTTCCTATCAGACGCCTGAAGGACCGTCTCGTACCGCTGCTTGCTGAAGCTGGACAGGTTGCGGTCCACCAGCGGATGCAGCTTGCGTCCTTCCCCGCCCTTTGCGGAAGCCGGCGATTCGGTCCGGGTAATCCAGTAACGCTCTCTTTCAAAAGCATAGGTCGGCAGCGGTATAATCCGCACTTCCTCGCCCGAATGCAGCTTCGGCCACTCAACCTCGGCCCCCTGCACCCATTCAGCTGCCACTTCTGCAGCATCTCCGGCCGTAAACACTGTCCCTTTCGTCCGCTTGGATACCTTGCCGGAAAAGATGTCTTCCAGGTTCTCACCGGCCAGATAGCTGTCCAGCTTCGCCTGTAATTCCGCGATGCTGGTACATACAAAGGCCAGGCGGCAGGTCATTTCTTCCCGTCCGGTCTGTAAGGTGTATGCGGCATCCGCAAGCGCGGTATCCGGATTGCCTTCCAGGAATGAGCGCAGCTTCACGGCCATTTGCTTCAGGGAATAAGGTGTCTTGGCTGACAGCACGATGAACTGAGCGCCGCTGCTGTGTCCGTTACCGGAACCAGACTGTGCCGAAGGCACACCCGCCTGGACTTCAGCGGTGTATTCCTCAATAAGCACATAGGCATTGGTTCCGCCGGCCCCGAAGGAACTGACACCGGCCCGCCTTATGGCTGAGCCGTCCGGTCCGGCCACCGTCCAAGGTGCCTGCTCATGCTGTACTCGGAAATAAGAATTCGCAAAATCAATATTGGCATTGGTCTGCTCCGCATGGATGGAAGGGGCAAGCTGCCGGTGTTTCATCTGCAGAAGCACCTTCGTAATGGAGGCAATGCCTGCTGCCGCTTCCAGGTGGCCGATATTGGATTTGACCGAACCGATGGCACAGGACTGCTTGGGCGGATTCGCTTCAGCAAATACCTGATTGAGCGCATTAATCTCGATGGGATCTCCCAGCTTGGTCCCTGTGCCGTGCGCCTCGACATAAGAGAGGTTGCTAGCATCCACTCCCGCCTGCTTCAGCGCCTTGGAGATCAGGCTGACCTGGGCATTCGGATTCGGAACGGTATACCCGCTGACCTTGCCGCCATGGTTGATTCCGGTCGCCTTAATCACGCCGTAGATATGATCTTTATCCTTAATCGCTTCGCTCAGAGGCTTTAAGAGAACGGCCCCCACCCCTTCGCCGGGGACAAAGCCGTCAGCGGCATCGCCGAAGCTGTGGCATTTCCCCGTCGGAGACAGCATCTTGGTCTGGCACATCAGCACATATTTATAAGGATGCAGATATAAGTTCACTCCGCCCGCTACCGCGAGGCGGCATTCTTTGTTCTTCAGGCTCTCGCACGCCGCATGAATGGCCGCAAGTGACGACGAGCAGGCGGTGTCTATCGCCAGGCTGGGACCGCTGAAGTTGAACATATAGGAAATCCGGTTGGCGATGGACCAGGGTGACACGTTCGGCATGGCCGAAAGATTGCCCCGTTCCCATTCCTCCGGTCCCCACAGCTGGTACGAATAGGTGGTCGCTCCGGCAAAAACGCCGATATTCGCGCCGTTCTCCTCCCCGTCCCGCTGCAGCTTCTTCTTGGTGTAGCCCGCATCCTCCAGAGCCGACCAGACCGTCTCGGCAAACATCCGTTCCTGCGGGTCCATGATCACTGCTTCCCGCGGCGCAATATTAAAGAATGCCGGATCGAACTTGTCCACATCATCGAGGAACCCGCCCCACTTGCTGTACATCTTGCCTTCCTGCACCTTCTCCAAGCTTCCGCCCAGATATTTCTTGTAATCCCAGCGGTCTGCGGGGATCTCGCGGATACAATCCCTTCCGCCAGCGATATTGTCCCAGAATTCGTAAATATCTCCGGCCAGCGGATATTTCCCGCTTAGACCGATAATTGCGATCTCTTCGCCCTTCCCGGCCGCCGCATGGGCCGTACCCCTTTGCCCGCCTTGTCCCGCGAAGGAGGTCAGTTCTTTCCATAACGGCGGCTGGGCGGCAGAGATTACCGGCTGGCCTGCCAAATCAGCGGTTGAAGAAGTAATAGTCTGCTCCATGGGCTCCCGGCTTGCCCCGTGAACGCGGAACAGCTTGTTCAAAGCACCGGTGTAGCGGCTGACCATATGTGCAGCGAGGCTCTTAAGGGTCTGGTATTCAAACAGCAGGGTCTTGGAAATCTCGCCGAGATCCTCTTCCAGCTTGCCGTTGAAATAGCCGACCATCACCGATTCAATGCCGTATTCTTCAAATTCGGCGGTAATATCAATCTCTTCCGGCTGAAGCTTAAGCAGTCCGCTGAACAGCTCCGTCAGGTAGTGCAGCGTCCGGTCCAGCAATTCAGTGTCAGACAGGCTGCTGTCTTCAAGCTGATCCGGGTGAATCTCCGCTTCCGCCGGATCAACGCGGTTAATCCGCTCCAGCAGCCTGCTTACGCGCTCCAGCTGACCGTATCCGACAATCAGCGGATTGATATTGCCCTGCTGGAGCAAGAATTCAAAAGCTGCGATGCCATGCTGCACAGGGAGCGGCGTCAGGCCGGTCTGCAGCTCCAGCATCCTCCGCTGTTCCGTGGTCAGCTGCATGCCATCTGCTTCCCACAGCGGCCAGGCCACCGAGAAGGTGCGCCCGGACCGTGCGCCTGCTTCGGCCAGCCGTTCGCGGTAGAGCGCGAATTCATTCATGAAGCTGTTCGCATAGGCGTAATCCGCCTGCCCGGGATTGCCTGTCTCTCCGGTAATGGAGGAGAACAGCAGGATGAAATCCAGCTTCTCCTCCTGTGCAGCCTGATCCAGATTCAGTGTGCTGAGGATCTTGGAGGAGATGACCTGGTCAAAGTCTGCCTGTTCTTTGTTCAGAATAAAAGCATCCCGGTGAATCCCCGCACAGTGCAGAATGCCGTCAATCCGGCCGTATTTCTGCTTCGCATAGCCGACAAGCTCCCGTGCTCGCTGTTCGTCTGCGGCGTCCGATACGAGGTATTCGGCAGAACCCCCGTGCGCCCGGAGCGCCGCGAGCTTCGCCTCCTTCTCCCGGTCCAGCGGCGAACGGCCGGTCAGGACAAGCTGCGCCTGCGCCGTTTCGGCCAAATAAGCGGCGAACACGCGCCCCAGCCCGCCAAGCCCTCCTGTAATGATGTACACACCGTTTGCTCTGACGGTTACCGGAGTGCCGGGCTTTGCTTCACTTCCGGCTTGAACGAGCCGCTTAACGAACCGGCCCGCGCTGCTGTATTGAACCTCTTGCTCCCCAGGGTCCAGCAGCAGCTCTTGTTCCAGAATGGAATGAAGCTCCTCCTGCGGCAGCGAAGCTGCCAGGGAGACGGTCTTGAAGTTGTAGTTCGGGCTTTCCAGGTGCAGCGTCTTGATGAATCCGCCCATTGAGGCATCCAGCAGACTGCCTGCATCCCCTGTCTCCCTGAAGGCATACAGCAGCCGGATGCCGGCCGCAGCCTTACTCTCCATCAGCGCCTGGGTCAGGAACAGCAGCGGGTATACGCTGTGGTTTAGCTTGTCGCGCGGCTTCATTGCAGCCGAAGCTGCCAAATATATAATCTGCGTCAGGCTTACACGCCGCGCCTGCAGAGATTCAAGCAGCATATGAATATGCTGCTTGTCGTCAAAGCGCAAGCTGTAGAGATTGTCACCGAGCTGGGCATATTGCTCCCCGGCGGTGACGAAGATCAGCCTAGCGCCCGCTGCGAAGCTGCGCTTGAAGTGCGGCAGCTCCTGCATATCATCCAGGAACAGCACTACATCACCCGTCAGATTTCCGGCCGTCTCCTGCGGACTTAGGGTCCATGCGGGGGTGTAATACTGGACGGTTTCCCGTTCCTGTACCTCCTGTACCTGAAGACCGGTAAGACGAACGCCTTGCATTATCCAGACCACTGCCCCATCTCCGGTTAATACAGCCAGTGTGTATTCATCCCCGGCAATGCGCTCGGCACGAATCACGAATTGCTGCAACGGCTTGTGCCGGAATGACATTTGATGGATGGAATGCAGCACCACCGGATGCTGCGGCTGCTCCAGCGCAGCGAGGGCCAGCAGAGTGTGGCAAGCTGAATTCACGGCCTCTGCGGAGAAGGAGTCCGCTGCCGGAGCTTCTCCCAGATCAACAAAGGCCAGCAAGATGTTCTTGTCTTGCCGCAAGCCGGTGACATGCTTCAGTCCGGACTCCATGCCATAGAGTAAGCGGAGTGCCTGCCGGGCCTGCTTCAGGACCGGCTCCCCTTGTCCTGCTTCCGGGATATCTTTCTTTGCATAGACCGCATCTACGTTCTGATTAGCCTCTTCAACTGCCTCACATTGAAAGACGACTTGCTCCCCGATCCGGATCTCGCCCGCTGCGGTTCCCCTGTCCGGGAAGATGTGAATGTCCAGTGCCGGTGGAAGCTGCTGCCGGTCCATCAGACCCGACCAGGCCATGTTCTCCAGCAGCAGCCCTTCCTGCTTATAACCGGCCAGCTCCAGTGCTTCCCGCGCAAACGCCAGCAGCCCGAAACCGTTCATATATTCTTGTCCCTGCCAGGTGTAGGGTTCATAGCAGCTGCTGATCACCGCAGACCGGGAAGAGAAACGGTAGCCGTCAATGGTGGACAGATTATGCTCGACCAGCTCTCCCATACCGGCAGCCTCCGGGACCAGAGCCGGGATGCGGATTTCCCGCCGCTTCACCTCGCTGACCCAATAACGGTTCCGGGCAAAGGGGTAGGTCGGCAGCGGAACTCTTGTGCAGCTGTCCGCTTCGTACAGCTTCCGCCAGTCGACATCCAGTCCCAGGGACCAGAGCTGGGCTATTTTACCGGTATTGCCGCCGTCCAGCAGCAGGTCTACATAAGAGATTCCCGCCTGACCCGCGTTGAACAGCTCGATATAATCCTTGAAGCCTTTGACATTGCCACGGTATACCTTGCCGCCCGGCAATCGGCCCTGATTGAATTCATCCAGTAGCGCTTTAAGCTCGGAGACCGAACCGGCAATGATCGCCAGCCTCTCTGCAAAAGACTCCCGTCCCACCTGCAGCGTATAGGCAATGTCCTTAAGATTGGCCGCTTCCGCTTCAGGCAACTCCAGATACTGTGCCAGCTTCAGCGCGTAAACCTTCAGCCGGTCCTCTGCTCTGGCAGATAAGACAATGATGTGCGGCTCTCCGCTGCCTTTGCTGTCTTGACTGCTGCTCTGCGGGGCCGGGATATATTCTTCCAGAATAATATGCGCGTTGGCTCCGCCTGCCCCAAAGGAGCTGACCCCTGCCCGGCGCGGATATTCCTTCTGACCCCCGCCTTCCGGCAGCGATACACGATCCCACGGACCCGCCTGCCGCTGCACATAAAAAGGCGTTTCCTCAAAGTTAATGTGGCCGTTCAGCTCCTCGGAATGAAGCGAGGGAACAAGCACACCGTACTTCATTTGCAGCAGCACCTTGGTGATGGCCGCGATGCCGGCCGCAGATTCGCAGTGTCCGATATTGGACTTCACTGAGCCGAGGGCACAAAACTGCTTGTCGCCTGTCCCCTCCTTGAAGGCCTTGACCAGTCCGCTGACTTCAATCGGATCACCGAGCGAGGTTCCTGTACCATGGGCTTCAATATAATTGACCGTACGCGGATGAATCCCAGCAGCCTGCAAGGTCTCCTGGATCAACGCACCCTGCATGGACGGATTCGGCACAGTATAGCCTGTGGTTTTGCCGCCATGGTTGATGGAGCTGGCTTTGATTACGGCATAGATATGATCGCCATCCTGTACTGCCCGGTTCACCGTTTTCAGTAGAACAGCGCCAACGCCTTCCCCGGGAACATATCCGTCTCCGCCTTCACCGAAGCTTCTGCACCGCCCATCACTGGCCGCGAACTTCTGCTGGCTTAGGAATATGTATTTATCGGGATGAATGGAGATATTCACGCCCCCTGCGATGGCAAAATCGCTCTCGCCCCGGCGGATACTGTCACAGGCAAGATGGATCGAAGTGAGCGACGAGGAACACATCGTATCCAGTGCGATACTCGGTCCATTCAGGTTGAGATGATAGGACACCCGGTTGGCAATCGACGCATAGACGGAGGATAGGGCGATTTTATTGCCGTCAATCTCGGCATCCAGGAGCTGATACTGGCCATACATCACACCGGCAAAAACACCGACCTTGCGGCTGCCAAGCGTACCCGGTGTATATCCGGCATCCTCAATGGCGCTGTAGGCGCACTCCAGGAACAGCCGTTCTTGCGGGTCCATAATCTCCGCTTCCCGGGGCGATATATTGAAGAACAAAGCGTCAAAGCGGTCTACATCATCAAGGAAACCGCCCCATTTGCAGTACATTTTGCCGAGCTGGTTCTTATCCGTAGTGTAATATTCGTCAATGCTCCAGCGGTCTGCGGGAATCTCGGTAATGCAGTCCTGCGCCTGAAGCAGGTTATTCCAGAAGGCTTGCAGATCCGGGGACATCGGGAATTTCCCGCTGACGCCGACGATCGCAATATCCTCATTCGCCCGGCTGCGGTCCCGGTGCCTGGCAGCCTGCACGGCGTTTGCGGAAGGCTGAATCCGCTTAGGCGGAATAGGCGTTTTGCCAGAGAGCTGCAGGCGCGCATCCGGGCGAAGGGCCTGCGGCGCAGCAGCCTTTTTGGGGGTCGGAGGATCAATCAGTCCGGCGAGTGCCTCACTGTGCTGTTCAGTGAAATATTCGCTTAATTCCCGCAGCGTCTGGTATTCGAACAACAGCGTTTTGGACAGCTCGCCGAAGCTGGCCTCCAGCTCCTCGTTAATGCTCATCGCCATAATGGAATCAAAGCCGATTTTCTCAAACGAATCATCCAGGCCCAGGGCATGCGGCGGAATTTTGGTGACTTTGATGAAAATACTCTTCAAATATTGCTCCGCGCCTTGCTTCAGCGCCTCCGTATCTATAGATATAGTGGGTGATGCTTCAGGCAATAATACTGCTCCGCCACCGGCAACCGCCGTGTCAGCCCTTGGCTTGTCCCTCTGCTGCGGATAATTGATTGCCTCTACCGCTTGCTCTATCCGTGCAGCGTCGCCATAGAGTACTAAGGCATTCTCCACCATTTGACGGCTGAGCTTATCGAACGCATCCACTCCCTCGGCTGTAGGCAGGACCGATATCCCTAGGTTCCTCCGCATAATGTCCAGGCTGTCCGCTGTCGTCATCATCCCGCCCTCCTGCCACAGCGGCCAGTTGACGGAGAGGATGTTTACACCGGCAGCGGCTCTTTTCTCATTGGCAAAATGGTCCATGAAGCTGTTGGCATAAGCATAATCGCATTGCCCCACATTGCCGGTCACGGCGGAGATGGAGGAGAACAGCAGCATGAACTCCAGCGGCTCTTGCCCAAACGCCTCATACAGGTTCTGCGTACCGGCAACCTTCGCGGCCAGCACCCGTTCAAACTCTTCCCGCTCCTTATGCAGGATGAAGGAATCGCTGGTCATTCCGGCACAGTGCAGGATGCCATCAAGCCGGGGGAAGCTGGCTTGGACTTCGGAGAGCAGCGCCAGGGTATCGGCTGGACTTGCCACGTCGGCACGGACATACCTCACCTGATTGCCGTTTCTGTGCAGCGCCTGCAGCTTCTCTTCCAGCGCACGATTCAGCGGCGTTCTTCCGGTTAGAATAAGGCTGGCCGAACAGGTATCCGCCAAATGGCGGGCTAGCGTGTAGCCGAGCGCACCCAGTCCGCCTGTGATGAGGTAGACCGGATGAGCTGCGGGACTTTGCTGCCGTACAGGGACGTGATCTGCCGGAGCAGTATACCGTTCAAGAACCGGCACATACCGCCGGGAACCCCGGTAATGGATTTCCCGGTGGCCGTTCAGCATGGAGCCCAGCTCCAGCAGCAGCTGCTCCAGCAGCTGCGGGTCAAAAGCTTCGCGGCCAAGATCGGTGGATACCGTCTTGTACAGCAGGCCGGGATTCTCGATCATGACGCTTTTCACAAAACCGTCCAGTGCAGCATGCACCGCATGATTCTCTGCATGTTTATATTGGAACAGGATATTAACCTTTGCGCGTTTTTTGAAGGAGAGCAGGGCTTTGGTCAGCGCAAACATTGAATATACACCGCTCTCCATGGCAGCATCCGTCTCTCCATCGGCCACTTCCTCCTGGGACAGGAGATGAAGAATGCTGCCGGGAAAACGTCCCTGCTGCTCCAGGCCGGACAGCAGCCGTGTATAATCCTCCTGACTCTGCAAAGGAGGCCTGTCCTGCCCAGTTTCCGCGCCAGTGCCGGCTTCATCCGCCGTGACAAACGTAAGCGACTGGAACAAGGAGGCAAACTGGCCGCGCAGCTTGGGCTCAAGACCCCTATCGGCTGCCAGAACGAGCACATGTCCGAGAGAATCCCCTTTAAGGTCTGTAAGCGGCTGTTCCGTCAAAGTCTTGGTGAAGGTTAGGCACACTTGCTTATCCGAGCGCTTAAGCGCCGCAATCTGCCGGAGGCCTTCCTCCTTGGAGATGGCTCCGCTGGCGATCCTTTCAATAATTGATCTCACTTAGATTCCCCCCCAGCATTCTCTCAACTTCGTCTACCCCGGCTTCTCCGTTCAGCAACTTGGTAAGCATCTCATCCAGCAGCGCAGTCCCCGCCAAAGCCGCCGAATCTGCTTCCGCCGCCCTCGTGTTCTGCGCCGAAGACGTCAAATCTCTTCCTGAAAGACAGGAGAAACGCACCGCCGGCTGGCCTGAGCTGTCGAGCAGCAGCAAATCGAACTGCATATCCTGCTCCTTCGCATAAGCGGCAGGCGCAACCAGACAATAGCTCACAGGTGTCAACGGTCTGTAGACCTCTACAGTCTGTAAGGCAAACGGAACAAAGGTTCCATACTGCCGCTGGCCGCTGAGCACCGAATACAATGCTGTCTGCATCGCTCCGTCAGCAAATCCGGGATGCAGGATATATTCCTGAAGCGGCATTTGCGTGTGTACCGGCAGTGTCAGCTTGGACAAGGTGCCGTGATCCCCGGTATATACCGCTTCAATGGTCCGCAGATTCGGGCCGTATTTCATTCCGTGAGCCGAGAACAGCTCATAACAGTCTTCGCGGTAACGGGTGTGGCTGGCTGTTTGGAGGATGCGCGGAATATCCACAGCATTCACATCCGCGGCTTCGGCTTCACCGTCCGTATAATTCACCGTACAGGTGCAGTACAGTACTCTTTGACCGTTCCCGTTCAGGGAATAGATACTGGCTCCTATCCCGTCTTCCTGGGCAACCAGCGCCACAAAGATGTCCTGGACATCCTTGTCTGCCGGCAGCTCCAGCGTTCTGCGCCATTTCACATCGTTCACCGACTGCACCTTCCACTCCCGGCTGGAGAGCGCCCCTGCCCGCCAGGCCATTTCGAGATAGACCACTCCCGGCAGCACCATCCGGCCTTGGACCACATGATCGCGCAGGTAGGCATCGGCTGCGCTTAAGCTTTTTTTGTAGCATTGCTCCTCAAATACCGATTCATTGGAATCGATGACCGCCGCCAGCGCTAAGGGTTTGCTGCTGAATACTGCTGCAGCGGCTTCCGCCGAGTTATACCAGTAGCGTGTCCGGTCGAACGGATAAGTCGGTAAGGAGATTCTGCCCGGCTTGCTCTGCGCATACAGCAGCTGCCAGTTGAAGCTCACCCCGCTAACCCACAATCTGCAGAGCTGGCTCAGCTTGCCGGACTGCAGCAGGGACAGCAGGAAGGCTTCCCCTTCCTCACTTTCCGAGAAAACGTCGCGGATCTCGCTGCCGGCGCTGATATTTCCCGCATAGACCTCGGAGACTTTGCGGCTGCCGGCCAGAAACTGGTTCAGCTTCTCCCTCAGCTCCTGCGTACCGGATACCACGATCGCCAGTCTTTCTTCCATGGGCTCCCGGCCAACCTGAAGTGTATAGATCAGCTCTTCCAGGCGGAAATCATAGACGGCCGTACGGTTCGCATCTATTGCGCTTTCCACATCTTCCGTTGATTCTGCCGTTCCCGCTCCAAGTCCGTGGCTGGCCGTAATGGCTGCAGAACCCAGCTGCTCCAGCAGATGACCGGCAATGCCTTCAATCGTGGCGCTGCCCGTCAGGAGGCCCATAGGCAGCCGGACCGGATAAGCTTCATAAAGAGCGTCCGCAGCAGCCATCAGCTCTTCTTTGGACAGGCCGTATTCCTCAATGGCCTCCTTGGCGCTGATGTATGCAGGCAGGAGGGCCGATTGCAGGAAGCAGGCGGTGATGTCGGCGATCACATATTTTCTAAGTGCAGTGCTGCTGATCTCTTCCGGCGCATTTCCCTGCCACACCGTGTGCAGATCAATGTAATCAAGGACATGCTTGGCATAAGCGTTCAGCCGGTCCTTGTTTTTGGCGGATAAAATAAAGATGTACGGCCCGCAGCCGCGGTCAATGTGCGGTGCGGACAAGACACTTTCCGGCTTCCCCATGTATTCCTCCAGGATGACATGCACGTTCGTGCCGCCTGCGCCGAATGAGCTTACCGCCGCGTAACGCGGGCATTCCTTGGACACGCCCCCCTCTTCAATAATGGCAGGCTTCCACTCTTCCAGGCGGCGCTGAACATAGAAAGGGGTCTCCGCAAAGTTAATATTCGGATTCAGCACCTCGGAATGGAGCGAGGGTACAAGCTGCCTATGCTTCATTTGCAGCAGCACTTTAATGATGGAGACCACCCCGGCCGCCGATTCCAGATGACCGACATTGCTTTTGACCGAGCCGATTGCGCAGTACTGGTTATCTGCCGTCCGGGTTCTGAAGGCTTTGGTCAAGCCGCTGATCTCTATCGGATCACCGAGCGCGGTTCCCGTTCCATGTGCCTCCATATAGCTGATATGCCGTGGATGGACGCCCGATTTGCGCAGCGCCTCCGCGATAATATTCGACTGCGCATTCGGATTGGGAACGGTGTAGCCGTTCGTCTTGCCGCCATGGTTGATCGAGGTTCCCCGGATCACCCCATAGATGTTGTCTCCGTCCTCCATTGCTTTGGCGAGCGGCTTCAGCAGCAGTGCACCCACCCCTTCGCCGGGCACATACCCGTCTCCGCCGCTGCCGAAGGCGCGGCATTTGCCTTCACTCGAGGCGAACCGCTGATTGCAGAGGAACAGATACTTATCTGGGTGAATGGTGACATTCACTCCCCCCGCGATCGCAATCTCGCTGTCTCCCCGGTAAATGCTCTCGCAGGCGAGATGCAGCGCAGTAAGCGACGAGGAACACATCGTATCCAGCGCAATGCTGGGCCCGCTCCAATTAAAGAAATAGGACACCCGGTTGGCGATAGAGGCATACGACGAGCTGAGTGTCAGGGTATTTCCTTTGGCGGTCTCCTCCGCTCCGTACAATTGATAGTGGCCGTACATGACACCGACGAACACACCTGTCTTACTGTTCCACAGGGATTGCCGGGTATAGCCGCCATCCTCAATGGCGCTGTGTGCACTCTCCAGGAAAAGGCGTTCCTGCGGGTCTAGCTGCTCCGCATCCCTTGGCGTCAGCTGAAAAAACAGCGGATCAAAGCAGTTATATTCGTCGATAAAACCGCCCCATTTGCTGTACACTTTGCCTTTCTTGCCTTTCTCCGGATCGTAGAACCGGCTGTGATCCCACCGCTGCGGCGGAATCTCGGAAATGCAGTCCACACCATTCTTCAGATTATTCCAGAATTCATCCAGGTTCCGGGCACCCGGAAAAACGCCGCTGATGCCAATGATCGCAATCCCCTCGTCCTTTGCCGGATGAGCCTGCTCCACTTCCTGGTCCCGGCTCTTGCCGGGCGTTACGAAGGATCTATATTTCTTCGAAGGTTCATCACTCTTCTTGTGAACCGGTGCAAGGTCTGCCGCCGGTACGGCGGGCTTAACCGCCTGGTGATTCTCGCGGGTCTGCCGGTACCCGGCCTGCCCTTCCAGCAGCTCCCGCTGATTCTGTACAAAATACCCGGCAAGCTCAGCCAAGTTACCGTATTCGAACATCAGCGTCTTCGGAAGATTCGGAAAATCCTTGTCCAGCAGCGAGTTGATCTCCATAATCGCCACCGAATCCACCCCGTACTTCTCCAGGCTCTGCCCCGCATTGATCCGGTCTGTGTCCAGACCGATGACCTGCGAGAGCAGCCCCTTCAAATACTGGACAGTATAGTCATGAAGCCCCTGGCCTCCCTGTGCCTCTGCATTTGATCCGGTTGCCCGCTTGGTGTCTGCTGGCACTGCGGGCTGGCTTTTCAGCTGCCGGATCAGCGTATAGCCCTGCTCGGGGTCTATCTCTCCCCGCTTGATCTGCTCCAGAATTCTGCCCATTTCCAGGTTTGCGTCACTCATCGTAGGCCCCCCATCCACTGTTCCACTTCCGCTTCGCTCATCTCTCCGGCCTGCAGCCGGGTCAGCAGGTCAACAATGGCCTCCTTGTCCTCTAGCGGAACTTCTTGCACCGGTGTGTTTTTTTCCAGCTTGAACGCATGATCAATCTTGGGCTTGTTCCCCGCAGCAACTATGATATTGCCGCAGCCCGCCTGGCAGATGGCTTCAAAAGCCCGGATGCCCGTATCTTCATCCATCATGCTCATGCCCAGGTAGCTGGAATAGAATGCCGACTCGCTATCGGGAATTTCAAATCCCCCGTCCTTCCACAGCGGCCAATTGACCGAAATCGTCTGGCCCTTGCGCTTCCCTTGTGACACTGATTCATTTCTGAGCTGTGCATAACGGTCCATGAAGCTGTTGGCCATGGCATAATAACCGACGCCCAGATCACCCAGCTCCACCGAAATGGAGGAAAAGAGGATCAGAAAACCGAGATCAAAATCCGTACTGAACAGGTCCAGGTGGATCAAGCCTTGTACCTTGGAATTCATGATCTCCCGGCCTGCCGCGCGGTCCGCTTCCGTTACGGGTACTGATCCGCCTTGGCCTGCACAGTGGATGATACCGTCAAGCACGCCGAACCCGCTTTTGATGATGCCCATGATCTTCTTCACATCCCCGGCGCTTGCGATATCGCCCTGAAGATAACGGCCCTCTCCTCCAAGCCGCTCCAGCTCCTCCATGAAGACATCCGTCCGCTCACTTGCCGGCTGTCTGCCGGTGCAAATAACGGTGGCCTGGTAAGTGCGGGCAAGATATCTGGCAAAAATCATACCCAGCACGCCTGTACCGCCCGGAATCAGATACACACCGTTTTCTTTAAAAACAACGGTGCTTGACACGGCTGCCTTCCTGCCGCCAAGCTCCAGCGGCTTAATCTTGCGCACCTGCCGCTGTTCTACGGTATAGCGGATATCCGTATGACCTGTGTTCTCTGAAGAGAACAGCTCCTGATAAAGTCTTTCCTGGAAGCCCACACCGCTGATTGTATGGTCATCCGCCGATACGCTGGCAATCTGGAACTTATGGTGCAGCGTTACAATCGACTTCGCGAAGCTGGTAAGCAGTTCATGAGGAGCCGAGAAGGCTCCCTGGTCTGTCCGGTAGATGAACAGCAGCTTCAGGGGCTGCTGTCCGTACACCTGAACGAAGGCTTTAAACAGTGAGACGACGGAAAATACGCCGTTCTCCAGCATCTCTGTCAGCACAGGCTGGATCATGTCATCACTTAGCGCAGTCAGCCGCAGCGGCGCTGCCGTTCCTGCCCACTGATGCAGGACATGGGTGGCGTCAAAGCCGCTCTCCCGCAGCTCCTGCAGCAGTCTCACATAATCCGCTTCCCTCTGCGGGTTAATCGCCATATGATTTCCCTGACGTGCCCGGTATTCCGTATGCGGTGTAATCCAGACGCAGCCGTCTGCTCCGCTTGGCATCATGTGCAGCGGCGGATGAGCGGCATCCTTATCACCGTTGCCCCCGCCGCCTGCCGGTTCGCCAAAGATCAGAACATTCCGCCGCTCTGCACCCATTACCGGGACAAGCGCTTCATTCTCATAGACCGGAGTATAGTAGAATATCTCCTCCTCCGGGCGACGGCCTTCCGGCTTACCGGCAAACGGCCGGACGATGAAATCCTCGATTCTGACCACTTCATGGCCGTCCAGGTCGAGAATGGCAATATCAAAAATGTTCAGTCCCTGGTTGTTCTCTCCCGGCTGCTCCTTCACCCGGGTGTACACATAGCAGTCGGCAGGAATTGGTGCGAATATCCCGATGTTCCCCATCGAGAACGGAATGTGCGTGGCTCTGCCTGCTTCATCCCTGCCTGCGGCCACCGAGCGTACCGCCCCGTCGAATAACGCGGGGTGAAGTACAAATTCAGGCAATGCGGCTCTGTAGGCCTCGTTCAGGGACAAGCGGGCCAGCGTCTCTTCCTTCCCGCTCAGCACCTCTTCTGTCACCTGGAAGGAAGGACCGTAATCGAACCCAATTCCTTTGAATACATGCTGGTAGCATTCGTATTTATCCTTGCGGCCCGGGCAGCGGCCCTTGATTCCATCCAGGTCCAGGCTCCGGCTTCTCCGGGATGCAGGCACCTCAGCGAATTCCAGAACGCCTCTGGAATGCACAACCTTGCCGCTCCGGGCATTACTGAAGATTTCATAATGCACGGCCTCCCCTTCAGGCTCCAGAACGATATCCAGGTCCATGGAATCCTCTGTCATCACCACCGGCTTCAGCCAGACAATGTCCCGGACCGCGCTGACTGTGGCTTCGGCTGCAATTTCACCTGCAGCTCTGGCCATCTCAATGTAAGTGACCCCGGGCAGCAGCATCTGCTCCGCAACGATATGATCCCGCAGGTAGAACTGCTCGACAGAGAGCCGCTTGCGGAACCGCTGCTCGCGCAGTGTGGAGATATTGACATCCACCAGCGGGTGCAGCGGGTGCAGAGAGAGCAGCCCTTCAGGCATTAGACCGTTCTCCGCTTGTCCGTTCGCTGCAGTTACAGCTATTCCTGTGCTGATGCTGCCCGTGTTCTCCAGCCAATATCGTTCTCTGGCAAAAGGATACAGCGGCAGGGAAACCTTCTGCGGCTTATAGCCTGCAAAGAGCAGACTCCAGTCAATCGGCGTGCCGAGGACCCATAGCTTCGCAATTCGTTCCAGCTGATTCTTGCGGGCCAGCGCGGCGATATAAGCAATGTCCTCGGGGTCATTCCCGAGAATGGCGGCTCCGTTCGTTAGCGCCGCAGCTGAATTGCCTTGGTGTACCCCTTCGTGGACAACACCGTCCGCAATAGCTTGCAGGGCTGACTTCAGTTCATCCAGTGTCGAGGCGGCAAAAGCCAGCCGTTCCTCCATTTCCTCCCGGCCCGTGCTCAGCGTGTAGGCGATATTTGCCAGTGTGTATTCTCCCGTAAGCGGTGCTTCCAGGAAACTGTGCAGCTCATGAATCTTCTCCATGAGTCGTTCCCGGTTCTTGGCGGACAATACGATCAGCTTGCTTCCGGTAATTTCTGCAGCGGCCTGCGCCGGTACGTATTCTTCGGCAATCAGGTGCACGTTGGCTCCGCCTGCCCCGAAGGAGCTGATGCCGGCTCTGCGCAACTCTCCGCTGCCCGGAGCTTGCTCCCAGCGGTCCAGGCTGCGCTGCACATAGAACGGTGTATCCTCGAAATGGATACCGCTGTTCAGTTCCTCCGTATGAATCGACGGTGCCAGCATCCGGTGCTTCATCTGCAGCATGACCTTGGCTACTGAGGCAATCCCTGCAGCAGATTCTAGATGTCCGATATTCGATTTGACCGAGCTGATCGAGCAGAACTGCTTCTCGTCCGTGTACTGGCCGAACGCCTTGGACAGTCCGGCAATTTCAATCGGGTCGCCCAGTGAGGTCCCGGTACCATGCGCTTCGAGACTGGTGATTGTTCTGGGATGTACGCCCGACTTGCGGAGGGCCTCGGCAATAGCCGCAGCCTGGGCACCCGGATTCGGCACGGTGTAGCCGCTGGTTTTACCGCCGGAATTCACTGCCGTACCCTTAATGACTCCGTAGATATGATCTCCGTCTTCTATGGCCTTGCTGAGCGGCTTGAGCAGAACTGCGCCCACACCTTCACTGGCCACATAACCGTCTCCGCCTTCGCCGAAGGCCCGGCATTTGCCTTCACTGGAGGCGAAGCGCTGGCTGCACAGGAACACGTATTTGTTGCGGTGGATCGTCACATTGACGCCTCCGGCAAGCGCAGCCTCGCTCTCACCGCTGCGGATACTCTCGCAGGCCAGATGAATCGCGGTCAGCGAGGAGGAGCACATGGTATCAACCGCCATGCTCGGCCCCTGGAAGTTGAACAAGTACGACACCCTGTTGGCGATGGACGCGAAGGACGAGTTAGGCGCTACCAGATTGCCTGAGGCGTAGCCTTCCGTCCCGATAAGCTGATAATGGCCATACATGACGCCGACAAAAACACCGACCTTGGAGCGGGCGAGCTTCTCACGGGTGTATCCGGCATCCTCAACGGTGTGGTAGGCGCATTCCAGAAACAACCGTTCCTGCGGGTCCGTCAACTGGGCATCCCGCGGTGTCATCTGGAAGAATAACGGATCGAATTTGTCCACATCGTCGATAAAACCGCCGTATTTGGTATAAATTTTGCCCTTCTTGCCCTTCTCCGCATCGTAGTCACGCATGTAATCCCAGCGGTCAGCGGGAATTTCGGTTATGCAGTCCCGGCCTTCCCTCAAGTTATCCCACAGCTCGGAAATATTGCCCGCCATCGGGAATCTGCCGTCCATGCCGATGACCGCGATATCCATACCGCCGTTGTTCACCGCGTTTCTTACCGGCGGTGCAGCTTCCCCTGCCTTCGGCAGGAAGCGTCCGCCCTGCGCTGCGGCACCAGAGCGGCCGACAGAATTGCTGCTGTGCATTTGCACTGCTGCACTTGCCGCAGCCTGCGGATCTACTGACAATTTCACCGCCTCCGGGTTCTGCGGCTGCTCAAGCTTCAATAGGGAAGCAAGCTGTGCTCCGTAATGCCCGGTGAAGTAACCGGCAAGCGATTCTACCGTGTTATATTCGTAAAATAATGTGGTCGGCAGTCCGCTGAAATCGCGCTGGAGCGACTCATTCAGCTCCAGAATCATGATCGAATCCAGACCAAAGGCATCCAGCGGTGAAGCCTGGCCGATCCGGTCCTTGGAGATGCCCAGAGTCTTGGCAAGCAGGCTAACAAGATAAGCCTGCGTCCGTACCAGCAGTTCCCCGCTGTCAACGCTGCTGCTTGCTGATTGCGCCGCTGTCGCCGCCTGACCAGCTTGACCAGCTCCGCTTATACCGAGCACCCGGGCGATTTTGTGCGGATCGCCGTAGCCGACGAAGGCCTGCACGGCATCCTCTTTTAGCACAGCCTCCAGAATATCCAGGCCTGTTCTGCTGTCCAGCAGGTGCATGCCATAATAATCGGCCAGCACCTGCTGCTGGGCTGCGGCAACCTGATATCTTCCATCCTGCCAGAGCGGCCAGTTGATGGATACGGTCTTGCCCTGCCGCTGATGCTGTGCGGCAAGACGGTCACGATAGACGGCAAACCGGTCCATGAAGCTATTGGCAGCCGCATAGCTGCCCGCTCCCATATCCCCGATCTGTGCAGAGGTGGACGAGAACAGGATGAACAAATCCAGCGCTTCCTCCTTGCTGGCCAGATCCAGATTCAGGGTCCCGTTGACTTTGGGGCCGAGAATGCGGGCAAAGCCTGCTTTGCTGCTCTCCGCTGCCTTCACCGTCTCGCCGATTCCGGCACAATGAAGGATGCCGTTAATCCCGCCGAAGCGAGCTTTGGCTTGTCCGATTAACCGGACTGTACCGCCCATGTCGGCAATATCGGCCTGAAGGTAGACCGCTTCTGCGCCAAGACCCGCCAAATGCTCCAGCTTCGCCTGAATTTCCACATCCACCTGCTGCCTTCCGGCCAGCACCAGCCTGGCTTGAACCGTAGCGGCCAGTTCAGCCGCCACCAGCATGCCGAGTGCTCCGGTGCCGCCGGTAATAATATAGACACCGCCTCTGATGAACCTGGATTCCCCGGCCTGGTGAAGCATGGGCTGCGGAAGGAGCTTCCGCAGATAACGTGCTCCGCCGTCGTATCTGATCTCTGTCCCGCTGGCAAGCTGCGGCGGCAGTAATTCTTGAACCAACCGCTCTGCAGCTTCTGCTGGTGCCGCTGCATTTAGCTGAACAAGACTCAGTTGGAACAACGGATGATCGGCAGAGATCGAATGGGCTAATCCGGCAGCCATTTCATTCAGCGGCGTCAGCACATGTTCTGCACTGTCATAGGCATATAAGCATCTGATTCTGGACTTCGGCTTCGATGCTGACACCGCCTGCAAGAGATGCAGCAGGGAATACAGCCCTTGATCCATTTGCACCTCCAGAAATTCCGCCAGCCCTTCTTGCAGACTTCCCGTATCTTCCAGCGCAGCCCCAACCCCTGCACCGGCATCGGCATTCACATTCCAGCCATGCACAATATGCTGTAGCTCCACGCCCTGAGTGTTCAAAGCTTCCAGTAACCGGAGGTAATCCGCTGCCTGTCCCGGGTTGATCACATACTCTGTGCTGCTCAGCCGGGCATATCCGGCCCCGGTCTGAACCTGAATACAGCGGTCTGGCGCCAAGCCTTGCTGCGTAGCCTGGCCCCGGATAGAACCGGCCAAAGCCGCTGAGCCGAACACCACAATTGAGGACAACGCAGCGGATTCCTGCGGCAGACCAGCTTCTACCCATTCCGGAGCATACAGCGATAAACCGGCAGCTTGCCCGGGTGCGGCTCCTTTGGCTGTGGCGTACTGCTTAATCGAGAATCCAAACAGCCGCACAACCTCCCGGCCTTCAATATCTGTAATCCGGATATCATACTTCCGCGTTCCCTCATCATCCGTGCCGGTTGCCCCCTCTGCGGTCTTCGCATAGGCGTAGCACTGCCGGGGAACCTCACCGACCAGCTCCATACGGTCCAGGGCGAACGGCACCCGGAGTGTCAAGTCCTCATCGCTGCGGTTGCCTGCCCAGGAGAGCGACCGCACCGCACCGTCAATGATCGACGGATGCAGCACATAGTCCGCGTAATCCGCTTCTAGATGCTCCGGCAGAGAAATTTCGGACAAGCCCTCCTGTATAGAGCCATAAGCAGTCTTCGTCACCCGGAAGGAGGGGCCATAATCGAAGCCGACGCCCTTGAAGATATGGTCATAACACTGTGCATGATCGAAGGTGGATGTACTTCTCTCCTTGATCATCGCAATCTCCAGCGTTTGGGCGGAAGCCGGTGTCTCCTGCAAAATAATCCCCGAGGAGTGCAGAACGCGCTGATCCCCGGCTTCACTGAACACCCGGTACTCCAGCTCTCCTGATTCAACAAGCCGGAAAGAGGTGTAAATTTCCTTCCGGTCTACCTCCAGCTCCGCGGCCTTAATCCACCGGACATCCTTCAGCCCCGTTACCGGGGTGATTCCCGCCAAAGCGGCAGCAGCTCGTACCATCTCCAGATAGGCTACACCAGGCAGCAGAACCTTCCCGCCAACCACGTGATCCTTCACAAAAAACTGGTCCAGCCGCAGCACTGTTCGGAATTTCTCCTCTTCCATAGTGGAGACATTGCTGTCAACCATCGGATGGAGTACGGCGGCAGCCGCTTCTGCGGAAGACAGCTTGGGAGCGATACGGCGTGTATTTTTACGGACCCAGCAGATTTCTCTGGCAAAAGGATACACCGGCAGCGGAATGCGTCTGCCCTTCCGGTTTACATACAGGCTGCTCCAGTCCACCGCCTCTCCGGAGGTCCATTGTTTCGGCAGCTCCGAAAGCTCCAGGGCTGTAACCGGCTGCGCCGATAAGCGGTCTACGGCTTTGGCGGACAGCGGTGGTGCAGCCGCAGGCTGTGCGGACACCTGACCGTAGCACACTGCATAGGCTTGTTCCGGCCCGGCGAGGCAGCTGCGCAGAATGTTCACCAGCTCCTCCTTGCCGGTGGCGGCAAAAGCCATCCGCTCCGCCATTTCTTCTCTTCCTGTCTGCAGCGTGAAGGCGATGTTATGCAGCGTAAGCTCTTCCTTATCACCATGAAGCGTCAGGTAGCTTAGAAGCTGCTGCACCTTTTGCTGAAGCTGGGGCTTGGTCTTTGCGGACAGAATGATCACGTTACCCTGCCCCGACTCCCCGGATTGCCCGGAACCGGAGCCAGAACCGGAAGAATCCATGGCGGCTGCAGGCGTATAATCCTCCAGTACCACATGGGCGTTCACCCCGCCGAAGCCGAAGGAGCTGACCCCCGCCCGTCTTGGCGCATCTTCAAGCGTTGTCCATTCCTGCGTCTTCTCCACGATATAAAAAGGCGAATGCTCTAGCTCGATATAAGGATTCAGCTGGTTAAAGTGAACGTTCCCCGGCAAAGTCTTATGCTTCATCGCCAGCACAACCTTCAGGATTCCGGCAATGCCTGCGGCGGCTTCCAAATGGCCGATATTGGTCTTGACCGCGCCCAGTCCGCAATACTGCTCCCGGCTCACCGGGATTCCGTGTCTGTGATACAGCTCTTTAAAAGCGCTTTTCAGCGCATTGATCTCCACCGGGTCACCCAGGCTGGTACCGGTGCCATGCGCTTCGATATAACCGATAGTATCCGGGGGAATGCCGGCTTTATCATAGGCTTCCACCAGCACCTCTGCCTGCGCCTTCGGATTCGGCACCGTCAGCGAGCTGACCTTGCCGCCATGATTGATCGCCGTTCCTTTGATAACCGCATATATATAATCCCCGTCTGCTTCGGCCTGGCTTAACGGCTTCAGAAGAACTGCTCCTGTACCTTCTCCGCGCACATAGCCGTTTGCGCTTTGATCGAAGGTTTTGCAGCGTCCGTCCGGTGACAGCATGCCTGCACGGCTGAAGGAGATGTGCAGGGTTGGGGCGGCAATCACGTTCACACCGCCGGCAATCGCCTGTTCGCAGTCGCCGTTCTGAATACTCTCCACCGCCCGGTGCACGGCCACCAGGGAACTGGAGCAGGCCGTATCAATCGGCTCGCTTGGTCCGCGGAAATTGAGCAGGTAAGAAATCCGGTTGGCGAGTACGCAGTGAGAGCTGCCTGTGGAAGAATAAGCTTCAATCTCGATGTCGTTATCCTGCAGAAGAGTGCTGTAATCATTCGTAGAGACCCCGACGAACAGCCCCACCTTCTTGCCTGACAGCGCCGAAGCCTTATATCCGGCATCCTCAAGGGTGGACCACACGGTTTCCAGGAATATCCGCTGCTGCGGGTCCATCAGATCGGCTTCACGCGGGTTAATGCCGAAGAAGCCCGGGTCAAACTTGTCGATGTCCTTCATGAAGCCGCCCCAGCAGGAGATCGGCTTGTCCGGGCCGCGGCCCTTCAGCCGGTTCAGTTCCTGAATATCCCAGCGGTCGCCGGGAATCTCCGAGATCAGATCCTTCTGCTGCCGCAGCTGGTCCCAGAATGTCTCCAGATCCCTCGACTCAGGCATAGCTCCACTGATCCCGACAATGGCAACCGGCTCGCGTTTGACGGCTCCGGCTGACTCCGGCTGAGGCAGCTTCCACCCTTGTCTGGTCTTCGTACCGGAGGTCCCCGCCTTAACCGGCCCATAATCAACAGTAGCTGCAGCTGCCTGCACGGCTCCTTGGCTGAAATATCCAACTAATTCGTCCGCATAGCTCTCCGCCAGATGGGCAGATAATGCACGGACCGTCGGATATTCAAAAAAGACCGCCGGTGTCATCCGCACCTGAAACGCATCATTGACCGCATTTGCGGCATCAGTGAACGTAATGGAACTCATACCGTATTCGCCCAAATCCTGATCGGGATGGATCACAGCTTCATCCAGCTTCATCAAGCGACTGATGACTCCGGTGATGGCTTGCTGAGTCTGCTCCAGTAATTCGGCCGCCAGATTCGCCCGGTGACCGGCTCCTTCTCCGGTTATAGCTGCACCGGAAGCCGCTGATTCAAGGCCAAGAATGCCGCTGATTTTCTTGCGGTTTGCCTGAAGCGGCAATATGTGTGGTACATTCCCGTTCAGGATTGCCTCGAAATAGCCTAGTCCCGCCGCAGTATCCAGCGGTTTCAGACCCACGGTATTCCGGAAGAACAAGAGCGTCTGTTCCTCTACCTGCATCCCCCCTTCTTTCCAGAGCGGCCAGTTGATGGAGATGGACTTTCCGTATCTGTGACCCGATCGTACCAATGCATGTCGGGATAGCATATATTCGTCCATAAAAGCATTGGCATACGCGTAATCGCTCTGCCCGGTATTTCCTGTGACCGCAGCTATTGAGGAGAATGCCGCTATGAAATCCAGCTTATCCTCCTGCGTTGCCTGGTCGAGATAGATCAGCCCCTGGACTTTGGCCCCAAGCACTTCGCCGGCCTGCTCCGCGTCCTTCACCTGGATAAGTGCATCGCGGGTGACTCCCGCCGCATGAATGATGCCATGCAGACTGCCGAACCGGCTCCTTGCTTCGGCAACAGCCGCTGCTACTGCCTGTTCCTGCGAAATATCCGCCTGCACGTACAGCACTTCTGCACCGAGCTTCTGTAAACGGATGATTTGCTGTTCCTGCTCCGGCTGAAGTACGGATCTGCCAATCAGCACAAGCTTGGCCTGAACCTGCCCGGCAAGATGCTCCGCCACAATCAGCCCCAGCTTGCCCAGTCCGCCTGTTATGAGGTAAACGCCCTGTGGCCGGAGGATATCACGCGCGGCTTCCTTCTCGGGAAGAGCGATCTCCTTGAGTGCATGAACATATCTTCTGCCCTGCTGGTACAGCACTTCATCGTCAGCCGAGCGAACCTCGGCGGCAACCATCCGGTACAGCTCCTCCGTGCTGGCCTGTCCGGTGAACAGCGTGCTGAAATGCAGCTTGGAATGTTCCAGCTTGAGCGTTTTGTTGAAGCCTCTCAGTGCTCCAAGCTCCGGTAGTACAGCCTCTTTCTCCCCGCCCTTGCATAACTGGATCACCCGGGTATGCCGGTTTTCCTGGCCAGCCATCAGCGCCTGCGCCAGATACAGCTGGTGCAGATATGCCCCCGCGGCAGCGGCCCCGGTTGAAGCAGCAGTAACCTCAGGTTGTTCATACACGATGGTCTCCAGCGTACAGCCTCTGCTCTTCAATTCACGAATTAAGCGGGCATAATCGGCCGGCCGCTCCGGGTTAATCCGGTAATGCGTTTCTCGGTCCTGATGGTACTCTGCACCGGCTCCCACTATAGTTAACTGGCCCTGATCAGCCCGGCTTTTGGCCTTGGCAAATTCCTTGTATAGCTCCGGCTGCCCGGTAAATACGAGTACATCGCCTTGAATAGTATGCTGCTGCGGAAGGGACGTACCGTTCTCCTTCCACTCATAGGCAAAGCTCATCTCCTCTGTACTCTGCTGTCTTCCCTGATGGAAGACCTTCAGTACAAAGCGGGTGAACTTCAGCAGGACCCGGCCCTGCCCGTCGGCCAGCACGACGTCGAACTCCTGGTCACCGCCGGTATTGGCGGACTCCCGCTTTTTCACATAGGATACACAGCTCGCCGGCAGGGTCCCGAAGATTTCCAGCTTGTCAAAAGAATACGGCAGAGCCACCGCACCCTCCAGTTCTTCCTGAGAGCTGACCAGACCGATGACTGCTTCCAGTACTCCGTCAACCACGGTGGGATGCAGTGTAAATTCCTTGAAGCCTTCGCGTAAATGTGCAGGCAGTTCGATGAAAGCTAACGCTTCTGTCTCCCCCGCAAACATTTCGGTTATCGACTGAAAGGACGGGCCGAGCAGCAGCTGATGTTTTCTGAACTTGTCATAGATTTGGGTTCCGCTGATGCGCGTCTTCCCTTGGCTTAACGCGGTAATATCCAGGGTGTCCAGCAGATTACCAGACGGTTCTTCCGCTGTATAACTGATACTGCCCTGGCTATGAACGACCGTATTTCCTTCGGACAGGCTTGTAATCTCGTAATCTAGTTCAGCTTCCGCTTCTCCCGGATATAGGCGCACCTGCACAGTCTTAGCGGCTTCGCCGTCCTCCAGTTGAATCGGGTAAGCCCAGACAACACCGGTTATCCTGCGGACCGTTGTACCCGGCAGTGAAGCAGCCGCAGCGGACAAAGCCATCTCCAGCTGGACCACACCAGGATGCAGCTTATGTCCGGATACGATATGATCGTTCAGGTAGAACTCTGTGCCCGTCAGCTTTTTCGCAAAACACTGTTCATGCACCGTAGACTGGTTGCTATCCAATACCGGGCTTATCGCTTGTACCGCAGCGCCTCCTGTTGCAGCTAAAGGCGCTGCGGTGTTCAGCTCCAGCCAATACTGGTGTTTCTGAAACGGATAAGTAGGCAGCGGTGTTTTGTTATATTGGCGATCGCTGTACAAGACGTTCCAGCTGCAAATGCAGCCTTCCATATACAGTCCTGCGGCCTCATCCAGCGCTTGCCGGGAGACTGGAGCCCCACTTGTCCCGTCAGCTATTCTTTTCCCCACTATCCCGTCCAGCCTGCGCTGATCCTCACGCCCGTTCTGGTTTCGCCGCAGCACACGGGAGGCGCTGCCCGTATCCGCAGCAAGCGCCTCATGGGTGCGCAGCAGCTCCGTTTCCAGCTCCTGCAGATCGCCGGCAATCACGGCCGCCCGCTCGGGAAAGTGGCTTCTGCCGACGGATAACGTGTAGGCGATATTTCCGACATCCGTGCTGGCATCCGCCTCTTCCTTGATCCACTCTTGTAGATCCGCAAGTCTCCGAATCAGGCCCTCCCGGGTCTTGGCTGAAAAGAGAAACAGATAAAAAGGGCGTTCGCCGCTATGTATGCCATTATTGCTCATCTGTTTAGCCTCCACTTCTCTTCCTAATGAATGTATGAATTTCGGCCGCTCTTACAGCTCCTAGCTTCCCCTGCGGTATTCTTCGATGACGATATGGCAGTTCGTGCCACTGAAGCCAAACCCGCTGATTGCAGCCATTCTGGAGCCCCGTTTGTTCTCCGGCCAATCTACCAGCTCGGTGTTGATGTAGAAGGGGCTTTCGTCCAGCCTGATCTTCTCATTAAGCCGGTTATAGTGGATCAGCGGCGGGATTTGTCTGTTTTTCAGGGACAGCAGGATTTTGATCATTCCGGCGACACCGGCGGCCATTGTGGCATGTCCGATATTGGCTTTGACGGACCCAAGCGCGCAATACTGGCTGTCCTGTGTAAATTCGCGGAACGCTTCGGTCAGGGCCTTTACTTCGATGGGATCACCCAAAGCGGTGCCCGTTCCATGCGCTTCGACATAGTTGATCTCGGCCGGATCGATGCGGAACTTCTCATACACCCTTTTCTCCAATTGAATCTGCGAGTTCACGCTAGGTGCGGTAATGCCATTGGTCCGGCCGTCCTGATTCACACCTGAGCCGCGGATTACACCATAGATATGATCCCTGTTCTCCAGCGCCTGCTTCAGCGGCTTCAGCACCACGACCCCTACGCCCTCGCTCAGCAAGGTTCCGTCTGCTTCCTGATCGAAGGGTCTGCATACGCCCTGCGCTGACAGAATCTCCATCTGACTGCTCTGCACCATGCTGTCCGGGGTAATCATCAACCGGATGCCTCCGGCCAGCGCCATGTCGCATTCCTCATTCCAGAGGCTGACACATGCCTGGTGTACGGCAACCAGCGACGAGGAACAGGCGGTATCTATTGAAATGCTCGGGCCTTTCAGATTGAGAAAATACGAGATTCGCGCAGCCAGAATCGACGAAGAAGTCCCGGTAAACGCATCTGCGGTATTGCTTAGACGGTTCGCTTCCAGATGCTTGGTATAATCGCTTGGTGCACAGCCGACAAATACGCCGCAGCGGGTATCCTGCACCGCCTGGTCGGAATATCCGGCATCCTCCAGCGCCTTCCAGGCCTCCTCCAGAAAAATCCGCTGCTGCGGGTCCATAATCTCCGCTTCTTTAGGAGATATATTGAAAAACAACGGATCGAATTCATCCACATGGTCAAGCAGTCCGGCAACCGTGCAATAGGTTTTCTGATCCGCCTTCCGGTCTTCGTCATACCATGCCTGAATATCGAACCGGCTGGCGGGAATTTCTCCCGTGCTGGCTACGCCGTCTCGGAGATTACGCCACAGCTCTCTTGCCGAAGCGGCACCGGGAAACCTGCCTGATAACCCGACAATCGCAATGCCTTCTGCCGCAGCGGCTGTGGCTTGGTCAACGGAAACTCCTGGTGGAGCTTCCGGCATGATCTTTACCGGTTCTTCCGCAGGGCGGGAGGCGGCAAAGCCCAGTTTGATTTTACCTGTAGCCTCTGTACTTGAAGCTGCGGGAGCTATGGGGGCTGCGCCGGTTTTCAGTGTCAGCTTGGGCGCTCCAGAGGCCGGTTGTCCAGCGGAAAAGGGAGCCTGCGGCGCAGGTGCTTGTTCCTCCTTGGTCTGACGCCCGGTTAGTGGCTTCAGGGATCGTGTGGCTGGCTCCTTCATTGGCGCTTTCGGTTTGACCGGCGCTGCTGCCGGTTTGTTTGTCGAGAATTGGTCGATTAGATCGTTCATATATTCATATCTGTGGTTTAAGCGTTGGGATTGGACAGGTTCGTGTATCTGCTCTTGCGGGTTCGCATTCACAGCATTGGGATTTATTCCCTTCTCCGGCATTGCGCCGCTGTTCTTCTGAATCTCATCTACCATATACCGGGCCAGCTCGGGAATGGTCGGATAATCATAGAGCACGATGCCGTCAAGCTGGATATGCAGCGCTTCATTCAGATCCCGGACAATTTCCACACTGCTGATCGAATCAATGCCCATTTCCTTAAAAGAAAGCTCATAGCTCAGCTCCTCCGGCTGGAGCTTCACTACCCGGCACAGCACATCCTTGACCTGCTGCTCCACGGCTTCCGGAGAGAGGGTCTGCTCTGCACCGGAAACCGCATCTCCCCGTTGCTTCAGCTCATGGATGCGTCTCAGACCTTCGCGGGCCTCCAGCTTATGGTCCTTGATCTGCTGCAATATGTCCTTGATCGTCTCGCCGTTACTCATAGTACACCTCCAAAAACTGGGCTACTTCGTCCACATCCAGCTCATCCTCGTTCAGCCTGGACAACAGCTCCAGCAGATCACGGTCCTCCTGGTTAACCGATGATGTTCCTGAGACTGCCAATACTCCCGGTACATCCGCTTCTGGAGCCAGGGACAGGGGTCCATGCTTACGCCCGATATGCGCTGCCAGAAGGTTAAGGGTGTAGTAATCATAAATATCGATGGTATCGAGCTGCAGGCTGAAGCTCTCATTCAGATCGCGTACAATCTCGACGCCGCTGATGGAATCCACACCCATATCCTTGAAATTCATATCCTCGTCCAGTTCCGTTTCATCCAGTTGTATCCGGTTAGCGATGATCCGGGTTAGCTCGTCCTTGATGTTCCGTCCGGCTCCTGCAGTGTGTATGGAAGGACTGGAGCCAGCAGAATCTGTTGAACTGTCAAAACCTGTTGAACCGGTATGATCCGTTAAACCGGCATGCACCAATATCCCCCCGGTCAGCAGGGTTGCCTTGTTTCCTTTATCTTCAGGTGCAGACAGGGGTGCTGCCGTTACAGCTTCCCGCTCATTCCCCACGGGTTCCGCGGCCCGGTATAAGTGGCGGATCTTTGCTTTGACCTCTGAGGTGGTGAAGGTAATCCGGTGCATTTCATTCTCACGTTCCACGCATTGCAGTAATGAATCCAGCACCCGGCTGGACAGCTCCTGCTTCAGCACACTGACCGTGGTTCTCGGCTTCTCGGCTATCAGCCGGGCAATCGACACCGCCTCTTGCAGCACCTTGTCCTTTGCCCGGAAGATGACGGAGGCTGATCTGCTTTTGAGCTGTTCGCCGGAATACATTTTGGCTGTGAACATCATCTCAACAGCGAGATTCTTCCCCAGCTTGTCCTGCAGAATGAAGGTTGCGCCCATCCCCGGAGTGAAGCCGTATTTGGCAAAAGCAGCGGAATACAAGCTCTCCTCAGCCATAACCACTATATCCGCATACAGTCCGAACAGCAGGCCGCCGCCGGAAGCATGGCCTTCCATTGCAGAGATCACAGGGATAGGGCACTCCAGCATACCCCTGTACAAAATCGGCGCATCTGTAAAGCTCAGCTTCGAGTCGGAAATATCCAGCAGCTGCTCCTGGGTTCCGCCCATGGAGAAGATCCGGTCATTCCCGGCAACCACAATCGCCTTGATCTGCTCATCCTGTTGTGCGGCCTGGAAGCAATGGGTAAGCCCTTGTATAACCTCGTGGGTAAACGTATTGTTATGCATCGCGTCCTGAATCCGAATGATAGCGACGCCGCCCTCCACATGCTCCAGCATAACTTCATTTCCCGCATACGCCGGAAATGCCTCAAGCGCTGCGAATCCGGCAGTTGGAGCGGGTTCTGCATACTCTTGTATAGTTGTAATTAGTTGTGAAGGGTTGATCGGTTCGATCCAATAGCTTTTACGGGCAAACGGATAATGCGGCAGCGAAAGAAGCTCAGGTGCGTCATTCCCGTATAATGTCCGCCAGTCTATAGCTGCGCCTTCCGCCCATGCCTGGGCCAGGCGTTCAGCATCGCGCAGCGTATACGGATTAGCCTGGATTTGTACATGGCTCTGCATTTTCGCCTTGCTTGCCTGCCCTTGTGCAGCCACACCTGCCTCTGACGTGAACAGTTGAGCGGATGCCCGCTGCTCCAAATAATCCCCGATCGTCACCAGCAGTTCACTGAGTGTACGGTACACGACAGCCAGCCGGTGCTTCATGGGTTCCCGGGCTACCTGAAGTGTATAGCTGAG
Organism: Paenibacillus sp. FSL R5-0912; assembly: GCF_000758605.1. Taxonomy (NCBI): domain Bacteria; kingdom Bacillati; phylum Bacillota; class Bacilli; order Caryophanales; family Paenibacillaceae; genus Paenibacillus; species Paenibacillus sp. FSL R5-0912. Next base: position 4,146,442 of record NZ_CP009282.1, read on the forward strand.
CCCCGGCAACGACAGTTCCTGCACAGCCCCGGCCCTGACTTCAGCAGCCTCATGCCCTTCCAACCCTGCAACTCCGTATACAAGCTGACTGCTGAGCTCTTCCACTGTTAAGTCACCGCTTACGGCAGAAGCGTTTGCCTGGATGCCAAAGCTCCCCAGGAGCCTGTCGCACAACTGGATGAATTCAACAGGCCCGAGGCCCAGCTCCTCCAGAGAGTGATCCTGTCCGATCCCGGTGACCGGAAGGTCTAGCATTTGAGCAATGACCTCTTGAAGGGCAGCTATCATGTCCTTGTGACTACCGTGGCCCTTTGTTGTTCTTTGTTCCATAAAAGCTTTCATCCGCCGGGCATAGGCCTGCAGCCGTTCAGGGGTCTGCGCGGATAATATGAAGATATACGGATCATTATCAACATTCTGCTGATCCTGATTCCCGCTGCTTCTGCTGCCGGTATATTGCTCTAGAATGACATGGGCGTTAGAACCTCCCGCACCAAAAGCACTAATGCCGGCGCGTCTCGGGTACACCGTTGTCCGCCCGTTTGCGGTACGGGTGACCGGCTTCCACGGCTCCAGCTTCTGCTGAATATAAAAGCCCGAATCGCCAAGCCGGATATGCGGGTTAATTCGTTCAGAATGAATTGAAGGCACAAGCTGCCCGTGCTGCATCTGCAGAAGCACCTTGGCGATGGAGGATATGCCTGCAGCCGCTTCGGCATGGCCGATATTGGACTTGACTGAACCGATGGCACAGCTGAAGGCTTCGTCCTTATGGGGAGCAAAAGCATTCATCAGTGCCTTGATCTCAATGGGATCGCCCAGCGAGGTCCCGGTGCCATGCGCTTCGATATAATTGATGGTGACAGCATCGATGCCGCTTCTGCGGATCGCTTCGGACACGGCTTCCTCCTGCGCCCGCTGATTGGGAACCGTGAACCCGCTGGCCTCCCCGCCATGATTAATGGCGCTGCCTTTGATGACTGCATAGATCCGGTCATGGTCCCGCTCTGCCTGCTTCAGCGGCTTGATCAGAATTGCGCCCGCTGCCTCGGCGGGCACGTAACCATCTCCGCCTTCGCCGAAGCTGCGGCATCGGCCATCTGAGGAAGCGAAATTCCCCTGGGACAACAGAAGGTACTTATCCGGGTGCACGGAGAGATTAACCCCTCCAACCAGGGCCATGGCACAATCCTGATTCTTCACACTTTGACAGGCCATGTGCAGCGCCGTCATCGAGGAGGAACACATGGTATCAATGCCCAGCGAAGGTCCGGTCAGTCCAAAATAATATGAGACCCGGTTGGCAATCGACGAGAGGGTCGATGTGGAGACCTGCCGGCTGGTGTTGTAGAGCTGGTACTGCATCCACATGGCTCCAGCGAATACGCCTATCTTTTGACCTTTGAGCGCAGACCGGATATACCCGCCATCCTCGAATGCTTCCCAGGCCAGCTCCAGAAACACCCGCTCATGCGGGTCCATCAGCACGGCTTGATAAGGTGCCACATTGAACAGCAGTGAATCGAACTTGTCCACATCGCGGAGGAAGCCGCCCCACCGGGAGCTCTCCTTGCCCCAGCTCTCCCGGGCAATCTGCTGCTGCTCCTCATAACTCCACCTCTGCGGATCGATCTCCGATACGGCGTCCCGTCCTGCCTTGAGCAGCTCCCAATACTCCGGCAGATTGTCCGCACCCGGAAATCTCCCGCTGATTCCGATAATCGCGAGGTCATCCTCTTCTGTACTTCCGGCAGAACGGGGAATCGGATTGGGAGCCATCTCAGGCTGCGTGGCCGCCTTTTCCTTATGTAACTCCTCCTTCCACTCCCCGTCCCGGACCAAGACAGCATCAATCCTGCTTTCTTCCCCCGGAACCATGAGCAATAGGGTTTCTTCCCGCTGCAGCGCCCATTCCAGCGCCTCTATCCCTGCGGAAGTCTCCAGGAGCGAGATGCCAAATCTGTGTTTTAGCGCAAGCTCTGTATGTTCGTCTCCTTTCATACCGCCCTCGCGCCAGAGAGGCCACTTGACGGACAGGGATTTGCCGCTTCTCAGCCCCTGCGCTCTCCAGAGTTCTCTTTGCTGTATATAGGCGTCCATATATAAATTGGCATACGCATAATCACTTTGACTTGGATTGCCCAGAATTCCCGCCACGGAGGAAAATGCGGCAAAAAACGTGAGCGGCTCCCCCTTGAACACTTCATCGAGATTGGCCGTCCCCTCCGCCTTCACCCGCAGCACCTGACGCAGCTCATCACTGTCCTTATGCACGAGTAACGAATCGCGTGTAAGTCCCGCACAGTGAAAGATTCCGTCCAGTTCCCCATATTTCTCCTTCACAAAAGCATGCAGGCGCTCGACCGATGTCCGGTCCGTTACATCACAAGCCACATAATCCAGACGCTGATGCGCGCCTAACCCGGCTGCAGCTTCTTCCGGCAGATTGGCAGCTCTGCCGCAGAGAATGGCTGTCCCGCCTTGCTGCAGAACATGGGCTGCCAGCTTCTGCCCAATGCCTCCGGCTCCCCCTGTAATCAAGTAGACCTGATTGCCGCGAATGGCCGTTTTACCTCCGCCAGCTACGTGTCCTGCCTTACGGTAGGTCTGTATTCTCCGTATGTCCTGCTCATACACCACACGGCGTCCGCTATCCCAGCCCCTGTAGAGTTCATCTTGGAAAATAGTCCCGAGCTGCCTGCGGTTCTCCGCATCCAGGCCGATACATTTATAAGCCACCTTATCCGTTTCGGATTGGATGCAGTGCAGGAATCCCTCCATCGCTGCATCGCCCGGATGAGCGGCAGCCCCCTCTTGATCGAAGAAATACAGCACCTTTACTGCCGATTTAATTCTGCTTCTCAGCAGCTCCCGCAGGATATAGAACATGGGAATCACCTGCTGCTCGGACTCCGGCAGACCGCCCTGCTTCCGCCCGCCGCAATTCAGGCTGTTGACCAGAACTGTGGGAATGCGGTCCGCTAGCTGTAATTCATCTGCCAATTGCTTGTAATCATCCTCGCGGTTAAAGTTCATGCGGTAAATGCCGGCTTCTGCTGCGGCAAATTGCTCTCCCGGAAGCACGTAGGTGTAGCGATTGCCTGCCTCCATTCCAGCCAGAGACAGCAGTTCATCCTGCTGCCCGCATAAGACCAGTACCTGCTCCTGCTGCACAGGGTATCCAGACTCGCTATGCTCTGTTAGCGGGCTGTTGATCCAAGCAGACGTATAGGCGTGAATGGCCGCAGCGGACGGTTCCGGCTTGGCCGATTGATGCACATCGCCAGCCGCTGTATCGCAGTTAAAAAATGACTCGCTATGCTCCCGGAGAATATACTGGCTTAACTCCTCCAGCGTGGCGTATTCAAACAGCAGCGTTGGGTAGAGAGGGCTTCCCAGCTTCTCTTCCAGCCGCTTGACGATGTCCAGCAAATGCTGTGAGTTCAGCCCTTGATTGTAAAAGCCCTCATCGGTCCGCAGCTCAGCTTCATCCCTTCCGGACAGACTGCTTACCAGCCGCTTCAAAGAAGCGGTGACGGCAGCCTTGCGCATACCTTCTTCCGCCGGATCTCCTTTACGGGCCAGCGGAGCTTGGACTTTGACTTGGACCGGCTCCAGCTTAGCAGGTGCGGACGAAGCCAGTGGGGAAGCAGCTGGAGATTGAACCTTCTGAGGCCCGCTGATCAGTTCCCTGGAGCGGATCTTCTTCAGACCCCAGCGTCTGAAGCTGGCAATCTCCTGTCCTTGCCCGTTATACACCTCGATATCGAAATACATCAGGTCCTTGATGTCTCCATCCGGATAACCCTCATCCTTGATATAGACATAGATCCGCTCCTTCATCGGTTCATAGGAACGGAAGGATTCGATGAACATCGGAATGGAAGCCTGAATCTCCCTGGAGAAATCCAGCTCCTGCAGTACGACGAATCCCTGAACCAGCGTTGCCGCATCCAGATAACAAGGGTGCATGTAGAAATGGTCCATATATTCCCTCGCCAGCTCGCCCAGGGTAATCTCAGCCAGGATACGCTGATTGCCGTAATACAGCTTCCCCAGGCCCTTCATAAATTCCAGATGGCGGATATCAATTCTCCGCACATAGCTGTAGGCATGGTCCATATCTTCTATGCGATGACTCAGACTTTTAATCTGCTGAATGTCGATTGATTTCCGCTCGCCGGTGCGCGCAGGGGACAAATGCAGCTCACAGCGCAGGTTTTCATCCCAGGTACTTTCCAGGAGCTCGTGCTCCTTAACCTTCCGGCTCTGCGCCACGACCTCGTATCCGTCCGCTTTCTTGGTGAACGAGATTTGGATTTTTTTATCGTATTGTCCGCTGGTGGAGACCGGCTCGCTGAACAGAACCTTACGCAGCTCGATATCCCGCAGGTTGATGCCCTTGGTCTGCAGGAACCGGTAGATCATGTCAAGCAGCGTCACACCCGGCATGATCCGTACACCGTGAACCCGATGATCTCTGACGATATAATTGCTGTTTTTAATTACTGTACTGAACTTCACACCGTTTAAAGCGTCCATGCGTGCACACCTCTCCGCTCTCCCGTATTCATGCCTACTCTTCCACGAATTGCAGAAAGGACAACTGATCCTGCTCATCCTGTGTCTGCCTGCCCTCTTCCTTCCCGCGGTTTACCCAGGCCTGCTGCCTGTTATACAGCGGTGCAGGCAACGGATATCTGCACCGGGCATAACCGCTGAGTGCATCCTCCCCGCACTCCCCGATGATCATATGAACATTGGTGCCGCCGAATCCGAAGGAGCTGACGGCTGCCCGCCGGGCCTCCCCGTGGCTGTCCCAGGCTGCGGCCTCAAGCACCGGATAAAAAGGCGAGTGCCCGAAGTCGAAGCGCGGATTGGGCCGGCTGCAATTCAGCGTTGGAACAAGCATCTTGTGGTGGACGCACAGCGCCGCCTTAATGAAGCTGGCAATGCCGGCCGCGCTGAGGCAATGGCCGATATTGGTCTTCACGCTGCCCACACCGCAAAAGCCTGTGGCACCGGTATATCTTTTGTAAACTGAGGTCAGGGCCTTCAGCTCAATGGGATCGCCGATCATCGTACCTGTGCCGTGGGTCTCCACGTAACCAATCGTTTCCGGGTGAATACCGGAACGGCGGATCGCTTCAGCGATAACCTCTTCCTGGGCCTGCATGCTTGGGGTGGTAACCCCCATCGTACGGCCGTCATTATTGGTTGCCGAGGCTTCAATAACCGTGTAGATTCTGTCCCCGTCGGCGAGGGCCTTGGCCAGCGGCTTGAGCAGCACCGCTCCGCAGCCTTCTCCCGGGACGATGCCGTTCGCCTCCTCATCAAAGGTATGGCATTTGCCGTCCGGCGACATTGCCTTGGAGGCGCTGAATACGAGATGGGGACGCTCATCCAAAAGCAGATCCACCCCTCCCGCTATAGCCATCTCCGACTCGCCGGAGCGGATGCTCTGGCAGGCCAGGTGCAGACTGAGGAGCGAGGAAGAACAAGCGCTGTCCACCGTTAGGCTGGGACCCTTGAGATTGAAGAAATGGGAGGCATAAGCCGCGATGAAATTTTGCCCGATGCCGATGATCGTATTCTTATTGATATCCTGCACCCAGCCCGGATAAGAGCCTGGATGGGCGCCGATGAATACACCGACCTTCTTCCCGCTGATGTCCTCCATTTCATAGCCCGCATCCAGAATAGTCTCCGCTGTAACCTCAAGGGACTGCCGCATGAGCGGACTGATCTGCTCCACATTCTCCTTAAGGTCGAAATACCTGCCGTCGAAGCGCTCGATATCGTCCAGGAACCCGCCCCATTTGCTGATGCTTTTGCCTTCCGCATAGACAGGTGCGTACCATTCATCCTTGTCCCAGCGGCTGGCCGGAACCTCCGTAATACTGTCCAGTCCCTGCCGCAGATTGTTCCAGAAGGCGTCCTTGTCTCCAGCCCCCGGAAAATGGCAGCCCATGCCGATAACGGCAATCCGTCCGTCATGCCTGCCTTCAGGGCTTGGCGTTTCGTCCTGTACGTTGTGTACCGCTTGCATTCTTGCTTCCCTGCTTCGGCCGTAATGAAATTCCGGCACCCGGTTATACGGTTCAGCGAATCTGATTCTATTGCCTGTCAGCAAAGGCGTGGCATCCTGCTCCAACTCCGGCTGACTCTTATATTCTGCGCCGTTTGAGCATAGATGCTCTGCCAGCGCGCGCATGTCTCTAAGCTCGAAGAACAGCGCCGGATCCATGCGGGTCTGAAAAGCGGTGTCCAGCTTCTTAATGACCTCGATCAGCAGTATGGAATCCACGCCGATTTCGGCAAATGGAACATCCTCACGTACACGGTCCCGCGGCAGCTTCAGCTCTGCACAGAAGATATCCAGGATCAGGGCGGACGCTTTTTGCAGCTCACTTGGAGTAATCAGTGTATTCTGTACATTCTCCCCGGCTACCGCAGCGTAAGGACTGCATTGACTCTTTACAACGGCCTTCAACCCAGGCGAACCCTTAACCCGTTCAGCACTTGCCTTGATTAATAATTCCGGGCGGTAAAGGTCCATTTGCAGGATAGCAGGGATCACACTTGGCGAATCACTGCCAATGATGATGTCCTCCAGCATAAAGAGGCCATCGGCAAGGCTGTGTGCGGTAAGTCCTGACTGTGTATAGAGCGGGCTAAGCTGAAATCCGGAATCCGCCAGCATCCCGACCTCTGACCAGCTCGGCCAGATGATCGACTGATAATAACTATTTCCGAGGGTGTGCTGATGCTGTGCATACAGGTCCAGATAATAGTTGGCTGCACTGTAATCACTAAGCCCGGCAGACAACAGCGGCGCCAGAGCTGAAATGGAGGAGAAAAGAATAAAGAATTCCAGCTTATCCTGGGCAAAAATGTGCTGGAGTGCCGCCACCCCTTCAACCTTAGGTTCAAAGACCTGCCGGATATCGGCGATTTTTTTGTTCACAAAGGCCGGGTGCTGATTCAGATTGGAGCCTGCGCAGTGCACAACACCGCCAATTTCGCCCCACTGCTGCCGGATGCACTCAACAAACGGCATAAGCTGCCCGGCATCGGTCAGCGAACCGGAATATACCTCAACCTGGGCGCCGGAGGCTTCCAGCTTCACTACCCGCTTGATTCGTGCCAGACTTCCCGGATCATGGATAGCACCGGACAAGATGTCCGGCCAATCCTCCCGGGCAGGAAAAGCCTGAACCCCCATCAGGACGAGCTTCCGTGCGCCTCTTCGGACCAGCAGGCGGGCCGCCTCGGCCCCGATCCCCCGCGTGCCTCCGGTAATGACATAGACCTTCTTGGGGTCTACCTTCAACCGGTTATGCCGCTCGCGGCCGATCCATTTATTCTGCTGCTTCAGCGTGGTGATCACCGGCTCATATCGCAATCCGTCCGCATAGCACGCTTCAGCAGTATCCGATTCCAGGCTTAATTCACCTAGGACAATCCGGAGCTGCCGGTTAATATCCCAAGCATCTAGGCCGATATCCACGGTGCGGGCGGTAACTTGTCTATATTCTGCGCCAAGCGTGCGGATGATCCCGGCGATATCCGCTCCGGCCAGAGTAACCGTGCGGTTCTCCGGATTCTGAACCCCGCCGGTCAAATGAACAATCCGAAAATCCTTGCCCGCCTGCTTGACCAGCGCTTGCAAAAGCATGATTTTACCGTAGCTCTGCTTGGACATGGGCTTCGGCTGTGCATGGAGATCGGAGAAATCAACGATTCCCTTGAGTTTCAGCTTCATCCCGAGTACGGCTTCAATCGTCTGCTCACTATCCTCTGTAAGCGTGAAGTCAACGGGTAACACGGAGTCACGGGTTTGCTGGGCCTTTCCGTCACACAGGATCAGCGGCGCTTCAAAGCTAGCTCTGACCGCTGCAAGTGCGTCATCACCCATCTCTTCATTTACGATGATGAGATACTGCCCTTCACCCTGTTTGGGCTCACGAGGCTGCTCCGATTTCATCCATTCCTTCTTAAGCAGAGCATATTGCTCCCCGGTAACAATCTCACGGGTGCTGATGGGAACCATCTGGATGTTCTTAAAGGACAGCACCGCTTCACCCGACTCATTCAGCACATGAACGTCATAATGAAGCTCACCGCCGGCAGTCTCCAGACCACCCGACTGAAAATGAATATATTTCGCCGATGAGGCTTGACGGATAAGCTGTATTTCGCCGATCTCATAAGCTGCAGACGCCGTGCCGCCATTGCCGATAATGTCCATGTTCAGCCCCTGCAGGACAGCTTCAGTTAACCTAGCTGCCAGGACATCGTCCGCCGAATGGAACGGGCCTGGTGAAATTACCGCCAAGTGGTCTGTCAAGCTGCTGTACATGCCTGTTATGATCTGTGCCTGTGCTTCATAAGCTATCCTTTGATTCTCCAGTACCCGGTAGACTTCATCCCCAGTCCGAACCTGCGCTGCTTCCTGCTTAAGCTTGCCTATATCCACCGCTGCCGGTTCGTGAGACGGATAAGCCAGGCCTGTTCTGGCCGTACCTGCTGCCAGGATATCCTGCTGCGATCCTTCTCGCAGGACAGCGAACCGGAGGGAATCCCCCTCACCCTCACCTTGAAGTTGAATATTCAGTTTCACTTGCTGCTTGTCAGAAGCAGGATGGCAGAACTGAATCTGCTCCAGTGAGGCAATACCCGGAGCACCGCTTCCCAGCAGTGCAGCCTGCGCGCCCATGGCCAGCAGAATAGCTTCACTGAATACCGCTACCCCATAAATGGACTTGCCGAACACGGCCTTTCCGGCAGCCTCCGGTTCACTTACAAAGCCGATTCCCTGCACCGTTGACACATTGCGGTGAACCAGCGGATGTAGCTGCCCCTCTGCCGCTGCTCCAGCACTTTCGGCAGCCCCGGCAGTTGAGCTGCTTCTGGATACTTGGTCAGCTCCTATGGCAGCTCCGCCACTCCCGGATACTCCGCGAGCCCCTCCTGCAGCTGCGGTACTTCCGTCAACTCCGCCATTCTCCGCGCTTCCCTTCTCATCCACTGCCTCGATCCAGCAGCGCATATAATCAAAGGGATAGCCTGGAAGCGGTACTCTGCGGAAGCTCCCGGCAGCGGACAGGCTCTTGAAATCGGCTGCATAGCCTTTGATGTAATAATTGGCAATCAACTGCGCCGCCTTTGCCCGTTCCTGCGGAGTAAGCCGGTCCTGATGGAACTGGACCAGCAATTGCTCCATCTTGGATTTCAGCGCAGGGTTCACCCGCTCACTGCCGCCCGATCCGCCGCCGCTATACCAGCCTGAGCTTGGCTGCTTATGAAGAAAAGCCTCCAGCTCCCGGACCAGCTCTTCCTTGCTTGCGGAAATAAACATGCTGCGGTAGGTGTAATGATCTCTTCCGGCCAGCAGTGTATACGATACATTGGCCAGTCTGCCCAAGCTTGTGCGCCCCTGCAGATAATCCCGCAGATTCCGTACCTTGGCCTCGAGTGCCGTATCGCTTTTCGCTGACAAAGCGAACAGCAGTACTTTCCCGTCATTGTTCCCGGCTGTACCGGTGGCGGCTTCTTCTTGCTCTATATGCTCCGCAACCACCACATGGCAGTTGGTTCCGCTCATTCCAAACGAGCTGACCGCCGCCATTCTTGGCCGTCCGGCTTCCCTGCGCCATTCCTCGGTCTCTTTTCCCACATAGAATGGGCTGTTCTTAAAATCGATCAGCTTGTTCCCCTCACCGGAGTGAAGCGTGGCGGGAATTCTGCCGTGCTGCAGGCTCAGGAGAACCTTGATCAGACCCGCCATGCCCGAGGCGGACAGGGTGTGTCCTATGTTGCCTTTGACTGAGCCGAGATGGCAATATTGCTTCTTGTCCGTGAATGCGCCGAAGGTCTCCGTGAGGGCAGCGACCTCGATCGGATCCCCCAGCCGGGTGCCCGTGCCATGCGCCTCCACATAGCTGATGTGTTCAGGGTTAATCCCGGATTTCTCATAGACTTCACGTTCCAGCGCTGCCTGTGAGAGACCATTCGGGGCGGTAATGCCATTGGTTTTACCATCCTGATTGACCCCGATGCCCTTGATGACTCCGTAGATATGGTCTCCGTCCCGCTTCGCGGCAGCATACTTCTTGAGGAGCACAGCGCCTACGCCTTCGCCCAGGCCTATGCCGTCCGCCTCCTCGGCGAATGGCTTGCAGATTCCGTCGGTGTTCAGCATCCCCAGCTTGCCCAGCGACATATAAATCCAAGGCGTGAGCATAAGCTGGACACCTCCGGCGATCGCCATCTCGCTGCTGCCGCTATGCAGGCTGTCACAAGCAAGTGACAAAGCTACCAGTGACGAGGAGCAGGCGGTATCCAGGGCGATGCTCGGCCCCTTTAAATTCAGCAGATAGGAAATTCTCGCCGGAATGACCGACAAGCTGTTCCCTGTAGGGACATGCTCGTTCGTCTCACCCAGGAACCGCTCCAGATACTCCCCTTGCTGAAGGCCCACGAATATGCCGCATTTACTGCCTGACATATCCTGAAGCGAATATCCCGCATCTTCAATGGCCTTCCAGGATTCTTCCAGAAACAGCCGTTGTCTGGGGTCCATATGCTCCGCTTCTTTGGGAGAGATGTGGAAGAACAAAGGATCGAATTGATCCGCGCCAGGGAGAAAGCCCCCATAGCGGATATGTGCCTTCTGCGAAGGGGTCAGCTTGGTCAGCTCCGTTCGTTCAGCAGGCGCTTCCTGAAGACTGCTCACTTCCTGTACAAGGTTGTCCCAATACTGCTGCACATTGCGGGCGCCGGAGAATCTGCCGGAGAGGCCGATAATGGCGATATCATCGCTGCGCACATTCCCACTATTTTGCGTAAAGTCCGGTGTATGTGTTCTGCTCTGCATAGGCATTAGCTCCCCTCCAGTAAGAGTTCAAGTTCATTCAGATCTATAGGGCTATCCACCGTCAGCCCGGAGTTCCCGGAGGTCGCAGATCCCGTTCCTGCTGTCTCCAGAATATGGGCAGTTAGCAGCCGTACCGTGTTGTAATTGAACAGATCATTGGAATGCAGCGCAAGGCCGAGGCGATCGTTCAGCTTGTCTATCAGTTCCAGCGTCAACACAGAATTCACACCCAGTTCCGAGAAGGGAAGATCGGCGTTAACCTCTCCGGCCTCCAAATAAATGACCTCCTCCAGCGTGCGGTTCAGACATTGCTCCACCGAGTCTGCTGACGTTTCTACATATCCGATCGATTCTGCCGGCGTCACGGTTTGCGGAGTCTGTGAAGTTTGTGGCCGAAGGCTCTTGTTCTGCTCATCACAGGCCGGTTCCGATTCCCAATCCGGCTCCGCTTCAAGCGTGTAGCGATTGGCCTCTGCGGCAGACGCCGAGAAGCTATTGCCGATCCAATATCTCTTTTTGTCAAAAATATAATTCGGCAGCGGAATCACCCGTGCACGGCTGCGTTCATCATGCAGCAGCTTCCAGTCTATCTTCGCCTTCAGCAGCCAGAGCTGGGCAATCTGCGGCCATTGTCTGTTACGAACCGCGCTGTCGATAAACCGATGCCCGGATTCGTTCTGGAACAGAATGGCGGCAATATCACGCTGCGGGTCCAGGCTGCCTGTGTAGACATCCGGCAATTTCGGTTCTCCGGAGGCAAAGCGGATTAATACTTCCCTAAGCTCTCCTATATTCCGGCTGACAATGGCCACTCTCTCGGTAAAAGCTTCCCGCCCAACCTGCAGCGTATAAGCGATATCCTCCAGGCGCAGTGTATATCCTTCTGTATCGGCGGCATCCATCCCCGCTGCACTAGCCGCAGCAGTCTCGACGTAAGCCTGGGTATCAAATCCGATTCCGGCATTCCTCCGGCTAAGCTCAGCCGCTTCCAGATGATTCATCAGCTCACGCAGCGACCGGGTAGCCCCTAATGTGCTGTCGGCAGCATGTTCCTGAACCAGCTCATTGATGGCATCGGCCAGCCTAACCTGGTGTACAGCATCCGCGCACAGCTCAGTCAGAATTTCGTCATAGTCGATCTGCCCGGGGTTCACGCCAAGCACTTCCGCGACAACGTCCAGACAGCGGTTACGGACAGCCTGTAATCGGGCGGTTATTAGCTCACTTGTGTCCACAGCCCGTCCACCCGTCCGGTGGCGGGCGATAAATGCCGCGAGCTGCCGGGCCTGCGCCTGCAGCTTGTCCCTGCTCTTGGCGGACAGCACGATGAGCTGCTCCTCACTCTGCGCTGCGGGAGGTACGTCCGGCTCATATTGCTCAATCACAATGTGGGCGTTGGTGCCGCCTGCCCCGAAGGAGCTGATGCCCGCCCTGAGCGGCTGAACCTTCAGGCCATCCGGCGTCTCCTCCATAAGCGGCTTCCACGGCTGGAGCGAACGCTGTACATAGAACGGTGTCTTGGCAAAATCTATATTCTCGTTGAGCTGCTCCGCGAGAATTGAAGGCACCAGCTGCTTGTGCTTCATTTGCAGCAGCACCTTGGTCAAGGAGGCCATCCCGGCTGCTGATTCGAGATGTCCGATATTACTCTTGACCGAGCCAATGGCGCAAAACTGCGTTTTGGCGGTGAATTTCTTGAACGCCTTGGTTAACCCGGCCACCTCGATCGGGTCTCCCAGCGCGGTTCCGGTACCATGTGCCTCAATGTAACTGATCTGCTCGGGATGCACGCCAGACCTCCGCAGCGCCTCCTCAATCAGCTCGGACTGGGCATTCGGATTAGGCACAGTATAAGAACTGACCTTGCCGCCGTGATTGACTGCCGTTCCTTTGATTAAGCCATAGACTGAGTCCCCGTCGCGGAGCGCCGCCTCCAGCGGTTTCAGCAGAACCGCGCCAACGCCTTCACCGGGAACATAGCCGTCCCCGCCCTGGCCGAAGGCCCGGCACTTGCCTTCCGTGGAGCCGAATCGCTGATCGGTCAGGAAGATATATTTTGCCGGATGTACTAGGGTGTTGACACTACCGGCCACCGCCATCTCACTCTCACCATGCCGGATGCTCTCGCAGGCCATATGGATAGCCACCAGCGCAGACGAGCACATCGTATCAATGGCCAGGCTTGGTCCCTTGAAGTTGAAATGATATGAAATCCGGTTAGCGATGGAAGCAAACGAAGAACGGACATCCATGAGCCGGCCGTTATGGTATTGCTCGACACCTAGCAGCTGATAATGGGAATTCATTACGCCGATAAACACGCCAACCTTTTTGCCGGAGAGGGTATCCGCGGCAGCTCCCGCATCCTCCAGCGTGTGGTAGGTGGTCTGGAGCATGAGCCGCTCCTGCGGGTCCATCAGCTCCGCTTCCCGCGGGGAGATATGGAAGAATCCGGCATCGAATTTCTCGACATCCTTCATGAACGCGCCCCACTTGGTGTACACTTTGCCCGGCTTGCCTTTCTCTGGATGGTAATCCTTGCGGTAATCCCAGCGCTCCGGCGGAATCTCCGTAACGCAGTCCCGCCCCCCGCTTAGCACATCCCAGAATTCCTCCAGCGTATCCGCCATCGGGTACTGTCCGCTTAAGCCGATAATCGCAATATCCCCGCTTACTGCTTCTGCACCCTGATGCAGGGACATGGCGGGGGCAGCTTCCTCTTTTACAGCCACATCATGGACAGTTCCCGTTTCTGCTGACACCGCTTCTGGCATCACTTGTTCGGCCGCTTCTTCCACTGCGGTTCCTCGTTGCTCTGATCCCCCGCTCTGACCTGGTTCCCCGGCGGACTGCTGAAAGAATTCCGCATGATTATCCATAAAGAATGCCGCTAGAAGAGCAATCGTGCTGTATTCAAAGAAAAGCGTGCTTGGCAAATCGGAGAAGTCCTTGCCCAGGATCCCATTCAGCTCCATGATCATGATGGAGTCGATGCCGTATTTGGAGAAGTCGGCTGAGGCTTCAAGCTGCGCTGCCGGAACCCCGGTCGCCTGCGACACGACTCCTTTCAAGTATTGCTGAACAGCTTCCTCCACCTTAACGGTGGAGACAAGACCGCTATGAAGCGGCTGCTGCTGGATTGGCGGAAACGGAAGCTTCAGTGGAGCTGTTGCCCCGCCCGTTACCGTTACCGCTGCTGCCCGCTGCCGCTCATGAACACTCTGCGCGGAAGCATTCAGCACCCTCTCCTGCTGCGGCTTCTCTTCTGTAACTGCCGCAAGTACCCGGCTCAGCTGCTGCCGTTCTCCGCAGACTACAATAATACGGGATTCACCCGTGCGGACCAGCTGCTCCAGCAGTTCAAGACCAGTCTGTGTATCCAGCTGCTCCATCCCGGCCTGCTGGCGGTATTGTACGGCTTCCTCTCCGGACAACTGCATCGCGCCGTCATTCCACACCGGCCAGTTGATGGACAGGGATGCACCTGAACGGATCCCCTCCTTAACCTGCTCAGCCCGGAGTAAGGCGAAGCGGTCGAGATAACTGTTCGCCGCCGCATAAGTGCCTCTGGCGAAATCTCCAATGATTGCGGAAATGGACGAGAAAAGCACGAAGAAGTCCAGCTTCTCCAGCTGCGTAGCTTCATCCAGGTTGATCGCTCCCTGGATCTTGGGCAGCAGCACTTCTGCCATCTGTTCAGGACTGGCTTCCATGAGCGGATGCTCACCAAGCACTCCGGCACAATGAATGACGCCTTGAATGGAATGAAAAGCCTCTTGGGCCTGCGCCACGATCTCTACGGCAGTTCGCCGCTCCGCGATATCACCAGGCAAGTAAATAACCTGCCCGGGATAACTCTGCAGCCGCTCAAGCTCACGTCTTCTCGGTTCATCCAGTGCGGATCTTCCGGTCAGCACCACATTGGCTTCATAATTCCGCAGGGCAAATTCGGCCACGGCAAGTCCGAGCTTACCCATTCCGCCGGTAATCAGGTAGGTACCCTGTTTGCGGAAACCGCTGAATTCTGCTTCCGGTAATGACTCCAGCGGAAGGACGACACGGCTGGCTCTCGCTCCGCCTGTATAACTAATTTCCACAAAGGACGCCTGCTTGCGGTACAGCAGCTCTTGCGCCGCGTAGAACGGAATTTCTTCAGCATAGTCGCAATACATTATGGACGGGATGAAGCTGCGGTTGGTGGCCTGAAGGGCCTTGGACAGCCCCCGCAGCATTCCCGCTCCCGGCTGGCTGCCGCTGCGGACTGCGCCCAGCAAGAAGCGGACCTGTGCTTGGGAATAGAGCTGAGTAACCGCCTTGAACAGATACAGAACCGGATAAAAAGCGTTCAGGATCTCTGCCTGTTCCCCATCCCACTCATACAGAATAGCGTCAATCCTTATCCCCTTTGCCAGCAGCTCCGTGAGCAGCCTGCTATAATCCGCTTCCTGTTCAGGCCGGATGCTGTATTCCTTATTTCCTGCAGCTGCGCTGTAGTCCGCTCCCGGATTCACAATAATGATGTTGTCCGGCACCGTATGCTCCCGGGCGAATGCTTCTGTCAGCCGTTGAACCTTCCCTTTGTCCCGGACCATATACAGCATATTCTTCACTTCGGCCTTGCTGATCCCTTCACTTTGGCTGCCAAGCCCCCAGGCTTCCGGAAGCTGTGCTTCCTGCCAGCGCTCGGTATACAGGTGAATGCGACTTGCCGTACTCACCGGATTGGTTGGCTGAATAGCCCGGATCGTGAAGTCTCTGGCTTCCACCAGCACTTCCCCCTGCTCATTCAGAATATAGACATTGAACCGCTTCATCCCCGCAGCCTTGCCTGCTGTCTCCGGTACGATCTCCGCATATGAATAGCAGCTTGGCGTCAGCCTGCCGTAGATGCGGACTTCACCGAGTGCGAACGGAATATGTAATCTAAGCTGCTTGTACGCTTCGGCTCCGCCGATCCAGGTCACTGCCCGTAGCGCAGCATCGACAAGGGACGGGTGCAGCATATATTGGCTAAATGCAGGCAGCAGGTCCGGAGGAAGGTCGAGCTTCTCCAGCGATTCTCCGCTTCCGCACAGTGCTTCTGTTGTAGACTGGAAGCTTGGTCCATATTGAAAACCGATAGAGCTGCCAAAGACCTCGTTGTAGCAGAAATCCTTGGCAATTCTGACTCCGCCCCGGGCCTGAATAGCGTCAAGATTGAAGTTGTGCCGCGTCGCCTGCTGTCCAGTCCCGGTATAGAGCTTGCCTGTGCAATGAATAAGCCGGGTGCTGTTCTCTGTTGTATACACCTGGAACTTCATGTACCCTGATTCGGGAGTGAGCTGAATATAGGCATCCCGTGTATCGGTCACTTCCAGCCGGTTCACCCATAGCACATCCTTAATGGAGTGCAACTGTGTCCGAGCTGCGAATTCGCCGGCCGCCCTGACCATCTCCAGATAAGCGACTCCCGGCAAAATCACCCGTTCATCCACAATATGCTCGCCAACATAGAAATCGCTCACCTTAAGTGTCTTCACGTATAACAGCCGCTCTGGGCTGGACTTCGCCAGATCAATCATCGGATGGCTCTGAGCCGGAGCGGCCTGAGGGGCCACCATCCAATGCGAAGAACGGTTAAAGACATAGCCGGGCAATGGCTGCTTCATGAAGCTGCCGCCGGGATACAGCCTGTTCCATTCCAAATCTGCGCCAGCCAGCCATAACTTCAGCAGAACCTCATGGAAGCCAAAGGCTCCGTCACTCTGAGGCGATAATGCTGCCGTTTCCTTGTCCCCTGCACACAACCGGATTATCTCAGACTGCAAAACGCTCTGCCCTGCACATTGCTCCTGAAGCTGTTCTCTCCAGCTTGCAGGCTCGGCAATTTCTGTCATATGGTGATTGGCTTCGTGCAGACAGGTGTAGGGGACATTTAAATTCAATTGCTCCTGACGTTCATTGAGCTGATTCCGGACAGCTTCCATCACTCCAGCCTCTTCTTCATCAGAGGTAGTTAACAGCCGTACGGCCAGTTCCTTGGATATAACCTCATCCAGAATAAGCTGGACCCATTCACTCAGCCGCGTATCACTTAAAGTGATGCGTTCCGACAAATCCCATTTCTGATTCAGCTTCAGCAGCGAACCGTAGGCGATCAAGAGCAGAAGAACACGCTGCCGCTCTATTGCCTGGCCGCCCTCACCGGCAGCTAACAACTGCTCCTGATGCAGCAGCGAGTCTGTGGACATCTTCGCTGCTTGCAGCGCCGGGGATTGATCCCAATCCCGCAAATATTTCTTAAAGGTAAATTGGGTCCGGCTGAGTATTCTGGCTTTCTTCACATAATGCCTGAACGCCGCAGCGTCAGCATCGGTGATGCACACATTGCGCAAGCCAGCAATATAAGCCGGGCCAATGTTAATACGGTGAATCCTCACTTGATGAACAGGGTCTATGAAGGTCAGCTTCGGTCTTTGCAGCACAGTTTCCGCAAGAGTAGCCCTGCCGGTCAGCATGTCATACGCCTGAACAGGCGTAATCATTCCGCTGACCGCCATCGCGAGCAGCGTCCCTTGCTGCTCACCGCTTACGGACGCGACATCTACCCCAAGACTGATCAGGACTTTAGCCAGCGTATAATTAATCAGGAAAGAGTAGGCGGCAAGCTTATCCTTGTTCCATTTGGCAATTGTAATGCCACTTCGGATAGCGACCGGCCCATCGCGCAGCTCAGTTTCGGCAATAACCTCTTCAAGAACTTCACGGATATACGGCTCTTCCATTACCCTCTTAATCTCCGTGAATCCTGTATAGATGACATTGGTGAAATGTACCGACCACTGCTTGCGGCCCGGCTCCAGCCGCTTAACAGCGGAGGTAGCGGATTGCAGATACTCGGCTAGCTCCTGCCTGCTCCGGATGACAGCGCCGATTCTGTACTCCCGGCAATGACGTCTGCCTGCAAGCAGCGTTTTGCATAACTCTCCGATGGATGCGTCCGACATCTCCGGCGAATTCACATGAGACTTCCAGACCGCTATACTCTCGTTCAAACTGTCGCTGTTCAGGGCCGAGAGGGTGAAGAGCTGTGCGCCCGGTACGGATTTGTTACTGGCTCTGGACGGTTTCGGCGGCTCGTAAGCCTCAAGAATCACATGGGCATTAACTCCGCCGAAGCCAAAGCCGCTTACGCCTGCCCGCAGCGGGGTCTCTTCATTTACCGGCACCCACTCTGTGTTGTCCGTGGCTACCTTAAACGGGGTATGCTCCCAGTCCAGGAGCGGATTCAGACCGGTAAGGTTGAGCAGCTTGGGAATAGTCTTATGCTTCATCATCAGCAGCACCCGGATGATCCCGGCAACGCCAGAGGCACTTGCCAAATGACCGATATTGGTCTTGACCGAGCCAATGGTGCAGAACTGTTCCTGATCGGTGTACTGCCTGAACACCTGGGTCAACGCTTCGACTTCAATCGGATCGCCAAGAGCGGTTCCGGTGCCATGCGCCTCAATATAATTGACGGTCGAAGCATCTACACGGGCTTCCCGCAAAGCAGCTTCAACTAATTCCTTCTGCGCTTTCATGCTCGGTGCAGCGATGGTCTGTGAAGCGCCGCAGTGGTTCACTGCGGTTCCCCGGATAATGCCGTAGACATGGTTGCCGTCCCGCACCGCATCCTCCAGCTTCTGCAGCAGCAGGACGCCAACGCCCTCTCCCTGCACAAATCCGTCCGCATTCTCGTCAAAAGCCTTGCATTGTCCGTCCCGGCTCATCATATTCGACTTGGAGAAGCTCACGTACCGCCAAGGATGATAGGCTAGGCACACGCCTGCCGCTATGGCATACTTCGCTTCTCCGGCCTGGAGATTCTGTCTTGCTTTGTGAACAGCAACCAGTGAGGAGGAGCAAGCGGTATCCAGAGAGAGGCTCTCTCCGGTCAGGCCCAGAGCATGCGAGATGCGGTTCGCCGCAATACACTCGAAGTTGCCGAGGCCCGCATAATGATCGACCTTATCACCGCCGGTCAATGCAATCAGACCGTAGTCATTGCCGGTAACTCCGACATACACAGAAGTCCGTTCCTTCTGGAGATCATGCAGCGGAATCCCTGAATCCTCAAGACAATGCCATGTTTCTTCCAGCAGAATCCGCTGCTGGGGGTCCATGCTCGCCACCTCTCTGGGTGACAAGTTAAAAAAGGTATTGTCAAACTTGTCGATGCCGGATAATGAAGCGCAGTATTTCACAAACTGCTCATTGTCCCAGCCGAGGTCGGCCTCATTCTTCAGTCCGTATCTTCCGTTCTGCCAGCGGTCATAACTGATAGGCTTGACGGAATTCACATGATTGATCATGTTGTTCCAGTAGCTGCTGTAATTCTCTGCCTCTGGGAATCTGCACCCGATGCCGACAATCGCCACATCCTGCTCGGCTGCTGCCCTCCGCGGCTTAAGCTTGCTTGCCGAAGCCTTAGAGCTCATATACCGTCTCCTTTTCTCTGGCGACCCGTTGTTCCCTCATCCCTCTAAGCAGAGAGAGAATGCTGTCCTCCTGATACTGCTTCTTGATATACTTCTCCATCGTGCTCTTCCAGGCCCCGAATTCAAATCCAAGCGCCTGCAGCAGCGCGCCCAGCATGACGAAATTCTCATTCCGCACATTTCCCGTTTCCTTGGCAATGGCTGTTCCTTCGACATAAGTGACATGCTTGTACCGGCTGAAGCTGTCCTCGTACTTTCCTTTGTATGTATCTTCATTCAGCTCTGCCAGATTGACGAGCATCCGCCCCTCCTGTTTCAGGAAGCTTCCCCAGCGCAGCGCTTCGATCTGATCGAAGCCGACAATATAGTCTGCTGTGCCCATTTCAATCAGGGGAGAGTAGATTTTGTCGCCAAAACGAACCTGCGCATGCACGCTTCCGCCTCTTTGCGACATGCCGTGCACCTCGGAGACCTTCACGTCATACCCGAGCGCAACCAATCCCTGGGATAACACATTGGTTACAGTAATGACACCTTTTCCGCCCACACCGGCTAAAATAATGCTTGTAGCTGCTGTCATAGGTCGCTTAAGCCTCCTTAATACTGTCATAGGGACAAACCTGCTGGCAGATGCTGCAGCCCTTGCAGTCCAGCGGGTCAATCATAATTTGGCGGTTTACAATTTTGATTGCCGAGCAGCCTAGCATAGTGCATTTTTTGCAATTCACACAGGTAACATTGTTAATGATGTATTTTTTTGTGGGTTCCGCTTTGCTTTTGAGAAGTTCACAAGGATGTCTGGAGATGATTACGAACGGTTCAGTGCTGAGCTTGGCTGTCTCCACACACTGCTGCGTTTCTTGGAGGTTGGTGGGGTCTAATATTCTGAGGTTGTCCGGTTTAATGCCCAGTGCGAGCACGATATCTTCAATCCGTATGGCTTCCGACGTGTTGCCCTGCAGTGTGCGCCCGGTGCCCGGGTTCTCTTGATTGCCGGTCATGGATGTGGAGCGATTGTCCAGGATACAAATGACAATCGGGGTCTTGTTGTAAACTGCGTTCAGCAGTCCGGTCATACCTGAGTGAAAAAAGGTGGAGTCACCGATGAAGGCGAATACCTTCTTGCCCATCGGTTTGAAATCCTGAGTACGCTGCATGCCCGTTGCCATAGAGATGGAAGCGCCCATGCAGAGCACGGTGTCGAGCGCCTTGATCGGCTCCGTGCCGCCCAGCGTGTAACAGCCGATATCGCCGGCGGCTATAATGTCCCTGTGCTGCTTGACTGCGCTGTACAGCCCCAGATAACCGCAGCCTGCACACAGCCTTGGCGGTCTTGGCGGTACTTGGACACCCTCGTAGCAGTCGAATTCTTCACGGGTGATCGCTTTTCTGATAATTTCCGGGTTCAACTCGCCGCAGACGGGAATGATCTCCTTACCAGTACAGGCAATGCCCATCGTTTTAAGTGAGGTTTCGATGAAGGGCTCGCCCTCCTCGACGACATAGATTGTTTTGGCCCATGCAGCGAATTCTCTGGCCTTCTCGTTCGGAAAAGGATAACTCATGCCCAGCTTCAGCACGCTTACCGTATCTCCGAACACTTCCTTAACATATTGATAGGATATTCCGCTTGTCACTATGCCGATCTCCGGAGAGCTGTACTCTATTACATTTAGAGGGGAGGCATTGGAGTACGCCTGAATATCCAGGAGATTCGCTTCGATTTCCAGATGCCGCTTTCTGGAGATAGCCGGAAGGAGCAGCCTGTCCAGCTTGTTTTTCTTATAGGTTCTGAATTTCTCCTCCACCGCCAGGTCTTCCCGGAAGTGAACAATCCCCTTCGAATGGGACACCCGGGTTGTGGTCCTGAACAGGACAGGTGTATTGAAGCGCTCGCTGATCTCATAGGCTTCGACAATCATATCCTTGCATTCCTGGGAGCTGGTCGGCTCGAGTAGCGGCATCTTGGCATGACTGGCATAAATGCGGTTGTCCTGTTCGTTCTGAGAGGAATGGATCCCCGGATCATCTGCTGAAACAATGACCAGACCGGCATTTACACCTTCATAGGTCATATTGAACAGCGGATCTGCCGCAACATTCACCCCTACGTGCTTCATGGTGGTCAGACTGCGGATACCGGCGATACAGGCGCCTGCTGCTACTTCCAGAGCTACCTTTTCGTTGGGTGCCCATTCGGCATATACACCCTCATAGACACTGATGCTCTCGACTATTTCCGTACTCGGTGTTCCGGGATAGGATGAAATGATTTTACAATTTGCTTCATAAGCGCCTCTGGCAATTGCCTCATTACCCATCATTAGAGCTTTCATCGGATCGTCCTCTCGTTCATCTCATTTAACAGAACCGCGCGGCTGCATTACTCCCAAATCACAGATTACATTTTTAACATTTATAGGCGTTTACTACTTATTTATAGGCTATAATCAATATTATAGTGTTACTATTAACTTTGTTACTTTTTTTAATAAATTCCAGATATTTAGTTCCTTAATCTGCTAATTTTCACAAAATTGAAATAATTAAAAAGCCCGCAACCTATTGTTGCAGACTTTCCAAATTAAAACATATATTTATCTTATATAGCATTTATTGTCGTTTCCTCGCAAAAGGCCAAAGCAAAAGGCTACTGCTCCTCAATGTGGAAGAAGTAGCCTTGGATTTCAGTGATAAATACCGGACTCCTGCTGGGATTCACTGGAAAAAGGCTGAACCGGTACGGCTGCATGATTTTCGCGGAATTTATGCTTATAGTCTTCGAAATCCCATGTCTCCAGGAATTTATCTGCCGCAGCGTGGCCGGATGAGAGCAAGAAATGCTTATCTTCCTCCGTCAATTCGAACTTTGTCGTCGTTACCTTTCCAGTGGGAATAAATATTGTGCGCTCTTCCGCATGTTTGTCTACATGTCTTTGATCATGAGCCTGCAGCATGGTTTTGAACATCCCTTTGAGTAACGAGACCGGACCATTGATCTCAATCGATTGGGCATAGGTCCGCCTTTCCGACAGTCTGAATCCGAAGGTTGGCCACCGTGGGACTCCATCAACGTCAAATAGCCAGATCGGATAATTGCTAAGCATTCCTCCGTCCAGCATATAATAGGGTTTCTTCTGAAGGGGCGTATGCCAGACATAGGGTTGAAAAAAGAAAGGCAGCGTGGTGCTCATCCGTACTGCTGCGGCTATGGGGAATTCGGACGCCTTCAGACCATAGTGAGGCAAATCATTCGGGAAAACTGCAATCCGCCCATTGCTTATATTCGAAACTATAATCGAAAGCTTGCCTTCGGGAATATCTCCAAACGTTACAACTTTCTTACGCTTCAGCCATTCCGTCATTACCTGTTCTAAAATGTGGTTGCTGTAAATGCCTGACTTCATCATTAACGGAAGCGTTTTGTTCAAGATCGGCAGGCTGTTCATTCTGGTACGCCCGAGCAGCTTCATATAGTCAAGCGAGCTCATCAGCTCTCTGATATCAGCACTATTGTAACCGCAGGCTAACAAAGCTGCAATGATCGCGCCGGCAGAAGTCCCCGCGAGCTTGTTCCAGGTATATCCTCTGGATTCCATCACTTCAATGGCTCCTACAAAAGCAATTCCCTTTACGCCACCGCCTTCAAAGACTGCATCTGCCTCCACCTGAGTACCCCTCCTGTTACAAATAAAAGATGTTCTGTAAGTATGTGTTGGATACTCTGATTTATTCACTTGTAAAACAACAAAAAGCGGATGCACCAGGACCATGAAGCCAGTCTTGGACAGCCGCTTGTTGGGGAGACAGATCAAAAGATCCACATGATCACAAAAATGAAAAAGGCAATGACAGCTATGGCAATAACCAGATCGGATATTTGCCTCCATAAGCCTGGAGGGCCTTCGGTGTGATACTTCTGCGCATTCACGTCATGGTTGGCTTTATGCCCGCCGGGATCAGTCGAATTCGCATGTGGCCCCGGATTAAAGAAGTCAGCCATGAAATCACCTCCCTTTCCATGATTATACACCATTTAATCTCACTTTTGATTCATTTGTCCTGAAACAGTATTTATTGTTAAAAAGCGATTTGCACGGATCCGTCCTCGTAAATATCGACCCGCTGGGTGCATAGGAGCATGCCAAGTCCGGAAGCGGTGCCTTTGGTCTTCAAATCCTGTTGTCTGCGCTCCCACAGCTCCCGGTCGTGGATGATGTCATACAAGTAATAGCTCTCAGCGTTAGCCGCTTCCATCTCCTCCACAAAAATGAACCCGCCCGGGAACATACTGCGGAACCACTGGGCCGCCTCCAGGTGAGAATGGAATGCCGGAAGCTCCTGCTCAAAGCGCTCTGATAAATAACGCTGCTTCAGACGGCCGATCCTTACATAATACTCTTCAAGATTGTACGGAGTTATCACCGGTAAGCCCCCCATTTCTATAAATATTTGAAATTTCGCATAAAAATATCATACTTTTAGAGCGATGAATATGACATTCTGCATAAAGTGAAGTGTTCATTCTTCTGCTCAGCGGGTAGTAGAATATGATAGGTCTTGTTACTGTGATCAATGCTATAAGGGCAGAAAGGAGCCGCTCCCATGGACAATACGGATATTATTGCAATTCTGGCTTTGGTTCTTGTGTTGCTGCTTATGTTAAGTGTGTTCCGTCTCAAAAAGCGCGTAACAGAGCTGGAGTCTCAGTTGGCGCAGAGGGATGCTTATGAGGGACCTGCAGGAGCTGGAGGCAGGATAGCCGGCATTCCGACCCCGCTGTTCGTGCAGAACCCGGAGATTGCTCCTGATCTGGAGCGGAGACTGCATCTGCTGCTCGGGGAGGGCAAGAAGATTCAAGCGATTAAGGTAATGCGGGAAGCACGGAATTTATCCCTGAAGGATGCCAAGGACTTCATCGACAATCTGGAACAAGGCGGTCCCTTCCGCTGACCTGACCCTGCACAGAACCAAAAACGACCCCGTCCACCACTTTAAAGTGGAAGCTGAGGTCGTTTTTTTATGATGCCGGATTGCCGGCAACCCGGCTGGGGTTATACGTCCTTTTTAACAAAAATCCGCATAGAGAGCATATAAGAGCTGTAGATAATAACAAGATAGGCCAGAACACCGATGAGGGGCAGAAGCATGCTGTCCAGCCTGCCGGTCCGGAACCATTCAGCAAGTGCAGGAACCCGTTCAGATAAACTTTTGAGTGCCGTGACGTTCAGTATGATTAACATGATGAATATGAAATTGACTACTTGCATGCCCTTTTGTCCCAGCCAGAAATACAGCGGCAGATAGAAGGAAGCAAGCAGCGGAAAAGACGCGGCCGCAAGGCCCAGCTCTCTCCAGCGGAGCGGAGCGTCTATCTTCCCCATCGCAAATGCAAACAGATAGAGTAGCAGTGTGCAGAGGATGCTGAAGGCCAAGAAAGGAATGAGCGTTAAATATTTGGCCTGAATCAGACGCTGCCTAGGTACAGGAAGACTGACCAGAAATTTCTGATTGTTATGCTGCATATCAATAGCGCAGGCATTGATCAGCAGCAGCATAGCCGGGAACACCGAGAACAAGGTGTAGGCTTCCGCATTCGTATATCCCACGAGTATATAATACGGCACCAGCAGCATAATGAATTTCCGGGTAAGGATGAAGTCTTTGCGGATCAGATACAGGGAGCTATACATGCGCTTCACTTCCTTTTACCGTAAAATACATGATTTCTTCCAGAGTAGGCGTCTCGCAAATAGCAGTATCCTTGAAATATCGTTCGCCCTCCGAACGGTTGCTGATCAGACCCTCGAACCCCAGTCCGCTCTCGCGGATGCCGACGAACCAGCGCCGGACATCACGGTCGAGCAGTTCCTTCCCGCCTTTGACCAGAAGGTAACGCTCACTGATGCTCTCCTTCATCTCATTGAAAACAATCCGCCCCTCATTGATGAATACAATATAGTCGGCAATCCGGTCCAGATCCATCGTGTTATGGGTGGAGAACAGAATCGATTTCTTCTCGTCCTGAATATGCTCACTGAGCAGCTCCAGCATCTCTCTGCGGAAAATCGGATCAAGCCCCGAGGTGGGCTCATCCATGATTAGCAGATCGGCACCATGGGATAGGGCGATGGCGAGCGAGAATTTGATTTTCATCCCCTTGGACAGATCCTTGATCTTCTTGCCGGACGGAAGCTTGAACAGCTCCTGAAACTTCACATATGTATCTTCATTCCAGCGGGTGTAGAACGGAGCGATAACTCTCTTCATCTGCTTGACGGTGAGATTCTCATAATAGATATTCTCATCCGAGACATAACCGATCCGCTCCTTGACCACTGCCTGATATAGCTGGTTATTCTGGCCGAATATCGTGATATTGCCTTGATCCGGGTAGATCATCCCCATCATCATTTTGATCAGCGAAGTTTTGCCTGCACCATTCGGGCCGATCAGGCCTGTAATAAACCCCTCCTTGATGGACAATGAGATATCTTTCAGCTCAAACCGGTCGTAACTTTTGGTTAAATGGTCTAACCGGATTACATCGCTCATTCCTGTTCCTCCTCATAGAGCAGTTTCAGCATCTCCGCCAGCTCGGCGTACTCCATGCCCAGCAGTCTGCTCTCATCAATGATTTCTTTCAGCTTGCCCTCTACAATCCGCAGCCGCTGCTCCCGGATATATTCCTGATCCGCCCCCGAAACAAAAGAGCCCTTACCGACAATCGAGTTAACCAGCCCTTCCCGCTCAAGCTCTTCGTAAGCCCGCTTCGTGGTAATGACACTGATCTGCAGCTCCTTGGCCAATAAGCGGATCGATGGCAGCGGCGTACCGGAGACCAGCTCCCCTTGCAGAATCATCTGGCGGACTTGTCCTACAATCTGGGCGTAGATCGGTTCACCGGACGTACTTGATATCAAAATATTCATGCAGCAGCACCAGCGTCCTTTGCGGTATTTGTATTTAATGTATATATATAATATATACACTATGTTCAGTGGTGTCAATCCTCTAATTAGCAACGCTCCGGTTGGAGCTGCGGCATATTTGGACTACCACTCTCTCGCAGGTATTGATCTAATCACTTATGGGAAGTGGTGTTGTTATATAGAGGCGGAAGCCAAATGCCAACACAGAGGGGAAGCTCATATGTCTAGAAAAATCATTGTTTATCCACTCAGCTGCGGGCTGCTGACGGCTGCCGTTATGCTGCTCATGCATCCTAAATATTCGTATAATGATCCGGATACGTTCTGGCATCTGGAGGTCGGACGCTACATGCTTGAGCACGGGAAGGTGCTGCATCATGCGATACATACCTTTTATGGAGACCAGCTGCCGTATACCCCCCATGAAGCCGGGTTTCAGCTGCTGATTACACCACTGTACCAGTGGTTCGGCTGGCCGGGGATCTATCTGCTAACCGCCCTGTGCCTGTTCGGCTTACTGTTGGGGCTTATACGTCTTGGAGAAGTATCACGTAAAGAGCTGGGTCTGCGGGAGAATCATGTTCTGCTCCTGCCCTTTGTCCTGCTGGTCTCCTGCTGGATCTACTATAACTACTTCAAGGGAAGACCACAGATGGTCTCCTCTCCACTGATCCTCTGGTTCTTCATCTGCATGCGGGAATATCAGCTGAAGCCCCGGGCCAGATATGCGGCACCAATGATAATACTCTCCTGTGCCGTTGCCAATGTCCATACTGGCGTATGGCTGGTGATTGCCGTGTTTACCGGTATGGCCGTACTGGAATCGCTGATTGCGCGCAATCTCAGCTGGAAGCGAGCTGCCGTCTTCCTGCTGGTCCTGCTAGCCGGCCTGCCGAATCCGGGAGGACTTCAAGCACTGCTGTTTATCTTCACCGTCACACACAATAACTACAATCTGCTCATTAATGAATGGCAGCCACTCTCCTTCAGCCGGCCGGACCAGCTGCCTATTCTGCTTCTGCTGCTCTTTTTCGCGGTCACCCTGCCCTTCTCCCTGCAGCGGAGGCCATTTCGCTTCTTCCTGATGACCGGTATTCTCTATCTCGGAGTATCCAATTTCAAGCAGAATCTGTTCATGTGGCTGTTCATTCCTTATTTCGCGGCAGTCTTCTTCGAAGCGGTTCCGCTTCCGGGCAAGCTCAAGCTGCGGGCAAGCGGAAGAGCGGTTGCCCTTGGACTTGTCACCGGGTTGCTGATCAACACTGTATATATCTTCGCGGTCCCGCCAGTGGTGACTGCTTCAGATTACCCTGTCTTAGAGATGAGCTATGTACTGGAGCATACACCGGCAGGCAGGCGGCCTAAGGTGCTGTCCAGCTATGGGTCTTCAGGTTATGTGATGTTCCGCGGCGGGGATGTGCTTTGTGACGGGCGCCAGGACCCTTTTATCACCAAGGCTTCGATTGGGATCATGGGCTGGAATGCCTTCGAACGCTCGATGTACGGCTTCTCCGAATACTTGCCTGATATCGTGAAATATGACCGCCCGGATTATGTGATTGTGCGGAACGGCAGCTCCGGGAGGCTGTATCAGGACTGGGTGAAAGCACTCGGCACTCCTGTCTACAAAGGAAGCTACGGGAGTGTATTTGTTCCCGGCAACGGGAAGCAGTCCAAGGAAGATCCTGTGTTCCAGAGCAGCTGAACTATACGGCATCAGCCGGTTAAACCCGCAGCCCGCAGGAAATGGCTGACAATCTCACTTTGCAGCCGCACCCTTAAGGAGAAATCGAGACTCCAGCAGGTTTCCACTGTAACGGCTCTCGCTCCGAGCAGACGCTGCATAGCCATCCGTGAAGTCCCGGCGCGCTCCCGGCGGCGGATATTGAAGCGGTAAGCTTTATTCGGAACCGACAAATTCATCTTCTTCACAATTTGCTTCGCTACACCTGCCGCCCGGCTAGCCGGACTGATAATCAGCGTCTGCCCTACGCGCCGCGGATTAAGCTGTGATAGCCCGTTCGCTTCATGCAGATCCAAATACCAGGATGGACGATAACGCGCGGCAAGTTGAAACACCGCTGCTGACAACGGATGTCTAGCCTTAGCGCCTGTACCCATCGGGAAGGTACGGTTCAAATCAGGTTTGCCGCGGATGCCCTTCAGCCGTGCGGATACATTCACCAGCGGGACAATAATCAGCTTTCCTCTGCGCAGAACCCACTCTCCGCGGTTGAACCGGTTTACGATCCCCTGTGCCGCACGGGTACTCGCCGGTTCATTGCCATGGACACCGGAGATGATCATAAATACAGGACCGGGAGCTACGCTGTTCACGATATAATAAGGTGTGGCATAGGGAGTTCCTGCTGCTAGCATATGCTTCTCGACAGACACTGCGTTTCACCTCCGTTTAGGTATGCAGAAGTACATTCACTTTATTCTGTAATGTATGCGGATCGACAATGGTGGATTGGACACATAGACAGGCGCGGCAAAAAGCCGGGTAAAGTCCAGATGGACCTTACCCGGCTTCTGTGTTCTTAACGGTTATTCAATGAAATACAACCTGGTTTTTTCCGTTGGATTTCGCCTCATAGAGCGCCTTCTCCGACCCGGCAATGAACTCTGAAGTACGGTCCGTTGTAAGAGGGACTTTCAGCAGACCGCCAATACTTACGGTGACCACACCTTCTTCTTCATAACGGTCGCGGGGAATTTGCAGATCATAGACACCCTTGCGCACAGCTTCGGCCAGCTGCTCCGCCTCTCCGGCGGTTGCCCTGGACAAGGTCAGGATGAAGGCAGCTCCGCTGAAGCGGGCGACGTAAGCGCCATGCTGCTTGCTGATGATGTTCAGTACATCCGCCACCGATTGAATACACAGATCTCCGCCTTTTAATCCGTGGACCGCATTATAGGAATGGAAATCATCGATGTCGATAGACAGTAAAAGAAGCGGATCCTGGGCGCGCAGACATTCCTTCCATGTCTTAGTAAGCTCGTTCTCGAACGCCAGCCGGTTCGGCAGATCCGTTAAGGAATCCGTTGTCAGGTAACTCTGCAATTGGGTAGTTACAGTGGTGTAGGCTTCACCCTTCGCATCAGCGTTAGACCCCTTACTCAGAACAGCCATAATGGAAGGTTTGCCGCCGTGAATTACGGAGGCCAGTGTCAGGTTCATGTCCAGCGTTAGTCCATCCGCATTCTGAAACTGTCCGCTGCCGGTTACGAACTGGCTCTTGTTCAGGCTGAGCTCCGAGAAATACTGACGCAATGCAGGACGGTATGATTCGTGCACATATTTCAGGAACGGCTGACCCGTTAGGGACTTGTCCCTCTCTATAGCCATCAGGTCCAGCGCACGGTTATTGCTATAGACGATAATATCATCGGTAATCATAAAAAAAGCTACCGGTGACAGCTCCATCAGCTGCAGATAACGTTGTTCATTATGACGCAGACTGCGTGCATTCTGCAGTGCCTGTTCTTCGGCCAGACGCAGCTGATTCTCCGTCTGGCCGCGCAGGATAGATTTCAGCTGAGGCAGAATGTTGAGATGCTGATCCTTCCAGGGAAGTGAAGTAGACTGAACGACCTGACGCCATTTCTCAAAAGATTTCCGGGGAGACAGACGAATCCCGTCATTCTCCTGAATAACAGCCTTTGCAGGATCTCCTGCCCAGTCCACAATCTCTACAACTTCTGGTCTGAACCAGATCATATAGTTCTGCTGTCCGGGAGTCAGCGCCAGATACAGCACGCCGGAGGCCTTGTCCTTGTAAGCTTTGGCTGATTCGTATTCCAGACTGAGCCCCGAAGTACAGTAGGTGTAATCCCTGGCTTTACCGGCCAGCCAGCCCGCAAGCTCCCGTACCTGATCCTGGGAAGGCGTAACCCCGTACAGCATCAGCTTGTCCTGGTAACATACAGCAGCTCCTGAAGCATCCATTAGCGCAAGCAGCGTCTGCTCTTCCTCTCCCAGCTGCTCAATTACACGGAAGGAGCTTGAATTCCCTGTGAAAACATCGACAATCCGTGTCGCCTTGGTCCGCAGCTGCAGCTCTGTCTGATACGTATCCAGCTGCTGGCGCTGGTACAGCTCACTGGAGAAGAAGGAACCCAGGAAATTGCACAGATTGCGGATGCGATGCGGTACATACTTTGGCGAATGGTGATGGCAGGTGATCAGTCCCCACAGCTTGTTATTATGAATTAACGAGATGGTGGTAGTCGCTCCAACCCCCATATTCTGCAAATATTCGATATGCAGCGGGGAGACACTGCGCAGGATCGACAGGCTGAGGTTCAGCGGCTTGCCGGTTAAGGGCTGAATCACCGGGATAATCGGTACCGGCGTGTAGTGCACATCCACGATGGTCCGCAGCCAGTTGCGCAAGTACAGCTCACGCGCCTGCTTGGGGATATCAGATGCCGGGTAGTGATGCCCGAGGAACGGTTCCAGACCTTCTTCCTTCGCTTCAGCTACAACTTTCCCGTTCCACTCCTCATCGAATTCGTAGATCATCACCCGGTCATAACCGAGCATTTCCTTGACCTGTTCAGCCGCTGCCTGACTGGCTTCAATCCGGCCTGGAGTCTGCTTCATACGGCCGAAGAATGTGCGGATCCATTCAAAATCATTGGCTCCTGCACCCTCCTCTTCCGAGGCAGGCTCCAGCTCGACGATCATCAGCCCTTCACTTTCGTGAATAATGCTGAAGAAACCGGTCATCTCTCCTTCAACTTCAATCTTCAGGACAATATATTGTAAATCTGCAGTTTCCTTTGCATTCACACTTCGCTCCAGTAAGGCCTTAAGCTGACTATCGCCTACCAGCTCAGCCATAGAAGTTCCGAGCAGCGACTCTGCAGGAATTCCCAGCAGTACATCTGTGTTGCGGCTGGCCTGGACAATAAGATTGTCCTTGCCCTGCGTCACTGCCAGCAGCACGCCATGCGGCTGAATAAGCCCGGGAATATGGATCGGCTCCTTGTCACAGTTCGTGAGGTCCAGCGATTCCTTCAGTTCCAGACCGGTTTCGTTCAGCAGGGTGCGGTTGAGCGGATCATTTTCGTTATGGGCTTTAAAGTCTGACATGATGCGACGCCTCCAATGAAGTGAAAGATTTCCAAGCATTAATGATGCGTAGTTTCATTCATTTTATCTTATTTTCGGCAGAGTTAACAAATCGCGCAGTACGTTTAGGAACGACTCTATCTGGGAGGGCGGGTTATTTTCCGGGACAGATGTATACAAAAATCCCGCCAGTTCAGAACTGGCAGGACCGTTAGGAGTGTCCTTGGGGTAAGACTAAATCAGTAAACACTAATGTTTGAAATAGAATAATTATGTATAATATCTATGGATAGCGGAAAGTCTTAGGAGGTTAAATCTTATGGAAGAAGTACGGATTCAGAAGCAGGACCGCTCCGTAAGCTTCAGAGTTGCAGTAGATGCTGGGGAGTTTATCGTCTTTGATATGTCTCTTTCCAGCCCTACCCGTAACCGCACCCTATACAGCGGTACGGAGTTCAGTCAGGCTTGGGCAGCCGCAGAAGCGGTTCTGGGTAAAATCGCAGTCCCTGATGAACTCTTGAAATTTGCAACAACAGCCTGATGCCCCAGAGTTGACCCCTCCACAGGGGTCTTTATTATTCTTATACCAGGATGCTTCTGGTCTAACGTATCCCACTAATCCGAGGTGACCGTAATGAGTAAATATAAACGTTCAGGCAGAGACATTGTTTCTTTTCTGCTGGGATTAGCTTCTGTGCTGATCATTGCCTTCTTCGTTATCCGGTATCTTCTTCAGAATGTTTCGTTCGGGCCTTAGGGGTGGGCTGAGAAAGTCCTGTCACTACTTAGCTTTGAAATGTTGTACGTAATGCAACTTGGACTCATAGATATTAGGAAATTTGTAAGGTTTGTTGTATGAAATACAACAATTCCTCAGCTCAAAAGCTTCAACACAGGGAAATCCTGCCTTTTATACAACATTTTTCGTTTAAGCTCAATTTCAAGAGAAGAATGTTGTATTTCGTGCAGGATTTTTTTGGATTCCTTCGTCATCGAGAAAGCATAGCTCCTATTCCAACGCAAAAAGGAGCATTGGGGGAATGCTCCTCTTCGGCTTGCATATACCGTCATTTGAACTGCGCCTCCGGCAAAAGTTAATCCGGAAGTTATATCAATAAGTTACCTTAAAAATGACAATAATACAAGTATTTCCTACTCCGTCCAAGAAAATAAGATCATCTAATGACTGTGCTTCCTTGTATAGCAGCCCATGCGGATATTTCGGCCGGAACGGACTTTGCCGACTGACGAGCACACCCGTTATAATGAACCTACTTTGCGCAGAGAGTAAACGAGAGAAGGTTATTATACTATGGATGCTAATCCCCCAATTCAATGCAGGACCGCACAATATTCCCATATCGTTACGGAAGGCACTCATTATGAGGTCGGCCGTGCCTTGGGCGCTCATTACAAGCATAATTCCGAGCTCATCTCATTCTTAACCTCGCCGTTCATGGGGGCTTCCCCGCTGCTGCCGTCTGCGGCAGATAGAGTTATGGAGAACTTCGAGAAGTATTGCCCCGGCATGAACGAAGAAATCAAAGGCTTCGCCGACGAGACAGGTATTGAACCCGGCAAGGTTGTGTTCTATTACTCCTACTTCCAGCCTTCCGGCCACTGCACGCAGGCTGTATACCGGACGGGCGGGCATACCTGTCATATGCGTAATTATGATTTTGGCTGGGAGGATGAGCCTTATAATCAGCTGCTGCTCAGTACAACACGGGTGAAGGGCAAACCTGCGCATACCGGCTTTGCGCTCCAGCTGTTCGGCCGTTATGACGGAATGAACGATGCAGGACTTACCGTAACAACTACATCGGGGAGAATCCGGCCGGAGATGACCGGGGAAGGCTTTATTTTTCCGGGAGTGGTCCGCGTCTTGCTCGATAACTGCTCCACTGCGGAAGAAGCGGCGCTGCTTATGCGTAGTATCCCCATCTCTGACTACCGCAATTTCCTGATCGCAGACGCCAAAGGCGATATCGTACTCGTTGAAACTGCCGGTACACAAAAAGAGGTCCAATATTATCCGGCAGCGGCTGGCGGGAAACGCAACCAGCTTGTCCTCTCAGCCAACCATTATACGCTTCCATCCATGCAGGTTCATAATCTGCAGGTAATGGGGAATTCGAGAACAAGGCATGAAGCGCTGCAGTCGGCACTTACGGACGAAGTTGCCCTCCAAAGCCCCGTGGCAGCCATGCAAGCTATCGCAGGAACAGAATACCCTAAGGGAGACTGCTGTCATCATTACAGTGAGGGCTTCGGAACGTTATGGTCGATGGTCTGTGATAACTCGGCCCGAGAGGCGCATATCTGCTTCGGTTCCCCTCAGCTGAACAGCTGGAGGAGCTTTGGGTTCAACGACCCCGCCGGAGTCCGCGAATATCACGCGGTTCTTCCTGACCGCCCTTCCGCAGCCGGGTTCTGGGATCGGCTGCCTTCTGCAGAATAGAGTGCACGAACGCAGTCTTCCCCTCACAATACGAATCAATATCATAACGATATTCTTGCGCGAGTCGCTGCTTAACCGCTTGATACTCCTCACGGGCAGACGGACGGTTGCGCAGATAATTGCGGAAAGCGATATGCTCAAGATATCCCTTCCCGTCCTTCGGACATACGTAAAGGTGGTATTTCATAAATCCGTCCTCCTTCACGCTCCGGAAGGCTTCCCTGCCCTCAATCCCCAAATTGCCCTGATGCTCATAACCGTACTGCTGTAATCTCCGGATGATCTCCGGCAGCCTCTCATAGCTCTCCATCACCAGATCGATATCGATAACGGGTTTGGCCGATAACCCCTCGATGGAGGTACTGCCCACATGCTCAGCCGCTATGATCAGATCTCCCGCGATCTCCAGCATCCGCGCTTCAATTCTGGCGTATTCTGCCTTCCAGGCCGGGTCGTAGGGAACCACTT
The DNA here is from genome assembly GCF_000758605.1 of Paenibacillus sp. FSL R5-0912. Lineage (NCBI taxonomy): Bacteria > Bacillati > Bacillota > Bacilli > Caryophanales > Paenibacillaceae > Paenibacillus > Paenibacillus sp. FSL R5-0912. Next base: position 4,180,724 of record NZ_CP009282.1, read on the forward strand.
CAACAACTTTTGTTTTCTCAGCGATGATCTTCCCCTCCTTGGTGAGAACAGTTTTTAGTAAATATATTATAGCGCACCTGTCAACGGGAGAGGATGCCTGCCTGCCAAGTATTCTATGTTTCGTTAAGTCTGCCGGGATAAAATGCAAACCGCTATCTCATACTATCCATCAGATATGGAGGTGAACAGTGTGCCCAAGAACAGTGCAGATCCGAAGCATGACCGTGCTGATAACCGTGCCGATAAAAAGAACAACCAGCAGAATCACTCCAGCATCACCGAAATCCCCCAGATGGTGAATCCGGATAAAGCCGAAGATTATGTGCCAAGCTTAAATGGCGTGACCAAGAACGAAAGCTGAATGTAAAAGGACCGGGCTTCGCCGATGGAAACATTTGGCGGAAGTCCGGTCTTTTTTTATGTTTCCGATGAAATTCCAGATCTCAAGCACAGCCGGGAATCAGAATTCATATATGAATTAGAGTGTGTGAATCTGAACGGGCAATGTAGTGATAAAGTTAATGTAGTGATAGAATAATACAATCATTCTAATAATCACGGGAAGAGTGGAAATATGCGAATAGGATTTTTTGACTCCGGAATAGGCGGGTTAACGGTGCTTCATCAGGCACTGAAATTTCTGCCGCAAGAAGATTACCTCTTTTACGCAGACACTGCACATGTTCCTTATGGAGAGAAAACAAAAGAAGAAGTTAGAAAGTACATTCTAAATGCTGTAGATTTCATTGCTAAACACAATATAAAAGCTTTGGTTATTGCTTGTAATACTGCCACCAGTATCGTGATTGAGGAGCTCCGAAGCCGGTATGACTTTCCTATCCTGGGCATCGAGCCGGCTGTGAAGCCAGCCATTGAACAATCAGAAGGAAAACAAAAAAAGGTTCTGGTGTTAGCCACAAGACTTACGCTGCAGGAGAAGAAGTATCATGATTTAGTTCACCGTATAGATCATGGGGAAATTGTAAACAGTTTACCTCTTCCCGGACTGGTGCAGTTCGCTGAAAGCTTTGAATTTGATGAAAAGAAAATCATCCCCTATTTACATCAAGAATTGTCCCGGTTCAATTTGCAGCAGTACGGCACAGTGGTACTCGGATGCACTCATTTTCCTTATTTCGAGAATAGTCTCAAGAAGGTTTTCCCTGAAGACGTCGATTTCATCTCAGGAAGTATTGGAACAGCCAGGCACCTGAAACGGATACTCGAACACAAAGGTCAGGTTAACCAAGGTACTGGTGATATCATTTTTTTCAAGTCTGGTGTGAAAGTTGAGAATACCTGCACATTAGGAAATTACCATCGACTGTTTAAACTTCTGGATGAACTGTGAATTTAATTATGTTCAGCTGCTGATGATTACCGGAGAAAAGGAAGTGTATGACTTGAGCCACTATGAAGCGATCATGGGGAGATTACGCCGTAGCCCCCTGAAGAATATAACGCTGCTCAAAATGATGACCGCCTATCACAATCAGATTGACAGTACGCTGATCGAACAGCGTGATCGCTGGGGGGTGTTATTGCTGATGCCTGCCGTGACCTTCCCCTACGATCACAGAACCTATCCGGAAGCCGACACCGTTGTGCTTATGGACTACAGCAGCCCGGAGGTCTTCCCCGCCCTGCTGAAGCTGCTGCCAAGGGACGCCAGGCTCATATTTAAACTGCAGGAGGATGCTTACCGCCAGGCGCTGGAACCATATTTCACGCTGCATAAAGTCCGCAGTCTCTATTCTTATTCTACGGCCGAAGGCCAAACCTTCATCGCAGACGGGGCATGCATCGTAAGTGAAGCAATAGATGAACGGCTACTGCCGTTATGGATGGCAAACGATTATTCACAAGGGGAAATTAGTCAATATTTTCAGGAGGGGGCTTTCTCTGTAGCATTGTTTGAGGGAGACGTGCCTCTCAGCACTTGTTTTGTATTCCGCAATGAGGAGTCTGTCTGGGAGATTGGAGCTGTACATACGGCTGTTGCCGCAAGAAAAAACGGATTGGCGCAGCGCGTAGTCCGTACAGCGTTATACCACACTCTGCAAAGAGGATATATTCCGAGGTATCAGGTACTTGAAGACAATCTCAGCTCCATCCGTCTGGCTGAATCGATTGGGCTTACCCCCGCAGTGAAGCTTGAGCACTGGATTAACTATTAACGGTTATCTCAGCATTCAAAATAATATATACTGTTAGAAACAGGTATCTGTCTTTGGAGCCTCTGCTCACAAACTATGAAGGAGTTAACCTATGAGTTATCAACCCCCACCCTTTGGAGATCAGGAATTTTATCAACAGTTTCCCCCGCCGCCCCGCCAAGAGCGGACGAACGGCAAAGCGATCGCAGCACTGGTGCTCGGCATTCTCTCCATCGTAGTTCCTTATATCGGACTTATCTTCGGGATTATTGCGATCGTTCTGGCTGCACTCGCCTTCAAGGAGATCCGTCTCCGCTTTGAGCAAGGGCGGGGGCTGGCGATTGCCGGGCTGGTCTGCGGGATTGTCGGCACCATCATTTATGCTGTACTAATCCTCTTGTTTGTTCTTGCACTCGTGCTTTTTGGTAATATTGACACCGACACGGTGAATTATTTCAATAATTTAAACAGCTTCTAAATGGTGAAAAATTAATAAAAGGAAGCAGACACCGGTTTCGATAACCAGTGCCAGCTTCCTTTTATTGTTGCGGCGGAGTACCCCTGCTCATGAGTATGTTGATGCTCTCCTGCTGACGGTATTCCGTTGGTGTAAGCTGAAATTTCTTACGGAACATTTGCGTGAAGTGGCGCATGTCCTGATAACCGACACGTTCAGCAATTTCAGCCAGCTTCAGCTTGGGATTGAGCAGCAGCAGCTTAGCCTGCTCCAGCCGCAGGGAGGTTACATATTCCTTATAGCCCTGCCCCGTCTTCTGCTTAAACAGCTGGCTGAAGTACGCCGGATTCAGGAACACCACCGAAGCCATTTTCTCCAGAGACAGATCCTCGTAGAAATGCTCCTTGATATAGTGCAGCGCAACATCTATGGCCTTCTCCCCGCTGCCTTTCAACGGCTCCAGTTCAAGCGCCTGGGAGGCCGAAGCCTCCCGCATCCGCTTCACAACCTGCGGCACGGTGTTGAAGTCGTAGCTGAGCCCGGAGTGGATGATCTGGAAAGGAATCTTCAGATAATGCGTCAAATGAGCCTTGACCTCTTCCTGGAAAAGCTCCACCCGGACATTCTCACCCGGCGTTATAAGGCCAAGCAGACTCTGCCGGTCATAGCTGACAACGAATCCCCGTCCATGCAGGTCGATCAGCTCAGACAGCACATTCTCGACGATGAAATGCTCCAGGCGGACGCTTTTGTCACCCGGGTCCAGCTGGACCATTACCAGATAGAAGTGGTTGTAATCTTCAATAAAAGGCTCAATATCCAGATTCCCGATATCCAGCCCCGAAGCCAGCCGCTGGAATACCCCCTCGCGGAGGAATCTCAGACTGGCCTTCAGCCGCTCGCCTTGCCGCGAAATATTATTATCCTGCTGGATTTCCGTCGTTAGGCTATCAATAAGCTCCGTCAGCTTTGTTTTGCCAATCGGCTTAAGCAGATAGTCTCTCGCACCCAGCCGGACTGCTTCCTGCGCATAGGAGAATTCGCTATGGGCAGAGATGACAATCCATTTCACATACGGATAGCGGCGCTTCGAGATCTTCATGAATTCGAGGCCGTTCATTCCCGGCATCAGAATATCAGTCAGCACAATGTGGATGCGCTGTTCTTCCATAATTTTAACCGCTTCTTCCGCCCGCGCGGCCACGAATACCTGATGCTCCGGGCTAATCTGCCCAATGGTGCGCTTGATGCCTTCACGGATGACCCGTTCATCATCGGCAATAAGAATATTCACGTAGTCTGATCTCCTTCCACTGAAATCGGCAGCACGATGGCAACCTGTGTCCCTTCTCCGGGGAAACTCTGAATCTGCAGACCGTAACACTCTCCGAACATGAACTGCAGCCGGCGGTGCAGATTTTGCAGGCCGATACCGCTTTTGCCGCTCTCCTTGGGGCCCGGACCCGGATTGTCCCCGTTCAGTGAGCCCTGGAGCGTTTCCAGTTGCTCCTCATTCATTCCGTTTCCGTTGTCTTCCACAATCAGTCTAAGAACGGAACCTTCTTCCCTGGTATATACCTTCAGAATACCCTGCCGGCCTAGTGATTCCAGACCGTGCTTGACGGCATTTTCAATTACTGGCTGGACCGTCATTTTGGGAACACGGATGTCCAGCCAGCGTTCATCGATCTCCGTAATAATCTGCAGCCGGCCTTCCAGCCGGATCGATATAATCTTCAGATAATGACCAATCTGCTCCAGCTCTTCGCGCAGGCTCACTTCCGCCCCATCCTCCCACTGGCTGCTGTAACGGAACATCGAGGACAGGGACAAGACCAGCTCACCCAGCTGCTCATTGCCTTCCTCATCCAGCATCCAGTAGATCATATCGAGGGTATTGTACAGGAAATGCGGATTGACCTGGGACTGCAGCGCATGCAGCTCAGCATTCTTCTCACTGACGGACGAGAGCTTCACGCGCTCAATCAGCTCCTCGATCCGCCGGACCATCCGGTTGAAGGAAGCCACTAGAATATTAATCTCCTGATAGGAGGAGACATTGACCATTCCGCGGAAGTTACCGACCTCTACCTGCCTCATCTCCCGGATCAGCTTCTTCAGCGGCGAGGAGATGGTCTGAGATACGATCGAGGCAATCAGCGTTGAGACAATAACCAGTGCCGAGATGACGATCAACAAATAACGCTTCATCTCAATCAGCTCTACATTCAAATCCTTGTCCGGGGTAATACTCATCACCCACCAGCCGGAGAAAGACAGCTTGGAGGCTACGACCAGCCGGTCGCTTTGCTGCTCAACCATCACATTCTGCGAAGTCGGCAGCATAGGCAGATTGGAGACGTCCGGCGTCGGATCTGTAGCAGAAGTGACAAAACGTCCATCCGGAGACATCAGATACACCTGGCTGTGCTCACCGAGCTTCAGGTTCTCAAGGGCATCCAGAACCGGCTGCGGATTCGTCTCATACAGCACAATCCCGATCGGCTTATGCTCATTCAGATCATAAATCTGCCGGCCGAAGGCGAACACCGGGCTGTCTTCCACCTGATCGATCAGGGAATGCTGGTACACCCCGAGCCAGACCATTTTACCTGACGAGGCCTGCAACTGGTGATACCAGTCTTCATCGGCGTAATCCGGATCGACCACGTTCATATAATTCCCGTAATTATAAATCTTCCCTCTGTCTGTAATCACATGAATGCCCACCAGGTCATCCCGTGAGTAAAAAATCGAGCCGATGATATTCGTCACGGTCTGCTCATTAATATAAGCCACCGCCGGCCCATCGGTTTTCTCATTAATCAGACGAATCATCTCGAAGTTATTGCTGAGCGATTTGGACAATGCATCATAGCCCTTGTAGAGGAGTGTGAACAACCCTGCGGTCTGGGCGACGTTTTTTTGCGACAAATCACTGATCTTCTCATGCAACTGGTCCGTAGTCCGGTTATAGTACAGCAAGCTGACAATAAGCAGAATACTGGACATGCAAAAAAGAAACAGCAAGAACAACCGATGATGGATGGAATGAAAGCCGCTTTTCATAGGACTCTCTCCTTTCAACACCCTGTCCTGCCGTTTCCTATTATAAATCTAACCTAATTTTATATGCAACGCGTGAATTAATAATTCTGCAGATCAGCCTTTGACAGCCCCTGCCACCATGCCTTTAGTAATCTGGTTGGACAGGAAGAAGTAGATCAGGATAACCGGCAGCGCGCCCATAACGAGGAATGCACCGATGTTGCCGTAGTTGACCGAATACTGGCTGACGAAGGTGTAGACCCCGAATGGCAGGGTTTTGAGCTTCTCGGACGAGATGAACGTTGCCGCCAGGATGTACTCGTTCCAGATGTTGATGAAGGTCAGGATACATACCGTCATTACCGGTGGCACTGACACCGGAAGAATAATGCTGCGGAAGATCCGGTACACACTCGCTCCGTCGATGAACGCCGACTCTTCAATCTCATGCGGGATAGCTCTCATAAATCCGCTTAGGATAAAGACGGCGATTGGCGTGGAGAATGCGACATAAGGCAGAATCAGCGACCAATGAGTATTTAGGATATGCATGTTTTTGAAAATAATCATCAGAGGCAGCAGGGTGGCCTGCATCGGAATCATCATCCCCATCAGGAAGATGGTCATCACGAGATTACCGTATTTCCAGCGGAACCGTGAGATTGCATAAGCAGCCATTGAGGCCAGCAGGATGACACAGATCATCGTAAACGCAGTAACAAATACGCTGTTGGACAAGTATTTCAAGTAGCTGCCCGAGGTATAAGCCTCGTAGTAGTTATGCCATTGAAATTTTTTCGGGAAGGAAAAGAAGCTGCCGTCCAAAATTTCTTCATTGGTCTTCAAGGAGTAAAGAAGCAGCCATAACAGCGGGTATAGCTGGGTGACCACAGGGATGGCAAAAAGAAGATACACGATTCCTTTTTTTAATTTACGCATGATTCGCGCACTCCTTTCCTAGTTGTATTTTTTCTCAAGTTTATTGAAGATGGTATTGATCACTCCGGTAAAGATGAGACAGACAACAACCAGGAACGTTGCGATCGCACTGCCGTATCCATACTTGAAGGACATGAAGGAACTGTTATACATATGGGTTGAGATGACATCCGTCGCATGCGCCGGACCGCCGCCTGTCATGACCATGACCAGATCGAAGGCCTGCAGGGAGCCGATAAACGCCAGGATAATCGATATTTTGAAGATCGGAACAATCAGCGGAAGGGTAATATAACGATCCGCTTTGAAACCGTCTGCTCCGTCAATTTTGGCCGCTTCATATAGCTCATCAGGAATATTCTGCACGCCGGTATACTGGATCAGCAGATGGTAGCCGAAGAACTGCCAGAGGGATACCAGATAAAGGGAATACATGGCGATGTTCGGCTCGGTGAGCCAGTTGTGAGTCCAGCTGTCAAGACCCAGTGACACCAGCACGCCGTTCAGCATGCCTCCCATGGAAGTAGGGTTGTAGATGGTCTTCCAGAGTTGTCCAATGATAACAACCGACAGGATAACCGGTGTGAAGTAGATCGACACCAGTGTGTTGGCTTTTTTGAGATAACGGTTAAGCAGGATAGCCATTCCTAAGCAAAGTGGAATTTCCAGCATGGAAGCTACTGCATACAGCAGGGTTCTTCGTACGGAAGGCCAGAACACAGGATCATTGAAGAACATATCTTTGAAATTGCCTAAACCAATAAACTCCGCAGTAGTAAGACCGTCCCACTTCAATAAGCCCGTATATAATGATACCAGTATGGGAACAAACACAAGGCACACGTACAAGAGCAGACATGGCAGTATGAAGACGGCTATTGTGCGTGCTGGCACCTTAAGTACTTTCATCTTTCCCGCCTCCTAAACAAGCAGATTCTTTGTCTATTTACGATATTCACGATATTCACGATATTTACATTGAAAATCTTCATGATAAACTCGATGCGAAGAAGCCTGGATCAGCTTGCTTCGCATCGAGAAGGACAGCTTTACGGTTGCCTATAGCGTATGGCTTATTGCCTATTTGTTGGCTTCAAATGCAGCCTGGTGCTCTTTCGCCACTGCAGCGGAATCCATTTTCTGTACGAACAGGTTCTGAATGCTGCTGAGGTGAACTTGAGCTGTTGCAGGGTTCATCGTGTTATCGAACGCCAGGTCGCCGCCTTTAACTTGGTTGAACAGGCCGGCAATGTTAACAGCCAGATCAGAGTAACCGGCAGCTTTGAGGTCGCCGTCTACCTTTTGACCGATACCTACAGCATTTTTCAGTTCAAACTGTTTCTTAGGATATTCGGAAGCGAAGTAGTTCAGGAAGTCTTTGGTTTCTTGCAGGTGTTCGCTGTTTGCAGATACGGCAAATGCGCTGCCTGGTGCAAGCATGAATTCGTTAGGATCGCCCTTGCCGTTCACTGTAGGGAATTGGAAAGCTCCAACTTTACCGGCTACAGGGGATGCGTCAATTGCGCCTGTTTCCCAAGATCCGATCGACCACATGGCTGCTTTACCTGTTTTGAAGATGTTACCGCCGGCATTGGCATCAATGGAGGTAGCTCCATCCGGGAATGCACCAGCTTGAACCAGTTGCTGGAATGCTTCTACAGCTTCTACGAATGCAGGATCTTCGAAGGTTTTCTTGCCGTCAAGCACATCCTGCAGGAATCCAGGGCCGCCGTTGGTGCGGAGCAGGATGTTCATGAACAGGAACGAGCCGGTCCAGGAATCTTTTTCACCGATAGCCAGTGGGGTAATTCCCTTATCTTTCAGGATTTTGACATCCTGGAGCAATTCTTCAAAGGTTGTCGGAGGAGCAGCAATTCCTGCCTGTGCGAACAGGTCTTTGTTGTAGTACACGACTTCGATGTTGTTTCCGTCAGGCAGCGCATACACATTGTTGTCGAAGCTGTAGTAGTCGAGCAGGCCTTCCTGATAAGTGTCCTTCAGGCCGTTCTGTTCGAGCATATCATTCAGCGGTGCGAATAATCCTGCATCTACGAAAGGCTTCATTTGTGCAGCCGGGTTAACGATGGTGATGTCCGGCACTTCTTTGGAAGCAGCCTGTGTCTTGAGCTTCACCTTCTGCTGGTCTGTGTTTAGCGTATCCAGTTCAATTGTTACATTCGGATGGTCTTTCTGATACTGCTCACTCAGCTCGTTGATCATTTTGTAAGCTGGTGTTGCAGGGTCAGGATAGATGTTCTGGAAGGTAATTGTTACTTTCTTATCGCTTGGTGCAGTTGTTGCTGCGGCATTTCCGCTATCTGTTGTGTTCGGTGCGGCGTTGTTCTTGGCGCCGTCGTTTGCGTTATTGTTCGAGTTGCCGCATGCTGCAAGGCTTAACGCCATAACTGCGGTGATAGCGATGGTAGCGGATTGCTTCATTTTTCTGTTGACCATTAATTGATGCCCCCTGTGTTCGTGATATGTTTATTATCAACCGGTGAAGCGTTTCCAACAAGGTAGGAACTACAGAATAAAGGTTTGTTTTTTCTAGGTATGCCCCACTTAAGCACCCTAATCGTCTAACCTTTTCTCTAACATCTGCTCATCGTCGGAATTGGCGAATGATCCGCGTATTCATTCCAAATTAAGTTCGAGCTTGTCGGCCTTGCTCATGGAGCCAGCGTCCATCATGAAATGCAATGGCTGGTGAAGGCCGGGTTCACACAGAGTCGATATCCCCGTCAAACATTTAAGATATTGACCGCCCTCGACATGCTAAGCGAATGATGAGGGCGGTTATTTCCCGTCCGAATACCCGGTCTCCATGTTTTCTTGAGTTCAGCAATGCTACATTATTAGTGCTTTTGGAATATTAAGGGTTATAATCGTGGCAAGTTTTAGTATAATGGGTTACAAGCGGGAGACAATTCATATTTTCTTAGGAGGTGGTTGTATGAGTGAAAGCGATATTAGTGATATTACCCCGATTATAAAATCAAAAATTAAAGGGAGATGCTTTTATGAGTTACAACCCCGAAATTCCAAGAAGCCGATATGATAACTATGGTGACCGTGAATGGACACGACTTGAAAAAGATGGGCATGGCGAACTTTTATATCAGGTGCATCTTGATATTTTGAAGCGTCACATTAAACTAACCAATAAGGTTTTAGAAATTGGTGCGGGTTCAGGAAGATATACAAAGGATATTGTTCAAATGTGTGCTGAATTGACTGTTACAGATATATCTAGTCATCAAATGGAGTTCAATAAGTCCAAAATGCTCGAGCTATCACTGATTGACAGAATAAAGGCATACCATGTACTAGATGTTCTGGATATGAGTGTTTTTGAAGATTCTTCTTTCGATTGCGTTGTCTGTATAGGTGGTGTAATCAATTATCTTTTGGACAAAGAGAAAGATGGAATACAAGAAATTCTAAGAGTATTAAAACCGGATGGTGTACTGATCGTTGGGTCCATGAGTTTCATTGGAGCTTCGCTTTATTATCTTGAAGGTATCAGGTATGAAAAAGACCAATTCGGGCTTGAAGCTACAAGATGGATTTTTGATACAGGTATTCAAGACGAAGAACATTATCCCGTTGAAAGCAAGCATTACATCCATATGATGAGGAGCACCGAAATGGATGCTTTATTTGCTCAGTTTCCTGTAAGAATTCAAGAGAGAAGCTCCGCTGGTTTATTTACGCAAGCAGGAGATTCTGCTTTAGAAAAGGCTCGCAACGACAAAGATTTTTGGAAGCTAATTGTCGAACAAGAACTTGCGTTTACCAAATTACCGGGCACTCTTGATTGTGGAATGAATCTCATCTATGTGGTGCAAAAGTTATAAATTTCGCCACTAATTGTTCAACAGAAGCAGCCGATCACGTTAGGATCGGCTGCTTCTTGTTGTATAAATGAGTTACCAATCAGCCCCCCCTTTGCTTTGGGCTACAAGAAAACCAGTTTACCTCCGCTATTTGATTATTACTATATCAATTATGCTGGCGGCTGCTTCCACTGTTTAATCACGCTAAGCAATCCCGGAACATCCAGCCCGTCGAGCGAAAAAGCTTTGCGCAGCAAATCATGCGGGATGAATTCATCGTATTTGCCGAGGTAAGGTGCCTCATCCGGTCCGAGCAGGGAAATAGCATCCGTAGCTGCGGCGGTTTCGGCAATAATCTCTTCCTCCAGCGTCTCTGCATCCGCCTTGCCGGCGACAACCATATAATAAGGTTCCATCGGTACGACGGACCGCAGACCAAGCGGTCCCTTCAGATTGTTCTTCAGCAGGCGCTCCAGCGTACGGAACTGCCGGCTGCCCGCCCATGGGAGGATGAACATGGAGTCGCCTCCGGCAGGCAGGACAGAACGCGTCAGCAATCCGCTCTCTTTGGCCAGCCTTCGGGCCCGCTCCAATCTGGCGGCCGCGCTTGGCGCAAGATACGGATACAAGGCTGTCGATCCCAGCACTTCGCGGATCTTCGTCATAATCCGGGTGTGGACATCTCCTCCGGCTCCAAGCCATAAGGTGTCTACCTTGCCCCGCGATCCTTTGACATAGACCGCCTTGTGGCGGTTATCTACCTCTTCCACCTTCCACAGCTTGCCGGCCAGGGTGAAGCAGTAGCCCGGAGGTGGCACTGTAGTAATTGAACCGATTTCCTCGGTGCCATTATAGACGACATGCTCTTCATCGTCTTTGAATACCGCATAGAAACGGAAGTTGTTGACGATCTTCTCCCCCGCCATGCCGATCAGCAGACTCCCCTCATCCATCTTCTCAATGTGGCCCATGCCCTGCATGTATTCCATGAAGGCGTCATAATCAGCGGGATCAATACTGCGGAAGGACGGGAGGCTCAGCACCGCCTCTTTCAGATCCTCCGGCTCCGCCTCCCCCATGCTCTTCAGGATGCTCATCGTCTGATGATAGAGCAGCCCGACCGGCAGCTGGCGCACGACCAGCGGCTCGACCCATTTCTCGCGCACGTACAGCTCGATAACGGCAATGGCCCGCAGCAGCGTCCACGGCATCCGCGCAGGCAGCTGCGCTTCCTCGTCCTCCTCCTCGGGCGTGACGAAGATCATCTCGGAGGCGGCGTCCCCGCGCCTGCCCGAGCGGCCCAGCCGCTGCACGAAGCTCGCGCAGCTGTAAGGCGCGCCGAGCTGCAGCACCCGCTCCAGCTCGCCCAGGTCAATCCCCAGCTCCAGCGTCAGCGTCGCTGCAGCCACAGCCGGCCCCGCACCCTGGCGGAGCGCGGCCTCCGTCTCCTCGCGCAGCATCGCGGAGATGCTTCCATGATGCACATGGAAGACATCCCGCTCGCCGCGCTTAGCGGCAATGCGCCGCATCTCCAGAATCGCCTCCTCGGCGTCCGTGCGGCTGTTCGTGAAGATCAAGGCCTTCTTCACATGCGTATGGTCGTAGATGAAGCCGTAATAAGCCTGTCGCGCCCGCTCCAGGTGTTCGGCTTCTTCCTCATTCCGCGCATCCGGGAAAGAAAAGTGCTCGACGCTCAGGCGCAGCCTGCGCCCGCCCTGCGGTGCACTGACCTCCACGCTCTCCCGCGTGCCCGCCGCCAGCCACTCCGTGACGGAGGCGTAGTCGCTCAGCGTTGCGGACAGACCCACCCGCCGCGGATGACAGCCAGCCATCCGCGAGATCCGGGCCAGCTGGCTCAACACCTGAATGCCGCGGTCTGCCCCCATGAAGGCATGCACTTCATCGATTACGATGAAGCGCAGATCATGGAATAGCGCCGGGATGGCATTCGGACGGTTCATCAGCAGACCCTCCAGCGATTCCGGTGTAATCTGCAGCACCCCGGAAGGGTTCTGCATCAGCTTCGTCTTATCCGCCTGCGGCACATCGCCATGCCAGTGCCAGACCGGAATATTCCCTTCGCGCAGCAGATCATTTAACCGTGTGAACTGATCGTTGATCAGCGCCTTCAGCGGAGCGATATACAGAATACCTACCGATGCGGACGGACACTCATACAGCTCCGTAAGCGCGGGGAAAAAAGCCGCCTCTGTCTTGCCCGAAGCGGTCCCGGAAGCGATAAGCAGATGATGCGGTGTGTCAAACAGCACCCGGCACGCATCTACCTGGGCCTCACGCAGCGTATCCCAGCGGTTCTTGTAGATGAATTCTTTAATGAACGGAGCGAGCCGGTAGAACGGGTTATCACTCATAGGTCAAACTCCGCCAGGAATCCGTCGAGTTCATTCTGCCCGGTCTCGGCAGGCCGCGGAGTCCGCTCCCCGACCAGCTTCTCGAACGACATTTCCGGATGCTGGTTCAGCGTATGCAGCAGATCCATGAAGTCTCGCACGACCTCACGCGCGGTAAGCAGCTCATCTGCACCCAGCCGGTTCACAGCCTCTTCCATGAAATGCACCAGCTGCTCCTGCGTCAGTCTGGCTTCATACCCGTAGTGCAGCGCGTGAATGTCCCGCAGCTTCTGCAGCAGAATCAGAATCTCCTCATGGGAGAGCATGTCCAGGGCAATGATCGGACCGGTGAAGTTGTTCAGTCCGGCACCCGCATACCGCCCGGCTACCAGCCTGGAACGGAGTGCCTCATAGCTGAATAAGCCGCGCCGGTGGTCTTCTACGAACTGCGGTGTGCCGCCAACGAAGATCCCAAGCCGTTCTGCCTTGCCCTGCATCGTATCGTTGAACATAGTCAGCAGCTTCTCATAATTGCTCTGGCGGGAAATGCTGTTGGTTATCTTGTAGAGGTTGACTCCCTCATCTATAAACAGCAGTAACCCCTTATAGCCGATGGCCCCGGTGAATTCCGCCCATAGCTTCATATAATCATACCAGTTGTCGTCATCGATAATCACGCCCACGCCCAGCGCCTTGCGCGCTTCTGTGCGGGTTGCGAACTCGCCGCGGAGCCAGCGCAGCGAATCCTGCTTCAGTGCGTCATCGGCCAGCTTATGCCCGTTCCAGTAAGAGGCCAGCACCTTCGCGAAGTCGAAGCCATGCACAAGCCCGCGCATCTCGGAGGCAACCGCATAGATCCGCCGCTCCACTTCTTCACCAAGCTCCAGCGCATCCGGCCCGTATCCCTTCTCCTGCATGACGGACTGCTGCAGAGACATAATCCACTTCTGCAGCATAATCTCCAGTGCCCCGCCATCGGGGCGCGTCCGGGTCGACAGATGGCTCATCAGCTCGCGGTAGGTGGCAAGCCCCTGCCCCTTCGTACCCACGAGACGCCGCTCCGGCGACAAGTCCGCATCCGCGACCACGAAGTCCCGGTCCATCGCGTAATTGCGGATAATCTGCAGCAGGAAGCTTTTGCCGCTGCCGAATTTGCCCGTAATCAGCTTGAAGGCGGCTCCGCCCTCGGCTATATTATCCATATCGCGGAGGATGGCTTCAACCTCCGGCAGGCGGCCGACGGCAATATATTCAAGACCGATACGCGGCACAACTCCCGCTGTCAGTGAGTTGACGAGCGCGGTGGTCATCCGCTTTGGTATTTTGAGTGGGTTCATTCCTGATTTCACCTCTTTATATAGTGCAGCATGGATATACATTCTTCGGTCAGCTCTTCACCGTCGATGACGAGATCCCCTAGACTATCCATAGCAAGTTCATTAATCTCATCGAACAGCAGCTCTGCCATGGTTCCGCCGCCCGCTGCCAGCCGTTTCACCTTCGCCAGGCCTTCATCCTCCGCCAGCGCAAGCAACGTTTCCCGCTGCAGCAGACTCAGTTCAGAAGCGAAGGACGTCCAGCTGTCCGCTTCGCCATCAATATTTGGCAGCGGAGAATCTGCTTGTCCTTGCACAGCAGGTTCTTCAACAATAATGTCCAGCTTCTCTTCGTCACTTACTCTAACCGCTGTCTCTCCTTCACCCGCTGTCTCCTCTGACCTGGAACCAGCCGCAACTGCGACACTTCCCGGTTCAGCTTCGTCCAATGTCTCAATGCCCCAATCCGTTCCATCATCCTTCTCCAGCGCTTCCTCCACCGTGAGCAGCGAACGCACCACCTCGGAGTCATTCTTCAGCTGTTCCAGCTTCCGCTGATCAATCACAACTGCCGGACCCTTCTCCTCCTGCTCCGCCTTGCGGAATTCACGCTGCAGGAACTTGGTCACCAAGTCCTCCATGTCAGCATCAACTTTGACATCCTTGAGCCGTCCGCGATAACCCATAAGCGCCCGCAGCTTGTTCTCGGTCAGCCGGAATAAGCGTGTAATCAGGCTGCGCAGCGGAGGCGATTTGCTGATTCGTACGACAGGTACAAGAACAGAGTAGCCATAGAGTGAGATATCATATACTGCGCTGCGGAACAAATACCGCTCACGGACAACAGGAGGACCGGGCGGGAACATCGTGATCAGATTCGAGCCGTGTTTCCGCGCGACATACGTATCAATTAGAGCCACTACTTGGGGGATGTACTTTTCTGCAGCAGCTTTTCCTTCACCAGTATAGAATTTCGATTTGCTGATATCATAATCCGACATCACACTCAGTACCTCGATGCTAAGCTGCTCCGGGGCAGCAGACAGGCAGCGGACAAGCTCAAGCTCGGCCAAGTCACCGGCAAGCCCGCGTGTACGGATGACAATCTCCGAGAGCGCAATATCCAGCTTATGAACGAATGAGAAATCCGCAATCCATCCGCCAAGGTATTGATCCAGACGTTTATACTTGTCACGGTAGGCTTCCCAGAGCAAGCCGAGCTGACGGCAGCCATCCCTAGGCTCATCCCAGCCCACGCCGTTAATCAGCTCATATATATGCAGAAAAATATAGGAGAGGTCGGTCTTCGGGTATCTCCCTTGCCGGACCTCATCCCGCCAGAAGAAATACCAATGGCTCTGCGCACCTGTCATATGGCCGTAAGTCGGCCAATAACTCTTGAACGGGACAAATAAAGCCGCAGGCTCCTTATGATCCGCAAGCTCCCGGGCCCGCTGGACAAACTGGCTCTCCGTAGTGGTTACCGGCTCCTGCGTCTCTTCCATATCCCATAACTGGAGCTGTACTGTATTATATTGAGACGTTTTTTTCTTGCCCGGACCTTCCGGAGGCTTCGGTATAACCGCTTCTGCAGAGCTGCGCGGCGGAACTTCCATATTCTGCTCCGTGCTCTCCCAGACCAGCTCCGTGAAATGCAGGCCCTGCCTGTCTTTAGCCATACTTACCCGCTCCATTTGTGTGCCATAATAATTTTTACCAGTATACCATATGACTTATGACGGTGATGCAGCGCACTCCGTCAAATGGCAAGCCGGACTGAAAAACCGCTATTTGAACAAATTAAGCAAATTTGACGATGAAGCGGACTCAGAATCCCTTAAATGAACGGCCACCCCCCATTTAAGGATCGAATGAACAATATAAGCGCTTCTCAGTCCGCTTGGGCAGTTTTACGTGGTTTTTTGATGAAATAAGCGCTTCTCAGTCCGCATGCGAGGTAAAGATTTATAACTCCCTGAATTTCCCAAGCATTAGTCAGAAACTGCTTCTCTGCGTTCTAAGGGATGGTAACCGCCGTTTCGGCAGGCGTAAACATATCCATGCTGGCGTATATTTCAAAAAAGACCTTGAGAGACTGGCTGCTCAAGATCCTAGATTAGAGTGTCTGTCACCGCACTGCCGGACAATGAGAACGTTCGTTTGTGTCTTCCTTAAGAATATACTATATTCACCCTATGGGCTGCAATAGCGGAGGCTTCCCTCCATCCGCATAGCGGGTGGTTTTTTGTATCGCGCGTTTCACGAACTTAACTGGCTATAACCATAACAAAGGCCAGCCGGAAGCTCCGGCTGGCCTGATTGGAGTATAACTCCTGATGATTTTTCAAGTTAAACTTAGAGTAGCTCTGTACCCTTCGTTTCCTTCCCCAGGAACAGCACGGCCATTGCACCAATGATAATCGTCACGAAGAACAGCATGAAGATCGTGCTGATCGCGACCGAATTCCCCACCATCACCCCGACCAGTGTAGGTGCAATAATACCCCCGATCCGTCCGAAAGAGGTTGCAAGTCCTGCACCTGTTGAACGGATGGTAGTCGGATATAGCTCCGGTGTATATGCATACATCCCGCCCCATGCCCCCAGGTTGAAGAAGGAGAGGCAGATCCCGGCTGCCATCAGCATGCCTTCGGTTGTGGAATTCCCGAACCAGGCCGCGCTGACCGCTGTCAGCAGCAGATAGATCACGAGCACGAACTTCCGGCCGAATTTCTCGATGAAATAAGCGGCGGTGAAATATCCCGGAAGCTGGGCGAGCGTCATGATCAGCACATACTCGAAGCTTTTGACCAGACTGAAGCCCTTAAGCACCATAACTGTCGGCAGCCACAAGAACATGCCATAGTAGGAGAATACAACCGTAAACCACAGAATCCACAGCATAATCGTTGAACGGCGGTATTCCGCTGACCAGACTGCCTTAATCCGGTTCCGCAGAGATACCGGAGCCTTCTTGATCTCGGCGAATTTCGGCGAGTCATCAATCGCCTTACGCAGGTAGAGCGCATAGAGCGCCGGGACTGCACCAATCGCGAAGGCAATCCGCCAGCCGTAATCCGGAATCACGAAATAAGCGATCAGCGCTGAAAGAATCCAGCCCACCGCCCAGAAGCTCTCCAGCAGCACGACGGCCCGTCCTCTTTCTTTGACCGGCATGCTCTCCGACACCAGTGTGGAAGCAACCGGCAGCTCACCGCCCAGCCCGAAGCCGGCAATGAAGCGCAGCACACACAGCATTACGTACCCTGCGGCGAATGCCGACAGGCCGCTTGCTATGGAGAAGATCAGCAGCGTCCACAGCAATACGGATTTGCGGCCGAACCGGTCCGCAAGAATCCCGGCCGCAGCCGCTCCCACCGCCATACCCACCGAGTTAATACTGGTTAAATATCCGATCTTCTCCGGTCCCAGCGCCCACTCCTTGGCCAGCGCAGCCACCACAAAAGAAATCATCCCCACATCCATCGCGTCGAACATCCAGCTGAGTCCTGCACTGAAGAGCAGTTTTCTTTGCTTCGGATTCTGCAGCATCGACATTTGGTTCATCATAACAAGCACCCTCTTCCCTGATTCCCGCTAAGTCTCGGAGTGAGACTAGTGTCACTTACACATTCTAGAATCGGACGGTTCAAAAATCAAGGAATAACACCGCATTGAAATATTGCCGGGCCATCGCCTGAAAATAACAGGTCTGAACCGATATGGCAGCGATCAGGAGCATATTCTGTACGGCATCCCGCTGTGATCTGGTCAGATGGCTGAGCCGCTTCATCATTCCGTCCATCGCCGATTTGAGCGCACTGTCGGATTTCAGCAAATACTCTTTGGGGTTACCAGGCTGAGCTTGTCCCTGCACCATCGGGGAACGGGTCTTGATCTCTTCGAACAGCTCTGCATACCCGTGATACAACTGTGCCGGTTCAACCAGATCATCATCATCGCGCTCAGGTGCGAGGAACAGCATCCGGAAGAGCTGGCGGATACTCTCGAAATCGAGCGCAGCCTTGAGATCATCAATTATAAATAGAAGCGCAGCCTGATTAATGGAATACTTCTTCCCTTCACGCGGCGCCCCGAGATATTCCTTGAAGTCACGCTTTACCCAGTTCTGCATAGCCGTGACGGATAATGTGGAATACTCAATCAGACTGCCGAGCGAGGCGATTTCACCAAGGGATAACCCTTTGATGCCGCTGCCTTTGATCAATTTCTGCAGGATCGGGGGAATATCCGTAGAGAGAAAAGCCGGCAGCGACGTCCCCTCCCGCACCTCTTCACGGTGGAACTTGGTCCAGGCTTCCTGCAGAATATGGAGCGGCTTCCGCTCCGAGTTTTGGCTTAGAGACAGTAATAGTCCGGACATCTCTATCCGGCTAAGTGTAAATGCTTCCATAGATGGCAACCCTCCACCATTTGATATTTCACCCAAAAGTTCGTACAATAGGTTCATGTGAACTCATAATATGAGTATAACCTATTTTAGGGACGAAAGGGATGGTAAAGATTATATGGGTATAGGACTTAGTTTGACGCTCGTGGCAATTTTGATTATTTTAACCGCATTTTTTGTAGCAACGGAGTTTGCAGTAGTGAGATTAAGAGGAAGCCAGGTCAGCCAGATGGTACTCGACGGGAAGAAGAATGCGCTAGCGGTACAGCGGGTATCTGCTAACCTCGATGGATATCTGTCTGCTTGTCAGCTTGGAATCACCATTACTGCACTCGGGATCGGGGCGTTGGCAGAGCCTGCATTTGAGCAGCTGCTGATACCATTGTTCGACCTGACGAACCTGAGCCACAGCGTTAGTGAGCCTATTGCTTTTGCACTGGCCTTCATTATCGCCACATTCCTGCATGTCGTTGTCGGTGAACTTGCACCGAAGACGGCCGCTATAAACATTCCGGAGAAAATCGGTCAGATTACCGCACCGCTGATTATTTGGTTCTACAGAGTATTGTACCCTTTGATTTGGATCATGAACGGTTCCGCCAACCTGCTCGTCCGTATGTTCGGAATGAAGCCGGCCAGTGAACATGGCGATGCCCACAGTGAAGACGAGATCCGCCTGATCTTGTCCGAGAGCTATGAGAGCGGCAAAATTAACAAAGCGGAATACGGTTATGTGAACCGGATCTTCACCTTTGATGAAATGCTGGCCAAAGAAATCATGGTTCCCCGGACAGATATGGTATGTCTGTTCACCGACCACTCGCTGCTGGAGAATATCGCTATTATCCGCAAGGAGCAGTATACGCGTTTCCCTGTAGCAGACGGAAGCAAAGACAATATCATCGGTATGATTAATACCAAGCAGCTGTACCTGCAATATGACAACAACCCTGATTTTGATTTCAAAAGCCTGATTCTGCCGATTCTTACCGTATCGGAAGTAACGCCGGTGAAGACGCTGCTGACCCGTATGCAGAAGGAGCGCGTGCATATCGCCCTTCTGCTGGATGAATACGGCGGAACCTCCGGCCTCATTACGATTGAAGACATCCTGGAAGAGATTGTCGGTGAGATCCGCGACGAATTCGACGGGGACGAACGCAGAAATGTAGAGAAGCTGAGCGAGACCCATTATCTGTTTGACGGCAATGTGTCTCTGCTGGAGATCAAAGATCTTACAGGTCTTGATTTCCACGACGACGAAGTGACTACGATCGGCGGATGGCTGTACAGTCACCTGGAAGAGCCGGTTGTCGGCAAAAGCCATGTGTATGAGCATGTCACTCTGACTGTGCGTGAGATGAACCGCCACCGTATCCGTAAGGTTGAGATCAAGATTGATCTTCCGGTCACCGAAGATGCCGCAGTACACAGCGACTAAAGCGGATAGATACGCTGCAGTAATACAGAAAGGCGCTTCCCAGGGGAAGCGCCTTTCTTGCATACTTTGGTGAGTACTAACGTAATCACGCCTATAATTAATACCATTAACTATATAGAGGCGGGGTTAAATATTTTACTCATATAATATTCGTCTACCCATTCCCCATCCACCAGCAGCGACTTTTTCTTCACGCCTTCAATCTCAAAACCATACCTCGTATACAGCGCAACAGCCCGCTCATTATGCTTCATTACCGTAAGCTCCAGACGCACAATGTCGCTCCGGTTCGCCCACAAGTCCATCTCATGGAACAATCCGCTGCCGACTCCCATGCCCTGATATTGCTTCAGGATGCCGATGACTATATAGGCACTGTGTTTATTGCGGCTGACGCTTCCTCCCCTGACTGACAGGTATCCCGCCAGCTCACCGTCAGCTTCGGCTCCGATCAGGATAGAGGTTTGAGCATTCCCGAAGCTTGCGATCATTTCTTCCACCTGCGGAATTCCGGTCTGCCTCTCTCCGGGTGCAAGCAGCATATACGAAGTTTCCTGATCCAGCCGGTGCTGCAGACTTAAGAGTGCGGCGGCGTCTTCAGGAATCAGTTCCCTCAGTATGATATCCATTACATTCCTCCTGCATTTAGACCGGTATGTATTTTTTGAAAAGCTTGCTTCCCTCTCCGTCGTACCCCAGGCGCTCGTAGAAGCGGTGGGCATCCGTGCGGCAGCTCTTGCTGGACAGCATTACCTTAAGGGCGCCTCTGGCCGCTGCTGCCTCTTCTGCGAATTGCATCAGTGAGGCTCCAATTCCCTTGCCGCGCAGCTGCGGGTCAGTTACAACACGCTCTATGACTCCGAACGGACGGTCACCGCTAAGCGCATCCATGCACAAGTGCAGATGTAACGTACCCGCTACCTCCCCCTCTTCTTCGTATACGATCAGCAGGCTGTCCGGATTATTGGCAATTTGGCTGATTCTTTGCGGCGATACTTGGATATCCGTGTGCTCCGGCAACAGAATCCGGTACAGCTTCTCTAAGCCGTAGGCATCCTCCGGTGTGGCTTCTCTTATCATTCGCAATACTCCCTGTATTATAATTAACAACATTAATCAATATAGTTAATGCAATTAATTAGTTGGTTGAACGGCAAATCATCAGCACATTCCCGTCCGGATCTTTGAAATTAAACCAGTGATCATGTTCAATATCTGTGAGAATTTCAGCTCCGGTAGCTTTGACATAATCATAGGCAGCATCAATGTCGTCGGTAAGCAGATGGAAGGAAGGCACCTTCAGCACAGCCTCGGCTGTAAAAATTCTGCTGTCGAGCACGATTCCCGGACCCTGCATCGGCACGTCATACAGATGCCCGAACAAAATTTCACCGTCTAGCGGCAGTCCAAGCAAGCTGCAATACCAGTTTTTGGACCTTTCGATATCACTAACCGGGATGAAGACAGCGCCAACCTGATTCCGTATGGGACTTGTCACAGCAAGTAGAGCCTCCTCTAAAAGTACAGTAGTAGGTGGAGCCTTTAATCATTTCGATAAAATATGTCAATTTCCTGCCTCTTTGGTGACGGGAATATAAGTTATGCTATAATCTTGTCAGATCCTATCCAGATGTCAGGAGAATGAGACTTGGCTAACCTATCCTTTGGGTATCTCAGGCTGACGCCGCCCAAAATACTATCACTGGGCTTTGTAATACTAATCGCGGCCGGCACCCTGCTTCTGTGTCTCCCTGCTGCTTCTACCGGCGGAAGAATCTCTTTCATTGATGCACTGTTCATGGCTACCTCAGCGACCTGTGTAACCGGGCTTGCTGTCATTGACACAGGAACGCAGCTGACGGCTTTTGGACAGATTGTACTGCTCGTGCTATTCCAGTTCGGCGGTCTCGGGTTCGTTACGATGGCGACGCTGATCACGCTGGTGCTGAACAAGCGGATCTCACTGAAGGAGCGCCTGCTGCTGCAGGAATCCATGAATCAGAATTCCATGCAGGGAATTGTGAAGCTGATCCGCCGGGTGCTAATCTACTCGCTGGTGATTCAGCTGACCGGGGCCATTCTTCTTGCCGCAAGATTTATGATGGACATGCCTTTTGGCAAAGCAGCGTATTACGGAGTATTCCATAGTATATCCATCTTCAACAATGCCGGATTTGATCTGTTCGGGGATGTTCACGGGCCCTTCAGCGGTTTAACCCGCTATGTTGAAGATCCGATTGTGAATATTACCTCCATGCTGCTGATCTTCCTCGGCGGTATCGGCTTTATTGTATTATCTGATGTAATCGACTTTCCGAAACGTAAGCGGCTGACTCTTCATTCCAAGGTAGTCCTTGCCACTTCTGCTGCTCTCATTGTGATTGGCGCGGCTATTTTCTTCTGGCTGGAGCTGAATTCCACGCTGAAGCCGCTGCATGCCGGAGGCAAGATAATGGCTTCCTTCCTGCAGGCGATTACGCCACGCTCTGGTGGGGTGACAACGATCGAGATCCCGCTGCTGCGTGAATCCACGCAATTCCTGATGATTCTGCTGATGTTTATCGGAGCAGCTCCCGGCTCCACCGGCGGCGGGATTAAGATTACCACCTTTGCGATTCTGGCCAGCACAGCCTATGCCAAGCTTCGGGGCAAAGAGGATATCGTAATGTTCCGCCACCGGATCTCGAAGGAGAATGTCTACAGGGCGATTACCATGACCCTGCTGTCACTGATGCTGGTGGTTATCTCGACCATGCTGCTGTCCGTGACGGAAAGTGCGGATTTTCTGACCGTGCTGTTCGAGGCAGTCTCCGCTTTCGGTACTTCCGGTATAACAATGGGACTGACTACAGAGCTGACAACAATCGGTAAGGTGCTGGTGATCATTCTGATGTTTGTCGGCCGGACAGGACCGCTTACACTTGCTTATGCACTCAAACCGAAGAATAGTAAGGAACTCTACCGGTACCCTGAAGGCAATATTACCATCGGCTAAACTCTGCGTTACCTTTGAAATGTGAAATGCGACCCTGTGCGGCAAGATTATTCTGCCGGAACGGAGTCGCATTTTTTAATAACAGCTTGTACATAGAAAGTCTATTGTATGACAAGGCTATCCGGAAAGGGTCTAGGCTTCCTCTTCCGGAATCTCCTGAGTGTCGAGTGCCGCGTCCAGCAGCTGATTGTATACATCGTCATCATTCTCCAGCAGGGCATCCACCTCAAGGAACTGCTCTTCACTTCCCGGTTCACCGGCGAAGCTCAGGCTGTAATCCCATTCGGTTCCCCGTGAACTGAAGAAAGTGATCTCATAAGGGGAGCTGTGATTCTCCAGTGTAAACACCGTTCTCCCGACAAAACTTCTATCCTCTACGCGTTTCATTTCTGCTTTGGTGATTTCTAGGTTCATACTCTTTCCTTCCTTTCATCTGATCATGCCCACAATATTCAGTATAACATTGATATGTAAGCAATTCCTTTCCTTTTGCGCTGTAATTGACTTTTTTCATCCGGCGGTTAATAATTTAGTACAATGCTTATTCCGAGCTAAAATTATGGTAATGGAGGAAATCGCAATGACTCAAACAGAGCTTCAATCCAAGCTAAGTAAATATGCTGATCTGGCTGTGCAGATCGGTGTAAATGTTCAGCCGGGGCAAATCCTGGTCGTGAATGCTCCGATTTCCGCAGCCGAGTTCGTCCACCTGATTACCGCCAAAGCATATGCCATCGGCGCAAGCCAGGTCAAGGTTAACTGGAGTGACGAGTTCATTACGCGCCAGCAGTTCGAGCATGCTGCACCTGAAGTGTTCACCAAGGCTCCAACCTGGTTCGCGGGTGAAGTGACCGAATTCGCCGAGAACGGCGCAGCATTTCTGAACGTTATTGCCGAGAATCCGGATGCACTCAAAGGTATTGATCCTGAGCGGATCGCCAACTTCCAGAAGACCCGGGGAGCTGCACTTACGAAATACCGCGAAATGCAGATGTCTGATAAAGTCAGCTGGAGTATTGTAGCCATCCCGTCCCAGCCTTGGGCAGACAAGGTATTCCCTGACGTGCCTGAAGAAGAGCGCGTAGATAAACTCTGGGAGGCAATCTTCCACACCGTACGCCTGGACCGCGAAGACCCTGTAGCCGCCTGGCAGGAGCATCTGGATACGCTGGAGCAGAAAGCGGATGTTCTCAATGCGAAGAAATACAAAAGCCTGCATTACATAGCACCTGGAACCGACCTTAGTATCGAGCTGCCTGAAGGCCATATTTGGGCGCAGGGCGACAGCATCAATGCTAAAGGTCATTCTTTTGTCGCCAACATGCCAACTGAAGAAGTGTTCACGGCTCCGAAGAAAACCGGCGTTGACGGTACTGTCAGAAGCACGAAGCCGCTCAGCTACGGCGGGAATATTATTGACGGCTTTTCGATTACCTTTGAACAGGGCCGGATTACCAGCGTAAGCGCCGAGCAAGGCCAGGAAGCCCTGGAATATCTGATCAGTCTCGATGAAGGCGCCAAGTACCTGGGTGAAGTCGCACTCGTGCCGCACAACTCGCCGATCTCCGACTCTAACATCCTTTATTTCAACACCTTGTTTGACGAGAATGCGTCCAACCATCTGGCGATCGGCACTGCATATGCCTTCTGCCTCGAAGGCGGCAAAGAAATGAACCAGGATGAGCTGATCGCCCATGGTCTCAATACCAGCGTAACCCATGTCGATTTCATGATCGGCTCAGCAGAGATGGATATTTATGGTATCACGGCTGACGGTACGCGTGAGCCTGTATTCCTGAAGGGCAACTGGGCATTCTAATGCCTTTTCTACTCCATATTACAAAATAGAAGATCGTGAAAGGAGCTGAAATCATGCTGGATTTCAAGCAAAAGCTCGAAAATTACGCCCTGCTCGCTGTAAAGATCGGAGTCAACATTCAGCCCGGTCAAACGCTTGTAATCAATGCGGATATCGTCTCCGCAGAGCTGGTACGGCTCATTGTACGCCAAGCCTATGAAGCAGGAGCGAAGCTGGTAAAGGTTAATTATACCGATGAATTCGTTACACGGACACGTTATGATCTTGCTCCATCCGAGAGCTTCCTCGAGCCGCCCAAGTGGCAGGCGGATGAGCTGGAGGATCTCGCGCGTAATGGCGCTGCGTTCCTGACCATTATCTCGGCTAATCCGGACTTGCTAAGCGGGGTAGAACCAAGCCGGATCTCTGATAACCAGAAGACCGCCGGCCAGGCCATGGCTCCTTACCGGGAGATGATGATGGCTAACCATGTCAGCTGGAGCGGCATCGCCTTCCCTTCTCCTTCATGGGCCGCCAAGGTATTCCCGGACGCAGCGCCTGAGCAGCAGATTGAACTGCTATGGGATGCAATCTTCAAAGCTGTGCGCTCAGACCAGGAGAACCCCGTTGCAGCCTGGAGCAGCCATCTGGGCGGCCTCAAGCAGCGCTGCGATCTGCTGAACGCCAAGAAGTACCGCAAGCTTCACTACACAGCACCGGGAACCGATCTGACGATCGAGCTGCCTGAAGGCCATATCTGGTGTCAGGCCGGTGCGGTGAACAGCCGCGGTATGTCCTTCCTGGCCAACATTCCGACCGAGGAAGTGTTCACAGCCCCGCTGAAGTCCGGTGCTAACGGCAAGGTCAGCAGCACCAAGCCGCTTAGCTACGGCGGCAACATAATCGACCGTTTCACCTTGACCCTGGAGAACGGTAAGGTCACAGACTTTACCGCAGAGGTCGGCCAGGAGGCCTTGGCTTCCCTGCTGGCTATGGATGAAGGCGCGGCCTACTTCGGCGAAGTGGCCTTGGTGCCTTTCCACTCTCCGATCTCGGAGAGCGGCATTCTCTACTACACCACGCTGTATGACGAGAATGCTTCCTGTCACCTAGCGCTGGGTGCTGCTTATGCTTTCACGCTGCAGGACGGCATCAATATGACGAAGGAACAGCTTGCTGAAAGAGGCATGAACCAGAGTCTGACACATGTAGACTTTATGATGGGTTCCCCGGAGATGAGCATCGACGGAATTGCCGATGACGGCTCTGTTGACCCTATCTTCCGTAACGGAGATTGGGCTTAAGCTTTTGCCTGTGGATTGTAGCTTGAGGATTGTGGTTTGACGTTTGTTAATGAATTGTGGCCCCGCCGTTCCCCTTATGGGAGAATGGCGGGGTCATTTTGTATAAGAGAGCTATGGAGTTAGTGTATCGAGAATTTTCCGACTCAGATTCCGCTAAGTAACCTTGGCAGGGTGTGCTCCCATCGTACAGCTTGGAAATAGAATCGTTAGTTTCCTGCTTGTTCATTCCTCCAATAGCCCAAATTTGAAGATTAGTTCAAAGAATATTCACAATATTGTTGAATTTAATTCACAAATATGTCACAATACAATTAAGGATAGTGTTTACAAGTCCCGCACCCAAAGTTATTACGAAGCTTCTGATGCCAGAACCTGTGAAGCGACTCTGGAAGTTTATGCTTACCAAACACTTAGGAGGGAATCCTGATGAAAGAATCTTTTAATCAAGAAGTGGATTCGACTGAACCGGAACGTCTGGAAGTCCAGGCCCCCAAAGACTTAAGTATCGTAGCCTCCGATGCAATCAAGTACACAGCCTACATCATGCTGCTGTTCGGGTTCTTGTACTTTTTGATTGCATACCTCGCCCCTATGCTATAAGGCTGCTTCAATATATACGCTTCCCCGTAAGCGCTTACGGCCGGTCTGTTCCTGCGGGAAATGGATTAGCCGTTTTATTTTGTAGACAGGGGTACAAAAAAATAGTCCCCGCTAATCTCGAGGACTACCATGATATGCTTATTTCCAGACTAACGCCTTGCTGATCCAGGCTATTGCTTCCGGTGTCCAGCTCCCGTCCATTCTCGAACGCAGCCACGCCACCGCCTCTTCTCTCATTCCTTCAAAAGTTTCGATTCCCGCATCATTCATCCAGTGGCCCGTTGTTTCAAAAGAGGTACTGTTCCACCCGTTCGGCTCACCGTCCGCATTCAGCCGTTGCTTAACTCCAGAGATTACAATATCCAGAGTGCCTTGAAGCTCGGTTACCGCGTTGTCAAAAGCCGTTTTCTTCTCTTTGGCCTTCATATCAGCCATAGAACGCAGCTGGCGTGTCTCTATGCCTTCGTGCTCCCGGATAATCTGCAATAACGTTAGCGCTTCTCTAGTAGCAAGACCGCTGTCATACCGCTCCTCTAGGGACCGCGGACTGCCTGCCGCCGCCAGATAAGCGGGAAGCCATTCACGGGATACCAGAACGGCTTTTTTCTTAATAAACTTACCGTATCCGGCCAATCCTTCTCCCGGAAATCTCACCCGCCAGCCCCAGGGGTCCAGCTCGGAACCGGTATGCCAGTTCTCCGCCAGAGTCAGCCCGTTCACAGAAGGATGCCCAGGGATCAACGGGGCCAGCGGTACGATCCCCAGCTTGGCCACAACTTCAGCCATCTCCTCAAATGTTGTAATACTCTCTAGGCTTTCTACACTACCCACTCATTCTGCCTCCTCGATGTATTTTCATTCAAGCTCATCTGCTCCCTCACCCATGCAGCGGATTCCGGCAATATAAGCGCGGATCAGCCGGGTAAGACTTACATTCAAGTCCAGCGGCATTCCGAAGCCGCCTTGATTCTCAAGGGCAGAGAACCCGTGTAGTATGCTGCGCAATCCCCGGACGGCGTGCAGGTTCCCTTCCTCATCCAGCCCAAAGCAGGACAGGACTTGAATAATCAGCGACAGAACCTTCCCGCCCGCAGCCTCCAGAGCGGTGTCTCCCTGCTCAGGTGCTCTCAATGTTGTTTCGTACAGCCCCGGATGTTGTCTGGCAAATCCGATGTAAGCCTGACTCAGCGCATGAACGGCCTGTTCGCCCCGTGCGCCTTCCGCTGCAGCTGACATGGCGTCATAGAGCTGCTCCAGCCCGTGAATCGCCAGCAGTGTCCGCAGACCCGCGAGTCCGTTAATGTGATTATACAACGACGGCGGGCGAACGCCCAGCTTGGCCGCCAGTGCAGCCAGCGTCACCTCCTGAACACCCTGTGCGTCTGCCAGCTCTGCTGCTGCCAGCACCAGAGTATGTGTGTCCAAACCGGCTCTAGCCATGCACTTTCCCTCCATTCACCAATAGCCTGCCCGCCTCTGCTGCCGCATGTTTCATGGATTCCACCGGGTGCCTCACCAGATTTCCATGTCCTACAGCCAGTACTGAAGGCGCTAGATCAATTAGCTTATAGGCACTGGCCAGTGCCTGCTCCAGACTCCATGTCGCCATAGCCGGAAAAGGAAACAACGGTACCTTCTTGCCGGACACAGCGGTTGCCCGGAAGGTCTGGAACGCATCCCCTACAATTAGTGCGCCACTGCGCTGATCCCGGAAAGACATAGATCCCGGAGTATGCCCGGGCGTACTTATGGCCGTCAGTGAGCCGATGGTATCCCCTTCGTACAGCAGCACATCGGGCTTCGTTGCTATCTTGGCAGGTACACTGCCCTTAATCGGGGTCTGAAGCTCACCTGCCCTTAGCGAGCGGTCACCGGCCAGCAGCGCCGCATCGCGTTCCGAGATATAGACCTTGGCCCCAGGAACAAGCTTCTTGAGCGCATCCAGCGCCCCGACATGATCCATATGGCCATGGGTTAGCACGATCCGGGTAAGCGGCTTCTGAAGCCTGGAGGACTGTTGTAGGATACCTTGTAAACTATAAGGCATGCCTGCATCTATTAGAGTAAGCTCCTCTTTTTCTTCGACCAGATAACAGTTAACGGGAAATAAGCGCGGCAGCCAGGTTAGCTGGTGCAGATAACCTTCTTGAGTTACTCTCATAAGGATCCTCCTCAAAACTAATGTTATTAGTTAAATAATAAACTAATAACATTAGTTTTGCAAGAGGGAACTGTATTTTCTACATTTGTACTGAGAAAAACGAGGGTTATATCCCCGCTGATTGCGGATTCTTCCTAGTTCTCCGAGTCCAGCATTTTGTCGGCATTTTTATTGGACCGCTTGATCATTAGCCACTGCAGCGCGGTAATTCCTAAGAAGAATATAACTGCTCCAGCCCCGTTACTCATTATGCTATTTGACAGATCCATCGGATCACTGTCCAACAGATCATAGCTAAACATAAGAGCACCCCACACCACAGAACTGAGCAATCCGCCAATAAGATTCATTTTCTTGAAGCGTTTCACCTCCCCCGCCTTAGGCGGCAGCTGATAGAGTCCTGCACGGATTCCTCGAATAACGACATATAAACAAGCCGCCATCAAGATCAGAAAGGTATCCAGCCATAATTTTATATCCCAATTCAGTATAAATACTTTCACCGCGAGGCTAATCATCAGTCCTGCAAAACAAATCGCGAATCCATGCGAATTAAGCTTTTGAAACTCGGTAATGATCCGTTCATCCTTAATTCCCCGATGCTTCATTCTTCTTCCTCCCAGAAAATATCGTTAAGCGTTGTACCCAGCACTCTGCAAATGGCAATACACAATCGCATCGTCGGGTTGTAGTTTCCCGCTTCGATCAGACCGATGGTCTGTCTCGTTACCCCTACCGCATCTGCCAGCTGCTCCTGCGACAGGTCTTTCTGCACCCGCGCCAGCTTCAATTTGATGTTCTTATGCTCACCCACCCGGAATCCTCCTGGAATGATATGTATTTCCACTACATTGTAATCTATATCAACCATTATGTACATTATATATTGCATTAAGGGTATAAAATAAACACCATTCGCAAGGAATGGTGCCTATGGCTCCTGTAACTATTGTAATGCCTGTCCGTCAGCCGAAACGGCCCATAATATATTCCTGGGTCATCTGATTCTCCGGATTGCTGAAGACCTTCTCGGTCTTGTCATATTCCACAAGCGAGCCCAGATAGAAGTAGGCTGTATAATCCGAGATCCGCGCTGCCTGCTGCATGTTATGGGTAACGATTACGATCCGCAGCTCTTCCTTCAGTTCCTTAATCAGCTCCTCCACCTTGCCTGTCGATACAGGATCAAGTGCTGAAGCCGGCTCATCAAGCAGCAGGATCTGCGGGTTAACCGAAAGTGCCCTGGCAATACACAGACGCTGCTGCTGTCCGCCAGACAATGCCAGTGCAGAGTCCTTCAAGCGGTCTTTGACCTCATCCCACAGGGCGGCGCGGCGCAGGCTGCTCTCCACGATTTCATCCAGTGCTTTTTTGCCCTTAATTCCATGATACTTAGGACCAAAGGCGATATTGTCATAGATGGATTTGTAAAAAGGATTCGGCTTTTGCCAGACCATGCCGATTTTTTGGCGCAGCTTGATAACATCTGTTCCGGAAGCATTGATATCTATACCGTCAATCCAGATGCTGCCTTTGGTAGTCGAGCCGGAGATATCATCATTCATCCGGTTAAGGGAACGCAGAAAGGTTGATTTCCCGCAGCCGGAAGGGCCGATCAATGCTGTTACCGTATTCTGGGCGAAGGGAAGACTAATTCCTTTAACCGCCTCATAAGTGCCATAATAAATACTCAGATCCTCAGTTTGAAATGATTCGCGTACCACCGGTTCCGCTATGCCCATCTCTTACTCCTCCTAAAAGTTTGGTCAGCATCCGCTTTCTGAGTCTTCTACGCAAAACTCGCTTCGAAAGCGTAAACTCTCTTTGTCTTATTAGCCTAGTTCATTCTCTTGGAAGCGGTAAGCTTGCGATAGATGAATCTGCCGAAGAAACGGGCAGCCAGGTTGAAGATTAATACGGTCAGCACCAGCACTGCCGAAGCACCTGCTGCGATCTGCAGCGCATCCGGCGCCAGACCTTCGCTGTTGACCTTCCAGATATGAACCGCCAGTGTTTCTGCCGGACGGAACGGGTTAAGCGGTGAAGAAGGACTAAGCGGATTCCAGTTGCTGAAGTCCAGACGCGGACTGCTCATCCCCGCCGTGAACATCAATGCTGCCGCTTCACCGAAGACGCGTCCGGCGGACAGGATCGTTCCCGTAATGATCGTTGGCAGAGCTACCGGGAGCAGTACCGAAGTCACAATCTTCCACTTGGATAAACCAAGCGCGAAGCCCGCTTCCTTCTGCTGCTTAGGCACCGTGCGGAAAGCCTGCTCGGTGATACGAACCATCAGCGGAAGGTTGAAGAAGGTAAGCGCGAGTGCTCCCGAGATCAGGGAGAATCCGAGATTGAAGGTATTGACGATCAATAAGAGACCGAATAGACCGACGATGATGGACGGGAAGGAAGATAACACTTCCACAACCAGACGGATGAAGTTAGTCAGTCTGCCGGGACGGGCATATTCTGCCATGAAGATCCCCGCTCCAAGTCCAAGCGGTATAGTAATAATCAGGGTCAGCACCAGCAGGAACAGGGAGTTGAAGAGCTGAGGTCCTACCCCGCCTCCTGCACGGATCTTCTGTGGTGCCGAAGTCAGGAAGTCCCAGCTGATATGACTCATCCCGCGGATGAGGATATATCCAAGCAGGCCAACCAGAATAGCTACGATAAGCAAAGCGAACGTTACAATGATAGCAGTGGCAATTTTGTCTGCTGTTCTCGGCTTCAAATTTTATTTCTCCTTTCGAGCATTCTAACAAGCAGTACGAATACAAATGTCATCAGCATAAGCACGAGAGCCATGCTCCATAGCGCGTTGTTCTGCGGTGAACCCATCGTCGTGTTCCCCATACCCAGCGTAATAACACTGGTCAGAGTAGACGCGGATTCGAACAGCGAACGCGGCACAAAAGGCGCATTACCGATAACCATCTGTACAGCAAGTGCTTCACCGAATGCACGGGCCATCCCCAGTACCACCCCCGTCATAATAGCCGGGAAGGTCGTCGGGAGAATGACACGGGAGATCGTCTGCCAGCGAGTGGCACCGAGCGCAAATGAGGATTCTTTCAAGTTTTGCGGCAAAGAAGCAAGCGCGTCTGCAGCCACGCTGGTAATGGTCGGCAGGATCATCACCGACAGCACTAGCGCGCCTGCAGCAACCCCGATGCCCTGTCCGGGCAATGTATTCCGCAAAAAAGGTACAATGACACTTAAGCCAACGAACCCGTATACGACAGACGGAATACCTGACAACAGCTCGATAACCGGCTGCAGCAGTTTTTTGCCCCAACCAGGGACGATTTCAGTCATAAATAATGCGGCACAGATGCTAAGCGGACTTGCGATAAGCGCGGCAAGCAGTGTTACCAGGAAGGAACCGGCTATAAACGGAAAAGCTCCATAAGAAGGCGTATCCGCTTCAGGCGACCACTTCGTGCCGAACAGGAAATCGGAAACCTTAACCTCACCGCTTACAAAGTTCGCAATTCCTTTAGAGGCTACGAAATAAACCATCGATACAATGATTACAATCAATAGCAGTACACAAAAGGACATATAAGCGCGTCCGATAAAATTCTCTATATGATGTTTTTCAAACCGCGTTTTCTTTGGTTTTACCCTCAAGATGCTCCCTCTTTCTAAAGTGAAAAGAGAGGCAGAAGAAATCCGCCTCTAATCACATGAAGTTCTAATGGATGATACCTGTGAATGAATCTGTAGTACTTACTTAGGTGTTACAGTTCCTGCTACATCGCGGGATACCTGCATCTGCGAAGCCGGAATGTAACCAAGCTCTACTACATCTCCTGTCTGTACTTCATCAGTCATCATGAAGTCCAGGAAAGCTTTTACTGTTTCATTCGGCTCACCGTTAGTGTACATGTGCTCGTAAGCCCATACCGGATATTTACCGGCAATTACGTTGTCTACAGAAGGTTCAACACCGTCATAGCTCAAGGTTTTAACGGAATCATCCAGGTAGGACAGAGCCAGATAACCGATAGCTCCCGGTGTTTCACCGATAATTTTCTTAACAGTACCGGAAGAATCCTCTTGAATCGATCCTGGAAGATCATCCGTTTTGGTGCCAAGCGCGAAGCTCTCGAAGGTTGCGCGTGTACCTGAGCTTGCAGGACGGTTGATGATCTGAATCGCCTGGTCAGCACCGCCGACTTCGCTCCAGTTCTTGATTTTGCCAGTGAAGATGTCAACCAGCTGCTGCTTAGTCAGTGTATCTACACCTGCATCCGGATTGCTTACTGCTGCGATAGCTACAACAGCTACCTGATGATCAACGAGTGCTGCCGCTTTTTCAGCATCAGCATCTTTCAATTTCTCTTCTGCGAAGACGTCGGAGTTACCGATATCCACTTGCTTCTCAGCAACTTGTGTCAAGCCTGTTCCGCTTCCGCCGCCTTGAACCTGAATATCGACGCCTGCATTAGCATCCATAAATTTCTCTGCTGCCTGCTCTACGAGCGGCTGCAGTGCTGTGGAGCCCGAAGCCAGAATAGATCCGCTTAATTCGGCGCCGCTGCTGTTTTGTGTATTTGTTGCAGCTGCATTGCCTCCGTTATTGGTTGCCGCATTATTTCCCCCGTTGCCACATGCCGAAAGTGCTACTACGCTTGTTAAAGCCAAAGCCATGATCCAAGATTTTCTGAATTGCATTGTTTTTTTCCTCCTAAAGGTTTTGTGAGTGTCTGCTTCATTGGTCTGCTTCGTACAAAACTCACTTTGGAAGCATTTCTGTGCTCATGTCAGCTTCTCTTCTGACTCTTCTTATTCTAGGGCTCGTTCGTTATGTAAAAGTACTGAGTTTGTAAAGCGGAAGATAAAAGTTATAATAGATTTTGAATAATGCCATAGATATAATCTATATATAAGCAACAATCGCTAATTTATCGCCATCTAACCGGAGGAATCAGCATGAATCTTGTGAAATTACAAATCGTAGTCCTGATTGAAAAATATAAAAAGGTAACGGACGTAGCCGCCGAGATGGGGCTTAAGCAGCCGACCGTTTCCTTCCATATGAAGAGTCTCGAGAGTGAGCTTGGCGCTTCACTGTTCCAGTTCCGGAGCGGCCGGGTGCTGCTGACCGATGCCGGACGGGCCCTGTATCAATATGCTGTGCGGATTGTATCGCTGACGGCAGAAGCAGAGCGGACAGTTAAGCAGTTCACCTCTCTGGCGTCGGGGAATCTGGAGCTAACAGCAAGCGACATCCCCGGTAATTATCTTGTGCCTAAACTGCTGTCCCAATTCACTGGCCTGCATGATGGAATTGATGTGTTCCTGTCCATATTGCCGGATGATGCCGTCAGGGAGCGTCTGCGGAGCCGTGAGATTCAGCTGGCCGTGCTGCACAGTGCGGACGGACAGGATGATTCCTTCCATACTCAAGTGATTGCCAGAGATGAAACGGTGCTGGTTTTTGCGCCTGGACATCCTTTTGCCGGAGCGGAGGAAATTACGGTAGAAGCGGCAGCACGAGAGCCCTGGGTGCAGCATGAAGCCGCCTCCTTCCTGCGCGGAATCTCCGACAAGTGGACGCAGCTCAATCATGTGAAAGTGTGGAACCATGCCGTACTCGGCTCGCCGGAGGCGGTCAAACGTATGATTAGCGGCGGCGGGATGGTCGGAGTATTCTGCAAATCAGGGATTGAGGCCGAGGTGGCGGCCGGAAGTCTGGCCTATGCCCCGCTGCCGGGACTTCATCCCGGAGATGGTGCATTTGTGCTGGCCTGGCGCAAAGACTACACCCTCTCCCCGTTACAGAAGGCTTTTGCCGGAATGGCAGGTGGTGGCGGTTTACAGGAGGAGGACCAGCGCGAAGATCCGGTACCCAGTAAATAGTTGGACTTCCGGGCGGCGGATGTCATCGCAGGAATATCCAGATTATCCGCAATCCTGAGCAGGAATCCGGTAACTTTATATAAAATCCTGCCCATAATACAACATTTCCCTCCTTATATTGACCCGATACTAAAATTTTGTAAAAAAGGCAACATTTCATCTTTTCCAAGCGGCTTAGCAGGATTATTCTTGTAATTCATACAACAATCCTTCTGAACACCTGGCTATCCATACATCAAAGTTATAAAACATACAACACTTATGTCTACAGTGCGCTTTATTTACATTTACATAACAAAACGGTATCCCTTAGCGCACGAACGTAACCGCGCTTCAAGAGATACCGTTTATATGACTTCTTAGGTTTCACACTATAAATTACTGCTATTTCCCGCTGAAACGGCTTTGCTGTCTTTAAAAAGGACTGCAAAGCCGTTTCCACTTCGTTGATTATCTTTTCTCTGCCACCAGAGTGAAGGTCTTGGGAATTCCCTTATCATATACATCCGACGACAGGTTCGGCTCTTCCACCAACTCCTGAATAACAAGCCCGCTGGCCGCAGCAGCGGTTACAATCTCGCCGAGTGTCCAGCGCCGCCAGTAGACAACATTAGGTCTGTCTGCCCCCGCTGCTTCTCCGGAAGAAGGCATATACTTGGAGTAGGATACCTGCTTCTCTTCCAGTGCCGTATCGAAATAATCACCGCTCACTTTGTGCTTGCGCACCTTGGCGGTTGAACCCTTGGAGGAGATCAGCTTGGTCGTTACCGGGTGGAAATCGCGCAATACGAACTTCCCGCCGGGTGCCAGCAGCCGGTATGCGGTAGTCATAAACGGAGCCAGGTCGGTGAAATAGTGGACAATTCCCATCTCCGCAAACACCAGGTCATACGAGCCGTCCAGTTCTGCTTCAGGCAGTCCCAGCACATCTGAGACGATATAATTCAGCTTCACTCCAGCTTCCTGCGCCAGTTCAGCAGCATAACGCCCATTCGCCTCCGAGAAATCGGCAACGGTGACTTCCGCCCCCAGCAGGCCGAGCGCTACCGCCTTCATGCCGTTCGAACCCATCAGGTTCATAATCTTACGGCCCTTCACATCGCCCATATATGCATTCAGCGGGAACAGCCTCCCTGCCGGATCTTTGGCCAGCCTCTCTGCTGCCTCGGCTGGTGATCCGAACCGGCTTGTCCATGCCGCATAGGTATCCTCATTCCACAACTCCTCACTGGAAGGAGCGGCCCCGCCGTTTAGACCTGACGGTTCGTTCTGATCATGTTCATTCATTACGTTCGTTACCCCTTTATATATGTTCTGTGAAAATCATGTCATCGCTCGACCTTTCTAACGCATTATGACGCATTCGGCAGAGCCTCCTGAAGCTTAAGCGCCTTCCTGCGTCCGGAATACAGATAGACCCCGAGGCCGGCCATGACCAGCACGCCTCCTGCCCATTGTAAACCGCTCAGCTGTTCACCCAGCAACAGGAACGCAAGAATGCTCGCGCCGACAGGCTCTCCCAGAATATTCATCGAGACTGTAGTCGCAGATGCATACTGCAGCAGCCAATTAAACAGAATATGGCCGAATACGGTTGGCACTACCGCCAGCAGGACAAAGATGCCCCATTCCCGGGCCGGATAAGCGAAGAAAGGTGTACTTGTTACCAGATTATAAACAGCAAACACAACGGCCGCAGAGATGAATACAATCAGGCTGTACAAATAGGAAGGCATACGCGCCACCAGCTTCTGACCGATTAGTAAATGTGCGGCTACAGCTACGGTTCCGCCAACCGACAGCATGTCACCCTTCAGGTTCTCGGCGGACAGCCCGATATCACCCCAGCCGATAAAGACAACCCCAAAGATTGCAATAGCCATACCCAGCATAGCAGAGGCGCTGTTTCGCTCTTTATACAGTATGTACGCACCGAGCATAATGAATAACGGTTCCAAAGCCATGATCATCGTCGAGCTGGCCACTGACGTGTAATTCAGCGAACCCATCCAGAGCAGGAAATGAAGGGCCAGCATCACACCGGAAACGCCCAGCAGCAGCCAATCCTTCAGGCGCAGAGCCCAAGCGGCTCCGCTGTAACGGCGGGCGAACGGCAGCATTAGCAGCGAGGTGAACAGCAGCCGGTACATCCCCTGAACCGACACTGGAGCAGACGACCATTTAATGAAGATAGAAGAAAAGGATATGGCCACAATTCCGATCACCATCAACAGCGGTACGGGAACGGGCGGTTTTTTGGGAATCATACGTAGTCGCCCCTTCGTGTTTGGTAAGACTCATTATGTTAATTTAACGCAAATTGCAGAAAAAAGCAGCATTTTTCAATAAAAGAGACATAGAATCCGTCTTTCAGCGGGTTCCATGCCTCGTATGAGCCTTTACCAGTGCTAATAAGCATCTGTATCTATGGCTTAAGCACAACCTTGATACAGTCCTCTTCCTTCTCCTGGAATACCTGGTACCCATGCTCCGCTCGACTGATCGGCAGGCGGTGGGTGATGATATCTGTGGGATCGAACTTATTCTCCTTAATCATCTTGTAGAGGGCCGGCATATAATGAATGACCGGAGCCTGTCCCATCTTCAGCGTAATATTGCGTTCAAACAGATGACCGAGCGGGAACATATTATAGTTCAGCCCATACACCCCTACAAGCTGAATTGTACCGAACTTGCGGACCACCTCTGATGCGATACGGAACGCCCCTAGTGAACCGCCCTGCAGCATCAAGGCTGTTTCTACCTTTTCTACAACCGTCTTCTTGGCGTCGAGACCTACACAATCAATGACCACATCGGCACCGCCGCGGGTGATCTCCTTCAAGTGCTTCTCAAAATCCTTTATTTCCTCAAAATTTAATATCTCCACGTTATTCGTCAGCTTCGCATGCTGCAGCCTGTATGGGATATGGTCGACGGCAATGACCCGGGACGCGCCTTTCATCCAGGCGAATTTCTGAGTCAGCAGCCCCACTGGCCCGCATCCGAGCACAATTACGGTATCTCCGGGCTTCACGCCGGCATTCTCAACCCCCCACCAGGCGGTCGGTACAATGTCCGAGAGGAACAGCAGCTTCTCGTCTTCCATTTCAGCATCCTCCGGAACGACAAAGGGGCCGAAATTGCCGTACGGTACACGCAGCAGCTCGGCCTGCCCTCCGGCGAAGCCGCCGTAAGTATCTGAATAGCCCAGATAGCCGCCGGTATCCTTGGCTTCATTCGCGTGGTCACATTGGCTCTCCATCTCGTGCTGGCAGAAGAAGCATTGCCCGCAGGCTACATTAAAAGGGATAATGACACGGTCACCCTTCTTGACCTTGGTAACCTCCGGTCCCACATCTTCCACAATTCCCATAGGCTCATGGCCGATAATGTAATCATCATGCATGCCGGGGATTTCGCCATTATAGATATGCAGATCCGATCCGCAAATGGCGGTTGAGGTAATGCGGACAATGATATCATCCTTCTTCTCAAGCCGCGCATCAGCGACTTCCTTAACCTCGACTTTCTTCTTGCCTTGATAGGTTACTGCCTTCATGTTGAGAGTCACTCCTTCAGAAGTAGGGTATGGACATAACAGGCTGTAAAATCACGCTATACTATGTTATAACCCCAAATCCTCCGAATTTATCCGTGCAGCAGCGGAGAATACATCATCAGTGCATGATTCTCGGCGACAGCCTCATCACCCGCGAGCTCCCCTGTATGGGTAAGCACCCTGCGTCGGATAGCGTTACTGCGTACATATCCTCCCCACGGTTCCAGGCTGATCACATGGCCGTCTTCATAGACCTCATAATTGTAGAGCTGCCGGCTGTCACAACGCCATTCCCCGTGCAGATGGGTATCATCCAGATGAAAGCAAACATTGCCTCTTGAACATCAATGATCAGTAATGCGGCTGACATCATCAATTTTCATTCCCTCCTCCATATGCTGTACCCTAGCGTTTCGGCACGAATACCCCCAAATATTATAACTGATAATTCACTCTGGAAGCTTATCCGAGATCACCAAGATGAAGGTAGCTAATGGTCCCAGCAGCAATGACAGCAGAAACCAGTTTAATCCGCTCCGGTTTTTCCCCTGGGCAATTCCCGCATTAATCAGTGCCAAGGTTCCCCAGCCTGCGTAGTATCCGTTCTCCATTTCAATTCCCCCTCGTGCTTGATCATCCATCAAGTATATTACGCCTGGAAGGGGTGATTCTCCTCCGCTTGTTACAGAAATCCTAATAATTACATTAAAAGGAATTGGATGTGGTCACCCCGAAGGAAGAGCCGGTGGACCGGGGACTACACCAAAAAGACCGGACCTCCGCATCGCAGAGGTTCGGTCTTCATTCAATATATAATGCGCAAGCCTTACTTGCCCCGCTTATTATGCCAGATTAGTGCGTGAAGCTGCGGCAGCACCCGCGCCTTGTTCATCTGCGGGTCGGCAATTACCAGATTAAACAGCCACTCCAGCCGGCCCAGCAGGCGGCCTGAAATGTCGCCATCCTCGGTGACATTA
The DNA here is from genome assembly GCF_000758605.1 of Paenibacillus sp. FSL R5-0912. Lineage (NCBI taxonomy): Bacteria > Bacillati > Bacillota > Bacilli > Caryophanales > Paenibacillaceae > Paenibacillus > Paenibacillus sp. FSL R5-0912. Next base: position 4,219,944 of record NZ_CP009282.1, read on the forward strand.
TCGTTCCCCGGCTGAAGAAACAGCGGGACCTCCGGGTACCTGAAATGTACCTTCCGGGCATACTCATAATCCTCCTGGTTAAATACAACTACCTTCAGGCTATGAGCCGCCTTGCCGTTGTTACCGACTCTAACCATGATCTCGTCCAGCTTCCCCCAGTCGGTCTTCATCCCGGAGCTTGGCGGCTTGGGGCTAATCGTCAGCACATCGACATCACTGAACCAGTCCTGCCAGCGGCTGCCCTGTGTCTCTATAGCCGCCTGGATACCGCGTTCGTGGAGCAGGGCGATGAATTCACCCATGGCTTCCCCGATAAGCGCCGGATTGCCTCCGGAGATGGTTACGCAATTGAAATTATCTCCTGCCAGCTCAAGCAGCCCGGCGAGAATCTCCTGCGGTTCCATCAGGATTACTTTATCCTTCGCCGAACCATCCCATGTAAAGGCTGAATCACACCAGCCGCAGCGGTAATCGCAGCCGTAGGTGCGGACGAACATCGTTTTGACACCGATGACCGCCCCTTCCCCCTGAATCGTCGGGCCGAACATTTCGATTACCGGTATTTTACTCATGGTCACAGCCTCCGTACAGACGGTAAGACGGCCCCGCTTCCGGAATGTCTGCCGCCAGCACCTCCGCCCAGGAGGTCGGAGTCTCCCACAGCTTAACGGAATAGACCGGCAGAGAAGCCTGCTTCAGCTCATAAGCGATGTATGCTGACATGTTCTCCGCCGTCGTACGGAACGACAGCAGTGCTACCTTAGAGCCTGTAGATGTAAGTGTCTCCAGCACAGGCTCATTGCCCATTGCCAGAAAAGCATGATCCAACCGGTCGACTACAAGCTGCTTCACGATTGTTTTGATGTCACTGAAATCGACAACAAACCCCTCGTCCGATTGACCCTGTGCGACAGAAGGTACACCTTTCAGCACAACCTCAAGCTTGTACGTATGCCCGTGCAGATTGCTGCATTTCCCCTTGTGCCCGATCAGCTGATGGGCGGCATCGAAGGTGAAGATTTTGCAGACAGATATTTCGCCAAGCATTATAGTCCAGCCTCCTGACGCTCCGCCTCATATTGCTCAAGGCCGCGCTGGCGGAGCAGACATGCCGGACAGGTGCCGCAGCCGCTGCCGATCATCCCGTTGTAGCAGGTAAGCGTCTGCTCACGGATATAGTCGAAGTAGCCAAGCTCATCGGCCATTTTCCAGGTTTCTTTTTTGTCCAGCCACATCAGCGGAGTATGGATTACGAACTCAACATCCATCGACAGATTAAGTGTAACATTCAGTGATTTCACGAACACATCCCGGCAATCCGGGTATCCGCTGAAGTCCGTCTGGCAGACACCGGTGATGATATTGCTATAGCCCAGCTGCTTGGCCAGAATCGCTGCAAAGGACAGGAATAGCAGGTTCCGTCCGTCTACAAATGTACTCGGCAGCTCCGCGCCCTCCCCGGCAGCGATTTCGATATCATCCCGGGTTAGCGCGTTCGGGGCCAGCTGATTCAGCAGTCCCAGATCGAGAATATGCTGCTTCACCCCAAACTTCGCGGCAATCTCCTTGGCGACTTCAATCTCTGCCGCATGGCGCTGATTATAATTAAAAGTAACCACCTGAACCTCCTGGAACTGCTGCAAAGCCCATACCAGACAGGTGGTGCTGTCTTGGCCGCCGCTGAAGACGACCAGTGCTTTTTTATTCATCGTAAGTTCTCTCCTCCTTATTGTTCTGTGTGCTGCAGATCTCCCGGATTAACGGTTATCCACTTTCTCGGGATACAGGTCGTGGTTCATCAGCCGGTGCTCGGCCATGGCCTCATATTTCGTTCCCGGACGCCCCCAGTTGCAGTAAGGATCGATGGAAATGCCGCCGCGCGGCGTGAATTTACCCCAGACCTCAATATAGCGGGGCTCCATCAGCGAGATCAGATCATTCATAATAATGTTGACACAGTCTTCATGGAAATCCCCGTGATTGCGGAAGCTGAACAGATAGAGCTTCAGGGATTTGGATTCAACCATTTTGATATCCGGAATATACGAGATGTACATCACGCCGAAATCCGGCTGTCCGGTAACGGGACACAGGCTGGTGAACTCCGGGCAGTTGAATTTGACAAAATAATCACGGCGGGGATGCTTGTTATCGAACGCCTCCAGAATCTCCGGGTCATAGCCGAAATTATACTTCGTACCTTGATTTCCCAGCAGGGTAACCTCCTGTATTTCCTCTTTCAGTCTGCCTTCTGACATGACAAAAAACCCCTCTCTTTTCCCTAGGCTCCTGGCCTGAACTGGAAAGAAGAACGAGATTTCGAAAACCTGGCTCTACTAAGTTGAGACACGCGCGGCATAACAAGAAATAAGTACAGGCAAATGCCCGTACTTCTAAAGCCCCCGGATATCCGGAAAGCTGCTCATGCCTGTAGCGGTCTTAGTTTTTTATAGAGGGAGTTTGCGAACCTCTCCTGCGCTTGCGCACGCAGATTCCTTCTTTATGCTGATAACTGTACATATGGTGCGTCTTGAACTATACCATGATTGCCGGAGGCTTGACAACCCTCACAGCTGATCCAGAATCAGCGAGCACAGCAGACCCATGGCGGCGATAAATCCCGTTAGCGGTCCACCTTCCTCATAAGCTTCGGGCATCATGCTGGAGGAGACCATCGCGATTATTCCGCCCCCGGCAAAAGAAGCAATCATCGCCTCCGTATATCCGCTTGCATGGTCCATAAACGTATAACCCGCCCCTGAAGCCAGGGTGGAGATCACCAGTACGCCGAACCACAGCAGCATAATTTTTCTTTTGCCGTAGCCGTCCTGCTTCAGCCCTGCCGTGCTCGACAGCCCTTCCGGGATATTACTGATAAAAATAGCGATGACCAGCAGCAGACTTACACCTTGACCGGCAATCAGACTGGCCCCGATCATGATCGACTCAGGAATAGCATCCAGTACCGTTCCGGCAAAAATAGCCAGGCCGCTCCCGCCTTTAGCTTCCTTCTTCCCTGAAGCTCTGGCTGAGCGTTTGCGGCCGGCTCCGCCTTTTCGCGAGATATACCAGTCGAACAGCGTGAACACCAATGCCCCTGCGGTAAAACCGATGATCGTCGGGGTCAGCCCGCCGTCACTCGCGGAATCCTCCAGCAGTTCATAAGCAGCTGCTCCAATAAGTACGCCTGTCCCGAAGGCCATAATGAATCCGATCAGCTTGGTGGGAATGGACAGGAACAGAGCGAGCAGCGCCCCGAGTAATACAGCAGAGCCGGAAATGGCTCCCCACATCAATGCACCCCACATTATGCTCACCTTCCCCGTTCATGTATTGTTATTGAAGTGCATAGATGTAGTTTACACCCTAATGGGGCACTGCAAACAATGCATCTTCCGGCGGGCACCTATTCGAGATCTATTCTCCATATCCATACGGCCAGCGCGGAGATCCAGAGGAGCAATAACAGGCTTTCGCCCAGCAAGGGACCGCTCCCGTTCAGGACACTATTCAAATTCTCTACGACCTCCACACTCGGTAGTAGGGCGAATAGCGGATAAGCCCAGTCCGGCAAGGAACCATATACGGAAACCACCAGAAAAAACACAATCATCGCTGCTGAACTGACGGCTGCGCCGTTTTTCGCCGAGCTAAGCTTAAGCCCGATGACCATCCCGACCTCGACGAAAATAATCCCTCCGGCCAGCATATATGGCAGAGCCGCCAGTAAACCGCTGTGCGCTCCTTCATTCAGCAGAAAAACGACGCATTGTGCCAGTAAAGAGAACATCAGCACGGTAGCGCCTTTGGCGAGAATAATCTGTCCCCGTCCGAGCGGAGATACCAGCAGGGCATCGAAGGTGCGGCTCTCGCGCTCTTCCAGCAGGGACGGGCCGGTGAGCATAATGCCTACCATCACCTCGGCGAACAGAATCCAGGTAGACAGCAGCATGAAATTGGATTCACCGGTCTGCATAACGGATATTAGTATTTTAGACATGAAGATTGGCAATAACAAGAGGATGATACAAGAAGGATTACGCAACAGATCCCTGCATTCATGCTTAATCAGCTTCAGCACCGGACTCAACTCAGCTCACTTCCCGTCAAAGCCGCGAAGACATCCGCGAGCGTGGCTTCCCTGCTGTGCAGGCTGATGAGCTGTCCTTCGGACAGCAGCTGATACACGCGATCCTTAGTGATTTCTCCTGACAGCGGCCAGGATTCACGTGCGACCCTGGAATCCTGCCAATATTCAGCGGCTAACTCTGCCTTCCCGTATCTCTGCTTCAGACGCTGCGGCCGATCAAGCGCTACCAGTCTGCCGCCGTGCATGATGCCTACACGGTCACTTAGCTCTTCGGCTTCGAGCATATCATGGGTAGTCATCACAACAGTCGTGCCTTCTGCTTTGATTCGTTGTATGTACTCTCTGATTAACGCCGCTGAATTCGGGTCCAGTCCGCTGGTAGGTTCATCGAGGAACAGGACTGCGGGATTGTGCAGAAGACTCCTGGCAATCAGCACACGCTGCTTCCACCCTTTGGATAAGCTGCTCACTCTGGCATGCTGCCGCTCCTCCAGTTGAAGGCTTTGCAGCACCTCATCAATTCGCTGCCTGGATACGCCGTACAGATCGGCGAAGAGGTTGAGATTACCGCGGATCGAACTGCGCATGTAGAGATTAGGAAGCTCAAAGACGACCCCGATTGAACTATGAATTTTCTTTTTATGCTGTGAAATATTCATTCCATTAATTAATATTTCACCTTCACTGGGAGTGAGCAGTCCGGTCATCATACGGATTGTTGTTGTTTTGCCGGCGCCGTTTGGACCGAGGAATCCAAAGATCTCACCTTGCTCCACGGTGAATGACAACCGGTCAACGGCCCGCCTACCCTGATATAGTCTGGAGACCTCCTTAAGCTGAATCAATGGCCTAACCACCTTTGCTTATAGTTTGCCTTATCCAAGCTTATTCTTATAAGCAGATGAACATCCCTCCGGCATGATATTTATAACATTCACCTTAAGCTCCTGCGTTTCCTGTGATGGGAGAGCGGAGATGTGACAGGCCGATGGATTCATTTGCCGGGAAAAGGGTAACTTAGAATTATCAATCTCTTACTAACCAAAGGATGGGATCCTATATGGAACAAAATGTACAGAAGCTTATCGATTGGCTGGAGTCGCCGGAGCATGCAACCCTGGTGATCAAGAAGCAGGAGCTGGATGATCTGGATACTGTTCACTTTAATCTGGACACGGTAGACTACCGCAATGCCGAGGATGTCCTTGATGAATACCTGGGCAGTGCACTGATTCTGCGGGGAACGGGAAATACACTCAATGCAGACGGTGAGCTTGTGCCGCTTCCGCAGCCTAATTATGAGATCGCAGTAAGCGGGCTGAAGCTGAATACAATAGCTGAGGATAATGTTGAACTGGAGACGGACAGAGCGAAATATTCGCTGGCTTTGAGCTAAATGCTCTAGTACTGCAGGGAAGTTGAGCGCGTCTTGTTATTTCCCCTCTACTTGAGACACATACAGGCCATGGGTGAAACACACCCATGGCCTTACACACGTCTATGATTCAAATATAAGAATTTACTAGCTGATCTATGCTTCTTCCCCGAGAATCTCGACTTCCGTCTCCAGCTCGACATCGAATTTATCCTTGACCGTTGAACGCACATGCTGAATCAGTCCGATGTAATCACTGGCCGTGGCATTATCCGCATTGACGATGAATCCGGCATGCTTGCGCGATACCTCCGCTCCGCCGATGCGGGTACCCTGCAGGCCGCTCTCCTGAATCAGCTGGCCGGCATAGCGGCCCGGCGGCCGCTTGAACACACTGCCGCAAGAAGGATATTCCAGCGGCTGTTTGGATTCCCGGAGATAGGTCAGCTCATCCATGGAGGATTTGATCGCAGCAGGATCACCCGGCTGAAGGGCAAATCTGGCCTCCAGCACAATATACTCTCCGCTGGCAAAGATACTTTTGCGGTAGCCCCACTGAAGCTGGTCACCCTGCATAGTAATTAGCTGTCCGTCCTTATCAATCACAAGTGCACTTTGCAGCACATCCTTAACCTCACCGCCGTAAGCTCCGGCATTCATATACAGCGCCCCGCCTACCGTTCCGGGGATGCCGCAGGCGAACTCCAGCCCCGTAAGCTCCTGCTCCAGCGCATATCTTGAAGCATCAATAATCTTCGCCCCGCACTGCGCGTAGAGCAGTCCGTCCCGGATGCCCATTTCCGTCATGTCAGAGGTCTGAAGCACAATACCACGGATGCCGCCGTCACGGATAATGACATTCGAGCCGTTTCCAAGTACAGTAAGCGGAATATTATGATCCTGCGCATATGTATATATTCTCTGAATTTCATCGTAGGTTGCCGGAGCAGCCCAAATATCCGCTTCCCCGCCCATGCGGGTATACACCAGATGCTTAAGACTCTCATGATGCTTCAGCGAGCCTGCGGTGACCAGCTGCTGCAGGTCTTTATATATGTTGTCTATATTCATACTTCATGCTCCTAACTCTATGGAAATGATGATCGTGATCGTCTGCCTGCCTCAACTGTCTGTGCATCGCGGCAACCACAACTTTAACAACGAACAGGCTCCCTTGTCAATGACAGGAGCCTGTTTGGAAGCTGCATACAGCATTATTATGTTTCATCATTCCCGATTATAACCTAACTCCCGGCCGCAGCACGCTCTGAGCGGAATTCTTCCCTTCTCGCTGCACGTTCCTCTTCTTTCATCCGGGGGCAGGTATAACATAGACGGCCGCCTTCTGTCCGGTAATACATACAGCAGCGGTTGCGCATCTGTACAGTCTGCTCCGGGTCAGCGATCGATTCAATTCTCCGTACCTTCACATGAAACGGATTCCGGGGCATCTGGAATACTTCAGCAGGCAGTTCATCTTTCAGATAGCTGTAATCTGCTTCAATCTGCTTAAGCACCGCAGGATCAGTAATTCCGGCTGCAAAGGACTCCACATAATAATTGAATTTGGACGGCATCTGTCCCCAGACCTCACCAAGTGATAAACCGCTCACCTGTGAAATACAGCGTACCAGAGGCCCGGCAGTCTCTTGATAAAAGCGGGCAAACACATCATTTCGCCACGCGTCCCTGCTCTGCTGTTCCTCAGGAGCCTGCTCGGTCTTCCACACGTGAAGGGAGAAGGCAATCCGGCAATATCCGTCTGCCGGAATGAGATGAATCCCCAGATTCGCTAGGCTGAGCCCAGGAACGAAGGAGAATCCTGTGACTGAATACTGAACCGCAAGCGCCAGATTGGACATATAGCCGCCGAAATATGCCGCAACTGCTTTATCGTCCAACGCTTTCATTAACGGCCCGTAAGTGTCTACAAATGCCCTCATACCCTGCTCATGCACCAGTTCAGCCGCAGCGAAGGAGTGCAGAGCCCCCTCCGGCACCGCAGGATGCAGGTCAAACTTGGTGGTGAATTCCTGAATCAATTGTTCGTTCATTGCACTGCCCCTTTCCGCTCACTAGTCCGCACAGCTCGCGCTTATAGTCCAGCTGCCTTGTACGCGGCCAGCTCGTAAGGAAGGCACAGCGGCACTCCGGTACGCGGATCAGGCACAATATCGGCTTCAATGCCGAATACCTCGCGTAGAACTACCGGTGTCATTACGTCAACCGGCGCCCCTTCACTGATCACATTACCGGATTTGATCGCTACCATATGCTGTGCATAACGGGAAGCATGGTTCAAATCATGTACCACCATGATAATCGTCCGGCCTTCTTCTTCATTCAGCTTCTGCAGCAGCTGGAGCACCTCCAGCTGATGGGCCATATCCAGGAATGTCGTCGGTTCATCAAGGAACAGAATATCTGTCTGCTGCGCCAAAGCCATGGCAATCCAGGCCCGCTGACGCTGTCCGCCGGAGAGCCGGTCAATCGGGCGGTCATGGAATTCTGTCATACCGGTAACTTCGATTGCATTAGCAATGATGCTGCGGTCTTCAGGCGTCATGGTGCCGAAGCCCTTCTGATGCGGGTAGCGGCCGTAACCCACAAGCTCAGATACAGTCAGACCGTCAGGCGCAGTAGGATTCTGCGGCAGAATCGCCAGCTGCTTGGCCACCTCTTTGGTGGACAGGTTATGAATGGATTTGCCGTCGAGCATGACACTGCCGCTCTTCGGCTTCATGATGCGCGCCATCGTCTTCAGAATAGTTGATTTACCTGAGCCGTTCGCACCAACCAGCGCTGTAATCTTCCCTGTCGGAAGTGACAGGTTCAGCCCCTTCACAATCAGCGCCTCTGCGTATCCGATACTCAGCTGTTCTGTATTCAAACGTTCCGACATGATACTCACTCCTCAGAATTTTAATTTTTCATGATAACTTCGCTTATGAATGCCTATGTTAAGCCTTAGATTTTGCCAAAAGATATAAAAAGTACGGGGCGCCGATGATTGCCACCACGATACCTGTAGGTATCTCTGTTGGCTGCAGAATCCAGCGCCCGATAGTGTCTGCGGTGAGCAGCAGCAGCGCGCCTATCAAAGCGGCTGCAGGCAGCATGATCTGATGACGCGGGCCTACAAGTCTGCGGGCGAGATGCGGTGCAATCAGTCCGACAAAGCCGATGCCTCCGCTGACCGAAACGCAGGCGCCTGCGAGAGCCACTGCAGCAGCCAAGAGCAGCAGACGTTCCCGCTCCAGCGGCAGCCCAAGTCCCTTGGAGGTTTCATCCCCTAGGTTCAGTACGTTAAGCACCCGAGCTTTGTAGAACGCGAACGGCAGCAGAATCAATATCCAGGGGAGCAGTGCCAGCACGAATCGCCAGTCTCCGCCCCAGATTTTACCGGCCAGCCAGATGGCTACGAACTGATAATTCTGCGGGTCCAGTCTCAACGACAGGATCAGCTGAAAAGCGTAAATGCCGGCACCTACGGCAATACCGATCAGGATCAGGCGTGTCGGCGAGAGTCCGTCGGCTCTCCGGTAGGAGAGAAAATAGATCAGTGTGGCCGTAAGCGCGGCACCTGCCAGCGCCAGCAGCGGAAGAACAAAGATGGGCCCCGCCGTGGTTGCCGGGACAAATGAAATGAAGATCAGCACTGCAAATCCTGCTCCGGCGTTAATACCTAGAGTTGAAGGTTCGGCAAGAGCATTGCGCGACAGGCCTTGCAGAATAGATCCTGATACTGCGAATCCCGCCCCGATGAGCAATGAGATCACTATACGCGGCAGCCGAAAATCAAACAGAATCAGGTTCTGCTGTTTGGTTCCTTCACCGAGCAGAGTATGTAGAACATCAAATGGTGATAAGCGCATGAAGCCGGTATTCATACTGACAATAAAAATAATGATGATAAGTACAGCAAGCAGCATTAGAATACCGGCTTCTCTGGTGCGGCGCGATTTCGCTGAGGGTACAGACATGGTCCTGTTCATTACAGCTCCCCCTTGCGCTTGCTGGCCAGATAGATGAAGAACGGTACGCCGATTACTGCAATCAGGGCACCTATTGGTGTTTCATAAGGCGCATTAATCATTCTCGCAGCGATATCGGCAAAGAGGATCAGCACGCTCCCGAGTACTGCCGAGCAAGGAATGATCCAGCGGTAATCCACCCCCACCAGATAACGGGTAATATGCGGAATCATTAATCCGACAAAAGCAATCGGCCCCACCGTCGAGACTGCCGCTCCGGCAAGAATGACCACAATGATCATCCCTGCGGTCTGTACCAGCCGTGTGCGCTGCCCCAGTCCTGCGGCAACATCCCTTCCCAGGCTTAACAGCGTGATGGAACGCGAGAGCACCAGCGACCCGATAAGCGCACATGCAACCCAGGGGGACATAATCTTGAGCTGTGTCCAGTTGGCTCCGCCAATCCCTCCTGCCATCCAGAACGCGATATCCTGGGAGAGGTGATACAGAATGGCGATGCCTTGGCTGAGCGCCAGCAGCATGGCACTGACCGCAGCACCCGCTAAGGTCAGGCGTAGCGGTGTCAGCCCGCTATGGGACAGCGAACCGATGCCGAAGACTAAGAGCGATGCCACAGCTGCTCCAATGAAGCAGTAGATCATGATATACATGAAAGACAGCGAAGGGGCAAAGGCGAAAGCCAATGCCAGGCCAACACCGGCTCCGGCGTTAAGTCCCAGCAGCCCCGAATCCGCCAGCGGATTCCGGGTCATCCCCTGCATGATCGCGCCGGCAACAGCAAAACATGCACCCACCAGCGCTCCGGCCAAAGCGCGGGGGATCCGCAGCTCCCGGATGACCTGATGCTGTCCCAGCTCCGGATTGAAACGGAAGACAGCTTCCCATACAGTAGCCAGCCGGATATCTGCCGCTCCTACCGATACAGACAGCATCAGCCCGAAGACGATGGCGGCTATTCCGAGCAGCAGGATCGTAGCTGCAGCCACCGGCCGCGACTTGATGGGTTTATCCTCTGCAGCCGTAGAAGGATTGAGGTTAGAACGTGTGGATGAAACCATAAGCCGTCTCCTTAACAGGATTATTACTTGCTTCTAATTGATTATCATTCTCATTATCGCAAATATATGAATATTGTACAAGCAGATAACGCGTAATCTATACTGGACGCCCTCATCTATCGCTCCATTTAAAAAAGGTGCAGATCATCGTATCCGGGGATACAAGGACCTGCACACTCTCTACCGGCAAAAGCTGATTACCGGCATTTGAACGCTGCTTATTTTACAAGACTGCTCAGAGCATCATCAATTGTTTTGGAGTTAGCTATAGGACCGCTGTACAGCCAGCTGGTTGATCTGCCAAACTCATGAACATTCCCCGCCTTAACAGCCGGAATCCCCTTCCAGATCGCGCCATCCGTAACTTCAGCAGCATCCGCCCCGTCACTGTTCACAAGGATGATATGATCTGCAGTCAGCTCAGACAATTTCTCAAGTGAAATGGGATTCCACGTTGCTCTGGACTCTGCAGGAATTTCGGTAACCAGATTCGGAAGCTTCAGGCCAAGGTCACCATACAGGACTGCCCCGCTGCTGCGGGTTTCATCTACTATATAGAAGTTCTTGGATACCAGCCAGAGGATGGCAACAGACTCATCGCCGATCGCAGCAGAGATTTTTGTTTTGGCTTCCGCCGCTTTTTGATCATAGGCAGCAATGGCTGCTTCAGCTTCCGGCGTTTTGTTCAGTAGCTCACCGATCTGGAGCAGCGATTTGCGCCAGTCTTTACTGATTTCATCGCCGAGTACATACGTAGGTGCGATTTTGTTCAACTGATCATACAGACCGTTCTGGACTGTGCCTTCCGATTGTACGATGTGGAAGTCCGGTGCAAAACTAGTTACGGCTTCGAGTGGAAGGTCATAGCTGATGGTTGGAACATCCTTAAGCTCAGCTGCGAGGTAATCCTGAGTGCCGTTTGTCACGGACCATTGGGCAACCGGAGTCACGCCGAGTGCGACCAGATAGTCTTCCAGATAAGAAGCAAGCACACGCTGCGGGTTCGCAGGGATAGTGACTTTATGTCCCATGGCATCCGTTACTGTTTGGTCTACCGCTGGGGCTGTCGTTTCTTCCGGTGCAGTTGTAGCTTCTGCAGTTGTTGCAGGTGCCGTAGTTGCCGCTCCTCCGTTATTGACTGCATTGTTATTCCCGCATGCGGATAGTAACAACGTCGTGGTCATGAGTCCGGCCATAGCCAGCTTCATGCTTGTTGATCTTTGCAGGTTGAACGAAAACATATAATACCCCTCCTGTATATACATTCATTATTGGTCAAAGGTGATTGTGGCCTTCGCCTCACATAAACTGATGATATTGATTCTCATTCTCTCTGTCAACTAAATTATCTGGTTCCATGTACACTCACACTGCGCATAACAAAAAACGGCTGCTCCCGCAACCTGCGGAAACAACCGTTATACATATAAAGGGTATGTCTATTTGTGCAAATGATACGGCACAGTTGCTATAACGATATCCTTCTGATTCATCAGATAAGAGCGGATGAACAAGCTGGTCTGATTATGCAGAATCGCCTGCCACCAATGCTTCGTAACAAATTGCGGAATGAGTACAGTAATATGGTCTGTTGAAGCGGTTTTCCACTCCACCGTATCGATGAATTTCACCAGCGGGCGGATGATGCTGCGGTAACGCGAGCGGAGTACAATCAGGCGAACCCCAGGGTTCCACTCTTCCCACTTCTGTTCCATTTTGTGAATCTCTTCTTCATCGAATCCGACATATACAGCCACCACATTCTCAGTCAATGACTTCGCATAGCTGATTGAATGCAGTACCGCGCGGGTGACACCGGCAACAGGTACAACCACTGTGCTTCCTTTAATGCAAGGTTTATCCGTAGCCGGACAAATGCGCAGCTGATCGGCAATATTCATATAATGGCGGTGAATCCGGTGGAACACGATGATTACAAGCGGCAGGAAGATGAAGGCCATCCATACACTCGAGAATTTAGTAATAATGAAGATGAGCGTAATGGTCAAGGTTGTGAGCATGCCTACTGTATTCACTGCGAATTTGCTCTGCCAGCCCTTAGGCTTGGTTCTGTACCACTGGACCATCATGCCAAGCTGTGAAAGGGTAAACGGAATGAATACCCCAACGGCGTATAATGGAATCAACCCTTCGGTATTACCGTGAAAAGCGGCTACAAGCACAGCCGACATTACGCCGAGGAAAATAATGCCGTTGGAGAATCCCAGCCGGTCTCCGCGTACCATGAAGGCGTGGGGTAAATATTTGTCTTTGGCGAACATGAATGCCAGCAGCGGGAATGCCGAATACGCTGTATTCGCCGCCAGGAACAAGATTACTGCGGTGATGCCTTGGATGAAGAAGTACAAACCGCCGCGGCCAAAGGTAGACTCGGTAATCTGCGACACAACCGTTGCTTTCTCGTTCGGCATGATACCGTACCAATAAGCCAAAAGCGTAATCCCCGTGAACATAGCCCCGAGAATCAGACCCATAAGCACCAGTGTTTTAGCCGCATTTTTCTCAGCCGGTGCTTTGAAGTTAGGGATCGCATTAGATACAGCTTCTACCCCGGTCAGTGCCGAACAGCCGGAGCTGAAGGCCTTAAGCAGAAGGAACATACTGACATTCGATACCGCCGAGCCGATCTCAGGAACCTGGGCATGAGCACCGCCGGTTGCATACTTGAAGACTCCCGCGATAATCAGCACAAAGATGGAGACGACGAACAGATATACCGGAATGGCTATGAATGAAGCTGATTCAGTAACCCCCCGCAGATTGACAATCGTTAAGAGCAGAATGACAGTAACCGCTATAAGTACACTATGATTATGAAGACCCGGGAACGCTGATGTGATCGCATCCGTTCCCGCCGAGGCGCTTACCGCCACCGTTAAAATATAATCCACCAGCAAAGAGCCTCCGGCAAGCAAGCCGGTATGAACCCCGAGATTAGTTTTGGCGACAATATAGGCGCCTCCGCCCTGCGGATAAGCAAAAATGGTCTGCCGATAAGACAGGATTAAGATGACCAGCAGGCCCAATACGGCTAATGCAATTGGCAATGAGTACCAGATAGCTGTGAAGCCTGCGGCCACGAGTACAATTAAGATTTGTTCTGTTCCGTAGGCTACAGACGAGAGCGCATCAGAAGACAGGACAGCCAGTGCTTTCACCTTGGATAACTTTTCATGATCGAGTTCGTTCGACTTCATCGGACGCCCGATCAATAGTCGTTTTACCTTGCTTACCATTGTAGTAACATTTCCTCTCTTTGTTAAGTTGAAACGGCAGTACCGCGCGCTGTTTTCATAAGTGGATTTCATAAATGCAGGCACAGAAATAGGCATACGGAAATGATCCGCATGCCTTGAGTGCATGGTCATTATCCCACTATTGCTTACGAGGTTAGCTGGCGGATTCGGGCTGTGGTAGCCCTACGGTTTTCGAGTCTGCTGACCCGCTTCCGATTCACCCCGTTGGCACTCGGCCAAGTTTGGTTCCCCCGTTTTTCCTTCCGGAAAATTCAGCGCATATTCAACTTCTCACAAGGACTAATATTAATCTACAATGACTCTTCCGTAAAGCGTTGAAACAAATGAAAAAAGAATGAAAAACAACCAAAACAACCAAATCCATGATCCGGTATGTCTTGATCTTTCATTCTCTTTCATTATCACTTTATCGCGTGATTTTACAGCATTTCTGCTTAATAATTTACACTCAATTTAAGGGAAATAGTTACTCTTCATTCTGCCTGACGGCTTCTTACTCACCTGCATCCTCTTTACGCCCTGTCCATAGCAGAATTGTGATTAATGCGAACGCAATGAGTGCCAGCAGCGGGATGGTGATGAATCCGAAATAATTCAGATAATCCGTGTTGCACGGGACACCGATTGTACATGGAAGCACCTTGCTAAGTGCCGGAATTTTCTGCTCTGCGTAATGATAGATCGAAATGCTTCCGCCAATCAAACTTAAGGGCAGCACATAAGGGATAATGCGCTTATCCCCCCGGTAAGTGGCGATTCCGAGCAAAATAAGCTGCGGGTACATAAATATCCGCTGAAACCAGCATAGCTTGCAGGGCTCATATTTCAGCACTTCACTGAGATACAGACTGCCTGCTACAGCAACAACCGAGACGAACCAGGCCAAGTAGAGACAATTCCGGCGGCAGAATGCAGAGAATTTATTCATTGTGCAGCCACAGCTTCCGCAGCTACCTTGATTTGAGCATCAATTTCCTCCATATTAAAAGGTTCATTCACCTTGACTCCATTCACAAACAGTGATGGCGTGTTGGTTACACCGGTGTCTGTGCCAACCTGGATATCTCTCTCCAGTTCGCTTTCATAGGTCTTGTCTTCAATATCCTTACGCAGCAGGTCGAAGTCAATGGGCAGTTCTAATTGCTGTGCCAGACTTACCAGGAAGTCCGGTGTTGCCCACTCCACCTTTTCTTCACCCTGGTTAGCATAGATGGCATCGAAGAATTTCCAGAAAGCCTCTTCATTCTGATGATATACGGACAGTGCCGCTAGTGAAGCTGTTCTCGAATCTGTACCAATAAAGGCCAGGTTGACGAAGTAAAAGGCTGCTTTATCCTGATTGACATACTCCTGAACGATTTGCGGTTTAATCACCCCGGTGAACTGGGCGCAAGCCGGACATTTGTAATCGCCGAATTCAACGATTTTGACTGGAGCATCTTCTTTGCCCAGCCGTGCCATTTCACTGTAATTGAAGTCAACGGGAGCCGCAGCAGATCCTGTGGTTGAGCCGTCCTTCGAGGCCAGCATGAATAATCCCACAAAAATAATAACGACTAACGCCACTGTACTCACGATCAGGATTCTCGTTTTCTGCTTCTGCTGCTCCTGCTCTGCCCGGCGTTTCTCCTGCTTGCTCATCTGGGGAAGCGCGACATTGTTCTTTTTCGGTTTGCTCAAAGAGAGTTCCTTTCTGTCCATAGGACTTTCGTGATAAAAGATAAGTTACTTTAAAATTATATAATTAAAGTTCTCTCCTTGGCAAACTCTACATTATACGGCTTTGGTAGTCGCAGGCACTCCGCTGTCTTCATTTTCTTGGTTGTAAATCAGCTCCGGCGATAAATCCAGCGACTGTAGCACAATTCTGAAAAAGAACTGGGTCCCGCCGCCCGGCGCCGGTTCCGCCCATATTTCTCCCTGCATAAGCTCCACCAGCTTCTTGCAAATGGCCAATCCCAGACCGGTACCCGGATATTTACGCGTGTGGGAAGCATCCACCTGGGAAAAGGATTGGAACAGCAGCTGCAGCTTATCCGGCGGAATGCCAATGCCCGTATCATGCACTTTGAATTGCAGCGTCTCAGACGCTCCCTCCAGGCCGCAGGACTCAACAGTAACTGTAACCGCTCCCGAAGGAGTGAATTTCACCGCATTGCCGATTAAGTTAACCAGGATCTGACGGATCCTTGCAATGTCTCCTACGAACTTGCCGGGAAGCCCCTCTTCTACAGACAGCACAAACGACAGTTGCTTGTCTCTGGTGATCACTTCGAACAGATCCATACACTCCTGCAGCAGCACATTCAGCTGAAACGGCTCCTGGTTCAACACGAGACCCTCTGCTTCCAGGCGGGAAATATCGAGAACATCACTCATTACATGGAGCAACGCCTGGCTGCTGGTACTCTGCAGCTTCAGCAGCTCCAGATGCTCGGGCTTGCTGATCTCTTCGGCCAGCAGCTGATTGATGCCGATAATTCCGTTCAATGGCGTACGGATTTCATGGCTCATTGTCGCCATAAATTCGCTTTTCATCCTGGCTGCACTCTCTGCCGCGTCCCGGGCTTGAATCAGTTCATGCTGGTACTGCATCAGGGCAGTGACATCCTCGGCAACGATATAGACCAGCTGTTGCTTATTGTGAAGCAATGGAAACACCGTTACGCTGCAGATCATCTGCTGGCCGTCCCTGGTGATTACCTTCAGCTCCAGCTTGGAGGACTTCCCTTGGGAG
Source organism: Paenibacillus sp. FSL R5-0912 (assembly GCF_000758605.1). Lineage (NCBI taxonomy): Bacteria > Bacillati > Bacillota > Bacilli > Caryophanales > Paenibacillaceae > Paenibacillus > Paenibacillus sp. FSL R5-0912. The sequence continues at coordinate 4,236,477 of NZ_CP009282.1, forward strand.
GCATTGCGCACAGCTTCCTTGACTGCGGCTTCATCCCTGGCACTGTACAGGATGTTCTTGAATTCCCCCAGTTCTTCTCTTCCGTATCCCGTGGTATACCGCAGGGAAGGATTAGCACTGATGATCTTCTTAAGGGCCGGATCAATACATAGCACCATATCCGGGCTATGCTCGAACAAGGCCATATAACGCTGCTCATTAAACGCTGCAAAGCGGAGTACATGCTGCCGGTCCCTATAGAGCAGGCCAAGCACAATCATCACAATGAATAAGAAGGAACCGCCCAGAATGATGCCCAGCAGTGATTCATCCAAGAGCGGAGCGCGACCTGTATACAAGAATGAGTCTACTATTGTGAAGGATGCACCGGCCATTGCAGAATAATGTATTCCTGTGAACACTCCGGTCAGGGTTAACACGAGCAGCAGTTTTTTGACACTAAGCATATTGTAGGCATTCTCCAGCCATTTCGGGTCGTAGGATGCAGTAATGACAGGGACAACCAGGGCGAATAGGATAGACAAAATAATGGAAGAGAACCCTTGTTCATACGTTGCCGATAGCTTCATCGCCAGAATGCCGCTGAAATGCATGATCAGGATTCCGCTGCTGAACAGCATACCGCCAAGACCCAGATAGACACGGCTGCGGGTATGGGGGTTGCCGAGCATTACGAACAGCATATAAGAAGCAGCCACAGGAATGATCAGCGAGAACACAAGCAGCAACAGATCATACGATACCGGAACTCCCAAATCCATCGCCCGCATTCCGATAAAATGCATACTCCACATCCCTGTGCCCAGCACTACAGAGATAAGCAGAATATAGAGATTCCCCTTGCGGCCACGGAGCAGCCGTTCCGCCAGATCAAGGGCTGTGAAGCACGATAGAAATGCTATAGCAACAGATAAGAGGACAAGCAGATCATTGTAATGATTCGGATGATGCTCCATAGCCTCTCTCTCCCTTCATGAACATTAAGATATTGCATTTCACCTATTTACACTAACCTTACCCTGGGTGAATCCAGTCGAATCGTAGATTGTGCCTAATGGGACAGACAGTTTTTGCCTAAGCAAAGCGCCACCAGAACAGGAGCCCCTGTATGCAAAAAAGCACAGCGCTCTGTAATAGCGCCATGCTCTTGTCTATTCGTAACCTATGCTCCGGCTTCCTCCGTCAAAAACTGCACCTTCAGCAGCTTAATCCGGGAAATCCGCTTATTATCGGTCTCTTCAACCACGAATAAATGGTTGTCGAACTCCACCGTCTGGCCTTTTTGCGGAGGATTGACCTCCAGCTTGGAATACAGCCAGCCGCCTATCGTATCGTAATCATCCGTCTCCATATGGATTCCGAGCGTATCATTGATCTCCTCGATCAGCATCAAGCCGTCGATTGAGAACTCATCCTCCCCCAGCTTCTCGATGCCGGGACGTTCCTCGTCGAACTCATCCTGAATCTCTCCTACAATCTCTTCCATAATATCCTCCAGAGTAACCATCCCCGAGGTACCGCCATACTCATCAATCAGGATAGCGATTTGGGTCTTGGCACGCTGCATGACCTTGAGGAGGCTGCTAATCTGAATCGATTCCGGGACAGTCAATATCGGACGGATCAATTCGTTATACTTGGGCGCATTATCTCGGATCATATCCTTGATATGAATGAAGCCGAGAATATGGTCCTTGTCTCCGTCGCAGACCGGATAACGGGTTCTCATTCCGTCAAAGGCAATTTCAAGATTCTCGTCCGTCTCCAGATGTGTGTTGAGACAGATCATTTCCGTGCGCGGAATCATGATTTCCCTGGCCATCGTGTCGGCAAATTCGAAGATATTGTCCACCAGCGTCATTTCCGTATTGTCGATCAATCCGCTTTTGTTGCTCTCCTGCATCAGAATGCGTATTTCTTCCTCTGTATGTGCTGTAGCCAGCTCCGATGCCGGCGCCAGACGGAAGATACGCAGCAGCCCGCGTGCCAGGCCGTTAACCACCCAGATGAAGGGATACATGATCCGGTAAAAAACATTCATCGGACCCGCGGCAAGCAGAAGGACAGCCTCCGCTTTATTTACCGCAATGGTCTTCGGGGCAAGCTCGCCCAGTACAATATGCAGAACGGTGATAAACATAAAGGCAATGATAAGCGAAACCACAAAAACAGTTGTTTCTCCGAAGCCAAGGTTCGTAATAATAGGCCCCACAATCGTAGCAATTGCCGGTTCTCCGAGCCAGCCCAGCGCAAGCGAGGCAAGCGTGATGCCAAGCTGACAGGCCGATAGATAACCATCCAGATTATGAACGATTTTTCGTGCGGCAGGGGCTCTCTTGCTGCCTTCTTCAATCAGTGAATCGATGCGCCCGCTGCGCACCTTCACCATCGCATACTCAACCGAAACAAAAAAACCGTTAAGCAGCACAATCAAAATAATAAGACCTACATTTAATATACCGGGTAAAGGGTCGCTCAATTTATACTCCTATCCGCCGTTTCCTGTGCAGGCGGATAGGCCCACCTCCTTCGTTTGTTCAAAATGTCAGACTGGATCATGCCGACTGTTCCTTTCCGTATCAATTTCCCAATGCCTTCATCTCCTGTACATAAATCACGGATTATAAATAATACTTTTATTATATAAATATATTAGGTGAAACAGCAAGCATGCGTGTCCCCTCGAAAAATACAGCATATGTGCGCACGGTAGCAAAAGAAACGGCTGACCGCCTTTAAACAAAGGTGGACAGCCGTTTTTGCGTTATTCTATGGATAAATGGCCAGAAAGCTTATCGGCAGCTCCGTACAACCGCCGGATTTCCGATAACTCCGGGATATTGATAGACAAGCGGCTCTTCAAAGGTGGCATAATCGAAGTTGACCATGAGCAGCACAACCCGCTGTCCGGTCGCCCGGTCGCTGATAATAAGATGGTCGCGGCCGGCAGCTTCAAGCACACCCGTGTAGACCTTGGCGTTCCAGTCTTTGTTATTCTCATAGGTAAAGTAGAAGGTGCCGACCTTGCCAAGGTTGAGTCGGAAGATGTTCTCTACATAAGACTGTTCGAACACCGGTGCAGTTGTTGAGACCACGGTTCCGGCTGGCGTCATGGGGCTGCCGCTGGTGACCTGTGGCGGCATGCTGCTCATAGTACCCATCGTGCCCATGGTGCCCATGTTTCCAATGCTTCCCTTGTTGCTCATGGCACCCATAGTATTCATCGGGCCCATGCCGTTCATGTTGTTCATGTTGTTCATGTTGTTCATATTGCTCATGCCACCTGCTGGGTTGCTGCCCATCGTATAAGTAACGGGACGGTAGGGTTGAACGATCATTTACGAATAACCTCCTAGAATTTAGATTAGCCTTCACTTAAGTAATGTGACCATTGGCTTCTTTCAGATCCAGCCCGGGAGCCCAGGCTACTGCATGCAGCCGCTGTAAGCCCAGTCCTCTCCTGGCTGGCGGTACCTAGAATAATGACGGGCAATCCACCTGGGTCGGCGTGAAGAAGCAGTGTGCCTTGTAGCGGCCGGTGTTCTGCTGATTGTACCAGTTGGCCGGACAGGCCCCGACAGGCCGGAAGAACCACAGCGCATTGGATGCAGGCCAGGTTCTTTCCCCTGCGATAGCGCGTTTTGCCAAACGGATATCGGCCTCCCGTGCTCGCTGATAGAAGTACCCCTTCTGCGGGGCTTCAAAGCCTCCCGGACTCTGGTACACCATATCATTCACACTGCGGATGTTGTTGAAGTCCAGACAGTTACCGAGAATCCGGTTGACCCCGACATTGCCGACCATCAGCATGCCTGACTCCCCATCCTCTTCGGCCTCCGCCCGCATCAGCCGCGCAAGCACCCTTACATCCTCCGAGTTCGTTTTGATGACGGCCACGCGTTCTCCTCCTTGTAATCACTTCATTGACAGTTATGGAACAAAGCTGTAACGCCAAGCATCCGCTGTTCTTTACTGCTCGCTGTATTGTATGTGCATTCGCCTAAGAGGTGACAGTCCCCGCCCAATTTCCTGAGGGTCTACAGCAATACGTTGGTATACCGTGAATCCCTGCTTTGAGCCTGAGGCCAGACACAACCCAAATACCCCCTTGCACCGATTACGATAACAAGAGGGTACTGCGTAATGCTTTTCAAATAATCTTCACTCTATCAATAAACAAGCCTGTTCACTACTCTGCAGTGGAGTAATGCGGGCGCCGCTGAAAGCCATGATACCTTGTACCCTGATATGTCAGCACCCCCCTGTCCCCTTCAGCACTCATGCCATATTCATGGCCGTCTACCTTGAACTCTCTGCGGACGCCATCCTCCGCTTCATACGTCAGGTAATAGGTTGTGCTGGTACGGCTGCTCTCATCCTGTGCCTGCTGCTGGCGGACTTCACTGCGCTTGCTTACAATGCGGGCGGGTATGGACTGCAGGGGGGCATTATTGTTCCGGCTCCACTGAAGCAGTCCTCTGCCTGCAGACACAGCGATAATCCCCACGACTACAGCGAGGAATATCGGCAATACCGTTCCTGTAAAATCAAACATCCAGGATGGATCCGGTCCCGTTCCCATGGTCTCTTCCCCCTTATTCCCATCTGGTTAGATTCCCTGCGCTTGCAGGTCTTCTGTACATGTATATGCCTCTTCCCTTCAAGACAGCATAACAAATGTGTAATAACCCCGGCTGCTCCGGAAGAATCTTCACTTGCGATGATGACAGCACGCCAAAAAGACCACCTAAATCCCCCTATATCCGGGGACCTAAATGGTCTTCATTATACCAAGTGAGGCGATCACATTATGCATGTACGAGGTCTAGCAATTGTCTGGTTTCGCTTGTTTCTTCCGGCAGCATACCGCTATCTGCCCAGCAAGCTCTGCATTGTTCTTCCGTTTCACACAGGTGAGCATCGGCACAGTTGTAGCACAATTGCAGCAGGTTTCTTGTCATATAATCCGTTTCAAATGTTTTCATAATAATCTCTCCTCTTCGGGATGAAAGTTTGTGAAAAAATGAACTTGTTCTCTATGTGTTAAATATATCACAGGAGTGAAAGTTTGTCATGTGATTTTTTTCACATTTTTAAAGAAAATTTTAAATAAGTTTTTTCCTTATATTAAGAGGGCTTTGCGGCCGTATTCACAAAAGAAAAGGCTGCCCGCTAATGCGGACAACCTCTTAATTACCTTTACATGACCCGCCAGCTCACTCCGCCATTCGTAGTCTGCAGCAGGATAGATCTGCGGTCCTCTTCTTTCTGGATCAGCAGCCAGCCTACATCCTCAGAGATGAATTGCAGCTTCACTACTTCCGGATATTCCAGCAGCTTGGACTGCAGTACACTGCTGGCCGGAAGTACCGTCCAGGTCTGTCCCTGATTCATCGTCTTGTACAACAGGTTCCCCTCTAAAGACCAGCCCGCCTGCGAGCTGAGGAATTCAGGTGCCACATGCCGGTTAATTCCCGTCATCGCCGGCCGGCTGAGGCTGATGAACTTCCAGTTCTCTCCCCCGTTTGCAGTGAAATAGCCGTTGTAGGTCATGCTGGCCTCTTTCTCTTTTTGACACCCTACAGACAGCCATCCGCTTGTATGATCCGTACCAAAGAATTCAGGTTCACCGGCAATGACCCGGTCACAGCCTCCAAAGCTCTCGTTAACCAGAAATTCAGAGCCTGCCGCCCAGGTTGCGCCTCCGTCTTTGGTGACATATATCTTAGGCAGTGCCCCGGTCTGCAGTGTTACGAATCCTCGGCTTCCGTCCTTAAATATCATTCCGGTCGTAACGCCCGGCAGCGGAATTGTATTGTTAGGGAGATTCGGATTATACTGTTCGTTCTGCATGACCAGGGCCCAGGTAGCACCGCCGTCCTGCGTAGCATACAAGGCTTTGCTCTCTTTGGTGGAGCTGGCATCCCAGGAAGTCATCAGCCAGCCATGGGTCGGTGAACTGAAGTAGAACGAAGACAAGGTATTGGTGTCAGGAAAAGCAGAAACTTTCCAGGTGTGTCCCCCATCTGTCGTGCGCAGCACCACGGTCTCGGTCGTGCCGAAAGAGCTTCGTATAATCCAGCCGTTGCTTGGATCGGTGAAGAAAATCTCTTTGCCATATACCGGGTTGCTCAGAAACTGTACAGTCGTAGCCGGCGAGATATTGGCCCAGGTTTTGCCGTTATCAAGGGTCATATACATGCGCAGCTCATTTTTGGTGACGCCCCAGGCTATTCCCGCTGACGGGTTAAGCAGCCTGAAGTCTGTCAGCCGGGTCTGAATCTGATATTTCGGGGCATTCTCATTATCGACGTTCTTGGCATCCGGTGTGATGACCGTAATCATCTGCCCTTCTTCCGGCGCTTCCGTCGGCTGCGGGGGCTGGGAAGGCTCGGGAGCGGGAGCAGAAGAACAAGCCGAGAGAATAAGTAAGGTCAGGAGAAGCAGCAGCCCCCTTCTCAGAACCTTGTAACCTGAAGCTGTGGATGACAATGCTCTCTCTCCTCTTCCCGTTAATCCGTTATTTCTATTTCTTCGTATTTAAATTACTGCGTTTGTATCCGTACAGACCGTAGATTAGCAGTCCTACCGCAAGCCAAATCAGGAAGCCCATCCAAGTTTCTCTTCCCAGATTATACATTAGATACCCGCAGGCCGCTGCACTAAGGAGCGGAATAAAGGGAACCCAGGGAACCTTAAAGCCTCTTCTGAGATCCGTTTTCGTACGGCGGAGCACAATAACACCCAGCGAAACCACAAGGAAGGCGAATAAGGTCCCGATACTGGTCAGATTGGCCAGCCGGTCAAGCGGGACGAAGCCGGTAAGAACAGCAATCAGTCCGCCGACCATCCATGTGCTGCGCACCGGTGTATGTGTTCTGGGGCTGACCTTGGACAAGCTCTGCGGCAGCAATCCGTCACGGGAAATAGCAAACAGCAGACGGGTCTGTCCGAACAGCATTACCAGCAGCACGGTAGTCATCCCGGCAATCGCACCTACAGAGATCAGACCGGCAATCATATTCTGGTCAACGAACCGCAGGGCGAACGATACCGGATCACTTACATTGAGGTTCTGATATGGCACGATCCCTGTAAGTACTAAGGATACAGCGATATAGAGCACGGTACAGATCGCAAGCGACGAGATAATACCGATCGGAAGATCGCGCTGTGGACGCTTCACTTCTTCCGCAGCAGTCGAAATGGCATCAAATCCGATATAGGCAAAAAATACGGTTGCCGCACCATTCACTACACCATGGAAACCAAACGGCAGGAATGGCGTCCAGTTCTCCGGCTTCACATAGAACATACCGGTGACAATAAACAGCAGCACCACTGATATTTTGATCACAACCATCACTGCATTGAAACGGGCGGTCTCCTTGACCCCACGTGTCAGCAGGTAAGAAATAAGCAGGATAATAATAACTGCGGGTAAATTAATAATGGTTCCTGTATCTGCATTATACGCCCCTGACAAAGCGGTGGGCAAATGAATGCCGAAGCCTTCCAGCAGTCCCTGGAAATAACCGGACCACCCACTGCTTACCGCTGCTGCGGCTACGCCGTATTCGAGCACCAGATCCCATCCGAGAATCCAGGCCAGCAGTTCACCGAAGGCGACATAGCTGTATGCATAAGCGCTGCCGGATACGGGCAGTGTAGAAGCAAATTCGGAGTAACACAGTGCCGACAACACACAGGCAAAGCCGGCGATAATGAAGGATAGCACAAGTCCGGGGCCTGCATGCTCCGCAGCAGCCACTCCCGTCATTACAAAAATTCCGGTGCCGATAATGGCCCCTACACCGAGCATGGTCAGATCCATTGCACCCAGTGTCTTGCTAAGTTTCTCCGCTCCGGTATTCTCTGGAATAGCCAGCGGTTTTTTGCGGAATAAATCCATTCTGAAATTCGCTCCTGTCAAATGGTTGAGTGGATAATAAGAAATACATTGTTAGCATGCCCGTTTTGGGGTAATGGATTAAAAGTGGACAGCTTGAAAACACTATTCCTAGAGATTATGATGGATAAGATTGGACCGTAAGTGGAAGCGGCTTTGCCTTCCTTCTATAGGATGGTACCGTTTCAGCAAGAAATATAAGGAGGAATGATGGTGTTTAACACATAAACCCTTATATTTCAAAATTCGAAAGCTGGAGGAGATCTAACAATGGCCCCATTTAAGCCCAATCGTGTCGTAGTGATCGGCACCGGTGCAGTCGGAACAACGACAGCCTATACGCTGCTGCTGCGTAAGCGCATGCCCGAACTAGTACTCATCGATGTGAACCATCAGAAGGCGCTTGGTGAAGCGCTGGATATGAACCATGGCATGCCATTTGTCGGCGGTGTGAAGCTGTGGGCCGGCACCTATGAGGACTGCAAGGAAGCGGACATCATCATCGTCACTGCCGGAGCCTCCCAGAAGCCTGGTGAAACCCGGATCGACCTGCTGCGCAAGAACATCTCGATCTTCAAAGATATTATCCAAAAAATCACGAAATACAATCATCACGCTATCCTGCTGATTGCCACAAATCCGGTCGATATTCTGTCCTATGCCACCTTGAAGATCAGCGGCTTCGACCGCAGACGGGTTATCGGTTCCGGTACTGTACTGGACAGTGCCCGCTTCCGATACCTGATTGGGCTTCATAAGGAAATCGATCCGCGCAGTATCCATGGACAGATCATCGGTGAACATGGCGATTCCGAGCTGCCGGTCTGGAGTCTCGCCAATGTCGCGGGAATTGATCTGGGCTTCGATGAAGCGGAACGTAATGAGATCTTCGATGACACCAAGAATGCCGCCTACGAGATTATAGATGCCAAAGGATCTACCTCCTATGCCATCGCACTGGCTCTGGACCGGATTGTCGCTTCCATCCTGAATAATGAAGGCTCCGTCCTGAATGTATCTACACTGCTGAACAATTACAACGGCGTGTCAGATGTGTTCCTCGGTGCTCCGTGTGTCGTAGACCGTTCCGGTGTGCGTGAAGTGCTTGACCTTCCGCTCAGCAACGAGGAGCAGCTTCTCTTCCAGCAGTCCGCAGATAAGCTCAAAGGTGAGATCGCCAAGCTGGAGCTTTAATATCAGCGCATGGACAAGCCAGCCGCCAATCCGTTTGGGATTGGCGGCTATTTTACTTATAGGAAGAGATTCAAGATACAGACTCTGCTTCTTCTCCAGCCGCCTTACCATCAGACGTGCGAAGACGCGTTAACCAATTAAAGTCAAAATCGCCGTCCAGCTTATCAACTTATTTTATCCATGGTTTAATCGTTGTGTCTGCGACTTCGAGGCTTGTCCCTCTGCGCCTTCTACTCTGAATAATAACCCCTTCTCATGGTAGCAATTCACGGCGGTGTTGTCATTATAAAAATGCACATTCCGTGTGATTTATGCGTTATGTTTTGAACAATAGTTCATAGTGTGTATTGACGCTGTTAGCCCCAGGTTCACAAATCACCGCTGCCTGTCTTATACGGCATACCGATCTGCAGTCTGGACATAGCTTCTTCCTTCTCACGGTTCGTAATATGTGTGTATACAGTGGTCGTCTGGATCGAGGAATGGCCCAGCAGCTCCTGCACCGTGCGCAGATCCGCTCCCTTGCGCAGCAGCATGGTGGCAAAGGAGTGCCGCAGCTTATGGCTGGAGTACGGCCGGCGCTGGGACGAAGGCACTTCACTCTGGAAGCGGCTGAATGTATCCGCAGCAATCCCTTGGATGCCGCGGATGGAGAGCCGGCGGCCTTTTTGCGAGATGAACATCGCCTCCTCCTTGCTGTGCCAAGGATTAAGCCGGTCCGTCAGCGCCTGGTCAAGATACGGGGCAATATCCTCAGGAACCGGGACGTTGCGCCATTTGCGTCCTTTGCCGAAGACACGCAGTGAACGTCTCTCTACATTATAATCACTCTGATTCAGCGTGTGTACTTCCCCTACCCGCAGCCCCATATACGACATCAGCAAAAAAACAGCCAGATTGCGGCTTCTGTATTTGCCGTCTACCGCTGACAGAAACCGCTGCAGGTCTTGTTCATCCAGATAGACAGGCTCACGGTTTTTTTCGGTTTTGGACTTCTTGATTCCGGAAGCCGGGTTGATATTCAGCAGCTCCAGCTCCGTCAGCGCCTTGAAGAGGCAGCTTATTGACGCATGCTTGCGGTTTCGTGTCGCATCACTTACCCCGCGTTCCCGCACCGAAGTCAGATAGGAGACAACCTGCAGTTTTTTTACAGTACCCAGCTCCCGTCCGTTCAGACTGCCCAGAAATTCCCGTACATCAGCAAGATAGGATTTCTGCGTATATGCTGTGTAGCCGGCGTCCTTCATCCAGATCAGGAAGGCATCCAGCTCTTCTTCATATTCAAGCTCCGGCTCATTCATGCCCTGTGCTCCTCCTCTTCCCTCCACCTTACAGCATGCTTCTGCACCGTTCCAAGAAACTCACTTAACGCTGGGGATTTCCACTTTTTGCTGTGATATGCAATTTGGGTCGCTACCCGCTGTGATTCATCATTCCAGTTCAGCCTGCCCAGCTTGCCTTCCGCCAATTCCCTGCGGACCGTAATCATCGGCAGGAATGAGATACCGAGTCCTGCCATTACGCATTGCTTGATCGCTTCAATGCTCCAGAACTCCAGATTCGGATCGGGGAATACTCCATAACTGTTCAGATGCCGCTCAAATAAGGTGCGGTAGGTGCAGCCTGTTTCCGTATGCAGAATCGTAACATTTTTAAGATGCAAAGGATGTACTTCTTCCAATTCCAGCAGCGGGTGATCGAGCGGAGCGACCAGCGTCATGACTTCATGGATCAGCGTGTCACAGTACATCTCCTTATATTCCGTCTCCGGTTGGAGAAGAAAGGCTAGATCAAGCTCTCCTGAGCGGACGAACTCCGTCAGTTCCCAGCAGGCTCCCGGCTTCAGCGTAATCTGCACCTGCGGGTGCCGGCTGCGGAATTCCTTGATAATGCCCGGGAGGCGGAAGGCCGCCAAAGATTCAGGTGCACCAATCCGCAGCGAACCGGATATTTCCGTCTCCGACCGCAGGGCGTTCTCGGCCATCGTGTGCATCTTGGAGATTTCCTGGGCATACGGCAAGAGACGGCGGCCGGCATCGGTGAGAATGATCTTTTTGCTGATCCGGTCAAACAGGGGCTGCTCCAGTTCTGCCTCCAGCGCCTGTATCTGTGCGGTAATGCTGGACTGGGCGTAATCAAGCTTCTGGGCCGCGCGGGTAAAGCTGCCGGTCTCAACTACAACGAGAAAGGTGAACAGATGCTTAGACTCCATAGTACCTCCTTCAACCTATCGGTTATTCGAATCGATTCCATTCGATAATTCCGTTTTTCCAATGGATCTATTATCTGATACTCTATATTTAAATACAAGGAAAGCGGGACTATTTATATGAAGGAAAATAAATCATTACAACGGAATATCGGGATGCCACAGGCTATTGCCCTGTACATAGGAGCCGTCCTCGGCTCAGGTGTGTTAATCGTACCCGGACTGGCAGCGGAGATGGCTGGACCGGCTTCTCTGCTGGCTTGGGGATTCATGACCCTGCTGATTCTCCCGCTTGCGCTGTCCATGGGTCTGCTCTCGGCCAAATTCCCTAATGCCGGCGGAGTATCCCACTTTGTCACCCTGGCCTTCGGCCCTAAGGCAGGTGCACTGGTTGGCTGGTTCTTCCTCATGTCCGTGCCGATTGGCGGTCCTGTCGCTGCACTGACCGGAGCGGGGTATATGACAGCCGCCATGGGCTGGGGCGATCCGGCCAGAATTGCCATCGCTGCAGGAATGCTGGCCATTGGCCTGATTGTCAACTGGATCGGGATGAAAGTGGCCGGGAAAGTACAAATCGCCGTGGTTATCGCGATTGTTGCCGTGCTGGTCTTCTCTTTTGCTGCGGCTCTGCCAAGAATGGAGAGCGTCCACTTCACACCGTTTGTTCCGCATGGCTGGATGAGTGTCGGGCAGGCGGCAGCGATTCTCTTCTGGTGCTTCATCGGCTGGGAGGCCGTTTCGCATCTGTCTGAAGAATTCAAGGACCCGCAGCGCGCTGCCGTCAAGGGTGTGACCATTGCTGCGGTCATTGTCGGAGTCCTCTATTTCCTCTCGGCACTTGCTACAGTCGGTACGCAGAGCTATCTGCGGGGAGGAGCCGACTCATCTCTGGTCTGGATCATCAGCCAGCCGCTTGGAGCCTGGGGCGGATTCATTGCCGGACTCACCGGATTATTCATCTGTACGGCGACGATTATTGCCTATTCAAGCGCTGCATCGCGTGTAGCTTATGCCTTGTCACGGCAGGGATATGCCCCGAAATGGATGGGCCGCTTATCGGACCGTTATCAGACACCCGTCGGAGCGATCGGCTTCCTGACCCTCTGCTTCGCAGCAGTGTTATCGCTCTACGGTAGCGGCCTGCTCTCGATTACGACACTGATTAAATTCCCCAATGCCACCTTCATCCTCACCTATATTGGCGGTTGTGCTGCAGGAATCCGCCTCTTGCGGGGCAGCCGGGCAGGCGTGATGATCAGCTGGATTTCTTTTGCCGCAACGGTAGCCGTGTTTCCGTTCACAGGCTGGGCGATCGTGTATCCGCTGCTGATCACACTGTTGTTTGTTCTGGTGGATTATTTAAGACAGGCACGTAAACGTGAAGGGAATAATCCTGTAGCTACGGATGCAGAAGAGATTTCCCGGCACGCATTATAAGAACGCTTAAAAGAAACAGGCCGCACTCCTCCTTAATTGGACGATGCAGCCTGTTTTTTCTATATGAGCGGCGGAGTTTCCAGCCCCTGACGAGGGTCTTCCGTTCGCTTTACGTTTCAGAAAAGTGTCAGATGGTTATGGATGAAGGAGAGCCTGACTTAAACCAGATCTAAGAAGGAGACTATAAACCATGCCTGAAGACAACAAAATTGTTCTTGAGCCCGCAGCCCAGAAATTCGCTGATGACAACTCCGAGCCTCCCTTTCTGCCCGACCTTGGGCCTGGGAAAGGCCGCGAAACTGTAAATACAGTCCAATCCAGTGAAATATTCAAGCCCGAAGCCGATATTCAGGATCTGACGGTATCCGGCGGCCCTGGTGGTGAGGTGAAGGTACGCATTGTCCGTCCTATCGGCTCTGCTTCTAACTCTCTTCCGGTCATACTCTATATTCATGGAGCCGGCTGGGTATTCGGCAACAGCCATACGCATGACCGCTTAATCCGCGAGCTGGCCGTTGGTGCCGAAGCTGCCGTCGTTTTCCCGGAGTACAGCCTCTCTCCCGAAGCCAAATATCCTACAGCCATTGAAGAAATCTACGCTGTACTGGAATGGATCGCCCAAGAAGGCTCCACATACGGATTAGATGCGTCCAAGCTTAGTGTTGCCGGAGACAGTGTAGGCGGCAATATGACTGCGGCCATCACACTGATGGCCAAGGAACGCAGCGGCCCGGCAATCTCCAAGCAGCTGCTGTTCTATCCGGTAACCGATGCTGCCTTCGATACAGAATCGTATCACCTGTTCGCCGAAGGATATTTCCTGCAGCGCACCGGCATGAAATGGTTCTGGGATCAATATACCACTGATCCGGAGGAGCGGGCACAGATTACCGCTTCCCCGCTGCGGGCCAGCCTGGAGCAGCTTAGCGGTCTGCCGGAAGCCTTAATCATCACTGGCGAAGCAGATGTGCTGCGGGATGAGGGCGAAGCCTACGCTGCCAAACTCCGCGAAGCTGGAGTACCAGTTACGGCAGTCCGGTTCCAGGGCATCATCCACGACTTCGTGATGCTTAACGCCCTGGCAGAGACCCATGCCAACAAAGGGGCCCTGCTGCTGGCAACGGCCTGGCTCAAGCAATAAAGATTACGTTAAAATACGAAATCACATAATAATGAAAACAGCGGCAGCCATGGATGATATACATCCAGAACTGCCGCTGTTTTATTGAATTAGACTGGTTCCCAGTGGTCAAATGATGGAGATAAATGCGCTACTTCCGCTGGGAATAGAACTCTGCCGCTTTGACCAGCATGTCCTTCAGTGAGCTGAAGGAGGTAGTTTTCGTGACATGCTCGTTCAGCTGATCCTGCGGCAGCGCCTTCAGCTCCTCTGCTGATCCGGCAGAGAACCCTCCACTCTGCAACAGCTCGGTCAGTGACTCGAACGGAGTGAACTGTTGCAGAAAAGAACCCGACAGCAGTTGATCCAGCGGCAGCTTCTCCAGGAGCTGATCGACAGGCAGCTGGTCTAGCGGAAGCTTTTGCAGCAGCTCACCGACTCCGCCCTCTTTGAATGTCTCAACTAATCCTTGTATTTTATCGCCAAAGCCTCCGAAATTGAATCCCATAAAGGCAACCTCCTGATAACTGTAGTTGCTCCTTATTACCCTAAATACCGCTCAGTGAATTACCAAGTTAACATAATACATATTATGTTACATTATAGCTATGATTATAGTTATCGTTGTGGCTGTACCTTTGGTTACAATATTGTCTTCCTTATTTTAGCAACCTATCCTTCCACCCGGCGTCTTACTATTTAGAATAAGACCACATCAAGGAGATGACTCAGATGCCGCCAATGAAACCCCTTTTCACCAGCTTACTCGCCCTTTCCCTGCTCTCATCCCTCACCGCTATCTCTTCAGCAGACCTTTTGCCGGGTACAGCATACGCTGCTTCCTCGAACAATACAGTCACTGCGATTTCCAAAGATAAGCTGTTGCCTCTGAAGTGGCAGGTAGCCACGGATGGCATGGGCATGTATGACGTCAAGCCGCCTGTTATGAACGGAATTCTCTACTACTCAGACAGCAACAATACACTTTATGCCAAAAATATAGCCTCCGGCAAAATTAAGTGGTCCTATAAACAGGGGGCGCATCCGCAAATCGTCACGAATAACTCCGTAATCTTCATCGACAATCAGGAACAGCTCGTCAAAGTATCCGCTGCAACCGGAAAGCTGATCTGGAAGGTTAAGGTGTCGGAGCGGCCAATAGAGATTGGGGCACAGGCCCGCCTGATTAACGGAAAGGTCTATTTTGCCAATGAGTACGGCGTTGTCGCGGCCTATAACCCGGTTACAGGAAAGAAACTATGGGATAATATGGATATTCCTATGTATGCGGGGACCATTAATGGAGAATATTCAGGTATGTTTGTCGTTTCCAGCACGGTCGATAACATCCGCACCCAATTCTACGGTCTTGATCCGGATACCGGAAAGCGGCTGTGGAGAATTGAGGGGTTATACAGTTATGTGACTTATCAGAATGGACAAATAATACTCCGTGAGCAGGCAAAGACTGCAGCGGGGAATACGGCAACGGCCGTGCCGGGTTACCAGCTGACTCTCGTACAGCTGAATCCCGCTACAGGCAAGATTTCCGGCCGTGAAAATTATAATCCGCTGGACGACATCTCCAGATTGGGGAGTGCCGCTACCTCCATCCAGAACTCTTATGTTTATACAGCAGACGGCAATCTCGACCAGGATGGATATACTCTTACGCGCTTTAAGCGTGGAGCGGATACCTATACGGCCCCCACAAGCTATGCTAGCTTCGGCAACTGGTTGGCCGGTCCGGTAGACGGAATGGCCTTCTTCCAGCATGAGACAGTGGTTAGTGGAATTAACCTTGCGAGCGACAGCGTTGTTCCATTCGATCAGCCGGCAGACAAGATTGAGCACCTGCGGCGCGTTGGCAAGGCTGTATTCGCCATTTACAAGAATGGCTATATCTCGATCAACCATTCCGATACCGGCGCACTGCTGGGGATGATCAACAGCGGCGCAAAGTATCCATACTTCGGCAATATAACCATCGATCATGGAACCGCGCTGATTCCTACTGAACACCATATTTTAGCCGTTGCCCTGCCAAAAGAATATCAGTAATTTACGCGAAGTTTAAACGTTCGTACGCAGAAACTCCCCTATCCTCCGGGCGGCTTCCAGAAGCCGCTCTTCATCCTCCACCAGTGCAATCCGCACAAACCCTTCGCCCTGGCTCCCAAAAGCACTTCCGGGAATCACCGCTACCCCGGTCTTCAGCAGCAGCTCCTGCGCAAGCCGCCGCGAACGCTCCGTTTGACCGGCACAAAATTCCGCGGGCAGCCTCGCCCAGATAAACATCGTTGCTTCCGGCAATGGCACCATCCATCCTTCACATGCCATGGCTTCCACAAAAACATTCCTGCGGCGTTCATACAGCGCAGCCACTCCCTGCACCGGTCCGGAAGTCATCGCCTGCTCCAGCGCTACGACTGCCGCTTCCTGGATGGGATCGAAGACACCGTAATCCACATTGCTCTTCAGCTCCCGCAGCGCTCCGACGGCCTCAGCATTGCCCGTCATGAAGCCGATGCGGCAGCCGGCCATATTGAAGCTTTTGGAAAAGGAATGAAATTCAACGGCAGTATCCAGCGCTCCAGGAACCTGAAGTATACTAATGGGCCGGTAGCCGTCGAAGCCCATCTCCGAATAGGCCAGGTCATGAATGATCAGCACATCCCATTTAAGAGCAAGCTCCACTAACCGCTCCATATAAGCCAGATCTACCGTGACAGATATCGGATTGCCGGGAAAGCTGAGTAATATAAATACCGCTTCACACCATACTTCATCAGGGATGCTCTCGAGGTCGGGTCGGAAGGCATTCTCCTCCAATAGCGGTAGCGGCCACGCTCTAACCCCCGCTATAGCTAATGACCCTGAATAGATCGGATAGCCGGGGTCCGGCACAATCGCCAGATCCCCAGGATTGCAGACCGCGAGTGCGAGATGCGCCAGTCCGTCCTGCGAACCCATCAGGGATACGATTTCTTCATCCGGATCAACTTCAGCGTTGAAACGCCACTTCATCCATTTGGCCGCCTGCTTGCGGAACGCATCGCTTCCTTTGGAAGCCGGATAAGAATAACTGTCCTCCCGCAGCACCGCTTCGCTTAAGGCATGACGGATTTCAGGCAGAGGCGCCCGGTCCGGACTGCCAATTCCGAGATCAATGACCTCCAGTCCAGACTTTCGTGCTTCCGCCTTCCAGATGGCCACCTCTGCAAAAATCGACGACCCCAGATGAGACAGCTTGTCCGATCTCCATTTATGTTTCGGGCTGCTATGTACCAATACAATACCTCCTGCATTTGTTTTCCAATTATTATAGCATGCGTTCAGAGTGCAGAAACCATGAAAGCCTAAGCAAATTTCGCGAATGGGATTATATTACATTAATATATTATTATTCTACCAATTTGACTCTATTTGAGCTGATCACTAGTGCCTGAATTCATATAAAAATCTCTCAGAACTGAAACAGCGTATAATTTATGTTATACGCTGTTTTTTCGGGGCATATTTCGGCCATTTTAGCCCCTTTTTCAACGCCACCCTTTCCCTTCAAATGATTTCAGCTCCGGCAGAACCGTAAGTTCCCTCTGGGCATAAGATAGGGTATACATTACAAAGGTGGGACGTATCATGGCCAAAAACAAGCGCGGCAAAGCACTCTGGCGCACTCCTTCCAGAGCAAGAGGCACCTGTCCGATTTGCGGGAGCACCCGTATTAAGCTGTTGTATTTCGGAAAAGGTCCTGCGGGCGAGAAGCTCACCGTCTGCAAGAAATGTGACGGCAAGCAACAGGCAGCGGTCTGAGCTAATCCCAGCTTCGTCTGCACAAAGAAACGGCTTGCTTGTCCCCTAGGGGAAGCAGCCGTTTCTCCAGTTAAACCCTTTCTCCAGTTCCAGCTTAAGCTAAGACTCATTGCAGATCATACTGCGGCACCCAGTTCTGAATGCCGTTATCCTCGAGTATGCCGAGTGTCACATCGGAAATATGCGGATCTGCAAGCAACTTGTCCCTTACCTTGAACTAAATGTCGTCGGCATCAGCAAGCGTCAATCCCCGTTTCAGCTCGATACGCCCTTCGACGTGGTAATAACGCCCATTCACGGCATCGGCAATCGAATGCATGATTGTGGCAAACATTGAACCGCTACCCGTAAGTGCAAAAGCGATTCCCTTGACGATGGCAATACCTGTATTGCCGATGGCAGCCGAGCCTGAGGATTTATTGCTCTTCTTGATTAAGCTTCTTATGCTTTCGTTTGTCTGCTCCATTATCCGGCAGCCTTCTTAAGCTCATATACCGAAAGCTGGCAGCCTCCTTAAGCGCAGCTGATTTCGTACGGCTCCCGCCGTGGTCTATGTATCTATATACCCCATGCGGTAATTTTCTATCAGTTGCGGTGAGTTGAGGTCTAATTACTGGAATCCCGATTTAACCCATAGCTTCGAAATATCCAGAAATCCGAAAGAGCCGGTCTGAAGTCCGAACAGGTTCTGGCTAAGCTGCGCTTTTTTGTTCATATGACAGCCATAGAGCACCCAGCAGTTGTCGCGCAATTGGTCTTCCGCCAGATCCAGCAGCTCCGCCCGCTCTTCAGCAGGCAGTCGGGAGAAATGCTCCAGAACCCCCTGCAGCGCCAGTTTCTGACGATCCAGCAGCAGATCATGCAGATAGTTCGACTCATTGCGGAAATAATTGATCATCCCCCACTGCCAGTCATCCTCCAGCACCTCTTCGGCAATCAGCAAGTCGGCATAGCCCATGATATCTGCGAGATCGTATTCGGTCAAAGGATGTAGCTGGAGCTTAAGTCCGATCCTCCCGCCGCGTTCCTGCAGCCATAAAGCCTCCTCCAGATCCTCCTTCCGGCTCCGGTAGGCAATCGTTAGCACTTCCCCCCCGTAGCCGCCAGCCTGAAGCAGCGCTCTTGCTTCCTCAAGCGATGGCTCTCTGAACTCCTGCTGATTACTCTTCCAGGGCAAAAAGCTGTCCGCCGGCATAATCCGGTTGCCC
Organism: Paenibacillus sp. FSL R5-0912; assembly: GCF_000758605.1. Taxonomy (NCBI): domain Bacteria; kingdom Bacillati; phylum Bacillota; class Bacilli; order Caryophanales; family Paenibacillaceae; genus Paenibacillus; species Paenibacillus sp. FSL R5-0912. The sequence continues at coordinate 4,255,370 of NZ_CP009282.1, forward strand.
CCGAGCTCCCGGATCATAGCCGGCTGATTATACAGTATCCGTAACGCTTCCCGTACAGCCTGCTGATGATGGAGTCCTTCTCTTCTAAAATTAAACAGGAGATAGCGGCAGCCCAAGGCCGGGTAATCAATGCTATGACCCTGCTCTTCCCCGGCAGGAGGCGGGTTGTGCCCGGCATCCGTAAGCTGATACTGGCGGACACTCGATCCCAAATGCGGTAAATACCAGATTTCTACCCGGTCCAGCAGTGGGCGGATTCCGTAATAGAGGTCATATGCGCCTAGCACCAGTACATCCTCATTCAGATCCAGTACCTGATATGGCCCCGTCCCTACCGGATTAGCGGCGAAATCCACATCATAAGGCAGAATAGACATATAGATTGAACTGAACAGATGCAGAAAAAAGGTATTGGGCTGCACGAGGTCAAACCGGATACGATAATCACTTTCCAGCTCAACATGACAGATATCCTTAAAATGGCTGATCGCCGGACTATTCAGATCGGTCAGACGCTGCAAGGTCTCTTTAACATCTCGTGAAGTCATCCCCCGTCCGTGGTGAAACCTTACCCCCTTACGCAAGTAGAACAGGTAACTTGTACTGTCCGGATTGGCCTCCCAAGTATGCGCCAGCCCAGGCAGAAAACTGCCATTCTCTGCATCATACGTAATTAATGTACTGCAAATATGCCCCAGCAAATAGGTTTCAAAAGCTGTGTACACCATCGCCGGGTCCAGCTTCTCCATCGGGCGGTTACGTGAAATCCGCAGCACCTCCTGCCCGGATGTGGAGTCCGGCTCACTCCAGAAGCCCATTTGTTTGTCGAGTACTGCCAGCAGGCGTTCCTTAAGCGGCTCGTTAACCTGATATTGGCCAATTAACTCGATCGCCGGTTTAATCCGGCCTTTATGGACCATGTCCTGAAACTTCTCCTCCAGCACCTCGTCCACACTGCGCAGGAACGTCAGCTGCGAATAATTCCCTCTGCCTCTGCCGGGTATCCATGTGATCAATTGCTGTTCCTCAAGCTTCCGCAGAATAAACTTTACATTGCGCGGGGTGCAGCACAGGATGCCGGTTAGTTGCTCAATAGTGACCGGAATGGGCTGCTGTATACAAAAAGCCGGGTCTAAAGCCGCAGCCAAACAGAGATAATTCATGCTGCTATTGTCCATATATCCAGACTCCTTTAAAGGTGAAAAGTCACATGAAATTCTTACACTTTTATTTCATCCTTTTATCTATACAATTATACTTAATCCAGCATCAAGAAGCATTCACAAATTCAAACCACCCGATTAGGAGACACCTGATTCTATGAAACAGCATCTGCGGCACATTCATCCTCTGGCTTGGACCATTATCATCGGAACGATGTTTGGCCGGTTGGTCACCTCCATGAGTATCCCTTTTCTATCGATTTACCTGACGCAGGTCCTGGGCGCTACTGCCACCCAAACAGGATTTACGGTAGCCGTCAGCTCTCTGGCGGGTGTTCTGATCAGCTTCTATGGCGGTTACATCTCTGACGTGATCGGCCGCAAAATCGTTATGCTGGTCTCTGTGTTCGGCTGGGCCTGCGTATTCTTCGGCTTCTCAGCCGCGCAGCATTTATGGGTCTTTTTCCTTGTCAATACGCTAAATGGGCTATGCCGTGCAGTATTCGAACCGACCTCGCGGGCTTTACTCTCGGATATTACACCTCCGGATCACAAGCTGCTGGTCTTCAATCTCCGGTATGCAGCGGTGAATCTGGGTGTAGTCTTCGGGCCGATCATTGGCCTGCAGCTGGGCTCAGCCAAATCCACATTCCCGTTCATGATCGCCGGGATCGTCTATATCGCCTATGGACTTGTACTGTTCCTGCAATTCTCTGTACACCGTGCCAGCCTGCCAGTTCATGGCGAAGCCCGGACACCTAAGCTGCTAGAAGCGTTGTCTACCACCGGAAGGGATAAGGTCTTCCTGCCCGTTCTGCTCGGTACGATCTTCTGCGTGCTGGGATATGGGCACTTTAGTTCAACACTGGCGCAATATCTGGCGAACAACCCCCATTTCAGTAATGGCAGACAACTCTTCTCCTACATGCTCTCTCTGAATGCGATAACGGTGCTGATTGTGCAGTATCCGATCGTCCGCACAGCCAGCAAATTCCCACCGGTCATTCCTCTGATCCTGGGTAATAGCTGCGTTGCTCTCAGTCTGCTGCTGTTTGGCATACCTGGCGGAGTCGCGCTGATTATGTTCAGTGTCGTGCTGTTCACAGTCGGGGAAGTCCTGCTCTTTACGATGATGGATATGCTGATTGACCGGATTGCCCGTCCGGAGTGGAAAGGTACTTATTTCGGAACAATCGGCTTCAATAATCTTGGCAATGTGATAGCACCTATTCTGGGAGGCCTGCTGCTCGATCAATTCGGTACGGCGAATGGTCCGGCCGTATTCGTGCCGCTCGCTTTGACTACCGCGCTGGGTCTTCCTTTCCTGATTACGGCGCACAAAAGACTCCGGAGCAGAGAGCTTGCCGAAGCTGCAAATAAGGCTAACATAAGTGCCTAAGACATCAATAATCCCCAGACTCGGCTGAGAAGCTTAGGTCTGGGGATTATTTTGCCTACCTTGCTCTATAACAATAACACGCTGCCATAAATTCACTCTCGAGCTATTGCTTAACAACCTCTTATCGTTGATTAGTTAACATAATATTTATTATGTTAACTAATTTCAATAATATCAATCTTAACAATACATTTTATTCCATATGCGCACCTGACTGCTAATGTATTCCCGAAGCTCTGCCGGTTCCATAATTTCAGCTTGGACGAGCAAGGGCAGCACCTTCTCACACGCAGTCTCATAGTCGTACATATTCGCAGTGATGATCTGGAATTCACCCTCTGATTCCGTGTTCATAACTTCTAACCTCTTACTGATCCCCTGATTATGCACAGGCGTGCGGATGACTACGGGGTAGATTTCCCGTGCTTTACTGGCATTAATGAAGGCAAGCTCTCCTTCCTTCCAGTATTCCTGCAGGGAGAAGTGTTCAGGAATAGTATAGGTCCCCTCTATTAACGACACCGCGGCAAACCGCTCGCATTTAAACGTACGAATAGCCTCTGCCCCCTCGCAAAAAGCGACCAGATACCAATCGCCCTGCTTGACAACAAGTCCATAGGGATGCAGCTTCCGGCAGGAGAGCTCTCCATTCACTTTGCGGTACTTCGTCTCAATCCGTCTGCCTCGCCACACCGCAGTGCGCAGCGTCTCCAGATATGGCACTGCCGCCCGATCACTCCACCACGGTGTATCATCGAACAAAAAACGGCTCTGCGCAGTACGGATATCCTCCTGATAAGGAGCGGGCAAGCTTGCTTCGAGCTTCAGCAGAGCATTTTGGAGCAGAAGACCGGTCTCACCCGAACTGCCTGCAGGCATCCCCATCCCTGTCAAAAACAGCTGAACCACCTCTTCGCCATGCAGCCGCCGCAGATTCACCGTATAGCCCTCCATCAATGAAACTCCGCCGTTTGGCCCGGTTGTTGTAACGAGAGGAATGCCCGATTCAGCCAGGACATCAATATCTCTGTATATGGAGCGGACAGAAGTTTCGAGGGCCTCTGCCAGAGCAACTGCCTTCATCCTGCCCCTGGATTCAACCAATAAAAGAATTGCAATCAATCGGTGCAGCCGCATCCTATCCCTCCAGTTTCTACATTTCAATGACGCATCGTTTCACAACTCTATTCTTGCCACTCTGTTGTCAACAATAGGACGTTATGATGAATGTATCAAATCTAAGGAGCTGCTGTAAATGAATATTGGCATATTGGGAACAGGTTTTGGAGCCTATCATGCATCGATCTTGAAGCAACTGGAGTCTACAGACCGTGTGGTCATCTTTGGACGTAATGAAGCCAAGCTACTGAAGCTGAAGGAAGAGCTTGGGGTAGAGATCACGTTGTCTATAGAAGATATAATGTCTGATCCCGGGTTGGATGTAATAGATATCTGTCTGCCTTCTGCGCTTCATAAGACTTATGCTGTGGAGGCGCTGAGACGCGGGAAGCATGTATTTTGCGAAACGCCGGTTGCCCTGGAGCCGGAAGATGCACGGGAGATGCTCTTGGCTGAGCAGCAATACGGCCGGAGAATTCTAGTCAATCAATTCATCAAATTCGATTATGCTTATGAGTACTTATATAAGGCAGTTCAGGATCTTACATATGGAAAATTGCTGCAAGTCACCTTGCGCCGGGAAACGGCACCGCTATGGGGGGACCTGGGCCTCTCCAAGATCGCAGCTAATCTGATGATTCATGATCTGGATTTCATTGAATGGCTGCTGGATTCACCTGCACCTTCTGCGGTCTGGGGTGCCTCTGGAGCTACAGACGGTCAAGCATTGGTGCATGCTTCCTTCCTTCAACCTGGGGTGAGCGCACAGCTGATTGTCTCTTCGCAGATGCCGGAGTCTTATCCTTTTACCGTCGGTTATGAAGCTTATTTCGATCAGGCGAAGCTGGTGTTCCACGAGATCGGTTATGCGAACGGGGATATAGAGGCCAGCTTAACCGCATATACGTCTATAGGCAAAGAGAGTATTCCGTTGACCCCTAACAATCCATATGAAAAAAGCTTACGCCATGCACTCCAATGTCTGCAGGACGGTACGGACTCCATCCTCTCTTTGCAGCATGCGCAGAAGTCCCTGGAAATGGCGTCCAAATTGACGGAAGTACTCCGTTAATTATTCGCGATAAATACTGTTGATTTCTGTAGCTAGTTGTGGTATTTCCATCCTTTTTCCGTCTGTTAATTGATAGATACATATTGAATTTGCAGACGAGTGTGGTAGCTAAGTGGAGTATTTGGCGAGGGCTTTCTATTATGAATTTTTCATATGTTGAAATAGTATAACACATGGGTGACGATCTGTTATTTTAGAGATACATACAGAATGTTAGTTAACATAATTATATTTATGTTACCCTAAGTGCAATATCTTCCCAAAATCAATGCAGCGGCAGCTCTTTGCACAGGATCAATCTCCTTAGCTGCCGCTCTTTTACAGAAACTGTACCATTCCAGCCCCACCGTTGGCTTCCAGTTAATCTAACTCACTGTCATTGCCCGCGCGAATCCTTCGAGCTTATTCATCGATAATCCTGCTCCAGCTTCATTCCCTTTCCCCTTGACCATCCGCAGAACCCATTTGTCCAGTGCTGAAATTTTCTCCGGATAAATCTCATCGCCCAGGATTTCCTTGGCAAGTGCCTTCTTGTATAAAACCTCAGGATAGGCTTGCTGAAGCTCCTGCTCCGCTTTCTCCCCCGTCACACCTGCACAGATGAATAACCCGAGCCGCTTACCCGACAGCTCCTGCAAGTTTTTGGAAGTGAATGCCGCCATTTCTTTACGGATTTTACCGTAGTAGATGGAGCCGCCCAGAATCACCGTGTCATAGGCAGCCAGCGCCGGCACTTTGGCATATTTTAGATTCACAGCCTCAGCCTCTCCAAGCCTCGATTTCAACAGAAATGCCGCTTTCTCGGTACATCCATACTTGCCTGCATATAAAATCAGTGTTCTATTACTCATATTATCCGCCGCCCCTTATCTATGGTGAATAGGTTATAAGACTATCCCGGTTCCTGTACATTGCTCAATATAAGGTATAAACAAACAATAGCACCTACATTAAACGCAGGGAACGCTACCAGCTCTACTGTAGATACACTTACTCCCGCCCTCAGCATCCCAATGATCATGGCTGTAATCGAGGTTAGCAGGGCTGCGGCTTTTACTATGACTACAGAAGCAAGCAAATAACCATAAGGCCGTCTGCGAATGAGCAGTACCCCGGTAATTGAAGATAGCGGAATAACAATGGCTAAATCGAGTGCCTGAATCACCAATGTGCTGTAATGCTCCAATCCTTCAGGTGCTGTCCCTTGGCGATAAGAATCCGCGAGCCTGCCCAGCCATAACAACATGATCATTGTTGAGGTGAAAAGCAGGAATAACCCTATGCTTTGTGCCGGTAAACTTGGTCTAAAAAATCGTTCTACCTTCTCCTTCTCTAATGACAGCAGAGTCAGAATACATGCAAATAAGCTGGATGAGAACAATATTACATAGATTAGAAACAGGTTATTGTACATAGACAGGAAGCTGTAAGACGCATAAGTATACGTAAAATATCCCAAGGCTCCAGCTAGCAGCAGCCGCCCTCTGACCCGCCCTCTGAAGCTCATAACCAGTGAAACGAGCAGCAAGGGAACCCCCAGTATCAGTGTAACTCCATCCTGGGCTTTGGCCTGGGCGACGACGGAAATTGAATCGTATTTATAGATCCCGCTACCATATAATTCGACCTTCTCCCCCCGGATTGAGGTAAAGGATTCAGAACCCGGCCCGTGACCTGACAGCAATCCGTACCCCGACGCGACAATCGCAAGGATAATAATTAAACCTGTTAAAATGCCAACTGATCGTCTATACCCCATCGCCTTCTACCCCTTATCCGAATAGTCGTAAAAACTTATTCCCGACTCCCTGCAATAAGCAGCATTGCCTCGACATGCCGGGTAATCAGCGCTTCCTTCTGCTCCTCGGGCAGATTCTTCTCGACGCTCAGCCTCATGATCAGTCCAAATGCCGCACTCCAAATCACTTGGGCAGTAAGTTCAATTTCCTCCTCTTTGCGGGCGGCCATCCCTTTGAATTGACGTAGAGCCCTGCAGAGCATGCTGATTGCATTACGCTCCAGTGCAGCCCCTTTATGCAGTACTGCAGTATGGTTAAGTACAGCAGGCGAATCATTTAGCATCATATTCCGGTACTGCGATCCTTCCGCGATGGTCATCCGGATAAACTGTGACAGCGACTGGCTTAAGTTATCCTCAGCTGATACTTCACTCTGCGCAGTGTCTGATCCGGCTGCTAGTCCGCCCATCAACTCCCTGTACCCCTGCTGAAGAAGCTGCTCCACTATATCCTCTTTTCCTTGAAAATAGTGATAAATGATCCCGGCGGAATACTCCATCCGTTCAGCGATCTTTCGGATAGACAGCTGCCCAATCCCCTTCTCGGCCACTAATTCACCAGCCGTTGTCAGAATCAAATTACGCATCGCTTTCCGTTCCTGCTCTTGTCTCTCTTCTTTACTCATGATTGTAAGACTCCTTTAACAAGGCGTTATTAAATTTAACACTGCAATGTTTTTTAACACTGTTCAATACAGATTATATGCACCGGGATACCTTAAATGATGTGATTATTTTTACATTTTGAGAAATTCCCCAATTACACGAGCAGAAAAAGCCTGGGACAGCCCCCAGAGGGCATCCCAAGCTTTTTTTTAAGTTCTCTTTTAAGTTCTCCTTTAAGTTCTCTTTTCACTTCAACCCCGCTTTTGCAGATCAAACTCAGATTTTAGTTAACATAATCATTATTATATTAACTAACCGTTGCCGTCTTGCGTTTTTTCTCCCGGAAGATCCATTTAAACAACGGCGGAACCGCAAAAAAGATGAAAAACGTCCGGAATAACTGATAGCCCGCCACCGTTGGCAAATCCGCCCCTACCTCATGCGCGATCAGACTCATCTGATCCATCCCTCCGGGAGCAAGACTGAGAAGCGCAGTTGCTGATGATACCGGATCCAGGTAAGCGAACAGCAGACTCAGGCCATACGCCCCTGCTATCAGCACTGCCCCGCTGCTTACAGCCAGCGATAGTGTCAGCAGTTTATTGTTCAGCTTACGCGGATCGAGCAGCAGTCCGACATATACGCCAATCATCAGCTGCGCGGCATTGATCAGAATATCCGGAAGTGCGGGCCCCTGAAGACCGCTGATCTGCAGAATAGCTGTAATAATAGCCGGACCGAGGAGATACGCGGTGGGAAATTTAATCTTTTGGCCTACAATTCCGCATACCGTACAAGCGACGCCAAAATAAAAGATATTCGGGAATAGCTCTCCCCAACCGGCCGCAGATTCAACCAGAAGAGTTGTATTCTCTCCCCCGCCAGCGTAGCTGGCAAACAGCGGACTGTAGATCAGCAGCGGCACACAGATAATAATCATCATCAGCCGGACCACCTGAATGACGGTTACAACCGTAAGATTGATATCCTCAGACTCTTCGGCTAGCACTAGCATCTGGGTTAAGCCGCCAGGGATGCTTCCAAGCAGAATAGTCTTGTAGTTGGTCCCCGACACCTTAGATACAATGACCGCAATTCCGGCGCAGAACAGCAGCAGAAGCGTAGTCATAAGCAGCATGGAGGGCAACTGATAAGCTATTTGATTCAGTGCAGAACCGGTCAACGAGAGACCAATCGTATAGCCGACGATAATCATCCCGGTATTCCGTATTTGTCCGGGCCAGATATATACTTGCTTACGCAGATTGGAACCGGTCAGCACAGCGATCATAGGGCCGAGCAGCCAAGGCAGCGGGAGATGCAGCAGCACAAAGATCCCCCCGCCAGCCAACGCCGTAATTAGGGTAAATAGGACATATAGGGACTTACGCCGAGTCACAGATAGGGTTGACATTGATAATCCTCTTTTCCAGCCCATTCAGCTTGGTTCATATTGGAGAGTATATACACCACGTTGTCTGGCAAGAGTCTCGCTGGTAACGACCAGTTCTTCTACTACGTTAACAGGCTGCCCTGCAGCCTGCAAGAACTTATCTGCTTTGGCAAAAAACAACCGGCCAAGCAACCCCAGCGCTTTGGTGCTGTAATGCATAGGTATGGCAACCGCCGGCTGCAATTGCTTCATTACGGCTGCCGCACCCGTACCATCAAGCGTTGCTTTTCCGCCGACAGGGATCATAAGTACATCAACCCTGCCAATCTGCTCCAACTGCTGGACATTCAAAGCATGGCCGAGATCACCGGCGTGGCAAATCCGGAGTCCGTCTACCGTGAACACGAAGATGATATTATTGCCCCTTTTTGCCCCTTCCACATTATCGTGATACGTGGCTACCCCTTGAATCTCCACTCCCCGTACACTGAAATGCCCGGGCTGGTTAATCAGTTCATAGGGACCTTCAGCCACTTGAATCTGACTGTGGTCCTTATGATCATGGGTAATGGCTACAATATCCGCCTTAACTTTAGGCATCCGGTAACCAAGGAATTTCCCGTAGGGATCAATCAGAATTACCGTCCCCTGCTGTGATATGAGCTGAAATGCGGAGTGTCCAAACCAGTGAATTTTCATTATTTTCTCTCCTCCAAAATAAAATGATCAGGCTGTTAAATGTGCATTTATCAGCACACTTTATCACAAAAAAAACCAGCTGTTGAAACTGGCTTCCCGGACCTCTCACGTCACTCCACTAAGTCAGCAATCGTATAAGATTTCAGCACATGCTCCACTTGATAACGGATATCCGTCATAATCTGATCGAACGACAGGCGGACCTTCTGTCCAAACAAATGATTGCCGGTAGTATCCAGCATACCGTCCAGCATAGGCACATCATCATGCATGGACAAATATACTTCTGCCAGAGTAATCTCTCCGGGTGGTTTAGCCAGTGTATAACCGCCACCCCGCCCTTGGCGTACTTCGATATAACCGGCTTCTGTAAGCCGGGACAGAATTTTACGCAGTGCAGTCGGCTCGCAGCGGATCTGTTCTGCAATCTCCACACTCGAGTACTGTCCTGCTGTTGAAGCCAGCACGACTAACGCCTGCAATCCATAACCAAATCGTTTGATCTCTGCCATAGGAAGTATTGACTCCTCTTTGCGGTTTTAATGTGCAAATTATAGCACACTTATTATCTGCGTACAATCTTCTTCTTACATCTAATCAATGTTGGCAATCTTCCACTCGCCCTGTTTGTTCTTGAGCAGGGAGATCTCATTCCCTCCGCCAATAATGTAGCCCTCTGAGTTCATCCGCGTATACCTGACCCAGAAGCCGGCCCGCTTGGTTCCTTCAATCGGGATGCCTGTCAGTGTTAATTCATAGAACCGGTAGACATTCTTATTATCCAGGAAAAACTGCAGAGCTTCATTCAGCTGCGGGGAGAACATAGTAGCCGCGAACTTCTCCTTGTCCCCTGCCGACCAGGCTTCAAGACAGTCCATTGTTTCCTGCAGCGCTTGCTTATTCCCGGGATCACTTCCAACATCTGGCGCTGTTAAGAACACACCTGGAGTGAGGGGCGGTTGTTTCTCCATATATTCTACATCTCTAAGCATAGCAATGAACACGGGAAGCAGCGCTGCGCGTTGTTCAGCCTGTAGATGAAGTTCTGCTCTGTAAGTCTGCTCCTTGGCTGTAAATTCGAATGCTTCAGCCGTCTGGTCTCCTTCTACCTTGCTTCCGAGGTATTCCTTGTATTTCAGCAGCTCACGATCATTGCCTGGCTCAAATTCTCCATCACCAGCTGCCGCATCCCCTGCAACAGGTTTCATCAAAGTAATATAATTCTGTTTATCCGGTGTGCCCCAGGCAGATCTTCTATCCTGTTCAAACCGCACCATCGTTTCGGGCATGAACAGCCCCAATGGTAGGGTCTGATCTGCGGAAAACGCAGCTTGGACAATCTCACCCTTAATTTCATATCCTCTGCCGCTTTCATTATAATCCGGTACTGCCGGAATCAGAGCCACTGACTTGACCCCAGGGGGTTCAGTCTTGATTACTGCTGGCGTAGCAGGGGCTGGGGAAGGAGTAACGGATACTGCGGCTGTTGCAGCTGTCGTTGCGGACGGCTGTGCCATCCCCCCGGCACCGGACGAATGAATCTCTGCCCCGTTGCCGCAGCCTGAGCTGAACGCTAATACAATTGTAATGCAGCCCGCTCCGAATACACACTTACGCATGGACATTTGTGATCACCTCAGTTACCAGACGCTGGAAGCTCCTTAAAGTTGCGTGCCATTCTGGGAATTGTATGTGATGAACCGGTGAATTCATGTTCAGGCATTCCACATTTATTTATTAATTCGATTAGTATTTAATGTGCTGAAGTATTGACTGGGATTGCCTTGCCGGGAGTTGAACCTCTCCTGGAACTCCCCTCCTGTATACGAACCGATCACCCGGTGCCAGAAGTTACGCGCAGGTGTATTCGCACGGATCTGCGAGACCTTCCAATCGCCGGGGAACATATCGAACAGCCGGTGTGCAGCCCAGGTTCCTACGCCGCTGCGGCGGTATTTCTGCATCACAAAAAACTCCGTCATATAGAACTGTCCCTCCGGATCACGCAGTAGCCGGTCTACAAGCGCAAAGCCGGCAATATTGCCGTCTACCGTGAATAAGTAGGCAAACTTGTTTAGACCGCTGTTCCAGTAGGCCTCCAGCCCGGGATAGGACGGAAACAATCCGTCACGGTCCACCTGCAGCTCCAGGTACCGCGTAAAATCATACAAATAGAACTGCATTAATCTGCTTATAATCTGCTTCTGCTCTTTAGGAACCAGCTCGATTCCAAGTTCCATCAGGTTCACCTCTGCCGTTTTCGTTTACTTCACATCATATAACTTTGTCACATCAGGAGCAAGGGCACTACCTCTCCCGGATACAGATTCAAGCCATAAAATGCTAAAACATGTTAAGATAGAATGACAGCCCTATCGGGCTTCCGGCAAACTAAAAAGAAGGTGATTCCTATCAGTATTCAAAAAACCACCGACCGGAAAAACCTCGACCAGCGTCTGCCGCAGATGCCCTGGTTCGTGCAGCAGTTCATCGATTATAAGCGTCCGGATCTGTCCCCCTCCACGCTGTTAGAGTATATCCGGGATTATGAATCCTTTTTCGGCTGGCTGCGCGGTGAAGGTCTATCCGCAGCTGCGAAGAATACTGAAATTACGCTGCTCGATCTGGAGACCCTGCATATGGACAGCATTGTCGGTTACCGCCTGCATCTGACAACCCGGGCTGAGAGTGCGAATACACGCGTTACCGTGTCCCGTAAGCTGTCTGCACTTCGCTCCCTCTTCCACTACTTAAGCCAGATTGCGGAGGATGAGAACTTTTATCCGCTGCTTAAGCGTAATATTATGGCCAAGGTGGAGATCAAACGGATTCACAAACCGAAGGATACGGCTGCCAAGCTAAAGGGCAAAATTCTGGAGGATGAGGAGCTGCTGGAATTCGTAGGCTATATCTATGAGGGTTATGGCAAAGATGTAGAAGCCAACAAGCAGGCTTATTATTCTTTTCAGCTGAATCGTGAGCGGGATGCCTGTATTGCCAGTCTGATTCTGAACTCCGGCCTGCGCGTATCCGAGGTGGTCAATCTTAATGTGGATGATCTGGATGTGAACAACAAGCTGCTCTATGTCTTCCGCAAGGGTCATAATGACGAAACCTTCAAGACTCCAGTCTATTTCCGCGAGCAGGCCAAGGACGATCTCAGCTTGTACCTCAGCCTCCGCCAGTCCAGATACAAGACTCCGAAACGGGAAAAGGCGCTCTTCATCACCCTGCCAAATGGCAGCACTGAGGGCAAACGGATGACCAAGCGGGCGATTCAAGAGATGATTATCAAATACGCCAAGCGGTTCGGCAAACCTTATCTGACTGTACACAAGCTGCGGCACTCCTTCGCAACCGACTATTATCTGCAAAATGATATCTACAGAACGAAGGAACAGCTCGGACATGCTTCAACTGAAACCACCGAAATCTATGCCCATCTCACGGACAAAACGATGTCAGAAGCTATTGAACGCCGTCTGGAGAGTGAATCCTCCCAATAGTCTGACATTTGCGAAAGGCTACGGGCCGAGTCTCATTATTGATGTGGAGGTATTATTCCTTTGATAGAAAATTATTTGAATTGGACTGAAACTCAGGACACTGGACTGCTTGAACTGCATTCTGACTGCCTGAACTGCTTTGGCCTGTGCTGCGCGGCGCTTCCTTTTGCCGCTTCCTCCGACTTCGCAATAGATAAGAATGCCGGACAGCCCTGCCCCAATCTGCGGGAGGACTTCCGCTGCGGAATTCACACGGAACTGCGGGAGAAAGGCTTCCGTGGCTGCACAGTGTATGACTGCTTCGGAGCCGGGCAGAAGGTCTCCAATCTGACCTATGGAAGCCGTGACTGGCGGCAGGCCCCTGAAACCGCCGGGCAGATGTTCGAGGTCTTCCTGGTGATGCGCCAGCTTCACGAGCTGCTGTGGTATCTGCGTGAAGCGTTGGCATTCCAAGGCGCTGATATTCTGCATGATTCTCTCATGCTGATGATGGAGCAGACCCTGAATCTGACCATACTAAGTCCTGCGGAACTCCTGAAGCTCGATGTGCACGTTCATCGTGCTGAAGTCAATGAACTGCTGCTGCGTGCCAGCGAATTGGCACGCAATACCGCGCGGACGCAGCTGGAACCAGCTCCCAAGCGGCAGAAAAACTACGGCCGCGGGGCTGATCTGATCGGCGCCAAGCTGCGTAAGGCCGATCTCCGCTGTGTCAGCTTACGCGGCGCTTATCTGATCGCCGCTGACCTCAGCGGTGCGGATCTGCGGCATGCTGACCTGATCGGCGCTGATCTCCGCGACACGAATCTGAGCGGCGCCGATCTGCGGGATAGCCTCTTCCTTACCCAAGCGCAGCTGCAGGCTGCTAAGGGAGATTCGGCTACCAAGCTGCCGGGATCGCTTACGCATCCTGAGCACTGGTCAGCGGACAAAGGGTGAGACTAAGTTAGGCTGCTCTGCTGTTTTATATAGCAACAGGTGGCTAGTTACTGGCTTATTTGTGTGTTGATTGTGGTTATCAGACTGTCTGTTCCATATCTTCGGATACAAGCACATTTGTACACCTGATTCTCCTTTTTTCAGCCGCATGCGAATGATCATGGGTATCCATATGCCTGATTCGGGCTCTACTCAACAAAGCAGCGGGTTGAAGCGTACTTCTGCTTCTGAGCTTAGATTATCAAGAAACCCGGATCGTAGTTGATCCGGGTTTCTTTTTGATATTCATTAAGTATTCTGAGAACTTAGGGCTTTCCCTTGTAACCCGTCTTTCGGTAGGCGCATTATGAAAATAGGAGCACGATGGGATGATCCTGCTGGCAGGTTGCTCTACGATTTTTGATTTTCTATTGTGAATTTTTCATATGATGTAATATTATAATTAGCCCCGTTGCTGCCCATAGCAGAATTGAAAATAATCACATCAATTATTGCCTTCATCACAGTAAATATTCGATCTTTTGAGATGTTGGGGCAAGATTTTACGTTTTCAACCCGCAGCGTGTGAGGAACTGATTACTTTGCCAAATCCTGCACAGAATACAACAATTACCATATGATTCCGGCTATTATCGAGAATTGTTGTACAAAAGGCATCATTTCTCCTCCCCCAAGCCGTTGAGCGAAACAATCGTTGTATTTCATACAACAATCTGTCCGAACACTCCTATATCTTAGAGGCCGAGCTGCATTACGTACAACATTTAAACCGCTTCGATATGAAACTTAAGCAAACTTTAGCATCTCAGGTCCCCATAAGTCACTTCTCTATTTCGAATTTTTCATATGGTGAAAATATTAAATAATGTTCACCCCAGTATTCCCATTACATTTTCTTACAAAATGACATGCTCAGCATGGTCATACGCTTGTCCACACTGGTGAGCGCCCATCTATGAGGTTTCGCCCAGATTCCCGTTCAGGTTAAAGTCGGGGTTCGCGCGTCCGGTCCGGGTTCGCGCCCGGGCTCTACTTGCTCTATTTGCATCTGTACAGTTTCTAAGCCTTTCCGTTCAAAGCTAATACGTGCTTCGTTAGTTCCCGTCTCCCCCACTATTTACCCCCGGGTCTCCCCCGGCAGCTTAAGCACGGTTACTTTGTCCCCGCAAGTCATCTGCCCGCTATCCGGCGGAATGACGATGAGGCAATCGCTGTCTTTGATCGTAACCATCACGGAGGATTCGTCTACGCCGGCAGGATAAGCATAGAGAATGCCCTCCCGGATCTCCAGCCGGGCCCGGACATACCGGGTGAAGGAGTTTACCCGCTTATAATCCACGCCTAGCACTGCAGTCCATTCCGGCAAAAAAGGCTGCGCCGCCCCTTGCATCAGCCCGATGACAGGCCGGGCGAACAGCTGAAACCCTACAAAGCAGGCTCCCGGGTTGCCTGATAAGGCCAGCAGAAGGGTTCCTCCACGTACAGCCGCTGTTGTAACACTGCCCGGTCGCATGGTTACTTTGTTAAACAGCATTTCGCCGCTTTGCTCGCGGATCAGATCACCCATAATATCATAATCCCCTACGGATACACCGCCCGTAGTAATTACAAGATCATAGCTTTCCAGAGCCATCTGCACCTTACTCCGGGCAAGCTCCAGATCATCTGCAATCGCACCAAGCATTACAGGTTCTCCGCCTGCTTCCCGTACAAGCGCCTCCAGCATAGGAGAGTTGCTGTTGCGGATTTTACCCGGAGCCAGCGGCTCGTCCACCTCAAGCAGTTCAGTCCCGGTGGCGAAGATTGCCACCTTAGGTCGGCGATGTACGGGAACATTCGCGACACCCAGCGCAGCCAGTGCAGCGATATCACCGGCACCGATCATTTGCCCTTCAGGCAGCACCAGTTCTCCTGTCCCCAGCTCCAGGCCGCGCGGCGTAATATGAAGTCCCTCCGCTTGCGGCTTGCGAATGCCCACATAAGTAACACCACCTTCCATCCGGCTCTCTGTGGCTTCCAGCATAATTACAGTATCCGCGCCATCCGGAACCTGCGCTCCGGTCATGATCCGCGCAGCAGTCCCCGTCGTAATCTCTCTTGACGCTACTGCGCCGCAGGGAATAACATCGACCACTTCAAGCCACACCACGTTGTTATCGCCAGCCGATGCTGTATCTGCTGCGATAACAGCATAGCCGTCCATACTTGAGCGGTCAAATGCCGGAAAAGGATGCGGTGCATGAACGGACTGGGCCAGATAGCGCCCGCAGCTTTGATTCAAAGGAACCTCTTCATTCGTAAGGGGGATTGCATATGCTGTCAGCCGGACCTGAGCCTCTGTCACCTGAAGCGCGGAGCGCTGAAATTTATCATTGGTATATTCCTTATTATTCTCTTGGTTAGCCATGGAAGTAGTCCATCCTCCTTGTTAAGTTGGCAATTTTCTGCATCTGGAGAGCTACGCCCATTTTAACATGCGGCACTACAAAGGGAAATTCAGCTCCGCGTTGGCGCACACGCAAAAAGGGACGCACACGGCCTGTAACAGGCGGTGGCATCCCTTGATTTCTAGCAGACTGATCTCCTCTGCTCCATGTAAACCTTAAGACGCACGAATCACTCTGACATCAGCCGGAATGACAGTTTCACCTTCATAGAGCATGAACCGGCCATTCTGCCATTCCACGCGTAGCAGCCGCGAATCATCCGACTGGTACTGCCAGACGTGCTGTTCTCCGCCATTCATGTAAGGAGTCTGACCTGTAACTGCTGCATACCCCTCGTATTCTTCCTCCAGATAAAAGGTACAGTCATCCAGCTCCAGGGTAGCCGGCACCTCGGAAGGGCTATCCAGACGCCCGTCGATCGGATGATACAATCTGTATTGCAGCTGCTCCCGTTCTTCAATATACAGGTAGGAAATCTGGCTTCCGTCACGAAGCGTCAATACAGCAGCATTGCGGCCGCTGGTCTTCGTCCGGCCCGTTACTTCGTAAGTTACCAGGGATACTTCACAAATATCTCCGGGAGACAGGTCGAGCATGCTTTTGGGCGCCGCAGGCGCCTCCGGCTTCGAGAACATATTACCGATTCTTTTCCATAAACCCAAAGCCATCAATCCTCCTAAAAGTTTTGTCAGCACACACTACATCGATTTCTCTCCGCAAAACTCGTTTCGAAAGCATCCGCTTAAGTTCTGTCAGAGTAAGTATGTTTATCCACGAATAAATGCAGCAATAATTAGAGCCCCGATTACATGCAATGAGCCTGCAAGCAGACCGTAGCCGACTTTGCCCAGCTGAGTGCCATGATCGAGATCAAGCTTGCCTACCCTGCCCAGCAGCAGCTCGGCTGATTTTTCCAGAACGAACAACAGTACAAAAGATACAATAGAGACAACCATCGCTTCCCCGAGCCGGCTTGCTGCAGCAATGGACGACGATAAGATATAGCCTTGAGCCCCCAGCTTCATTATGAAGCGCGTTGTGACTGCCATATTGCCTGCCTTGAGCTCTTCCAAATCATCATAACGGGTAAACAGCGAATCCACAAACATCAGCACACACAGCAGCACTGCGCCGCTGACCGTCCACACTACCATGGACACCAGGGAATGGAAATCCATTGCTTTAGCCCCCGCTTATTCAGATTACCTTCCAGGTAAGACAACAGGTAAGACAAAGATAAGGCGAAGGAGAAACCGCTAGTTCTGTCTCCCCTTCGCCTGTGGACAACCGCCTGAACTCCGGCTTATGCCTATATGTTATTGTTTGTCGTACTGCTTCATCAGTGCAGCCAGCTCATCCTCAACCGCCTGGTCTTTACCCAGCTTCTCGAATTCATCATCCAGCGATTTGTTGCCGGAGCTCATCTCGTTGCTAGCTTCTGCCTGTGCTTCTGCCTGAAGCATTTTGTCTTCCATCCGTTTGAGACCTGCGGAAGCCGAATCGGAGCTGAACCCGCTCATAGCTTTGTTGATTTCAGTCTGGGCCTTCGCTGCGTTGTAACGGGCAACAAGTGTCTCACGTTTGTTCTTCATCTGCGTAAGCTGTTTGCGCATTTCTTCTAGCTTGCCGCGGAGATTGTCCGCTGAAGCCTTGTTCTGGTCGAAGCTGGTCTTGTACTCTACGAGCTTAGCTTCAGCCGATTTCTTCTCTTCCAGTGCACGGCGGGCCAGATCGGCATTACCGGCTTGAGCGGCAGCGTGTGCCTGCTGGTTACGCTTGTTCACCAGAGCTTCCTGCTCTTCATACAATTGCTTGAATTTCTTCTCAATGGCAATCTGGGCAGCTACCGCTTTCTCGGCATCTTCCAGATCCTCGGTCATATCACGAATGTATTGGTCGGTCATTTTGACCGGGTCTTCCGCTTTATCAATAATCGCATTCACATTGGACATGGTCAGATCACGCAATCTTTTAAATATAGACATGGTTCATTCCTCCAAAATAAAAGTTAGTTGCTCATTTGGTATCTTTTACGCAGGGAGTGCCACTATCGTTTCAAAATTGTTAAATCTTTTGCAATAAATATTGGTCCACTTTGGAATTCACAATATTTACGACTTCCATAATGCCATCTTTAGTCAGATTGTCATAATGAATCCCCATCACAACCGTGACTGTCCGGTTCAGTGAAGCTGCTGTCCGGAGTGCAATGGATTCGCTGATCGTATGCTCCTTATGATGCGGTACCGCCGAAGTCATGACCCTGGCAGTGTCACCGTCCATATAAGCGGTGCTTGCCGAACCGATATGACGGACACCTCCGGTAATCAGCAGCAGCAGGTCACGGCCAACCGTGATTTCAGACAGCTCAATGTCATCAGGATGCAGCTGATCGGATATCATAACAGAATTCCCCCTACCCATTATATTAACCATGGCAAGTGAAGATCTCTCAGGCTGTGCAAAAAAGTTATACTAAATCGCAGGCTCAGCCTTCCAGCTATACAATACCGCGGATTTCATCCAGCGAGCTGATATTCTCTTCAGCCATAAACTGCTGCAGTTCTTCGACAAGCGTACTGCCGGCCCGTAAATTCATGAAGTTGTACGTTCCCACTTGAATGACGGCTGCACCGGCCATAATGAATTCTATAATATCGGTAGCTGAGGTGATGCCGCCCATCCCGATAACCGGAATGGATACACGTTTGGATACCTGATGCACCATCCGTAAGGCTACAGGCTTAATCGCAGGTCCCGATAGTCCGGCATACTGATTATGAAATACACTGCGGCGGCGGCGCACATCAATCTTCATTCCTGAGATCGTATTGATCAGCGAGACAGCATCCGCCCCCTCAGCCTCACACATCTCAGCCATCTCTGCGATATCCTCGGCGTTCGGCGACAGCTTCACGGCCAGCGGGAGACGGGTTGCTGCTCTAACTGCCCGGACGACCTCAAGCGCTGCCGGAGTCTTCACGCCAAAGGCGATGCCGCCTTCCTTCACATTCGGACAAGAGATATTCAGCTCGATCATATCCACTGCCGGTTTGCCTATAAGCAGACGGGCATCCGCATCGCGCTGGATCAGCTGGGCACCGAGCACGTAATCAGCCAGTGTGTTGCCGCCCAGATTCACGATACGCGCCGTGTCCAGTGTCTCCCAGTATGGAAGCTCCTTGGCCAGGAACGCTTCCACTCCGGGATTCTCAAGTCCTACACTGTTCAGCATACCCGAAGCAGTCTCATACACGCGTACACCGGGATTTCCCGCTTTGGCATGGAGTGTGAGCCCTTTGCCGGAGATGCCGCCAAGCAGGGACACGTCATAGAGCTTCCCGTATTCACGGCCGAAGCCAAACGTGCCTGAAGCCATAACAATTGGATTCTTGAAATGAACACCGGCAATAGTAGCAGTTGTATTAATCATGGAACAGCACCTCCCCAGCCAGGAAGACGGGTCCGTCCGCGCAGGCCTTCCGTTGTCCATCCTTGCAGGATACACTGCAGACGAGACAGGCACCGATGCCGCAGGCCATGCGGTTCTCCAGCGACAGATACACGTCAGGGCGCTTGCCGGCTGTTTCGGCAGCTATACCCTTGAGCTGTGCCGCCTTCAGCATGGGATGCGGACCGCAGACAAATATATGATCATAATCCGTGAAATCCACGCTGTCCAGAATGTGGCCGCCCACATCGACAGTCAGCTCGGCAGCAAGCGGACGGAAGGCTTCGGTACGAAAAGATTCCCGGCTGAAGCCGAGGTAGATGTCACTCTCCGGAAGCTCCTGGGCGCAGTAATAGAGCGGAGCAATTCCGATGCCCCCGCCTACTAACGCGACCTTGCCTTCCACATGCGGGAAGCCGGTGCCGAATGGCCCTTCGAGTTCAAGCTTGTCGCCCGGCTTCAGTCCGGCAAGAATCTCCGTGCCTTCCCCTACTACGTGATACAAAAAATCAACACCGCTGTCATTCACCTGATGTATGCTAAGCGGTCTGGACAGCAGCGGATAGGCTCCCCATGCCCGCAGCATGTAGAATTGACCCATCGCACCGCCGTTACCTCCTTCAACCACCAGGTGGTATACTCCGTCTCCCAGCCGCTCGTTACTAATCACCGTCGCCACGTTATCAAGCTCCTTCAAATTTAATCTTATTAACCATGCCTTAGAAGGAGCTTAAAATCTGTGACATAGTTCACAATCACAGCCTTCTATTTCTTGTTCCAAATCCCGCGCATATAAGGTTTAGGCAAATTGGCCTGATGTACCCCTCCGAGCGTCTCTTCCGCATGCAAAGCCCAGTACGGATCACTAAGCATCCCCCTGCCGACAGCCACAAGTTCTGCCCTCGCTTCAGTAATTACCGCCTGGGCCTCCCTGTAGGATTCAAGACGGCCTACAGCTATTACCGGCACCTGCAGTCCGCTGCGTATGTACTCAGCAAGCTCCACCTGATAAGCCGGCCCTGCAGTAGGACCTCCATTTGAGCCGATCGGACCTTCCCCGCCGGATGATACATGGAACATGTCTACTCCTGCAGCTTTGTAGCGGCGGCAGAATTCCAGCGCGTAAGCTTCATTATATCCGCCTTCTACATATTCCTTGGCGGAAACTCTCATTAGAAGCGGCATTTCTGCCGGCAGCACATCACGCACCGCCTCCACTACCTGCACACCGAACAGCGCGGGATCGCTGCCGTACTCATCATCCCTGACATTGGATAGCGGGGAATGGAACTGGTGGATCAGGTACCCGTGGGCCCCATGCAGCTCAACGGTATCAAATCCGGCCTCAACAGCCCGGCGACCAGCTTCCCGGTATGCCATGATCATCTCTGTAATCCCGTCCCGGGTCAGCGCACGGGGCGTTTGAGAATGTGCATCAAAAGGGATCGCCGAAGGCGCAACCGGGGGATTGGCATCCACCGCCTTACGGCCGGCATGTCCGAGCTGAATGGCGATTTTGGCACCATGAGCATGAACAGCCTCTGTTATCCGCTTAAACCCCGCAATCTGCCCGTCTTCCCAGATCCCCGTATCCTGATTGGTAATCCGCCCGTCTGGATGAATTCCGCTCATCTCTACAATAATAAATCCGGTACCGCCGACAGCGCGGCTGACATAATGCACAAAGTGCCAGTCCGTAGGAATCCCATCCTGCTTCTCAACTGCGTATTGGCACATCGGCGGCATAACCACCCGGTTCTTCAAAGTGAGGGCCTTCAGTTCATAAGGTGTAAACAAATCTGTCATGCTTGTCTCCATCCTTCCCGTTTCTCTCATCATTTGGCGGACTTACCCCCGTATTCATTAAGTATACACGTATTTACGGACAGGTTAAATCTTTAGATGATTCACATACTGACAGCATAATTTCGCAAAGGCTGGGAATAACAACCCTTGTATTTCAAAATATCCAGCTGTGTGATCAGAGGAGGCATAACCCATGAAGTTGGCAAGAATCCGCCGCGTTTTGCTCCTTATATTCATAATAATAGTGATCCTGCCCAGCATCATCCCGATAGCTACGTCTGCTTCTGCATCGGCTCCAGCCTCCGCCCGGCCGAATGTCTCTATGGAAGAAGATCCTGCCGTTCCGGCCGGTTCCACCGCCTCCTCCCAGTCTTCAGCCCGGCGCCACAAAAGAAATAAAGGACTTTCTCTAAGCCAGCTGCTGCGCAAATATCCGGATACGATCAAGACCCAGGGTCCACGGCGCAAGATCATTGCCTTGACCTTTGACGATGTGCCTGATCCGCGCTTTACCCCGCAGCTGCTGGATGTTCTCCATAAATATAATGTCAAAGCCACCTTTTTCGTGGTCGGCAGCCGTGCCGAGAAACATCCCGGTCTGGTTGCGCGGATCATCCGGGAAGGCCATGCGATCGGCAACCACTCCTACAATCATCCTGAATTCGGCAAGCTGGGGATGAATGAATTCCGCACCCAGATTATCCGTACCGAGAATATTATACAGGCTCTTGCGGGTTATAAACCGCGGCTGATCCGTCCCCCGTACGGTGACATCAGTGAGCAGCAGCTGAAATGGGCCAGAGCCCACGGCTACAAGCTGGTGAACTGGAACGTCGACTCCCTGGACTGGAGAGGCTTATCCAAGACCCAGGTACGGAACAATATCCTCTCCAAGGCCGGAAAAGGTGCAATTATACTCCAGCACGGCGGCGGCGGCCGGGGCAGCAATCTGCAGGGTACCATACAGGCGCTTCCGGAAGTCATCAGCATTATGCGCAAACGCGGGTATAGCTTCGTGACTGTTCCGCAAATGTTTGAAGTCAGCAAAAGCAAATGAACCAGCTGATGCACCGGAGCCTGCATATCTATCAGAAACAGAGGGATCATTTATAGCTGAAGCCTTTATATATTAAAAAAGGAAACAAAACCCGTCCGTTCTCCGGCAGGTTTTGTTTCCTTTGGTAAATGGTGCAGCTATTCATTTATCGGGTTATTGAATAATATACAGCTGTACATATTGATAGCCGAAGTCGGCTACAAAGCTCTGGCTGCCGGGAATGAAGATATCAATCCGGTTGCCCTTGATCGCGCTCCCCATGTCAGTAGCGGTCGCCAGGAATGCCTGCTTCGGGAGACCCGGATGAGAATATCCGGTAACGAGAACCTTGGTACCCAGTGGAATGACACTAGGGTCAACTGCAATCGTTCCCAGCTTAAGCGCATTGCCGAAATAATCAACCGCTCCCCACTTTCCGTTCTCACTGGCAGCCGAGGAATAGGCCGAAGCCTTCACCTGAATGGATTTGGCATACGTAAAAGCTTTGCCCCAGGCTTGAACGGTGTTCGACGCAGGTTCAACACTTAGTAAGGACAAGTCTCCATTAGTTACAACCGAATCGGCTGCCGTTTCTGTTACTGCGACCATTTTAGCCTGAACGGTGCCCGGAATGGCCAGCTTAAGCCCCGGGTAGATGTTGCTCGCAGAAATTTGCGGATTGGCGTTCATCAGTTCTTCCATGCTGATGCCATAGTGATTGGATAGAGTATAATAGGTAGTAGCTTCTCCAGCGATATGTACGCTGTCAGCTTGAACAGGGGCGGCTTGGAGCAAGGTGCCGAGTCCCAGTACAGCAGCCAGGGCTGTGATGGCTCCGAACTTGATTTTCATTGAATAGCCTCCTTCATTAGTGGGCGTCCAGGATATAACGGATACGCTCCGCCAGTGACGCCAAGATAACGCTGGACCTATGTACTTTTTTGTTGCCAGGTCTCTGGAATTGCGGTGCTTTGTAAACTAACAGTTATGAATATATCACAATTTTGTAACCAGTGGCTATGTTTTTGTTACGTTTGGAAATATTTTGCCTATATACAGCGTTTTCATCGGGTTAATTATTACATATTCTTAATAATTAGTGTTGGAATTATCGTGATTTCAACAATTTTTTTTAAGTTTTCGCGAAAATTTTACACAGTTTTAACATTTCTCCCTTTGGCAAATAGTAGAATGATAGAATACGATAGATAATGTAGAGACTGAAGCATAACTTGGAGGGTCAATGAACGTGAATGCAGAAGAGAAAAAAAACAACCACACCAGTCCCGCAACAGCCTATCTGAACCGCGATTTGAGCTGGATTGAATTCAACCGCCGTGTCCTTGCAGAGGCACAGGATCCGGAGAACCCGCTTATGGAGCGGGCCAAATTCCTGGCGATTGTGTCCAGCAATCTGGATGAATTCATCAGTGTCCGGGTAGCGGGCATTCAGGATCAGATCCGGGCTGGTTATACCAAAAAGGATTTCACCGGCTACACCCCCTCCGGCCTGTACAAGCGTCTGATCAAACGGGTCACCAAAATCATCGCCGACCAATACCGTACATTCAAGGATATTTCCCGGAGTCTGCACAAGGAAGGGATCGTGTTCGTCGATTACAAGGACCTC
This sequence comes from Paenibacillus sp. FSL R5-0912, assembly GCF_000758605.1. Classification (NCBI taxonomy): domain Bacteria; kingdom Bacillati; phylum Bacillota; class Bacilli; order Caryophanales; family Paenibacillaceae; genus Paenibacillus; species Paenibacillus sp. FSL R5-0912. Next base: position 4,279,434 of record NZ_CP009282.1, read on the forward strand.
ACGCATGCCCAGGAGCAATCCATTGAGCAATATTACCGTGATATCATCTATCCAGTCTTAACGCCGATGGCCGTAGATCAGAGCCGTCCGTTTCCACTTGTGCACAGCCAGTTCATCTATCTGGCAGTAGTGCTGACACGCAAGAACAGCCAGGAAGAAGAACCTTATTTCGCAATCCTGCAGATTCCATCGAATCTGCCGCGCTGTATCCCGCTGCCCCACCGCTCCAACAGTAAGAAACGGCAGTTTGTCTTCATTGAAGATGTGATCCGCCAGCATATCCAGACTTTGTTCAGCGGGTATGATCCTGTGGCTGTCAGTGAATTCCGCCTGACCCGCAATTCCGATCTGACCATTGATGAGGAAGGCGCAGAGGATCTGCTGGAGGAGATTGAGAAGGAGCTGCGCAAACGCCGCCGCGGCGTCCCTGCCCGCCTTGAAGTACAGAAAGGGATTCACCCTTATGCCCTGGAGCAGCTGCAGGCCGAATTCGAGCTTGAAGATTTCGTGTTTGAAATTGAAGGTCCGCTGGATCTCAGTTTCCTGCGGGGGTTTGCCGGCAGCCTTAAGGGCTTCAGCTATCTGCATCATGCACCGATCGAGCCGCTCTATCCGGCGGAATTTGAGGAGAATGAGAATTTCTTCGAGGTGCTTAGCGAACGCGATGTGCTGGTCTATCATCCTTATGAATCCTTCGATGCCATGACGGACTTCATCATTCAGGCTTCTGAAGATGAGCAGGTTATGGCGATCAAAATGACTCTGTACCGGGTCAGCGGAAACTCCCCGCTGATCACAGCACTGGCGAACGCCGCAGAATCAGGTAAGCAGGTTACGGTAGTAGTGGAGCTGAAAGCCCGTTTTGACGAGGAACGCAACATTGCATGGGCGCGTAAGCTGGAGCGGTCCGGCTGCCACGTGGTCTATGGCCTTGTCGGTCTCAAAACCCATGCCAAGGTCACGCTGATAGTCCGCCAGGAAGGCCCTGAGCTGCGCCGTTATGTGCATGTAGGGACAGGTAACTATAATGACAGCACGGCCAAGGCGTATACAGACCTTAGCCTGTTCACCGCCAATCATGAGATTGGCCTGGATGCCTCGGAGCTGTTCAACCAGATGACTGGTTATTCTGCCAACTATAACTGGAACTCCTTCATTGTGGCACCGACTAATATGAGCCTGTCACTCCAGAAGCTGATCCTGCGCGAAGCAGAGCATGCTGCCGCAGGCAGACCTGCACGGATCATCGCCAAGATGAACTCCCTGTCCAATCAGGAGGTCATCGACAACCTGTACAGCGCAGCGCAGGCCGGTGTATCGATTGATTTGATTGTACGCGGTGTCTGCTGTCTGCGTCCGGGCATTGAAGGATTAAGCGAACGGATTACTGTCCGCAGCATTGTTGACCGTTTCCTGGAGCATTCACGCATCTATTATTTTGAGAACGGCGGCAAACCGGAGGTCTATCTGTCCAGTGCGGACTGGATGACCCGGAACCTGACGCGGCGGATCGAACTGATGTGTCCGGTGAAGGACAGCAGCATCCGCAATCAGATCGTCAAAATACTGGACCTGTCGCTGATGGATAATGTGAAATCCAGCTTCCTGCAGCCTAATGGGTATTACGAACGGGCGGACGACAAAAAGGCCCCGTTCCGGAGCCAGTTCGCTGCTATGAATGTTAACCGCTGGAAGGGAAGCCGAGCTTTACCTTCACCGACCAAGCATTCCTGAAGGCTTTGAGCGCATTCTCAATGTCCTCCAGCCCGATAAGAACTTGTCCGCCCTGCAGCTCCAGATCAAGCGTATTGTTATGCAGACGGGCGTTGACCCCGCTGACAATGCCAATCTCGGTGCTGTCCAGGGCAATGCTTAACTGCACCAGCGTACCCAGCTTATGAATCCACTCTTCGTCGGAAGCCAGCAAAATGTCCTTATGCATCTGGGACAATTTCTGCTTCCGGCTTTTGGTGCTGTAGGAAGCAATGTACGCACTTAGAATCAGCTGCCGGTGGGTCAGGCCGCGGATCGGGGAATTCATCAGCCAGTAGCGGGTATGCCGCTTGGACTGATAATAATTAATGTTGGAGCCGGTACGGTGCAGCATAATTGCCACGTAGATCAGCATCTCATGCTCCTCCCGGTCACCTTCCCTCTCAAAAGCCCCCAGCAGGCCGAGTGCCAGCTTATAGATATGATCCAGATGCCGCTTGGAGGTACGGATATCAAAGCGGATAATGGTATCCAGACTGTACTCCAGCGCGCTGTCACGGACCGGCTGCTCCGGCTTCAGCAGATCATGCAGCATGCCCTCACGCAAGCCTTCCCCGCTGATCACAGCACGGCTGGCCCCGATATAATGGTACACCGTATGGAAAATAACCAGACCGGACACGATGATATCTCCCCGGCTTTTCGACAAACCATCCAGGTCCTTGCGCTTCTCATATGGAGTCGCTGGCAGGGTCTCCATGAACTTCTCTATAGTCTCCCCTTCAAGCACATAGCCATGGGAGTTCGGCAGCGAGTAGTCCCGGTTCTTCTGGTCCAGCTTGCCGAGTGAACGCAGCGTTCCACCGAGTCCATATAACGGAAGCCCGTTGCCCGTAGTGAGCCAATCATGCTCTACCAGCCTGCCGGTAACATATAGCTGCAGCTTACGGACCTGATCAGCGTTCCAGTTGCCGCCCTGGCTGAACATCAGATTCGTATTGACCGCACCGAACGGGAAAGAGATGCTGTGCTGATAACGCCGTCCTCGGAACAAGGTGACCTCTGTACTTCCGCCTCCGATGTCAATGACGAACCCGTCCTGAATATCAAAGGCATTGATGACCCCAAGAAATCCGAAATAAGCCTCCTGATGCCCGCTGATTACTTCAATCCGGATGGATGACGCCTCAGACAGATAGCTTATAATCTCGGCGGAGTTGGCTGCGTTACGGATTGCGGCGGTAGCTCCTGCGCGGATGTTATCCACTTCGAAATCATCACAGATTTCCTTGAACTGGTGGAGGACAGGAATAATCGTATCCATATCCTTCTTCTCCAGTCTTCCTTCCCTGGTAATTTTCTCACTCAGGCGGGCAGAGTACTTGCATTCCTTAATAATTTTGTAGCCGCCTGCCTGCGTCGTATCATAAATTACAAGCCGTATGGAGTTGGAACCAATATCAATAATGCCTATCCGGCAAAGATCATCTCTCATCTGTATGTACTCCTTTTCAAGTAGATTGATCATTTGTATACTATATCACCCATTTCACGCTCCGCCAAAATATACTTCCCTCATAAAAACAGCCGCTGAAGGAATTTTCAGCGGCTGTTCCAGTAATTCTATAAAACTTTGCTCAAGAAATCACGGGTACGGGCGTGTTTGGGATTACCGAACACCTCTGCCGGGGTCCCCTGCTCTACAATAACCCCGCCATCCATGAACAGGATCCGGTCGCCGACTTCACGGGCAAAGCCCATTTCATGCGTCACAATGACCATCGTCATACCGTCTACAGCCAGCTGTTTCATAACCTCCAGCACTTCGCCGACCATCTCCGGGTCAAGCGCCGATGTAGGCTCATCGAACAGCATCACATGCGGCTGCATCGCCAGTGCTCTGGCAATAGCGATCCGCTGCTTCTGTCCTCCGGAGAGCTGGGCCGGATACGCATCCCGCTTGTCCTCAAGGCCGACGGTGCGGAGCAGCTCCGTGGCGATTTTTTCCGCTTCGGAAGCTTGCTGTTTTCGTACCTTCAATGGCGCGAGCATAATGTTCTGCAGCACCGACTTATGCGGGAACAGATTGAACTGCTGGAATACCATCCCCATTTTCTCACGGGTCACGTTGATATCATGCTTTTTGGCTGTGATTGATTGGCCTTCAAACGAAATCTCACCGCCGGTTGGCTGCTCCAGCAGGTTTAGACAACGCAGAAAGGTGCTTTTGCCTGAACCGCTGGGACCGATCACTACAACAACCTCACCCTTGTGAATATTCAGATCAATCCCCTTAAGGATCTCCAGCTTACCAAAGCTCTTCTGCAGGTTCTTAACCTCGATCATCCGTGTTCAGCCTCCGTTCCAAAATGCCCAGCAGCTTGGATAACGTGAAGGTCAGCACAAAATACATGGCGGCAATCACGATCAGCGGGCTAAGTCCTTCATAGGTGATCGAAGTAATGGCTCTTGCTTCAAACAGCAGATCAGCCACCCCAATCATCGATACAATGGAAGACTCTTTAATAATGGTAATAAATTCATTTCCGATTGCGGGCAGCACATTCTTCAGCGCCTGCGGCAGAATGATGTAACGCATGGTCATCCCCTGCTTCATCCCGAGCGAGCGTGCCGCTTCCATCTGACCGCGGTCCACCCCTTGAATTCCGGCACGGAAAATCTCCGCCAGGTAAGCTGAGCTGTTAATCGTTAGCGTTATCGCACCCGACTGGATCGGGGACAGCGAAATACCGAACTCCGGCAGGCCATAGTGGATTAGGAACAGCTGCACCAGCATCGGCGTACCGCGCAGAAACTCCACCCAGGCGGTGGCGATAAAGCGCAGAATTCTCCATTTGGACATCCGCAGCAGCGAAACCGCGATACCCAGCACGAAGCCGAAGAATACGCCCATCACAGCAAGCAGCAGTGTGTACTTCAGACCGGATAGGAAAAAATTGCGGTAATCATAGGCAAGTTCCAATACACTCATAGTCGGCAAATCCTCCTGTTCTCAAAAAAATAGAAAACAGCGGATCACCGCCATTTTCTGCAAAGTAGAGCATTGTCCCGCAGCAGTCTGCGGGTTGTACTTAATTCAGGCTAACCGTTGGACGGTTTCGCGTTCTATTTGCTCTCAGCAAGCTCGCTTGCTGCCGCTACATACTCATCAATCTTGCCTTCCGAGTTCAGGCGGGTCAATGTCTTATTCACTTGTTCCAGCAATTCTGTGTTGTCCTTCTTCACCCCGATTACATAACCGTCATCTTCCACTTCCGGTTTGGCATCGGTAATTACCAGTCCTTTAACATTCTTCACAAAGGACTTGGCAACTGGTCCCTCCATAATAGCAGCGTCTACGCGGTTCGATTGCAGCTGCAGTACGATTTCAGAAATTTTACCCAGGGATGTCAGCTGTGCGCCTTCAATGCCTTTGGCGATATCTTCCTGGATCGAACCGGTCTGAATCCCAAGCTTGGCACCCTTCAGCGAGTCCATTGTTGCATATTTATCTTTGTCTGCTTCACGCACGACCACAGCCTGTTCGGCTTTGTAGTAGATATCAGACAAGCCTACAGCCTCTGCACGCTCCGGTGTCGGACTGAGTCCGGAGATCACCATATCTATTCTGCCGCTCGACAATTCATTCAGCAGGGAGTCAAAGGGCAGATCCTTAATCTCAAGTGTCGCACCCATATCAGCGGCGATATCCTTGGCAATCTCAATATCGAAACCAACGATAGTATCCTTGCCGTCTACCATTTTGCGGAATTCATACGGTGGGAAATCCGCGCTGGTACCCAAAGTAAGCGTCTTAGCTTCAGTTCCCTTATTGGCGTCTCCGCTTGCTGCGGTATTATTCTCGTTGTTATTAGAGCCGCATCCGGCTAGTAGTCCCGCTGCCAGCAGCAGTCCCATTGAAAGCTTACCCCATTTGTTCATTTGTCTCTCTCCCCTATTCTCTTTATGTTCATTTCTCTAAGTAGTCTCATTGACCGATTTATTATAAATCACTCCGCATGAATATGCAAAGACAAATTTGTGACAAAACCTGTTAAATTCATGAATGAATTGCAGGCTGTTGGCCGGGTCTGCTATTCCCCCATTTTGCACATCCTATGAAAAGAGGTATATACTATTTACTATCTCCATTTGCCGCCGGAATAACCGGGCTGGTTCAGATGCCGCTGCAGGCGTTATTTAACGGATAAGGTGAATAGGCTCACAATACTTAAGCGTATGCTTTCGAAGCGAGTTTTGCGTAGCGTTATCGGAAAGCAGTTGCTTACAAAACTTTTAGGAGGTGAAGTCATGCTGCTGGAAGCGATGTACCATGTTCCCCGCGATAAGTGGGCTTATGCCTACGATGCCAAAACCATACATCTGCGGGTGCGTACCAAACGTGATGATGTTGACTACGTAGTTGCGCTCACTGGCGACAAGTACGATTGGCAGCATACCTCTTACGACATCATAATGGAAAAAGCTGCCTCCGATGATAAATTCGACTACTGGGAAGCGGCTGTCCGTCCAAAATATAAGCGCCTCAGCTATACTTTTCGCGTCAGCAAAGGTTCGGAGACTGTGTACCTGCTCGATAACGGCATCCGTTCCGATTGTCCACAGCCGCCAAATCACTTCTACGAGTTTCCTTATATACACGGAATTGATTTGTTCAAAGTGCCCACATGGGCTAAGGATGCGGTGTTCTATCAGATCATGACCGAGCGGTTCGCCAACGGCAATCCCTTGAACGATCCGGAAGGCACTGAACCCTGGGGCGGCAAACCGAAGCTCGATAATTTCTTTGGCGGTGACCTTCAGGGTGTGCTGGATCATCTGGATGATCTGCAGGAGCTGGGCATCAATGCTGTCTACTTCACACCGCTGTTCGTCTCCCCTTCCAACCATAAATACGACATCGTGGATTATAAAAAAGTCGACCCGCATTTCGGCGATAATGAGCTGCTGAAGAAGGTCGTAGAAGAATGCCACAAACGGGGTATCCGCGTCATGCTGGACGCCGTGTTCAACCACTGCAGTGACAAATTCCCACCATTCCAGGACGTTCTCGAAAAAGGCGAATTCTCCGTCTACCGCGACTGGTTCCATATGAATTCTTTTCCGGCTGAGATTGTTGACGGTATTCCCACTTACGACACGTTCGGCTTTTATGGCAATATGCCAAAGTTCAACACCGCCAATCATGAAGTGAAGTCCTACCTGCTTGAAGTTGCTGAGTATTGGATCAAGGAGATCAAGGTGGACGGCTGGCGGCTGGATGTGGCCAATGAGGTGGATCATCACTTCTGGCGCGATTTCCGCAAAGTAGTCAAAGCCGCGAACCCGGATGCCTATATTGTAGGCGAGGTGTGGAGTGACTCCTTAACCTGGCTGCTCGGAGACCAGTTTGATTCTGTGATGAACTATCCCTTCTCGGGGACGGTGCTGGAATTCTTCAACGGCGGGATGGACGGAATCACCTTCGGCCACCGGATCGGCGGGCTCCTCATGCGTTATCCCCAGCAGACGAACGAGGTTGTATTCAATCTGCTCGGCAGCCATGACACCCCCCGCCTGCTCACCGTACTGGGGGAAGATAAACGCAAATTGAAGCTGACCGTCGTCTTCCTGTTCACGTTCATGGGCACTCCCTGTATCTATTACGGGGACGAAATCGGCCTGACCGGGGGTGAAGATCCGGACTGCCGCAAATGTATGGAATGGGATGAAACGAAGCAGGACCTTGAACTGTATGACTTCTACAGGATGATGATTGCGCTGCGTAAGGAACATAAAGCACTCCGTGAAGGCCGCTTCCGGATTCTCCAGGCCTGTGAGAATGACCCGTGCATCGTCTATGAGCGGGCAGATGAGCGGATCCATTTCACCGTCTGGATGAACAATTCACTGCAGCCCCGCACGCTCAGCCACCCGATGGAGACCGATGACTGGCTGGATGCACTGACGGGAGAAGCTGTGGTTCCGGAGGGCGGAATGATGAATGTTGCGCTTGATCCGTATGGGTACCGGATTCTGTACCGGAATTTAAGCTGAGGTAACTAACAGATAACTGTAAACAAAAGAAGGTGGTGTCCCAGAAGCCTGGAAGTGGCTGCTTGGAACATCACCTTTTTTGGCTCGGAGAGTTGGAAAATCCCACACGGATGATAGATATTCTGTAGTACACTTATAGCAATAAAAGGGGGGAATACGATGATTAAACGAGAACAGATTATTGAAAACTATTTTCAGTCATGGATTGATAAAAATATTACCGTATTAAGCAAAATCTTCGATCCAAATATCGTCTATACAGAATGTTACGGACCTGAATATCACGGATTAGACACTATAGAAAAATGGTTTGACGACTGGAATACACGAGGCACGGTCTTGGTCTGGACGATAAGACAATATATTCATCAGGGCAGCATGACTGCGGTGGAATGGTACTTCGAATGTGAGTTTGAATCCGAATTATTATCCTATACATAATTTAAAAAGGCATTCCTCCCATCACCATGATCGGGGAATGCCTTTTCTATACAATAGTTCTTCTACTCCGTAACTTTATCCGAAATCTTGTTATATATATCAATATACTGCTGCGCGGATACATTCCAGCTGTAATCACCGGTGAAGGCATTCTTCGCTACTTTTTTCCAGTGTTCCGGCTTGTGGTAGAACGATACGGCGCGGCGGAGCGTATGCATCATATCATGGGCGTTATAGTCCTTGAAAGTGAAGCCATTGCCCTCTCCGGTCTCCTCGTTGTACGCATGAACGGTATCGTTAAGTCCACCGGTCTCACGCACTACAGGAATACTGCCATAACGCAAAGCCAGCAGCTGGCTGATGCCACAAGGCTCGAATTTGGACGGCATCAGGAACAGGTCGCTGGCCGCATATATTTTGCGGGACAAGGCATCACTGAATGTAATCTGCGACGACAGCTTGGTCGGATAACGCCACTGTGCCTCACGGAACCAGCGTTCGTAGATCTCATCACCGGTGCCCAGCAGGACAAACTGAATGTCGTCATAGTAGAGCAGTTCATCGAGAACCCGGGTCAGAAGATCCAGCCCTTTGGAATCCACGAGACGTGTAACCATAGCTACCATTGGAATATAAGGAGCTACAGGCAAGCCCAGTTCCTGCTGGAGTCCCAGCTTATTCTCAGCCTTTTTGACCAGGTTAGAACGGTAACGGGTGAAAATAGACGGATCGCTGGATGGATTGTAGCTCTTGGTATCAATCCCGTTGACAATTCCGCTTAGGGCATCTGAACGTGAGGTCAGCAGTCCGTCCAGGCCATATCCATAATAAGGTGTGCGAATTTCATCGGCGTAGGTCGGACTGACCGTGGTGACATGATCACTGTAGACAATCCCGCCCTTCATATAGTTCACATTTCCGTAATACTCCACCCCAGGGAAATAGCTGTCGTCGAGACCGAGCAGCTCGCCCAGTACCGAATACGGAAATACCCCTTGGTACAGGAGATTATGTATGGTGAACACCGTACGCATCTCACTGTAGAACGGATTATGGCGGTAGTGCGCCTGCAGCAGCAGCGGAATTACGGCCGCATGCCAGTCATGGCAATGCAGCACATCAGGCTGGAAGTTAATCGCCGGCAGGCATTCAAGCACAGCGCGGTTATAGAAAGCGAAACGTTCGCCGTCATCCATATACCCATAGATGCCGTCACGACCGAAGTAATACTCATTATCGATAAAGTATACAGGAACTCCCTCAAAGACAATCCGTTCAATCCCGCAATATTGATTGCGCCAGCCGATCGGCACCTCAAGGACAGCGACATGCTCCATCTGGGAGGAATACTTCTCAGCGATCCCCTTGTATTTGGGCAGAATTACCCGAACATCCACTCCGGCCGCCTTAAGCGCCTTCGGCAGGGCGCCAATTACGTCGGCTAACCCGCCTGTTTTGATAAATGGATGGGCTTCAGCTGCAGCAAATAGAACTTTCATCCAGATTTCCCCCTTATAGATAAGAATAGTTTATTTAATCGTTTTGCGTCCGGATTTCTTGAGCACCAGGAATCCAAGCGGCGGAAGGTTCAGCTCCAGGCTGTTCAGCTGGTTATGCCATTCCTTCTTCTCACTCTTAACAGGTTCATTATGAATACCAGAACCGCCGTATTCGCGGGTCTCCGAGCTGAATATCTCTTCATAGGTCCCCGGACGCGGCACACCGATCCGGTAATTACGCCGTTCCACCGGCTGGAAATTGATAATGATCAGCAAAGTATCCACAGGCCTCTTCCCTCTGCGGATGTAGGAGGCAACACTCTGGCCGCTGTCATCGGCGTCAATCCATTGATAGCCCTCCATGTCATGGTCGAGCTCCCACAGCGCTTTTTCCGTGAGATAGAGCTTATTCAGGGCAGCGGTGTAAGCGAGCATCCGGCGGTGGGCCTCATAATCCAGCAGAAGCCAGTCGAGCTGATCCTGATCCTTCCATTCGATGAATTGACCAAACTCACCGCCCATAAACAGCAGCTTTTTGCCCGGATGACTAATCTGGTAACCGAGCAATGCCCGCAGACCGGCAAACTTCTGCTCATAGGAGCCGGGCATTTTGTTCAGCAGCGACTTCTTACCGTGCACCACTTCGTCATGGGACAGAGGCAGTGTATAGTTCTCGGCATAGGCATAGACGATCGGGAAGGTCAACAAATTATGATGGTAGGGCCGCGCCCCGAAATCATGTTCTATGTACCCAAGAGTGTCATTCATCCAGCCCATGTTCCATTTGTAATTAAAGCCGAGCCCCCCTTCATGAACAGGTGAGGTTACGCCAGGCCAGGCACTGGATTCTTCTGCCATCATCAGAGCCTTCGGATAATACCGGAAAATCGCCGTATTCAACTGCTGGATGAACGCGATCGCTTCCAGATTCTCAAGGCCCCCGTGCATGTTCTTTCTGTACTGATGGTGCTGCTTCTCGAAATCAAGCCGCAGCATACTGGTTACGGCATCCACACGCATGCCGTCAATATGATACATCTCAAACCAAAAAAGCGCATTAGAGATCAGGAACGATATGATCTCCGGTTTGCTGAAATCAAAGGATAGCGTGCCCCAGCCCGGCTTCTCGGCCAGCATCGGATCGGCGTATTCATATAGCGGCGAACCGTCAAACATTCTCAGGCCGTGGGCATCCTTGGCAAAATGGGCCGGAACCCAGTCGAGGATAACCCCAATGCCGGCTTGATGCAGCTGATCAATCAGGTACATCAGATCCTGCGGTTCGCCGAAGCGGCTGGTGGCCGCAAAATAACCGGTCCCCTGATACCCCCAGGACAAATCATACGGGTGCTCAGCAAGCGGCATAAACTCCACATGAGTGTAACTCATCTCCGTCAGATACGGAATCAGCAGGCTGCTCATCTCTCTATAAGTATAGAGTTCCCCATTGTCCTTCTGGCGCCAGGTCCCGAAGTGCATTTCATAAATGTTCATAGGCGCATTGTACGGAGCTTTGCTCTTCCGGCGCCATGCGGCGTCGCCCCATTGGTAACCATCCAGATTCGCCACAACGGAAGCGGTGGCCGGACGTACTTCAGCTTTGAATGCGTAAGGATCAGCCTTGAGGAAGCTTGTTCCATCTGCACCATGAATCCTGTATTTGTAAAAAGTTCCCGGCTCTATACCCGGAAAAAAACGACTCCAAAATCCTGAATCGGGTATCTTATATAACGAGTCGGAGTCCAATGTTCCATCCCAGCCATTACGATCACCAGCCAGTCCTACATATGCCGCATGAGGAGCCCACACGGTAAAGCGAACGCCGGCTTGCCCTTCTTCCACGGCAATGTGCGCGCCAAGCATCGTATAGCTGCGATAATTCGTGCCCTCATGGAACAGATAAATATCTTCAGTTGACGGGAGGTTTACTGTTTTTGGTATTTCGGCCAAATCATCACCACCTTAATATATAGGATGCACCTATTACATTACCCCAATATGTGCCGTTTGAAAATGAATTTTGCAGGCGGATTCAATGATTTCTGAATAAAGAAAATTAATAATGTAATTTTTCTTGAAGCACAGCAATATAATTCACCTATGTCGTTTCAAGCGCTTGCCGGCAGGTTATATTACAAGCATTGACAAAAAAATGGGAGGGATAACAAATGAGTAAAAAAGATTGTATCGCCATGCTCCTGGCTGGCGGGGAAGGCCGCAGATTAGCCCCCTTGACCTCCAGTATGGCTAAGCCTGCAGTCCCTTTCGGAGGACAGTATAGAATCATTGATTTTCCACTCAGCAATTGTGTGAATTCGAAGATCGACACTATCGGGGTACTAACACAATATGAAGCCGATTCCTTGCATCAGCATATTGGTAAAGGTGAACCTTGGGGACTGCACAGCCGCAGCGATAAAGGCGTGAAGCTGCTTCCTTCTGGGATTGAAGGCAGAGACAGCTACTCGGGTACAGCCGATGCCATTTATAAGAACATAGAATACATTGACAGCCAGAATCCGGAGAATGTACTTATCCTGTCTGCAGATCATATCTATCATATGGATTACCGTAAAATGCTGGATTACCATGTAGGCAAAGCAGCCAAAGCCACCATTTCGGTCATGGAAGTGCCTTGGGATGAAGCCAGCCGGTTCGGTGTGATGAATGTTAATGACGATCTCCAGATCTCTGAATTTGCCGAAAAGCCAAAGGTTCCGAAGAGCAACCTCGCTTCCATGGGTATTTATATGTTTGAATGGGAATATCTGAAGGGTTATTTGCTGCGGGATGCTGCTAATTCGGAATCCGGCCATGACTTCGGCAAGGATGTCATTCCGTCCATGCTGGATGCCAATGACCCATTGTTCGCATACCGCTTTGACGGGTATTGGAGAGATGTAGGTACGGTTGACAGCCTCTGGGAGGCGCATATGGATCTTCTGCAGTCCGAGAATGGCTTCAAGCTCGACAACTCCCGCTGGCCGATGTACAGCCGGGCTTACCGTACGAAGCTGGCTGCCTATAAACCACGGGTTCAGGCACCGCCAGTAGATTGCCTGATGCACGAATCCTGCACGATGGAAGGCAGTCTTCAGCGTTCCGTTATCTTCGGCGGTGTAGAGATCGGCAAGCTAAGTAAGATCAAGCAGAGTGTAATTATGCCGGGCGTCCGCATCGGCCGCGGTGTTCTGATTGAGAATGCGATTATCGGTGAGGGTGCAGTCATCAAAGACGGCGCTGTGATTAAAGGCAGCGCGGACAATATTGTAGTTGTCGGCCCGCATGAGATCGTAGCAGCCAAACCAATCATCCGTACCCAGCCTTCCCGTCTCCTTCAGGAAGTCTATGAGAAGACCGGCCGTCTGCGCGCGGAAGGGATGCCTTCATAATCTTTAATCAGCCTTTACGGCTGCTACATAAAAGGGATACAGCTATGGTCTATCCGACCTTATGCTGTATCCTTTTTGTAGGTTCTTCCTATTCATTTGCCGGAGAGGCGGCTTGTCCTCCACTCCCTGTCCAATATGCCCATCTCGATGCAATCGGCATAGCGCCCGCCGAATATAGCGGCCTCACGTGAGATCCCCTCCCGTGTAAAACCGGCTGTCTCGTAGGTTTTCTGAGCCGCCGTATTGAAATCGAATACTCCAAGGGATATCCGGTGGAGCCGCAGCCCGTCGAAGCCGATACGCAGGACTTCACGAACCATCTGCAGTCCGATTCCCTGCCCTTGGCTCCCGGGGTCGACGACGACCCTGCTTATTCTGGCCGAACCGTTCTCACGGTCGATTGCGGATAAGCTTATATGTCCAACCGTTTGACCGGTAGCTCTTAGCACCGCACAATAGACCAGCAGACCAGATTCTGCCGGATGATTGGCTCCGTCCAGATATCGCTCTAGCTGCCGGTCATCCAGAGGGTAGGACAACGATGGACCTGCCCACTTCTTCAAATACTCCGGGGAAACACTCCATTCCCTCATTAAAGCGTAATCAGCTTCCCCCATATACCGGAGAATTACGCTGCCCGGATCGCCGGTCTCCGCTTCATACTCATACAGGTTAACCAACCGGCCTGCTCCGACATCCCGGGTACCCATATAGTGAAATCCCAGGCTCTGATAGTAACGGTTCAGCTTAATATTATGGGCTACTGTATCCAGCCTGAGACCGGCACATCCCCGTTCCTCCGCTCTTCGTAACGCAAAACGGATCATCTGGCCGCCAAGCCCCATGCCGCGGTGGGATTTGGCTACAGCGAGCCGGTGCAGATAGGCGTAGGATTCGTCATTGCGGTCTCCCCAGTACTGGATATCGCTGAACTGCAGGGTGAACATCCCGGCAAGAACTGCTCCCACCATGGCCAGATAAACCTCTCTGCTGCTCAAATAATCCTCTACATCGCGGATGCTGAACTGCCCCGGTGTCCACTGGTTGATTCCTTTACTCTCCATCCAGCCTGCCGCTTCACGGAGGAGCTTCAGAATATCCGCTGAATGTTCACGTCCGCCGCGGATCATCTCGAGCCTTTGTTCTGAAGAAGATTTCCCTGGTTCCTGTGTATTCATGCCTTCTCCTCCTGCACATCAACAAGCGGCAAAATAACGGTAACCTGAGTACCCTTGCCGAGCTCGCTGTCCATTTCCAGCTTGCCGTTATGAAGCTCTACAATCTGCTGGGAGATCGCAAGGCCAAGGCCGGTCCCGCCGTTAAGCGCATCGACCTGGAAGAACCGGTCCCGCACTCTGGACAGATGCGCTTCGCTGATGCCGATCCCGCTATCCCTTACGATTACGGCCATCTCCGTATTCGACAGGCGTTCAGCGGACAGGACGATACTGGAATCCTCAGGCGAGAACTTCACAGCATTGTCGACCAGATTGAGGAACACCTGCTTCAGCCGGTTCGCATCGCCTCTTATGAAGATAGTCTCTTCGCATTCCAGCAGCAGGTGAATCCGCTTCTTCTCGGCCTTGGCCCAGATATTCAGCAGCGTCTCCTGCAATAGCACCTTGATATCCACCTGGGCAATCGACAGCTTCATTTCGTTCTGCTGCAGCTTGGAGAAGTCCAGAATCTCTTCCACCAGCCCGATCAGCCGGTCGCTCTCCTTGGAGATGATACCCATGCCCAGTTTGGTTTCCTCGGGGTCGTAGCCGCCTGAGATGAGCGTTTCACTCCAGCCCTTGATGCTGGTCAGCGGTGTCCGCAGCTCATGGGAGATCGAAGAAATGAAATCATCCTTAATCTGATTACTGCGGACAATCTCCTCTGCCATATAATTGAGCGTTGAAGCCAGTTCAGCGATTTCGTACCGGTAATCCCCCTTGATGCGGGTGGTGAACTTCCCTTTGGCCATCTGCGCTGACACAGCCGTGATATTGTTGAGCGGCCGTACAATGGAATTCGCGAGACCGAAGCTGAACAAGACCACGATCGACATAACCGCCGCCCCGATGCCAATAGAGAGCAGTGTCAGATTAAGCAGATCCTTGTTGACCCCCTCCATGGAAGTCAGGTAACGCAAGATGTAAGTTTCATGCGAGTTGATCTGCACCATCTTGGAGACGGCCATTACACTTTCATTCGTCCCGGCCTGCCGCCCCACCCAGCGCCCGACACTACCGCCCACAGCCTCGGGAACATCACTGGTGGTGATGGTCCGGTCCGGCTGAAATCCGGTGGAACTGGTAATGATATCTCCATTCAATGTCAGAACTTCTAGTTCGGTATACTCCAAGTTGAAGAAGTCGAGCAGGTTCAGGAGTTGATTCGGCGATCGTTCCGCTGAGAATTCATATTTTACGAAAGTCTCCCCCGCACTGATATGAGTGGTGATTTTGCTGTAGATGCTGTCGTAATAATACGTCCGGATCGCCAGCAGAAAAATAGTCTCCACGAGGAGAAGCGCCACAAAGACTACAAGAATATAGTGCAGTACGATCTGTCTGCGCATCCCCTTCTTAATCATTGTACCTGGCCTTTCCATTTATAGCCGTGCCCCCACACCGTCTGCAGGAATTCAGGCTCTGACGGATTATTTTCGATTTTCTGGCGCAAGCGGCGTATATTCACGTCAACAATTTTGGGATCACCCATGTACTCCTTACCCCATACGTGATCAAGCAGGGAGTCGCGGCTGAGCGGCGTATTCTCCTTCTCAAGGAAGAATTGCACCAGCGAAAATTCAGTAGGCGTAAGCTCAATCGCTTCACCGCTCTTCTTGAACTGCTTCGAAATCAGATCCAGCGTAAACGGGCCCGAGTGAAAAGAGACTTTGGCCGACTGCTCCCGGTGAACATTGACCCGGCGCAGCAGGGACTGGATACGGGCAATCAGTTCGGTTGGACTAAACGGTTTGCTGACATGATCATCTGCACCCACAGACAGTGCGTATACCTTATCCTGCTCCTGAACTTTGGCTGTCAGAAAAATAATGCCGAGCCGCTCGTTAGTTTCTCTAATGCGTCTGCAGACCTCAAAGCCGTCGATGCCGGGCACCATGACATCAAGCAGGGCAATATCAATATCCGGAACCGTTGTCAGCTTATGCAGGGCCTCATTGCCGTCAGCGGCTTCGAGCACTTCAAACCCGTTGCGTTTAAGATTGATTACAATAAAACTGCGGATGGATTCTTCATCCTCCAGAATCAGTACTTTACTCATCGATTCCCTTCCTCTCTATAGAAGATTTGACTCTTCCGTTCTCTCCCCCGATGGTGTTTTGCTCCAGCTCCCCCCGGTAGCCGATCATTTTGTCCAGATCACGCCCCAGAAGCTTCCAGCCGGAGTTCTTTACCCTATCCCATTCTGCCGGTGAGAAGAACGATACCTCAGCGACAGTCTCCCCGGTGTCGAGCATAATGAATTTAAGCGATTTGTCCTGAACGGACTTGGTATCCACTGTGACATTCTTATGCCATTCCGGAGAAAAATTAATGGTAAACCGGTCCGAAGGATCATTATACAACTGAGTACTAAAGGTCAAGCCGTCTTTTCCGTCCCATTTGTAATAAGAATTGAAATAGGGTATAGTCTCAGGGTCGAAATACTCCCATCCCGAGGGAGGCTCCAGCATTCCGATCTCAATAATTCCATCCAGGTCAATATCCTCACTGACAATCTTCCGGTCCTTGAAGGTCCGTACATCCCCCGGAATGGCTACGCGCAGCTTGTTATTCTCCATAACAACAATTGTTGTATAGGCAGAGCGAGAATCCACAGCAGAGTCCAGAACTATACCTTCTTTGTTCTCCGCCACTTTTCCTGAGACAATATTGTAATAATTATCGAAATAGGGGTCCAGATTATCCAGTTCGTCAAGCACCTTGAAGCTGTCGTTATATTGGTAGGTAGTTATTGTGGCGAATTCATTGCGCTTGAAATACACGACTGTAATGTCGGCAACCCCGTCCTCGTTCAAATCATCCAGTATATATTTGGTGTAAGGCTTTGTCAGAATTTCTTCCAGCTCTCCGCCGGAATAACTGTAGACCACCATGCCCTTTTCTTCCCCGCGCGAATAGCCGGTAACAATATCAAGCTTCCCGTCACCCGTCACATCTCTAAGATCAACCGAATCCAGCATGGTTCCGTCCCCGTCAAAAACAAGCTTCTTGACCCAGGTGTCCTCATGCTTCTCCAGAATCATCCCGTGGATCACTACAGCTTCATTCTTCGTCTGGTAGAAGACAAGCGTCTCCATAATCCCATCCTTGTCCAGATCCTCGGTGAAAATAGAACTGTCATCATCATTGGCCGGACGGATCAGCGTTGCATCGAGCGGCTTCAGCGAGGAATTAATCGCTGTCATCAGCGAAGCTTTGTCAGCGGACAGCTGCGGCACCTTCATCTGGGAAACAGGATCGCTGATGAAGGTACAGCCGGACATTACAAACAGGGACAAAGAGGCTGCTGTAAGCCTTCCGAGTAACCGTTTATTCAACTTCATCACTCTCTCCTTATTGCACGCCTTGCCGCTTCACAGATGCAGCCGCTCCTGTGAGGTCAGCCGGCGCCCCTTCACATCATGTTTGATTCTTCCGTCTTCCAGTACCCATAACCGGCTGGCGAAACGCTCCGCCAGTTCAATCGGCAGTACGGTAATCACGGTTAGTCCAGTTTCCTTGCACAGCTTACGGAGCGTTTCAAGCACATTCTCCGCAGTCTTGGGGTCCAGACCGGTAACAGGTTCATCGGCAAGTATAACCTTAGCACCGTGAACCAATGCGCGGGCGATGGCCACACGCTGACGTTCACCGCCGCTGAGGTGGCTCGTCTTCATCTTTGCTTTGTCCAGCAGACCCAGCAGATCAAGCTGGTCCATCGCCCCCATATAATCATCAGAGCGGACCATTCCTGTAGCCATCCGCCACAGAGGTGTCTGTGAGGCTTGTCCGATCAGCACGTTCTTCAGTGCCGTACGGTTCGGATTCAGCTCCGCATTCTGCTCCAGATAGGCCCATTCGCGGCGGATTTTGCGTTTGCCGGCAAAAGGGCTCTTCATGATGTCCTTGCCGTCTACCCGGAAATTCCCTCTATCCCATTTCTCGCGCAGCGCCAGGCATTTCAGAAGTGTCGATTTCCCGCTTCCGCTGGCTCCCAGAATAACCACAAATTCACCCGGTTCTAATTGAAATCCGATATCCTGCAGAACCGGTGCTTTATCTTCCCCGACCGCTTTGGCCAAATGTTCAACTGTAATCATAGTTCAGCCTCTCCTGTCTTCAACTCTACTCTATAGTGTACTCTGAAAGCGGGATCAAATTCCATGCGAGCATTCGTTCTTATCTTACCTCAAATGTTCTTCCGTGGCGAGAATAATAAGCCTGTCAGTCCGAACAGAATATATAAACCACCCATTACTGCAAATACACTGCCACCCCAGCCGAATTGCAGGAGCAACCCGCCTACACCAGGCCCGGCAATACTTCCGAGGCTATAATGGAAGGAAGACACAACATTCGCCGCCGGAAGCAGATGGCGCGGCAGGATATCTGCGGCATAGCTTAGGCCAAGCGAGAAGAAGGAGCCCACCAGGCCTCCGGCAATCATCAGGAGCAGCAGATTCAGCAGAAAATGCTCTCCGGCCAGAGGAAGCAGGGTGAAGGCAAGGCCTCCGCCAACTCCTGAAGCAATTAGGATGGCTCTGCGGCCATAGCGGTCGCTCCATATGCCAAGCGGCAACTGCAGCAGCAGGCCGCCAATGCCGGCAAACGGCAATAGCGTCGCAATCTGATCCGTACTGAAGCCGATCCGCAATCCGTATACAGGAAAGTTACTGTTCAGGCTCGCTTCCATATATCCGTACAGCAGTGCCGGGATCAGAGCGTACCAGGCCAGCCTGTAGCTTCGTCCGAACCGTCTGGCCTGCCCTTCACTATGATCTATCGGGTGCGGATGTGAATCCGGCAGTTTGACCGCAACGAGCAGCAGTACAAGGACAAACAGTCCGGCGGTAATCAGAAACGGCGCGGACGGGCCGAAGCGCAGCAGGATGATGCCCAGCGGTCCCAGGCTGAAGCCCAGACCGTAGGACATTCCATACAGGGACAGATTGCGTCCGCGGTGCTCAGCGGGTGACATCAGCAGCACCCATAGCTGAGCGGCGTAGTTAATGGCTGAATCGCCTATGCCTACCAGCAGACGGAGTACGAACCACACCTTGACCCCGGGAAGCAGCGGGAACAGGAGCAGAGTCACCAGCACGAGACTGAGGCCTGCGGCAATGAGCTTCTTGAAGCCGATTGCGCCAAGTACCCGCTCTGCAATCAGGGTCATTGCGAAAGACCCTACGTATAGAGCTGCGGCATTTAATCCGTTCAGTGAGGAGGATACACCCTTTTGCTCCAGCAGAATGGATAATACAGGCAGCAGCATCCCCTGACTTAGTCCTGCCAATATAATTACGGTAATCAGAATCATATAATTCATTTTGCTGCTGTGCTCAAGCGATATAGATTTGGAATCTGACACGAATAAATCCTCCTATGTAATTCAGCGGTGATCAAAACTGCCGTCAGAGCGGCAAACACCGAACATTATAGTGGACAACCCTCTTCAAAACAAGAGATAATATATAGAAGTGACGGATTTTCTGGAGGTGACCCGGCTTAATGAAATATGAACTCGAAATTGATGTTTCACCCGTATATGAACTGCTGGACAGTTTTATGCTATATGTGACGAAGAAATGGATTTCCAATCTGGAGATCGGCACCGATTGGGTTCGGGATGTGGACGGCCGGTTCCCGCCTATGCAGCTGGCTGCGCTGAAGCAGGCTGCCGAATGGCCTTTTGACGACTATGATGTGCTCTATGCCTGGGCTTACAGCCGGGGGGAAGCTTCCAAAGTACTGCAGTTCCTGGATGAGCTTGAAGCCTCTACCGTTGAAGATTGCCTGGTGCGGACCGCCCCCTTCTTCCACAACTTCACTCTTGAAGAATGTGCCCGGATCAAGAACGGCTATACTCCGCTGCTGCGGATGTGGTATGAGCATTATTTCCGTCATGTGGAACACACGATCCTGCCGCTCCTGATTGAAGACGCATCCGAGAAAAAAATGCTTGAGAGCAAAATGGACATGGTACCGCTGATCGAATATGCCTCGGGCGGCGTTGTTATTGAAGATATTCCTGAGCTGAAGACCATTGTCCTGCTTCCTACGGTACATAACCGGCCGATCAATACTTATTGCTTCTATAAGAACCTGATGCTTGTACAATATCCGGTCGATGTACCCTCCGAGAATGAAGAGGAGCCGCCTACCGTGCTGCTTAGGTTAACCCAGGCCCTCTCCGACCCGACCCGGCTTAGACTGCTCCGCTTTGTGGCGGGTGAGCCCAAGACCCTTTGGGAAATGCAATCCGAGCTGAACCAGTCGCGGGAGATGCTGATGCATCATCTGCTCAGTCTGCGGGTCGCCGGACTGCTGCGCGTACATCTGCGCGGTGAAGGCACTGAACGCTACAGCATACGGCCGGATGGCGCAGCTGAACTTCAGATGTTTCTGGAGTCCTATATTCGTATATAATAATTGTACATTTACAGCAGAGGCGTAGTTACTTACACCTTACACAACCAAGCGGATGCTTCCGGAGCAGATTTTGTTCGAAGCGCACATCATAGAAGGATTCCTCACAAAACATTTAGGAGTGAGCAGTATGAAATATTTGACACAACAAGTAATCTTCGATCTGGACGACACCCTGGTGCACTGCAACAAATATTTCGACCTCATTCTAGGCCGGTATTTCGAGCTTATGTCGGACTGGTTCAGTGATTACGGACCGACCATGAGCGAGTTCCGCACCAAGCAGGTAGAAATCGACGTAGAAACAGTCAGCACCAGCGGACTGGCCAGCGATAATTTCCCGAAATCTCTGATTGCCACATACCGTTATTTCGCCGCCAAATTTAACCGCAAAACCGATCCGTTCGAGGAGCAGCAGCTGATGAAGCTCGGCCTGAGCGTATATGATCAGGAGGTTGAAGCCTACCCGGGTATGGTGGAAACCCTCGATACCTTGAAGCAGGATGGTCATTCCCTATACCTCTACACTGGCGGAGATGATACCATTCAGCAGCGCAAAATCGCCCAAATGAAGCTGGATGCCTACTTCGATGACCGGATCTACATTCGCCAGCACAAGAATGTGGAGGCGCTTGAGAATATCCTGACTACTTACAATTTCGACCGCAACATAACCTGGATGATCGGCAACTCCCTGCGGACGGACGTGCTTCCCGCGCTGACTGCCGGCATCAACAGCATCTATCTGAAGCAGCAGAATGAGTGGCTCTACAACCTGATTGAGCTTCAGCGTGAAATGCAGCAGTCGGTCATGACCATTTCAGCAATTCATGAGGTACCGCCGGTGATCCGTTCAGCTGCCCTGCGCAAGCATCACGGCTAACTCCTGTTACAAATGACATATGCAGCCTGCTGCGGGTATGATTATACTATTTGAGTAGATTTTCATCCCGCGCAGGAGGTAGGCAATGAACAAACCTATGAAATCTAAGAAATCTAAGAATCCCAAGAATTCCACGGGTAACAAACGTCTGCTCCCCATGTTGCTTGCAATCATTGTCGTTCTTCTGGTGGTTGTCCTGTTCTTCATCACTACAGGCAGCAAGTCATCCGGTTCAGCCGAACTCGAGGGCCTGCCCAATTACACAGATGTGAAGGGAACAATCGTTGTTGACGGGCTGAAATATGAGAAACAGCCTCATCTGGGCAAGGAAGATGCTAAGGTGAAGGTCATTGAGTTTGCCGATTTCAAATGTCCAGCCTGCAAAAAATGGACCGCCACCTATCTGGATACGTTCATCAAGGATTACGTGGATACCGGAAAAGTACAGTTCTACTTCATGAACTTTGCCTTTATTGACCGGGACTCTTATCTTGCCGCCAGTGCAGGTGAAGCCATATACAAGCAGAGCAACGAGAAGTTCTGGGAATATGTCCACAAGCTCTATGCCAATCAGGGGGATGAGAGCAAGATCTGGGCTACGCAGAAGTTCATCCTGAAATTCGTTAAGGATAACATCGAAGGCATCGATTACGGACAGTTCGAGCAGGACGTCAAGAACCATACGTATATGTTCGATGTAAAAGAAGACTTCAAGATCGCCGGCGCTTACGGTGTAAACGGCACGCCTAAGTTCATGGTGAACGGCGTTCTGCTGCCGGACTCCTCTTATGAAGGCTTAAGCGCTGCAATTGACAGCGCACTGCAAGAAGCTAAGTAACTTCACAACCTGTAAAAGCATATAAAAAAGCGCCCCGGCCGGGAAAAACTGGCCGGGGCGCTTTTTTCATTTATGAATTATTCCACAGCCAGCTGTCCTGTATCCATGTTCGTCAGCACCAGCTTGCCTTCCAGCGGAGAGCCGTCTTCTGCAGCCAGCTTCAGCTTGCCGGTCTTGCCCTTCTCAATCAATGCTTTCACCTGGGCGTCGGTGAGCGTGCGGCCGTGATTTTCTTTCCAGATCACGAATTTGCAGCCTTCCTTGTAATGGGAACAGCCGTAGCCCTTGCGGCCCATGAAGATCATCCCGCCGCAGCCGGGACGCGGGCAACTGCCAATTACCTTCGGCCCGGTGTCCTCCGCTTTCGCGGCAGCCGGCTCGCTGCGTTTCCTTGCCGCAGTCGGTTTGTCGGCGGCTTTGCGGTCCGCAGCTTTGCGCGGCGTTGCTCCCGCACTGCGTCCTTTGGCTCCGGCATTCAGCGAAGGGGTTTCGCCTTCGAAGGAGGTTTTGGCTGCACGGGACTGCACCCGGACCTTGTCCACGATCATAGAGGCGAAACGTTTGACGTTCTCCATGAACTGGCCGTCCGCGGCTGTGCCGCGGGCGATTTCGTTCAGGCGGCGCTCCCACTGCCCGGTCATTTCCGGGGAGGTCAGCAGCTCAACACCCGCACCGCGGATCAGCTCAATCGCTGTCCGTCCCTTTTGGGTGATGGCGATTTTTTTACCCTGCATCTCCACGTAGCCGACATTCTTCAGCCGCTCAATGGTTGCTGCCCGTGTCGCCGGAGTGCCGAGCCCCGAATCCTTCATGGCATCGCGGAGCTCCTCATCCTCTATCTGCTTGCCTGCGCTTTCCATCGCCTTCAGCAAAGTCCCTTCCGTATAGTGCTTCGGCGGCTGGGTATCCTTCTCCTTAACGATGGCGTCACTGCAGACCACCTCATCCGTTGTTGAGATCGAGAACGGCTCGTTCACCTCAACCTCCTCGTCCTCCTCATCCTCCTTGCCTTGGCCCTTGGCCGGTTTGGACTTGTCCTTCTTCTGGTCTCCGTAAATCACCTTCCAGCCCAGGCTGAGCAGCTCCTTGACGGTGGTTTTGAACTTCTCATTCTCCACTTCGGTGATTACAGTATGCACCTTGTATTCAGCAGCCGGATAGAACTGGGAGAGGAGCCGGCGGACGATCAGGTCGTACAGCTTGGCCTCATCCGCACTCAGTCCGTTCGCCTTGCGGTTCGTCGGCAGAATGGCATGGTGATCCTCAACCTTGGACGGGTTACAGATAAACTTGTTGCCTTTATGGACCAGGTTGCGGTTGGCACCCTTCACCCATTCATCGTACTGCGTACCTTGCAGCGCCGACAGCGTCTTGTGCATCTCCGGGATGTTCTGCTCCGTCACGTAGTTGGAGTTGGTACGCGGATAG
This sequence comes from Paenibacillus sp. FSL R5-0912, assembly GCF_000758605.1. Classification (NCBI taxonomy): domain Bacteria; kingdom Bacillati; phylum Bacillota; class Bacilli; order Caryophanales; family Paenibacillaceae; genus Paenibacillus; species Paenibacillus sp. FSL R5-0912. The sequence goes on from NZ_CP009282.1 coordinate 4,303,328, forward strand.
GATATCACTTTGTGCTTTTCATAGAGCGCCTGGGCAATATCCAGCGTTTTTTTGGCTGAAAATGCATATTTCCCGTTCGCCTCACGCTGCAGCAGCGTCAAATCATACAGCTTGTTCGGATATTCCTTGGTTTCCTTAACCTCATAGGATTCAATTCTGGCCGGTTTGCCCTTAACCTTGGCTGCAAGAGCCTCTGCCTTGGCGCCGTCAGTGAGCCGGTCCCCCTGCCACATTCCCTTATAGTTCAGTTCATTCTGGCTGAAATGCCCCTCCACCTCAAAAAACTTCAGCGAGGAGAATGCCTCAATCGTCTTCTGCCGGTCATAGATCAGCGCAAGCACGGGGGTCTGCACCCGCCCTACAGACAGCAGCACATTATGCTTCGTCGTAAACGCCCGCGAGCCGTTCATCCCGATCAGCCAGTCCGCCTCGCTGCGTGCCCTGGCCGCCTTGGTCAGATTCTCATATTCCGAGCCGTCCTTCAGCTCCTGGAACCCTTTGCGGATCGTTTCCGGTGTCAGGTCCGATATCCACAGCCGCTTGACCGGCTGGCTCAGCTCCAGATGGCGCTGGATTAGCGAGAAAATATGCTGCCCTTCGCGCCCGGCATCGCAGGAATTGACCAGCAGGTCGCTGCGCTTCGCCAGCTCGCCAATCACCTTCAGCTGATCCAGCGTGCGCGCATTCGGCACCAGCTTGAACTGCTCCGGAATAATCGGCAGATCATTAATGTTCCATTTTTTATATTTGTTGTCGTATGCTTCAGGCTCCGCCAGGCCAATCAGATGCCCGATCGCCCAGGTGATAATATACTGCTCCCCTTCCAGATAGGAACGGTAATTTTTGGCCTTCGGTTCTATTGCGGCGGCGATATTCCGCCCCATGTCCGGTTTTTCCGCAATAATGAGTGTCTTCAAAAATAATCGCTCCTTACCCATGGTTCTTCCAAAATACGTCCAGTAGTCTATTATACCATTACTTCACCACTTTTTAACGTATTGACTTGAAGACTGAGTTCAGACCCGCGGTATTTGCGGTTATACCTCACAGGTTGAGTCCCAGTTCAATGAATATTTTCACATCCCAATAGATACACCTAAATATGTCATTTCGCACTATTTATTTGCGATATATAATTCAGTTACATAAATTTAGCAAAACCTGCAGCCGATGCGGATCTTAACAGGTGAAATCATGGCGTTTAAAAACATTTCAAGAAAATCTTATGTGGGATTTGGCGGATGGTTAGTGCTGTTTGCTGCTAGCTTATTCGTACAATTTATCAGACTTCTATTAAGTACCCTTGATAACTACTCTATTATCAAGTCTGACGAATTTAAACGAATCACCGATCCAGACAGTGAATATTATAATTCATCCTTGTATCCGTCATTAATCGTTGATACCACCCTAAGTCTGGTCATCTGTATTATGATCATATTCATTATCTATTTTTGTGTAAGACATAGTATATGGTTCAAAAAGTTATCTGTAATTTACATAATCAGCTCTTTCATCATTCAATGCTTAACTCTTTTTTGGCTGCTGGGTATTCATTTTTTGCCGGAGGAATTCTATGAAGAAATAAATATATATCAGGGTGTTATATCTTCATTTGCTTATATGCTGATCTGGTTGCCTTACTTACTCATATCTAAAAGAGTGAAAAACACATTTGCGTAAAAGACGCAGTTGTTGTTATTTGATAGCTACATAAAACGTACCAAACGCGGATGATCAAACGGAGCAGGCCGATTAGCTTCCATTGAAACCTTAATCGGCCTTTGTACCATGTGCAGTTCCATAAACCTTAGATCCCGCTCACCCGCGCCACGGCCTCACTGATATCAATCACTTCTTTGGTCCCGGCTCTGCGGTCCATATATTCGACCTTCTGCTCTGCTGCACCCTTGCCGACAACCAGCGCAACCGGAATGCCGATCAGCCCGGAATCCTTGAACTTGACCCCGGCCCGCTCATCCCGGTCATCCAGCAGCGTCTCAATGCCGATGGCGGTGAGCTGTGCGTACAATGCTTCAGCAACCTCACGCTGCCCCTTATCCTTCACGGACATCAGCAGAATGTGAACCGTATAAGGAGCTATGGCCGCCGGCCAGTTCAGCCCCTGATCATCATGATTCTGCTCGGCTACAGACGACAGGAGCCGCGAAATGCCAATACCATAGCACCCCATCACCATAGGCTGACTCCGCCCGGCCGTATCTAAGAAGGTCGCACCCAGCTTCTCGCTATAGACTGTGCCGAGCTTGAAGACATGCCCTACCTCAATCCCCTGATGAAAAACCAGCTTCTCTTCGCCACACTCCGGACAGAGATCACCTGAAGCAGCGTTGCGGAAATCCCCTACATGCGTAAGCGTGAAATCTCGGCCAGGCACTACGCCACTCAGATGGTAATCTTTGTCCCCGGCACCTGTGACCGCCTCTGTCATGCCGGCAACGGCTGCGTCAACCAGGATGGTCAAAGACAATCCTACCGGACCGACAAAGCCGCTTTCAACTCCGGCTACCGCCTGCACACTATCATACTCAGCCAATGCGATTTCACCGCAGCCCAGATATTTCTGCACTTTGAGCTCGTTAACCTCATGATCTCCTCGGACTAATACAGCAAAGGTCTTACCGCCGTCTGTGTAGATTAACGTCTTGATAATCTCCTGCGGTTTAATCCGGCTCTCCTGCTCCAGCTGCTGGATCGTCTTCTGATTAGGCGTGTGGAACTTTACAGGAACAGGAATGCCGCTGTAATCCCGCTCCTCGAATGCGGCTACACCGCGTACTTCAGCCTGCTCCAGATTTGCGGCATAATCGCAGATGGAGCAGACCGCAACCGTATCCTCTCCAATCTCTGACAGAGCCATAAATTCGTGATTCTGGCCTTTTCCGCCGATAGCTCCGGCATTGGCCTGCACTGCCCGGTAGGTCAGACCGCAGCGGTTAAATATCCGCCCGTAGGCATTGTACATCTGCTCATAGTTCAAATCGAGACCTTCCCAGCCTGTGTCAAAAGAGTAAGCATCCTTCATAAGGAACTCCCTGCCCCGCAGCAGCCCCGAACGCGGACGGCGTTCATCGCGGAACTTCGTCTGAATCTGATACACCGTGAGGGGAAGGCGCCGGTAGGAGTTAATTTCATCCCTTACAAGTGCTGTCACTACCTCTTCATGGGTAGGTCCCAGCACAAATTCCCGTTCATGACGGTCCTGCAGCTTCATAAGCTCCTTACCGTACACGTCATATCGGTCAGATTCTTTCCAGAGCTCTGCGGGCTGCAGAGAGGGCATGAGCAGCTCCTGTGCTCCGGATGCATCCATCTCTTCCCTGACTATGTTCTCAATCTTGCGGAGTACCCTCCGCCCCAGCGGCATATATGTATATACTCCTGCCGCCAGCTGGCGGATATATCCGGCACGCAGCAGCAACTGATGGCTCATCGTTTCTGCTTCAGCAGGGGCTTCGCGGAGAGTTGTGACGAATAGATTGGTTTGGCGCATACGGATCAGCCTCTTTCTTCGATAAATGTGTTATGTTGCCGCTTAAGTCTCTTTGAATACGCAAAAAAGACGCATCCGTCAGGGACGAATGCGTCGTGTTACCACCCTGGTTCAACCGCCTTAGAGAGAGCCTGGCGATCCTTAAATCCGGATAACGGCCGGGGCCGGCAGCATTACGCATATTGCCATAAGCTGCAGCTTCCAAGGCAGGATATGCCTCACACGCACTTGAGGGACCTTTCAGCCGGTGAATCCCCTCTCTGTTCTGGCGGGTACGGAAACATAGATCCTTGGTCAACGCTTTGTACATTATAAATATTGTACTTAATCTATACGATATATCGGCACCCGTCAAGTCGGTACTGCAAAATTACAATTATGATAAAATTCAATATTTTGTTATATGTATCCCCTTTCATTCCCAGAAATTTGTGATACAATTAAATATTTTTTTCAAGCGCTTTTAGATATGAAAAAAATGTGTCGATAAACCGAATATATGAATAGAGTTATTCAAAGAAACGGCTACATTCTCATATAAAAGCCGATTTCCATGTATCCGAGGGGGAACCATTCCAATGTCCAAATCCGTCAACCGTTCTAAGCGAAAATCCAAATCAGGTTCACTGCAGAGAAAAATGATGATTCTATTCAGTATTATGCTGGTGATCCCCATCCTGCTCGTAAGTACTTTCTCGTATTTCAGTGCAAATAAGCAACTGGAGATCAAAATGCAGGATTCCACGCATTCCAGTGTGGATCTTGTCGCAAGTACAATTAACGAATATGTTTCAGCCGCAATGCGAAATGTAGATCTGCTAAGCCAGCAGATTAATTCTTCCGATATTGATGCTAATTCGCCGGAAACACGTACGCTGATTGAATTGTTCATGAAGGCGCATCCCGAGCTGGAGATCCTAACGGTGGGCAATGATCAGGGTGCGTGGATGAAAGCTCCCGATCCCGGGAAGCAGGAATATGATCCGCGTACCAGAGACTGGTATAAGGCAACCCTGTTGAATCCCGGTAAAATCACGATCATCGATCCTTTTGTCTCAGCAACAACCGGCAACTATACGCTCTTTATCTCGGAAACGCTGAAGGATGGCCAGGGTGCGATTACAACCAGCCTCAACCTGAAAGCCTTAAGTGAGAAAATCAACAAGACCACACCAGGGGAAACAGGCTATTTTTATATTGTTGACCGGAATCATAAGTTCGTCTCTCATCCCATAAAAGCTGCAGGTGATGATGTAGCAGACTATGTCGTGGAGATGCTGGTTAATGAGAGTGGAGATCTGAACTATACGAATCCGGATTCAGGCATGGATATGCGGGGTTACTATACAACCGATGCGAATACCGGATTCAAGATTGTCGGCATTCTTCCGACCCAGGAATTCTCTGATGCGACGCAGCCTATTATTAATACAGGAGCAATTGTACTGGCCGTGTCTCTGATTGTCAGCATGACCTTATTGTTCCTGATTATCCGTTCCATCACGAATCCGATCCGCAGTCTGAACCGTTCTGCGCAGCGGGTGAGCGAAGGGTACCTGAATGAACAGATTCACATTAACCGGTCGGACGAAATCGGACAGCTGGCGGAGAATTATAATCTGATGGTAGGTTCTCTGCGTGGTATCGTTTCTGATATTTCAGACACTTCGGCACAGCTTGCCTCTTCAAGCCAGCAGCTTACAGCCACGACTGAGGAGAACTCCAAAGCCACTGCTTATGTGACCGGACTCGTGCAGGAATCTTCAGAAGGTGCTGAAACGCAGACTTCAGCGATGGCTGAGACCTCGCGTGCGATGGAGGAAATGTCTTCAGGTATCCAAAAAATCGCTGAAGCTGCAGCCACCATTGTAGACTCTTCGGCCAATACAGAAGCTGACGTGCTTAGCGGCAGCCTCAAGATCGAACAGGTCAGCCGGCAAATGGATGCCATCCGTACCTCCACCCACCATTCTTCGGAGCTGATTGGCCAATTAAACGGCCTGAACACCGAAGTCTCGGCTATGAGCAGCGCGATTACAGCCATTGCCGTGCAGACTAACCTGTTGTCACTGAACGCCGGAATCGAAGCCGCCCGGGCCGGAGAACATGGCAGAGGATTCGCTGTAGTCGCCACTGAGGTACGGAAGCTGGCGGATCAATCGAAGAATACAGCCGGAGATATCCAGGACACCCTGCTGCAGATGACCCGGCTTATTGACCAGACCTATGAAGCCATCCGGCATACGGTTGCAGCAGATGTAGATTTGGGCATTCAGGTTACAGCTGAAGCTAAGGAAGCGTTTATCAGTATTGAGCACTCCACGACCAAAATCAACAGCCAGCTGCATGACATCTCGGCCATTACCGAGCAAATGTCTGCCGGTGCGCAGGAGGTTGCTGCTTCTGTTCATGAAATTTCCGGCATCTCGCGTTCAACTTCAGATGCGTTCCAGAGCGTAACTGCGGCTACCGAGCAGCAGTTGGCCTCAATGGAAGAAATTTCCTCCTCCTCCACAGAGCTGTCCAAGATGGCCGCAGCACTGCAGCTTAAGATCGAACGCTTCAAGCTGGAGGACTAGTTCACACGGATTACAGTCCTATAGCTGCACACAAAAACCGTCACTCAGCAAATGCTGGGATGACGGTTTTTGTGTGCATTTCATTATCTTAAGCTAAAATCTCATCATCTTATTCTCTAGACGAGTACAGTCGAACCCATCAGATATCTATCCACTTCACGTGCCGCTTCACGGCCTTCGTTGATCGCCCAGACCACCAGACTCTGACCACGGCGCATATCTCCGGCTGAGAATACTTTATCCACATTGGTGTTGAATTTACCGTAACGGGCCTTTACATTACTGCGGCGGTCCGTATCCAGCTTGAGCTCCTCAATAATATCCTGCTCCGGTCCGTCGAAGCCGATCGCGATCAGCGCAAGCTGAGCGGGATAGACAGCCTCAGTTCCCGGAACCGGCTGGTAAATCTTCCGTCCGGTCTCATCCACCATACGGCGGATTTGCACGGTGTGCAGCTCCTTGAGGTTGCCTTCTTCATCGCCTACAAATTTCGTAGTCATGATGGAGAATTCACGCGGATCTTCTCCGAAAACCGCCTTGGCTTCCTGCTGGGCATAATCCAGCGTATAGACATTTGGGAATTGCGGCCATGGGTTAGCAATCGGATCGCGCTCCAGCGGCGCCTTGTCATGCGTACCGAACTGTGTAATGCTGCTGCAGCCGTGACGCAATGAGGTAGCCACGCAGTCGGAACCCGTGTCCCCGCCGCCAAGTACGATAACATCCTTGCCGGCAGCCGATACATAGTTGCCATCCTCCAGATTGGAATTCAGATAGCTCTTAATCGTACCGTTAAGGTAATCCATAGCGTACATTACGCCATTCAGTTCATTGCCTTCTACATTGAAGCGTCTGGCTTTGGTCGCTCCGCCGCAGAGTACAACGGCATCATATTCATCCACCAGCTGCTGTGCCGGAATATCCTTGCCGATTTCAGTATTCACTACGAACTGGATGCCTTCTGCTGCCAGCAGATCCACACGGCGCTGCACGACACGTTTGTCCAGCTTCATGGTAGGGATACCATACATCAGGAGGCCGCCGATGCGGTCACTGCGTTCAAAGACCGTCACAGTATGGCCCGCTTTGTTCAGCTGAGCTGCCGCCGCCAGACCTGCCGGTCCGGAACCGACAATGGCAACACGTTTGCCTGTGCGTTTCTCCGGAGGGTTCGGTACCACCCAACCCTCTTCAAAGCCTTTGTCCACAATTGCCAGCTCAATGGTCTTAATGGTGACAGGCTGGCCAATCAGGCCGACGGTACACGAACCCTCACAGGGTGCAGGACAGATGCTGCCCGTAAATTCCGGGAAATTATTCGTCTTGTGCAGGCGTTCCAGCGCTTCCTTCCACAATCCCCGGTAGACCAGATTATTCCATTCCGGAATAAGATTATGCACCGGACAGCCCGAGGTACCGCCGCTCATATCTATGCCGGTATGGCAATAAGGTGTTCCACAATCCATACAGCGTGCACCCTGAGTCCGAAGCTCGTCCTCGGTCAGATGCTCATGGAACTCTTCCCAATCCTTGATGCGCTGCTCGGGATCCCGGTCCCCTGGGAGCTGGCGCTTATACTCCATAAATCCAGTAGGTGTAGACATATTTACGTTTCCCCCATCCGTTCTCTTCGTGTTGATGTATAGTACACTATAACATACCTGCGGCAGAAATATATCTAATGCAGCGTAGGTGAAGAACCTGCATATTTTATACTACCTAGTGAAATATCATTTCTAATTTTAATTATAGTAGCATTCAATACTTTCACACTGTAATGGATTAATCTGCTGATTATTTGTACTATTTCACATCTTGTGTCAGAGAAAACGCTTTTTCGTTACTCCCTGCGTTCATATACAAAAAAACGGTAATCATAAGGATTCTGTTCATTGCGAATCCCTTGTGTACTTGAAATTTCGCTCCACTGGCTCCAGTTGACCTCCGGAAACTTCGTATCGCCCGCAATATCTGCGTAAATCCGCGTGACCAGCAGCTTGTCTGCATGAGGCAGCATTAGGCTGTAGATCTCCGCTCCGCCGATCACCATCAGCTCATCCTCTTTAAGGCCTTCTGCCAGGGCTTCTTCCAACGAGTGTACAACCTCCGCACCTTCTGGCGCAAAGCTGTGGTCCCGGGTCAGAATAAGGCTGGTGCGGCCTTTAAGCGGCTTCCCGCCGAGAGAGTCCCATGTTTTACGGCCCATCAGCATTCTTTTGCCGAGTGTCTCTGCTTTGAAATAAGCGAAATCCAGCGGCAAATGCCAGGGCATATCGTTATTCTTACCAATCACACCATTCGAAGCCATCGCCCAAATCATGGTGATACTCATATTCACGCCCTCTTTTCCATGAAATCATCGAATAGGTTTCCGGACAGGGTTATATAGCAACCGGCGCTTTGATCCCCGGATGATGGATATAGTCGGTAAACTCGAAGTCCTCAAACGTATAATCAAAAATACTGTCAGGCACCCGGCGGATATTCAGCTTCGGCAATGCGTAAGGCTCCCGCGCGAGCTGTGTGGCCACTTGCTCCATATGATTTGTATATATGTGCACATCGCCGCCTGACCAGACAAATTCACCAACCTCAAGCCCAGTCTGCTGGGCCACCATATGGGTGAGCAGCGCGTAGCTGGCAATGTTAAAAGGCAAACCCAGGAACGTGTCCACAGAACGCATGGTAAGCATACAGGACAGCTTCCCGCCCGCTACATAGAACTGAAACACAAAATGGCATGGCGGTAGCTTCATCTGCTCAATCTCACCTACATTCCAGGCACTGACGATATGACGGCGGGAATCCGGATTATGCTTAATCGACTCAATAACATTCGCAATCTGATCGATATGTCGTCCGTCCTTGCTCTCCCAGGCCCGCCACTGCGAACCGTATACCGGTCCCAGCTCACCGTTCTCATCCGCCCATTCATCCCAGATAGAGACTCCATTCTCCTTCAGATAAGAAGTATTGGTATCCCCTTTGAGGAACCAGAGCAGCTCATGCACCACCGATTTCAGATGGATGCGTTTGGTGGTCATCAGCGGAAATCCCTTCGACAGATCGAAGCGGAGCTGACGCCCGAATACAGACAAAGTGCCTGTACCGGTCCGGTCGCCTTTGGCTGTACCGTTGTCCAGTATATCCTGTAATAAATCCAAGTAATTACGCAAGCAGTATCGCACCCCACTCTCTTTTTTTCTTATATCAGTTTACCATGAGCTGACCGTCCTTGTAACTTGTTCGCGCGCAGAAAATGCAATTTCCTGCGGTCAGCAAATACTGACAAAAGCAGTTTTTCCTAATCCTGATAATAGAGGAAATTAATTTGCCCAGCAACTGATTGCTGTTATGATACGGAACCCTTTCCTCCTAGCGCCCATCGAAAAGAGGATGTCCCCTTAACCATTCTAGATGGCCTTGGAAACATCCTCTTGATCCTTACCCAAGTAAAACGTAAAGGGTATTATTTGATCACGTGAATCGGGTGTCCTTCTACCAGCTCAGCCGCTTCCATGACGATTTCGCCAAGGGTCGGATGCGCGTGGATGGTCAGGGCGATATCTTCGAGCGTAGCGCCCATTTCAATGGCCAGACCCAGCTCAGCGATCAGGTTGGAAGCTTCGATACCGACGATTTGCGCGCCGAGCACCTGATTATTGTCGCTCTTAGCCACAATCTTGATGAAGCCTTCCGGAGCATTCAGGGAAACGGCACGGCCGTTGCCTGCGAACGGGAATTTGCCGCTCTTCACAGCATAGCCCTTGTCCTTCGCTTCTTTCTCAGTCAGGCCTACGCTGGAGCATTCAGGATCTGTGAATACTACTGCAGGCATAACCTTGTAGTCAACAACCGATTTGTGACCGGAAATTGCTTCAGCCGCAATTTTACCTTCGTAAGAAGCCTTATGTGCCAGAGCAAGACCGGGAACGATGTCGCCGATGGCAAAGATATTAGGAATATTAGTGCGTCCCTGGTGGTCGACTTTGACCAGACCGCGTTCGTCCAGCTCAACACCGATCAGATCCAGACCCAGTTCACCGTCAGTGTTAGGACGACGGCCTACAGTAACCAGCAGGTAATCGGCAGTTACTTCTTTGGACTCGCCGCCCACGGAGTACTTCACGGTTACTTCCTTGTCGTTCTGAACAGCACTTTCAGCTTTGGCGTTAGTCACAATTTCAATACCGGTCTTCGCCATATTTTTGGCAACCAGACGGGTCATGTCTTTGTCAAAGCCAGGCAGAACCGTGTCCAGACCTTCAATGATGGTTACTTTGGTTCCGAATTTGGAGTACATCTGACCAAGCTCTGCGCCGATATAGCCGCCGCCGATAACAATCATGCTCTTCGGAATTTCCGGCAGATCAAGTGCTTCTGTCGAGGACAGAATGCGTCCGCCGAACGGGAAAGGCTTCAATTCAATCGGACGGGAGCCCGTTGCGATGATACAGTTGTTGAATTTGTAGCGCGGGGATTCATGATCATTGAACAAACGGGCTTCGTTTGTGCTGATGAACATAGCTTCACCGCTGAATACTTCAATTTTGTTGCCTTTCATCAGGCTGGTTACACCCGAAGTCATTCTTTTGACAACGCCGTTTTTGAACTCCTGGGTTTTGGCCCAGTCCACTTTGACGTTCTCGGCAGTAACACCGAATACCTCGCCGTGCTGTGCAGCTTCGAACTGATGAGCTGCCGAGATCAGCGCCTTGGAAGGAATACAGCCGCGGTTCAAGCACACGCCGCCGAGTTCCGATTTATCTACAATGATCACCTTTTGGCCAAGCTGGGCGGCACGGATTGCCGCCACATACCCGCCGGGACCTGCACCAATTACCAATGTGTCGATTTCGATTGAAGCGTCTCCGACTACCATTTATTACACCTCCATAACTAACATATCAGGATTTGCAAGCAGGGTCTTAATGTAATTCATGAAGTTCTGAGCGGTTGCACCATCGATAATACGGTGGTCAAAGCTCAAGGACAAGGCCATAACAGGAGCAGCGACGATTTCGCCATTCTTAACGACCGGCTTCTCAGTGATGCGTCCCGTACCCAGAATTGCAACTTCAGGGAAGTTGATAATTGGGGTGAAGAACATACCGCCTGCGGAACCGATGTTGCTGATCGAAATGGTGCTGCCTTTCATTTCATTCGGAGCCAGTTTGCCGTCGCGTCCGCGGACTGCCAGATCTGTAATCGCGCTTGCGATCATCCAGATGCTCTTGCGGTCAGCGTCTTTGATTACAGGAACGATCAGACCGTTGTCTGTATCTGTAGCGATACCGATGTTGTAGTATTTCTTGTAGACAATTTCGTTCGTTGCTTCATCAATCATAGCGTTAAGCGCAGGGAATTGACGGGAAGCTGCAACGAGTGCCTTCACGATGAACGGAAGGTAAGTTACCTTCACGCCTTTCTTCTCGGCTACAGGTTTCATGCGGGCGCGGAAGGCTACAAGCTCCGTAACATCCACTTCGTCCATAATGGTAACATGCGGTGCTGTGTATGCCGATTTAACCATAGCATTGGCAATGGCTTTACGGATACCCTTGAATGGTACGCGTTCTTCTTCAAGGTTTGCATTGCCGGAAGCTGTTGGTGCTGCTGCCTTAGCTTTTGGAGCTTCTGTTGCTGCTGCAGGTGCAGATGCCGCCGCAGGAGCCGCCGATGCCGCAGGTGCTGCTGATCCGCCCTTCAGGAAGGCTTCTACATCTTCAAGTGTGATCTTGCCGTTCTTGCCGGAGCCATTGACCTGAGAGATGTCAACACTCTTATCACGGGCAAATTTGCGTACGCTAGGGGTTGCCAGCACTTCACGGTTAGGAGCCGGAGCTGCTGCCGCTGCTGCCGGAGCCTGGGAAGGAGCTGCTGCCTGTGCACCAGACGCTTCTGCATGGCCGCCTTCCTGCTGAGGAACATCGCCTTCTGCAGCAATGATTGCCACCACTTCGCCTACACGGCATACTTGACCGTCTTTGGTGAACACTTCTACTACGGTACCGTTGACAGGAGAAGGAACTTCAACTACAGCCTTATCATTCTGCACTTCCATGATGATATCATCGTCGGTGATTTTGTCGCCGACCTTGATGTGCATCTTGATGATTTCCCCTTCATGCAGACCTTCGCCGAGTTCAGGGAACTTATATTCAAAGTTACTGGTTCCGCCTGTTGCAGGGCTGCTGGCTGCCGGAGATGACGTTGTATCTGCTCCGCCTTTAGCTGCATCTGCTTCCTGGGAAGCCTGTTCTGCAGGATGGCCGCCTTCCTGTTCAGGAACTTCGCCTTCTGCATCAATAATTGCCACTACTTCACCCACACGGCATACTTGGCCGTCTTTGGTGAAGACTTCAAGCACTGTGCCGTTAACCGGACAAGGAACCTCTACTACTGCCTTGTCATTCTGAACTTCCATTACGATATCGTCATCGGTTACTTTATCGCCGGCTTTGATATGCATTTTGATAATTTCGCCTTCATGCAGACCTTCGCCCAGCTCAGGGAACCGGTACTCAAATTTTGCCACCTTGATAACCTCCTAAAAGTTATGTTTACATACACTTAGTTTGTAAGCAGTACAATGCATTGCAGAAACGGGTGCCGCCCTTTTGCAAGGACGGCAAGGTAATTTTCTCTTAGAATTCCATTACTTTCTTCACTGCCGCAATGACACGCGCTGGTGTAGGAATCCAGGAATCCTCAATTTGTGCGAACGGGAAGATGGTATCAGGGCCAGCTACACGAAGCACAGGAGCTTCAAGATGCAGCAGAGCTTTTTCATTTATTTGAGCAATCACTTCTGCGGCTACGCCGGAGCTTTTTTGTGCTTCTTGGACTACAATGGCACGGTTGGTCTTCTTAATAGAAGCAACAATCGTATCAATATCAATCGGGCTAACCGTACGCAAGTCGATAATTTCGGCTTTGATGCCGTCTTTTTCGAGCTGATCGGCCGCTTTGGTAGCAGTATGTACCATCAGGCCGTAAGTGATGATTGAGACATCAGTTCCTTCGCGTACTACATTAGCTTTACCCAATTCAATGGTGTATTCACCTTCAGGCACTTCTGCACGGAAAGCATGGTACAGGTTCAAGTGCTCCATGAAGAATACAGGGTCATTGTCGCGGATCGAAGCGATCAGCAGTCCCTTAGCATCGTATGGATTGGAAGGAATTACAACCTTGATACCCGGGCTCTGGGCAATCAGGCCTTCCAGGGAATCGGTATGAAGTTCGGCTGCTTTGACGCCGCCGCCGAATGGAGTGCGGAAGACTACAGGAGCATTGTATCTGCCCCCGGAACGCCAGCGCAGGCGGGCAGCCTGAATGACGATTTGATCAAGTGCTTCGAAGATGAAGCCTACGAATTGGATTTCGGCAATCGGACGGAAACCCTGCACGCCAAGCCCGAAAGCCAAACCTCCGATTGCGGATTCAGCCAGCGGAGTATCGAAGATACGCTCCTCGCCAAATTCCTTTTGCAGCCCTTCCGTTACACGGAACACGCCGCCTACATTACCAACATCCTCTCCGAAGATAAGAACATTGGGGTCACGAGTCAGTTCAACGCGCATTGCGTCACGAATTGCTTCTTTCATATTCATCTGTGCCATTGCCTGATATCCCCCTTATTCAAAATCGGCTTTTTGTTCTTCAAGATGTTTCGGAGTTACCTCGAACATGCTGTCGATCAAGCCGGGAATGGTCATTTTTTCGGTCTGTTCTGCTTTTTTAATCTGCTCGTTCACAGTTGCTTTCGCTTCTTCTCTTACGCGCAGAGTGTCTTCTTCGGTCCAAAGGCCTTTTTTCTCCAGGTACTTGGCAAGACGGGCAATCGGATCTTTCTCATTCCATTGTCCTTCTTCTTCCTTGGAGCGGTATTTACTGGCATCATCGGACAAGGAGTGTGGGCGGAAACGGTAGGTTACGGCTTCAATCAGCGTAGCGCCTTCGCCTTTACGGGCACGTTCAGCAGCCTGCTGAACAGCGGAGATAACCGCGAACACGTCCATACCGTCGATCTTGATTCCGGGAATACCTGCTGCAACCGCTTTGTGGGCGATGGATTTAGCTGCCGTCTGCTTCGCGAACGGAGTTGTGATCGCATAGCCGTTGTTCTGAACAAAGAAGATGACAGGAAGCTTGAAGACACCTGCATAGTTGAGGCCTTCATAGAAGTCACCTTCGGATGAACCGCCGTCACCAGTATAAGTAATAGCTACATTAGCTTGTTTCTTCAATTTGAAGCCCATTGCAATGCCTGTGGCATGCAGGATCTGCGCTCCGATAATGATCTGCGGCATAAGTACATTTACGCCTTCAGGAATCTGTCCGCCGTGCTGATGTCCGCGGGAATACAGGAAAGCCTGATATAATGGAAGTCCATGCCATACCAGCTGTGGAATATCGCGGTAGCCCGGGCAGACGAAATCTTCCTTCTGCAAAGCGAACTCGCTGCCGATCATCGTAGCTTCCTGACCGGATACCGGTGCATAGAAGCCGAGACGCCCTTGACGGCCAAGGTTGACAGCACGGTCATCCCAAGTACGGGTAAATACCATACGGTACATAATTTCTTTCAGTTGGTCATCCGTAAGATCGGGCATCATTTCCTTGTTGATAACTTCTCCATCCGGGGAAAGTACCGAAAGGGCTTCAACGTCCTCTGTATACACTTCATAAGGAACTCTAGTCATTATCTTCACCTCAATAAAAAAATTTGAATATCAGTGGTCTCTGTTATAGAATTATTATACACCTGTTGTAGCTGTTTCGTCAAAGAAATACGCATAAAATTTATGTTTCCATAAATTTTGTATGTATAACAGGCTTTTGAATATCCTATAACAGATGGAAGGATATTATTCAAGTAAATGATATATCCCACATTTGCCGCTTGGGTAATTTTAACGTAACACTTAGTCTAATGCAAAAATCCGACATGAAAGGTGACGATTCAACAATGAGCGAA
This sequence comes from Paenibacillus sp. FSL R5-0912, assembly GCF_000758605.1. Lineage (NCBI taxonomy): Bacteria > Bacillati > Bacillota > Bacilli > Caryophanales > Paenibacillaceae > Paenibacillus > Paenibacillus sp. FSL R5-0912. The sequence goes on from NZ_CP009282.1 coordinate 4,318,404, forward strand.
CCTGTTTTTCTGAAACGTACAATAGTGAAACAAACACTGTGGAGCGAGCATCTGCAGGAGGAACGCAAGCTGCGCATTTATCTTCCTCCCGGCTATAACGAAGTCCTAAGTTATCCGGTGGTCTACTGCCAGGACGGGGAAGAATTCTTCAACTTCGGCCGGATCGCCACGCTTGCCGGGCAGCTTATTCTGGAGCAGGATGTGGATCCCTTCATTATAGTGGGTGTTGAAGTGAACGTAGCTGTCCGCTCCGAAGAGTACGCTCCATTTGGCAGCCGCTTCAAGCAGTACCTTGCATGCTTCGCCGAAGAGATTATTCCCTTCATTGAACATAATTATCCTGTACGTCGTACGCCGGAAGAACGAATCATCGCCGGCGATTCCCTGGGCGGCAGTGTCTCCCTGCATCTTGCCCTGGCTTATCCGGCCTTATTCAACCGTGTGCTCAGCCTCTCCGGCGCCTATTACCCCGAAACCCGCCGGCTGCTGGAACAGGAAGCTGATCTCTCCTGGCTTCAGATCAATATGGTCGTCGGTCTGCAGGAGCGAGACTACAAGACTGATACCGGAATCTACGATTTCGTAGAAATGAACAGGGAAACCAAAGCGATGCTTGAGTCAAGGGGAGCCACCGTATCCTACCGTGAGAAGGACGGCCGCCATCTCTGGGGATTCTGGCAAAAAGAGCTACCGGAATCATTACTCTATTTCTTCAACCGCTGAAACAGCTTTTAAGGCCTAAATAGTGAACATCTTCCGAACTTATGTAAGTTGTGCAGGTGAGTGCGCTTTCAGTACAGGGCGGGCATACGGTGCCCGTCCTTAAATGTAAGGACGGCAACCGGTCCGGCTGCGGATTTATGCCTGCTCCAGCTTATCGGTAATAATACGTTCCAGCAGCACTTCACAGCCGGCATTCACCAGATCATATACCTGCTCGAAATTTCCGGTAAAATACGGGTCCGGCACTTCACGAAGCTCCTCGTCCGGCAGCAGATCCATGAAGAACAACAGCTTAGACTTCTCGCCTCCGGGAATTTTGCGAACATTGTCCCCATTGGACTTGTCCATGCAGATTATATATTGAAACTTCTCAAAATCATCGCCGCTCACCAGCCGGGCTGTCATGTGCTCATAGCTGATTCCATGCAGATCCAGAATCCCTCTTGTGCCTTCATGCGGCATCTTGCCGATATGCCAGTCTCCGGTTCCGGCTGAATCTACAGTGATTAGACTGGACAAATGCCGCTGCTCTATTTTGTGGCGCAGAACTGCTTCAGCCATCGGCGAACGGCAAATATTGCCCAGACATACGAATAACACGTTTACGATCTCTCTCACCTCCCGTGACCATTTATGCCTTCCAATCCGCGGATAAGTCTTGCGGCGAAATGCATCTGACTTCATTTTAGCGTTATGGCAGCAATTGTACAACTTTTCAAACTGCATTATACTGTTCAGGGTGACTAACTTAATAGCCACAACAAGGAGGGGATCACATTGCCATCTGGGCGTGTTGTCATATTTGCAGGCGGTGAGCTATCACCGGATTGTTTGCACCTATTAGATGAAGAGGATTTTATTATCGGAGCGGACAGGGGGGCTCTTTTCCTGATTGATCACGGATACACACCTGATATTGCCGTCGGAGATTTCGATTCCGTCTCCCCCGATGCTCTGCTGCAGATACAGGCGGGAAGCAAGGAAACCATCAGCTGCGATCCGGTCAACAAGGACCTGACAGACAGTGAAATGGCGCTGGACTTGGCTCTGAACACCCAGCCTCATTCCATTCTGCTTATGGGCGTAACCGGAACCCGTATGGACCATACACTGGCCAGTATCCAGATGATGACCCGGGCGCTGCAGCGTCAGGTCGCCTGTTCTATCATGGATGCGACTAACTATATTACGTTGACCGGCTCGCATGCTGTAGTCGAGGAACGCGGGTATACCTATGTCTCTCTGCTGCCTTTGACACCGGAGGTTACAGGAATTACGCTGCAGGGTTTTCAATATCCGCTGGAGAATGCCACCCTTAAGCTGGGCCAGTCTCTGGCCGTAAGCAATGTGCTGATTGCCGCTAGCGGAACGGTTACTATTGAGAGCGGACTCCTGCTGATTATCCAGAGTAAGGACTGATTACATAGGTTTTTAGAGACATCACTGTAACCTTTGTTTCAAAAATGTAAATCCGGGAATCTCCTTACACAGTAAGGGTTTCCCGGATTTTTTATATATCTGTTTAGGCTAAATATTAATATTTTGTAACTTTTAATGAGATTTTAATAAAACGCTTACAACGTAGACCCAGCCTGCATTTGAAGCCTCTGATCCATAATTTAGGAAGTAGATAACCTGCTATACTACGAATCAGAGAAAGAAACTAGAAAGATAAACACAAACCTGGGAGGTATTACTACATGAATAAGCAACAATGGTTTAAGCAAGCAATTGTTATTGGAATGTGCACAACAATCGGGCTCGGCACCTTAATGGCCACCGGAGCAGGCACAGCCCCTGCTGCTGCCGCATCCGTATCCTCTTCTGCTGTCTCAGCCAAATCGGTATCCGCATCCTCAACCGGCTCAAGTGTTGTCAGCTTCGGCAAAAGATATCTGGGTACGCGCTACCAGTTCGGTGCATCCACTTCTACTACAAGATACTTTGACTGCTCTTCATTTACTCAATATATTTTCAAGAAATATGGCGTTAACCTGCCGCGTACTTCCGTAGCCCAATCCAAAGTCGGATCATCCGTGAGCAAGGCCAACCTGCGCGTCGGCGATTTGGTGTTCTTCTCCAGCGGAAGCCGGGCAACAGGCAAGAATGTAACGCATGTAGCAGTCTATGCAGGCAACGGCAAGATTCTCCACACCTACGGTTCACCTGGAGTAACGATTTCAGATCTGAATTCGGGCAACTGGAAAAGAACCTACCTGAAAGCACGCCGCGTACTGTAGGCGCATCTGATCAGCTCTCTCTTACTAAACGTGCTCCATTCACGATTTGTTGCAAGTCCATAGCACGTTACCCAAAAAAGCCGGAGAGGCAGTTGAGCATTACCTAGCCTGTAGCACCGCTCTCCGGCGCCCGCAGTACATATCCGGTTCCGCGTACCGTATGGATCAGTTTATTCCGGTGGCCCTTGTCTATCTTCATACGGATATGCCGGATGTAGACATCCACCACATTAGTGTCTGCGTGAAAATGATACCCCCATACCTGCTGTAATATCTCGTTTCTGGGACAGATTTCACCCAGATTAACGGCAAGATAGTACAGCAGGTCGAATTCCTTGGGGGTCATCTCCAGCTCTATTCCGTCCCGGCTCACCTGCCGGCGGCTGGGATCGAGCAATAAGCCATCCACCTTAAGCAGCGAAGCCGCTCCTCTGCGGCGTCCGGTAAGCTTCAATAAATTGAGCACCCTGCATTTGAACTCACCGGTATGTACAGGCCCCGCCATAAATTCATTCCCCCCTGCATCAAAAGCTGATACAGCTGCCGGACCACGCGTCTCTTCATTCCCTCCGGAAATCACCATTACCGGCAGAACCATCCCCCCTTCCCGCATTTCTGACACCACCCTCCAGCCTGACCAGCCTGCGGGTTCACCCAGCTCTGCGACCAGCAGCACTGGTTCTTGACCAGACAGCAACAAGCGAAGATCCTCTACATCTTCGCTTGTTGCTGTCTTCATACCCAGCTCACGGATTGCGGCTTCAAGCTCAGCACGCCCCTCTTCCCGTTTATTGCGTTCCGCCTCAGATTCCCGCACCTCCGGCGCCGGACCGGGCGCATACCAGGCAATGATTTCATTCACAAATAAGTCCCCCACTTTCCACCTTTGCACCAGCTGTACCGGCGCAGATGAAGCTTAGAGTTCCCGTAAAGCAAAGAGACCATTCCACTGGAATGGTCTCTTTGCTTTACTTTGCTTAGGCTACGGACGATTAATTCACGAAATCAATCTCCTGGAAATCGGCTACCTCTACCTCCCAGCGTTTTGCAACAAATGCCTGATGCTCGGGATGGTTATTATAGGCATCATAAGCCGCCTGGTCTTCGAACTCCATCGAGAAGCCATACCGGAAGTCACATTTCACACTGACCTGGCGCAGCACCTCGAAATTCTTCACTACCGGAATGGCGCTGAGGATCTCCGCTCCGTCCCGCAGGAAGGCAGCAGTCTCCGCAGAGTCCGGGGCATGCTTCAATGTAAAAATAGCCAAATGCCTGATGGTTCCATTTTTCATTTTATTCTCCCTTCGTTACCCGAAATACCGGTGATAAAAGCTGCGTGCCGCAGCAATATCACTGGTTCCATGAATCAATGCCCTCCCGTCGGTAAATACAACCATACGGTAAGGCTCCTCTGTAAAGGAGACCAGATACGGATTGCTCTCTACCTTGCCGCTATTCAGCCTGGAGAGGCGGGCGGCAGTCTCCTGCAGATTGAGGCTCCGGCGCTGCGCCGGGCGGATCTGCACCGTATCCCGGCCGCAGAGCACATCGCTGCGTTCTGTGTTTGCTGCCGACAAATACGGATAGACCGGACGTTCACCGCAGGATGGACAGTCTACCTTTTTCGCCGCCTTGACGCCAATCTCCTGCTGCTCGCTCTGCCAGACATCGAATGTCAGCAGCTTGCCGCGCAGCTTCTCTTTGTAACCGCCGAGCAGCTTCAGCGCCTCAGCCGTTCCATTCGCCGTAACCATCTGCACAGCTTGCGGCAGAATGCCGGCCGTATCACATGTATCCCCGCCCAGCGGGACAGTACCCAGCAGACAATTCAGACAGGGCGTTTCACCCGGCAGGATGGTGTATGTAATTCCGTAGCTTCCGACACAGGCGCCATAGATCCAGGGAATGCCGTGTTTTTGTGCCAGGTCATTCATGATCAGCCGGGTGTCGAAGTTATCCGTCCCGTCCATAATCAGATCCACCCCTGGAAGCAGGCTCTCCATCTCCTCTGCACGCACATCCAGCACATGGGCTTCAAGCACAATTTCCGAGTTAATCTCCGTGAGTCTGGATTTGGCCGCAGCCGCTTTGGGCATCCTCAGACGGGCATCCTCTTCCGTATACAGCTGCTGACGCTGCAGATTGCTCCACTCTACATAATCGCGGTCCACAAGTATAAGCCGGCCTACCCCGCAGCGCGCCAAAGTCTCGGCAATCCCTGTACCCAGTGCGCCCATTCCTACTATCAGCACACTTGAACGCGCCAGTCCCTGCTGCCCCGCAGCACCGAACGGAGTAAAGCGGACCTGTCTTGAATACCTTCCGTCCCGTCCCGCCGCTGATGCCGGAGCCGGTTTGTCATTGTCATTCGGACCCATTCCTGAACAGCCCCCTTTATCCAATAATAAATGTTTATTCCGTTTATCACTCTATATTATGAAAATCCGGGAAACAGCGCCTTGCAGCGCTCCTCCCCGGACATTGTAATTCATCTATACAGTCTGAGCAGACCACTGCTCCACATTCCATACCTTCGTTACCCAATCCTCGTAGAATTCCGGTTCATGGGAGACAAGCAGAATCGTCCCTTTGTATTCCTGCAGCGCCCGTTTGAGTTCTGCCTTGGCTACAATATCAAGGTGATTCGTAGGCTCATCGAACAGAATCCAGTTGCTCTCGCGCATCAGCAGCTTACACAGACGTACTTTGGCCTGCTCGCCACCGCTCAGCATGCTAAGCGGACGGGTAATATGTTCATTCTTCAGCCCGCAGCGTGCCAGATGGCCACGTACTTCATTCTGGGTGAGACTTGAGAATTCATTCCATACATCTTCAATAGGGGTAATATTCTCCGCCTTCATTTCCTGCTGGAAATACGCTGAACTCAGGTAATCCCCCAGATAGGTTTTGCCGCTGTAGGTCGGGATAACACCTAGAATCGTTTTGAGCAGCGTGGATTTGCCGACACCATTGTACCCGACAATTGCAATCTTCTCTCCGCGTTCAATCATCATATTCAGCTTGCTTGGCAGCAACGGACGATCATAACCGATCTCGAAGTCAACGCCTTCGAACACGGTCTTCCCGCTGGCCCGGCTCTCTTTGAATTGGAAGGTCGGCTTCATCGCCTCTTCCGGACGGTCAATCCGTTCCAGACGTCCAAGCTGCTTCTCACGGCTCTTGGCCCGGCCCGATGTGGAAGCCCGCGCTTTATTGCGCTGGATGAAGTCTTCCTGCTTTTTGATGAAATCCTGCTGCTTCTCATACGCATCAATGTGCTGGGCTTTGTTCATCCCCGCCATTTCCAGGAATTTCTCATAGTTGGCCGTATAGCGGGTCAGCTTAGAGAACTCCAGATGATAGATCACATCCACGATTTTATTCATAAATTCCGTATCATGGGAGATCAGCATGAAGGCATACGGATAATTCTTCAGATAATTGGTCAGCCAGTCAATATGCTCCACATCGAGATAGTTGGTAGGCTCATCTAGCAGCAGCACATTCGGTTTCTCCAGCAGCAGCTTCGCCAGCAGAACCTTGGTCCGCTGCCCCCCGCTCAGGCTGGTTACGTCCCGGTCCAGACCGATTGCAGACAGGCCGAGGCCGCCCGCCATATCCTCCACCTTCACATCAATCATATAAAAGTCGCCGATGTCCAGCTGTTCCTGAATTGTGCCCATCTGATCCAGCAGCGTTTCCAGCTCTTCGGGAGTAGCGTCGCCCATTTTATCAGTTATGGCCAGCATTTCAGCCTCCAGCTCCAGCAGCGGCAGGAAGGCATCTTTAAGCACATCGCGTACCGTTTTGCCTGCCGTAAGCTGAGTGTGCTGATCCAGATAGCCGTAACGGACACGCGGAGTCCACTCTAATTTGCCGCTGTCCTTCAACAATTTACCGGTCAAAATATTCATCAGCGTCGATTTGCCCACGCCGTTAGCTCCAACAATTCCTACATGCTCTCCATCCAGCAGGCGGAAAGATACATCCTTGAACAATACCCGGTCCCCAAAGTTGTGGGAAACGTCTTCTACAGTAAGTAAACTCATAAATTCTCCGCAAGCTCCTGTCTATATTATAAATATTACAAATCGGGTTAAGCACATACATCACTCCATTCTAACACACCTATAGACTGCGCCGAAATAGAAAATAAGCCTAATTTCTGCAAAACACGCTGAAAAAGTAGTGATTTCAACTTTTTTTCTGAAATATTCCACTCTTTTTTGCAGAAAATCGTTTGTCCGTTCCCAGTCCAAGCATCTCTCCAACCGCTTGACCCAGCTTCCCTCTATGCTTAAAAGGGTCCTGCTGAAGCGGCAGGCTGCACACTTCGGCCTGTCCCAAAGCAGCAGCCAGAAGCGCTGCCGCAGAACCGCCGGCCAGCGGCAGACAGATCCGCCAGTCCGGCTGAGGAGTGAGCCCGCTGCGGCGCAGCCAGTGCAGCGTATCCTCCAGCCGCCAGTCCGCTCCGGAGGCCACCAGCACCGGCCTGCCGCTGGCCGTGAAGGAGGGCAGGGCCCCTTCGTAACCGCCTGTCCCCAGATCCAGAACCACGAAGGAATACGACTCCCCCGTCCGCTGAGGTAGTCCGTCAGCAGGCGCAAGCTTCCAGAAATCTACATGGTTCCAGGTAAAGGGATGCTCCGGCAGCACTCCACCATGGATGGCACTTCTTTCAGGTACTTCTGCCATTCCTTTAATACGATTAAATACTTGCGCATCAGGAGCGCATTCCACCCAGGCGGTGTGGCCGGTCCGCGACAAATAATGGCTCACAGCCAGTGAAGTATGCGTTGTGCCCAGTCCCGGAGCTACGCCCAGCACAGCCACTACTAAGGTCTGCCGCGACTGCAGCCTAACAGAAACGGCCTGTAAATCCGGCTTATGCTCCGGGGCTGACAGCTCCGAGGCTCCGGCTTCAAGCGGTTCAAGCGCTGACAGCACCTCCTGGGCACTGCCGTACCGCTCCTCCGGATGATGACGCAATAGTCGCCGGATTACCGGAATCAACCGGTCAGGAATGCTGCCATGCAGCTTCCGTTCCATTCCCGGCTGCCAGCTGCTGAATTGTCCGCCGGAAGCCATGTACAGCAGCAGCGCACCCAGCCCGTACAGGTCAGACAGCGGGCTGCTCTGTGCACTGCCATATTGCTCCGGGGCAGCGAAGCCGGCGGTTCCCAGCTTCTCCGTGTCTTCATCAGATCCGTTTCTCAGCTTACGCGCAATACCGAAATCAATCAGCCGCAGCTCATGAGGCCCGGTCAACATAATATTGGAGGGCTTCAGGTCACGGTATACGATCGGCGGATGATGACTGTGCAGGTATTGCAGGACCTCCAGCAGCTGCCTGGCATAGCTGATAATCCGCCCTCCCGTAAGGGCTGCCGGATGCTCAATCATGGATTGATGAAGGGTTACCCCTTCAATGTAATCCATCACCAGATAACTATAGCCGTCACGGTCCGGCGGGAAGAAATCGCCAATCCGCGGCAGCTTAGGATGATTCAGTGAGATCAGCAGCTCTGCTTCTGCCTGGATGGCTCCAATGCTATGCCCTCCACCTTCCCGTATCACACTTTCCTTAACCGCCCATACCTTTCCCGGCAGCCGCAAATCCTCTGCCAGATATACACGGCTCATTCCTCCTGCACCGATAAGTCCGGTAATCCTGTAACGTCCTCCAAGGATTTGTCCGGTTGTCAGCTTGCCTGTTACATTCATCTTTATTCCTCCTTATTGTCAAACAAAAAAGGGAAAGCATCCGCCGTCAGCACTTAGTACCGGCATAAAGCCGGCGGTGCAGATAGCGGGATGCTTTCCCTTTATCCATGAATCTAATTAATATTTAATCATATAAAGTGTTATTTCATCACGGTTGTGGAACAGCTGCTTCGCGCGCTGAATCTGCATCCGTTCACCTTCGAACATGGCAATAATCTCTTTGATCATCGCCAGCGGCTTCTTATGCATCAGCTTTACCGTTACAATGGCTGTACCGCCCGGGGTTAGACTATGGAGCAGTCCGGTAACCAGCTTCGCCATCAGCTTGGGACTCCAGCTCATATCGCAGACCAGCAGATCAAATTCATTCTCGCGGAATTTGACCTCCCCGGCATTTTTACGCAGAATCTTGAGTCCAGGATAATTACGCAGCGATTCATGCATTAGTGCCGGATCTACAGCGGTTACCTTAAGGCCGCGTTCCAGCAGGAAGGAGGTCCAGCCGCCCGGAGAAGCTCCGATATCCACCGCATTCTTGAAGCTGTAGAACGGAATCGCGAATTCCTTCTCCGCCTCCATCAGCTTGAACTTGGCCCGTGAGATCTGCCCGTCCTCCTTGCGGAAGCGGATCATCCCGCCGTTCCAGCTGGAGAGATTCTCTTCCGGCCGGGATACACCGGCATAGAGGGCTTCTCCATCTGCATATACAGACACCACCCATGCGGGATCCTGCACGGTGAATTCTGCACCCAGACTGTCAAGCCGGCCCTGCAGCCACTCCCGCAGCTCTCCCGGGCTATCTTCCCAGAAGGACGTGCTGCCCTTGCGGACATGCAGCGAGACCTTCTCGCCCTCCAGCTCTGTCCGCCGGCTTAAGTATACGGCCAGCCTTTCCATAGCAGACATATCGCCTGTGTCCTGGAACTGCACCGGCTGGATATGCCGCAGGAAGATCGGCAGGTTCTGTGCCAGCATCCGCGATACCTCTTCAGGCTCTGCCTCCAGTGTTGCCAGGAACACTTCTCCCGGCAGCAGCAAAGTACTTTTCACCGCTCCGAACAGGCGGCGCAGCTCCTCTTGTGCATAGGGAGCAAAGCCGTGGTTCGCGGTGCAAATGTATCTTGAAATTATTTTCTCATCAGGAGCCATGTTTGGCTCGAGGGGTTCTTGCGTAAAATCATTCAAATCGATGTGCCTCCAGGTCTTATTTTTATCCAGGGACGGCCGCTATCCCATTCAACATCAACAGGTATATCGAAAGTCTCCATCAGCATTTCCCTAGTCAGCACTTCTTCCTTGGGGCCGGCTCCCGCCAGCTTCCCGTCACGGATAAGCGCTACATGGGTGAAGAGCGGTACAATCTCCTCTACATGATGCGTTACGTACACTACAGCCACATTGCGCTGCTTCAGCTTGTCGATCTCTGCCAGCATCTTCTCACGCTCGTAGAGATCAAGGCCGGCGCAAGGCTCGTCCATGATCAGCAGCTTGGGCTTGGCTATCAGGCAGCGTGCCAGCATCGCTTTCTTGCGTTCCCCCTGGGACAGGGTACCAAACGGATGGTACGCCAGTTCGCTGAGATTCATATCGTCCAGCAGCTTCAACGCCTGATCCTGCACACTTTGCGGGATGGCCTGATAAAAGCGCAAGTAGGCATAAGCGCCAGTTGCAACGACTTCCCATACGGGATCGCTGAGCGAGAGCTTTTCCATCAGGGACGGACCAATATAGCCGATTTCCTTACGCACCTCACGTACATCACACTGGCCGAATTTGTAGCCCAGCACTTCAACGGAACCCTTGCTTGGGAACAGGTAACCGGTCATCATTTCCAGCAATGTGGTTTTACCGGAGCCGTTACGCCCGAGAATTACCCAGTTCTCGCCTTGCTTCATTTCCAGAGATACATCATCAAGAATCAGGCTTTGTTCCCTGCGCAGGGAAAGATGTTGTAAAGATATCATTATGAGGTCACTCTCCTTATGTAATCCAGTACCCGTTCTACCGAGCCCATTGAATAAAAGATTTCCGTTTCAGCGCGGCGGTCCGCCGGCACTACCATCAGTGCAGGCACACTGGATATACGGTACGAGTTTACAAGTCCGGGCAGCATATTAACGTTGCCCTCAACAATCAGAAGTCCGGGCGGCAGCAGATGCTGCGCAACCTCCAGCATACGACGTGCGGCCTTGCAGGTCCCGCACAGCGGGGTATACAAGAACACTACGAGAGGTTCTCCCGGCCTTTCGAGCAGCTCCATCAGCTCTTCCTGATTCATATCCTTCATCCAGCCGCCGCTCCTGCAGCAATTTCCTGCAGCCTCTCCAGCCCAAGCGGGCCATTGTGCAGCTGTGTGCCGGCAGGCACGGCCGGATATAAGATTTCGTACATTTCCTTGCGCCCCTCAAGGCTGGAGGTGTGCAGATAGATTTCCCGCGGGAATAATCCTTCAAGTACCATCCTTTTGGCCACTTCACCGCCGCAGAAGTCGTCCGGGCCCATATCATAATCAAGCGACAGAATATCAACCGGTCCGCTGCGCATCATCAGCAGGCATTCTCCGGTGGTTCTGGCCAATGCAAAACCGGAAGGCCGTCTTCTCATATCATCCATATATATATTCATCACGATTCATCCTCCGCTTCAAACCAATGCCTGACTACAGCAATTTCCGCCCTGTGAGTGCCGTCAGGCCCTTTTTCTGTTTCCATCGCAATCGCTGCCACCTTACGCAGAGGAGCAGAAGTCAGCAGTTCTCTCAGCGCCTTAACGCCAATATGGCCTTGCCCGATCTTAGCATGCCTGTCCCGCTTCGAACCGCAGGGGAACAGGGAGTCGTTCAAATGTACGGCAGCAAGATGCGGCCAGTAGCCGAGCGCTGCGCCCCGCTGCAGAAACTTGTCAGTATGCTGCGGATTCCATACCCCTGATGCAAAGGCATGACAGGTATCGAAGCAGAAGCCGATTTTCTCCGGATAGCGGCTCAGTTCACGGACTTTGACCAGCTCCTCCAGCGTCATGCCTTCTTGGCCGTGATTGCCTGCCATATTCTCAATCAGGAGCTTCGTCCGGCCTTCCCATCCTGACAGGGTGTCATTTATACATTGTATAATATTTTGATAGCCTTGTAATGGCTCCATTCCGGAAAAATGGCCAAAATGTACCACAATGCCCAGGGATCCGCAAGCCTCGGCGATCTCCAGATCATTGCGCAGCGAAGCAGCCATAACGGCTCTGCCTGCGGGATCTGCGGCCAGATTAGTTGGATAAGGGGTATGGGCAATGGAGACCATCCCCTGTTCCCGGCAATAATCGGCACAGCTGTGCGCATCCCGGTAGTCAACCGGCTTAAGCTTCAGACTGCGAGGATTCTTCGGAAAATATTGGAAACATGACGCACCGCTCTCCCTGGCGGACCGGGCAGCCTGCCCGTATCCGCCGCGTATGCTGACATGTGCCCCTATACCAGGATTACGCGTCATGCTGGCAATCCGGGCAATAAAACACCTTGCGTCCGGACTGCTCTGTCTTGATAATCGTTCCCCCGCCGCGCAGGCAGGGTTCGCCGCCGCGGTCGTACACTTTACAAGCATCGTTGTAAGAGCCGGTAACCGTATCTCCGGTCATGAACGGCATTTCCATATAACCGCCAATCTCGGTTGCCTCCGTCAATACCTTGCGCACACTGTCATACAGCCGGGTTACTGCCTCCGATGACAGATTCTGAACGAGCGTAGACGGCAGAAGTCTTGCCTCAAAGGCAATCTCGTCGGCATAACAATTGCCGATTCCGGCCATAACTTGCTGGTTGACCAGCAGGCTCTTTAGCGCACCGCGGCGTCCTTTGAGCAGTCCGGCGAAGCGTTCAGCCGTCATTCTCCGGTCCAGCAGCTCCGGTCCAAGCTTACCCATTGCCGCTTCGCTTTCCTTAACAGACAGGAGATGCAGATATCCCAGGCGCAGACCCATGAAGTAGAGGATATGCTCTCCAAAAGCCAGTTCAACCTGAGTAGTCCGGTCCGGACGCTCTTCCTCTGTACCATAGAACAAAAGTCCTCCCAGCATCAGATGAAGCAGCAGTCTTCTGCCGTCATGCAGATGAAAAAGGATATGCTTGGCACGGCGCTCTACGAACACTACACGCGCACCAACCAGACCGTTCACGAAATCCGCTGTCTCCATATTGATTGTTTTTTCTCTGTTTACGGTTACCCCCGTAATTGGAACATTTATTAGATGCTGGCTCAGCAGCTTTCTGTAATTCTCCATTTCCGGCAATTCCGGCATATTGTCATCTTCCCTTCCAGGTTGGTAAAAGGCATACCTTTGTCATTATACACCGAGCAGTACCATTAGTTCAGCTAAATCAGCACAAATTTCATCCGGCTTAACTCCTGTAACAGTCTGGTAGTGCTCCAGATTATCGCGTGTGGTCAGGCCTGTCAGCACCAGTATCGTGCGGCAGCCTGCATTCACACCGGCAGAAATGTCTGTTCGCATGTTATCTCCGACTACAACCGCTTCCTCAGGTGTGATCCCCAGCAGTGAAGTCGCGTAGGTAATCAGATGGGATTCCGGTTTGCCGATCACTACAGGTGACACTCCGCTGGCTGCTTCGATTGCAGCCCCAAGGGTTCCGGCGCCGGGCATCACCCCGCCATCGGAGGGGAGCATCAGGTCCGGGTTGGTCAGCACAAACCTGGCTCCTTCCCGTATCCAGCGCGAGGCCCGGGCCAGCGATTCATATGTAAAAGAACGGTCGATGCCCTGGACAACATATTGCGGATTCTCCGTGACCAGAATCAACCCCGCCTCGGCGCAGGCCTGCACCAATCCCTCTTCTCCAAGTATCGCCACGGTTGCTTCCGGAGATTCCCCAGCAATGTAGCGTGCCGCAGCAAGTGATGAGGTGCAGACCTCTTCCGGATTCGCCTCAATTCCCATCCCGCGCAAATGTGCAGCAACACTTGCCGGTGTGCGTGAAGAGTTATTCGTGACAAACAGGAACGGAACAGCCGCTCTACGCAACGCCGCTATCAGCCGGTCTGCATCCGGAATCATCCGGCCGCCGTGATACAAGGTTCCGTCCAGATCAATTAACAAACCACCTATATTGTTCATAATTCCCCCTGTTTGAAGCCCATTTATTAATTCATCGGATTAATAGTTAATGCTATAAATAATCTTCGCAATTTTCTAACCATTTCCCGCTATAGCCCACTGTTATTGAGTTTTTTAATGGCATCCTAACTTTTCCGCTACTCCGTTTCGCCAATTTCTCTTCTGCTTCGTACGCTTAAAGCTCTCCAACTATTTAAAATTTAACATACTTCGTCGAACGATAGCGAACCGCAGTACCGGCAGGCTTTTTATGGCACCGCCCTGTCATTTCCTGCGCTTTCCCGGAAAATAATTCATTCCCCGGGGGCATTCCCCGTAGTTCTCCGGTGGACCGGGAAGGTGCAGAATTCCTCCGCCAGCAGTGTAGCCGGGAAGATGGCCTGCGCCTCTTCCAGTAGTGGAATCAGCTCCTCCTGTGAGCTGTACCGCGAGCTGAAGTGGGTCAGCAGCAGTTCGCGCCCGCCTGCCTGGCTTGCCAGTTCCGCAGCTTGCCGGGCTGTGCTGTGATGATACTGATAGGCCATATCGGCCAGGTCATGGGCAAAGGTCGCCTCATGAATGATCAGGTCGGCATCCTGTGCGAGCGGCAGTGTTCCCCCGCAAGGACGGGTATCGCCCAGAATAGTAACAATGCGGCCGCGTTTCGGCGCGTGGATCACATCCGCTGCCCGGATCACAACCCCGTCTTCAGTTGTGATATCTTCACCTCTCTTCAGCTTGCCGTACAGCGGCCCGGGCTTCAATCCGTAACTCTTAAGCAGCTCTGCATCGAGGTTGCCCGGACTGTCTTTCTCCGTTACCCGGTACCCATAGCTGTCAATTCTATGCTCAAGCAGTCCCGCCTCAACCTTGAACGTGTCATCCTCAAACACAAGTCCACCGCTGTGCTCGATAATCTCAAGCTTGTAGGGGATTCGCGACTGGCTTGCAGACAGTGAAATATCCAGATAAGCTTTGATCCCAGGAGGTCCATACACTGTAAGCGGTGATGTACCGCCCTGATAGCCACGGCTCGACAGCAGCCCCGGAAGGCCGAACAAGTGGTCACCATGCAAATGGGTGATAAACAGCTTCTCCAGCTTGCCCAGCCGCAGCGGTGAACGGAGAACCTGATGCTGTGTCCCTTCTCCACAATCGAACATCCAGAACGTGCGCCGTTCTTCAAGCAGCCTGAGGGCGATTGAGGTTACATTCCGCTGCAGTGTCGGTACTCCGGCATTTGTTCCCAAGAAATAAATTTCCATTATGCCCCTCCTCTCTTCTCTCGTACTTCTTACCTTATTTTTATCATGCCGGTTCTTATGAAAAGAATTCTACTCTGTTTTGGCGCTGAAAGCATCTTTCAAGTGGAACCGGCTATAAGCGAAATATATAAATTCTTATATTTCCAGCAAAAAACCTCCCGGTGACGGGAGGTTCCGCTATGACGGGCACAAGCCCTTCTGACGGGTGATGATCAATCAGGGCAGTTTACAGCTTCTCCACATTGAAATACTGCGCTTCAGGATGTGCAAATACCATTGCCGATACCGAAGCCTCCGGCTCCATCATGAAGCCTTCAGTAAGATGAACTCCAATATCCTCCGGAGACAGCAGCTTGAATAACGGCCCTTGATCCTCCAGATCCGGGCAAGCCGGGTAGCCAAAGGATACACGGATTCCTTGATAACGCGCCCCGTGTCTCTGCTTCATTGTCATATCCGCCGGGTCCGGGAACCCCCAGGTATCCCTCATCATATGGTGAACGCGTTCAGCCAGTCCTTCTGCCACCTCCAGCGCTACTGCCTGCAAGGCATGGGAACGGAGATAATCTCCCCGGTCCTTAAGCTCAGTGGACAATTCACGTACCCCATGTCCGGCGGTTACGACCAGGAACCCGACGTAATCCATAACCCCGCTGTCCACCGGCTTCAGGAAGTCGGCGAGGCAGAGATACGGCTCAACGTTCTGCCGCGGGAAGGTGAAGGTATGCAGCACATTGGCAGGATTCTGCGGATCATAGATCAGGATATCATTCCCGCTCGACTGGGCCGGGAAGAACTGATACATGGCATGTGGAACAATGGTACCTTCCAGCATCGCCTGATGCAGAATATCGTCTACGGTTTCTTTCAATTCCACTGTACGCGCATCCCCCGCTGCCAGCTGCGCTTCCACGGAACCGCGCAGTCCCAGATGATGGCCGAGCAGCATCTGCATGTTCACATAAGGAATAATATGTCCAAGCGGATAATTGCGCAGGACATGACGTTCCAGATCCGGCGGGGTAAACACAGGGGCATCCGCCGAAATCTTGGAGCGGACAGCTCGGGTCAGCTCGGGAAGCGGCTGCTGCGGAGCCACAGCTACGGCAGCCTCCTCCTCTTGGCGTACCTCTTCCTCAATCTTGCCCCGCTCCAGCGGATTCATCAGCCGGTTGGCGATATCCAGACCGTCCATGGCATCCTTGGCGTATAATACCAGACCGTCATATTCAGGCCGGATACGGGTCTTGGTGAACTTGCGGGTTAATGCCGCACCGCCGACCATAATCGGCACATCGATACCGGCAGCGCGCAGATCCTGCGCCGTCAGTACCATCTGCTGCGCCGACTTCACCAGGAGGCCGGATAATCCGATGGCGTCTGCTTTTTCCTTGCGGAAGGCTTCAATTATATTCTCTGGCGGAACCTTTATCCCCAGATTGACGATCTCGTAACCATTATTGGAGAGGATAATCTCCACAAGGTTTTTGCCGATATCATGCACATCGCCCTTAACGGTTGCGAGCATAATTCTTCCTTTAACCGAGGTCTCATCCTTTTTCATAAACTGCTCCAGATGACCGACCGAAGCCTTCATCACTTCAGCGCTTTGCAGCACTTCAGCAACAATCAACTCATTGTTATTGAACAATCTGCCGACTTCCGACATCCCCGCCATCAGCGGACCATTAATAATCTCAAGCGGACCGGATAACTTCAAGGCTTCGTCCAGGTCAGGAATAAGTCCTTCCTTAGTTCCCTCAACGACATACGAGGCAAGACGTTCTTCCAGCGAGAGATTGGA
Source organism: Paenibacillus sp. FSL R5-0912 (assembly GCF_000758605.1). Taxonomy (NCBI): domain Bacteria; kingdom Bacillati; phylum Bacillota; class Bacilli; order Caryophanales; family Paenibacillaceae; genus Paenibacillus; species Paenibacillus sp. FSL R5-0912. The sequence goes on from NZ_CP009282.1 coordinate 4,335,263, forward strand.
GATCTTCTCTTTCTTCTCGACCTTCTTCTCCCGGAAAGCGGCTACGAACGCAGACAAAGTATCGTCATTCGTATTATAAATCAGCTGTTCGGCAAGCTTGCGTTCTTCTTCCGGAATGGAGGCATAACGCTCCACCTTTTCGGTATTCACAATCGCATAATCCAGCCCGGCTTTGGTGCACTCATAGAGAAACACCGAGTTGAGCACTTCACGGCCCGCTTCCGGCAGTCCAAACGATACATTGCTTATGCCCAGAATCGTATGAACGGAAGGCAGGGCTTCCTTGATCAGGCGGATACCGTCAATCGTCTCTTTCGCAGAACCGATATATTGTTCGTCCCCTGTTCCGACAGGGAATACAAGGGTATCAAAGATCAGATCTTCAGCGGCCAGCCCATATTTGTTCACCAGCAGATCGTAAGAACGTCTGGCAACCTCCAGCTTGTCCTTAGCCAGGATCGCCTGCCCGGTTTCATCAATGGTGCCCACAACGATCGCAGCACCGTATTTATGAATCAGCGGAGTCACGAGCTCGAATTTCTCTTCCCCATCTTCAAGGTTAATGGAGTTAATAATCGCCTTCCCTTGGCAATATTGCAAGGCCAGATCAATCACCTTCGGATCAGTGGTATCGATCATCAGCGGGACTTTGACTTTCTTCACTACCAGCTCTAGGAAGCGTTTGATATCCTCCGTCTCATCACGGTCAGGGTCCTGCACGCAGACGTCAATGACCTGCGCTCCGCTCTTCACCTGTGCGCGGGCAATCTCTGAAGCTTCCTCATACTTGCCTTCGACAATCAGCCGCTTGAACTTCCGAGATCCCAGCACGTTGGTCCGTTCACCGACCATGTAAGGACGGTTATCGCTCTCAATGTACACAGGCTCTATGCCGGAGAGTGCCGGTGGATGAATGCCATCCAGCCCGCGCGGCGGATAAGCCGATAGGGCTTCGGCCATCGCCCGGATATGATCCGGGGTTGTGCCGCAGCAGCCGCCGGCAATATTCAGCCAGCCCTTCTCGGCGAAGCCGGCAAGCTTGCGGGCAAGTGAATCCGGAGATTCATGGTAGTTGCCGTTCTCGTCCGGAAGCCCGGCATTCGGATAGCAGCTAACCGCTGCCGAAGAAATAGCCGACAGCGAACGGATATGATCGCGCATGAATTCCGGTCCGGTCGCACAGTTTAATCCGACAGAGATCGGCTTAAGATGCTCCAGCGAAATGTAGAAGGCCTCGATGTTCTGCCCCGCAAGCGTAGTCCCCATCGGTTCGATGGTACCTGAGATCAGCACCGGCAGTGTAATTCCGCTTTTCTCGAAGGCATTGTGGATGCCTATGCTTCCGGCCTTCACATTCAGCGTGTCTTGGGAAGTCTCCAGCAGCAGTGCGTCTACCTTACCGTCGATCAACGCGACCGCCTGCTCCTCATAGCTGTCCACAAGCTCCTGGAACGTTACTCCTCCGGTTACTGAGAGTGTCTTCGTTGTCGGTCCCATTGCCCCTATAACGTACCTTGGTCGCTCAGGTGTGTCATATTTATCTGCAGCATTACGCGCAAGTCTGGCAGCCTCCAGGTTAATCTCCCGGGCCCGCTGCGGGATATCATATTCTGCAAGCACCACAGAGGTGGCGCCGAATGTGTTGGTCTCAATCAGATCCGCACCGGCTTCCAGGTATTTCTCATGAATATCCTGAATCACCTCCGGCCGGGTAAGCACCAGCATTTCATTACAGCCATCCAGCTCATCCCCGCCGAAATCCTCGCCGGTAAGCGGCACCTGTTGAATCATCGTGCCCATGGCTCCGTCTAGTATTAATATGCGTTGCTGCAAGCTTTCTGCAAGTGTGAATTTGGCCACTTTCAATCCCCCCAGTAAAACATTAGAGTAAGTTTAGCAGAATAAAGGGAATTCGGAAAGCCTTCCTTTCCACCCTGCATTATTTGTATTGACAGTATAACTACAGCTCACAAATTCATCATGGCTGTACCGTGAGTTCTTTAGACGGCATAGAGTGCTGTGTCCGGGCAGTAACATGGGAAGTGACCGTATAGCTGCCGGCTTGCTCAAATGCACGTTCACTTATATAAGCTCCCTCTCCGTCACTTGCCCCTTTCAGCTGAGTGCTCTTGCCTGGCTCAGTATTATCTACAATTTCGAAGATCACTTCTTTGGCGTCCTCAACAACTTCTCCGTCCTGACTAATGACAGCTTTAAAAGTCACCTTGTCGTTAACGGATATTTCTTCCGGACTCCAGCTTAGCTCTACCTTGATAGGCACCATCGAGGAATCAGCAGCTGCATGCATATACATATCCTCTTCATTATTCCCTGAACAGCCGGCAAGCGTCATACCCATGACAATGCAAATGAGACCTCTAAGTATCTTTGGCTTAATCATCTGGAGCCCTCCCGGTTCATCGATAGATTCATCTTCATGTTAACAACGAAAGTCAGATTGCTTTCTTCCTTATTATACACATTTTATTCAACTTGTCGGAAATAAGCTTCATTAACGGCCATATCACATGATAATAGTCATATACATGAACTACATTCATCTTGATCCTCGCAGGGATATTAAAAAAGCCAATATCCTATAAGGATACCGGCTTCATCTAAATCAGTTATAGGGAGTGTACCAATGGCAGAAGCTCCGAAAGATGCCTGATCTGATAATCCGGAGTGATGTCCGGGTCAGGAGTCTTGGCCGTCCGGTTGATCCAGACCGTCGTTAGACCTGCAGCCAATCCACCGAGAATATCAGTCGTAAGCTTATCTCCGACCATTATCCCTTGCTCAGGCGTAATATCCAGCAGTCCGAGGGCATGCTCGAAGATTGTCTTGTCCGGTTTCCCTTTACCGAAGCTTCCAGAAATGACAATATGGTCAAAATACGGAATAAGCTCAGGTACACCATCAAGCTTCTCCTGCTGGAGTGCAGGACAGCCATTCGTCAACAGCAGCAGCTTCACCTTGCCGCGCAGCTCATCCAGCACCTGAAGCGTCTCTTCATATATATAAGGACGGCTGCGGCGCTCAACGGCGAACTTGGCAGCGAGGCGTGCCGCCAGCGCTTCATCGTCCACTCCAAGAGAGGCAAGTCCGCGGCGCCAGGATTCGGTGCGGTAGGCCGGAGCAAGCTGTTCCAGCTGGCGGAATTCCGGCTGGTCTCCAGCTGTGAAGTTAGCCCATAGTGCCTCAAAAGGATTAATCCCAATCAGCTTCGTGAACGGAAAAGTCTCGTAAGACTCATAAAGCGCACGCGCTTCTCTGCGCACCGCCTGTTCAAGCTCTTGCGGATCAACAGAATCCCCTGCAGCCTCAGAGGCGTAGCGGAATGCTTCTTCCACACTTCGATCATCCCATAGCAGTGTATCGTCAAGGTCAAATAGTACGGCGGTAATCGGCATTTCGTTCTCCCACTCCCTATGCTGGTCTATCTTACTATTCGTGCACTACTTCAATGTTGTTGTTCTTGCCGAATTGTTCCAGGCGTGCAGCCATGGCGGCGGTGTCATACCGGTTGATCAGCTTGGAGAAAATCCATTGCTTGCGCTTGCCTTTATACTTAATGGTAACTACACTGCGCGACAAGGTAATCTTCTCAATTTCAGTTGCTGGCAAAAAGCGTTCGCGGTTGTATTTAATAGTAGACAGACGGGCGCGTTCCACCTTAAGGAACGGACGGCGGAAGAATAACAGCGCGGCAAGCAGGAAGTACAGTACTACCCCCAGCCAGTTGGCCAGTATTCCGCTTCCTTTCGCTTCATCAATGGAACCGACTACCCAGAACATAATGCCAAGCAGCATTAACACGACAGGGAATACAATATTCCGGCCTTTGAAAATATCGACGCTCTTTGCAGCAGCTTTAGAGCTCGTCCCATAGATCGTCTCTTTTCCCTGCTTCTTTCTTTGCTGATTGATTTGCTTGGTGTTGCGTTGAACCATTCTTTCCCAAGAACGGGCCATGTTAGTTCCCCCTAGTCATCCTGTATTATCTATGAAAAGGCCGCAGACTAAGCTTTACGTCCGTTGTTGCCTTCTTCATGCTCCGGATCATCCACAATCTCAATGGTATCAAGCTGGGCCCGGAAATTGCTGCGGATATTGCCCAGATATATCTCGCGGAGTTTGGCGCGTTCTGCCAATTCTTCCTCATTCAGGCCGCCATTCTTATGTTTGCGTGCCAATTCATTAATGCGTGCGACCAATTCGTCAATATTCAATACGTTCCCCTCCCCTATAAATTCATTCTAACTTTGCCATGAGAAAAAGAGCTTGTCAAGGTCTACCCCCTGAAAGCTCTCTTAGTCAAACACCAGTATGCTTCTTTCGGTTAATATACCGGCACGGTCAGTATATCTCCTGCCTTAATTCCGCTGTCCTTCAGACCATTTGACTTCTTGATCCCTTCTATATATACAGCAGTCCTCATATCATCCGGTTTATTCTTGAGTGCAATGCTCCACAAGGTGTCTCCGCGTTCAACTACGATCCGTTTCTCAGGCTTCATTAAAGTGACAGAACCAGCGAACACATTACCGACTACTGTAAATCCGGAGATCGTGAGTAATAGTATCAGAGATATCTTAACAAAGCTGACCTGGCGGAATATCGAGGTAAGTACAGACAGCAGGCGAAGGGTCTTGTCTCTGAATTGTGCCAATGGATTATGGGGTAATGGATTACCGGGAGCGGACACCTTGATATCCTCATTGTAGATACTATTGTAGGTACTGTATTTTAACATAAATATCGTCCTCCAAACACTTGTTCTTACTTTCGAAAATAATATAACACGAACATGTGTTTTGATCAATAGTTTTTTCGAACAACTGTTCCCTTTATTTTTCGGGCTATTATTCTCACAATTTAGAACTTATGTTTGTACGAACGGCAGTTCTATGTTATAATTTTCCCAAACATAGTATATGGGGTTGATTCCGATGTCAAAGATTTCGAGTCGCCAGCTGGCGATCCTGGAATTTATACGTAACGAAGTCCGCAGCAAGGGTTATCCTCCGTCCGTTCGGGAAATTGGTGAAGCTGTTGGCCTGGCCTCCAGTTCTACAGTGCACGGTCATCTGGACCGGCTTGAGAAGAAGGGCCTGATCCGGCGCGATCCTACGAAACCGCGGGCTATTGAATTGCTCGGACAGGAAGATTCAGAGAATGTACATCAATTCGTCCAGACGGTTACCCGCATCCCAGTAATTGGTAAGGTCACTGCTGGTGTTCCTATTACCGCTACAGAGAATATTGAGGATTACTTCCCGCTTCCTACTCATTACGTAGGGGATAACAAGGTATTCATGCTTTCTGTACTCGGCGACAGTATGGTTGATGCCGGGATTATGAACGGCGATTATGTTATTGTCCGCCAACAGCAAACCGCTGACAATGGTGACATCGTTGTTGCGATGACCGAAGAAGATGAAGCAACCGTTAAGACCTTTTACAAAGAACGTGATCATATCCGGCTGCAGCCGGAGAATCCGGCTTACGAGCCTCTCCGCCTTAACCGCGTTACTATTTTGGGCAGAGTCATTGGATTATTCCGCGATATCCATTAATCCTTCTCCTCCATAATCAGGCTGCTCCGCATCACGCGAAGCAGCCTTTTTCCTATTTAGATCCTGTTACGCTTGCCTAAAATGCCAAAAAACCAACGCAGGAACATTTGTTCCCATAACGGTTTTTGGCATTTTTTACTCCGAACCGCTTTAGCTATCCGCACATATCCTGATTACAAAGGAGTGCTGATCCCATGCCCAACTATCGAATTATTGTCGACCTTTCACAGCGCATGCTTTATCTGCTTGATAATGACACCGTAACCAGAGGATTTCCTGTCGGCATTGGCCGGATGCTGACCGTCTCGCCGGTAGGCGAGTACACGATCATTAATAAGCAGCCCAATCCGGGCGGACCGTTCGGAGCCTTCTGGATGGGCCTGTCCAAGCCGCATTATGGAATTCACGGAACGAATGACCCTTCCTCTATCGGCCACATGGTCTCCCACGGCTGTATCCGCATGTATAACCAGGACGTGGTCGCGTTGGCTGCCATCATTCCCATTGGTACCCGTGTAACCATCAGGGAGTAGCCGCAATCATGCAGCCACCTATAACTCCCTATATTTGAACACAAGAACCCCTCTGACGGGTTTTCGCCAAAGGGGTTCTTCACAGAATTATTGCACAGTTTGCTCATAACCAAGCTCGTCCAGAATACTTTCAGCCAGACTCCACTGTTCCGCAGGTGAGTCTTTGCTTTTTTTGGCGTAGACCAATGCACTCTTGGTAACTTTCTCGATCAGCCTGCGTCCCTGCTCTTTGGTGATGGACACTTCCATCCCGGAGCGGCCCACCACCTCAGACAGACAAAAGAACGCAATCCGCATCGCGTAATTGTCTCTGCTGAGGAAATAGAATAGATGAGGCACGTTCTTGAGCAGACGGTCAACCCAGTTCGTAATCTCCCGCACCTGATAAACTTCCCGGCGATCCTGCTCATACCCATTGAATATAATTATGATTTTGCCCCGTAGCCGCTTCTTCTCATATTTCTTAAATTCACGCAAATAGCTCTCGAGCCGCCCCTTCTCCACATCTTCTCTGGAGACATTCAGCACGGTGGTTCCGGCTGCATCCAATTTAGAACTTTCTTCCAAAACCATATCTGCGTTAACAGACAGTGTTCTATCCTGTAATTCTGGCAGTCCCAAACGCTGCCGTAATTGATCGTCCATTCTTCACACCTTCCTGTATCAAGCTCTTGTGCAGCTTGTTCACCATATCTCCTGGTATATATCGTCCCTCAAACCTCTTACTCTTCATTGATCAATTATACTCCGTGCCTTCTACAGTCTCAATCGTACGGCAAAAAAGACATCCCGGGAGGATGTCTTTGATTGGATACTTTTCCCCTGACTACAGACTACAATACGCTGCGCAACGACCGGATAGCAATAGTGTTTAAACGAATCGCTTCACGTATAGATGCTCTGGCAGCCAGCAATTCTCTTCTGGCACGTGAACCACTTGGAAATCTGCGCAGGTTCTCATTAATTTCCTCAAGTCTTTCAAGCAGGATTGCTCTCTGTGCGAGCAGTGCATTAATTGCTCTGCGGATTCTGTTTCGTTCTCTTTGCGTCATCATTACACCTCTTTTACGTTTTATAGTATAAGAAATGCAAAGATTAGCTTCGGAGACTGTGTGATTTGGCAGTAATATTAAAATTAGCTTTCTTTGACCTTGATAGAGATAATATTGACAGGATTAAGATACTTGCCTCCTGCCGGAATCCAGCCTGTCAAACCACCGGATGTCAGATAGGTTCTGGCTTCTCCCGCCGATTCAAACACAGATTCAAGCTCTTCAATTTGCCCATTCACATACTGAAGCTCAAAAATAACTTTACTCACTTGCGACCACCTCCTCAGCTACTAATTCGTTACCCCGAAGCGTTTACCTGCTTTTACTTCTTGGGCAGCCTTACCCGGAACTCAAATTCGTCACGTCTATAGGTCATTCCGGCCAGCAATACATACTCCGGCGTCCATTTCTGTACAGGTCCGGCGTAATCAGCTATAACATGCGGTTTACCCTCGATCAGTTGAACGACATAGACCTTCACCTGGGCAAGTGCCGCCGCGAATATATCAGCATCACTTGAAAGAACTTTATACGCAGTATTCAACATCTTTCCTCCTTAGTGCACACGCAAGAATAATAAGGATTCATAGAGCAAACAAATCAGTTCAATTATAACGGGTTCTGGAACAAAATGTATACCCTATTTAGAGCTTAGAGCTTGATGAAAATGATCTTAAACAGCCCGAGGTATTTGCGCTTTGCCTTAATATCACCGATAAATGTCTTACTATCCTGAATATCAGGTATGCTGAATGTGGAGAACAGAATGTAATTTTCCCGGATAGTAAACGATTCGACCATAGGCTGAGCGACCATACTGGTAATTTCTCCAGCTAGCCCTCCCCCCAGTGTTTCCTCCAGATGATTCACTGCGTATTCTCCAAAGTCCTCTTTACCCGGATTCATGACCGCTAGTAAAACCAGTACTACTATAATTACGAAAGACAGTTTCGCCGCTGTTTTCTTGCGGGCTCTGGGTTCAGGCTGCGGAGCATCATATCGCGGGTTCATGTTTATTCCCTCCAGCTATAATATTTCTTGAATCGTGAACACTAACGGACTCACAATAAACCTGCAGATTATAACCAGTACATCAACCGGCCCGCTTATCCCCACATCCATTCCGCTCCAGTCCGGACTACCTGCTAACGGTGAATCCAGCCCATATTGCTCTATAATCCGTTCCCTGGTTTCAGTTGACATGCCAGTTCCTTCTGCAGCTCCAGCCTGAGAACAAATTAGCGTTAATAATAGGATCATTGCAATAATACTTACATATTTATTTCTCATTTCATACCCCTATGTAACTTATTTATTAAAAAGGAAATACCGGCACCGCAACAACCACGGCCAGTATCAGCTGTAACAGCAATAGTCCCCAAGCCCAAACCCTCTAAACACATGCTTCACTTCAGCCTATCCTTAGTCATAAAAGTGATTCTCAGGGTAAGCACCTGCAAAGGGTTCCTTTAGTGTGTATATGATCCAGTATATAGGACATGGTACATTATGTAAAATAAACCATCCGGCTAACCATTGGGATGTAGATAAAATAACACGTCAGCCATTAGTCCGGCGAGTCGCTTTAATTCAATAGCTCTATTAAATATCTATTATCCTAAATAATAATTTTGTATTTTATGTGTATTTTGTAAAAAAAGGATTGAAATATATTCTCATATATTTATAATAATTACCAGATATATGAAGGGAGACATCACGAGATTGTCCACTAGAGATACTCTTCCCCTCATGTCTTACATTGAAATTGACCGTAGACTATATCCACGACCTATTCACACCTTAAGACAGAGATCGACCAGAAACCCTAAAAGCATTTCTCGTATTCTTAATTCGTTATATGAGAGCAATTACATCACCGTGGGTGATTTGATGAAAGCTTCATTGGCTGAATTGCGTTGCTTAAGGAATTTTGGCGTCACGGGGCAAATGATTGTCGTCGAGTTGTTAGAGGCCCATACCAAACAGTTGTCTGAGATTTCCCGCTAAGGACCTTTTAAAGGTTCTTTTTTTATTATCTCTTTTCTCCAGCTTAATCTGCGCTGTTCCCGCAACAATTAATCCTACGATTATTAGCACAATGCCTTTTCTATTTTTCAAATAATGCTCTTAAGTTATTTTCATTCCGCTTCAAGCTCCGATCATTTAGTCCTAGGCAATTACAACCATTTTAATACATTTTATTATTTTTCGACTTATTTATATACATTCTTACATAATACCGCATTTCAAATCATCCTTACTACTCATATACATTATTATCCATTAGGAGTATTGTTTTTCATGAAACTAAATACTTTTTTGGGAGGATTATCTATTTATGAAAAGGAAATTGCTTATTGGACTTTTAACTATTGCCGCATGTTTTACGGTAGGATCGACATCATTTGCTGCTGAAGCTCCATCTTCTACTCTTAGCTCTTCAACTTCAATTTCTCCAAATGCTGTAATAAAACCAATTGACGAGACTCAGGCTATTGTTAGAATGCAAGTAGGCGAAACTATATGGTTGACTGGCTATAATTTTTGGTATATTAACTATGACGGATCCATTGAAATAATACCGGCTGAAGGAAAGTTTACTGCCTTACATCCTGGAACCAGTACAGTCGCAGCTGACTTTGGGAATGGTATTACATTTTATTATATTATCTTAGTTAACTAAGTCTTGACGATGCTCAAGAAATGATAATTCTGTCATCCAAACCGACAATTTATTAATTCAAAAAATAACCCGTCAGGCATAAGCCGGCGGGTTATTTTTTGTATGCTCTGAATTTAACAAAAAACACGGTTTTTCGAATAATTCCTATACATGAATGAACCATCCTTCTTCCCGCTCCCCTCTATTTCTAAAAGTATGTAATAAAAAGACGCCCAAATCGCTCCAAGACCAAACTTAAAACACCCTTAAAGCAGTTTAATGTGATAAATGAATTTTTAATAGAAATGCACCTCAAAAAATTCCGAGGTGCATCCATGTTAGATTTAAAAACTTATGTTGTAATGAGCAAAATTCAGATGATACTGCGTCATTGCAGTGAAGTTGGGATTATCTACGACCACATATATTGTTGCTCCAGGCGGAAGCAAAACATTACTAAACGATTGCGCTTCAGCAGTTCCTGCCTTTCCTGTGTAAAGTGGGCCCAGTTCAGTGAGACCATTATAGTAATTAATAATTATACCCGCTCTTGTAGGACCGTTACCACTAAATCCTCCCACATGAACACCAATTCTTTTGAGATTTGTTGTTGTATTTGTCCACTTAAACCAATCTTGATCGGTAGCACTTTGGATGAACAAATCATATATCGCACCACCGTATTCATTCGGTGTAATGGTAAGACCAAACTTGTATGAGGCGTATAAAGCTTTCACTTGAGACTGACTATTTACAACTGGTCCCGCCTTTAGCGTTGGTTACGACCTGCCCGGGCTTCGTACGGCCCTGCGCGTATAATGCATCCTGCTCCGAGATAGTCCGCAGCCCCTGAGTAATGACTATATTGACTCTCCGGGCGTAGCAGCGCTCGATCAGCGCCACTGTAGCAGTCACCCAGGACCGTATGCAGCCCAGCCACGACAAGGATTTAAGCTTTACCTGTTCAAGCGTCAGCATCTTTATAGCCCCCCCTCTTTGACGGCCGGGAAGATCATAAACAGATCCTGCCGCCGGGTATACATGAGATACGTCAGGATCAGCAGGCCCAGGGTTGTGCCGGTTTGAGCTACGGCCAAGGCTGTGGACTTCAACGCAGCATACACCGCTGAATCACCGGAACCGTGTGTGGAATTACAAAAAAAAGCGCGGCTATAAGCAGCAGCGCACAGATGAATGAAATCCCATATGCATGTGCGATTGAAAAGGCAACCCTGCGGGATGCCTGCGCCAGCTCCATTTCTCTTTTTGTGCTAGGGCGATAGACGTTTGAACAATACTCCACACGGTTGTCCTCCCCTATCCTCATCATTTCCGCTATTGGCGGAATGATCTGCCTTTAATCGCTGCAGCACTTCAAGGGTTGGCTGCGTAAAAGCTGCCCGTTCTTTGTCCAGGATATCCTGCAGGCGGTCATTGTCCTCCAGGGCAAGATCCAGCATCTCACGCGGAACCAACTCGCCTTTTGAGACAGCCCGCCACTGAATATAAGCAAATATGATAAACAAGAACAGTAAGACAACCGACAGCCCACACTCTTCAACCAGTGGCAGCAGCTCTTGTATTGTGGATACCTCTGTGCCCATCCCCCGCTCCCCTTTCCTCTCTCTAATGTAAAAGCCCCCGGATCGACTCCGAGGGCAAAATAAAAACGCCTTCGTAGGCGCTCTCATCCATTCCTTATTCTAAAAAAAGCACCTCTTAAATTCAAGAGGCGCTTGCACTATAACCGTTAAAAAGTGTAGGCTGCAAAATTAAGATGGTACGAAGGAGGTGTTGTGAAATTAGGTGCATCAACTACTAAGTATACTGTGGCTCCAGGTGGGACAAAAATATTTCCCAAGACTTGCGTATTTGTAGTGTTTGCCTTATCAGAATAATACAAATCAGTCTCACCGAAACTGTTGTTATAATTGATTTTGAAGCCCGCTCTGATAGGACCATTTCCACTATAACCACCTATATTAGCAGCAACCCTCCTAAAACTTGAAGATGTATTGGTCCACTTAAACCAATCTTTCTCGGAAGCGTCTTGTATAAAAAGGTCATAAATAACACCACCGGTGGCCACATCAACCCCATTACTTAGCACAAGCGATATTGCAGATGCCTGAGAATCACCAATACCTATAAGAAATGGTGTTACCTCAGCGGCATTTGCATTGGATTCTGCAAAGGCTGATGCCGAAGGTATCATAAGAACAGCTGAGACAAGAAGTGCAGATAGAATCTTTTTAAATTTCAATGATCTTCCGCCTTTCGATAATTTCGTTAATCGGCCGATTACAAAGTTAATATTATCCTTTTATATGTTTATTTTCCATGGTTCATTAGAATCCATTTTTTATCATAAATATGTAATTTATTGATAATATAAAATGCCTAAATATGACTATTTTTGATATATAATGTCATTTTGTTTACAACCACTCTGCAAACAGCTACATGAAATCTATCCTCGAATAATTCCCACTATTTATTTGTGGGCATTTTGTGGGCACCACCATTAATTTAAGCAACCCCCACCACCCTCACGCCCACAAACAAAAAAGCCCCCGGCGCTTAGAGCGCCAAGGGCTGCTGTATCCTAGTAAAGCGTCATGTACTGATCTCTTTCCCATTCGTGAACCTGGGTCCGGTAAATATCCCATTCAATTTCTTTAAGTTCGTAGAAGTGGGCCAGCGCATGTTCACCCAGAGCTTCGGTAATAACATGGCTGCGGATCATTTCGTTGAGGGCTTCCTTCAGATCGGACGGCAAGCTTGGGATGCCTTCTTCAATCCGCTCTTCCTCAGACATCACATAGATGTTACGGTCGATTGGAGCCGGAAGATCAAGCTGGCGTTTGATTCCATCCAGACCTGCCTTCAACATTACAGCAAGTGCAAGGTAAGGGTTAGCTGCCGGGTCCGGGTTACGGACTTCAACGCGTGTACTGAGCCCTCTGGAAGCGGGAATACGGATCATCGGGCTGCGGTTGCTCGCAGACCAGGCCACGTAGCAAGGAGCTTCATAACCAGGCACCAGACGTTTGTATGAGTTGACAGTCGGGTTAGTGATCGCAGCAAAAGCACGTGCGTGCTTCAGAATCCCTGCCATGTAATAACGGGCTGTTTTACTCAGACCCAGTGTGTCACTTTCGTCATAGAACATGTTCTCGTTGCCTTTGAACAAGGATTGGTGTGCGTGCATACCGGATCCGTTCATGCCAAATAGCGGCTTAGGCATAAAAGTAGCATGCAGGCCGTGCTGACGGGCTACCGTCTTCACGACAAGCTTGAAGGTTTGAATCTGGTCCGCTGCCTTGATAGCATCGGCGTATTTGAAGTCAATTTCATGCTGGCCGGAAGCCACTTCATGGTGGGAGGCTTCCACTTCAAAGCCCATTTCTTCAAGCGTCAGCACGATTTCGCGGCGGCAGTTCTCCCCAAGATCCATCGGCGCCAAATCGAAATATCCGCCCTGATCGTTCAGTTCAGTGGTCGGGTTACCCTTCTCATCTGTTCTGAACAGGAAGAATTCAGGTTCAGGTCCAACGTTCATAGCAGTAAAGCCCATTTCTTCAGCTTCGAGCAGACAACGTTTGAGGATACCGCGCGGATCTCCGGCAAACGGTGTTCCGTCTGGCATATACACATCACAAATCAGACGTGCAACACGACTATCCGTCACCCAAGGGAAAATCACCCAAGTGCTAAGATCCGGATACAGGTACATATCGGATTCTTCGATCCGGACATAACCTTCGATGGAGGAACCGTCGAACATCATTTTGTTGTCGAGTGCCTTTTCCAGCTGACTTACGGGAATTTCCACATTTTTGATTGTTCCGAGCAGATCGGTAAATTGCAGGCGAATAAACCGGACGTTCTCATCCTTGGCAATACGCAGAATATCCTCTTTAGAAAAGCTCACTTTACCCTCTCCCTTTCAAAATCTCTATGTTATTTATTAAAAAACCGGGATAGCTCGCCTTGGATTAGAGACACTTGTCCCGGTCTTTTACCGGAAACCAGTTCCTGCTTAAGCAGACGGTGAAGCTGTGAATCGGATAACTCTCTACGCCGAACCTCTGTATCAGGGGTAATGACTGTAGCTTCTTCGGATTCCTTCGAGACAGGATTCATCACCTGCTTAATGCCGGCAATATTAACACCCTTCTCAATCAATGCCTTGATCTCTAGCAGACGTTCAACATCATTAAAGGAGAACAAACGCTGGTTGCCGGATGTGCGCGCGGGTACGATCAGACTGTGCTGTTCATAATAACGAATTTGTCTGGCAGATAGATCGGTTAACTTCATTACGATTCCTATAGGGAATAATGCCATATTTCTGCGGATTTCATCACCCATGACTCATCCAACCTTCCAATGATCTTTTTCTCATCTCATTGTACATTTCCTTATATGGCGTGTCAATGGTATGTGAGTTTTTCTCACAAGATTTCTTTAAGCCAATGAGAGATTAAGTGAACAAAGTGTCAGCTACATGGGACCTGGCTTCCCGCAGTATATCACATAGATCAATCCTCAAGCAAAAGTTCCGTACTGGAAAACAGTTTCGCTCAAACGCGCATCATGCACGACTCCAACTTTTCAGAAACTCCTTATTCAAAAGAAAATGTGACTGGCTAACCTTCAATCACCAGCTCCCCTTCTCCTGCCGGGGTCTCAAATCCGCTCAAAAAACGGGTCAGAATCTCTTCCGTGATTGGAAAAGCGGCATTAGCATCAAAACGCCCGCTCCGGATCTGAAGCCTCCGGCGCAATTCGTCCGGATGGACTTTTAAATGGATCAGTGCCCAAACGCTTCCATGACGCTCAATCAGTTGTTTATATTCATCCCGCTTCTGCCGCTGCCAAAAGCTGAAATCGATAACGACATGACGCTTCGCCTGAATCAGCTTCACCAGTTCCCCCCGCAGCCTGATTTCCGATTGTTCCTTAAAGGATTCATAAGCCTGCTCCGGATAATCTACACCAAAACGGCCATGTGTACTCCAAATATCCTCATCGATCGAGAGCCGGACGAATCCCGCTTTCTCCAGCTTCAGCGCAAAGGTTGTTTTCCCCGAGCCAGCCACACCGCACATCATCACTATAACGGGAGCTTCACTCACATTGTTTTGTTGCGTTAAATATTCTATCGCTGCCGCTTCATTCAGCATAGACTTCATCTCCTCTTCACTTAGAGCATAGGGGAACGCTTCTCCTTAAACTACGTAGATATAGTATAAAACTACTACGGGGTGACTTCTATGAACCAGAATAATCTCATTTGTAAAGCTTGCGGAAATAATACTTTTGCTGAAGGAAAATTGGAGGGCTACGCTAACGTAAGGCCTGTAAATAACTACTTCTCTTTTGGTTCGAAGCTTACATTAACAATTTGTAAAAAATGCGGTGAAGTGGCTTCAATGAAAGTAGATAAATTTGAGAAATTCTAATTCAGTCCTCCAGTGCAAATAACCGGACAGCAATCAGCTGAGTGTCCGGTTATTGTACGTTCACAATTAATTAAAGTAAATTGCGTTCTCTCATGCTTTGCAGGGCCATTAATACCCCGTATTTTACATGAGAGTAAGTTAATCCGCCCTGCATATACCCGATGTACGGCGCCCGGATTGGTGCATCCGCAGATAGCTCCAGACTGCCGCCCTGAATGAACGTCCCTGCCGCCATAATGACCGGATGCTCATAACCAGGCATATCCCATGGCTCTGGAACAACGTGGCTGTCTACTGCCGCTGCACGCTGAATTCCCTGGACGAAAGCAATCAGATGCTCAGGTCCGTCAAATGCTACCGCCTGAATCAGATCCGTCCGCGGCTCATCCCAGCCCGGCTTGGTCGTAAACCCGCAGCGTTGGAATACAGCGGAAGCGAAAACACTGCCCTTCACAGCCTGCCCTACGGTATGAGGAGCCATGAAGAGCCCCTGATACAGTCCACGAGTCGTCCCCAGCATGGCACCGACTTCTCCGCCTATCCCGGGAGCAGTCAAGCGGTATGCGGCCAATTCCACCAGATCTGCCCGGCCGCAGATATACCCGCCTGTCTCGGCAATTCCCCCGCCAGGATTCTTAATCAATGAACCGGCAACGAGGTCAGCGCCAACCTGTGGGGGCTCCAGAGTCTCGGTGAACTCTCCGTAGCAGTTGTCTACGAATACAATTACATCAGGTTTTAATGCTTTCACCTTCGATACCATCTCACCGATCTCAGCAACAGTGAAGGAAGAACGCCAATCATAACCGCGGGAACGCTGGATTCCAATAACCTTAGTTTTATCGTTTACCGCTATAGCAACCTCATCCCAGTCAATTTTACCGTCAGCCGTCAGTGCAGTCTCGCGGTAGCCGATGCCAAAGTCCGCCAGAGAGCCTGTCCCGTCGCCGGGCTTGCCAACTACCTTATGTAGTGTATCGTAGGGGCGTCCTGTAATGTATAGAAGCTCGTCTCCGGGACGGAGCACACCAAAGAGCGCCGTTGATATCGTATGAGTGCCTGAAGCGAAATGCGGGCGTACGAGCGCCGCCTCCGCGCCGAATACTTCGGCATAGACCAGATCCAGCACCTCACGGCCCCGGTCATTGTAGGCATATCCCGTAGATCCGGCAAAATGAAAATCACTGACATGCTGGCGCTGGAAGGCTTCAATGACCTTCCACTGATTATGATCTACAATTTTATCCAGCCGTTTAACGGCAACTTCAATTTCAAGTTCCGCAGCTTCCGCTGCCTGTAATAAATCCTCTGCAAATACTGCCATTTCCTCTTAACCTCTCCCTACCCTACTTTTACTTTGTCAAAGCTGATAATATCTACGCGATTCCAAGAGGAACGGTGTCCATTTCAGCGAGAAACCCCGCACAGCAGCGCCTGCCCCGAATGATACGAAGCAGAACCGAGGCTGTGCGGGGACTTGTAATGCCTGTACCTATGCACTTATTGCGGTTCGATGAACTCAGCTAGCTTGTAGCTCCATTTATCGTAGTCCTCTTTATTCAGACGAACATTATAGAGTACGTCATTCCCGTCATAATTCTGCTCAAGTACTTCTCCAACCCGGTAGAGCAGTGATGACAGGTCTCCCCGGTCCCCGGGAATCCGGAAGATCAGGGTGTCCCCGGCCAGTTCATCGCTGATTATCTCCGTAATCCGGGTCAGGTCATCCTGATTAAAAGCACTGATCTTCAGGAATCCCGGACCTATAGGAAGCATTTCCAGCTGCTCCGGCTGGCACAGATCGGTTTTGTTGAACAAGACGATCTGCGGCTTTCCTGCGGCTCCCAGATCCTGCAGAATCGACTGGACAACATCCATCTGCTCTTCACGCATCGGCGAAGAGGAATCAACGACATGCAGAACCAGATTCGCTTCATTCACTTCCTCCAGTGTAGCCCGGAAGGAGGCTACCAGATCATGCGGCAGATTCTGAATGAACCCTACAGTATCTGTAAGGACAACTTCTTTGCCCCCTGGAAGCTGGAGCACGCGAGATGTCGGATCGAGGGTCGCAAACAGCTGGTTCTCAATATAGACATCCGCATCTGTAAGCTGCTTCAGCAGCGTGGATTTGCCGGCGTTGGTATAGCCAACAAGTGCCACCTGGACAGCGCCGCTCTTACGGCGGCGTTCACGGTGCAGCTCACGCGTCTTGACGACCTCATCGAGCTGGCGTTTCAGCTCGGTAATCCGGTCGCGGATATGACGGCGGTCGGTCTCCAGCTTGCTCTCCCCTGGTCCTCTCGTACCAATCCCGCCCCCGAGCCGCGACAGATTCTTCCCGTGTCCGGACAGACGCGGAAGCAGATAGGAGAGCTGCGCCAGCTCTACCTGAATGATGCCTTCCCGGGTTTTCGCCCGTCCCGCAAAAATATCAAGGATCAGCTGGGTCCGGTCAATAATCTTCAGATCCAGAGACTCCTCCAGATTCCGCACCTGTGCTCCGGACAGCTCCTGGTCGAAGATCGCCGTATTGGCACCCAGTCCGTCAGCGGCCATCCGCAGCTCTTCTACCTTTCCCTTACCGATGAACCATTTGGAATCCGGGGTTTCCTTGTTCTGCCGGATGACATCGAGCACCTCCACCCCGGCCGTTTCAGCCAGCTGGACCAGCTCCTGAAGTGAAAGCTCGGGATCAATGCCCGTGCGTTTGATTTTGTCCGTGACCAGACTGACGAGTATTGCCCGGTCCTGAACATCTGTTTGGGTATCATGTGTGGTGATTGCCATTAATTAAGTGCTCCTTATCTGTATGCATTCATGTCTTACAATTTGAAATCCTCCGTCCGCAGGGTCATCAGCTCCTGCTTGCCGGGACTTGTGCTCTCATACTGATTCAGCAGCCGTACCGCCTGCGAGCGCACCGCCTTCTCAATACTGTTGCGCACATACCTTGCGTTGCTGAAGGCATGCAGACTTTCTGTTTTTTCAAGCAGTAAAGCCTGCTTAAGTTTGAGTATGGCCTGCGGCATCAGAATATAATCGCGTTCCTTGGCCATTAGCTCGGCAATCTGCAGCAGCTGGTCAATCGTATAGTCAGGAAATTCCACCTGAATCGGAAACCGTGAGGGCAGACCGGGGTTGCTCATCAGAAAATAGTCGATTTCCCCGGAATAACCGGCCAGAATCAGCACAAATTGGCTCCGGTGATCCTCCATGGATTTCACCAGTGTGTCGATGGCTTCTTTACCGAAATCCTTATCTCCCCCGCGGGCCAGACTATAGGCCTCATCGATAAAAAGTATGCCCCCCAGCGCCTTTTTCACCAGATCCCGCGTCTTCTGGGCAGTGTGCCCGATATATTCGCCCACCAGATCCGCCCGTTCCACCTCAATGAGATGGCCTTTGCTGAGCACACCCATCCGCTGGAACAGCTTCGCAACAATCCGTGCTACGGTTGTTTTGCCTGTACCGGGATTTCCCTTGAAGACCATATGATAGGCCTGGCCCCCGCTGGCAAGTCCAGCTTCACTGCGCATCTGTGCTACCTGGAGCAGGGCATATATCTCAAAAACTAGCTCTTTGATATTATCCAGACCTACTAACGCGTCCAGTTCCCGGCTGAGTTCCTGGAACAGTCCGCTGTGGCTGTGGTTTTTTAGGGGTACCGGGCCGCTGGCACTGTCTGCGGGTGAGCTGGCCACCGGCGCCGGATCCTGATTCCTCAGCACAATATTGATCTGCCGTGACGGTCTTCCTTCATCCCGTCCACTTGCCGCCGCTACATGTCCGTTCACCTTATTCACCTCATTATACAGGGCTGACTTGCTCTAAACAGTCTATTCCGGTACAGGGGGTGTTATTAGCAGTTTCCGAAATTAGCAGATTTATAAAGATAACTGCTGCATTTTCCATTTGGTATAGGCGAGAATTTCGCGTGTCTTGTACTTGAACATTGACATGACCTTAGACTCCGTAACCCCAAGCTCCGGGTTCGTGAACTTAAGCTCACGTGCAATCTCCAGCGCACGGCGGCCATGGAAATCATGCGTAATGATAACCGCAGAAGACAAGCCCTCCTGCTGCATGACTGCCTTACTGAACAGAAGATTCTCATAGGTGCTGGTAGACTGCTTCTCCAGATAGATCACATCCTCCGGAACACCATGTGCCGCCAGATACCTCTTCATTCCCTCGGCTTCAGTATACTTGTTATCCGGGTGATCCAGACCTCCTGAAACCACAAAATGGGTGAATGCTCCTGAACGATAGAGCTCAAGCGCGTAATCCAGCCGCTCCTTCAGACCCGGACTGGGTTCATCCCCCCACATCGACATGCCCAGAATTACACCCGCATCCGCTTTCACCATTGGCGCGGTTGTTTCTGCACCATTAATTCTGCTAAGTGCCACAGCGCACCAGATCAGTCCGGCAACGATGAGCAGAATCAGTGCAGCCCACAACATTCGCTTCATACGGTAATGGCGCTTCCGGGTGACTCTGCGAATAGGGGAGGATCCTCTTTGATAGACATACCATTCCATTATTATTTCCTCCTGAACTCTCCGTGATGAAATAATTCGGCACGGTGCTTCAGTGAAAGGGAGAAATAAGGGAAGGCATGAGCATCGATACTGCGCAGTATCGTATTTGCTGTAGACCAGGCTAAATTATAGTCACTGTCTGTTATGTCGTCCCGTTCCAGCGCTTCCTCCAGCTCATCCTCATCCAGCAAGAACACTTCACCGTTCCACAGCACCACAACATCCAGGTATAAATCATCAAACCAGGGAACCCCTTGGTCAGTTACTCCCTGAACCTTGCAGGTGTCGATATACCATTGTACAATATTCTGCCGTTCGTCAAACATGGCCGTCACAATATAGTGGCTGTCTTTGGGAAAATACTGCAGCCATGAATACCCTTTGTCCGCAATGCGGTATGTATGCCTGCCATAGCTCTTCCACAGCGGCTCCTTCAGCCCGTAAATGGTATACAGTGTAATGTACCCACTGAATTCCCGGGTTTCCACATAGCGGCAGGCAAAATGGCGGCGCGTAATCCGGCGCCAGTTGGCCCGGTCTCCGAATTTACGTTTCATATGAATAACCCTCTCAGATAATGGTGCCTTCAGCTTAACACATTTCGCGTAGACACTCAAAATATCACAGTGATCCAAGTCACCAGAAAACCCCGCCAGCCGGGAATTCTGCAGCATGCAGAGCGCTCCGGACTGCCGGGGTCAAATGTTTCCATGGATTTCAATTAAACCGCTGCTACCTACTGCGTAGTATTAGCGCCTTCTACAAAACCGGCGTTCGGATCGCTGCCCGGATCTGTAGCGGGATCCGTTACAGGTTCGCCAGTAGTCGCGGTTGCTTCCGGAGCCGGCGTTGGCAGCGGTGTGCTTTGCACTGGAGGCGGTGTTATTTCAGGCGGAGGTGTTACTGTTCCGCCGTTATTGCCGCTGCCTCCATTGCCGTTGCCGTTACCATTACCATTACCATTACCATTACCGTTACCATTGCCATTACCATTACCATTTCCGTTCCCGTTGTTGCCGGAGCCGTCATCACCCGGAATACCGCCGTTTCCGGAGTTGCCGCCGTTGCCAGTGTCATCCGTAGGCAGATTCGGATCGAGTGTTGGTTCAGGTTCCGGCGTTTGTAGTTCATCCTGCACGGACACTGTTACGATATCCGAAGGCTCACTTTCCACATCAAGCTCCGGATAATAAGCTCTTACATAATATTCATAAGACAGTCCCGGCATCGCACTTATATCACCAACACTAGCAGCGCTCGTGTTAAGAAGCTGAGTAAAATCTGCTTCTGAGGTTTCCCGGCGGTATATGCGGTAGTCCACCCCTGCAGCTTCAACCGGGTTCCAGCTGAGGTTGACCGTCATGGTCGAGGCATCATAAGCCGCCTGCAGACCGGTTACAACCGGAGTCGCCTCAGGTGTCGGTGTGGCTTCAACCTCTGCCGAGCCTTTGGGAACCGGGAACGATTTGGCAGGAACGCCTTCCAGCGCTTCCTCCATGACCTTGCCCCAGAAGGCTGCCGCAAGCGGACTGCTGTTCTTGAGCAGATGTTTCTTGCTTGGCTTGTCATAGCCCATCCAGACCGCGGCTGTCCATTCCGGTGTATAGCCGACGAACCAGACATCGCGGTTAGAGCTGATTCCTTCGTAGCCGCTCTGGGTGGTTCCTGTCTTACCGGCTACCGGACGGTTAATTCTAGCTTTTTTACCAGTGCCGTCCTGTACGACCTTCTGCATCATCTCAGTCATCTGATAAGCCGTGTCCTCGCTCATCACCCGTTCAGCGGTGGTATTGGCCTTATAGACCGTCTTGTCGTCGCTGTCGGCAATCGACTTAATGGAGTAGGCATTCCGCAGCTCTCCACCATTGGCAAATGCGCTGTAGGCCTGGGCCATCTCCAGTGTATTGGTCCCTTCACTCATCCCGCCGAGGGCAAGCGACAGGTTCTTGTCTTCATCCTTCAGATTGATGCCAAGCTTCTTGGCGAACTGGAAGCCGGTGTTCACACCGATCTCATTCAGCAGCCATACCGCCGGAATATTCTCTGATTTCGTCAAGGCATCCGCCATGCTAATCGTTGTCGAATAGCCATGCAGGTTGTTCGGGCAATATTTGCCGAAGCACTGCTTCTCATTGCTCAGCCTCGAATCATTCGTGAACTTGCCGGATTCCAGCGCCGGTGCGTAGGCAACCAGCGGTTTGAACGCTGACCCCGGGGAACGGCGGCTGCCGTCAACGCGGCTATAGCCTTTCTTCTCATAATTGCGACCGCCCATGAGCGCCACAATACTGCCGTTCTCCTGGTTGATGATCGTCATCGAACCCTGCACCAGCTCATCGTCCACGCTTTTCTCGAAATTCTCACTGTCGGCAAAAGCATCCTCAATGGTCTCCTGGGCATGCTTATCCATCGTTGTATAGATCTTGTAACCGCCAATATTCAGATCATCTTCGGTAAGCCCGAATTTATCCTCAGCCTCGTCAATAGCATAATCAATAAATGCCTGGTAATGCTGCTTGCTGCTCTCAGGTGGCGTATAGTTATAGTCAACTGCCTTAGCCTCATCCATCTGTTCCTTCGTGATCGCTTTCTGATCATACATAAGCTGCAGCACAACCGCGCGGCGTTCCTTGGACAGCTCCGGATTACGCAGCGGATTATAGCGGGAAGGCCCCTTCGGCATGGCAGCCAGTGTAGCCATTTGCCACAGCTCCAGCTTGTTCAAATCACTTTCACCGAAATAACGGATAGAGGCGGCCTTGATGCCGTAGATGGTTCCCCCGAAAGGTATCCGGTTCAAATACATCGTGATAATTTCTTCTTTGGTATGCTTATTCTCCAGCGCAACAGCAATCGAAACCTCTGTCGCTTTGCGGAAGAAGGTCTTATCCCGGGTCAGGAAGATATTTTTCGCGAGCTGCTGGGTGATGGTGCTTCCGCCTTCAACCATGCTGCGTGCCGCAATATCCTTCACCGCTGCCCGTCCGATGGACCAGATATCTACACCTTTGTGATCGAAAAACCTTTTATCCTCGGTAGCTACAAAAGCGGTGATCAGCATCTTGGGAAGATCCTCGTATTCTACGGGATCACTTTTCTCCAGGGCGAGCTCCCCGATCAGATTCGCATTCCGGTCAAAAATCTGCGTCGGTGGATTTACCGTCAATTTGCCCTGGTTCTCCTCCAGCAGCTTCTGGCCGTTCAGCATAATGAACAAATAGCCGCCCAGCGCACAAAAAATCGCCAGTGCCGTTGCAAAAAACAAACTCCACAATACACGTTTCTTGGTTAGAAATTTTTTCTTTTTCTTTGGTTTCCCTTTGGAATTCGGCGTATTGCTACCTCTGTCTCTATTGCCGCCATTCCTGGTTAGTTGGTCTCTGGACATGTTGCCTCCTGACTCCCTTAGCGGAAAAATCATGAATTATGGTCATGAATGAAAAGAACAACCTTCACAGGTTGCTCTCTCACACTCTCTATTCAAACGATTGATAAACAAAAAGGTTTCGCTTCAAGACTGTAAAATCTTAAATCTCGGTATTATTGTCCTGCATCAGCGATACGCTGCGCTGTGGTGTAAACGTGGAAATCGCATGCTTGTACACCATCTGCTGGCGCCCGTCGCTGTCGATGACAATCGTAAAGTTGTCGAAGGCTTTGATAATTCCCCGGATTTGGAAACCGTTGGTCAAATATACTGTAGCAGGGATATTCTCTTTGCGTAGTTGGTTCAAGAACGTATCTTGGATGTTAATGGACTTGTTCATATGACGTACCCCCAATGGTTCAATTAGATTGTTCGTAAGTATATTCAACACCTTAGAGAAACTTTCCTGCTATTATACCATGTATTCTGCAAGCACAGCAATGTAATAAAACAGGCTTAGATATGGTATGTAAAACGTTAACACATAGATGAAATCAGCTCATTTATTAAACCCCTCCACTACATATTAAATCTTCGGAGCCCTTCCGGTCAATCTCCATGCCTTCAGCATCAGCTGCGGTCCCGCTTTCAACCGGTTTATCCGGCACAGCAAATCCTCTAATTCAGCAGTGACGCGGGAAGCTTCCGCATAGTCACTCTGGGCAGCTGCTCTGATCCCGTCTTTTCATTTGGGTCCCCCGGTTCTTTGTACATTCGGCAAAAAGAGGCATGAAGCGGGATGTAAAAAGATGCTTCCGGTAAAGCGCGAATACGCTTTGGAAGCATCCTACATGTTCGTGCAGCCAAGAATGGATTTAATGGGGTAACCTCAAGAGTTATATTGAATTTGCAAAGGTTTGCGCAATTTTATGCTGAATGATTGCGAAAATCTCATGATAGTCCAGACTCTCCTCCACGTCGATCCACTGAATCTCCTTCATGTGGCGAAACCAGGATAACTGTCTTTTGGCAAAACGGCGGGTATCGCGCTTCAGCAGGATCACAGCTTCCTCAAGCGTTGTCTCTCCCTCCAGATAGGCGGCAATCTCTTTGTAGCCCAGTCCCTGCATAGATACAAGGCTTCTGCTGTAGCCGCGCTCAAGCAGTCCCTGAACTTCAGCGACGAGTCCTTGCGCCACCATCTGATCAATCCGTTCTTCAATACGTTTATATAGTTTTTTACGGTCCATAGTCAGCCCTATGAGGCATAACTCATAAGGGGATTCCTTCTTTTGCTCAGAAAGAGAGTCGGAAAGCGGAATGTTAGTCTGATGATAGATTTCCAGCGCGCGGATAATTCTTCTCCGGTCATTGGGATGCAGCCGCTCCGCACTGGCCGGATCTACCGCCGCCAGCCGGGCATGCAGCGCTTCCGCCCCATGCTCTTCAGCGTAAGCATCCTGCTCGCTGCGGAAGGCCTCATCCGCCACCGCCTCGGAGAAGCGGAATCCGTAGCACAGGGACTCAATATACAGTCCTGTTCCGCCAACAATAAAAGGCAGCCTGCCCCTGCTGCTGATCTCTTCGATCAGCCGGGTTCCCTGCTCCTGGAATTCTGCGGTGGAATAGGCATCAAGCGGATCATGAATATCAATCAGATGATGGGGAATCCCCTTCATCTCAGCTTCGGTGATCTTCGCCGTGCCGATATCCATACCACGGTAGACCTGCATGGAATCCCCTGATATGATCTCGGCACCGAAAGCTCCGGCCAGCTCCAGGCTCAGCCTGGTCTTCCCGACTGCGGTCGGACCGAGCAGCACGAGTACCTTGCGTTTAGTCTCTGTTGTCAATGGTGATCACCCCGTACGATGTTTTGGCGCTCGTTCTCAGCAGCTCCGTGAAGCCCAGACGGGCGAACTCTCCGCTCAGCGCCTTTTCCTTCAGCAGCACAGTCTTGCGTGCAACCCTGACCGCTTCAGCCACGCTCTCCGTCGACAACGCGGCGGGATTGGCGAACTTACGCAGCGGTGAAATCGCCGCTGAATCCGTCATCGGCACCCGGAACATCGGGTCGAAATAAACAATATCAATGCTGTTGTCCGGCTGAGCCTTCAAATACTCCAGATGGTCGCCCAGCCGGACGTCGATGCGGCGCAGGGCTTCATTCACCTTAATCTGGCCTGAAACATATTGGCTCATCCCCTCCAGCAGCAGCGCGTATAACGGCAGTGAGCTCTCCAGTGCCGTAACCCGGGAATGCTCCCCACCAGTGACGGCAAACAGCAGGGAGTCTCCCCCCAGCCCTGCCGTACAATCCAGCACGCTGTCGCCGGGCAGCATGCCTGCTGCATCAATCATGGGGTCTGACTCGCCTCTTATAATCCGCTTCGCCCGGACAAACCCCATGCTGGGATGGAACTCCATAGGTGGCATTTCCGGCGTGATCAGCCGGACCGCCTCCTGCAGAACGACCAGAACCTGTTCGTCCCCATAGTGATCCACAAGCTTCGCCATGGATAGCTTGGCACGGGGCGCATAGAGACAGCCGGTGCGCTCAGCCAGAGTCCTGGCCCGTTCTACAATTTCCGGTATCGGGTTAAAGCCCGTGGTTATAATCATGTTGCCTCCGATCTTGCTCTCTTCAAATGTACAGTGCTGCCACTACATCACGCGCTTAAACAGCTTCTCCAGATCATAGGAAGAAAAGGAGACCACTATCGGCCGTCCATGCGGGCAGGTATAAGGCTGGCGGCAGGCCGCAAGCCGGGAGAGCAGCGATTCCACTTCCAGCTCTGTGAGCTTCTGATTAGCCTTAATCGAGGCTTTGCAGGAGCAGAGGATAGAGGATTTCTCGCGCAGCTTGGCGAGGTCAATCGACCGTTCGCTCAGCACCCACTCCGCCATCTCCTCGATAACCGCCTTCTCGTCACCTTCCGGGAACCAGTACGGCAAGGAACGGACCAGGAAAGTCTGTCCGCCGAAATGCTCAAGAAATACTCCCGCCTGCTGGAACCAGTGCAGCCGTTCGCTGAGCTGCCTGCTCTCCGAAGGCGTGAATTCCAGCGTAATCGGCAGCAGCAGCTCCTGCGATGCATCTTCCGGCTTGCCGAATTTCTCATAGTAGAATTCATAATTCACCCGTTCATGCGCAGCGTGCTGGTCGATCAGATACAGCCCGCTGTCATTCTGGGCGATAATATACGTTCCGTGATGCTGGCCGATATAATTCAGCTCGGGAAATTGCGGGAGTCCCGTGTCTTCGCTTCCGGCAGGAGCAATAGCAGGGGCGTATAACTCCTCTGCGGTTGGCATTTGTCCCCGGTCAGCCGCAGCTGCCTGCGGGCGGTAGCTGTCGCGCGGACGGGATGACGGCTGTGCTGCGGTCCCGTTCCGGTAAGGTGCGGGCGGAATGATACCGCCGCCGTATGCTGCAGCCGTCTCCCTGGTCTGAGACTGCGGCGGCAGAGAATTGCCGCCGCTTGGATAACGCTGCGGAGCCCCGGCAGCGGCCCCACCACCGAACAGCGGACCACTGCTGCCGGTTAGCGGGGCAGCACTGTTCCCGCCAGGGCGTGGCTGGCTGCTGCCTCCCTGCAGAGCATCAGCATCAGCAGGCATCCCTTGGATAGGACCGCGGCCAGCAGAAGCTTCCGCAGGGTTAGCTGGCTCAGCACCTTGCTGCGGAGCTCCCGGAACCGACCCTTTGGAAAAAGCGAACTGCTCCTGAATGAAGGAGCTGCTATTTTTGCCCCCGATAATTTCCTTGTTTGGACGCGGTATCAGACTCTGTCCCATGAGCAGGCTGCGGATCTGCTGCTCCACGAATGCGTACAGCTCGGTCTCCTTGCTGAAACGAACCTCCAGCTTAGCCGGATGCACGTTGACATCGACCAGTGACGGATGCATGTCGAGCTGCAGCACCAGCAGCGGATAACGGTTAATCGGCAGCAGCGTATGATACGCTCGCATGATCGAGGCATTCAGTCCGTTGCTGCGGATATAGCGTCCGCCGACAATTGTCGTAACGGCATTACGGTTCGAACGCGTCCATTCCGGACGGCTGATATAACCGGAGATCTTATAATCCGGATCCTCGGCTGCGACCGGCAGCATCGCCTTGGCAGCGGAGGTGCCATACACGGCGGCAATAACCTGCAGCAGATCGCCGTTGCCCAGCGTATGCAGCAGCTGATTGCCGTTATGCTGCAAGGTGAATGAGATATCCGGATGGGCCAGCGCCATGCGGTACATCGCATCCGAAATATGGCCCAGCTCCGTCTGGATGCTCTTCATATACTTCAGCCGTGCCGGGGTATTATAGAACAATTCCCGTACGGTGAGATCACTTCCCCGGCCGGAAGGCGCATCCTCACTCAGGATCAGCTTCCCGCCCTCAATCTCCAGCAGCCGTCCCTTCCCGTCATCACCGCTGGCAGTCAGCAGGGTCAGCTTCGATACCGCCGCGATACTCGGCAGTGCTTCCCCCCGGAACCCGAGGCTGGTGATCAGGAACAGATCACGGCCGTTGGCGATTTTGCTCGTTGCATGGCGGTAAAAGGCCGTCTCGCAATCCTCCGGCTCTATGCCGGAGCCATTATCCTTGACGCGGATGCTCTGCAGTCCACCCTCTTCCACAGAGACCTCGATACGTGTGCTTCCCGCATCAATCGCGTTCTCCACAAGCTCTTTCACTACAGATGCAGGACGCTCCACTACCTCTCCGGCCGCAATCTGGTTGGCAATATGCTCGTCCAGCACATGAATCTTAGCCATATTCGTTCACCCCGCAATTAATAAATAATGTAGCTGCAAACTCATAGTGTTATCTGAATGGAGCCCGCTAAAATCATAATTAGCCCGCTCGCTTGTATACACTTCTCAGGTTTATAGCTCTCTAGCCTTCATCTTCAGCTCATTCAGCAAGCCCATCGCCTGCAGCGGCGTCATATTCATCAGATCAGCGCCTTGCACAGCTGAGATCAGCTCTTTCAAGAGCGGATTTTCTTTGGCTGCCGGTGCTGCGACCCCGCCTTTGCGGTTCTTGCGCGGCTCGTCCTCACCAAAAATCGAAAGCTGCACAACCTCATTGTCCTCTTCCTCCGCAGGGGAAGCAAGTGAAACAGCGGCTTCCAGCTGAGCCGCAGCCATGGAAGCCACAGCCTGCTTCTCCTGAATCACAGATCCGGGACGGTCATTATAGCCCGTACCGTAGTTCAGCGGCACGCTGCCCGGCGGAGACGCCTGTTCGATGCTCTGAAGCAAGCCGTACGCTCGGTCGATAATGCCTTCCGGCAGTCCCGCCAGTCTCGCACAGTAAATTCCGTAGCTGCTGTCCGCCGCTCCCGGCACAAGCTTGCGCAGGAAGTTGACCTTGTCCCCGCTCTCCTGCACCGCCATGGAATAGTTGCGGAGTCCGTTTAGACTCTGCTCCAGATGAGCCAGCTCATGGAAATGCGTCGATACCAGCGCCTTACAGGCGATAGTATCATGCACATATTCAATCACCGCCTGGGCGATCGCCATACCTTCACTGGTTGAGGTACCCCGGCCCAGCTCGTCAATGATGATCAGGCTGCGGGCCGTAGCTTTTTCGGTCATGACCTGAATATCAGCCATCTCAACCATGAAGGTACTCTGGCCGCCGATCAGGTCATCCGCTGCTCCGATCCGCGTGAAGATGCGGTCAATCAGCGGAACCTCGGCACTGGATGCCGGCACGAAGCAGCCGATCTGGGCCATGATGCAGATGAGCGCAACCTGGCGCATGTACGTGCTTTTGCCTGCCATATTCGGTCCGGTAATCAGCAGGATATTGCCCTCATCCTTGCTGAGTGTGCTGCCGTTCGCAATAAAAGCGGAATCCTTCAGCACTGCCTCAACCACCGGATGGCGCCCGCCTTCGAGCCGCAGGTCATAGCTGTCGGACAGCTTCGGCTTCACGAAACGGTGCTCGGCACTAACCGCCGCGAGACATTGATACACATCAATCTCGGCCACCTTCTCGGCAAGCGCCTGCAGCCGGGGAACCTGGGCGCTAATCCGCTCGCGCAGCTCGGTAAACAGGCTGTACTCCAGGTCTGTCATTTTGTCCTGGGCCTCCAGGATCAGTGCTTCCTTCTCCTTCAGCTCCGGGGTAACATAACGCTCGGCATTGGCCAGCGTCTGTTTCCGTTCATATCTGCCTTCCGGAAGTGCAGACAGATTGGAGCGGGTAATTTCAATATAATAACCGAAGATTTTGTTATAGCCGATCTTCAGGGATTTGATGCCTGTCGCCTGGCGTTCCTTCGCTTCAAGCTCCGCAATCCAGCGTTTGCCGCTGCTGCTGGCTTCACGAAGCTCGTCCAGCCGCTCATGATATCCGCCGCGGATAATTCCGCCGTCACGTACAGATACCGGAGCATCCTCAACGATGGCCCGCTCGATATCCTCCCGGAGCTCTGCGCACTCATCCATGGATGTGCCGATCTCCCGCAGGGTGGCCGAACCGGATGTCAGGCACATCTCCTTCAGCGCCGGAATCTGCGCCAGCGACAGCTTCAAGGCATTCATGTCCCGGCCGTTGGCACTGCCGAAGGCAATGCGTCCGACGAGCCGCTCCAGATCATAGATTTCTTTCAGTGCTCCGCGCAAATCCACGCGGACAATAAACTGGTTATACAGATAGTCAACAGCTTCTAGGCGGCGTTCAATCGGTGCGCGCTGCAGCAGCGGCTTGTCGATCCGGCGGCGCAGCAGACGCCCGCCCATCGAGGTTTCGGTGCGGTCGAGGAGCCAGAGCAGCGAGCCTTTTTTGGAGCGCTCCCTTACGGTTTCGGTCAGCTCCAGATTGCGCCGGGTGAACGGATCAAGAATCATATAATTTCCGGGCTCGTAGGGAGAAATCTGGGTGAGCTGCCCAAGTGACCGGCGCTGGGTCTCGCTGAAATAAGAGATCAGCAGTGCCAGACAGCGGCCGCGTTCCTTCTCCAGGCGTACCCAAGCCGCTTCGCCGAACTGGCGGCGGGCAAGTCCTTCCTCCTGCTTGTCCCACGGTGTATAAACTACCGGCTTAGCCAGCAGGGAGGCTTCACTGCGCAGCAGCTCCAGGAGCGCCGCGTCCCCGATAATCTCTGCCGGCTCATAGATGCCGATCTCATCCCGCAGCCATTCGGTGCTGGAGAGTACAGAGGTGACATACAGCTCACCTGTTGTTAAATCGCAGGCTGCCAGTGCCGTCATGCCATCTTCCTCAGTCACACAGACGAGGTAATTGTTGCTTTTGTCCGTTATAATTTTGCCATCCATCACGGTGCCCGGTGTAACTACACGGACGATATCGCGGCGGACCATTCCTTTGGTCACCGCAGGATCATCCAGTTGCTCGCAGATAGCGACCTTGTAGCCTTTCTCAATCAGCCGCTGTATGTACCCCTCAGCAGCATGATGCGGCACTCCGCACATTGGAATCTTTTCGCCGACCCCGCCATCACGGCCTGTTAATGTAATCTCAAGCTCTTTCGAGGCAAGCAAGGCATCCTCAAAGAACATTTCATAGAAATCGCCCAGACGAAAGAAAAGGAAAGCGTCTTTGGCCCCTTCCTTCACTTTTAAATACTGCTGAATCATCGGCGTATAGTTTGCCATCGTCTACCTCCATGCCTACTTCATACTGTTCTCTATTATAGCAGAAACTTCGCTCTCAAAGTTACCCGCAGCCTCTCACGGTCTCCTGCTAAAACCTGGTGCGAACCTATTCTCACGATTGGCAGAAGATGATTTCACGGTAGGCATGGCTTTCCCTTACGCACGCTGTAGGTGTTTTGAACGAAATTATATTTTCAAGAAACCCTATCCTATAATATTATCTATAGTATTAACAGTACACTCTATCTGCTAAAAGGAGGAAGTATTCGTGATACGGAAGCTAAATGAAGCCGACCGCGATCCGCTGATGGCACTGCTTCTCAAAGAACCGGCCTTAAATTTGTTTATGATTGGCGACTTGGAGAATTTCGGGGTTGAACAAGACTTTATGGAATTATGGGGCGAGATGGATGAACCGGATAGCCGGATCAAAGCGGTTATGATGCGTTATTACGGAAGTTATTTGTGTTATGCGGATGGTTCTTTTGACGTGGAGGGTTTCGCGGAGGTGCTAAAAAAAGGCGGGAAGGCGGAAATGCTCTCCGGCTCTTCTGAAGTGGTGAATCAGTTCTGCGAGGTGTTGAGCTTCCGCACAGAGAAGCAGATGTACTTTGCCGAGCTTAAAGAAATGAATGAGCAGCTCCATAAGGCGGCTTGCGCCCCGGGAGAATTTCAACGTGCGACGGTTCTGGATGTAGAAGATATTTGTACCCTTACGGACCGGATTGATGAATTCTCAGACAACTCGGCGGATTCGCGGCAAACCCTGAGTAAAACACTGGAGAGTAAGACCGGACGCACCTATTTCACCAAAAAAGACGGCCGGCTTGTAGTGACAGCATCAACCGCAGCAGAAAACTCCATGTCGGCTATGGTTGTTGCTGTAGCTTCGCATCCTGATTACAGAGGACAAGGTTTGGCTACGCGCCTGGTTGCCCGCTTATGCACCGATATCCTGGAGGAAAGCAAATCGCTGTGCCTCTTCTACAACAACCCGCAAGCCGGACTTATCTATAAGAAGCTCGGATTCCGCGATATCGGCAACTGGTCGATGCTGTACATATAAGCAGATCAAAGAAGGTTGGAGAACACATATAGCGTTCAGAATACCAACCCCTTTATGCATCTCTCAAAAAGACAGCCGCCGTGTTCACGGATTCCCGCACCCTGTGGTACGGAGGAATCGTGACCGGCGGCTGTCTGCCATTTTGCATGCCCTATTGAACCGATTCTCCGGGCCTCGAAGGAGGCGTCCCGGAGACTGACGGGGCGCTGCCGCACCACAAGCCGCGGATATCACGCGACTCGTCCCAGGTCTGCTGCGCGGCTATGGAGCGCAGCAACGGCTCTATGTAGCTGGCGGCGGCTGCGTAGCCGCCCAGTGCGCGAAGCTGCGCCTCCAGGGGAGGCCAGGCTTCGCGGAGCGGTTGCTTGTCGCCGCTGTAGAAGGCGGCATGCAGCTTCTCCCGGTCGAGCGGGTGCAGCGGCAGCTCTTCATAATGGCTCACGATCAGGTGAGCCAGGCAGACCGCGCCTTTGGCGATGACCGGGGACACCAGGAAGCTCGGCAGCGTCCGGTATTCGAAGCCGCCATGCGGCTGCCGCCGGAAATCGCCGAGCACGCCATAGCGGGGACGCCGGGCCGCAGCCCGGACGTCCTCGAGCAGCAGCATGGGCAGCGCGAGATAGTTGTCGAGCGCGCGCAGCAGCGGCGCGCACAGCGTCACGCCGCTGAAGTGCAGGTGGCCGCCGAGGGCCCAGCCCCGCAGCGGCATGCCTCCCGCCCGCCAGCGGAGCGAGCGGTCTGTAATGAGCCGGTCCGCCTCGCGCGCGGCGGACATCAGCTGCGCCAGCAGCGCGCGCGGTTCCCCGCGCGGCGCAGGGCGCAGCTCCGCCACCGGGAACACGCCGCGCGTTCCCGGGGGTCCGGCGTCGCAGCCCGCGGCGCCGTCCATGGGCAGGTACCGCGACGCCGGCACGACGCGGCCCGTGGATTCCCGGAGCAGAATGAACTCCGGGTCCATACCCATAAGCAGCCCGGCACGGCCTGGCTGCTCAAGGGCAAGGGAGCGGGCCAGCTCCCGCGAGGCTGTCCGGTACGGCTCAGGCAGCGGCTTGCCGGGAACCGGCATCAACGGAGTGATGCCCGTCACCACATAACGCCGCCCGCCCATGGCCCGCAGCTCCACCTCGCCGCTGTCCAGCCCCAGGCTGTACAGCGCCCGGACCGCCGTTACACGGATAGCTCCTGCTACCCCGCGCATCTCACCTACGCCACCCGCTCCGCGATAACTGTTCCCGCTATCACTTCTAGCATCCGTTTCCTCATAGCTGTTCTCGTCATGCCCTTCAATTTCCGCTCCGCCATTCCCGTATCCGCCACCGCCTGCTCCATTAACCCTGTTCCCGCTCGCGCCAGCACCCGCTCCGCCATAATCGCCCTCTCCTCTCACCGGCCCCAAATAGACAGCATTCATAGCCGCTCCTGCACCCAGAGGCTGGCACTCCAGCACAGCCAGATTGAAAATAACCACCCGGTAGTGCTGCCTGTAACTAGCGGGGTCTTGTCCATGGGAATATGTATGACTCTCACTTGCTTCCTTCCGCCGTGCAGGTCTGCCGATAGCCCCCGGGTCCGCTTCAATCCCGCAGCGCCGGAGTCTGCGCATAATCTGCTCCGGTGCCAGCTGAAGGAATAAGTTAAGCCCTTC
This sequence comes from Paenibacillus sp. FSL R5-0912, assembly GCF_000758605.1. Classification (NCBI taxonomy): domain Bacteria; kingdom Bacillati; phylum Bacillota; class Bacilli; order Caryophanales; family Paenibacillaceae; genus Paenibacillus; species Paenibacillus sp. FSL R5-0912. Next base: position 4,368,811 of record NZ_CP009282.1, read on the forward strand.
GTTCATCCTTATGCCACCGCCCATCAGAAATTCTTCATGCAGCGCCTACAGCTGCACCATCCTAATGACCGGATAGCTCGCCCTTCAGCAGTACGCAGATGAAGCTTTTGGTGCTGAAACCTAACCCCAAAATATTTTAAAAAAAAGAGGGCATTCGCCCTCTACGCCGCTGCCCTCTCATCATATAATGGATCATAACCCACACAGTAACAGAAAGGCAGCGGCGTATTCCTTCCTTACAGCTCATCATCCAGGGCGTCAGGGTCCAGATCATCGTAATCAAAAGTCTCGCCGTCAAAATCATAATCCTTGTCTTCCAGATCATCACTCTGATCGCTGACATACACGCGGACCTTGGTCTCAGCCACCAGCTCCGCCTCGAACTCCCGTTCCACCCGGAGCGTCACACTGCCGCCGCCCGGCGATACCCCGGCTTCCACACAATTGGGTTCCTGCGTTGCCTCCGCAGAGACCTGTGCCGTGGAAGCACGGTGTCTCGGGTCCAGATACGACAAGGGAATAAGCTCCACATAGGAGACCGTTTCCTTGGCAACCTCGGTCTGCTTGTTTTTGTCGTACGAGTACCAGATGTTCACATCATAAGTACCGATTACTTCGATTCCGTTCCCGGCGGCAACCGCTTCGTACTGGTGGTTAATAATCCAAGCCCCCAGAATACTAGTCGGATGATGTGGCGGAGTCACGGTATGGGTTGCGGTAGAGAACTTACGACCTTTGCCGCAAATTGCCTTCGTAATGATCTCCCTTGTTTGACGTTTATGGCTTAATGACATCTTTGAACCTCCTCCATACAATCATTCACTATCAAGTGTATGCACGTTCTGGGCATTTGTTGATTGTTAGAGTAGAAATAAATTTGGGTAAGCCCTCGTGAGAGTCTAATTAAGCCTCCTGCTTCATTTTATTGCTGAATTTAGCCAGTTATGAGTCCCGCCTCCGAAAAAACAAAAGGCAGCCCTTCCCCAAAATATGGGGAACCGCTACCTTTTTTTCGTATTACGATATTGCACCCTGTGCTTATTGCGGAATTACACGCACAATACCCAATTGCCTGTGACGGCTCAGATCAATGAAATCGTCATCGATATTCACCAGGGGACGCAACGGATCATGGGCCAGAATCATTATGATTTTGCCAATCCGTCCGTCTGTGAGCAGTACCTCATTGCCGATCATCGATTGCATCAGCTTGTTGATGAACACGCTGCAGATATAAGGGTCCAGCTTGCCGTAGACATTATCATCCATCTGCCTGAGCACCTCATACAAAGGGGCGGCCGTGCGGTAGAAGCGGTCTGAGGTCATCGCATGAAAAATATCCGCCACCGCAACAATTTTGCTGAAATCGGTAATTCGGTGCCCCAGCACACCGAAGGGGTAGCCGCTGCCGTCCATCCGTTCATGATGCTGCAGCGCAACAAGCGCCTGCATGTGAGTGGTGCCCACGGTATCCCGGATCATTTCATATCCAAAGGTGGTATGCTTCTTCATTAGCGCATGTTCTTCCACACTCAGCGGGCCGGGTTTGGTGAGAATTTCAGCCGGAATCATAATTTTGCCGATATCATGAAGAGTCGCTGCGATGGTCAGCATGCTTAGCTCTTCCGGCTTCAGCTTCAGCCATTTGCCAAGCAGTGTGGAGATAATACCAACCGCAACATTATGCCTGTATGTATAATCATCCTTAGACTGCAGTGCAGCCAATATTCCATAGAAATCGTTCTTCTCACTTACCTGCTGGATAAAAGGAATGACTTCATTTCGGATCTCAATCATCGGCAGCCTTTTGGTCTTGGTATAGCGGAGCTGATCAAAAATGCTCTCCATCGCTGCTGTGCAGTCATCCACAGCCAGCTGATAGAATGCCGCGTTGTCCACCTGAAACACATCATGCGGCTCTAAGAGGATCTTGTGCTGGGAGATCAGCCGGATATGCTCCCCGCTTAATAAGGTCATCGCCGGCAGAACAAACACACCGCTATGATTAAAAAGATTGGCTGCAAGCTGTTTGCCGATATATTGTTCATTGCTGTTGTTCATGTTCCTCACCTGCCAGTGCAGCCGTCCACCGGAGTGAACCGCTGCTGTAATTGGAAGCTTCGCGGCCTCATGTACAATCTTATCCTGAAATGTGTTTATCTGTCCCGCACAGAAAATGAACATAGCTATAGAGATAAGCTCACTTTAAGTGCTTATATATCTTATCGTTAATTCACACCGTAATGTTAATACCTGAGACATATTTACCTTCCTGCTCAAGCTTTTCCCTTTGCGGGCAGCTTGTCCTTCACCGGCCTCGGATCGACCGGACTTTTATAGCGTTTGGCAATTTTGAGATAGAGCGCAAGCTCGCGGCATAACTGCAGAATAGCGGAGCGGATCTCAAAGACCTCACGGGAATCCGGGAGCTCCATCTGCTGAAATTCCTGCTGCAGATCATCCAGCAACTTCTCGGTCCGGCCGGTATATTCCTCGGCCAGCACATCGCCGCTAAGCTGATCGAACAGCTCCGCAACCATATCACCATGCGGCAGCTGGCGGTATACCTGAGAGAGAAGCTGCATCATATTCTGGATCGATTCCAGCTGCTCCTTGCGCATGTAGAAGTACACATTCCAGGCTTCATCCGGATGGATCACATGATTCTCCATCTCCCTCGAAGCCGCGGTCAGACCCTTCTGCACCGCTTCACCGGCTCCGATCAGTTCCTTCCCGTCCCACACATACGCGGGATCACGCAGGGTTCTGGCAATCTGCCGGAAAATAACCGAGAAATAGCTGTCCACCTCTTTGCGGATCCCGGCAATCATGCCTCCGGTCTGCGGCATATAGATGAAGTTGACGAGTCCGGCCGAACCCAGGCCGATAATCAGCAGCTCAATCTGCTGCAGCAGGATGTGAACGGTAATGTCAGCTTGTCCAAAAACACGGAACACAATAACGGAGCTGGTGACAATCCCCTCTTTGAAGCCGGATTTGACGATAAGCGGGAAGCCGAACAGTACATATAGTCCGAGAACCCAATAATGAAAGCCCAGGGTAAAAAAGAGAATACAACCCAAAAAGAGTCCCACCAGCGAGGCAAAGAAGCGTGCCGTGATCGTGCGGAGACTCCTTTTGCGCGTCGTTTCTACCCCGAGAATAGCCAGCAGTCCCGCGCTTTGCGCATTGGGAATACCTGCGGCGGCTGCCAGCAGAATGGACAGCAGAGTTGCAGCCGCCGTTTTGATAATACGAAATCCCATGTTAATACCTCTCCTACAAAGTTCAGCTTCAATATTCAGGTAAAGATATAGTCATGGTACAAGATTTTGCCGGGAGACACAATATTACATTATTCTACCTCCGCGACAATAACAGCTTCTCTACATACACAACAAGCTGATACATGGCTGTAGCCACCGCCGCGATGATAAGCAGACTGGACATGACTAGAGTGAAATTGAACACTTGAAAGCCATAGATAATCAGATAACCCAGCCCCGATTTGGCCACCAGAAATTCCCCAACAATGACTCCGACCCAGGACATCCCGACATTCACCTTCAGCGTGGAGACCACTGCGGGGAAGGACGCCGGAAGAATCACCTTGTTGAATTCCTGTACTCTGGAAGCGCCGAATGACCGGACAACCTTAACCAGATTCGGGTCCACACTGCAAAAGCTGTTGTACACCACCAGAGTGGTAATAATCACCGTAATGGATAACGTGGTGACCACAATCGCAGTGAAACCGGCGCCGAACATAACAATGAAGATCGGACCCAGCGCAACCTTCGGCATACTGTTGAAGACGACCATATAAGGATCAAGTACGGCAGACAGAAAAGGCGACCACCAGATGATCACAGCCAGCAGCGTCCCTAGCAGGGTTCCGAGAATAAATCCGACTACGGTCTCTCCTACAGTCATCCCCAGATGAGGCCAAAGACTGCCGCTGACCATGTCATCCCAAATTTGCCGGAACACTTTCGTCGGGTAGCTGAAGAGCAGTTCATCGATCCAGCCCAGCCTGGCCCCCGCTTCCCAGAGCACAAAGAACAGGATCAGGATACTGCCTCTTACGATCAGAACCTGAGTCTTGCGGCGCAGCTTCTTCTTCCTGTAGTCCGCATGCTTTTGTTCCAGCCAAAGTGCACGGGAGGCCGCCACTTCTGCGGGCAATTCGCTCTTCACACGCCTTCCCTCCCTGCCAGCTCCATTTCCTTCCACACTTCATGAAAAAGCTCCGCGAATCCGGGCAAGTCCCGCGCATACAGCGGCGGGGTACTGCGGATGGCTTCCGGAACCTGAAAAATCCTGCGGATCTTTCCCGGATTCCGCTGGAGCAGAATGACCCGGCTGCTGACGGCGATCGCCTCAGACAGGTCGTGAGTAACCAGAATGGCCGTTGTTCCCCGGCGCATTAGCGTCTCCGAGACCAGATCCTCCAGCTGCAGCTTAATCTGGTAATCCAGCGCGGAGAACGGTTCATCCAGCAGCAGCAGGCCGGGATCTGTCGCCAGCGTCCGCACCAGAGCGACGCGTTGGCGCATTCCGCCCGAGAGCTGAGCCGGAAAGGCAAGCTCCTTGCCCGCTAGCCCCATATCGGCCAGCAGCTGCAGGGTTTTGCTGCGCGACTCTTCATCCAGCCTTCCGGTCAGCTCCAGACCAAGCAGTGCATTATCCTGAATGCTCCTCCAGGGAAACAGATAATCCTGCTGCAGCATATAGCCTACTTCAGGAGACGGCCCATCCGCTGAGCGTCCGCTGAGCAAAACTTCGCCACGCGAGGGCCGCAGCAGCCCGGCAATGATCGACAGCAGCGTCGTCTTGCCGCAACCGCTGGGCCCGACGAGGCTGACGAACTCACCCTGGCCCACGCTGAGATTGAAATCCTCGATCGCAAGCGAAGCCTCGCGGTCTCCCAGATAGGCGTGCGTGATTTCCTTCAACTCCACTACTGGAAGCATATCAGCCCTCCTAAAAGTTTTGCGTAAAAATCACATCCTCGATTCTTCTTTGCAGCAAAACTCGCTTCGGAAGCATCAACTTAGTTTGTGAGCATTACTTCTCACGATTTTGCTTCGAACAAACTAGCTCCGGAAGCATCACAACCCTACTTAATGCTGCTCTTTCGCTTTTTCAGCAAAAGTGTTATCCACAATCTTGCTCGAAGGGACACGTTCCTTCAGCTCACCGGCGTTATCGATCACATCAAGCAGATTGTTCCATTCTTTATCATCAATAACCGGGTTTACCGCATAGGTGTCCTGTTCTTTATAGCGGCTGATGGCAGAGACGACAATATTCCGGTCCGTTTTATCAAAATAAGGCATAACCGCATCAGCGATTTCTTCCGCGCTATGATCCTTCACCCACAATTGTGCACGCTGGATGGCATTGGTGAATTTCTGCACCGTGTCTTTGTTTTTGCTGATGTAGCTCTCCTTGGACATGAACACGGTATACGGGAGATAACCGCTCTCTACACCGAATGAAGCGACAACCTGGCCCCTTCCTTCACTCTCGAAGATCGATGCCTGCGGTTCAAACAGCTGTACATAATCCCCTGTCCCGGAAGCAAAGGCGCCGGCAATATTGGCAAAATCAATATTCTGAATCAGTGTCAGATCCCTGGTGGTATCAATCCCCTTGTTCAGGAGGGTAAATGCGCCGGCCATTTGCGGCATGCCGCCTTGCCGTTGACCCAGGAAGGTTGACCCTTTAACTTTGTCCCATGTGAAAGTACTGTCCGGTGTACGTGCGAATAGGAATGTTCCATCCCGCTGCGTGAGCTGGGCAAAATTGATCACAGGGTCATCCGCTCCCTGCTGATACACATAAATCGAAGTTTCCGAACCGACCAGCGCTACATCTATAGCTCCGGAGAGCAGCGCCGTCATCGTTTTATCCCCGCCCGGTATGGTCTGCAGCTCCACATCCAGCCCTTCATCCTTGAAGAAATTCTGGGACAACGCCACATACTCCGGCGCGTAGAACACGGAGCGGGTAACCTCACCGATCTTCACCTTCACTACAGCCGAATCACCGCCACACCCGGCGAGTACTGCAAAACACATGACAATCATCATGAGCGGCAATGACAGTTTTTTCTTGAGATTCATCTTCATTCTCCTTTCTTCCCGGGTCTTTCGCCCTTGCTCTATGCATATGCGGTTGCCCGCCGAAAGGTTAAAGACCTGTATTGCTATCGTTTGCACAAAAAAACTGCATTCTATAAAGCGATTTGTATATATTTTCGGTCGATTTTCCGGATAGGCATTAATATAATGGTCATATCAGGTAATAAAACAGACTAAATCAAAGCATTAAAGCGATAACTCCAGATTAACTTGGTCAAAACCGATCCTATGACAGTATATATCAATATTCAGGTTGTGCAAACGTTTTACCAATAGTAGGGTTTCCAATAAGATGTAACAATAAAGCGCTTACGAAGTTACATATAATGAAGCGAAATATCCCGAATGCCTGAAAGGAGTTTTAATTCTATGTCTCGTTCTTCATCAGTTATGCCAACAACCCGTTTGGTGCATGCCTTAGCAATCACTGGCCTGGCTGCGGTGCTGCTGGCCGGTTGCAGCAGTACTGCGCGCACAGGCGGAAATCAAGCTGCCGGTGTCTCATCCGCACAACCTTCCTCCCCCGTTCACAGTACAGAACCGGAATCAGGGACAGGAATACAGAACAACGGCGCTGGGCAACCTGCCGCTAATCCGAATGCAGCTGTAGACGAGCAGCCTTCCACCGTATTTTATGAAATCTTCGTCCGCTCCTTCTACGATTCTGACGGGGATGGTATCGGTGATCTGCAGGGGATCACGGAGAAACTGGATTATTTAAATGACGGCGACCCGGGGACCCATGAGGATCTGGGTGTAGGAGGAATATGGCTGATGCCGGTTAACCCCTCGCCCAGCTATCACGGTTATGATGTAACCGATTACCGGAGTATTAATCCGGACTATGGAACGCTCGAAGATATGCAGACACTGATCAAGGAGGCACATAAACGGGGCATCAAGGTAATTATGGATCTGGTGGTGAACCATACGTCCAAGGCTCATCCCTGGTTTGTGGATTCAGCCAGGAATCTAGGCAGCCAATACCGCAGCTGGTATATCTGGGCAGAAGATCAGAACCGCCCGGTCAGTGGAACCAGTGCTGCCGGCAGCGGCAGTCCGTGGCATGCTCTGCGGGGAAGCCATTATATGGGGACTTTCTGGGAGGGAATGCCGGATCTCAACTTCGATAATCCTGAGGTCCGCCGAGAAATGAAGAGCATCGGTACCTACTGGCTGGAACAAGGCGTCGACGGGTTCCGTCTGGATGCTGCAAAGCATATTTATGAGGATCTTCTTTCGGACAAAAGCACTGCGACAACAGCCAAGAATGTAGCCTGGTGGCAGGAATTCCGCACAGCCATGAACGGGGTGAATCCGCAGGCTTATATCGTAGGTGAGGTCTGGGAGAATTCCGCTGTGTCCGTAGGGGCCTATCTAGATCAGGCCTTCAATTCCGGATTTAACTTCGGGCTTGCTGAAACGCTGGTCCATTCGGCTCAAACGGAGAAAGACAGCGGAGCCGCGTTCACCCTGGAACGGACCTACAAGCTGTATTCGCAACTCTCAGGCGGTGCTTTCACAGATGCGATTTTCCTGACCAATCATGATCAGAACAGGGTCATGAGCCAGCTTGAGAATCAGCCAGATCATGCCGCAATGGCGGCAGCCATGCTGCTGACCCTGCCGGGTAATCCATTTATCTATTATGGGGAAGAGATCGGACTGCTGGGTGTGAAGCCGGATGAAGGCATCCGCGAGCCCATGAAATGGACGCCGGACGGACTGGATACAGGTCAGACTTCGTGGGAGCCGGGCAGCAATAACGCTGCGAATCCCGGGGCCGATGTAGAGAGCCAGCAAAAGCGCATGGGTTCACTTTTGGTGCGCTATCGCGAGCTTATTCAGCTGCGGGAAGAGGTGCCGGCCCTGCGAGACGGGGACATACGTGATTACCCTTCCGGGAACGGGGGAATAATGGCTTATGAACGGATAACCGCCAGGCAGCAGGTCCTTGTTATTCATAACTTAACGGGATCGGCACAGACGATGCAGCTTCATAGCGGAACTGGAGGCATTATATACGCTGGTATCCTCCGGACAGTTGGCGGCAAGGCTGCACTCGGCAGCGGCGGACTCACACTTCCTGCTTACACAACAGTTATTCTGGAGTAAAAATCGGAGTAGAATGCATGACCCACTCATAAAAGGCGCAGCACAGCTCCGCCTTCGTGAGCGGAGCGGCGATCAGATAGTCCCGCGTGGGCTCGGAGCTCATCCGAAGGAGCCAGCCGCCAGCAGCGTTCTCAAAATATGAAGCCTGCTGAAGGCTCCAGCCGCTGCCAGTTCGGGAGCATAACCGCAGTTCTCCGGTCATTTCCGGGCCTAACATAACCTTGGCCAGTTCAGTTGAACTGGCCAAATCACCTGTCTCCTCCCCCAGGTACTCAGCCAGCATACACAAACTGCAGGACCCTGCTTGTTGTTTAATCTCCTCATACCTGCTTCTGGACAGGAAGAGTGCAGGAACAGACACCATGCGGGTCTCTGCATATTCAAAGCAGTTAAAAAGATAATAACAGGCGCGCTTCATCTCACTTGGCTCCTTCAATTCATAACCGAAGGGGTCTTCTTCCAGTATACCGGTAACAACTATTTTATCTTTATGTATTTGCATGCATACATCCTGCGAAGTTTCGCCTTCCAAATACTTCACCCTGCAAATCCCTACTGCGCCAGAGACTGTCTGCAGGATATCCGCCACCACTTTCCGCTCTGTTTCACCGGGGAACAGAAACTGTGCTAAACAGATTACATCTTGAGTTTTCACATCCATATATCCTTCCCTATTCCCATAAATCTGAAATTTATTGTCAATGAGTGGCTTTCAAATAACGGTAAAACTATAAAACTTGCAATCTTTATGTTATCATAAGCTAATTTTAAGGTAAAATTAAGAAATGCAGGGTAAGATCAATACCATGAAATACTTTTAGCGAGGTGATTTCAAAATGAGAATGCTCATCACATTTCAGAACAAGCTTGTACCAGTATATTTCACAACAGAAAACAAACAGCCTACCCAAAAAGTACTTCGACTGCTTAACAGCACACTGGAGCTCAAAATTCAAAAGGGGAAAAACGCCCTGCAGAAATGTTTGAATTCTCTGATCAGTATCGAAATTAAAGGCTCAGAAGCTATATTGCACAGTTATAGTGAAAATGATTCACTGGCTTTATCCCTCTATTAATAGAGGGATATTTTTTTGCCTGAATATGTACTTGATGCAGATCCGGTGAAAACCATACAAAAAAGCACACGCCTGCATCCAGGAATGTGCCCTCTCTATATAATGCTCTGTATGATCAGTGAATGCTCTGCCTCAGCCAATCCTGAGTTTCCGTTTCTCTTCATTCTCAGCCTTTTGAATCCGCAGCTTGAACAACTTCACCAGGTTGCGCCGGGTATGCTCTTCGTGACAGTTGTCCAATTTCTTAATAATAAACCGGTCAATGGACATGTCAATCGCTCCTTTGGAATGGGATCGGAATCCTGTTGTAGAGAGAGGAAATCATTTCCTTGTCTCCTTGTAACACCTATATAACCGGGTCCCGGATGGCTTAAACCAGCCAATATCGCTGCTGCAAACAGCTGCGAAATTAGTCTTACTACATATTGACGGTTCTTCTGTGAATGGATTCCTGGATCAGGAGATATGGTATCTGTGCAAAAAAAAGCCTGTTTGTGTCGGCAAAATAAAAATATTATCCGACGGATATTTACAAACAATTTATTAAATGCTATATTATCTATAGTTAATATTAAATATATATTTAAGGAGAAATCATAATGTCTAATGTCCTGTTTATCAAAGCAAATAACCGCCCAGCCGAGCAATCTGTAAGTGTTCAGCTCTATAATGAGTTCCTGGCGAGCTACAAAGAATCCCATCCGCAGGATGAAGTTACTGAATTGGATTTGTTCGCTGAACAACTTCCATACTACGATAATACGCTGATTACAGGCGTATACAAAGCAGCACAAGGCTTCGAAGCAACTCCTGAAGAAGCTGCCGGCGCCGCTCTAGTTAAGAAATATCTGGACCAGTTCCTGGCCGCTGATAAAGTGGTATTCGCCTTCCCGCTCTGGAACATGACTGTTCCGGCTGTACTGCACACTTACATCGATTACCTGAACCAGGCCGGCACCACCTTCAAATATACTGCTGAAGGTCCTGTAGGATTGCTGACAGGCAAAAAAGCAGCTGTACTGAACGCCAGAGGCGGCGTGTACTCCGAAGGCCCGGCAGCAAGTGCTGAAATGGCTGTTAACTTCATCATGGGTAACCTGAACTTCTGGGGCTTCAAGGAAACTACACAAGTTATCGTTGAAGGACACAACCAGAACCCGCAGAAATCCGCTGAAATTATCGCTACCGGTCTGCAATTGGCAAAAACTGCAGCTGTATCGTTCTAATCCGCCAGCGCTAAAAGTCCGGTTTCACCTTTAGAACCCCGCACTTTTATCAGGCATCTGCCATAACATCAACCGGACTTTTATTTATATATAGATCCGTCGGTGCATCCTCCGGGACACCCGCCGGACCCTACAGGAAGAGGCCCTGCAGCTGTTACGTCAGCTGCAGGGCCTCTTTTGTGCTCCGGAAAGGCTTAATACTCTTCCAATACCCGCTGCCAGCTGCTGCCTTTGGCACGCGGAGGTGTACTTTTGGAGGAGGCAGCTACGGTTTTGCGCTTCTGCTTCACTTCCTTGCTGTTCTGGAACTGCAGTTCCTTCTGCGTCTTGCGGTAATTGAGCAGCCGTTTCTCATCCAGTGCACCGCTTGCTACTGCCTCAAGCACCGCGCAGCCTTCCTCCCGAATATGGCGGCAGTCACTGAAGCGGCAGTCTGCCGCGAGCGAGCTGATGTCACCGAAGGCCAGATCCAGGCCTCCCTCATCTTCCCACAGCTGCAGCTCACGCATCCCCGGCGTATCCACAATGATGCCGCCATCCGGCAGGACAAACAGCTCACGGTGTGTGGTCGTATGCCGCCCGCGGCTGTCCCCTTCACGGATATCCTGGGTAAGCTGCAGATTCTGTCCGCTGAGCCAGTTGACCATCGTTGATTTGCCGCAGCCGGAGGAACCGGTCAGGGCTACGGTCTGACCGCGGCCGATATAAGGCAGCAGTTCCTCCCGCCCATCGCCGAGCAGTGCGCTGACCGCATGTACAGCTACCCCGGGAGCCGCCCGCTGCATCTCGGCAATTTTATCCGCCGCGTCCGAACAGAGATCTGCCTTGGTCAGCAGAATCACCGGATTTGCCCCGCTGTTCCAGGCCATAATCAGATAACGCTCCATCCGCCGTACATTGAAATCATCGTTCAAGGCGCTGACCAGGAACAGGGTATCGACGTTGGAGGCAACGATTTGTTCCTCTTGCGTCACCCCTGCCACCTTGCGCGAAATTACGCTGCGGCGGGGCAGGATGCCATGAATCACAGCATGCTCCCCGCCGTCCTGCATGGCCAGAACCACCCAATCACCAACCGCCGGATAATCACCGGACCCGGTCAAGGTATGTCTGAGCTTGCCGGATAACTCTCCCCAGATCTCTCCTGTGCTTGCGATAACCCGGTACTTGCTGCCGAAATCACCGACAATACGGCCCGGCTCAAGTATCCTGGCCTCGAGCTGCTGCAGCTTCTCTGTCCACTTATTTTTCCATTCATCGTTCCAGCCATACTGTTCTATATTCATACAAATCCTCCTGGTTATTGCTTCGTATTAAGCTTTAAATATTTCCTTTTTTGAGATTTAGGATCAGCCGCCACTGCGGTGGATATTTGGGCTTTCGGCCGCTGTTAGGTTTGGATTTCATGATTTATCACCGAGTTCACGGTGGAAATCCAAACCTAAAGGCGAACGCTACCGCTCCTCCAGCCCAAAATCCCCCTCCGCCACTCCTTCTCTTTTCTCAAATATTCAATTCTAAACCAATAGCTTCACTAGCCTGCTTAATCATTCAAGTGTATTTCCGGGAATCAGTAACCCATCCAATCCTTTTAGCACAGCACATCATTTACTGCGTGCAGCATATAATGGCTGCTGTTTCAACAAAAAAACCGCCGGAACCCAAAGGTTCCGGCGGCGGAATCGAACAAAAAGCTGAAGTACTCCCCACGTAAGGAGAGCTGACTCAGATTTCTGGGCGTGCCACAGACCAGGATATATTCAAGCGCATGAATATACACCTGGCAATGCACGCAAAAAAGCCGCCGGAACCGATACGGTTCCCGGCGGCTCTAAAAGGCATCTTAGAGCTTACCCGCTAAGCTGGGAATCTTATTCCACAGCCGCTGTTCCCGGAAGACACGTATCCACAACAGTTGCAACTGATCCTGATAACACGGTATAAACTGTCATTTGACATCGTCTCCTTCCGAACTAATATGCTGTTATGATAAACGCGCTGCCAGCTGTTTGTCAACAGGCTCTCTTGAATTTTTTAACAAATTCGAATTAAATAATGCCTTCAAGCTCATTCAGCTCATGAATAGTGGCCACCGGCTGCACGTTCAGCGACTCATCCCAGGCATGGTTACGCTTCAGCCAGATGGTATCCATTCCGGCCCGGACTGCCCCCCAGATATCATTCACCGGATGGTCCCCTATGAACAGGGTCCGGTCTGCCGTTGAACCTAGACGTTCCAAGGCCAGCCGGTAAATCTGAGGGTCCGGTTTGCTGATTCCGACTTCTCCAGAAATAACGATGGTACGGAAATAGCGGCGCAGACCGAGCAGATCGATTTTGCTATATTGAATATCCCTGCTGCCATTCGTTACCAGTCCCAGCGGATAGCCGCGGCCTTGGCAATATTCCAGTGTCGCCACCGCATGCTTCATGATTGCCCCGTGGTGAATATATGTTTCGTCGTAGTATTTCCGGATGTCCTCTGCCGACCGCACAGTCTGCCAAGGGAGAACTTCGCTTAGTTCTGCAAAAAAGCCATCCTTATCACGGTAACCGTCAGCATCTCTGATAATCATATCTTCAACCACCTGCGCGGCCTCTTCCCCTTCCAGATGCCCGAGGAAATCCTGTACAAATTTCATACTGAAGCTGCGGAAGGTCTGATCACGGTCCATCAGCGTATTGTCGAGGTCAAACAGTAAAGCTTGTACTTCCTTCATTCTTTCGTTCCCCTTATTTCATCAATTTCTATGATCCAACATCAGAAATTCATTGTACTATGCACCGGGGAACAAAGAAAAGACCATTCTGTTAAGAAGAACAACCGCTTCTTCCACAGGATGGCCTCTATTTTCAGATTCAGGTCCGGAACGCCTAAGATTCAAAATGCTCTGCGCGATGCGTAAGCATCATTTCCTCTTCCGTAATGTAAAGCGGGAATGGCGGCGTTTCCTTGAGATAACGTTCCGTGGAGAGCAGCCGGTAATGAACTTCTGGCAGCCAGGCATCTTCTAGCAGCGGGAGCTTGCCCGTATCACTGATATAGTTGTCTACAGCCGACTGCACCATATCGAGATAATACGGTACCAGCTTGTCAGCTTCCTCAAAGATTTCAAAGGTTTCGCGGGACATATAGAACTTCTGTTGCGGGACCCCGCCCAAATATCGTTTAAGCCGATTAAGATCAATACTTTTATCGTCCATAATCAGAGCAGTGCGGTTAATCGGCGCAGGCATATCTTCTTCAAATTGCCTAACAGCCTGCTTGACTTGCGGCAAGGTAACGGTGAGATGAACAGACGGCATATTTTTTTTGGCGCGTTTGAATATCATACTGAAAGTCTCCTTTCGAAGTTTATGTCAGATAACGCTTACAATTCCATTTTATTCGTTATTCAAACATTTAATCAGCAGATTCGAACTTGTCACACAAAATCCCCATTTATTAGATCATTATTTGACATTTTCCCAGTGAGTCCACAACTCGGGCGGATTCAGCTCATACTTCTCGTTCTCCCGGTACATGAATTGATGCATAATGAACTCCCGGCGGATCGTCGCATAATCCTCGTGAAACGGCTTAATGAATTCATTGATCTCTTTTTCGGAATAGACTACACCCGGCTCCAGCTTCTCCACCATATACTGTAGGGCGATCAGCTTCTTCTTATACTGTGCGGGAATCTGCCGCAGGCGTCCGTCCTTCGCAAAAAAATTACGCAGCACCGATTCCTTCAGACTGCTCTCCGGCGACGCTTCCTCCATCTCTTCCACCCCCTTGGCAAAAATAAATTTCAGCGAGGCCTCTGAGCCTGCCTGAATAAACTCAGGATTCAGCTTGAAATATACCGTATTCTTATCTCTTCTCTCCAAGATCAGCGCAGCTTCGCGCAGTTTGGCGGCATGATGGGTTACGGTGGGCTGTGACAGGTTCAGCTTCTCGGCCAGCGCATGTCCGTGAACCTCGCCTTTGGACAAAAGCAGCAGAATCCGCAGCCGGGTCGGATCGGATAACGCTTTATGGTAAGCAACAATTTTATCTAACTGCATCGGAACACGCTCCTATAGACATTTGAACATTCATAAACCCTATTTTATAAAAATAAATACTGTTATCTGCTGCATTGTGTTTAGATATATATCTAATTATATACCTTTTTCAATGATTGAGCAATGCTTTTGTTACTGGAAACACCGGGGAATGGCATAAATCTAAAATATAAGGTACCATTTACTGAAAAGAATACTTACCCGAAAGGATGCAGCTATTATGAAAGACGTTATTATTATCGGTGCGGGTCCCTGCGGACTGTCTGCAGCTATAGAATGCCAGCGCCAGGGGCTCTCCAGCCTGATCATTGAGAAGAACTTCATCGTCCATTCTATTTATTTATATCCGACGAATATGCAGTTCTTCAGTACAACCCCGCTGCTTGAAATCGGAGATGTGCCCTTCACCTCCCCAAACGACAAGCCGTACCGCCATGAAGCCCTGGTCTATTACCGCCGCGCAGCCGCGCAGCATGACCTCGACATCGCCGCCTATGAGGAGGCACTGTCCGTTCTGCCGCAGGAGGATGGCAGCTTCATCGTACATACACGCAACAAGCGCGGAGAAGAGCAGCACCATAACGCCGCGAATGTAGTCATTTCAACCGGTTATTTCGACCAGCCGAATATGATCGGGATTCCCGGGGAAGAGCTATCCAAAGTAACCCATTATTTCGGTGAAGCCCATCCATATTCCGGCATGAAGGTTGCCGTCATCGGGGGAAGCAACTCAGCGGTTGATGCCGCTCTGGAGCTCATCCGGGTCGGTGCCAAGGTGGATATGGTCTACCGCGGAAGCAGTATTTCGGAGAATATTAAGCCATGGGTGCGTCCGATTTTTGAGAGCATGGTCCAGAAAGGGAACATTGCGCTCCATCTGGAGTCACGGGTAACGGAAATCACCCCGTCTTCTGCAGTAGTCACGGCTAGCAGCGGGGAGACCCGCATCCTGGATAATGACTTCGTCCTTGCCATGACCGGCTTCCGTCCGAGCAGAACCCTATTATCCTCGGCAGGTGTGCTGATGGATGATTCCCTGGATAAACCTGACTTCAATCCTTCTACGATGGAGAGCAATATTCCCGGTATCTATGTCGCAGGCGTTATCGCGTCCGGACGGAATGCCAATGAGGTATTCATCGAGAGCGGTCGCGGGCACGGCAAACTGATTGCCGATCATATAATGAGCAAAAGGCTTTCTTAGAGAAGGAGTGCTTCTAAGCTATGGATATGACCTCGTTACTGCTGCTGGGTCTGGCCGCACTGGGGATTATCAGCAGCAATTCTCCGGTCACGATTGCCATGGTCGTTCTGCTGCTGATACGGGTGCTGGGCCTGCAGCAGGCTTTTCCCTGGCTGGAGAAATACGGGCTTACCGTCGGCATCATCATCCTCACCATCGGAGTGATGACACCGCTGGCCAGCGGTAAAATCTCGCTGCAGACGATCGGCCAATCGTTCCTGCACTGGAAATCGCTGGCCGCAATCGGCATCGGGATTCTCGTCGCCTATCTCGGCGGTCGCGGCGCGGTGCTTATGGGCAGCCAGCCGACGATTGTGGCCGGGCTGCTGATTGGCACCGTCATCGGCGTCGCTTTTTTCAAAGGCGTGCCGGTTGGTCCGCTGATTGCCGCCGGTATCCTGTCGCTGCTGATTGGACGGATCTGAACCCAGCCACAAATGAAACAGGCTGCATCTTCACCTAATCGGGTGGAGTATGCAGCCTGTTTGTTGTCCTGCCTAATAAGTTGCGCTCTGCTGTCGCTTGGGGACCCTGCTAACCATCCAGCCGCTGGACATTGAACAGGCGTGCATAGCTGCCCTCCAGCACCATCAGCTGTTCATGGGTTCCGCGTTCAGTAACGGCCCCGTTCTCCAGCACAACTATCAGATCGGCATAGGTTATGGTAGACAGTCTGTGAGCCACAATCAGTGTGGTCCGTTCTGAGGAAAGGGCCTGCAGCGACTGCTGAATCAGATGCTCTGATTCAAGATCCAGCGCTGAGGTGGCTTCGTCCAGAATCAGCACTTTGGGGTCCTTCAGGAATACGCGCGCTATCGCCACTCTCTGCTTCTGGCCTCCGGACAGCTTCACTCCGCGCTCTCCTACCTCCGTATCATAGCCTTCCGGCAGCTGCATGATGAAATCATGGGCATTAGCCGACACCGCCGCTGCAATGACCTCCTGCTCCCCTGCCTGCGGATTACCGAACAGAATATTATCCCGCACGGAGCCGCTGAACAGGAAGTTATCCTGCAGCACCATGCCCACTGCCTTGCGCAGACTCTCTTGTGTCAGCCCTCTGATATCCTGCCCGTCCATCCGCAGGCTGCCTTCACTGATATCGTAGAACCGCGGAATCAGGCTGATCAGCGAGGACTTGCCGCCCCCGCTCATCCCGACAAAAGCCACCGTCTGCCCCGGAGCAATACGCAGATTAATATCGCGTAGAACCCACTCATTCTCATCGTTATACTTGAACCATACCTCGCTGAATTCAATCTCTCCTGCGGGTGCCAGCAGCGGCTTCGCCCCTGGGGCGTCTACGATATCATAAGGCTCGTTCATCAGCTCCATCACCCGCTCCAGCGAAGCAGAAGCCTGGGTCAGCGCAGTCGAGGAATTAATCAGCCGGCGGAGCGGTGCATACATGCGGTCCAGGTATCCGAAGAAGGCTACGAAGGTTCCCAGAGTCAGATTACCCTGGATCACCTGGTACCCCCCATATCCAATGACGAGGAGCGGCGCGATATCCGTCAAGGTGTTGATAATCGCGAAGGTAAAAGCGTTCCAGCGCGTTTGCGCCATCGCTTTTTCCAGAAATCTGCCGTTAATATCCTTGAACTGCTGCTGATCCACCCGTTCCATAGTGAAGCTGCGGATCACCGCAATCCCCTGAATCCGTTCATGCAAGTAGCCCTGAATAACTGCAAGCGCCTGGGACCTGTCCTTGGTAAGCAGCTTGAGCCGCTTATACAGGGTGTTCACGGCAATGCCGTACAGCGGCAGAATCGCAATCGAGACCAGCGCCAGCACCGGATTCAGGTAGAACATGAACCCGAGTGCAAAGAGCAGCGTGAACATGTCCAGCCAGACATTCATCATTCCGACCTCAACGAGATTCTTCGACTGCTCCACATCGTTAATAAATCTGGAGATTGCCTCGCCCACTTTGGTATTCTGGTAATAACGCAGCGACAGTCGCTGCATATGTCCATACAGCTTATTGCGCATATCGAAGAGGATCTTGCTTGTAATCAGCTGGGCAAAATACTGGCGGTAATACTCTACCGGACCTCTGATAATCACGAACAGCACAAATGCGCCGCTGAGCACGATCATCAGCTTGGACACCCGTTCAGCAATGGTTAACGCAGGGTTGCCCAGCAGATCATCTACTACATACTTCAAAATCATCGGCAGCGTCAGCGGAATACTGAATTTGATCATCCCGATAATTAATGTGAGCACAATCCATTTCATGTAAGGCCGTACGAAGGTATAATAAGATTTCCATTGTTTCACAGCCTCTTACGCCCTTTCCCGTTAATTGGTTTACCCGGACACTGTTGACATTTGCGCTCCGCAGTGTTTTTATAATTTTATTAGTTACGATCGCAGTACCTGAAATCCAGGAGGATAATGATGCCCAGACAATTTGTGACGGAAGCCGTCATGATGGCGATTTACGGCCAGCTTCTCGCACCGCGGAGCCCTGTAGAATATATAGTGCCTTACACTACAATTATGGAATTGTACGAACTACGGGACAGTGATGAGCCGGTGATGAGCCACGCTGACGATGACCAGCATGTGAAGCTGAGAATCCGCGAGCTGATCAACTATTTCGAGGAACCGCTTAATTCCAAGAAGATCAACCGCTGCCTTAATGTCCCGTGGGCCAAAAGCTCCGGCATTCTGCTCGGAGGACAGGCGCAGATTACTATCATCAACAGCTTGGACAACGCTTCCTACGGAGAAACCTTTGATCCGATCGAGACGGAACTGCTCCTGGCCTCCCAGCGTGAACAGGTACCGATTCTCACCGACCAATTCGAGCTGATTCAGCGTATCATCGAAGGCGGAGTGCCGGTACAGGTGTTTGATATTGATGATTTCGAGTTCGCGATGGAAGAAGAAACATTCCGCAGTTCTCATTGATGCTGCAGCAGATGATGTAGGCGGAATGCCTATCCGCTAATGCGTTCTCACGTAAAATCCCTTGCCTCATGGCAAGGGATTTTTACATCTTTCACCGTAATGGGGCCTGCACCATTCCTTACTTCCGGGTTATTCCTTTACCCCTCCGGCGACCGGCACAGACTCATACTTATACTCGATATCATCCTCAGCCTCCGAATAGACAATCGACAGGCTATACCCCTCCATGTACCACAGATCCTGCTCTTCCATATAGAAAATAAGGCTTCCCTGCTCGAACTGAACAGCGGGACGGCCCGGCGGTTCTGTAGCTATTCCCAGCGAGAATCCGGGATGCAGTCCGCCCCCTGAGCTATACCGGGGAAATATACGGACATACGCTCCATTCTGGAGGCTCAGCTCTCTCTTGAACCAGGCGGCAGCTTCCGGACTAATTAACATGTTCATCTCTCCACTCCTCCCGCATAAGTTTATTTTATCATACAGCTTATTCGCAATTTGTTCAAAATTACATTTGACAATTCTTGAAGGGTGATGATAAACTCGGAACATAACGAAGCGTCTTCAAGTTATTACCAAAATCAAATCAAAGAAAGGGTGAGCGCGGTGTTTACTATTGTTCCAGCATATTTCCTAACTATTGTCGGCAAATCCACACAACTGAATACCGAAGCAGCCCGAGTAATGGATAATTCCTGAGTATCATGCGTGTTACGCGTACCGTATGAATTCAGGCTAAGCAATTCTCTTCCATGTCTCTGTGCTGCGACAAGCACCGTGGACATGATAGCCGTAAATGACAGGCGTATCATCCGTTTTCGGATGGTACGCTTTTTTGCATGCTTTGAGAGAGTTATCCATTGTTCTACAGCCCCACAATTTCCTTACCCAAGCCGGCAAACAACATTCTCAACACGAAAGGAAGGGATTTCCCTTGTTCTCCGTTCTCCGCGATCTCGGCTGGTTCTTCCGCCGGGAAAAAAGGCGCTATGCTATAGGCCTTATACTCCTAATTGTGGTAGGTGTGCTTGAATTGCTGCCTCCGCGTCTCCTCGGTAACGCCATCGACGATATTGTCAGCGGCGCCATTACTGCAGGTTCACTGATGAAATATATTGGCATGATCGTGCTCATGCTGCTAATTATTTACTGGATCACCTACATATGGATGCACAAGCTGTTCGGAGGTTCAAACCTGGTGGAGCGCCTGCTGCGCTCGCGTTTCATGAATCATCTCATGACGATGACACCGGCTTTCTTCGAGCGCAACCGCACCGGTGATCTGATGGCCCGTGCCACCAATGATATCCGTGCGGTATCAGCTACCGTAGGCTTTGGTATGCTGACCCTCGTCGATTCGACAGTCTATCTGACAGTAGTGTTGTTCGCCATGGGGTTCCTGGTCAGCTGGAAGCTGACACTTGCCGCAGTTATCCCGCTTCCGCTGATCGCGATAGCTATGGTCTTCTACGGCAAAGCCATTCACGACCGCTACAGTCTGGCGCAGGATGCTTTCGGTGACATGAACGATCAGGTGCTCGAATCCGTATCCGGTATCCGCGTTATCCGTGCCTATGTGCAGGAACGCCAGGATGAGAAGCGTTTCTCTGATATCACCGAAGATGTGTACCGCAAGAATATGGCCGTAGCCCGGGTCGATGCTTTCTTCGAGCCGACTATCCGCTTTTGCGTTGGCCTCAGTTATATTATTGCACTGACCTACGGAATCAATCTGGTCTTCCGCAATCAGATCACACTTGGAGATCTTGTCTCCTTCAATATGTATCTCGGCATGATTGTCTGGCCGATGTTCGCCATCGGCGAGCTGATTAACATTATGCAGCGCGGCGGCGCCTCGCTGGAGCGGATCGATGAGACACTGCATGCCAAACCTGATGTGCAGGATGTCCCTCACCCAACACCCGTAGAACATCCGTCATCTATTGAACTGAAGGATGTGACCTTCCGTTATCCGACCTCAACCATCGACAACCTGAGCGGAGTCAGCCTTTCCTTGTCGCAGGGCCAGACACTCGGTGTGGTTGGACGGACCGGCAGCGGCAAATCGACTCTGCTGAAACAGCTGCTGCATGAATATCCGACCGGCCAGGGTGAGATATTGATCTCAGGTGTTCCGATCGGGCAGATTGCCCTGGATCAGCTGCACAGCTGGATGGGCTATGTGCCGCAGGAGCAGATTCTGTTCTCCAAATCGGTACGCGAGAACATACAGTTCGGCCATTCGGGAGCCAGCGATGAGCTCATTATGCAGGCTATAACGGCTGCAGCATTCCAAAATGACCTCGGCACCTTGTCCGACGGGCTCGACACGATGGTTGGCGAACGCGGTGTTTCCCTGTCCGGAGGACAGAAGCAACGGGTCTCAATCTCCAGAGCCTTCATCTCTAATCCGGATATTCTGATTCTCGATGATGCACTGTCTGCTGTTGACGCGCGGACAGAAGCCAAGATCATCGAGAACATCCGTGAAGAGCGCAGCGGTAAAACCACGCTCATCTCCACCCACCGCCTCTCGGCTATTGAACACGCCGATCTGATCGTGGTGCTTGACGGAGGACATATTACGGAACGGGGTACCCACCAGGAGCTGCTTGAATTGAACGGCTGGTACCGTGAGCAGTTCGACCGTCAGCAGGTTGAGAATAACCTGACGAATGAATAACCCAAAAAATACGTTTTCACGTGCATCATATCCATTCTAATGTTCTGAAATATAGGAGGTGTCACCGTTGACACAGAGTACAGGCAAACGTCTGCTGCAGTACGCACTGACTGCCAAAAAAACATTCATAGCAGCCCTTCTGCTCCTCACCATCGGGGTAGCGGCTGAACTGGCGGGGCCTTTCATCGCCAAGAGTATGATTGACAATCACCTGCTCGCGATTGAGCAGCCTTATTTCGTGACTGCTTCGCCTGAAGATGCTGCTGAATATAACAACAACTATTACAAGCGCGGTGACCGGTTTGCCGCAGATGAAGTCAAAGGCCAGGAAATCCGCCTGCTTCAGGCTGGCAGAAGCTTCTATTTCATTAATGAAGCTGTAGCCCAGACTGAAGGCGAGCGGAGCTTCTCGGACGGGAACCTGCGTATCCAATATGGCGATCAGGCGACGATCTATCCGGCCGTCAGGCTGTCGGCTGATGACCTGTTTTCATTCTACAAACCAGAGTTCCCCGGGATTTATAAACTAGTCGCTCTATACGCCATGTTCCTCGTCATCTCCATAATTGCGGAGTTCGGCAAAACCTACTGGCTGCAATCGTCAGCCAATCAGGTCATCCGCAAGCTGCGGACGGATGTGTATGCCCATATCCAGCGCCTCCCGGTGCATTTCTTCGATAATCTGCCTGCAGGCAAGGTGGTGTCCCGGGTCACCAATGATACGGAAGCGGTCAAAGATCTGTTCATTGCTGTATTGTCCAACTTCGCAACAGGGATTATTAATATTACGGGTGTATATGTCGCCCTCTTCCTATTGGACGTGAAGCTGGGGCTAGTCAGCTTGTTCATCGTGCCGATTATCATTGTCTGGATTGTGCTCTACCGCAAAATTGCAACGAAATACAATACGATCATCCGCTCACGCCTTAGTGAGATCAATGCCATTATCAATGAATCCATTCAAGGAATGTCCATTATCCGGATCTTCCGCCGTCAGAAGCAGAGTAGTAGCGAATTTGAACAGCTGAATGATGACTATCTGAAATACCAGAACAAAATGCTTAACCTGAATGCCTTCACGTCTCACAACCTGGTGAACTCCCTGCGCAGTCTCTCCTTCGTGCTCGTGCTGTGGTATTTCGGCTTCGGCAGTCTCGACGGTTCAACCTTCGTATCCCTGGGCGTTCTTTACGCTTTCGTTGACGTACTGGGACGGATGTTCCAGCCGATTACAGGAATGGTCAACCAGCTGGCGAACCTCGACAGCTCGATGGTATCCGCAGGGCGCGTCTTCACGCTGATGGATGAGCCTGGTGAGCCGGTAACCGACGGTTCGATGCCGCGTTATAAAGGTGATGTGGTCTTCAAGGATGTATCCTTCGCCTACAAAAAAGACTTCGTCCTGCGTGATATCTCCTTCGAAGCGCGTCCGGGCGAGACTGTCGCTCTGGTCGGTCATACCGGCTCGGGCAAAAGCTCGATCATCAATCTGCTGTTCCGCTTCTATGATCCGCAAGCCGGAAGTATCACTATTGACGGCCAGGAGGTCAAGGATCTGCCGAAACAGTGGCTGCGCAGCCATATGGGCATTGTGCTGCAGGACCCTTACCTCTTCACCGGAACGATTGCCTCGAATGTCAGTCTCGGGGATGAACGCATCAGCCGGGAACGTGTAGAGCGTGCCTTGCGTGAAGTAGGGGCTGACAAATTGCTGTCCCATCTGCCGCAAGGCTTCGACGAACCGGTAATTGAGAAAGGCAGCACATTATCCGCTGGCCAGCGGCAGCTGATCTCCTTCGCCAGAGCGTTGTCGTTCGATCCTGCGATTCTGATTCTGGATGAAGCGACCTCCAACATCGATACCGAAACGGAGAGTATCATCCAGCAGGCGCTGGAGGTGTTGAAGAAGGGCCGGACCACATTCATCATTGCCCACCGGCTGTCCACCATCCGCAGCGCAGACCAGATTCTGGTGCTGCACCGGGGCGAGATTGTTGAACGGGGCAGCCATGATGAGCTGATGGCGCTGGGCGGACGTTACTTCCGCATGTATCAGCTTCAGCTGGGTGCCGGTGCCGGTAACGGTACGGATGCACCAGCCCCAGACCCTGTCTCCTCTTCCACTTCCGCTGCCGGACTGCGTCCGTCACTGGAGCAGATTTAATCTTTGAGGTTCAGCCATCCTCTCTGCTGATTAACAAGCCCCCCTGATGCTGTAGAAGCTTCAGGGGGGCTCTTTCACTTGAGTTCAGAACATTTGTTCCGTATAATGGAAAGCAATACATAGGGATGGGGTGAAGGACTTGATAACCTATAGTCTGAGCAAGCGGCAAGCCCGGCTGTTCCTGCTGCGTCACCAGCGGCTGGTCACGGGAGGACTGAAGGAGGGTAAGATGAGCATCCACGAATTCGTCCGCCACGTGGGCTGTATTCAATATGATCCGCTGAGTATAGCCGGACATAATCATGAGCTTGTGCTGCAGGCCAGACTCCCGGGATTCCGGCCGGAAATGGCCACGGAGCTGCTCTATAAGGACAGGCTGCTGATTGACGGCTGGGACAAGAATATGTCGATCTACTGCACAGAGGACTGGCCTTATTTCCAGCGGCGCAGAGAAGCCGCCGCCAGGCATCAGGACAATGAAGCCATGGCTGCCATGGTCACCCATGTCCGTGAAGAACTGAACTCACGGGGTCCGCTCTCTTCGCTTGATCTGGAGAGCAAAGAGAAGATCGACTGGTCTTGGGCTCCGGCGAGACTATCCAGGGCAGCAATGGAGAGCATGTATTTCTGGGGAGAGCTCTCCATACACCACCGGGTGCATACCCGCCGTTATTATGATTTTACGGCTAAGCTGCTACCGGCCGGACTGCTCAGCACAAGCGACCCGAATGTAACCATGGAGCAGCACCATGATTGGTATGTACTGCGACGGATCGGCAGCATCGGGCTGCAATGGAACAAATCCGGGGACGGCTGGCTCGGAATCTCCGGCCTGAAGAGCAAGGAGCGGACAGCAGCCGTGCAGCGACTGCTGCTAAGCGATAAGCTCCGCGAGGTACGGGTCGAGGGCATCAAGCTCCCGCTGTACATGCGGACATCCGATGCCCCGGAGCTGGAAGCGGTACTGCGGCTGGATGACGCCGCTGTTACGGACGCTGACACACAGGAACTTACGTTTGCAGCGGCGCTGGCTCCGCTCGACAACCTGCTGTGGGATAGAGAGCTGATCCGCCAGCTGTTCGGCTTCCATTACCGCTGGGAGGTATACAAGCCTGTGCTTGAGCGGGAGTACGGTTATTACGTACTTCCCCTGCTATATGGCGACCGCTTTATCGCCCGGCTTGAACCGGTGATGAATAAGAAGAGCGGAATTCTTACCATTGTCCGCTGGTGGTGGGAAACCGGAGAATCGCTTGTTCCGGACATGCTTCCCGCGCTCGTCAAGGCTCTTACTTCACTTGCCCGTTCAACCGGAGCGTCCGGTATCCAGTTTGCGCCGGAAACTGTCCAATCCTGCGGGCTGCAGGAACTGGAATCCGTGCTGTCCTCTCCACAATAACCGCACAACGTAAAGAGACTCCTCTTATCCGCAGTGTTTTTCTGCGTAAAGAGTGAGTCTCTTTGGTATGAACTGATAGGATGGCGTTACTTGATATGCTCTTCTTCAAGACCCAGCTTGCTGTACATTTCTGTACAATAGCCCTGCAGCTTAATCTCCAGTCTGCTTGCCTTGTTCTTAAACCGTTTCAATTCGCGGATCATATGGGCCCGTCCCGCCGGAGTGAACGTCTCCTGAATCCGTTCCTTGAAATAATCATGGACAATGTGGTTGCGTTCTTTCCATACTGCCTGCAGCTGACTCGTTTCTTCCTCCGAGAATGGAAAGTGATGCTGGATTTCTTTGATGAGTTGGCCGAGTGAATTGCTAAGCTTGCGTTGATACAATTCTGATATCTCTGCATCGGTTGGCGTTTTGCCCTGTGACAGCTTGGTCAGCAGCAGCAGATTGGTCAATTGCTGCTCCAGCGCCTGGCAATAATAAACGGCCAGCCCAAAATAAGCAAATAGCTCTTTGGATTGTTCACTCTCCGGTACATGTGTATCCTTCATCTTTCCTCCCGTTCTTGATCTGGTTATTTGTGGCTCATGTTATTTTGTTATAGTCCATGCGGCCGGAGCGGTAAATGTAGAATCCGGTCAGCAATATTATGTATACCAGCGCGTGGGCATAGGCGCGAAGCAGGGTTGACACCGGCAGCGTATCCGCATTCATCATTGCATCCATCACCGGAAATACGGGCGGCAGCAGCACCGGAACAACAGGTCCGGGCACCAGCTCAGCAACCTTGCTGGCGCTGATGGACAGAATGATTGTGATGAGCATCAAGCCGGCGGCGTAGCTGGTTCTGGACACCCACGAGGACTGCAGGTACAGGGAGACTACAATACCCAACATACCAAGTAGAGCATGTCCCGTAAAAGCAAGCAGGATCCGGTCCAGTCCGGCCGGTTCATTGAAACTCCCGGTCACCACCGGATAGATGACAATGAAGAGATCCAGCAGTAAGGTGAGCAGGCCCAATGTAAGAATACCGCCGATACTGTAACGGCGGGCACTGCGGAGCTGGACGATAACCACCTGTTTCTGTACCGCATGCTCATGATTCAGAAAGCTTAACCCCAGCCAGCAGCAGGCTACAAATAGAAAGACTGCCGTAGCCGAGTAGCTGTTCATTACAGGATTAGGCTTATAGGAATACAAGATTAACACAGTTATAATAATGCCGGCAATTGGACCGAAATACCGCTGGGAGATACTGTAGCTGCGCAAAAAATATCTGATGAGAGCCTTCACCCGCATCCACTCCCGTTCTCTTCCTTCGGGTCCATCCACTCTGTTATACCGCTTAAGCCCCCAAGACGTTCAACCGAAACAATTGAACCGCCTGCTGCAAGAATCTGTTGCAGGCAAGTATCTGCCATCTTCTGGTCTACAGTCAATCCTGTACAGGCTGCACCTGCAGAATCCGGTACTGGGTGCATATGGAGCACTCCAGGCAACGCCTTTACCGCCTGTTGTTCCACTGGCGGAAGGTCTGTGTAGACGATATGTACTGACGGCACCGTCCGCAGGTTCTCTGCTCCATGGATTGTCCGGATCATCCGCCCTTCCTGCAGCACATACACGGCATCCGCCAGAGCTTGTACGGTCTGAGGCTCGTGCACGGAGAAGACCAGTGCCGTCCCTTCCGACTTCAGCTCCTGCAGCAGTTCGGTCAGAGTATGATGAGCCGGAAGATCCAGTCCAGACATGGGCTCGTCCAGAAGCAGAAGCTGCGGACGGATCAGCAGGCTCTGGATCAGATTGACCTTCTGCAGCATGCCCTTGGAGAAGCCTGCCAGGGGGTGGCTGCGGGACGCTCCCAGCTTAAAGATATCCAGAAGTTCGCTCACCCGCGATACCGCTGCCGCCCGGGAGAGCCCGGCAATACGGCACATGTCGTGCAGATAATCTTCTGCTGTTAATTTCAGTCCCGGAAACGCTTCGGGCGCATAACCCGTAGTCAGCCCTTGACGGCCGTATGTAAGTTCACCGGAGGACAGCCTCAGCAGTCCCGCGAGAATGGAGAGCAGAGTACTCTTGCCGGAGCCGTTCCTTCCGATGAGCGCCGTCGCCGTGCCAGGGTGGACAATCATTGATATTTCATGAAGAACCGGGCGGCCTCCATACCGCTTGGCTCCCCGGGTGAGTGTAATAAGCGGGCGTGCATCCGGGTCTTCCGGCATATTAATTCTGTCTGTACTCTGAAGGAACATTCGTTTATAGCCTCCTTCAACTTACGCTAGGGCAACGGCCGCACGAAATGGCAGCCAAAGTTCTTTATTTACTACATTCGCCGGAAGCTTCCTTTTCTCCTTTTGGATTTCGCAGATTACTGAATATCGGATACAAAAAAACCAGACAGGTGCAGAATGATTCCCGCACCTGTCTGGCCCCTGCTTTTTTATAAGGAAGTGCTTAAAATCTGTATTATGCGTATACCTCAACAGCTCCGCTTACCAGTCTGCAGGCCATTGCCGCACTGCGGCAGGCATCAATGCATTTCTGGCAGTGTATATGCTCATGTCTGCTGCTCGTATCCGCACAGCGCTCACAGATATCAGCACATAACCGGAGAATCTCCACCACGAACGGGCTCTGGCGGGTCATTGCCTGGATGGCGAAAGAACACATATCAGCACATTCGCGGTCAAGCTGGATGGTCTCCCTTAGTGCTGCCAAATCATATTCTTTCAGGCTTGAGACATAGCTATAGTTACAGGCATCCATACATTTCATACAAGCATCAATGCATTCCTGATATTGAATTCGGGTCATAGCCTTAAACCTCCTGCAATTATTATAGGGTATGCCTATGTATTAACCTGCAAGAAAAGGAACGAACCAATCCCCCGGACTCAGGGGAAGGTATTACAGGCTTCTTTTGACGGCAGCCGGTCTTGCCAGCAGACGTTTCTCCAGCCGCAGAAGCTCTGTGCGCAGTTCGCTGGAAGAGAAATGTTCACCGATAAATACGGCGACATCAGGTACCTCGCCCTGGGGGGTGATTTTCATGAAATCCGCTTCCCTGTAAGCATATTGAAACAGAAACCGGCTCGAGGTGTCGTTAAAGGATACAATTCCCTTAGCCCGGTAGACGTCACGCGGCAGTTCCTTAACAAACCGTTCGAAGGCCTCGCTGTTCACCGGATTCTTGAAATAATGCGTGTATGCCATCACATGATCATGCGAAGCATGCATTTGCCTGGCATCTCCATCATGTTCACTATGCTCATTCTCTTCTGTTACACCACGTTCTTCCGAATAAACTCCACCGATATTGCCGAGCAGGGCTTCCGGCTCCAGCTCACAGCGTACAGCGGGCAGTATCTCTGCATACGCATTCCATTTGCGCAGCACCGCCGAGATCTCTTCAGCTTCCTCTGCACTGATCCGGTCTGTCTTATTCAGAATAAGCACGGAGGCGCAGCGGATCTGCTCCTGCATAAGGCGGTAGGTAGCCCCCTGCTGGGAACGGTACAGTTCTAACAGATGGGCCGCATCGACGACCGTGATCAGTCCTTTCAGCTCCACCTGCTGATATAGTGAGGTTTCGGTAACAGCGTCCACAATCTCCAGCGGATTCGCTGCGCCTGTCGCTTCAATGACAACTACATCCGGTGATTCTTTTTTGACCAGAGTGGTCAGCTCTGTACTTAAATCGCCCCGGCTGGTACAGCAGATACAACCGCCCAGCATCTCTGCCATCGGCACAGACTGCTCTACCAGCAGACCATCCAGATTAACCTCGCCAAGCTCGTTCATGATTACCGCCGGCCGGAGGCCTTGCGTTTTCCAATGCTCCAGCAGCCGCTGCAGTAATGTAGTCTTGCCGCTGCCGAGAAATCCCGACAATATGTAAACTGGTAATGTGTGTTCCAAGTTCAATCGCTCCCCGCAAAAATCAGTTATGGTAGCGAGTGTACTACAACGGACGGCTCTACGCAAGACATCTGCAGCTTCCGGGGTATCCGCCTGCTGCTGCCTGAACTTGTCTTTGCATTCCCCATCCCCTATCATGGGATTACAAGCCGTTCATAACACCATTAAGGAGCTGGTTCGCATGTCATCCGTTGAAGAACACCGGCGTGAAGCCCCCGATTCAGTAGCTTGCTATATCATTACGGTCTCGGACACCCGGACCATGGAGACCGATACCGGAGGACTGCTGATCCAGAATATGCTTGAAACAGCAGGCTATACGGTTTACGGCCGCACGATCATTAAGGATGATTATGAGGATATCCGTGAACTGGTCTACAAAAGCTCTGTTCATTCCGGCATCGAAGCTGTACTGCTGACCGGAGGAACAGGCATTTCCCCCCGGGATACCACTTATGAAGCTGTTGCTTCCTTGCTCGACAAGTCGATGCCGGGGTTTGGAGAGATTTTCCGGCTGCTCAGCTTTACCGAAGATATCGGATCCGCTGCCATGCTCAGCCGGGCCATTGCCGGTACAATCGGCAGCACAGCAGTCTTCTCCTTGCCCGGCTCTACAGGTGCAATCAAGCTTGCCATGGAGCGGCTGATCCTTCCTGAGCTGCGCCATGTCATGCGTGAGATCTATAAGCGCTCCTAAGTACGGATTGCTGCACTCTATGTATTATTTTATTGAAGGCAAACCCTGCAACCGCGTTTTTAACGAGGCGCGTTGCTTGCAGGTTTGCCTTTTTTGGCATGGATCAATAATGGCATTGACAACTTCTGGAGATCTCCTTATACTATTGAACACTTTACGCGAAAGTGTTTTTTGATTAACTAAATGGTTAATCGGAAAGGAAAGAGATGAGCTCACTCCAACAATTGCAACGCAAGATCAAAACGGTTGCCTGTCCCTATCATGAAATGCTGTGCAGCCTGCATGTACTCCATCAGCCGGAGCATCACCCCAAACGCCTGCAGTGGGCCGTTGAGATGCTAAGTGTAATGCCTTCTTCGCTGGTTGAAGGGATACATACTATCGGCCGGTTAACCGACAGCTGGATGGGTCTTATGCTTACCGGGCGAAACGGAGCGTTCCCGTCAAGCCTTGCGGGCATCCGGCAGCTGAAAGCATTGCCTGATACAGAGCTTCTCCACGTGCTGCTGAACGGCAAGGTTTCTCTCGGCACCATTCTGGAGTGGCAGTATGGACTGCATCTGGGGAGCGGTACGGCCGGAGGTCCGCCAGATGAACCTGCCCGATACCTTTTGCAGCATCTGAAAGAAGTACGCACACAGCTGTTCACAACGCTGGAGACCTATGAACGTGACTACTTCCGCAAAGAGTGGGAGTATGTTCAGCCATGGATCCATACTGCTGCCGCAGAGTTTCAAGACTTGGTCTCCCGTTCTGCAGAGCGGGCGCTGAATTCATTGCATCCACGGCTGCTGGCCGCAGAAGGAACCATCACTGCGCAAAAGGCGGTCACCTATCATTTTGAATATGAACAGTTGCAGCTGATCTATGTGCTTCCCTCCACCTTTATCTTCCCTCATCTGCTGATCGATTGGACCGGAGACAGGCTTGTGCTGCCGCTCGCTGTCGATATTCCCGGCCTGTCCTTCAGCGAAGCGCCTCCGGCGGATCTGCTGCGCCAGTTCAAGG
Source organism: Paenibacillus sp. FSL R5-0912 (assembly GCF_000758605.1). Lineage (NCBI taxonomy): Bacteria > Bacillati > Bacillota > Bacilli > Caryophanales > Paenibacillaceae > Paenibacillus > Paenibacillus sp. FSL R5-0912. The sequence goes on from NZ_CP009282.1 coordinate 4,399,461, forward strand.
GACTTGGCGATGCGACGCGCCTGCGCATACTGAAGCTGCTATGGCAGGCTCCGCACTGCACGAAGCAGCTTGCTCCCATAATGGGCATCTCGGAGGCAGCGGTATCGAAGCAGCTCAAGCTGCTGAGTGAAGCCGGACTCGTTAGTTCACAGCGCAAGGGGAACTATTTGTTTTACTCCAGTTACAAGGAGGCGTTCGACAGCTTGATTGTTCTGCAGAGGCAGTATTTTGAACAATGAAGCTGATCCCTGAATAAGGAGTTGTTCACACGTGTGGCAAACCGCAATTGCAACAGCGCTCAGGAACCAGAGAGCCAATCTCAGGGCTTTTCCCTGGAACTTCACTTTAGGGCATATTATTGAAGGGGCTTATCTGGTCCTGGTCTCTTATTTCTCGTATGTCTATTTAATACAAGGCGATTTAGATGACAGGTTCGCACTCTATACCGGAACCAATAACTATCTGGCTTTTGCCATCATTGGCGGTACTATGAATATTTTCTGCATCAGCATGATGATGAACGTATCGCGGGCGCAGATTACCGAATGGCGGGAAGGAACGCTTGAGGCGCTTCTGCTCTCCCCTTCAAGCCGGAATGGCTATTTTCTAGGAACAGCCGTTCAGCAATTTTACCGCAGCGGCATTGTGCTGATCACTGTACTGGCTTTTGGCATTCTGGCCGGACTGCGGCTCCCCTCTCCTCACCTGCTATCCGTGCTGTTAGGCGCATTGTTGTTTATTCTCTCTACCTATGCCATGGCGCTGGTGCTGGGCAGTGTAATGCTGTTCACACGTGATACATACATCGTACAGAATACACTATTTGCCGTAACTACCCTGCTCTGCGGTTTCCAGTTTCCAAGACAGTATCTCCCCCGTTCCCTGCAAAATGTAGCGGAGATCTTCCCGCTGACCTCCTCGCTTCAGCTTCTGCGCGGAGCACTGCTGACCAGTAACGCGGTATCATTTCCGGATATGCTGCCTGCACTGCTACTTAGCCTGGTCTATATTGTAGTTGGATTGTGGTGCACTAACCGGGTTGAACGCAGTTTATTCGAGAAATTCTAAACTCAGGAGGCTGATATTCAAGTGATCTGCATGAACGAGGTAACCAAAATCTATCAGACCAAACATAGACTCGGTCTGTTCCGCTCCGAAACCAGGATACAAGCGGCAGTCAAAGCGCTGACCCTGACCATTGCACCGGGTGAGGTTGTCGGATTGCTCGGGCTGAACGGGGCAGGCAAGACTACAACCATCCGCATGCTCTCAACCCTGCTTGATCCGACTTCAGGAAGTATAGAGGTGGATGGACTCTCCATGGCCGATAACCGGAAAGCTATCCAATCGAAGGTAAACATGATTCCCGGTGGTGAACGAATGCTGTACTGGCGGCTCACCGGCAGGGAGAATCTGGAGTATTTCGGCAGACTCTACGGTCTTAGCAGCACTGCAATCCGGATGGAAAGCACCCGGCTTCTGAATGAAGTCGGGCTGGCGGAAGCAGCTGACCAGCCTGTAGAGCAGTATTCCAAAGGGATGAAGCAGCGGCTCCAGATCGCCAGAGGATTGATTAATGACCCTGCCTACTTATTCCTGGATGAACCTACACTTGGACTCGATGCACCGATTGCCCGTCAATTGCGTGGCACGGTTCGGACGCTAGCCCAAGAGCAGGGTAAAGGTATTCTGCTGACCAGCCATTATCTTCAGGAGGTTGAAGAGCTATGTGACCGGGTATACGTACTTAGCCGCGGGGAACTTCTGCTGTGCGACAAGCCGGAGGCTATTGTCCGGCAGATTGCCGGTTCTCAATCTGCCCATCTCGAGGTAAGCGGATGGGATGAGCAGCTTCGTCCGCAGCTGGTGTCTCATCTGACTGAGCTTGGGCATCCCGCACAGCTGGTTGTCGGAGAGAATGCCGCCAGCCAGACTTCTTCCGGAGAAGATACAACGTACCGGATTTCTGTACAAACTCCGGTAGCTGATACGCTGATCACAGAGCTGCTCCCCTGGGTAAGTGAACACGGGCTGCGTATCCACAGTTTCTCCTGCGATAAACCAACGTTGGAGGATGCCATTATTCTGCTGTCGGAGGACCGGGCATCATGAGACCCGGTGGATTATGGACGACGATTGCCGCCGAGCTGTCCAAGCAGCACCGGAACCGCAGGAAAGGAAGGGCAACCTTCTTCTCCCTGCTATTCTGGCCTGCGCTCAGCTTCCTGACCTCCTATTACACCATGAAGCCCTACAGGACCGGGGAAGGCTCCGTCCTCTCGCGGATCATACCGGATGAACGCATTCCTTTGTTTTTGCTCAGCGGGTATCTGGTGTTCCAGCTGTTCTGGACGGTGGTTGAAGCTGCCTGGATTTTTGAGCAGGAACGCAAAGACGGTACTGTGGAGACGGTATTCCTTACACCTGCTCCCAAAATAGCCTTTCTGTACGGACGCTCCCTGTATTCGCTTATGCACGGAATCTGGATGTTCGCCGTCTTCTCCCTGCTGACCTTTGTATTTGTGTCTGATATTTCAAGCGTCAATTGGACGGCGCTGACGCTTGCGCTGCTGCTGATTATGGTTGCGGCCGTGGTCTGGGGTGCTCTGCTCAGCGCAGTGTCGCTGTTCTCCCGTGAATCTTCATTTCTCTACTATATCTTCCAGACACCGATGGAATTATTCGGCGGAGTACGGATCCCCCCAGCGGTCTTCCCGGCCTGGGCAACCGGAGTCTCCACACTATTCCCGGTGACCTACAGCCTAATCCTGGTACGAGGAGCTTTGTACGGCACCATCGGGGCCACCTGGTGGTGGGCTCTTGGCATCCTGGCCGCGGGCAGCATAGTACTTGCGGGATGCACCCGTTATGTGCTGTACCGTGCGGAGCACCATGCCAGACTGAAAGGCAATTGGAGCTTGTTCTAGCGCCGGCCCGGATCTCCAGGGAAATGAAATTCACCGGAAAATAACGGATATGCATCACAAAAAAACGCCCGCAGGCTTCATGCAGCAATGCTGTCATAAGGTCTGCGGGCGGTTTCTGTACGGCTAGCGTTTTCATGTATTAATGAGCATGTGTGCCCAAATGTTCCAGAAGTCCAGTGAAGAGGCTCTTTACCTTCTTCGAGTATTTCCCCTTCTCCTTGCCCATGGATGTATAGACGAGCGAGGTATTGTCCTTGTTGTAGATCTCTGTTCTGGCCCCGGAAGTTTCCGATACCTGCAATCCGCCATACCAATTTGCAATCCGGCTCACCCGCTCAGGCTTACTGCTGAATACATGCAGGGTAATATTCTGCGCTGGCTGGCTGTTAATCAGATACTGATAACTCGTGTTTCCGCTGTTGTCTTCAGTAAATTTCTCATCCGTCAGCTTAATTTGTTCTCTGGCAAAAGCCTGATGCATCTCCTTGCGGAACCGGCCGTCCAGTCCCTTCCCTTGTGAAAGGGCCAGCATCGTACCATCCTGATAGGCTTGCGTCGTGTAGCTTCCCGCTTCCTTCTTGTCCTGCTCCCCGGAACAGCCCGCCAGCAGTGTCCCGGCAGTCAGTGCGGTAGCCAGCATGGCTGCTAATCTGCGCTTCATAGCCAAAAGCCCCCTTTTCCAAACACTCAGGTTCATTCCTGTTAGGTATAGGATGTCTGAGCGTGTGAAAAATATGCAAACCGCTGCCATTCACATCTGCGTGCTGCCCAGACCGAAGTACCGTTACCGTACAGGCGGATCTGTATGCACATCAATATCCGGGGCTGAGACTGACCAGCGGGTGAAGGTCACCTGAAGCCCTGGCCGGGTTGGTGCGCACAGGAACGGACCTGCCTGCTTGCCATTCTCATGAGCAAAACGTGCTACCCGGATCGTCCGCCAAGGATGATTCTCTGTTCTCGCCCTAAGGATAACCGCATCCTTCATCCGTGATGCCCGTAGAGTCACCACCTCACCTGTCCATTCCGGAACTGGTGACAGCGACCAGTCTGAGTACGTATCCGTCACAACCGCGCCGATATGCGGCACGCCATCATTCAGTTCAATTCCGGCTTTGATCCATATGTCATCACTATGCCACAGCATTATTCCCGCCTGATCGTAGAGCCCTGTAAACCCGTCCAGTACAAAGCTGACCTCAACAGCTTCCGAGTCGTCCCAAGGTGCGAGCAGCGCATGCCCGTTGTCATGCTGGAAGCCGTACATCGTTTTTTGCCAATAATCACTGCCTTCTGCTGCTTCCACCACAAGCTTGCCAGAGATCTTTGTGCTGGACACCGGTTCGTTGCTCCATACTCCATCCTGCCACTCTACTATGCTCATTACAGGCTCACCTCTTCTTTCCGTTTTTTCATCATACTGTTGATCTGCTCAGAACTTAACATCATAACAATAATATACCCGATCATCACAAGCGGAAGAATCATAAAAGTGCTGCGGGCAGCTACCCACCCGAGAAGTGGAGGCAGAAAAGCACCGCCCGTATAAGCCAGTGCCATCTGGTAACCCATAATCTTCTGGGAATTCTCTTTCCCGAACCGGGCCGGTGTCTCATGCAGCATGCATGGGAAGATCGGCGCCGAACCCAGACCAATCAGAATAAACGCAACCAGTGAATAGACAGCAGGCAGCGGCATAGCCAGCACCAGCGCACCTAGCAACGAAATCAGAAGACCGCCGCGGATCAGCGCACGGTTGCTGAATCTGAAGGTAATGAATCCGGTAATCAGCCGCCCAGCAGTGATTCCCCCGTAGTACAGCGACACCCAGCCAGCCGCCGTAGCCGGGGATACATCCTTGACATTCACCAGGTAGCTGCTGCCCCATAAACCTACTGTCGCCTCAACACCGCAATAGAACAGGAAGGTGATCATCGCCAGCTTTACTCCCTTAATCCGCAGCACATTACCGGAAGAAGCATTCGTAGCAGGCACTGCCACCAGCCCTTCCTGAACTTTTTCACCAGCTTGCGGACTGCTGCTCTTACCAGCTCTTTTCCATAACGGGAGACTTGCGAACAGCAGCACTACAAGGGCAAACTGGATCATGCTGACCATGAAGTACCCTTCTCTCCAGGATTCGCCGCCTGCAATATAACGCGACATAATGATCGGCCCGAGCATTGCCCCGACGCCCCAGAAGCAGTGTAGCCAGCTCATATGATGTGCTTTGTAATGGGTAGCCACATAGTTGTTCAGCCCTGTGTCGATCGAACCTGCACCGAGTCCCAGCGGCAAGGCCAGCACCGCTAGCCAGACTACAGAGGAAGAATAAGAGAAACCCAGCAGAGCCAGAGCGGTCACAGCCACGCTGATAAAAGTAACCATTCCTGTCCCGAACCGTTTCAGCACGCTGCTGCTGGCCAAACTTGATATAATTGTGCCTGCGACTACGATCATGGAGAGCAGTCCTGCTGTATCGACCGGTGCCCCATAATCAAGCCTCATCATCGGCCAGGCTGCGCCCAGCATGGAATCCGGCAGCCCCAAACTGATAAACGCTAAATATATAATAATTAAAAATACTGTTGCCATGTCAATATCCACCCTGCCCTTCAGATTTCGTCAGCTTCAGCCCCTGTTCCAAAGTCCCTAAGGTCTGCACAATCATACCCTGAATATAATCGGCGGCAAAATCTTCTGATAGCAGCACCCGCGGAATAGCGGCGTCCGGCAGAAGGGCCCCGCATTTCTCCGCAAGCGCCTGCAGATGCCCTTCATTCAGGAAGCTCCCATACAAGATAACTGCATCCGGGTTCAGCACACTGCTGACAGCTACCGCCAGTCTGGCAATCGCATCAGTCAATTCTGCAAAGGAGGAGATCAGACGGGGATCTCCCCACGGAATGCCCAAGGGTATGTTGGCCACTTCTCCAGCAAAGCCCCGTTTGCCTTTATAGAGCTTACCGTTAATAAAGATCCCTGCCCCCGGTTCAAACCGGTCGGGAAAATACAGATAAATAACTGAACCTTCCTCCTCCTTCATTCTGCGGCAATACCCGATCACTGCAGCGTTGACATCATTCTCAATCACTACGGGTTTGCCGTAACGCTGCCTGAAATGCTCTGCCACCGGAACACCGAGCAGTGCATCATAATCGGACACAATCATTTTGCCATCCACTTCAGCACCAGGCAGTCCTAACCCTATTGCCTGTATAGCGGGGCACATCTGCAGCGAGCTGTCTATTACGGTTTCAAAAGCCGCTAGATCAACTCGCAGAACAGCCGTTTTGTCTTCAAACAGGCAGCGACCGGCAAGCGTAACGATGGTTCTGTGAATATAGATGACATTCTGTTCTTCATGTGTAAATACAATCAGTGCTAGAGCGAATTCTTCGTTATATATGTATTGCTGTGACGGTCTCCCGCCGCTTGAGGAAACCTGCCCACCCAGAGTTACCTCATTCCGCTCCATCAGAATCTGCAGTACGGTTCCTACAGTAACGATACTTAGCCCGGAATACTCGGCGATCTGCCGCTTGGTAGCCTGCCCTCTTTCCTTCAGCACCTGCCGCACCAGATTAATATTTACTTCTCGAATGACCAGAGCGTTGCCGCCAATCTTCTGCATCTGCTTTCACCTCATTAATATAATACTTTATAAAAGTATTTAAATAAATAGACAAATTGAAAACTCCGGCTTCAGGAACGCTATAACGGTACGCACCTCCACCCAACGCTGCGGCGGTGAGTCCCTGCATATTATTATGCTTTGGACAGCCGTTATCGCTGGAATATCTTAAGACAATGTTAAGGTTAGTCATATTTTACTGAAAGGCAAGGCAACTATAATGAACTTACGACCCCGAGGATATGATGAACAGGAAGGGAGGTGAACTCGTGAACAAAACGATTCTGGTTGTAGATGACGAGAAGGAAATCCGTGAGCTTCTACGGTTGTATATCGAGAAGGACGGCTACTCCGTAATCCAGGCTGCTAACGGATTGGAGGCGCTTAAACGGGCTGCGTCCACACGGATTGATTTGGCGGTTATCGACATTATGATGCCTGAGCTTGACGGCTATCAGCTTATTAAAGGTCTGAGAGAACACAGTAATCTTCCTATTATTGTCGTCAGCGCCAAAACGGAAAATCACGAGAAAATTCTGGGGCTTGATCTTGGCGCAGACGATTATGTAACAAAGCCTTTTGACCCTTTGGAGGTTACTGCCCGGATCAAAGCTCAATTACGACGTTATGACGGAGGTGTGTCGGATCGAGAAGCGGATCTGCTGACGGCAGGCGCATTGTGTATGGATGTTTCGGCTTGCATTCTTAGCCTTGGCAACGGGGCAATTCCTCTTACAGCGACAGAATTTAACATAATGAAGCTGTTTATGCAAAGTCCCGGTCGTGTATACACCAAACAGCAGATTTATGAGGCTGCATGGCAGGAGACCGCCATCGTAGACGACAATACAGTGATGGTCGCCATCAGCAAGCTGCGCAGTAAACTTCCCGGAGGCGCGGTATCCATTGGAACTGTGCGGGGATTAGGTTATCGTCTGGAGGTGCGTACATGAAGAACAGACGCAGTTTCAAAAGAGTCATCATACACAGATTCATAGGTTACACCATCGGAATTGCACTAACGCTTCTGGTGTTGGAGTTTTTATTCAGTCTGTATACATTGAATAACGGGATGAATCTCTCGGAGCTGGCGTCTTCCCCTCTGGGCGAGGGGACAGAATCTCTTCAAATCACACTTTCAGTATTCTGGAATCTTATTACAGCTGGAGTATATCTGATTGGGATTGTCCTTTTTGGGCGCGGAATCAACAAGAGAATCATGGAACCCATTCAGAAAATGGAAGAAGGCTTCAAGGCAGTTACCGCCGGCCACCTGGACACTATACTAGACTTTGAAACAGAAACGGAATTTGGGGACATGCGGGACGCCTTCAACTATATGGCGCGAAAGCTGAAAGATTCCGAAGAACAGCGAATGACCATGGAAAATGAAAGGATGCGGCTTTTCTCGCACATTGCCCATGACTTAAAAACCCCCATGACGACGATTTCCGGATACGCTGGGGCTTTGGCAAGCGGTATGGTTGAGGAACCTGACAAACAGCGGGAATACCATCTGGCGATTCAAGCGAAATCCGGACAGATGAACCAATTAATTGACCAGTTGCTTTCCTATTCCAAGCTGGGTACGCCGAAGTACCGGTTAAATGTTGCCAAGGTTGACCTTGTAGAGCTGCTTCGCGCATCTTGTGCCGCTTTGTTCGGTGAAATCGAAAACAAGCTGATGAACTTGGAGCTGCGGTTGCCGGATCATCCAGTATTTCATATGGCGGATTCGCTGGAAATTGCCAGGGCTATCAGCAATCTGCTGACCAACGCAATCCGCCATAACCCGAGCGGCAGCTTATTATACGTGGGGCTGAAGGAGGAATCCGGCTGTATCGAAATACATGTTGCCGATAACGGAACAACTATCCCCAAGACGATTGCCGGGAGTCTGTTCGAGCCTTTTGTATCCGGCAGTGATTCAAGAAGTACCAGCAGTGGAACAGGACTTGGGCTAGCCATTGTAAAAAAGGTGATGGAACACCATTCTGGTGAGGTCTTTGTATGGGACGCCCCCTCACCCTATACCAAGATGTTTGTCCTGTGTTTCCCCAAAGTTTCAAAGTTTCAAGACACAGAAAGACTGAGGGATGAAGATGTATCGTAAAATGATCAAAAATGATATACGCAAAAGCAAGCTGATTACCGCGATGATTACGGCATTTATCCTGATTGCCGCCATGCTGACTGCTTTGGCTGCATCGCTGACAGTAAACCTGTTCGGTGCTATCGACAATATGCTTCTTTCGGCAAAGGCGCCCCACTTCATGCAGATGCACACAGGCGATATTGATATGGAACAGTTGGGAAGCTTCGCGGACGCTAACGACAGCGTAGAGGACTATCAGGTGCTTAAGTTCCTTAACCTTGAAGGTGCGGACATTGTCATCGGGGACGGTTCCCTTGTCGGGAGCATACAGGATAACGGCCTTTCCGTACAGGGCGAGAAATTCGACTTCCTGCTTAACTTAAACGGTGAAATCATCCAGCCGGCCGACGGCGAAATCTATCTCCCCATCTATTACAGGCAGGCTGGAAACGCGGCACTTGGCAACAAGGTGATCATTCATGGCATTTCCTTTACCGTCGCAGGATTTTTACGGGATTCTATCATGAACGCGGCGATGGTAAGCTCCAAACGGTTCCTTGTGAGCCAAGCGGATTTTGATAAAGTCCGTGATTTCGGACAGTTAGAGAACCTTATCGAGTTCCGGCTGGCGGAGGATGTTTCCTTCCCTGCTTTCGAGGCAGCCTATCTTAATGCGGGGCTTCCGTCGAACGGCCCCCCCGCGATCACTTACCCACAAGTAAAGATGATAAATGGCATTACAGATGGTATAACCATTGCCGTGCTGGTGTTGATAGGCACCCTCGTAATCATCGTGGCATTTTTGTGCATCCGGTTAACGCTTCTGGCTAAAATTGAAGAGGATTATAAGGAAATAGGCGCACTGAAGGCTATAGGGATACGGGTATCACAGATTAAAAAGCTTTACCTTGCGAAATACGGTGCTATCTCAGGGGCAGCCTGCGCGCTGGGTTATCTCGCCTCCCTGCCGCTCCAAATTCCTTTCATGCAAAATATCCGTCTATATATGGGAGAGAGCAGCAGCCCGTTACCCGGCCTGCTCTGCGGTCTTGCGGGGGCCACAGTTATCAGCGGGGTTGTCATGCTGTATGTGAACGGGGTGTTGCGGCGTTTCCGCAACATATCTGCAGCGCAGGCGGCGCGGTTCGGCTCAGCGCCGGAACAATCGAAACCTGCCAGAAGCTTCCGGCTGAGCAATAACAGGCTTTTTTCCCGGAATATCTTTCTTGGAATCAAAGATGTTCTTACCCGGAAAAAGCTGTATGCCACCATGCTGATGGTACTGGTCATATCCTCATTCATTATGATTGTACCGCACAATATCAGCAGCACAATTTCTGCGGAAAGCTTCATCACCTACATGGGGATGGGAATTAGCGATGTTAATATCGGGGTGATGCGTACACAGGTGGAGGATGTATCGGGGAAGGCGGCTGAAGTTGCTGAAATGCTGGCGGAGGACAAGAATGTGGAAAAGTATGCTGTGTTCACCGGTATGATGTTAGACCGGAAAGCGGACGATGGAACGATGGAGAAGCTGCGGGTGACGATTGGTGACTACTCCGCCTATCCTATCACCTACTCCAAGGGCCATGCGCCGCAGTCAGAATCGGAAATCGCCCTTTCCGTCCTCAATGCCGAAGACCTTGAAACAGCCGTTGGGGATGACATCATTTTGATCGTTGACGGAGCAGAAAAGCATCTGACGGTGTGCGGGATTTACTCTGATGTCACGAGCGGTGGCCGAACGGCGCAAGCCACTTTTACCGTTAACAACAGAGAGGTATTGAGCGTTGGGCTGGCCGCCACGTTCCGTGACCGTAAGAGTGTACAGACAGCAATATCACAGTACAGGGAACAGTTGCCCTTCGCCAAGGTTACCGGCATCGACGAAAGCATTGGGCAGATGCTCGGATCTATACGGGATTCCATCAAAATGGCTTCCGTTGTCGCTGCCTTGGCAACCGTCCTGCTTACACTGCTGGTTACGGTGCTGTTTATGAAAATGCTGGTAGCGAAAGACCGATATCCCATCGCCATCCTGAAATCAATGGGCTTCACCTGTGCGGATATTCGCGGGCAGTATCTTACACGCTCCATAACCGTGCTGGCGCTGGGCGTCTTCATCGGAACGCTTCTGGCAAACACGCTGGGTGAGCTTGTGGGTGTAGCCATCGTCTCTTCCTTTGGCGCAGCAACCTTCCATTTCGCGGTAGATCCATGGTTTGTCTATCTCGCCTCACCTCTGCTGATTACGGGTTGCGTCATCTACGCCACCATGCTGGGCGTCTCCGGCATCCGTACACTACAAATTTCCGAACATATTAAGGAGACTTAACCTTATGAATAACATTATCACAGGCAATAATATCGTGAAAACCTTTGGCAAGGGTAAGGAGCAGGTCACGGCATTGAACGGAGTAAACGTGGAAATAGCAAAAGGCGAGTTTGTTGCCGTGATGGGGCCGTCAGGTTCGGGGAAATCCACACTGTTGTTCGCGCTCAGCGGCATGGACGAGATTACAGGCGGATCGGTGAAATTTGGCCATACCGAACTATCTAAACTCCGCGAAAACGCGCTTGCAGATATTCGCCGGACAAAGATGGGCTTTGTCTTTCAGCAGCCCACTATGCTGAGAAATTTAAATCTGTTGGATAATATTATTCTCCCCGCCGCGCATGAGGGCTACAAGGATACAGCGAAAATCTCACAAAAGGCCAAAGCCCTAATGAAGAAAACGGGAATTTCCGGTTTGGAAGGCAGGGATATCACAGAGGTATCGGGTGGCCAGCTCCAGCGGGCCGGCATCTGCCGCGCCCTGATGAATGCGCCGGAGATACTCTTTGCCGACGAGCCGACCGGCGCGCTCAACACAAAGTCAGCGGATGAAATCATGGGGCTACTGGTGGTTATTAATCAAGAGGGCACAGCCATATTGCTTGTGACCCATGATGCGAAAGTCGCGGCCAGGGCTGACAGGGTTCTGTTTACGAAAGACGGAAGTATCGTTTCCGAACTACCGCTACCAAAGTTCAGCGGCACGGATATGGAGGCGAGAGGGGACAAGGTACTCGCCGGGATGGCGGCTGTGGGTATTTAAATAGCCCGGCAGAGAATCTCTGCCGGGCGGGTATGAATGATGGCTAATTATAGTGGTGCTTAGGTTAAGCCTTACAAATCCGGATGCTCATGTTTCGCTTTGAGACGGCTCCAGCGGCGCTGTACCTCATTCTCGAAGCTACGCAGTGCAGGCTCGTTCTCCGGCTTCAGCAGATGGCGCGTTTTGCCCATAGTCTTCAGCCAGGCGGAGACTTCAATCCGTTTCTCCTTGTCTTCCGGGTTATACGTGATGTTGGTCATGCCCTGCTCTACTTCATAGAGCGGGAAGAAGCAGGACTCAACGGCCAGGGAGACGATATCTGTACCGTCTTTGTCTTCACTCATCCAGTTGAGCGGACAGGCGATCAGAATCTTGCCATAGACGAGACCTTCATTCTGAGCATACCACTGAGCCTTCGCAGCCTTCTTCAGCAGATCCTGCGGGTAAGCTTCACAGCCGGTGAAGACATAAGGGATATTGGTCGCAGCCATAATCTGTGCAGTGTCCTTATGCTGGGTCAGCTTGCCCTGCTGGGTTTTGCCGATGCTCGAAGTCGAAGTACGGTGTCCGAGCGGTGTGGAATAGGACTGCTGTGCACCTGTATTCATGTAGCCCTCGTTATCGTATTCCACGATAATCATCTTGTGGCCGCGCAGCGCAGCGCCAATCGCCGGACCCATACCAATGTCCATACCGCCGTCACCGGTTACCATAACGAAGGTGAAGTCATCCTGCAGCCCCAGGCCGTCCAGCTCGCCGCGGCGTTTGCGTTCCCAGAACATTTCGACCACACCGGACAGCGTAGCTGCACCGTTCTGGAAGAGGTTGTGGATGAACGTTGATTTATGTGACGAATAAGGATAGCCGGTAGTTGTAACCATGGCACAGCCGGTGTGATACAGCGCTACGATATCCCCTTCAATCCCTTTGAAGAACAGCTCCAGGCCGGAGAAAATACCACAGCCCGGACATGCGCCATGTCCCGGAGACAGACGTCTTGGCTTCTTCATCAGGGAGCGGATCGGCGGAATCTTCACGGCCAGCTTACCTGTTTCTTCATTCTTGTTCACCGTAATCAGTCCGGTCTTCAACAGATCAAAGTTCATCGGCTTCAGCAGACGCTTCGGCGCATTCTCCGGCGCTCCCGGATTATGTCCGTAGTAATCAAACGGCACTTCTACGCGGTCCGCTACCACGGCATCCATTGCGAGCTGGAAGAAGTGATGGCCGTCTTCAGCATAGAAGTCTTTACCGCCCAGTCCGTAGATACGGCTGATTACCTTAGTGGTAGTGTTGCCGTAGGTGAACAATGCAGCCTTAATTTCGTTAACCATATTGCCGCCGTGTCCGCCGACGGAATCCGCACGGTCACCTACAGTAATGGCTTTGACATTCTTCAGCGCTTCAGCAATCTGCTTCTGCGGGAACGGGCGGATCATATTCGGGGAGATCGCTCCCGCTTTGATTCCTTGCAGACGCAGCTGGTCAACTACATCCTTGATAATCTCCGAAGCGGAGTTCATCAGGAATACGGCCACATCGGCATCCTCCATCCGGTACTGCTCGATCATGGGATAATGGCGGCCTGTCAGCACAGCGAATTCCGCTGCGATCTCTTCAAACACGTCACCGGCATTGTACATGGCTACCGACTGCTGATAACGGTTGTTGATATAATCCGGTTCGTTCATATAAGGACCTACAGTAACTGGGTTATTGCGGTCCAGCGTATCTGTGAAGCCAACTGGCGGCTGCTCGCCTACGAACTTGTGAACATCCTCGCGGTGGGCAAAAGCCTGCACACGGCGCTTCTGGTGAGAGGTGAAATAACCGTCGGAAGCAACCATAACCGGAAGGCGGACCTTGGCATGCTCCGCAAGCTTCAATGCCATCAGATTCATATCATATACGGACTGCGGATCACGGCACATCAGGATCGGCCAGCCGGTGTTCAGGGCGAAATACAAGTCGGAATGGTCACCGTGAATATTCAGCGGACCCGAGATCGAACGGCAGATCAGGTTCATAACCATAGGCATCCGCGTACCTGCTTGTACAGGCAACTGCTCCAGCATGAACATGTACCCTTGAGCACTGGTAGCATTGAACACACGGCCGCCTGCTGTTGAAGCGCCGTAACAGATCCCGGCGGAGCTGTGCTCCCCATCGGAAGGCACCAGCATAATGTCATGCTGGCCGCTGGCTTTCATGGTATCGAGGAACTGGGCAACCTCCGTCGACGGCGAGATCGGGAAATACCCCATAACATGATAGTTAATCTGATGGGCGGCATAAGCAGCCATTTCATTGCCTGATTCATATAGGAATTTCTGCTCCACTTTTGCGGAGCCTACTTCTTTTTCATAATCAATAGCCACAATTCATTCCACCTTTCTTCCGAAATTTAGACTTGAGTAACCAGATCAAACGTATGCTTCACGGTATGGCTGTCTGCATAGCCTTCCTTCTCCCGGGTGCTGGAGAGCGCCGAGGTCGGGCAGGCGCCGATGCATTTCAGGCAGCCTTTGCAATATTGATAGTCAATGCCGAGCAGGAACATCTGTGAACGGCCCTTGCGGTCCAGCCGTTCTTCCCATACGAAGCATTGATCCGGACATACCGTGTCACACTGTGCGCAGTTGATGCAGGACTCATTCTCATAGACCGGAAGCATACCGGAACGGGAGATGCTGAGGTTCTTCAGGAAACTGCCGCCCGGGTTCGTGATGGTGCCGCCTATCGGCTGAGTCTCGTAGCCGAGAGCGGAAATATCGGAGCGGACATACACCGGCATGCTGTCGCCGGCAGCCAGCTCGAAATGCAGGAATTTCACTTCATTATAGCCACGGTCAAAGGTCGTAATGGCCGACTGGACCGCCTGCGGATATTTCTTGCCGAGCGATTTCTCAATAACGCCCTTCATAATATCGGTATCCAGGAACGGACAGAGCCGGAACAGCGCGCCAAGCATCGCCATATTCACCCGGTTCTTCTCTTTCAGCGCGATGCTGGTGGCATCGATTACTGCAATCGTACCGGCCTTCATCTTCAGCAGTTCTTTGAGTTCTTCCGGCGTCTTGGCCGAGTTCACAAGAACGGTACTGTGTTCATGAATTCCGCTGGTTACGTTAACGGTCTTGGCAAGCGCTTCGTGAAAAACACCTACAACATGCGGACGTTCTACCGGGGAGGTATCACGGATATGAGTGTCCATATCGCAGAAACGGATATGAGCTTTAACCGCCGACCCCTTCTTTTCCGAACCATACGATGAAAAACTGACGCCATTGAGTCCTGCGCCGACTACACCCGCTTCTGCGAGCATCTTACCGGCAAGGTTCGCACCCAGGCCTCCAATAGATTCGAGACGAATCTCAAAGAAACCGAGCTCATTTACTTTTGGCAATTGTACCACCGACATAACCCCTTTCTTAGTGTCAAGAAGAATAACATCCTTTTGACTTTTTCAACGATTGTAACTTGAAATTGTAAGCCGCGAAGTGACATATCTTGCATTTTCCACGCTTTGGGAATCACAATTCTTTATGGATTTCAATGGATTTCTTTATACGCGACAGCGCGGCGTTACTTCAATAGAAGGTAATCTGCCATAAAAACGACAAATTGTGAAAATTGTGTGTAATTCCGCGTTTTCCCAAGGATGAAGTGGAACCAATGTCACCCTTAATTTAGCAATAAAATTAAAAATTAAGATGTTAAATTTATCACAGATTTCATGATAAATGTCACAGGCGCCCATTATGAAAAAAGACGAAACCCGTGATCAGAGATCACCCGGATTTCGTCTTTGGATCATATCAAGAATAAAAACGCTTAGTAAG
Source organism: Paenibacillus sp. FSL R5-0912 (assembly GCF_000758605.1). NCBI lineage: Bacteria > Bacillati > Bacillota > Bacilli > Caryophanales > Paenibacillaceae > Paenibacillus > Paenibacillus sp. FSL R5-0912. Next base: position 4,415,060 of record NZ_CP009282.1, read on the forward strand.
TCCACCAGTTACCGGACATTACGATCATGGAGAACAGCTTAATGCTGTCTTCATAATAATCCTCTGCCGCGCTGCCTGACGTATGGCTCCAGAGTGAATTCAGCCAGCTCTGGTTGCCTGATGAAGTCATCGCACTTACGCCGAACGGAGCATAGAACGCGCCGCTGTTGTAGCTGCCGAAAGTGGTTCCGTTCAGCTTGTAGCCGTCCTTGATGTTGCCCGGAGTATTGCTTACCTTAGTCTTGATCCAGCTGTTCAGCTGATTCAGCTGGGACAAGGCACGGTTATCGCCTGTGAGCAAATAATCGGTGGTAATCCGCCACGGGGTACGGCATGAATTGTAGTTATAATTGCCGTCGTTGGCATCCTCCAGGAAATTCGCTGCGGCCGGTTTATAGGTGTTACTGGAGTAGACTACGAAATCTGGCAGCAGACCGGTGGTAGAGCTATAACCGGTATAGAGGTTGTTAATAATCGTATAAGTCTTATCCGTTACATTCTGCCAGCGGGCATCGCCGGTAGCGGACTGGAAGGCCTTCAAATGGCTGAGCATGAAATCGGAAGGACGGGTTGCTGTATTGTATGAACCGCTGTTCGCCCAGTCCCCCAGGCGGATGGTCCACTGGGTCTGATTGATCTCATTATCCATGATTGCATTAATGATGTTAGTAGCTGCCTGCAAATAGTTGATCGTCCCGCTGCTTCCCCATTGTCTGTGAGCCAGCAGCAGCGAGTACGCAATATCCATATCACCATCCGTTGCGGAATCCTCGCCTTCGATATTCTGGAAGCTGCTGTTCTGTTTCCAGGACATCAGATAAGGATTGATGGAGCTTGGATGTGCTGTGTAATAATTGTAGAGTCCGTTATAGTAGTTCTGCGCATTGGTGTCGTAACCGGCCATCAGGACAGTGAACAGCATGCCGTAGCCATGCGCTTCAGAGACGGTCTCCCCGTCTGAATTATATTTAACATAATATTTGCCTGTCCCGGCCGGTTTGAGATATGCACCCTTCCAGGCATCCCATTTGGTCTTAACCGCATTATCCATAACCGTCTGCGTAACATTATTCGGTTTGATGGTTCCGGCCGTATAGGTCGTATGCTGCGGGAACGGTTTGTTCACTGCGGCGAAAGCGGACCCGGCAGGCAGGATAAAGAGCGCCAGACAAAGAAGCATCAGACTTTTCCAGTGCAGCTTGCGTTTCCCTTGCTTATTCATAACGCATTCACTCCTCATGATTTGGTCGATATGGCTTCGAATCCATTGCAATCACAAACGAACTGCCTTAGGAAAAGCTCACCCCCTCACATGGAGTATTCGCCCAACTGTCTGCCGGGCTAAAGTTAAAGCGCTTTAACTTTAGCTCCAAAAAATAACCATTTCTGTAAAAATTGTATTTAAGAACATATTTAATATATTATTCCAGAGACTTCGTGTCAATGAGCATATGGTCCTGCGTATTACGTGTCTATGAAGATATACGCAGCGGGCAGGGGGATGAGCCTGCCTGTCTTCTGCCCACACCCCGGCAAAAAGGCCTTCCCGGTCGTGGATTATCCACCGGCCGAGAGGGCTAAGTTAATTGAGTATATTTCTATATAACAATCAGGCTATTCCACATCCGTCATCATATGCTCCGCGATCAGCTGCTGCTTGCGGTTCCACAGCTGCTCGCTGAGATTCACGCGGAATACTTCAGGGTTCAGCTTACGCAGGTACTCCGGCCAGAACAGATCAAGCTGCTCCTGATGGTAGCGGCGGATCTCGTTCAGATCCGGCAGCTGATAGACCTGGAAGCCGTTCACTACAATCGGCTCCAGCATTGGCAGCGCTTCATAGTGCTCCACATGTTTTCTCATATAAGGATGCAGCGGATTGAACAGCTTGAGCCGGACACCGTTACGCGGCGCCTCTTCCCCGGAGAAGCTGATGTAATCTGCCAGGGCTTTACCGTTCTGCCCGATAATGCGGTAAACGGCCTTTTTGCCGGGAGTCGATACCTTCTCGGGATTAGAGGAAATCTTGATCGTTGGAATCATCTCTCCGCTTGGAGATTCAATCTCGACCAGCTTGTATACTCCGCCTAGAGAAGGCTGATCGGAAGCTGTAATCAGCTGGGTTCCGACCCCCCACGTATCAATAGCCGCCCCTTGCGACTTCAAGTTCATGATCGTGTTCTCATCCAGGTCATTGGAGGCAACGATCTTCACATACTGCAGGCCGGCTTCATCGAGCATTTGCCGGGCTTTGCGGGATAAATAGGCTAAGTCACCGCTGTCGAGCCGGATGCCGTTCATCCGTTTGCCCTGCGCCTCCAGCTTCTTGGCGGTGTTAATCGCATTCGGCACACCGCTGCGCAGGGTATCGAAGGTATCGACCAGCAGGGTAACGCCGTCCGGCATTACTCTCGCGTAAGCGTCGAAGGCTTCCTGTTCGCTCGGGAAGCTCTGCACCCAGGAATGGGCATGGGTGCCCTTCGTAGGAATGCCGAACATTTTGCCGGCCAGCATGTTGGAGGTCGCATGGAAGCCGCCCACATACGCTGCCCGGGCACCCCATACGGCCGCATCTGCTTCCTGCGCACGCCGCGTTCCGAACTCAAGTAGCGTATCATTCGGGGCCACTTGCTTGATCCGGGAAGCTTTGGTCGCAATCAGGGTCTGGTAGTTCATGAAGTTCAGGATGGCTGTCTCCACCAGCTGAGCCTCCATAATCGTGCCTTCCACGCGGATCAGCGGCTCATCCGGGAAGACAAGCGCGCCTTCCTTCATCGAATGTATGCTGCCCTGGAAATGGAACTGCAGCAGCTCCTCCAGAAACGCCGGTGCATAATTCTCCTCCTGCTCCGACAAGTAGCGGATATCATCCTCTGTGAACCGCAGTTCAGCAATATACTGGGCAATCCGCTCCAGGCCTGCAAATACCGCGAACCCGTTGCCGAACGGCAGCTTGCGGAAATAAGCTTCAAATACAGCCCGGCGTTTGTGCGTGCCGTTAACCCAATGGGCGTACATCATATTAATCTGATATTTGTCTGTATGTAGAGCAAGTTCTCTCCTCAAGTCCTCATCTCCTAATAGTTGCACTGCTGTAGCGGGATCTGCAGCTGCTGTTGTGTTATATAATCCAAATTTCCCCTTCGTTCCTTACAGCTTTTGATATTATCTTCGTTCAATTATATTATTTATCTATGTGATAGCGACTACCTTCGCTCCGAGACTGCCCCGGAAATGTCCCAGTGCCCAAGTATGCCCGTCCGGGTTGAAGCTGGCTACCGCATCCTCGTGTACAATAATGCTGAATCCCAGATTATACGCATCCACTGCCGTATGCAGCACACAGATATCCGTACATACTCCGATCAGGTGCAGCTCGGTAATGCCGCGTTCACGCAGCTTCAGCGCGAGATCCGTGCCGCTAAAAGCGCTGTACCGGGTTTTGTCCATCCAGTAGATGGCTTCACGGTTCGCTTCGTACACGGCCTTCAGGTTGCCGTAGAGCTCACGTCCTTGACTGCCCCGCAGATTATGCGGCGGAAATAATTTACTCTCCGGATGATATGGATCATCTGCTTCATGCAAGTCTACAGCCATCACAACATAATCCCCGCTCTGCACGAACTGTTCCGTGAGCTGGCTGACCCGTGGCGCAATCTCGATACCGGGCTGCCCTACCGGCAGACTTCCGTCAATGAAATCATTGGTGAAATCAATTACGATTAGTGCTCTCATTAGTTGATAGCCTCCTCAAAGGGTTGTGAGCATAAGCTTCCCAGCAGATTAGGTATAAATCGATAATAAAGGTTCATGGTCCGTGAACATATAGAGCTGTGCCGGACGCTGGGAGTATTGATTGGAGCTGAGCGGATTGCCCGCTTCATCACTTACTTCCTTTAATATACCCTGCCGGCTGCGTGTTGACGTAATTTTACGGATAAAATTCGGTTCCTTGAATTCAGGCACGACCGTCTGGATCACCTGATACAGCTCACTTAGCGTGAAATGGCGCGGCAGAAACTGCCGTGCAATCGTAGTCTGCAGCATTTGCTGCTGAATCCGCAGATAAGCGTCGGTAATAATATCATGGTGGTCAAAAGCCAGCTCCAGCTTCTCCAGCGCTTCCTGCAGGGTGAACAGGCCAACCTCCCCTGCATCATCAGAGGCCTGACGCTGCTCCAGCATCCACTCCTCGACCAGTGCAAAAAACGCATGGCTGATGATCCAGCCCCGCGGATCGCGCCCCGGCTTGCTGTAGACACCGAGATATTCCAAATGGCCGCCGTCTACGCCGGTCTCTTCCTTCAGCTCACGCGTAGCCGCATCATAGATCGATTCATCTTCCTGGCAAAAACCGCCCGGCAAAGCCCACATACCTGCATAGGGCCATTTCTTGCGCCGGATCAGCATAACTTTCAACTCCCGCAGCGGGAGTGTCTTCGTGACCGTCTTCCGTTCGCGTTTGGTCAGCGTAAACATGACAATATCCGCCGGAACGCCGTCCGGAGTGCGGTATTTTTTGGAGTTATAGGTTTGTTCCACGTTCTCGCTCACTTTAGATCATCCTTTGCCGCAGCTATATTTGCTGTTCGTATCTTTTAATGTACCAAACCTGTCCTCTTAAAATCAACCGCAGTTCGCGCTATATATGAAAAAGGGACGGATTCTCATCCGCCCCGGGGGTATTCAATTAGTCACCGCAAGTGGATGGAGGCGCTTCTGTGCCTGCTTCCACATTGATTTTGTCCGAGACGGTATCCCTGATAACGGAGATAACCAGCTGCAGCAGATAGTTAATGTCGCTCTGGCTCTGCTGGAACTCGTTCACGACCGGAATACTGTCTATTTCATCCTGCAGCACTTCAATTTCCTGTTCAATCTTGGCGACCATCGCCTGATTCTTGAAGCTCTCAAAGGCCACAATCTCCTTCTGCTTCTTCTTAATGGTAGCAATCAAACCCTGTACACGATCGTGATTCAGAATTTTCTGCTCGGCCTGCTGGAAATGCCGGACCTCTTCACTGGTGGAGATGAGTGTAGCCAGCTCCTTCGCTTTGCCCATAATATCCTCTCTTACGATTAAATCACGGGTGTTGTGGGTCTGCATGCCGTATTCATTCAAACGCGCTTCTTCCTGGCTCAATCTTCTCGCCCCATTTCTCTATAATTAGAGGACTGCTGCAGCTTCCGCCAGATAGTCCCCTTTGATGTACCATGTCTTCGTACTGGTAATTCTCACCTGCACCATTGTGCCGATCAGTGACGGCGGGCCTTCGAAATGCACCAGCTTGCTGTCACGGGTACGTCCAGCGAGTACGTTGATGTTGTTCTTGCTGTCGCCTTCCACCAGTACCTCGACCAGCTTGCCGAGCATCCGTTCATTGCCCTGCCGGCTCTGTTCTTTGATCAGATCGTTCAGACGCTGCAGGCGCGCGCTTTTGACTTCCGCCGGAACGTTATCTTCCATAGCAGCAGCCGGAGTACCTTCGCGCGGAGAATAAATGAAGGTATATGCCATATCATACCCTACTTCGCGCACCAGCGACAGTGTCTCCTCGAACTGCTCTTCGGTTTCACCCGGGAAACCGACAATAATATCGGTAGTCAGCACCGCGTCTGGCACGCCTGCTTTGATCTTGCGGACCAGCTCCAAATATGCTTCACGGGTATACTTGCGGCTCATCTGCTTCAGGACGGCTGTACTTCCCGACTGGACCGGCAGATGGATATGTTCCACCAGATTTCCGCCCTTGCCAAGCACTTGAATCAATTTATCGTCAAAATCACGGGGATGCGACGTCATGAAGCGGATACGCGGAATATCGATCCCCCGCATGTCGTCCATCAGGTCCCCGAATGTATAGTCAATGTCGGTAAAATCCTTCCCGTAGGCGTTTACATTCTGCCCCAGCAGCGTAACTTCCTTGAAGCCCTGACGGGCCAGCTCCCGCACTTCGGCAATGACATCTTCAGGACGCCGGCTGCGCTCCTTACCCCGGGTGAACGGCACAATGCAGTATGTGCAGAACTTGTCACAGCCGTACATAATATTCACCCAGGCGCGCAAACCTTCTCTTTTCTTCGGCAGATTCTCAATAATGTCGCCTTCCTTGGACCAGACCTCGATCACAAGCTCCCTGCTGAACACCGCTTCCTTAATCAGCTCCGGCAGCCGGTGGATATTATGCGTACCAAAAATCATATCCACGAAGCCATAACGGTTCATGATCCGGTTAACTACGCCTTCTTCCTGGGACATGCAGCCGCAGATCCCGAGCAGCAGCCCCGGCTTCTCCAGCTTGAGCGATTTGAGATGACCCAGCTCTCCGAACACCTTATCTTCCGCATTCTCGCGGATTGCACATGTATTTAATAGAATAAGATCAGCATCTCTGCGGTCATCAGCCGGCCGGTAACCCAGTTGCTCCAGCATACCTTTCATCGTTTCGGTATCATGTTCATTCATTTGGCAGCCGTAGGTGGTGATATGATAGGTTTTGCCTTGGCCGAAATCCTCCATCTCCGGCGGAATCTCGAAATGGTAGAGCACCTCGATCTCTTCCTTGCCGCGGCGCTTGCCTTCCCTGTAGTCGGGCTGGCTGTTTATCTGAACGTTTCTTCCTTTTATGCGATAGGTGGTCTTGCCCTCTTGCTCACTTATCACTTTAGCATCGGTAAAATCAAAATACTTGGAGTAATCCTTGCCCTTGGTGGAGTTGAAGTCCGCTGAGTTCCGGTTCTCCTTCGTCATCAGATTTACACTTCCTTTATAAGTAATTCATGAATTCAGATACACCCGCAATCAATTCAAAATTATATCACAGATAAGGATAATCTAACCATCTAATCCATTGATCCGATTCAGCCTTTAGTACAACAATTCCGGATTTGGGCCGGTAGGATGAGGAAAATGTTGTATTTTGGGCAGGAATATATAAACAGTTACCGGAGCTCTGCGAAAAAATTTCCTGAATGACAAAAAAGCCCCGACAAGGCAGAGCTTTTCGTGAATTTTACGTTTAATGATACGGTATCAGCTCTTGGATGCTGTACTTCTCCACTCCATTTCCTGTTTGCACCAGAACCTGAATATTCGGAGCATAACGTACCAGCATCTCCCGGCAATTGCCGCATGGAGGAAGCAGAATTCCTCCTTCGCTTTGCGCTCTGGTAGCAACGATAGTCTCGAATTCCCGTTCTCCTGCTGTAATCGCCGCGCCGATAGCAATAAACTCCGCACATGAGCCATGAATCGAGTACAAATTAACTCCTGCATAAACTTTGCCATTCGCGCAGCGTACTGCTGCACCTACCGTGTGACGCTCGTTCACTTCATCGAAGTTGCGGTCTATTACCTTAATGGCTTCCTGGATCAGTTCCAGATCTCTCTGCTCAACTTGCATTGTATTAGTCTCCTTATGTATCAATTCCACTAGCTTCCTTATAATACTAAATATTCTTTATATTTCATTGAAGAATATCACTGCATCATTCCATTCTATCCACAGCAATAAACCCGGCCCAAGCTTATGGTTCGGGACTTATTCATTAAACTCTGCTTGCCATAACCGGGCTCAGCACGGTCCGACACTTAATTTTTCTTACACATACAGGGACCGTACTCCAATAAGGCTGTAGTCCAAGATAGGAACATCGAATTCCTCGGTTGTATTTCGGCCGTCTATTTTTGACTGTTACCGATTGAGTCGGGCGGGTGCCTGTGCTGTTTACCACATTGTTCTCGCTAGGTCCCGTCGATAGAATCGCCATCTCTCACTCTCCTTCTTCTGAATTTACAAAGGTCCTCCTTATAGCAATATTCTAGAGAAAGGTAAGGATGCTCGGACAATGGCATTATTTCAGGAAATTGGACAGTAGTATGCTGTAATGGGGCTGATCTGCGCAAAAAACACCCGATGTGGATGGACATTAGCGGATAAACACGAGGTTTGCCGCAATTCCCAATTCACCGGGTGCTCTGGCTCAAACTATGTGAATTAGTATTCTTAGTATAATGTCTTGGTTGCGTCAGAGGTGAAATGAATGATCTCACCAATTCTGCCAGCCTGCACTTTAGCAGCCCACGCCGGATCGCTGATCAGGGCTCTGCCTACCGCAACAAGATCGAACTCTGCCTTGTCCAGCCGCTCCAGCAGAAGGTCAATATTATCCTCCTGATTCTTCTCGGTTACCGGGCTGGGAAAGGCACTGTCGAGTCCCACAGAGCCTACTGTGATTGTCGGTTTGCCGGTAATCTTCTTCGTCCAGCCTGCCAGATTAAGATCTGACCCTTCGAACTCCGGCTGCCAGAAACGCCGGGTGGAGCAGTGGAAGATATCCACACCCGCATTGCTGAGTGGTGTCAGGAAGCGCGCCAGGTCTTCAGGCGTCTCCACAAGTCTGGCGTCATAATGGCCACCCTTCCACTGCGAGAAGCGGAGCACAATCGGGAAGTCCGGTCCTACCGCACGGCGGCAGGCATCGATCACTTCAACCGCGAAGGTTGTCCGTGCCTCAAGATCACCGCCATATTCATCGGTACGGTGGTTGGTCTTCTCCCAGAAGAACTGGTCGATCAGATAACCGTGGGCCCCGTGTAATTCAATGCCGTCGAAGCCAATGGCCTTGGCATCTTTGGCGGCCTTGGCAAAGGCGCTGACAATCCCCTGAATTTCATTCTTGGTCATCGGCTCGGTAACTTGCTCTCCGGCCAGATTAAGCCCTGAAGGACCGATAGGAAGCGCTGAAGCATTCGGCAATTCACCGATGCTACGGGCCATGCCGACATGCCACAGCTGCGGAATAATTTTGCCTCCGGCAGCATGCACTTCCTTGACTACCTGCGCCCATCCCTCCAGAGAGGCTTCGCCGTGGATATTCGGAATATCCGGATGGCTGACCGCCGCCGGATGATCGATAGCTGTTCCTTCAGTAATGATCAGACCGACGCCGCCTTCCGCCCGGCGGCGGTAATAAGCCGCTACCTCCGGACTAGCCACGCCTCCTGGAGACTGAACCCGTGTCATCGGTGCCATTACCACACGGTTGGTCAGGGACAGGCCCCCTCCCTCAAAGGGTTCAAACAATTTATTGGTATTCATGATCGGCCTCCATTTCATAATATAATTACTTTAAGTAAGCATATTATGACTGTTCTCAGCGGCAAATGCAAATGAGTGCCGGGATGATCCTAATTAACCTACAGGTCCAGAACGCCGGCCTTCGGAGTTACCCGGAATGCTGCGGCCAGATCGGCCAGCTGTTGATCCGTGATTTTCTGTTTGATTTCACGTCCGCCGATCAGATTGTAGACAATTGCCGCTTTTTCAATGGTTTCTACCAGACCGAAGGTAGCATCCATGGTAGCACCCGTAACAAAGATACCATGCTGTGGCCAAATCACTACACGATAGTCTTTCATTTTATCCGCTGTAGCCCGTCCAATATCACTGCTTCCCGGAACCATCCAAGGAATGACGCTGACGCCATCCGGGAAGACAACCAGACATTCTGTGCACATTTCCCACAGGGTCTTGGTGAACTTCAGTTCATCCAGATCATGGGTGAAGGTCATGGCAATCACATTCGTTGCATGGGTATGCAGCACGATGCGGTGCGAAGGATCTACCTTCAGCCGTTCAATATGGCTCATGAAGTGGGAAGCAAGCTCACTGGTCGGTACCGCTCCGTTACGCAAGCCCCAGAGCACTTCTACACTCTCACCGCTGCCGCTGACACGCAGCACGCCAAGGTTCGCTTCCGGGTCTTTGATGACGTTGCGGAAGTATTTACCGGAGCCGGTTACGATGAAGGTTTTGCCGGCCAGCTCGGTCACAGGGAAGGTAAGGGCGATTGTACGCAGCGGCTCGCGGATGTTAATATACTTGGCTACTTCTTCTTCATCCAGCAGATAGCTGACGTTGCCTCCATTCAGCTCATCCCAGCCCAGCGACCACATGTGGTGGGTGATCTCCGACATTTCCTGGATAAACGGCGCTTCAACATCGGCGATATAACCTTTAGATTCTACTACTGAAGTACTCATATGTTATCTCTCCTCTATATGCTCGTATAAGTGCGTAGATACATTCAATTACGCTATATCAAATGACGCTGTGTCTATGATTCAACAGGACAAAATCCCATTTATCTTGCAGCCAGTACTTCCTGCTCGTAGCTCTTCACTTCAACCAGCCATTGCTCACGGACCGGAGTGCCCTGTGATGCGCAGTAGTAATCCCAAACTGCGCCGAACGGATAGGACTTGAATTCTTCTACCAGCGCGAGGCGTGAAGTATAGTCTCCTGCCAGTTCAATGGCGCGAAGCTCCTCAACCGGCTCCAGCATAGCGCGAAGCAGCGCCTTAATGGTGTTGCGAGTTCCAATAACCCAAGCCGCGAGATGATTGATGCTGCCGTCGAAGAAATCAAGGCCGATGTTCGTGCGCGGCAGCAAATCTCCGCGAACCAGTTCACGGGCAATTTCCAGCAGCTCATCGTCCATGGTGACAACATGATCGCTGTCCCAGCGGACCGGTCTGCTGACATGCAGCAGCAGCTGTTCTGAGAACATCAGGATCGAGCTGAGTTTATTGGAGATGACTTCGGTCGGATGGAAATGTCCGGCATCGAGGCAGATCGCCTTGCCGCGGGTTAGGCCATAACCCATGTAGAATTCATGTGATCCGACAACATAGCTCTCAGAACCGATACCGAACAGCTTGCTCTCAAGTGCATCAATATTGTACTGCGGATCAATTTCCTCACTGAAAATTTCATCCAGGGATTCCTTAAGACGCACACGCGGTGCCAGGCGGTCAATCGGAGTATCCTTGTAGCCGTCCGGTACCCAGAAATTCGTTACACAAGGCTGTCCCAGCTCGCGGCCGAAATGCTCGGCGATGCGGCGGGAAGCCTTGCAGTGTTTAATCCAGAAATTGCGGATTTCGTCATTGGCATGACTCAGGGTGAAGCCGTCAGCAGCCTTCGGATGCGAGAAACAGGTTGGATTGAAATCCAGTCCCAGCCCCTGCTCTTTCGCCCACTCTACCCAGCTTGCGAAGTGGCGCGGTTCCAGCTCATCCAGATCGACCTGTTCGTCAGTATCAGCATAGATTGCATGCAGATTGACTTTATGTTTACCCGGAATCAGCGACAGGGCTTTCTCCAAATCCTTGCGCAGCTCAGCCGGTGTGCCGGCACGTCCGGGATAGCTGCCAGTCACAGCAATCCCGCCGCTGAGCTCTTTGTCTTTGAACAGGAACCCTTGAACATCATCGCCTTGCCAGCAATGAACGGAAATTTTGATCTTCGCAAGCTTCTCCAGCACCTCATCTACGTTAATTCCATGGGCTGCGTATAATTTCTTCGCTTCGTTATAGCCACTGGTGATGCTCTGATCCATGCTGTTGCCTCCTAATAGTTCTATATATTCTCAATCGTACTTGCCGCAGAATGGAGCTTATTCCAGCGGGCCAGTAGCTGATTCAGCCGGGGAACCGGCCGCGGCAGATACGACTTGATTGCAAAGGAAGTGCCGATGACGTCCCGGGCTTCATGGATGTCGGCCATTCGGCCCGCCTTGATCATCTGCACGGCCAGATTGCCCAGTGCCGTTGATTCCGTCGGACCTGCCAGTACCTCTCTGCCGATCATATCGGCGGTCAGCTGACACAGCAGTTCATTATTGGCGCCGCCGCCGACGATCTGCAGAACTTCAATCCCTTGGCCCGTGAGGTCTTCAAGCTCGGCCAGATAGCTCCGATAGGATAGAGCCAGACTGTCAAATATACAACGGGCTAGTTCACCCGGCGTCTCTGGAACAGGCTGGCCGCTCTCCGCGCAGGCCTGGCGAATCTCTTCTATCATATGGTCCGGATTCAGGAAACGCGGATGATTGCATGGAATCAGGCTGCGGAAGCCTTCGCTGCCTCCGGCCATTGAGGCCAGCTCGGCGAAGCTGTATCTTGCCCCATCCAGTCTCCGTACTTCCTGGATCAGCCAAAGGCCCATAATGTTCTTAAGGAAACGGTAAGTGCCGTAAGCTCCCCACTCGTTCGTATAATTGGCTGCCAGAGCTTTGCTGTCATTAATCGGGTGATCCAGCTCCAACCCGAGCAGAGACCAGGTGCCGCTGCTGATGTAAGCTGAGGATCTCCCTTGCTGCGCAGGCACACCGAGCACGGCAGAAGCCGTGTCATGTGTGGCGGCACAGATTAGGCGGCACTGCGGCAGATCATGCTGGTGCATCAGCTCCGCCGTGATGAAGCCGAGATCTTCTCCCGGCTCCGTAAGCAGTGCGAACTGCTCTCTGCGGAGATGCAGTAAGGACAGCAATTCCGGATCGAAATCACGGGTAGCAAGGTTCAGCAGCTGCATCGTGGAGGCATTGGTCACCTCGTTGATCTTGCGGCCGCTGAGTCTATAGTAGAGATAATCCGGAACCATCAGAATCTGATCTGCTGCTTCCAGCTCTTCCCGGTCATGCGCATACAGCTGATACAGCGTATTGAAGCTAAGCTGCTGAATCCCTGTCTTGGCGTAAACCTTCTCAGGCGAGAGCAGCTTGCTGACTTTCTCCATAACCCCATCAGTGCGGCGGTCACGGTAAGCATAGACTTCCTGCATCCGCTTGCCTTCCGCATCCAGCAGCACATAATCTACTGCCCATGTATCAATACCCAGTGTACATTCGTTAATTCCTGCGCTTTTTGCTTGATGAAGACCGCTGATAATTTCATTAAACAAATAATCAATGTCCCAGAAGCAGGAGCCCTCCTGCTCAGTGAATCCATTGCTGAAACGGTGAAGCTCCTCCAGCTTGAGACTCCCGTCCACGAGGGTTCCGAGTACAAGCCGCCCGCTGGAGGCGCCGATATCGACGGCGATATGATTGTTCATAGGGAATCTCCTTATCTATAGAAGGTAAATTACAGAATTTTGCGGAACAAGGCAATAACTTCTTCTTTGGTAGGAATGAAAGGGTTGCCCGGTGCGCAGGCATCCTTCATCGCATTCTCAGCCAGCAGATCCAAATCCACTTCATCTACACCCAGCTCGGACAGTTTGGCCGGAATACCAACTTCCTTGGACAGGGCTTTGATCGATTCGATGACGAAATCCGCGCATTCCTTGTCGTTCTTGCCTTCGACCTGCAATCCGATCGCTTTGGCAATCGCTCTGAATTTCTCAGGCACATATTTGGCATTCTCTTCTTCCACATGTGGCAGCAGCATCGCATTACAGACGCCATGCGGAAGGTCATACACGCCACCGAGCTGATGTGCCATGGCATGCACATAACCAAGTCCGGCATTGTTGAAGGCCAGGCCTCCCAGGAAGATCGCATACACCATCTGCTCACGTGCTTCGATATCATGTCCGTTTGTTACGGTACGGGCCAGGTTTCCAAATATCAGTTCAACAGCCGCCAGTGCAGTAGCGTCAGTTACAGGGTAAGCGCCTGGTGTAACCAGTGCTTCAATTGCATGCGTCAGTGCATCCATACCTGTAGCCGCGGTAAGTGCAGCAGGCTTGTCGATCATCAGTTCAGGATCATTCACCGAAATGGTGGCGATACTGTTCTTGTCGACCATTACCATCTTGATCTTGCGTTCTTCATCTGTAATTACATAGTTAATTGTAACTTCACTTGAGGTTCCTGCAGTAGTGTTCACGGCTACGATAGGCAGGGATTTGTTCTTGGACTTGTGAACGCCTTCATAATCAGCAATATATCCGCCGTTGGTTGCTACAATCCCGATCGCTTTAGCAGTATCCTGCGGCGATCCTCCGCCGATAGAGATCAGATAGTCGCATTGATGATCATTCAGGAAATCAACGCCGTCATGGACATTTTTGCAGGTTGGGTTCGGCTTCACTTCATCATATACGACATAGTTAATCCCTGCTTCATCCAGGACAGCCAGCAGTTTGCCGGCGATCCCGCTCTTCGTCAGGAACTTATCCGTAACCACGAGCGCTTTCTTCAAATTCAGTTCTTGAATATAGGGAGCGATTTCCTTCAGACAGCCCTTACCCATAATGTTGATGGACGGAACATAATAGACATGAGTACTCATTGCTTGACCAGCCTCCCAGGCAAATTAGTATAGAACGATTACAGTAAGCTAAGTATCTCCACTGATAGTAGGAAGTACATTCTGGCTGCGGCGCCTCAGGCTGGTCACTGAGGTTAAGCAGCAGACCGGCTGCGGCGCTTCCGTTGGGAACCGGCATACGCTTTCAAAGAGATTATTAGCATCCTCATCGTATCGCCAATAATCTGTGTTGTCAACAAATTAAATATTAATTATGTTGTTTTCATTTGTTTAATGTCTGTTTTGCAAAGAACATAATATAATACATGTTGTTTTTCTTATATTCATTGTACAACACAGAAATAACGGTCTATATTTAAATATAAGAATCTATCTGTTTCACACGATAACTTATCCTTATAGTATTTCTTGCTGAAACGTTACCGTCCCTAAAAAGGACGGCCAAGCCGTTTCCACTTGAAGCTATAAGCTACCGGAAAGGTGATACGTATGCTTGCTGCCGAAAGACGCAAAAAAATAATAGATCTTGTTCATCAGGATAAACGTGTGCTTGTGTCCGATTTGAGCCGGATGTTCGAGGTCACAGAGGAAACGATACGCAGAGATCTGGAGAAGCTGGAGAAGGACGGAATTGTCAGCCGCACCTACGGCGGAGCGATGCTAAACAGACATACCAATGAAGATCTGCCGTTCCTGACCCGGGGGGCGCTCAATACGGATATCAAACGCAATATCGCGATTAAAGCTCTCAATCTGATTAACGACGGGGATACGCTTATGGTAGATCCCAGTTCTACCTCGTTTGAATTCCTTAAGCTGCTGGGCAATAAAAGCAATCTGACAATCATCACGAATTCGATCAACATTCTGCATGAATTCGCGAGTTCCAGCCTGAACATTATTTCCACCGGGGGTTCGCTGCGCCACCGCTCCCTGTCGCTGGTCGGCCCTGTAGCCCACGATACCACCCAGCGCTATAATGTGGACATCGCTGTGATCAGCTGTAAAGGCATTGATATGGAGCACGGAGTTACCGATTCCAATGAACCGGAATGCGAAACGAAGAAATACATGCTGCGCCAGGCGGAAAAGGTAGTGCTGCTGGCCGACCATACCAAGTTTGACAAAACCGCCTTCGCCAAGCTGGTCGAGCTGAGCCGGATCGATGTGCTGATTACGGACCGCAAACCTTCGGATGCATGGCTTAAGCTGCTGTCCGGGAAGAATGTGGAAGTGTTATATTAAGTAGACCTGACGCAGGAATCAACAGGCCAGTCCCCTATATAAGTGTATAAAAGCAAAAGGCAAACCCTCTCTTCCCGGATTCGGGATCAGAAGCTTTGCCTTTTTGCATACTCTCCATTCCATTGCAGTCTATTCCTGACTCTATTGGAATTCACTTCCCCTATATGATAAACTTGCAGAAATTATCTGCTATTCATAAAGGAGCGGAAAAATGCTATGGGGAAAAAGAAGCAAGCCTTACCCGCCGATTTTGGCGAGCGGGTCAAAACGAGTGATATCGCAGCGCTCAAGGCCATCTTTGAGGAGTGCGAATGGGATGCCCGCGGGGGTTACAGCAAAGGAACCGCGCTCAGCTTCCGGCAGATCCCGGATGAGCTGGTCCGCTGGCTTGTAGAGCAGGGTGCCGACATCAACGCCCGGGACAAATATGAGCACACTCCGCTGCACTCCCAGGCTGCAACCTGGTCCGGAAATATCCCGTTACTCCTGGAATTAGGCGCGGACCCCGATGCCCTGGATTATCAGAATGAGACACCGCTGCACGCAGCGGCAGGTTATTACCGTACCCGGGCCATACAGGACCTGGTCGCCCATGGTGCAAACATCCATGCGGAGAATAAACGGAAACAAACACCGCTCGCTAAGGGATTATCCCAATGCCGGAATATCGATATAGCTAACATGGTGGAAATCTCGAAAATCCTGCTGGATGCAGGAGCAGCAATCACGCCGGAGATGAAAGATTCCGTGCGGCGGATCGGCAAGGATCTGGAATTTGTCAGAGCCAGCCACAGTAATGATGAGCTGGATCAAAAAGCATCCGCACTGCTGGAGCTGTACCGGCTATTCGATGTCGAGCCTGTTGCGAAACAGGTGAAGCACGATGGAACCTCCCCCATCAAGGCTGCCACAGCGGCATGGTCCGCTCAGCATCAGGAGCTCTGGGATTACCTTGTCCCTGCTTCAGGGCACGCGCAAACTGTACAGGGAGAGGTTATCCGTATTACCGGACGGGTCTCTCATGAAATCCTGGATAACGGCGGAGGCAACTGGGATGACAATTACCGTAAAATGCTGGATGCCCTTATCCGGCACCTGGGCACAGGTACACCGTTATCTCCCGCCCTTCTCCAGGAGGCAGCTTCATTAACCAATAGTCTGCGCAAAGGCTCCGGCTACGATGAACCGGCAAGATTAAGCGAACTGGCAGTGCAGTGGGTACTGGCCAATCCTCAGCCTGTCTCAATGGAACAACCGGATTATACCCGTTAAGTCTAATATATACGGACGTATTACGATACCGCTCCTTTGGAGAGCATGATGTTCAGGATGGCCTGGTCGGTTGCCGCAAGCCCTTCCTGAACCAGTGTCTCCATATTCTTAATTGTATCTTCAACCTTCTCAAAGATTACCCCGTCATTCAGACTGGCTGAAATGTCGTTCATCGCCAGTGTTGCGGATTGGATTGCCGCATTCGTGGCGGTTGAGATTTTGAGCGCGCAGGTCGGTTTCGCACCATCGCAGATCATTCCGGAAGTAGAAGCAATAGTGTTCTGGATGGAGCGCTTGATCTGATCCAGCGTGCCGCCCATCAGGTAGACAATACCGCTCCCTGCCCCTACTCCCCCGGCAATTCCCGATCCGCACAGCGGGGAAAGACGGCCGATATAATGCTTGACGTGAATGGTAATCAGATTGCTGAGCGCCATCGCTCTTGCCAGTGTCTCCTCATCTTTGCCAAGGAGATCAGCAAGGGCAATTACCGGCATCGTGCAGGCAATGCCCTGATTTCCGCTTCCCGCAGTGGTCATGACAGGCATGGCGCTGCCGTCCATCCGCGCATCGGATGCCGCTGCCGTGGCGGCAATAATCCGGTTCGCCACATCCCCCCCGAACAAATTCACCGCCGATTGCTGGCTCATCTTCCTGCCCACCTGCAGGCCATACTCCCCGCGCAGCCCCTCATCCGAAATCGCTTTATTCATCCGCGCTCCTTCCAGCAGAAACCGCAGCTCAGTGAAATCCGCAGTCTGGATGAATTCATATATTTCTTCCAATGAAACCGAATATACCTCCGGGTCCAGCATGTCTGACTCCTCGCAATCCGCCTTGTCCTTCCCCGGCTCCAGCTTAACGCCGTCTTTGGACAGGAATACTACATTCGTATGCTCTTTAGATACAATTGCAGTCGCTGTATGATTCAAGCTGCTCACCCTGGCTTCAATATACAATTTCTCAGGGGTATCCTTCAGTTCCACATTCAGCAGCTTCTGCCCGATCATCGCATTAGCCTTCGCCAGCTCTTCGGGAGTAAGTCCGGATAGAATCTCCAGCTTGCGATGAGAACGGCGGATCACTGCGCCCAAGGCTGCTGCTATCGGCAGACCGGTCTGCCCGGTGCCCGGAATCCCTACACCCATCGCATTCTTCACAATATTCCCGCTGAGGAACAGCTGAATCGAAGTAATCTCTCCCTCAACCTGTTCAGCCGCCAAAGAGACTGCATAGGCAACCGCAATCGGCTCAGTGCAGCCTTCTGCCGGAACAATTTCTTTGATCAATACTTCCAGTAGGTTAACCATACGCGAATCACCATTCCTCTATCTCTCTCTATATAACTATTCCTATATAGTACCTCAGATTGATAGCCTGGGGGAATCCCCGTTATTAACCATTAACCAGCGGGTTATTCAATTTCCATCCGGCTGAACTCGTGAATTCTGTTATTTCCCAAGTAACAACCCGAGTTTCCCCAGCCTCTTCAGCCCTTCAGTACAGGCCCATCCCCCCGCACCCGCCAGAATAGCATTGTGAAAAATTTTCAGTGCCAGTGAATATGTCATACTGCCTAAAACAATTTCAACTGCAATAAACCGGATGATATCGCCCTTAGTGATCAGATAGACTGTAAATTCCTGATTACGAGACACTGGTTCATCCCCCGTCTGCTTCTCTTTCTGTACCTATATGCTCCGTGCGGGTTGTCTAATTCGGGATGCCGCAAGGTTGAGCCGCTATCTGCCCACTCCTCAGACTCAAAGACACTACCCGGCACCAAAAAACAGCAAATCCCCAAAGGATCTGCTGCTCTTTTCACACTTCTATTATCTTATAGGACCAGAGTCCGGCAACTGCCGCCCCTGCTGCTTCCTTTACTTCGTCTCCACAGCATGGCCGCCGAATTCATTTCGCAGCGCAGCAACTACTTTGCCGGTGAAGGTATCGGTCTCCAGCGACCGGTAGCGCATCAGCAGCGCCATGGCGATAACCGGCGTAGCCGCCTGCAGATCAAACGCGGTCTCCAGCGTCCATCTGCCTTCCCCGGAAGAATGCATGATTCCCTTGATCTCATCCAGCTTGGCATCCTTGGAGAAGGCGCGTTCGATCAGCTCCATCAGCCAGGAGCGGACGACCGATCCGTTATTCCAGACGCGGGCCACCTGCTCGAAGTCGAAGTCATAGCCGCTTTTCTCCAGCACCTCAAAGCCCTCACCTATGGCAGCCATCATGCCGTACTCAATCCCGTTGTGGACCATCTTCAGGAAGTGTCCGCTGCCGGATTTGCCGGCATACAGGTACCCGTTCTCGACCGCAGTATCCCGGAAAATCGGCTCGACGACCGCCCACGCTTCCTCATCTCCGCCGATCATATAACAAGCGCCATTGCGTGCGCCTTCCATCCCGCCGGAGGTTCCGGCATCCAGGAAATAAATCCCGTGGGCGCTAAGCTCATCGTGACGGCGGATTGACTCCTTATAATGAGAATTCCCGGCTTCGATGATGATATCCCCCTCCGACAACAGCGGCGTCAGTTCTGTGATGACCGAATCCACAAAGGTGTGCGGGACCATGATCCAGAGGATACGCGGGGATTCCAGCTTGCCTGTAAGTTCTGCCAGACTTCCCGCACCGGCGGCTCCTTTCGCTTCCAGCACCTGCACCGCACCGGCGTTCACATCATAAGCCACGACTTCATGTTCGTGCTCCAATAGATTCTGGCCGAGATTGAAGCCCATTTTGCCTAATCCAATTAAACCAACTTTCATTGCAAATCCCTCCGAATGTTATAGATTAGATGATTATGCCGCTACTCACGCACCAGGCCGGATAGCTTCCGGGTCCAGCTCCTGTGTCTGGCGGACCCCGGAATGCTCCACAGCCTCCGGTTCATCAAGCCACCAGTGATGCTCTCCAAGCAGTTCATCGGCAGCCCGGGGTCCAAAGGAACCGGCTGGATACAGATGAAGCGGAAGCGTCCCTTCTGCTGTTGCTTCGATTATAGGCTGAACCCACTGCCAGGACAACTCAACTTCATCCCAATGGGCAAAGAAGGTGGCATCTCCGAGTAAAGCATCATAAATCAGGTTCTCATAGGCTTCCGGCAGATCGGGGTTGCCCGACTCATGCTTAATGCTGACCGGCTCGAGCTGTCCGTGCTGGCGCGGATTTTTGGTATTTAGGGTAAGGGAGATCCCTTCGTTCGGACCAATATCAATCACCAGCAGGTTAGGGTCCAGGGCAAGCTTGCTTCTGTTCTTATTATGCAAATCATTAAACGGCTCTTTGAATTCTATAACAATCCGCGTCGATTTCTCCTTCATGCGTTTGCCGGTGCGGATATAGAATGGCACGTCCTTCCAAAGCGGGTCATCAATCCACAGCCGGGCGGCGATGTAGGTCTCATTCTGTGAAGAGGCTTCTATGCCGGGTTCAGCCGTATAAGCGGGAACCTGCTGCCCGCGCAGCTCACCCGCTGCATACTGGCCGCGTACCACATGCTGCGTCACTTCCTCACGGAGCAATGGCCGTACCGAACGGATCACATGGCGCTTCTTGCTGCGGACATCTTCCGGGGTGCTGCCTTTGGGCAATTGCATAGCCATCATCATAAGCAGCTGCAGCATGTGGTTCTGGAACATGTCGCGCAGCGCGCCAGCCTTGTCATAATACCCAGCCCGTTCTTCCACACCGACCGTTTCACTAGCCGTAATCTGTACGCTCTCGATATACCGGTTCTGCCACAATGCCCGCAGTACCGGATTGGAGTATTTCAGCACCTCAAGGTTCTGCACCATCGGTTTGCCGAGGAAGTGGTCAATCCGGAAGATCTCTTCCTCCTTAAAAGCAGTGTTCAGGCTGTCATTAAGCACCCGTGCCGACTGCAGATCCCGTCCGAACGGTTTCTCGATAATCAGCCGCTTCCATCCCTTCGTGTCACCAAGTCCGCTGGCGTTAATGTTACTGGCAATCTCACCGAAGAATTCAGGACCGACGGATAAGTAGAACATCCGGTTCTGCGGAAGGCCCAGCTCTTCCTCACGGCGCTGCACATGGCCCAGCAGCTTCACATAATCTTCGGGGCGTCCGACATCCAGCACGCTATATTCAAAAGCCAGCAGGAAATTCTGCAGCTCTGCTGAATCCTCAACCGGACGCCGCGAAAAGGTGCGCAATGAATCCAGCACCTGATGCTGGAAGGTTTCATTCGACAACTCTCTTCTGCCGAGACCTATGACTGAGAGAGGACCAGAAAGCTTGCCATCTTTGAACAGGTTATATAGGGCGGGGTATATTTTTCGTTTGGCCAAATCCCCGGTTGCGCCAAATAGTACGAATGATGATGATTCCACTTTCATTCCTCCCGTAATTATCAAATGTTTATGTGGTTACTTATTATTACTCACAAACTTTATAACACTCATCATACGACTGCAGAATCCATTCGTCAACCTCATTTCGACATTTACGAAAAGTACTTATTTTCACGCACTTTCTACTATGTTATAGTAAGGTGGGTATTTATAATAACTACACAAGGGGGAATCCGCATGACACAGGAGCTTAAGCCTTTGCTCGCCAAAGTCGAGCATGTTCATCATATTATCGGCAAGAAGTGGGTGAATCTGATCATCCATGTGTTAATGGAGGGGACCAAACGGTTCAGTGAGCTGCACACGGTCATCCCTGATCTAAGCAAACGTATGCTCAACGAGCGCCTGAAGGAGCTTGAAGAATGCGGCCTGATCAGCCGCGAGGTCATTCCTGACCGTCCGGTAAGGACGGAATATTCGCTCACTGCCAAGGGGCAGGAGCTGGGCACGGCGCTCCTGCCCGTCGAGGCATGGGCGATGAAGTGGCTGTAATGCCGCTGCCCTGAACACGCTAAACAGCAGGCCTCCGAGAAGAAGACCTGCTGTTGTTAGCTTTTATAGTATAAATTAAGCCTTTCAGAATCAGGACACCAGGGTCTTCTCTCCGTCTGCTTCGCTGCTGCCTGCCCGTACATACTTAGTGTTGAAATAGAGCAGCACGATATTGGATCCCAGCAGCGAGGCGCCCGCAAAGCACCAGATGAAGGCATACCCGAGATTCTTGGCCATGATCCCCAGGATCAGCGTAATCAGGAAACCGGCGAGTGATTTGAGCGCTGACAGCCCGGAGGTGAAGGTCGCCCGCTTGGCCCCGGGAATGAAATCCTGTACCCAGACACCTGTAGAAGACATATCCATCCCGAGCCCGAATTCAAACAGCACCAGACCGGCAATAAATACAGCCTTATGCGGAAACAATCCGACCAGCAGCAGTCCGAGTGCAGAGATTACAGTTCCGCAGACGATGATCCGGACGGCAGCAACCTCTTTTTTGGCCAGATAGGAGACCAGGAAGCTCGATACACTAATTACTCCCATGAACAGAATCAGCAGCACCCCGAGGGAACTGACCGGAAATTCCAGCTCATTCACCCCATATACCTGCCAGGACAACAGAAAGACCAGCAAGGCGGTATGTGTCAGGATGCTGCGCAGAAGAATAAACCGCATCTCTGTGCTGCGGGCGAAATCGGCCGAACTGGCATAGATCTCCCGGCGGATGCTGCTCTGCGTTCTGCTTCCGTAGTTGTCGCTGAAGCTGAGCCAGGTATATACGCCGAGTCCTACCGCCAGCACGCCGGCAATAGCCACCGGAAGAACATAATGTACGCGGCTGCTCACCGTACCCATCAATGCACCGACGATGGCAAACGCCGATACAAACCCGCTGATGCGGGGCAGGGCGATTTTTTTATAATCCGGCATTCCCAGCTCTTCCAGCTGATCAATGTACCACGCCTGCGGAGAACCCGAAATCATCGCAACTCCCAGAGACATCACGATGGAGGCGGCGATGAATAAGGCAAGACCGTTAGCAGCGGCAAAAATCCCGAGCCCCGCTCCCCACACCATGAATCCGGCCGCCGTCATGCGCTTTCTTCCATAGATATCGGACAGATTCCCGCTGGGGTAATCAAAGATAGCCATGGACAGTGAAGAAACGGCAAACACGATACTGATCTGAAAGGCATCCACGCCGCGCAAGCTCATCAAAATGATAAAAACCGCGCCATAGAGCTTATCAGCCACATTATACCCCGACAATATGACGCCCAGAAATACACTGTATTTCCGTTGTAGCTGATTGTTCCCCACTCTGCATCCCGCCTTTCGCCTCTCGCCGATATTCCAGTCCGAGTTAATTATTGGGATTATATTATAATTGTTACCTTTTCAAAGTGAATTACTGCACAGCTGACAGCTCCCTCAATCCAATCCCGGGGTAAAAGGATTAGAACCATGAAGCCCTCATATTGCGGATTTGATCTCGAGGACTGCTTCTAGACCATGGAGTGGATCTACGAGAATTATAACCTGTGCCGGATAATCCTTAGAGTAAGGTCCTAAGGATATCACGATGCCGCTTCTGCAGCTGCTCAGCTGCCTTGGAACAGGCGAGCAGTCCCAACTAACTATGCCACCTGGGACCAGCCGGAGCATGAAGCTATTCTGCTGCATGGTACAGGCAGCGGCGACTCCTTCATCGATGTATCGCTGATCTAGGGCGATTATTACTAAGTCGAAGCCGTCGCCAAGCTGAAGTGTTGAAGCACCGTATTTTCTAATCTGGCTATTGGATAACTCAAACAGCGGGCCCCCACATACTGGGGACCCGCTGTTTGTTGTTTAAACTTATGGTTCAAAAGATTATTCAAGTGTTGCAGAATCGCGATTCGATTCCGGTTCAAAATCCTGCACGGAATACAACATTCCCTTCACTTTATTGCCTCAAATCCAATAATGTTGTATAAAATACATCATTCATCTTCTTCCAGACAGCTTAGCGGGAATATTCCTGTATTTGCTACAACAATCCTCCCGAACACCCCAGTATTTAAGGTTCAAAGTTGTAATCTGTACAACACTTTCACCTTAATAGGTGATTATCGCTAACCGTTCGCGGCTGGGCGAAGCTCTGACAACTACACATACGAAATGCTACTGCGGCTCCGCGTGTTCGGATAACCCTTTCAGCTTGCAAATGCTTACCCCCGCTGCTCCTCCAACCACAAGACCGCCGTCACTCCGCGCGGATAATATTTGCTGCCGGTGATCTCGCCGGAGATAATCTGGTCGCTCCAGCTCCAGATCGAGAGCTGCGGATGCGTAAGCCAGGTTACATGTGCCGAATCGGCTGCATGGCCTTTGTCCTCCCACTCCAGACCAAGAATTTGTCTGGCGATGAATTGGCACAGATAAATCTTGCTCAGCCAGCTGTTGTTGCTGGTGGAGGAGATTTTCCAGCCGCCGTCCTCGAACAAGCACACCCCTTCAACAAGCACGGCCTGCAGATGCGTGTCTAGCGCCGCGATGTATTCGCCGAACCGCCCCTCGCGCTCCAATGCTTCCTTACAGCCTGTGAAGTAAGGGAAGACGAGGCCTTCAATCGCCGGAATAATCTTGGAGTCATTGCCTTCACCGATTACAGCCGGGATATAGCCACCCTCGGTAACACTGCCCACAATGGTTGCTGCGCAGAGCTCTGCCTGTCTGCCGGCAGTCTGTGACAGCTCCGTATTGCCGTTATCGCGGAAGATCTTCTCCATCGCCAAATACGCTGCCCAGCATTTACCCGCCAGGTAAATATTGTTGCGCGCCTGGCCCAGTGACACATCAAGACTGTCGTACGTAGTAATCTCCGCACCGCCCATTGTCCGCGAGCTGTCGAGGGCCATCACACCGTTTCGTTTCGCCGGGTCCGGATGATCCCGGTTCAGCATACTCTGCAGGCAGCTCTCCAGTACTGTAAGGTTGCGTTCCATCCAGCTAAGGTCACCAGTATGCTCCAGATATACCGCCGCAGTAAGAATCCAGTTCACCAGCTGCTCATGGGTCATATGCGAGAAGCAGCCGTCGATGCCGTACAGCTCATATGAGGAATACCCCGGACGTGAGACGGCATTGGCTACCCCCATATCATGGGTGAAGCTGAGCCCGCCCGGATATTCCGTCATGTCTCCCGGGAAACGGACAGTATCCACATAGCTGTACCGGTCCACGAACATATCCAGCTCATTGCGAACGGTCCACGGATTCATCTTCAGCTCATAGAATAGCTGGTCCACCGTAAGATCGAATGTGTTCATCATCCGGTATTCGCCTTCGTTCACAATCCAGAACGGCTGGGCTTTGTACTCCAGCAGCTCGGTTGAGCCATAATAACTGCGGATGGCATGAGCCAGCATGAATGTCTGGTCTTCGCTGAGCCCGGTTCCTTCCAGCATGGTGTTAGCCTGCTCTGCCTGCTGCTTCAGCTGATCGAAATGGGACAACGCATATTCCGCTACCGCCTCTACATTACTGTAATAGCGGTTATAGTAATAACTGGCGTCCATCCCCGAGGTTACATAGCCGGACCGGTGGAAGCAGACTGCGAACCGGTAGACCTTGCGCTCTCCTGCGGGCACATCCATAACCAGAGCTCCAACCTGGCCGAGTCCGAAGGTCCAGTTCTCCTCCAGCTCCGCTGTGAGAATATCCTCCAGGGTAAAGTGCATGGCAGCTTTCACGCTGCCCTGTTCAGCAGCAATGGCCAGAAACCGGCCTTGTCCGACACCGGTCAGCTCTGCCTGGCCGCCATCGAATCTTCTCAAGGCGTTATAGGGATCATTCCCCTGGAAGCCGAAGAAGGCACGGCGGATAGCATTGCCCGAAGTGTTATCGACTTCCAGCTCTACCAGCACTGCGGGCAGCAGCACTTCCTTAAGCTCTTCGTCAGTAGCCGTTTCGGGGTCCGGAACCGGCCGGACCGGTGACAGAATGCGGAAGGTTAGGTCACCTGCCTGCCAGCTATCCGATGCCAGGCGGAAATCGCGGGTGATCTCTTCGTCTGCGTAGTGATAAAGAATCTGCGGCTTATCCGGGTTCGGGTCGGGGTTCTCGATGTCATAACGTTTACTTTCATCGTCGCTGCCCTGCTCATGGAACGGCAAGGTATCGAAGCCGCTACCATCCTTGCGCTCCAGACCAATATATACATTCTGTCTAGGCGGTTTGCCCACTTCCAGGTCAAAGCCGCCGGACGCTCCCTTAAATCCGAGGGTAAAGCTTGAAAAAGATCCAATCGGTGAATGATGGGCATTAAAGAATTGATTCTTCGGCATAACGTAATGCACTCCCTCCAGGCTGTGGCCCGGCAGTACCGGGCTTATAACTCTATGTTAGCGTTGCCCCCGCTTATGCAACAGGCGCAAAGCCGCCAATTATTTGGACAAATCAATCGGACGCGGCGGCTTATGCTATAATAGAGCCAACTTTTAGTGAAAAAGAGGTTGAGTATGAACGTATTAGATCCCGGTACACAGCATTCCATGGACGGCCGGATGTCCCCGGATATACAGGCTGCCTTTCATATATTCGCTGCCCACTGGCGCAAGGTGAACAAGGAGTGGCAATATCCGGCACACACCCATCCGATGTTCGAGATCAATATCGTCCTGCAGGGTTCGCAGCAAATGAATGTAGGCGGACAGTCTTACATCCAGCACAGCGGCGACATTCTGTTCATCCGCCCAAGTGTCCTGCATTCCAGCCTGGGTACAGTGTCAGAGGATGAAATGACCTATTATTGCCTGCATTTCGACATTGATGATCTGGTCCTGCGCCGTTCCCTGATGACGATGGACACCGTCAGCCTAAGCGGTGACACTCCGGAGCTGCAGGCGATCCGTTCTTCACTCGATGCAATTATCAGCTCGACGATCCTCCCTGATGCCAGCGATGCCCAGCGGGGCCGGCTGGTGACGCTCAATGCTTCGCTGCAGCTGTTCACCGCACTCAGCAGCTGGGTGCTGGCTGCATTGCCCTCCCCTGTCCGGAGCACACTGCCCGGTGTTACGGAGAAAACCGTTGCCCTGGCGAACGCCATTGAAGGGCTTCTGCAGGAATCCGTATTCACCGCTGCGGCAACCGGCAGCCGGGCCGGAAGCATTGAAGACATCGCTGCAAGACTTGGCTACAGCCCGAATCACTGCAACCGCGCCTTCCGGCAAATCTACGGATTGCCGCCGAGGCAGTATCTCTCTGATCTGATCATCCGCCATGCCAAGCTACTGCTGCTGGATAACAGCCTGTCAGTGGAGAGTATCGCCTACAGGCTCGGCTACCGTGATGTCTCCCATTTCAGCAAGCAGTTCAAGCGCTGGACCGGCCTGCCTCCCATGGGCTACCGTCAGCTTACGGAGGAACCGGGGAAGACAGACGGCAAAGCGTTATCCGCCAATACGCTGGGAGGCACATTATGAAGATATACTTTTTCAATCAGGAAACCGGTAAATCAGTTTCAGCCTTCAGCTCCGACTTCATTTTATCCCGGATTATCCAGACGGATAGAAAATTGCTTCGAGGATTATTCACAAGAAAACGAAGGTCGGCAGACCTCCGTTTTCTTGTGTAGGCAATAGTGTAATGTCACCGCCAGTATTCCTGTACCTGCCTGTCGTATTCAGTATTGGCCCGTTTCATATATTCTAGTACATCCCCGTCCTTAACAACCATTTCCTGCAGCAGCCTATAGAACCGGTTACGAACTGCGGAGGAACCATTGTTATCTCCCCGCCCATTGTTGATCATCAGGGATTTGGTAACGGCTGGATCGGGTTTATACTCCAGTCTGCTGGCCCCCAGCCTGCTCCACCGGAAAATATACCGTATACTCCTCGTCCTTAACCTCAAACAAAGGAATCAGACGAAATCCCCGCTCCTGGCGGATCGTCCGGTAACTGCCGAACATCCACCAGCCATGGTTACGTTCGCGGTCAGGGGTGAGCATGCTGCCCGGATCTGCCGCATCACCAATCAGCCTCCGCTCTTCTCCAACCAGACCGGCCAGTACCACCGGACCGTCCACGAATGCGAAGATATCCTGATCACCCGGCAATGGCTCCGCAGTTACCCCCTTGGGGAGTTCCACATCCACGGTGTCTCCACTGCTCCAGGTCCGCTCAAGCTCAACAAAGGCAGATGGCCGGCAGACTACCTGCTGCGGGACCCCATTCACCCTGATGACAGCTCCCTCCCGCAGCCACCAGGGCATTCTCAGCCGCAGGCTGAACCGGCTGTCCTCATTAGCCGCAACGGTAAGCTTATAGACAAGCGCATCCGGACGGTGCGCCGGGATTGGCGGAATATCTACTCTGGTAATATTCGTCATGCCGGCTACCGACCAATTATTCATAGGGTAGACGCCATGTTGGCCATCCTGCTCCAGCCGGATACCTATTTCGGCTCCGCCCTGCTTGAAGCTTACTGTGGAAGGAATCCATTGGCATACTTCTAAGCCGCCCTCCTCCTGCATGTAAATCATCGGTTCATAGGAGGCGTTGGCCTGCATCAAGGTGCCATGGCAGCACCAGAAATGTCCTGTTTCCGAGCCCCATGTTTTGGTGCTGCCCGCACCGAGCCCCAGGAAATATGAAATCCGGCCGTTCTCTCCATGCTGATGGGCCAGCACACCGTTATAGAAGCGCCGTTCCCAGTAATCCCCGTAAGCCGCATCTCCGGTCCAGCGCAGCAGGGTATGCGAGAGCCGCATCATATTGTAGTTGACGCAGTGCTCCTGACCAGCGCCCAGCCGGGCTGACATCTCTCCAGCGGGCATCCACAGCTCTCCATCATCGCCCGCACCGCTGCACAGATAACCGCGCACAGTAACGGCACATTTCCAGAACGCCTCCACAATGCTGCGGTAACGTTCATCCCCTGTGACCTCGTACACTTTTGCCGCTCCCAGTATCTCGGGAATCTGTGTGTTGGCGTGTTTATTGGTCAGTACATCCTGACCGTCCAGCAGGGCATCGAAGAAGCGGCGTCGGTCATAGCGGCGGATCAGCTCCAAATGCTCCTCCGATCCGGTAATTCCGTACAGATCCGCCCAGGCTTCGAGCATCCCTCCTGTCTCCAGATCAAGCAGTTCATCCAGCTGCTCCCTGCTGAACCGTCCGGTCCAGCGGAAGAACCAGGCTGCGATCCCCTTCATGATCTCCAGTGCCTGCAGATTGCCGGCTATGGCATACATCTCGTGTAAACCCATCAGGAGCTTATGAACTGTATAATGCGGAGCCCAGACATACTTGCCGTTCGCAATGCGGTGCATATAAGTCTGCGGAAAAGCAGCCAGCCACTCCCCGCCGTTCGCTTCCTGGCATTTGGCCAGTTCACCCACAATATGATCTGCCTTGGCCTTCACCAGCATATCTTCCGTCTGTGCATAAATACGCGCAGCCGCAGACAGCCAGTGACCCATAATATGCCCACGCAGCTCACAGGTCGGTGACTCCCAGCCCCAGTGCCATTGCTCCGGTCCATCCATGCTTGTTGTGGAGGCCGCTGTTGTCCCGCCGTTACCGCTATAGCTCCAGAGTCCCGCCTCCAGATAGAAACTGCGCAGCAGATTCATCGGGGTCAGACTCATAATATACTTTTTGTTCAACTCAAACCGGGCTTGCACCGGTCCGGGGGAAAGCTTAATCTGTCCAATCCGTAAAGCTGACATTGCGCTGTGCATGATTCAACAACCTCTCTTTATTTTGGCTATAACAATAATTATAGTCACTGTCCATTAAGAGAAAATGCATCAAACCACAGATTGCATATCCTTTTTTGTGATTATATAATGCGGATAGATTAGAGAGGACAGGAGGTGAAACCTTGGAAGAGCAGATCTTTTTGACGGCAGACGGGTTTCCGCTTGTCCGGGATATCGGCTGGAATCAGGCTTCAGGCCTGTACACCCATCCGGACCGCCTGCTGGATTATGAGGTATTTATTTATGTGACCCAAGGCAGCATGCAGGTGATAGAAGAAGGTACGGAATACGTAGTACAAGCGGGAGAATATCTTTTCCTGAGGGGAGGACTTCATCACTGGGGCGAACCCCGCTGCGCTGCGGGAACATCCTGGTACTGGGTTCATTTCACATCCGCTGCAGAGCACCGGGACAAGAGCAGCTACAAGGATTATATTCCGCTGCCTGAGCTGGAGTATTATTATCCCGATTATTACAAGTACCGGTTCCCGTTACCCAAATATGGCAGAGCACCGGTTCAGCTTGGACTGGAGAGCCGTCTGCGGCTAATTCTCGAGCAGGTTCAGCGGACCGAATCGCAAACGCACTGGATGACACGGAGCTGCCTCAGTGTATATGAGCTGTTCATGGATATACATGCGGCCGGGCAGCAGGAGAGCAGTACATCTGTCAGCGGCAAAAGCGGGAATGCTGTGCGGAGAGTTACAGCTTATCTGATCAAACACTGCGGCGAGGATTTCGCCGGGGAAGAGCTCGCTTCACAGCTGAACATGAATTACAGCTACCTGTCATCCGCGTTCAAGCAGGCCACCGGACAGACGATTATTGAGACCCATACCAAGCTCCGGATGAACAAGGCCATCGAGCTGATGCGGACGAGTGCGTACAATGTATCTGAGATCAGTGATGCGCTTGGCTACCCCAACCCTTACTACTTCAGCCGCGTGTTCAAAAAAGTGCTCGGTGAATCCCCCTCCTCCTACATGAAGCATCTGTACCGCACCTGAACATGGGCGAAGCTGGGAACAGCAGCCGGACTCATGGTACAATACAAGCAGAATTGATCTCCATGCAGGGCAGATGAACATAAGACTCTTATATAATCCTTCAAAAAGTTGGTGACCTGCTTGATCTACCTCATTAAATTCGTATACAGCTTTGTTCTGCCTCCGGGAATTTTTGTGATCCTGCTGCTGGGGATGGTGGTCTGGCTGTGGAAAAGCAGCCGCCGGCCGGCGGTCGTACTGCTCGCGGTGAGCCTGCTGCTCTATCTGTCGATGACCTCTGTAGTCAGTGACCTGCTGATCGGCAGTCTGGAACGGCAATATACACAGCCTTCTGCAGTAGAAGGCGATGTTATTGTCATCCTCGGCGGAGGCGCTACCTCCGGCACGCCGGATTTGGACGGACAGGGCAATATGTCCGGTCCGGCGGCGAACCGGCTGCTGGCTGCCGCCCGGCTGTACCGGCAGACCGGACTGCCGGTTATTTTCTCCGGCGGCCAGGTGTTTGCAGACAGCGGCAATGAAGCCGATATCGCCCGGCGGCAGCTGATCGGACTCGGCATCCCGGCAGAAGACATCCTGCCGGAGAACCGCTCGCTTAATACCGAGCAGAATGCGGTCAACACCGCTGCACTTATGCAGGAGCACGGATTCAGCCATCCGGTGCTGGTCACCTCAGCCTTCCATATGCCGCGCAGCATGGTGCAATTTGAGCACGCGGGATTAACGCCGCAGCCCTTCCCGGTGGATTACCTGGCCAGCCGCCCCATGTCACTCTATGTGAGCAAATTCACTCCCTCCGCCGGGTCCGTCTCCACCACCGGACTGGCGCTGAAGGAGTATCTGGGGCTTGTGGCAGCGAAGCTGTTGCCTTAACTGCTCAAGCTGCAAACCGGTTATCACGGGCGTGACGGGCATGACGGGCATAACGGGCATAACGGGCATAACCGAGTAACACTGATCGCTTGTGGTCTGCACTCCGCTCGTATAAGAGTAACATTAAGCCCTGGCTGACCGCTGCTCGGCCGTAACGGAGCAAGGCCGGTTTCGCGCGGACTGAGATTCGCCCTGGACGGAGCAATCCGGTCTCGCCGGACTGAGATTCCGTTATTTCGCTCCATTCCACCTTTTTGGAACTCCCACGGACTGAGATTCCGTTAATGGTGCCCGTTTGCTCTGAAAAGAGCCTTTCCGCATCACTTAGCGGAATCTCAGTCCGCAAGCTGCCGGAAATGCCTGTTTTCCGGCAAATAAAGGATTCTCAGTCCGCATACTCCTGAACGAACGCATCCATTCACCTCGTTGGTCCTTACTTTTCGGATGGGCTGCCGGGTAGTATCCTGCACTATATTACATACATCCTAAGTGAAAGAGAGGACTAGCCTGGTGACTCAGCATGAAGAAATACTGACCGGCGGAAATGTGAATCACATTGTCCGTAAGGCGGATACCGTCCGCCGTCCCACAGGGGATTGGAGTCCTAATGTTCATGCACTGCTGCAGCATCTGGAGAAGCAGAACTTCGGGGGAGCGCCACGTTTTCTCGGATTGGATGAGCCCGGGCGTGAAATACTCAGCTATATTCCCGGAGAAGTTCCAGGCAATGCTTACCCTGAACTTAAGCCGTATATGTGGTCTCGTGAGACACTTGCAGGTGTAGCACGCCTGTTACGTCATTACCACGATGCGACTGAAGGATTCAATCCGCAATCAGAGGGAAGCTGGCAGCTCAGCTATGCCGATAACAGTGCACATGAAGTGATCTGCCATAATGACGCTGCCCTGTACAATGTGGTTTTTCAGAATGATGCTCCTGCGGCATTGATTGATTTCGACATGGCCGGACCCGGTCCGCGGATGTGGGACATTGCATATTCCATCTACACATCAGTTCCGCTGGCCAGCTTCGCACCTGACTACACATCAGGGTCCACCGCAGCTTACCAAACCCATTTACATGCGTCAGACCGGTGCCAGCGGATACAGTTATTTTTTGAGGCTTATGGGATTCCCGTCCCCGCCCCTAAGGAGCTGAACAAGTGGGTGGTCGAGCGCCTGACAGCAATGTGCGATACCTTGAAGCAGGGAGCTGCCGATGGCAATCCTGCTTTTATGAAAATGGTTGATGAGGGGCATCTGGCACACTATGAGCGCGAGATCCGGTTTATAGCCGGTCACTACACAGAATGGAGTTAGCCAAAACCGCCAAAGAAGCCGGAATCCCTAGACCTCTAGGAATTCCGGCTTCTTGCTCTACAGCTATTCTTTAATGAGATCCGTAAATACAGCAGATACCACATCTGCCAGCAGCTTAGGCTCAAGCTCCATCTGCATGCCGATGCGCCCTGCACTGACGGCGATGGTCTGCAACCCCTCCGCGCTGCTGTGTATGAACGTAGGATACAGCTTCTTCATGCCAACGGGCGAACATCCCCCGCGCACATAACCTGTCCACTTCAGCAGTTCCTTCAGCGGGAGCATCTCGATCTTCTTCGCTCCGGCGGCTTTGGCCGCTTTCTTAAGATCAAGCTCTTCAGCCACTGGAATAACAAATACATAGGGCTGCGGCCCGCTGTGTGAGACCAGTGTCTTAAACACTGTCTCAGGCGGGAGGCCAATCTTCTCAGCAACAGCACTCCCGTGAATCTGGCCATCCTCATTATCATAAGTATGAAGGGTGTATCCGGCCTTTTTTGCATCAAGCATACGCATGGCATTGGTTTTGTTCACTTGCATGTCCCTGCTACCTCCAACCACTCTCCGGCGCGCCGGAGCTTTCTTCTGCCCTGCTATACTCTACCTTACAAGACCTGCCTCCAGCGGCTAATCCCGCGGGTAATTCACCTGCATAATATCCATGAACGGAACCTTGATAATTTCTTCGTTATATCGCAGGTGTACCTTGCCGGTACGCGAATCCATCTCCACAATCACTCCGCGAACCTGTTCTTCCTTCCCCCAGACCGTCAGCAGAATCTCGGAATCCTCCTGTTTCGCCTCGACCAGCTGATTGCCCAGCTCTTCCAGCACGAATTCGTCGCGGGTTGGACGTTTTGCTACTTTTGCCTTCGCCACACTATGCCTCCAGTAAGCCATTACAAATTTATGATACTTCCGGGTGTAAATGCTCCCGTATATTATAACACGACCTTTACCCCGGGTTTACAAAATAATACCGGTCTCTGCAGCCAATTTTCGCTATCCCCCGGATTCTGCCCTTTATTCCTTATTCAAAAGCGCCGCCCCCGCGATCCCGGGATGGGTCATTTCATAGGGATCGAGGATCAGATTAAGCTCTTCCTCACTGAGCACATTGTATTTCAGGCATAGAGCGCGCACGGATTCGCCGGTCAGAATCGCTTCTCTGGCAATACGCGACACCACTTCATAGCCCAGATGCGGGTTCACCGCAGTAATGATGCCTACGCTCTGCTCGACTTCACGCTGCAGCTTCTCCTTATTGGCCACAATGCCCGCCAGGCAGTAGTCCGTGAACACCTTGAAGGAATTGTTCATAATGCTGATCGACTGGATCAGATTGAATACCAGCACCGGCTCCATAACGTTAAGCTCGAGTTGGCCCGCCTGGGAGGCGAGACAGATCGTATGATCATTTCCGATGACCTGAAAAGCGACCTGATTGATCACCTCGGCCATCACCGGATTCACCTTGCCGGGCATGATGGAAGATCCGGGCTGGCGGGCCGGAAGCGTAATTTCACCCAAGCCGGAGCGCGGACCGGAGGCCATCAGCCGCAGATCATTGGCGATTTTGGACATGTTCATCATGCAGACCTTCAGCGCTGCCGAGACCTCGCAGTAGGCATCTGTATTCTGCGTAGCATCGACCAGATGCTCAGCACTCACCAGCGGCAATCCGCTGATCTCGGCCAGAAGTTCTACCACCCGCGCAATATAACGCGGCTCCGCATTCAGTCCGGTGCCTACCGCCGTCGCCCCCATGTTCACCTGATAGAGATGCCGCCGTGTATGCTCGATCCGCTGAATATCACGCTCCAGCACCCGGCTGTACGCCTCGAATTCCTGGCCCAGACGGATCGGTACCGCATCCTGAAGATGGGTCCGTCCCATTTTGATAACCGGATCAAACTCCGCCGCTTTCAGCACAAATACGCCATGCATGCTCCGCATAGTCACCAGCAGCTGCTCCAGCAGGGAGAGCGTGGCAATATGAATTGCCGTCGGAAAAGCATCGTTCGTGGACTGTGCCATATTCACATGCGTGTTGGGACTGAGCTGCAGATAATCGCCTTTGGCCCGGCCCAGCAGCTCCAGCGCGCGGTTCGCAATCACTTCATTCGCATTCATATTCAGCGAGGTGCCGGCCCCGCCTTGAATCGGGTCCACGATGAATTGGTCATGCCACTTTCCGGCAATCACCTCATCCGCCGCCTCAACGATAACTTCCCCCAGTCCCTTGTAGAGTCTACCGATTTCCATATTGGCCAGTGCCGCAGATTTTTTGACGATGCCCATAGCTTTAATCAGCTCCTGATGCACCCGGTACCCGGTTATCGGGAAATTCTCTACTGCACGCAGCGTCTGTATCCCGTAGTAGGCGTGTTTCTCCACCGGTTTACTTCCTAAGAAATCCTTCTCCAGTCGGTATTCTATCTCTGTCATACTGCTCCCCCCATGTCTCCATAGTAGATGCTTCGCTGCCAAAATAGTGATCTTATTGTTTCCTATGATCTACTAAGATATTACCATTCTTAACATATCATGCTCCAGCCCAATCCTGCTAGGCGAAGCAGCCGCAGACAATATAAGAACCCGGCAGACGCTTCAGCATCCCCGGGTCCTCTATAGGTTCATTAATTATTTACAAGCTTAGACAGAATAACTGTCAAAAGAAACCGGTTTGCCGTTAATCTCTGCTTTGAACTCTGTCAGGCCATTGCCTGTGCTGAGCTGTAAATACTCATGGCCGAGCCATGTAGTGTATTCCGCAGACAGAATTTCTCCCGCTCCAAACTTAGGCGCCCGCTGTGCGGCGGCTGCGGCAAACTCATCAAACCCGCTTATTCCCAGCTCCGCAGCCTGGCTAACGCTTAGCGCTTCAACAATGACTCCGCCCGGCATCCCTTCGGAGATCACCTCAAGATAATCCGGGCGTTCCAGCAGCTCATAGCCATGCGATAAGTAGACTGCAAAATACACATTGCCTGCATAACCGAACAGCGCTGCAGGCTGTTTACTCCACTGCCCCTTAGGAAGAACACCCACAACCAGCTTGTTCTCACTTTCGGGTACCGGGAACAGAGATATGACGGTGTTCTTATGGTACAGCACTTCCATATAAGGGCTTTGGTGCCGCGGATCGCCCGCGTTATACCCCTGGCCCGGATGGAAGAAGTACAGCCGGTTCACGCCTTCAGCTGCACCCACCGGGAGCGAATACGCCCAGCGCAGCTGCTCATTGTCGAACTCCTCTACCCGCTCCCACATGCCGCCTGCCGCATAATCCTCTGTGAGGTAGGCATAGGAATGGAGCGGCGGCTGGCGGTCCGGATCACCGGCAACCACCTTCTCGGTTTGCTTCTTGACCTCTACCGCTGCCTCGCGGTTCAGCGCATTCGAACGCACCTGCTCCGGCGCTTCATAGAACAGGAAACCGGCATATTCGGTGCGCGGCATCTCCGCCGGCAGCTTGAAGTCTCCGAACTGCACATAGTCGTGCAGCACATTGCTGTCAGCCGGCACATCATGCGGCCAGCCTCTGGAATGGGCACCTGCCCAGGCGCCCTGCAGATACCACTGGCTCCGCTCGTTCCAGAGATAATCAAGCATCTCGCCAAGGGTACGCTTAATGCCGCTGTCTGTCTCCAGCTCCCAGGCACAGGTGAATGCCTGCACCCAGTGCCAGAACCACGGGAGGCTGCCGTACTCCGGCATTCCTGTCTCCCGGATATGCGCCAGCGTGATGTCCAGACTCCGCTGTCCGTCTTCCAGCAGCTCGTCATCCTCGAAGAAGCTGCCGAAGATCAGCTTGGCTGCCGTATATTTTGCTTCATGGTGGCTTAACGTCGTTACCGGCTTACGGAAGAAGCCGCTGCGGTACACATGACCGATGGCCGTGTGGTAGGCAATACGCAGCCCTGCGCTGAACTGGCTGGAATATTGCTTGCAGAACC
Organism: Paenibacillus sp. FSL R5-0912; assembly: GCF_000758605.1. Taxonomy (NCBI): domain Bacteria; kingdom Bacillati; phylum Bacillota; class Bacilli; order Caryophanales; family Paenibacillaceae; genus Paenibacillus; species Paenibacillus sp. FSL R5-0912. The sequence goes on from NZ_CP009282.1 coordinate 4,451,419, forward strand.
AGACCATCAGGCTACCCATGATCTCCACCGGCAGCTCATGCGGCGGCGCTTCTCTGGGCTGCGGATTCAAGCCCAGCGGCCAGTGGCCATAGAGTTCTGTACCGGGCTGGCGGTTCTGCAGCAGGACCGTTTCCAGCATGACGGCTTCCGCCTTCCGTTTGGCTTCCTCCTTATCGAAAGGCAGCTCCAGCGTATCATCTACCGCAGCAGCAAATAAATAAGAAGCATAATAGAAGTTATTCCGCACATCATCATGGAACCAGAGGCCGCTCGCAAGCAGCGGACGCCGCTCCGCCTCCAGTGCGATTGAACTGATAATTTCCTGCTGGCGTACTTTATAAGAAGTCTGATTCTGAAGCCTGTCTGCCATTTCCCTCACCCTCCATTATATATTCTGTATCACGAGCCCCTAATCCGGGAGTCATGCCGCGTGTGTATACATAGAACAACTATCCCTCTTCAATTAGGTAGACTTCACCTTGGGAACTCACTGCTTTCCAGCTCTATTGTGCACGCTTTCAGTTCAGATGGCAATCTCTAATCCTAACAAACGAACTAAAATAAACGTACTAAAAAAGATTATCACTTGCCAAATGAACGTAAATGGATTAAATTGTACCTATACGAACGAAAATACATTTTTCTTAAGGAGATTGAATATTCAATGGAAAGACGTTTTGCATCACATCCGAATGAAGTTAAGCAGTTTGACACTGAGCGCCTGCGCAAGGAGTTCCATATTCCGGTTATTTTTGCTCCGGATGAACTGAAGCTTGTCCTGACCCATGAAGATCGCATGATCGTTGGCGGGGCTAATCCGGTCAATGGGGATGTTGTACTTACAACGGACCTCAAGGAGCTTGGAGTGACTTACTTCCTGGAACGCCGTGAGCTGGGTATTATCAATGTCGGCGGCAAAGGTTCGGTTGTTGTAGACGGAACTGAATATGAAGTTGACTTCAAGGAATGCCTGTATGTAGGCCAAGGCTCCAAAGATGTTATTTTCAAAAGCGCCGACAGCGCCAAACCAGCGAAATTCTACCTGAATTCCGCTCCGGCTCACCAGTCCTACCCTACTACCAAGACCACGCTGGCTGAATCCGAATCCGGAGCCATGGGCGGACTTGAGAATTCCAACGAACGTACGATTCACCGCTTCATTCACACGAACGGCGTGCAGAGCGCACAGCTTGTGATGGGAATGACTCAGCTGAAACCGGGCAGCATGTGGAACACCATGCCATCCCACACTCACCCGCGCCGGATGGAAGCTTACTTCTACTTCGATCTGCCGGATGACTCCATCGTCTTCCATCTGATGGGGGAACCAACAGAAACCCGCCACATTGTAATGCACAATGAGCAGGCTGTCATTTCTCCGAGCTGGTCCATTCACAGCGGTGTGGGTACACATAACTACACCTTCATCTGGAGTATGGCCGGAGACAACAAACGTTACGATGATATGGACCCCGTAGGCATGAAAGAATTACAATAGAAGCAAATCAACTACGGAAAGATGAGGCAGGCGGATGAACCCGATACGGCGGCACGAGATGATTATGGAAGTTATGCTGAACCAGAAGGATGTAACAGTGAACGAGCTGAGCGACAAGCTCCAGGTAACGGGAAAAACAATCCGCGAGGACTTAAGCAAGCTGGAGGAACAAGGACTGATCATGCGTGTACACGGCGGAGCTGTGCTGGCACAGAGCGATCAATTCGGGATTCTGCCCTCCAAAGACCCGCTGGATAAATATTCCGAGGAGAAATCGGAGATTGCCCTGCGTGCGCTGGCACATATCGCCAAGGATGACATTATTGCACTCGACGGCGGGAGCACCACGCTTGAGATTGCCCGGCGGCTGGAGAATATGCCCCTGACAGTCATTACCAACGATGTGTATATCATCAGCGAGCTGGTTCCCAAAGACAACATACGTCTGGTCGTTCCCGGAGGGTACCGTGTCCGCAACATGCTGGCCGGCCCTGAAGCTGTCTCCTATGTACAGAAGCTTAATATTCAAAAAGCCTTTCTCTCGGCGACAGCCGTTCATATTGAGCATGGCCTGTCCATCTATACCGGAGATTTAATCGATTTCAAACAAGCCTTAGTATCCACGGCCCGCCAGGTATTCGCCGCTTGCGATCATCACAAATTCGGGCATACCGCTCTGCGCACCTTTGCTTCACTGCAGGAAGTCGATGTGCTGCTTACAGACAGCGGGCTTGCGCCCGAGACGGTGGAGCTGTTCCGCAAGGCAGGCGTCAACATCGAGTGCGGGTAGTTTAAATACACATTTAAGCCTTATAAGCGATACTCAATTATGCAACTTAAAGGAGAGAATTATAATATGTCATCTTTATTCAGTTTGGCAGGTAAAACAGCAATCGTAACGGGTGCTGCCCAGGGTCTTGGACAAGGGATCGCCCTTGCCTTCGCAGAAGCTGGCGCAGATGTAATCTCCGCTTCCCTTAATGGGAGTGAAGAGACTGTTTCAGCAGCTGAAGCTTTTGGCGTTAAGGCACTAAGCATTGCTACTGATCTGAGCGATCATTCCAAGCTTCAGGGCATGTTCGACGAAGCTGTTGCCTTCACAGGCAAAGTTGACATCCTCGTGAACTGCGCAGGTATGATCCGCCGTACGCCAGCCAAGGATCACAGTGAAAAAGACTGGTTCGACGTCATCAACCTCAACCAGAACACTGTATTCCTGCTGTCCCAGATCGCCGGCCGCCACTTCCTTGAAAGAGGCAACGGAAAAATCATCAACATCTGCTCCATGCTCTCCTATCAGGGCGGCATCAACGTACCAGGCTACACAGCAAGTAAGCATGCCGTAGCAGGTCTGACTAAAGCATTCGCTAACGAATGGGCTGGTTCCGGTCTGAACATCAACGCCATCGCTCCAGGATATATGGCTACTGAGAACACAGCTCCAATCCGTGCCGATCAGAGCCGTTCCGATTCAATTCTTGACCGCATTCCAGCCGGACGCTGGGGAACTGCTGAAGATGTTAAGGGCCCTGCTGTGTTCCTGGCATCTGCGGCTTCCGACTACCTGAACGGACATATCCTTAATGTAGACGGCGGATGGCTGGCCAGATAATTCCGGCTCGGAATTTTTGAACAACAGCACCATAAATTGATTCGGCTTGCTCCAACTATAGAGATAATAAGCGCCGTATATACAAACTGAGCGCGTATAGATAGGATTGTTCATAGTTTAGCGGCGGCTGTTCAGAGCAACTGCTAAACACATCAAACCCCGGATGCTTCACTTATGCACCGGGGTTCTTTGTATGCTTAATCCGACCCATCCCTTATCGGAACACGATGAACTCGTCAGGATTGGTACGGATGTAACCAGCGATGATCCGCAGACTATGTGCAGTAAACGGAGCATCTTCAAAAAACTGCAATCCCTCCAGCACACTGCTCCAGTATCCCGGCTGATCCAGCAGATAACTGAGCCACCCGTAGTATTCTTCCGCAGACTTAGAGCTGTGGTCATACAGAATCCGGAACATACAGAGCGCCCTCTGTCCCCTGCTTAGCTGTGCAATTGCTTCATTCTTCACCGCCGGAGATTTCGCGCGGATCTTCATGAACGTGGGTTCCATGCAGGCATAGTCGAGCCGTTCGTCACTAAGCGAGTTGAATGTAGTAAGCTCCATGGGTACTGGCTGCATTATTCGTCCTCCCTGACAGTCAAGAATATAGAGCATGCCTGAACAATGGCTACATACAAGAAATGCAGGATAAGTATCCCTATGAAGATTAGTCCGGTAACCGGTGCCGGCTCGTCCTCATGTACTGTCATGGGAAAGAGCGCAGCGAACAGGTAGACGAATAAGCTGAAATAGGCAAACCAGAGCAAACTCGTAATCATAGCTATTCTCCGGTTGTCCAGTATTCGCCGGGTTACATACACGATCAGAATTCCGGTCAGCAAAAAGCCTGCGATATTGATTAGCGTGACCGAACGCTCAACCTTCCCGTACTCCCATCCGGTGATCCGGCTAATCCTCAGTGCATTTCCAATCAGCTCAATGGCTGCAAAGACCGGCAGAGCCAAGATGATGCTGGCCAGATTTAGCTTAACCAAATATTTCATCGTTCTCCTCCTGAGCCGTACATTCCCTCTACCACACCTTCATTTGAATATTACTGTATTTCTGTATCTATGGTAAGCTGTAAAAAATATAATCGTCAAGACCCGCTGCATTCCGCATCCTGCTTTGACGCAATTGGTGAAGGAGCTTCTGTATGACCGAAGAGATACTAACTACATTTGATGAGCAAGGTAATAGAACCGGAACCGCTCCCCGCGATGAGGTACACCGCCACGGTCTCTGGCACGAGACCTTTCATTGCTGGTTTGTCCGTCAGGCTGACAATGGACTGATGATTTACCTCCAGCTGCGCAGCCGGCACAAAAGAGATTATGCCGGACTGCTCGATATCACTGCCGCCGGCCATCTGATGGCTGATGAGACGGTGGAGGATGGGGTCCGGGAGGTACAGGAGGAGCTGGGCCTTAGGCTTGCTTTTGACGAATTAAAACCTTTGGGAATTATCCCCTACCAGATGGATACAGCCGGGTTTATGGACCGGGAGCGGGCGAATGTTTTTGTTTACGAGAACAATTATGCTCTCAGTGACTTCTCGCTGCAGCAGGAAGAGGTAGCAGGGATCGTCCAGGCCCGCTTCGCCGAGTTCCGCAGCTTCATCGCTGGGGCAAGCAGCACTCTACATGTGCAAGGCTTCCGGGTAACCGATGACAGTGAATGGGCCGAAATTAATGAACGGGTAAACCACGCACAGCTCGTACCGCATGAGCCAGCTTACTATTTGCGGGTGATTGAGGGAATCGAAGCTCTTTACAGCAGGGAATGACGTCCAGATTTCAAACCTATTTGCTTACTCAGCTGCTTCCACGGCAAAATGTCAGGCGTAATGCTCAAACTAAATCCTTTAGATGGATTTAATACATTTATTTTTCGTCGAACGAATTGATTCCTGGCATTACGTGGATAAACAGCATCTGCTTCACTGCATTTTAGAGGCTTATCATATCATTCAAAAAGGCAGAACCCGATTTTTAGCGGGTCCTGCCTTTTTGAACTCATTGCTTATATTTTCAGCCTGCTTTATGACTTAGCAGCTTGCCGTTTCAGCATAACCAGCCCGTTGACCGGCAGCTTCAGCTCTGTAGGTGCAGCAGCACCGGATTCGAGGTCCGTATACTCCTGACCATCCAGCGTTACCACTTGCTCGTTGCCGCTGAAATTCTGCACAAATACATAATCATGCTCGCCGTCACTGCGCAGCTGAGCCGTTACTCCTGTAGGAAGCTCGGTGTTCAGGGAGCGGCTGATGCGTTCTTTGCCGGTAATTGCGGCGTACAGATCTACATAGAACTGCGGGTCCTTCACCCGTGTGGCCAGATGATAGGCTTTGCCTGCCCCCAGCTTGTTCACGGTCAGTGCCGGACGTCCGGCGTAGAAGTCGCTGCGGTAATGCCCCAGCGCTTCTGCACCCTCCAGATGGATCAGCTCAGCGATTTCATGCGCATCATAGTCTCCGGTCAGCTTCAGGGTGTTGCCAGGGTCCATCACGAGGCCGTTCAGATCGCGGCTGTGCAGACCTTCTGTCTCTTCTGCCCAGATACCCAGGGTTCTGCGCAGCGGTCCAGGGAAGCCGCCCAGGTGGCACAGGTCCGTCTCGCCTACGACTCCCGACCAATAGGTGGCCAGGAATGTGCCGCCCTGCTCCACGTACTTCTCAATCCGCTTGCCATTTTCTTCGCTGATCAAGTATAGCATTGGCGCAATGACCAGCTTGTAGCCGGACAGATCATCACCGGAGCCGACCACATCCACCGGAATCCCCAGCTCCCACAATCCACGGTAATGCTGAAGCACAGTCTCTTCATATTTCAGCCCGGAATTGCGGATACCCTGGGCATCCTTAACCGCCCAGCGGTTGTCCCAGTCGAACAGGATGGCTGTTTCGGCAGGAGTGGTTGTACCGACTACATCCGTTAATCCTGCCAGCGTACGCCCAACCTCAGCCACATCTCTGAATACACGGGTCTCCGCATGTCCGCTGTGATCGACAACTGCGCCGTGGAACTTCTCGCTGGAGCCGCGGCTTTTGCGCCACTGGAAGTATTGTACGGAGTCCGAACCATGGGCTACCGCCTGCAGGGAGGACAGCTTGTGCATACCCGGACGCTTCAGCTTGCTGACAATCTGCCAGTTCGTGAGCGAAGGTGTGCTTTCCATCAGCAGGAACGGTTTCTTTTTGAAGCTGCGGTACATATCGTGATGCATCGCCGTCCAGGCCGCCAGCCGGGCATCATCATCATCCTCGGTATACCCCCAGTCCGGATAAGCATCCCAGGAGACCACATCAAGGATCTTCGCCAAGTTACGATAGTCAATACCGTCGATCATATGCATGTTGGTCGTCACCGGCAGTTCAGGATTGAAGCTGCGCACCGAGTCAATCTCATGCTGGCAGAAGTTAATCGTCTGGTCACTTACGAAACGGCGCCAGTCCAGGTTAAGACCATGCACCTGAGTCTCTCCGTGCGGAGCCGGGGATTCAATCTGTTCCCAGGAGGTGTACGTATGGCTCCAGAACGTGGCCCACCAGGCATGATTAAGCTCGTCCAAATCTCCCTTGTATTTAACCTTAAGCCACTCTCTGAAGGCATTCTGACAGTAATCACAGTGGCATTCGCCGCCGAATTCGTTGGAAATATGCCAGCCGATGACTGCCGGATGATGAGCGTAACGCTCAGCCAGCTTGGAGTTCATCAGCGCGGTTTTTTCACGGTAGACCGGTGAAGTGAAGCAGTGATTATGACGGACCCCATGCAAATTGCGCACCCGGTTCCGTTCTACCCGCAATACTTCAGGATATTTCTCCGACATCCAGGCCGGACGTGCTCCGCTTGGCGTAGCTAGGAAGGCATAAATTCCATTATCCTTAAAAGTATCCAGCAGCTGATCCAGCCAATCGAAGGTGAATACTCCTTCTTCACGCTCCAGCGATACCCAGGAGAAAATGCCCACGGACATTACATTGCAGCCTGCCAGCTTCATCATCCGGATATCTTCTTTCAGCACCTCAGGGTATTTCAGCCATTGCTCGGGATTATAGTCGGCACCATGCAGCATTACAGGAGCCTTGCTGCTGATTGCAGGAACTTTGCTGTTCATATTATTACATTCATCCTCTCGTATAGGGTTCGATGTTAGAATGAGACTTTTCACTGATATAAGTTTTTCGTCAGCTCTATCCCTTTAGCTTGTAACCATTTATACTATTTATAATAAAGGATAATCAGTTGCCAATGGTAGTATAATAATAGCGTTTCCATAGCACAAAATGAATATGAGGTGTTTACATGCTCCCCTTCTCCCTGATCGAAATGCCGCGCGACCTGAATGCGTTCCCCTTATACCCTTATTCGGTCGGCCGCCATATCCAGTATCACCATGTGCGTCCGGCCGGATTCCCGGTGCATCAGATATTCCTGATCCGCAGCGGTAGCGGACGGTTCCGCGACCTTGAGAACGGCACTGAGACGGTGCTGACACCGGGAATGGCCTATGCTTTTCCACCCGACCGCGGGCACGAGTATTATCCGTTGTCACATGAGCCGTGGCATGTAGGTTTCATCGGCTTCCATGGAAGCCAGTCAGCAACTGTGCTGGAGGGACTCGGCCTGCTGCCGTCTGCGCTGTTCCATCCTGAACGATTCGAGGATTGCTGGGATATGATCGGCGGAATCTGGCATACGGTAAACGGAAACAGCACCGGCCGCCAGGAGGAGCAGTCGATGCAGGATCTGTCGGTAACCCTCTACAGGCTGCTGCTGATGCTGCGCAGGAGCGAATGCTCCGCCGGTACAGCGACCCGCCTGGAGAACGAAAATGTACGCAACGAAGCTCTGAATAAAGCCGTCAGCCTGATCAACGAGCATTTCACGGAGCCGCTGCTGATTACGAATCTGGCCGCTGCCGTCGGTTATTCTGTCCAGCATTTCCAGCGTCTGTTCCTGCAGGAATACGGCGTGACTCCGCATAAATATCTGCAGAACCTGCGGCTGCAGCGCGCGCTGCAGATGATCACCGAGGACCCTGAGCGTCCTGTGCAGGATATCGCCCTCAACCTTGGCATGGACACCAATTATTTCATCCGCGTCTTCCGCAAGGCGCACGGAGTGACTCCGGGGGTGATGCGGAGCAGGCTGCACGGGAGTGACGAGTGAGCAACGTATTCTTGCTCCATCCATTTTGCCAACTGCATAAGACGTCCAGAACCCCCAAACGTATGTAGAATAGCCAATTCATCTGTGACCCGAAGGTGTGCTTGGGAGGATGGAGTTATTTTCACGGATTAGTTCAGCCCGCAAATACTTCAGCCAAATGCTCCACGCAGTTGTACAGCAGGCAATCCCAGTTATTATTGATTTTGGTGAGCAGGGTTAGCGAAGCATTCTTTATGTAAGTAGTGGTGAACTTGCGGCAGCAGGTGCTGGAGCGTCAAGCCGATTAAGGCACCGTGGCTGACAACCAGTATTTTTTTGTCACCATAGCGGGTATACAGCTCCTCTAGAACAAGCTTTCCTCTGCGTGATACATCCTCTGCCTTCTCCATCCCGAGCTCCAGGCTGCGCCAGTCCGGCCCCCATCTTCCGAGCCATTCTGCCTCATTCAGCCCTTCCAGCTGTCCGCAATCCATTTCACATATCCGTTCGTCAATCAGGTGCTCCTCAATCCCTGAGGCTGCAGCAATAATCTCTGCAGTCTCCCTAGCCCGGCACAAATGGCTGGAAATCATGAGGTCCCACGGTTCTTTACTCAGCCGTCCGGCAAGTCTAAGCGCCTGCTCTCTGCCTTCCCCGTTAAGCGGGATATCCGACAGTCCCTGAGCCCTTCCTGCGATATTCCATTCTGTGATCCCATGCCTGATTAAACCGATTTTTGCCACTCGAATGAACCTCCATTGTTATCGTCTATTGATCACTGCAATTTAAATCACCGAAATCTCTCGTTAGCTGTGGCACAGCAGATTGAGTTACTTACTCACTTTTGCATGGGGTACTATTGTTGGTCGAATTGCAACTTTAATCTCTTAATATCCGGGTGTTCAGGAGGATTGTTGTACGAAATACGAAATACAAGAATTGTCCCGCTCAGCCGCTCGGTGGTTGCGAAATCCTGCTTTTTATACAGGCCTGTTGATTCCCCATATTATGGGATGGATATAATCCCCAAAACCCCTTTGTTCCTGAGCAGACTAAGTTGAACCTGCCACTCCAGCGGAAGACTAAATATACGCCAATGCTGCATAAATTCCCAAAGGGTCAGTTGAGCAAAGGCAGGCACGTTGGGGTGAATTTCATCATAAACGCGTTTCAGAAGCACATAGACAGCAAGGGCCACAAACAATTGGCTGTATACCGCATTTTCGGTGGTTCCAAATAGACATGGCACGTTCAGATGCTGTTTAATCCAGCGGAAAAAGACTTCAATTTCCCAGCGTGCCTTGTAGATTTCAGCGATCACATGAGCGGACTCTTTTCTCAAATCGGTCACGACCCGTACGACTTCACCCCGGTCATTTTCAAATTCTACGACCCGGTGGCGCTGAGCAGATTGGCACTTCCCTTGACCGATATAACAAGTAATATCACGAACAATTTTCGTTTCTCCCTCTGCGGGTCGCTGGAGTTCTCTTGGCTTCACCAAATGGAGATTGTCTTTGAGCCGAATCACAAACGACTGGCCCTGGAGCACATATTGATCCAATCTGCTGATTTTTCCATACGCCCGATCCTGTACCAAAATGTAGTCCGTATCTGCCAAGACTTCTCCAAACGGAGCGTCATTGCGCTTCGCGATCGATTCCTTCACGTTCAGGGGTGAACGCTGGCCATGCGAAAGAGCAACATGCAGCTTAATACCCCCTCTGAATTTTTTGTACGAGGCCCAAGGCATTCGAGAGTTCGCTGCCGTGACCGTAGTCGAGTCAATCAGCAAAAGATCTTTAGGAAGGTTCAAATGCCGCCGGGTTTGGCGGTTACATTTCGTGACGAGCAGTTGAAAGATACGTTTGAAGATTTCGTAAGGGACTTCACCGGCCTTGCCGGAAAGGGTGGAGTAATGAATTTCTGGCAAGTCAAAGCGTGGGCCTAAGCGGGCACTCTGCCGGAATCCGTCCCATTTGTGGTAGCAGGCTTGGACAAAGTAATCGAGCAGCAACCCGACGGTCATTTTGGTTCCTCTATCCACGTAGTCCTCGGTTTGTCCGGTCACCATTTGGACTTCTTCCGGTGTTAACACTTGTTTGAAAACGGCTAAAAATGGGGTATATTTATTCATGAGGTCGCCTCATTTCGGTTTGGTTTGGTCGTACTTACCATTACCCGAAATGGCGGCCTTTTTCGTCCCTTTTTTTGGGAAATCAACACGCCTACTTTTTATACAACAATTTCCGATTTGGCCCGAAATAATGAAGAGAATGTTGTATTATGTGCAGGATTTTCAAAAAGTCACCGGTTCGCCGGATCTCCACCACGATCAGAGAGTTAACCGAAGGATCTTGGCAACAGCAACACCCATCAGCGGCCTGAAGTCCAGGGATCACCAAAGTCACAGCTCATTCTTATGTAAATCTCCTAATAAGTTCAGTTTATCCCGCTGCAAAAAAGACAGCGCAGTCAGCCTCTTCCGAAGAGGTCCTGACCACAGCTGTCTTTCTGCATATCACCCTATCTAAACCGCCGTAAACTGGCTATTGTACAAACGGGCGTAATAGCCCCCGCTCTCCACCAGCTCCTCATGCGTTCCGCTCTCGACAATGTCGCCGTCCTTCATGAACAGAATCAGGTCCGACTCACGGATCGTGGACAGCCGGTGGGCAATCACGAAGCTGGTACGGCCGGAGATCATCGCCAGAAAAGCCTTCTGAATCCGCACCTCCGTCAGCGTATCAATACTGCTCGTAGCCTCATCCAGAATAAGCATCGGCGGATCGACGAGCATCACACGGGCGATGGTAAGCAGCTGCTTCTGGCCTTGAGAGAGATTATCTCCCGAGCCGCTTATTTTCGTATTATAGCCCTCGGGCAGCCGTTTGATGAAGCTGTGTGCATTCGCGGCTTTGGCGGCGGCAATGACCTCCGCTTCCGTTGCTTCCGGCTTACCGTAAGCGATATTATCGCGGATCGAACCTCCGTACAGCCAGGTATCCTGCAGCACCATCCCGAAGTTACGCCGCAGACTGTCCCGGGTAATCGAAGTAATGTCCGTACCATCAATCCGGATGGTGCCGCTGTCGACTTCATAGAAGCGCATCAGCAGGTTCACCAGTGTGGTCTTCCCCGCTCCGGTCTGGCCGACAATCGCCACGCGCGTGCCCGGCTTCACTTCCAGACTGAAGTTCCTGATCAGCGGCCGTTCCGGGGTATAAGCAAAGCTCACTTTGTCGAAGGTAATGGTACCCTGGCTTCCCTTCATCACTACAGCACCCGGAGCATCCGGAGTCTCCTGCGGCAGATCCAGAATGGTGAAAATACGCTGCGCCGATGCCGTCGCCGACTGCAGCTGGGTAATGACACCTGTAATCTCATTGAACGGCTTCGCGAACAGATTCGAGTAGATCAGGAAGCTGGACAGATCCCCGACGGAGAAGTGTCCGCCGATCACAAGTGCACTGCCGATCATCGCGATCACCGAGAAGGTGATGTTGTTCACCAGACGTGTAGTCGGATTAGACAGAGAGCCGTAGAACTGTGATTTGATCCCTGTCTTGTACAGCTCATTATTGCGCTCAGCGAAGCCTGCAAAAGAGCGGTCCTCGTAGTGATAGGCCTGCACTACCTTTTGTCCGCCGACGAGTTCTTCCACATAACCGTTCAGCCCGCCGAGGATTTTGGCCTGCTCCCGGAACATCTGCTGTGAACGCATTGTAATGAAACGGGCGACGAAGAAGGTCGCCGGTGCAGACAACAGCACCACCAGCGTCATCACAGGGCTGATATAGAGCATTAGCCCGATAGCCCCGGCAATGGTCACAATCCCCGTCAGCAGCGTGGAGAAGCCCTGCAGCAGCCCGTCAGAGACAGCATCCATATCGTTCACGAACCGGCTGATGCTGTCGCCTTGCGGATGATTATCATGAAACTTCAGCGGCAGTGCGTCCAGCTTGTCAAACAGCTCGCGGCGGAGATCGTAAACTGTCCGGTAGGCCAGCTTGTTCGTATAGTAAGTGAGCAGCCAGCCGAAGAAGCTGCCAATCAGATATATGGCTCCCAGGATCAGCAGCAGGCGTAAAATCCCCGGGAAGTCCACCTGATCCGGCCCGATCATACGGTCAACCGCGCGGCCGATCAGCAGCGGTCCGATCAGGCTGGAAATCACACTCAGAATGGCGCAGATGACTGCCCCGATAGTAATCTTCCGGTATTGGCTTGTATATCTAAACAGCCGTTTCCAGGTCGCCCTGCTATTCATTGTACAGCCTCCTCGCTCGAGAGCTGGGACATGCAGATTTCCTGATAGACCCCGCAGCTCTTCAGCAATTCTTCATGCCTGCCGATACCGGCAATCCGCCCTTCATCGAATACAATAATCTGATCCGCCTGTCTTACGGTACTCACCCGCTGGGATACAAGCAGAACCGTCCTATCTCCGCTGTTCTTGTTCAGTGCACGGCGCAAAGCTGCATCCGTGGCAAAATCCAGCGCACTGGAGGAATCATCCAGGATGAGTATAGGCGGACGTCCTACAACCGCCCGGGCAATTGTCAGCCGCTGCTTCTGTCCTCCGGACAAATTATGCCCTCCGCGTGCGACAAGAGTATCCAGTCCCTGCGGCAGCTTGGCAATGAACTCTTCCGCCTGGGCCACCGCTGCTGCAGACATAATCTCATCCCGGGTTGCAGAGGCCTTGCCCCAGCGGATGTTATCGGCAATTGATCCGGTGAACAACATGGCCTTCTGCGGCACAATGCCAATCCTGCTCCGCAGCTGCTCCAGCCGGTACTGCCGCACATTTACACCTTCCACCAGGATTTCACCCTCTACTGCATCATAGAACCGCGGAATGAGGTTCACGAAGGTCGATTTACCGGAGCCGGTACTGCCGATTAGTCCGACCGTCTCCCCCCGGTGAATGTCGACCGTGATATTCTCCAGCGCAAGCTCACCGGTTGTGTTATACCCGAACGAAACATTGCGGAAGGAGATCACCGGCGCTGAATCATCACGCTTGGCCGCCGGCGCGTCTGCCGCAACCTCGGCAACCGTCGCCGTCATTGCCAGTACCTCGTTGACACGGTTGGCAGATGACGAGGCTTTGGTGAACAGAATAACGAGATTAGATACCACAATCAGCGCCAGCAGGATCTGTGTCACATAGTTGATGAATGCAATGATCTCCCCCTGTGACAGCCGCCCGGCATCGATATGAATGCCGCCTGCCCACAGAATGGCGATAATCGCCGCGTTAACCACCAGCGTGGTCATCGGGCCCAGCCAGGCGGATATCCGTCCGACCCGGATTGCGGTCTGTGTCAAATCCTCAGAAGCTTCATTGAAGCGCTGCTTCTCGCGGCGGCTCTCTGCAAAAGCGCGGATGACCCGGATACCGGACAGATTCTCGCTAAGCACCAGCGCCAGACGGTCCAGCTTGACCTGATATTTGCGGTAGAGCGGCGAGCTGCGCGTAATGATGAAATACAGAATGACTCCGAATACCGGTGTAGCCGCAATCAGGATCAGCGACAGCCGGAAATCCAGAATCATCGACATGATGATCGCCCCGATGCAGATGAATGGCGCACGGATAACCAGCCGGATCAGCATGGCTACGGCCAGTTGGAGCTGATTGACATCATTCGTGATCCGGTTGATCAGTGATGGCGTGCCTATAATATCAAGCTCTGCGTAGGATAACGATGAAATATGCTTGAACATTTTGTTGCGCAGCGATGTGCCGAAGCCCTGTGATGCCCTGGCTGCATAATACTGGCAGATCATGGAGCAGCCGAAGCCGAGGATGGCCATCAGCACCATTAGGGAGCCCATACGGTAGACATAGGCACTGTCCTGCCTGCCAATCCCGTTGTTGATAATCAGGGCCACAATCGTCGGCAGCAGCAGCTCCAGAATTGCCTCCAGCAGCTTGAAGATCGGCCCGATGATCACTTCTTTCCTGTATGGCTTTAGAAAAACAGCAATTTTGAACACAGTAATCCTCACCTAACCTACGTAGTATGTATTCACTCTTGAAAAAAACAAAAGACCCGTTATGATTATGTCATACCTGCTTACATATTAATAATATTGGTTTCGTATCTTTGCCATATGATCTTCATATGGATATGATTGAAGACGCGGGACGGGAGGCTGTAATAACTTGGATATCCGACAATTGAAATATTTCCTTGCGATTGCCGAGGAAGGTCAAATCACCTCAGCTGCCAGGAAACTGCAAATGGCCCAGCCCCCGCTCAGCCAGCAGCTGAAGCTGCTGGAGGAGGAGCTCGGGGTCAAGCTGGTTGAACGCGGTCCGCGCAGCATCCAGTTAACCGATGCAGGAATTATTTTGCGTAACCGGGCACAGCAGATTCTTGAATTAACGGATTCGACCACGAGAGAAATCAATGATTTTGCCAAAGGACTGAAGGGCAGCCTCTCGATCGGCACCGTCTCCTCTTCCGGAGCCACCCTGCTGCATGACCGGCTGGGCGAATTCCACAAGAACTATCTGGGGGTTACTTTTGAAATCCATGAAGGCAATACGTTTATGATCATCGATCTGCTGAACAAAGGCATCGTCGAAATCGGCATTATCCGCACTCCTTTTAATACCAGCAATCTGGAATGTCTGTATCTCAATTCGGAGCCGATGATTGCCGTTATGACCTCTTATTATGATTGGAATTCCGGCGAGGCGGCTATTTCACTCGGGGAGCTTCAGCATAAGCCGCTTATCATTTACCGCCGCTTTGAGCAGCTTATTCGTGAGACCTGCCTGGAGCATGGCTTCGAACCCCAAATTTTCTGCATGAACGATGATGCGCGGACGACCCTGCTCTGGGCCAACGCCGGTCTTGGCATCGGGATAATTCCCAAATCTGCTTTTGAGCTGGCGAATCACGGGAACCTGATCTATAAGGAGATCCGGTGCGAAGCGTTGCATACCCGTGTAGCCGCCGTCTGGATCAAGGACAAGTATTTGTCGTCGCTAGCTACCAAGTTTATCGAGACTTTCCAGGTACGCTAAACGCCAAACGCTGAACCCTGAACAAGAACATACCATTCCGGCTCCCGGCAGCAGTGCAGTTATCCGGCCCGGACATTCTGAAGGATGTCCAATCTCTGCTTCCTTCACCCTGTCCTTCAGGCCGCCTCTAACCCTGCCATCACGCTGGAAGAACCCAAGATTCTGACGTTTCAACACCGCATGGACTAAATGTTGTACATCTTACAACTTGATTACCTGGATACCTGGGTGTTCAGACAGATTGTTGTATGCAATACAAGATTTGTCCCGCTAATCGGCCCGGAGGAGTAAAAATGCTGCCTTTATACAACAATCTTGAAATATAGCCGGGATTATAGTGAAATTGTTGTATTTTGGGCAGGATTTTATATAAACTCTACCCTTCAACAAAAAAATACCCCGCACTGGTCTGCACCAGTAGCGGGGTATTCTTGTATCGCAGGTCCTCTGGCCGGTGCGAACGCCGGTTTAGACCATGATTTTGCAAATATCGTTCGTGAACTGCACCGGATCGTTAACCTGCAGACCTTCAATCAAGAGCGCCTGGTTATACAAGAGGTTAGTGTAAAGACCCAGCTTCTCCTTGTCCCCTTCAGCAGCAGCCTTCAGCGATTTGAAGACATCATGGTGAATGTTGATTTCCAGCACCTTGTCAGCTTGTACATCCTGGCCGCCGTTAGGCATAGCCTTTAGGATTTTCTCCATCTCGATGGTCAGCTCGCCTTCAGTAGACAGGCAGACCGGATGGGATTTCAGCCGCTTCGAGGCTTTGACTGCCTTTACTTTGCCGGACAGGATGCCCTGCATCGCTTCGAACAATCCCTTGTTCTCATTCTCTTCCGCTTCAGAAGGCTTATCCTCAGCACTTTCTTCAATCCCTAAGTCACCGCTGGAGACGTTCTTGAATTCCTTCTCTTTGTAGGACATGATCATCTTGATTGCGAATTCATCGATATCATCGGTGAAGTAGAGGATTTCGTACCCCTTGTCCAGCACCATTTCTGTCTGCGGCAGCTTCTCGATGCGTTCCACCGATTCACCGGAGGCATAGTAGATATACTTCTGGTCTTCAGGCATTCTTTCCACATATTCAGCCAGTGTAACCAGCTTCTTCTCCTTGGAGGAGTGGAACATCAGGAGGTCCTGCAGCGTTTCTTTTTCCATGCCATAGTCATTGTAGACCCCGAACTTCAGCTGTCTGCCAAAAGATTTATAGAACGTCTCATACTTCTCACGCTCATCCTTCAGCAGGCTCAGGAGCTGGCTCTTGATCTTGCTCTTGATGTTCTTCGCAATCAGCGTCAGCTGGCGGTCATGCTGCAGCAGCTCACGGGAGATGTTCAGCGACAGATCCTCGGAATCCACCATCCCCTTGACGAAGCTGAAATAATCCGGCAGCAGATCCCCGCATTTGTTCATAATCAGCACACCGTTGGAGTAGAGCTCCAGGCCTTTTTCATATTCCTTGGTGTAGTAATCGAATGGCGTATTCTCCGGAATGAACAGGATTGCGTTATAGACCACAGCGCCGTCGGCACTGATATGGATATGCTTCAGCGGCTTGTCGAAGCCGTAGCGTTTCTCCGCATAGAAGTTGTTGTAATCTTCTTCGGTCAGCTCGTTTTTGTTCTTGCGCCAGATCGGCACCATGCTGTTCACGGTCTGCTCTTCCGTTACATCGACGAATTCATTCTCAGCGCCTTCTTTAGGCTGTCTGCCGGTAATGTCCATCTTGATCGGGAAACGGATGAAGTCCGAGTATTTCTTGATGATCGACTTCAGGCGGTACTCTTCCAGGAACTCATCGTAGTTATCGTCTTCGGTGTTCTCTTTGATCTTCAGCGTGATTTCGGTTCCGACAGCATCCTTCTCACAAGGCTCAATCGTGTAACCGTCCGCACCCTGGGATTCCCATTTGAACGCCTGGTCGCTGCCCAGCGCCTTACTGATTACGGTAACATCGTCAGCCACCATGAATGCGGAATAGAAACCTACCCCGAATTGTCCGATGATGTTGTGTCCGTCCTTGGCTTCATTATCCTTCTTAAAAGCAAACGAGCCGCTGTTCGCGATAATCCCCAGATTGTTCTCCAGCTCTTCCTGCGTCATCCCGATTCCGGTATCGGAAATGGTTAACGTACGGCTTGCCTTATCGGCGGTCACTTTAATGTAGTAATCCTCTTTATTGAACACCAGGCCTTCATCGGCCAGTGCCTTGTAATAGATTTTGTCGATGGCATCGCTTGCATTGGAGATCAGTTCCCGCAGAAAAATCTCCCGCTGCGTATAAATGGAGTTAATCATCATTTCCAGCAGTCTTTTGGATTCGGCTTTAAACTCTTTTTTGGCCATGAATAAATAAATCTCCTTTCAAAAATAACCTTCGGATTGCGGATCATCGTTTAGCACTCCACTCACCTGAGTGCTAACACTACCTTTTATATAACATATTCTCGTTTTTGATGTCAATATCTTGCTGCATATAGAGCTCCGCTCAAAAAAGAAATGAATTCTATTTTAGTCCATGTTAGCATTCGGAATGTACTCATTACAGCGAAAGAAAGGACAATGAAACGATGAAAATCCAGCTCGAAACGCTTCCAGCAACACGTATTGCTTATATGCGCCAGACAGGCCCCTATGGTCCCGGTAACAGTAAGGCTATGGAGGCCTTAAAGGAGTGGGCACGTGCACACCAGCTGCTTACCGGATCAGCCATCCTCTTCGGGATTCCCCAGGACAACCCGGACACCACCCTGCCTGAACACTGCAGATATGATGCCTGTATCAGCGTGCCAGAGAACGCCCCAGCGGATAAGTCTATTCACTACGGTGAAATTCCCGGCGGGACCTATGCGGTTGTTACTATACAACATACCGCTGAGGCTGTTCAAAAAGCATGGACGGAGATCCTCCCCGCCCTCTACAGCAGCGGACATCTGCTCGATTACCAGCGGCCGGTCATGGAGAGATATACAGGTGATATGATCAGCAATCATCTTTGCCAGTTGTGTTTTCCTGTGCACTAAGTTAGAAGCTGAGTTTTCCGCCATGGTAGCAGTAGTAGGATTGTGCGTTAAGAGCTTTTAACCGGTTCAACGACTGCTCTGCACTCTCCAGGTCGATACAATACTGCGGATTCGCAACAGCCAATGCACTCCCCTCATTCACTGCTGCATCCCCGGTTATGACAATGCCCAGTGCCGGAAAATACAAAGAAATATGACCTGACGTATGCCCCGGGGTGGCAAGGACCTGACACTTACCATCCAGAATGCACTCTCCATCCCGGACCGTCTGATTCACCGGAACATGCCGCAAATTCTTCAATAGCTGTACAAACTCTTCACCGGACGCCTGTTCTTCTTCAGGCATCTCCACTAGCAGAGCTTCTGCCTGGATCAGCCGCTCAGATTTCATCAGGCCTAAGATCGATGGGCTCTCCACTTCGCTCGCGATGACCGTAACGGACGGGTATTTCTCCACGAACTCATACAAGGCGCCGATATGGTCATCGTCGTAATGGGTAATAATGATATTCTTCAGATTCAAGGGGTCGTACCCCAGCCTCAGGATCTCCTTCTCTATCAAAGGCATGAAAGCGGGATAACCGGTATCGACCAGGGTTAACTCTTCCCCGGATACAATGAGGCTCGGGTAAATGTAATATGGCTGTCCTTCATACTCAAACTGAATAGGTAGCTCAATGATATTCATATGATCCTCCGCATGTCTATATTAGAACATTGCATACTTCGCTTGCTCAGGCTTCCACCCTCACAGTACAGCGGCTTTAGCCTTCGCATCCTCACGCAGCATCTGGATCAGTGACTGGAGCGGCAGCGACTTCCACTTCTTTGGATGGAGCAGGAGCTGCAGATCGAAATGAATCTCCGGATGGGCAAAAGACAGCTCGGCGAGATTCCCCCGCTCGATCTCCTCCTCAGCCACAATTCTCGGCAGCAGCGCAATGCCCAAGCCGTTCCGCACACAGCGCTTGATCGCTTCCAGATTCGACAGCTCAAAACCGATCCGGAACACAATCCCGTGCTCCCGGAGCAGGTTCTCGAACAGGCTGCGGTAGATACAGCTCTCCTCCGAGACAATCAGCTCACAGTTGTTGAGATCCTGCAGCGTAACCCGCGCCAGGCTTGCCAGCGGATGACTGGCAGGCGCCACGAGAACGAGCGGCTCCTCCCGGATGATTGTACGCTCAAGCAGGGTATCCGCTGTGCTGCGGTCCAGGAGGAGGCCAATATCGACCTCGCCGTCCCTGATTTTGGAGACCAGATTGGCCTCCTGCTCCGTTTGCAGATGAATGTTCAGCCCGGGGAACATGGTCCGCAGCTGCTGCAGGAACGGCGGCAAATAAAAGGCGGCAAGTGAATCAATCGTCCCGATCGTCAGTGTGCCGCCAATCTGCTGGGCAATTGTTTCTTTGGAGCGGTCGTACAGATCAAGAATCTCCACGAACAGCTTCAGCAGCTCTTCCCCCGGCGGAGTCAGACGCAAGGCCCGGCCATGCCGCTCTATCAGCGGTACGCCGTATTCCTTCTCGATCTTCTGAATCTGCATCGTTACACTGGACTGGGCATAGCCCAGTTCTTCAGCCGCACGGGTGAAGCTCTGCCGCTTAGCAACCTCGCGGAAGGTCCGCATATAGGTTAAGTCCATATCATCCACCCTAACATCAATATTATTGATAACCTACATCATTTATTATAGCTAACGACGATGCAATAATCCATGGTACAGTAGGATAAAAGGATTTTACAATTTTGGAGGACGATATTCATGTTAACAGAAGAACAGATTTATGGAATCTATGTTCCCGTGGTAACCCCGTTCCATGCCGCCGGCGAGATTGATCTGGAGTCGTATCAGCGGTATGTGAACAACATCATCAAGAACAGTATTCATGGTCTGGTCGTTAATGGAACCACTGGAGAATCGCCGACAGTCAACATACAGGAATTGCAGACACTCGTGGATGCATCACGCGAGCTTTTGAAGTCCAGTCCGATCCCGCTCGTGGTAGGTACGGGTACGAACGATACCGCTTCTACTGTAGCCCGCACAGAGCTTGCCGCGAACTCCGGTGCCGATGCCGCACTGGTTGTTGTCCCTTATTACAGCCGTCCTTCACAGGAAGGCATCATCGCCCATTTCCGCAAAGCGGCTGAGGTCGGTCTCCCGGTCATCGCGTATGATATTCCCGGCCGCGCCGGTGTCGGCATGTCCGTAGACACCGCCCGTACGATCCTGGAGATGAACAACGTTGTCGGGTTAAAAGACTGCTCAGGCTCTCCGGTGCTGGTCTCCGAGCTGTCCCGCCACGGCTCCAAGCCGGTTCTCTGCGGCGATGACTTGAACTTCTTCGATATGCTGGGCTGCGGAGCCGCCGGTGGTATGCTGGCCTCGGCCAATGTATATACTGCCTCCTATCTCAGCATCTACGAACAGTACAGAGCCGGCCAGGTTGACGCCGCACAGGCTGCCTTTGATCAGCTCGTGCCGCTGATGAAGCTGCTGTTCAAGGAATCCAATCCGGCGCCGATCAAATGGCTGCTCAGCGCACGAGGTGAGATCTCCTCCGACACGCTCCGCCTGCCGATGACCTCCATCAGCGCTGCGCTGCGCGAAGAGCTGGGTGCTTATCTCGCCGGGTAACTTCTTCTACTCAGAATGGTAACGATAAAGGTAACATCGGCGAAACCGCCGCTTCTCAGTCAGGGACTGGAAAGCGGCGGTTTTTGCTTGTTCTTCTACCAAGTAATGTTTGACGAGTAAATGATGTTTGACTAGACGCTTCCTTACATTTCTCACAAGCATAAGAGCCCATTGTATGCGATAAACCGAATACATCCGCAAAGGTTCTACCTCAAATCAAATAAAGCAGCCTCCCAAGGGAAGGCTGCAGTTTATCTTACATTATTCATCTCAAAGAGTTATTGAGATCTGCCTGCTTTGGCCGCAGGACGGCTGCTGGGGCGTACGTTCTGGCTGCTGCCGGGTCTGCTGCCAGATTGGCTGGACCGGTTAAACTGTCCACCACCCGGTTTATTGTTTGAACCGCCCCCTGGACGGGACGCAGATTTTTCGCCCGGCCTGCTGCCGGAGCCTGCTCTGTTGCCGGACTCGCCAGCAGGCCGGCTGCTGCCAGCCCCGCTGCCCGCATAGCTACTGCCCGATGCGCTTTTCGCTCCGTTGCCTGCATAGCCACTGCCCGACGCGCTTTTCGCTCCGCCGTTACCGGCGCCTTGCTTGCCTTGCGTGAACCATTCCGATTTCGGCTTGCGTGCCGGATTCGTTTTAGCTTTCTGCGACGGTTTGGCCGGTGCTTTGCCTGGACGGTCTGCCAGCAATGCCAGATTGCTCTTGGACATCGGATAAGCATGATCCTTCACTTCCGGAATCACCTTGCCGATCAGCTTCTGGATATCCTTCAGGTATGGAATTTCCTCAGCTTCGCACAGCGAGATGGCAACTCCGCTCATTCCCGCACGGCCGGTCCGGCCAATACGGTGAACGTAGGTTTCCGGAATATTCGGCAGGTTGAAGTTGATGACATGGGATAGCTCATCAATATCAATCCCGCGGGCGGCGATATCTGTAGCTACCAGCACACGTGTCGCGCCGCTCTTGAAGTTTCTCAGCGCATTCTGGCGGTCATTCTGCGATTTGTTGCCGTGAATAGCCTGGGCGGTAATATTAATTCGGGTCAAATCGCGGGTTACCCGGTCAGCTCCGCGCTTGGTGCGGGTGAAGACGAGCGCTGACACGATCGAAGGATCCTGCAGCAAACGGTTCAGCTGATTCTGCTTATTACCATTCTCCAGCAAATAAATCGATTGCTCAATTCTGTCTACGGTCGAAGATACCGGAGTAATCTCAATTTTCACCGGGTCCACTAGCAATGTCTTCACCAGCTGTGAGATCTCCGCCGGCATCGTTGCCGAGAAGAACAGCGTTTGCTTCTTGGCCGGCATTTTGGCAATAATCCGCTTCACGTCATGAATGAAGCCCATGTCCAGCATGCGGTCCGCTTCATCCAGCACGAGAATCTGCACATGCTGCAGATCCACATGTCTCTGGCTGATCAGATCGATCAATCTGCCCGGTGTAGCAATCAGAATATCTGCACCCTGGCTAAGCGCCCGTTCCTGGGCCTTCTGGGATACCCCTCCGACAATCGCTGTCGAGCGGATCGTTGTGAACTTGCTGTACGCCTGAATATTCTCGGAGATCTGCAGAGCTAGCTCTCTGGTCGGGGTCAGAATCAGGGAACGGATACGTTTCGCTCCGCCGGTTCTGGCCGGCTGCTGGCTGAGCAGCTGAATAATCGGCAATGAAAAAGCTGCGGTTTTTCCGGTACCCGTCTGGGCGCAGCCCAGAATATCTCTGCCGGCCAAGGCCGCAGGGATGGATTCCTCCTGAATTGGAGTCGGGGATGTATAGTTTTCCAGGCTCAGTGCCTTGAGAATCGGGGGAATCAAGTTCAAATCGTTAAATGTCATTTTATCTCCTTAATTTTGAGTACATATATTTAGTAAGTCATTAATCACAATCACTGTATATACCTTCTGCGGCGTCTCCACATAGCGCTCGTCAAAGTCATAACACATAATGATAACACGTTTTGCCATTAAAAAGAAGCGATACTTTCATCTCCCCTCTTCAAAACCAATATACGCCGGACTTTTTTCAGTTGTTCTTTAATGCTTTTCGAAAAAACAAGAAAAAAAGCAGAGGATTTCTCCCCTGCCCGTTGCCTTGCAATACTATTATAAGACTAATCTACGATTTCAGCAGTATCGCCGTTATTGGCACCTGCAGCGTTAGCTTCGTCGGTGTCGATATGCATATCAAGCTTGAAATTGTCGGATACACGGGCGATTACGTTCTCCAGCACAAGGCCGCGTTCGCCGCCAAGGCGTACCTTCAGGAGCTGCTTGTCGGCAATGCCCCAAGCTTCTGCTTCAGAAGTGTGGAAGTGGATGTGACGGGCAGCCACGATGACACCAGTCTCCAGTTCAACTTCACCGGCTGGACCTTTGATAGTAATGCCTGGTGTTCCTTCAATATGGCCGGATTCACGTACAGGTGCCTTCACGCCGAGGCTGAATGCGTCTGTGCGCGATACTTCCAGCTGGGAAGCCGGACGGGCCGGGCCGAGAATTCTCACTTTGTCGAACTTACCTTTGGTACCGATTACTGCTACTTGCTCATTTGCTGCGAATTGTCCTGGTTGGGAAAGGGGTTTGAACTCAGTCAATTGGTAACCTGCTCCAAACAATGCTTCCACATGCTCCTGCGTAAGGTGAATATGTCGGGCCGACACACCTACGGATACAGTCTTGCTCATTTTTAAGTCACTCCTTGTATTTTCTCTAGTATCTGTACAAGCCACTGAACATTATACATCTTATTACTCATAAAAAAAAAGACCCTCATCACAATGAGCGCCTTTTTTTCGACATTTTACGATTCGATAAATGGATTGTCATAGTTTTGCCATTTTATTATCCCTCTGGTGGGGACAGCGGATTCGCTCCCGCAGAAGAAGGCAGATGCGTTCTTAGGAAAGTCAGCGCATTCCCGCACAACCAGCCTTTCACCTCATCCTCAGGGTAGTACCTCAGCAGCAAGTCGGTAAACTCCGCATATTTCCCCGGATGCTCAAGGCCCTCGACCCACATCTCAATGCCGTCAAAATCTGAGCCGAACATGAGCTGCTTCGAGCCTCCCAGCGCGCAGACATGTTCAATATGCCTCCGCACATCATCCACCTTCGCCCCTCCCCCGTCGCGTACAAACCAGGGGACAAAGGTTAATCCCATCCGCCCGTCCATCGCAATCAGCGCCTGAATCTGCCCGTCACTCAAATTCCGCGGATGGCCGCAGATGGCCGCGCTATTGGAATGTGAAGCTATGAACGGGCGCTTACTGCGCTCCGCCAGCTCCCAGAAGCCTGCCGGTGCCAGATGGGACACATCCAGCAGCATGCCGCTTCCGTTGCACCACTCGATCAGCCTCCTCCCCTTCTCCGTGAAACCGCCATTGCGCTGCTCCAGCACACCATCCGCAGCCCAGTTGGCGTAATTCCAGGTTACCCCCAGGAAACGCACTCCCAACTCAAAGCATAGCTGTGCATAGAACAGATTGCCCTCCAGACCGTCCACACCCTCCAGAGAGAGCATCCCGAAGGCAGGGGCTGTAAGTATCTGTTCATCTGCCTCTTCCTTCCAGCGGAGCCACTGCAGGCCCCCTGGACCAACTACCTTCTGCCGGAATAATTCAATTTGCCCGAGAACATCCTCAAACTTCGCTCTTCCGCGGTCCGCCGACAAATAAACCGCAAAAACCTGAAGTTCGACATTCCCCTCCACCAGCCGTTCTGCCGTCACGTCCAGACGAGGGTCATTCTTGAAATCTATCTCCGGACTGGCCTGCAGCTTGCTTAAAGCATCGCAGTGGAAATCCGCCACTCTCAGCTTCTTGACACTCACTGTAAAGATCATCTCCCTTCTCTTGAAGAACAGAATAACGGTGGAATCTCTTATTTATAAGTGTATGCCACAGCATCAGGGAAGAGACGGGACAGTAAGTGAACACGGCTACGCCATCCTTCAAGGAACGGGGTGTCTAAGCGAGAAATAGAAGGATAAGTTATCAGGCAGAGCTTATAAATTCTATATATCAAAATAACCCCACAAAGTGGGGCACCCCAAAAATACAAAAACCTGTTTACAGTGTAAACAGGCTCAATCTAAAAAGGTCATATAATTATCTGGGTTCAACAATAAGTTTGATCGCCGTCCGGTCTTCCCCATCAATCACTATATCCGTAAAAGCCGGGATACAGATCAAGTCGACTCCGCTAGGTGCGACAAATCCCCGGGCGATGGCAACTGCTTTGACTGCCTGGTTCAGTGCTCCTGCTCCAATAGCTTGTAGCTCGGCCGATCCACGTTCGCGAAGAACACCTGCTAGTGCGCCAGCAACGGAATTCGGATTGGATTTAGCTGATACTTTTAATACATCCATAGTAAGTACCTCCCCTGGGAAAATGATGGTGTTCTTCTTCCACTACAGTAGATGTTATTCGCGAGAGAAGATTTAATTCCTTCTTTTTGCGGACCTCTCTGGAGAAATTAGTTCAAAAGATACTCTTTTTCGATATAATAAATATCACACTTCACCCAAAACAAGCGACTTTTCCCGAAAACCCTGATTTTTTGTAAATCCTCTAGCTCATCACCCATTCATCTTCACGCAGCCGGATCTTCTCCAGTCGTGTCGCCTTACCTGTAGCTTCATCAAGTTCTGCAAATAAACCGTGCAGCTGCCATTTGCCTTCGTCGACTACAAACCGGGAGGGAAGCTGAGTTGTAAATTTATAGATGATCGCATCCTTTTCCATACCCAGAATTCCTTCTCTTGAACCAACCATGCCCGCATCTGTTAAATAAGCCGTGCCTCCAGGCAGGATTACATCATCATTGCTCTGTACATGAGTGTGCGTACCAACAACGATCGAGGCGAGGCCGTCCATGAAATAGCCCATTGCAATTTTTTCGGAGGTAGCTTCAGCATGGAAATCAACCAGAATACATTTATGCTCTCTGCGCAGCTCTTCCACAATCTCCTCGCCAATGCGGAAAGGATCATCAATTGCCGGAAGGAAGGTGCGGCCCTGCAGGTTCACAATTGCCAGCTGTTTGCCGTTGCCTTTAACGACTGTGTACCCTCTGCCCGGAGTCCCCGGCGGAAAATTAGCCGGACGGATGATCCGCGGCTCGTCATCAATGAACTCAAAGATATCCTTGTTGTCCCAGGTGTGATTGCCCATCGTAATCCCGTGCACACCCCAGTTGAAGAATTCATTGGCAATAGCCGCTGTGATGCCTCTTCCGGCTGCTGCATTCTCACCATTGGCAATAATAATATGCGGCTGATATTTACTTTTCAGAGATGGCAGCATTTCACGCAGTGCCTTTCTGCCCGTATTGCCAACGATGTCACCGATAAATAAAACTTTAATGATTTTCTCCTCCTAAAAGTTTTGTATGAAAGAAAAAAGGCCCCGCAGGGGGGCCGATTTCCTTGCTTATTTAGCATATTCTACAGCACGTGTCTCACGAATAACGGTAACCTTGATATGACCCGGATAATCCAGCTCACTCTCGATCATCTTCGTAATGTCACGAGCCAGACGGAATGCTTCCGCATCATCAATCTTCTCTGGCTGTACCATTACGCGGACCTCGCGGCCTGCTTGGATAGCGTAGGATTTCTCAACGCCTTCGAAGGACTCCGAGATCTCCTCCAGCTTCTCCAGACGTTTGATGTACGTTTCCAGGGTTTCGCGGCGTGCGCCGGGACGTGCAGCTGACAATGCATCAGCAGCTCCGACCAGCATAGCAATCACCGAGGTAGCTTCGCAATCTCCGTGATGGGACGCGATACTGTTGATAACCACCGGATGTTCTTTGTACTTCTTCGCCAGTTCGACGCCGATTTCAACATGCGAGCCTTCTACTTCATGATCAAGCGCTTTGCCGATATCATGCAGCAGTCCGGCACGTTTTGCAAGCACGATGTCTTCCCCAAGCTCACCGGCCATAAGTCCAGTCAAATAAGCAACCTCCATGGAGTGCTTAAGTACGTTTTGACCGTAGCTCGTACGGAATTTCAGACGGCCCAGAATTTTGATCAGATCCGGATGCAAGCCGTGAACGCCAACCTCGAAGGTAGCTTGTTCACCGTATTCACGAATCCGCTCATCCACTTCTTTACGGGATTTCTCCACCATTTCTTCAATCCGTGCCGGATGGATACGTCCATCAGCTACCAGTTTCTCAAGTGCTGTACGGGCCACCTCACGGCGGATCGGATCAAATCCTGACAGTATAACCGCTTCCGGCGTATCATCAATAATAAGATCAATCCCCGTAAGAGTTTCCAGGGCGCGGATGTTACGGCCTTCGCGGCCAATAATCCGGCCTTTCATCTCTTCATTCGGCAATGTAACAACAGAAACCGTGGTTTCTGCCACATGATCAGCTGCACAGCGTTGAATAGCCAGTGTAATAATCTCGCGGGCTTTCTTGTCCGCTTCTTCCTTGGCCTGCTGTTCTATTTCCTTAATCATCTGAGCAGTTTCATGGCGAACTTCCTGTTCAACATTGCTGAGAATGATACTTCTGGCATCATCGATGCTCAGATTGGAGATACGTTCCAGCTCAGTAACCTGATTCTTGTAAATAACATCAATCTGCTGTTGGGTTTCATCAATTCGTTTCTCTTTGTTAGCTACTTGTTCTTCTTTTCGTTCAAGCGATTCCATTTTTTTATCCAGCGATTCTTCCTTTTGCAGCAAACGTCTCTCTTGCCGTTGGATTTCATTCCGACGTTCACGAGTTTCTTTCTCAGCTTCGGTACGGATTCTATGAACTTCGTCCTTAGCCTCGAGTACCGTTTCCTTCTTCAGCGCCTCCGCCTCTTTCTTCGCGTTCTCCACGATGACTACGGCTTCTTTCTCTGCGCTTGAAATCTTAGCTTCTGCAAGGGATTTACGAATAAAATAACCGAATCCAAAGAATGCTGCAGCTACAACGAGAACGATAATGACCCAGATCACTGTTTCCATCTGTTCACCTCCTCGTTGATATCCTCCAAGGCTTACCCTTGGGTATTTGTGCAGTTGTTAAACTATCCGTTCATCACCATACAAAAAACCGGTAATACACCGATTGCCATACTGCACATGCTGCACATGCACACTGCCCGCCTTATCCGGCGATTACATTTCATATGAGTTGTACGCGAACCGGAACATAAGAGTCTGCTTTTTGGGAAGGAAAAAGGATTCTTAGTTTATGCCGATTCATGTTATATTTTATTATTTATAAAAAGACATTGTCAAGAGAGTCGATAAACGCATTAAAGTCAAGAGAATCAATCCAGATCGAAAATCTCCTCTTCTTCCCCCGCAGAATCCTCTTCCGCACGTAGAATCTGGATCACCTGGCGTACCATTTCACCGGAGAAACCTCTGCGCATCAGAAAGGCGCCCGTCTTGCGCCGCTTCTCATTTATATCTCCGCGGAGCAAATTCCATTTCTTCCGCCCGGTCTGCAGTGCGCCCTCCATTTCCTGCTCAGGGGTGATCTGATCGAGTGCTTCAGAGATCAGCGATTTATCAATCCCCTTCTCGCGGAGCTCCTGGCGGATCCACATTTTGCCCTTGCGCTGGTTCGTTATGCGCTGTTCCGCCCACTGCTTGGCATACAGGGGGTCATCCAGAAGCCGCTCCTCCTGCAGCCGCAGCAGAACTTCGGCAATAACAGTCTCCCCTATTTCCTTCTCCCGTAAACGGCGGGCCATTTCCTGTGCCGTTCTGGGCTTACGTTCCAGATATCTCAGACCTTCTACGTAGGCCCGCTGGCGTTCATCAGCAGCAACAATTTCCTCCAGATCCGCCTTCACAAACGAGCTTCCGGAAATCATCCGGTATTTAATCATGACATCTTCATGAACAGTCATCTTATAGGCACCGAAATGAATCAAATAACGGTAGTTCGACTTCTTCAGCCGCTCTACGCGCGTGATTATGAGCTCTTCATCTTCGGGAAAATCGGCCAGAATCTGTACATCCTGTTCATCCGGCTCAGAATCCAATTGTATCACCATAATTGTCATTCACCTCGTTAACATAGACATAATGCCGTTTAATTTACGAAAAAGCGCCCTGCTCATTCATCACAGGGCGCCTTATATCTTATCTTCATTATTAAAATTAAATTGCTAAGGACCTGCAACTTACCTTATTCAATCTCAAGCAGCAATTTCTCTTCTTCCTCTTGTTCTGCAACCACATCAGCTTCTGTTGGTGCAGCTACCAGAGTAGATAAGTTACTTGCTTCGCGGATCTTATTCTCGATCAACAGGGCAATATCCTGATGTTCTTTCAGGAACTGCTTGGAGTTCTCACGACCTTGGCCAAGACGCTCACCTTCATAAGAATACCAGGCACCGCTCTTGTTAACGATATCCATCTCAGTACCGATATCCACAAGGCTTCCCTCTCTGGAAATCCCTTCGCCGTACATGATATCCACATCCGCTTGCTTAAACGGAGGCGCCACCTTGTTCTTCACGACTTTGATCTTGGTGCGGTTACCCACAACATCGTTCCCCATCTTAATGCTCTCTACCCGGCGTACGTCGAGACGAACGGAGGAGTAGAATTTCAGAGCGCGTCCACCCGGAGTGGTCTCAGGGTTACCGAACATAACTCCGATCTTCTCACGAAGCTGGTTAATGAAGATGGCAATCGTGTTGGATTTGTTAATGGCACCCGAAAGCTTACGCAAGGCCTGGGACATCAGACGTGCCTGCAAACCTACATGGGAATCTCCCATGTCGCCTTCGATTTCGGCCTTCGGTACCAATGCGGCAACGGAGTCCACAACGATGATGTCTACAGCCCCACTGCGAACGAGTGCTTCAGCAATTTCCAGTGCCTGTTCGCCCGTATCCGGCTGGGATAGCAGCAATTCATCAATGTTAACGCCAAGCGCATTCGCATACTTAGGGTCAAGGGCATGCTCCGCATCGATGAAAGCAGCTTGTCCGCCAAGCTTTTGTACTTCTGCGATAGCATGAAGTGCAACGGTCGTCTTACCGGATGATTCCGGTCCGTATACTTCAATAATGCGTCCTTTGGGAAGTCCGCCAATACCTAGTGCAATATCAAGTGCCAAAGATCCGCTAGGTACTACTTCCACTTTCATGTGAGTGGATTCTCCCAGTTTCATGATCGAACCTTTACCGAATTGTTTTTCTATTTGACGAAGCGCCATATCAAGCGCTGCACGACGATCTGACAATCAGACCACTTCCTTCACTGTTTATAGTATTATAATAACGTGTTTTGGAGGTCTTGCCAAGCTTTTTTTCGAACATACATTCGTTTTTTTTGTCTCCCGGGTTAATACTCCCTTTTATTGTAAGCCTCCTTCCGGATGATAGACACACAAGCTTAATCCTCAAAAGGTCTCACGCGGTGGATCATAGAGGTCACGCCAGCGGGGAATATAAACAAAGAACCGCAGCAGAGAATTTCTATGCCACGGTTCTTCCGTATGAACAAATTATATACCGGCCCGGTTGATTATTGCAAGGCCGATCCTTCAAGCGGGGTTGCCACTTTGCGTTCCTCCAGCCGGCGCCAGAGGCGGTACAGCAAAGCCTTGACTGTACGCAGGCGGATGTTCTCACGGGTTCCCTTGAGATTCAGCTCGTATACTTCCGTCTTCCGGCCGCGTTCGGCCAGTCCGACGAACACAAGCCCCACAGGCTTCCGTTCGGAATAGCCCGGCCCGGCTACACCGGTAACAGACAAGCCAAAGTCACAATCCCCGATCATCCGCACCTGCTCTGCCAGCACTTCGGCTACCTCACGGCTGACCGCTCCGGGTGCATCAGGACCCTCCAGCATAGCTGAAGGCACATTCAGCAGCTTCTTCTTCAAATCGTTCGAATAACAGACGATTCCCCCGGCGAACATGGATGCACTGCCCGGGATGTTCGTAATGCTCTCCATAAGCAGTCCGCCCGTGCAGCTCTCAGCAGCACTAAGCGTCAGGCCTGCATCCGCCATCCAGTCGACAATCAGCTGTTCCAGCGGCACATCAATATTGGCATACAGATTCTCTGGCAGAATTTCGGCAATCTTCTTCTCCAGCACATCAAGCTTAACCATAGCCTCACGCTCGGACGGGGCTTTGGTGGAAATACGCACTGTCACCTCGCCTTCCTTGGCGTAAGGAGCAATCGTAGGATCGCTCTGGCCGCGGATCAGGTCAATCAGCTTGTCCTCCAGCAGCGATTCGCCAATGCCTGCAAACTTAAGCATCTTGGAGTAGATCGGCATTTCGCTGGTCAGTGCATGCTGCTGCAGCCAAGGCTTGGCTTTATCTGTGAACATCGGCTTCATCTCCCGGGGAGGACCCGGCAGCACGATGTAATACTTGTTATCTTCTGCAAAAGCAATACCTACCGCAAGGCCGATTTCATTAGACAACGGTGTCGTCCCTTCAATCACCAGCGCCTGCTTGCGGTTATTCTCAGTCATGATAATCTTGCGGTCATCGAAGAAGCGCTGCACATGATCCATAGCAAGCTGGTCGATATGAAGGGTACGGCCAAGCGCCGCAGCCAGTGCATCTTTGGTCAGATCATCTTCTGTCGGTCCGATTCCACCGGTGAACAATATAATATCCGCACGGTTCTGTGCAATCTCAATCGCTTCCAGAAGACGGTTCTTGTTGTCACCAACTACGGTCTGAAAATATACATCAATCCCTAACGCAGCCAGCTCTATTGAAAGAAACTGGGCATTGCTGTTTACAATCTGTCCAAGCAAAAGTTCTGTTCCAACGGCAATAATTTCCGCTTTCATAGCTGGCGTTCTCCTCCTGATTGTAGAAATCATGCAAAAATCAAGCAGCTCGGCAAACTTCAGGCATTATGTAGCTGCAGCAAGTCCTTGTTCTTCACAAAATAATCAATCCCCGAATAGATGGTGATAATCGCTGCAGCCCAAATTGCAATATCATCCACCGGGATGCTGACGAACTGGAACGGGAAATTGTTGAGCAGAAGCAGCGATATTGCGACAATCTGAGTGACAGTCTTTATCTTGCCCCATTTGCTAGCGGCCACTACTTTGCCTTCAAGCAGTGCCACCTGGCGCAGGCCGGTCACGGCAAATTCGCGGCTGATGATGACAATGGCAATCCAGGAATCGCATCTTCCCAGCTCAACCAGCGAGATCAATACTGCAGAGACCAGCAGCTTGTCTGCAAGCGGGTCCAGCAGTTTGCCGAGATTGGTGACCATGTTATACTTTCTGGCTATGTACCCGTCTATTCCATCTGTACTGGCGGCAAGCAGGAAAATAACAGCTGCAATCAAATGATTAATTGAAAGCTGAAATGAGCCCCAATGTATCGGTTCCGGATAGAAGCTGAAATCCACCAGCAGAAAAAACATCATAATCGGGATAAGACAAATACGTGCAAGCGTGATGCGGTTGGGCAAATTCACTGAAGTTCCTCCCCTGATCCATACGAATCCGATATTCCACAATTTCCTTCAAAACTGCTTTAGCTAGTATATTATAGCCATAAATAAGTGTCAAAAAAACATAAAACACCCCGCAAAGTAAGATGCGTATACACTGCGGGGTACGTAAGCTTACTTTAAATTGTTAAACTGCAGATCGAGCGGCAAATCAGCTTTGCGCAGGAGCTGGATAATTTGCTGGAGATCATCGCGGCTTTTGCCGGTAACACGGATCTGATCACCCTGAATGGTGCTCTTCACCTTCAACTTGGAGTCGCGGATCAAGATGTTAATCTTCTTCGCGTTCTCCTGATCAATTCCCTGCTTCAGGCCCAGACGCTGGCGTACAGTGCCCAGTGAGGCGGGTTCTACTTTGCCGAAATCCATATTTTTCAATGTAATTCCGCGCTTAACCATTTTCGACTGCAGGATATCGATAACCGCATTAAGCTTGTATTCATCCTCTGAAGCAATGATCAACGCATCTTTTTCCAGCTTTAGACTGCTTTTGCTGTTCTTGAAATCGAAGCGGTTATCAATTTCCTTCTCCGTCTGGTGAACCGCATTGGTCAATTCCTGCATATCCATTTTGGATACAATGTCGAATGAACTTTCCGAACTCATGATTCCACGTCCTTTGCTTACATTTAGTCTGTTCCTATTATATGAGAAAGGGACTCTTAAGTCTAATACTGGAAAGAAAAGCAGCGCCGGCATTACAAAATAACCCCACAATGTGGGGCCTTGGCTTCCTGAGATAGAACATATAAGAGACAGAGCGTATAACTATGTATTAAGGATTACATAATAAAAAACACGTCTCCCGAAGCAAACTCCGGGAGACGCTCAATCCAGGCATTATCTGCTACGTGCAGGAGCCCGGAACATATCCAGAATCCCGAGCACAATATGTGCCAGTCCGAAGCCCAGAATACCATAGCCCCAGGCACTCGGTGTCAGATAATATCCGAGGAGACTGACAATAATGCCAAGCCCTGTTACGATCCAGCTGACGGTCATGAGAGAATACACCTCACTTTGGAGTATGAACTGTAAATCATTCCTAGGTTCTCCAATCCGCCGAAACCTATACATTGGATTTGCTATTCGGTAGTGGTACTCTCACCGTCAGCAGCTGCACCATCAGTGCCGGAGGCAGAAGTTCCGTCATCCAGCTCCAGAAGCAGCCGGGACGATGTTTTGCCATCGGTAATAACTTGTCCGTTCACTGAAATTGTAGTAGCCGGGGAATATCCGGATTTGATGTACATTCCTGCACTTCCGAGCGTAAAGCTCATATTATCGCCAGCCTTAGTGTTCCCGAAGCTTAGCTTCTCCCCCTTGGAGTTCTCGCCCTGGTAGACTTCAAGCCAGCTGACTCCCGTTGCGGCAATCTCTACCTGAACCGAGCTTCCCGCAGGTGCCGTAACCTTATAGATTGTCGTTTTGCCCGACTTGCGGTCCTCTGTAACCGTTATGGACTGCGTGGACGGAGTCGGGGAAGGCACTGGAGTAGCAGTTGGTGCAACAGTCGCAGTTGCTCCAGTATCCGTAGTAGCTGTAGCTGCTGCACCGCCGCCGGCCGCTGTGGCTGATGGTTGAACCTTCGCCGGATCTTGCGTAGCGGCAGTTAAATTCCCTGAATCCGTTTTGTCCGCCTCTTCTTTATTCATCGTTGAAGATGCATACAGATAGATGACCACAAGGATTAAGACAGGAAAGGTCCACATCAGCAAGGTAGGCAGCCACTTGGCATTCCGTTCCGTTTCAGGCTTGCGGCTCCGCTTCTGGATCACTGTCTCCATGGTGGTATCGACCGGAGCCGCAGGCACATTGCCGTGCTCCTCCATCAGTTCATCCGGGTTTACCCCGACCGCTTCAGCATAGGTTTTGATAAAGGCCCGGACATAGAAACTTCCCGGAAGCACTTTATAGTCACCTGCTTCGATGGCTTCCAAATATTTTTTGCGGATCTTTGTTACTTCCTGGACATCATCAAGACTCATCCCTTTTTGCAGACGCGCCTCCTTCAAATGCCGGCCCAGTTCCGACATACCATCACCTCCTAAAAATATTGTATATATTAAAGATCATCACTGTAGCTTGTCGTAAACGACTCGTACAATATCTCTTCGTTCGGCATATTGCGCAGCTCGATAATGATATCGAAATCATCAAAGGTGTACTCGGATTCCCGCACAAAAATATCCGGGTGCTCAATCACCTTGGTGCTCGGCATACTCATAACGTTCTGCAGCAGGTTGTAATGCTTCTCATTCGAACGTATAGTGCTGACAATTCCGTCAATGATGAATACATTATTCGGGTTCAGCTCATCATCCGCCAGTTGGCTCCGTACCGTCTGCCGCAGCAGCGTCGATGAGACAAAGGTCCAGCGCTTCATGGCACATACACTGCCGGCAATAATAGATTCCGTCTTCCCTACACGCGGCATGCCTCGTAGACCTATAACCTGATTCCCTTCCCGCTTAAACAATTCACCGAGGAAATCCACCAGCAGTCCGAGCTCATCGCGGGTGAAGCGGAAGGTCTTGCGGTCATCCGAATCGCGGTCAATATATCGTCCATGCCGGACAGCAAGCCTATCCACAAGCCGTGGAGTGCGCAATGCCGTAACCGTTATATTATCAACTTTTTTGAGCATCTCGCCCATCAGCATGATCTTCTCATCGTCACTTGTTTCCAGCAGCATCCCGCGGGTTTTGCCTTCAACACCGTTAATCGTCAGGATATTGACTTCCAGCATTCCCAGCATTGAAGCGATATCTCCAAGGAGACCGGGTCTGTTCTTATGTATCTTGTACTCCATATACCATTGTTTATATTCCACTTTTGCGCACCTCATAGATTCCTTTTCCCTGCATGTCACTTTCGCTACACGGGTCATGTTAATGATATATAAAAAAAAATTGAAAGGCAAGGACACTGTTGTAATAATTGCAGAAAAGCTCCCGCTAGGGGAGCTTCTTCCGCGTGCTTATGCGTTTTTCTTTGCCAGTTTGACCATGAGTCCAGCAATGGTATGCTTCTCATCATCCGTTCCGACATCCCAGAGCTCTTTGATGGCCCGGTTGGAATAGTTGCCCGGATCGACCTTCTTATCGAGGAATTCCCCGATTTCAAAAGCCAGCTTGGTGATGGTCTCGTCGCTCATCCCCATTTTTTCAGCCTGAATGACCCGGTCTCCCAAAAAGCTTTTCCAGGTATCAAAGTTCTTCACTACGGAATCTGTTGACATCTTAAATCCTCCTCAAGTTGTAATGATATTGAGATTTAAAAGCAACAGTTATAATATGTCTCAAGCCGGAAGTTCTTATGCTGGAGCATTTCTCCAGAACTCATGCTGCCTGGCCTTAAGTAATCCAGCCGCCGTTCGGACTGATGATCTGGCCGGTAATATAGCCCGATTCAGGCAGCGCAAGAAAATAAACCAGCGATGAAATATCTTCAGGAGATGCAAGCCTCCCCGCAGGGATCTCATCCTCCAGCATCTTTACCTCATCCGCCTGCAGATTGGCCAGCATGGCCGTGTGGACCGCTCCCGGTGCAACAGCATTCACTGTGACCTTGGAAGGCGCCAGCTCCTTCGCCAGCGCCTTGGTAAAGGCATTTACTCCGCCCTTGCTGGCCGAATACGCCACTTCACAGGATGCGCCCGAAATCCCCCATACGGAAGATACATTAATAATCCGCCCGTAACGCTGGGAGACCATATAAGGCATAAAAATCTGGCTGCACAAAAAGGTGCCCTTCAGATTCACCGCCATAATATCGTCCCACTCTTCCTCCGTTACGTCTGCAAGCATGCCATAATGCGCCTTCCCGGCATTGTTGACCAGAATATCCGGCATCATGCCGCTGGCCTCAAGCCGCTCGGCCATACGCACAAGCTGGCTGCGGTCCTTCATGTCCGCAGCCACAGTCATCACCTTTGCCCCCAGCGCCATGCACCGCCGGGCAACATCATTCGCCGCTTCATGCGAATTCAAATAATGAATCACAATGTTCATGCCTACCGAAGCAAATCGCTCGGCGATGGCTCCGCCGATTCCCCCGCTGCCTCCGGTAATAAGCACTGTCATTTCTCCAATCGCTTTGCTGTCCTCTCCCGGTAATGCCATTAAGGACTCACCACAAGCGATACGGCCAACTGCTCCCAGTCCACATGATTACGCAGCCGGTCATTCACTTCCTCCAGTGTGATCGATTCATAAAGGGGAAGCACTTCGAACAGATCTCCGCCGCGGAACTGGTAGCGGGTGAACTCATGGGCAATGCTCTCCGGCGAATTCAGCATACGCAGATAGCCGCCGATTTTCTTTTTGCGGGCACGCTCGAAATCCTTCTCGGCGAAGCCCGTCTCCTGGATATGTCCAATCTCTTCTTTGATCCGGTCAAGCAGCAGGCCCGGATCTTTGGTATCGCCACCGATTGCCGAGAACGCATACTGCGGGGAGCTGTTGAATTCATGGCCGAAGCTGTCCGAGATCAACTCCTCATCATAGAGCTTCTGATACAGCGCCGTACTGCTGCCGAGCAGCAGATCCAGCATCAGTCTGGTGGTCAGATCACGGCGAACTGCCGCCTCACCTGTGAGGCCATCTACCTTTTCCTTGAACCCGAACATCATTTTGGGAATGGAGACCGCGAGGCGGCTCTCCACATGCTTCGATGCCACCTCATGCGGCTCCTGCTCGAAGATACGGGTGATTTCACCCTGCTTCTCATAGTTTTTACCCTTTTGATTGTTGCGGATCAGTTCAATTACCTGCTCAGGATCGACACCGCCGACAATGAACAGCAGCATGTTACTGGGATGGTAGAAGGAGTTGTAACAGGTATACAACGTTTCTTTGGTAATGGTAGCGATCGACTCAATGGTTCCGGCAATGTCAATATGAACCGGATGTTTGGCATACATCGCTTCAATGAGCCCGAAATACACACGCCAGTCCGGGTTATCCGCATACATGTTAATCTCCTGGCCGATGATTCCTTTTTCCTTCTCCACATTCTCATCCGTGAAATAAGGACGCTGCACAAAATCAACGAGGGTACTGAGATTCTGCTCAATATTCTCCGTCGCTGAGAAAAGGTATACCGTCTGGTCAAAGCTGGTGAATGCATTCGCAGAAGCGCCGTTTGAAGCAAAGGTGGCAAAGATATCGCCTTCCGGCTCTTCGAACATTTTGTGCTCCAGGAAGTGAGCGATACCGTCAGGCACTGTGGTTTCTTCTCCGCCAGCTACCTTAAAGTGATTGTCTACCGAACCATATTTGGTCGCAAAGGTAGCGTAGGTTTTGAGAAAAGACGGCTTCGGCAGCACATACACCTGCAGACCGTTATCCATAACCTCATGATAGAGTGTTTCTTGAAGCCTTTCGTAATGAAGCTTTTCCACCGCTATTCCTCCTTCCCTGTCAGGAAATAAATCGTATCAAGCTGGAAGGTGTCTGCCGCTGCCTTCACTTCTTCCGCCCCGATGTGGTCAACCTGGTCCATCAGTTCCTGTGCAGAACGGTCTTTGCCTGATAACTGGCGGTTGAAATCAAACGAAATCATCTCAAATGCTGAATCTTGAATTTCGGACAAAAGGTTGCGGATCATCGCTTTGGTCTGGCTCAGCTCCAGATCACTGATATTCCCGGCCTTCAGCTCATCCAGCTGCTTGCGGATAATATCAACGGCCTTACCGTAATTCTGGGTTTCGATTCCCGATTGAATCGTCCCGATGCCCTTATGCCCGTCGTAGCGTGAGGAAGCATAATAGGCCAGGCTCTCTTTCTCGCGCACGTTGACGAACAGCTTCGAATGCGGATATCCGCCCAGAATGCCGTTGTACATGAGCGCAGAAGCGTATCTGTCATCCTTGTACGTGATTGAGGTGCGCAGACCCATATTCAGCTTGCCTTGATTGACATCCAGCTTCTCCTCCACCGTCCGCACTTCCGTAACCGTTACCGGGGTGAAGTCTGAGGTGTACGGCGCAGATTCGGAATGATGGGCACGGCCGAAATTGGCAATGATCAGCTTCTCTACTTCTTCCGGTGTAGTATCACCTACCACGTACAGATCAAGGGTCGCTCCATTCAGCCAGGAATTATAGGACTGGTACAGCGATTCAGGGGTGATGGTATCCAGATCGGCTCTTTGTCCGAGCGGATGCAGACGGTAGGGTTCAAGGCGGCACATTTCCTCAATGCAGCGTTCTGCCGCGTAACGGATTTTATCATTCACAATCGCTTCCAGCTTCTTGCGGACGGTCTCGCGTTCAGTCGCCACATAAGATGCGCGGAAGCTTCCATCCTCTAGCAAAGGCCGGGTCAATACTTCTCCGAGAAAAGCAAAAGATTCTCCAAGCAGGCTCTCCTTGCTCTGAACGAAGGAGTCATTGATCGTGTCCATCCGGAATTGCACAATCTGATAATCGCCGCGTTTATAAATATCGAAGCCGAAACCGGCACCATAAAGCTCTTCAAGGCGTTCGCGGAACTGTGTGGTTTCAGGGTAAGAGGCTGTGCCCCGGCGGAGCACAAAAGGAACCAGCGCTGTAGAGGTGACGGTACTTTCGTCAAGCGGAACGCCGGCATAAAGTGAGATGGCGAACGTCTTGAACGCCTTGGTAGGCAGAACGTGTATGCGCATGCCTGCGGCACTGCCATGTTGAAATCCATTATTTGTCAAGTCCAAAACTCCTTTGCGGCGAGGGTAGATGCTATACAACAAGTTTATGAAGTATTATCCATTCTAAACCATTCCAAAGTAAGGAAGCAACCGGAAGACAGCGTACCGGTTGCTCTCAGAAAAGATTTATACGGACGCTGT
Organism: Paenibacillus sp. FSL R5-0912; assembly: GCF_000758605.1. Classification (NCBI taxonomy): domain Bacteria; kingdom Bacillati; phylum Bacillota; class Bacilli; order Caryophanales; family Paenibacillaceae; genus Paenibacillus; species Paenibacillus sp. FSL R5-0912. The sequence goes on from NZ_CP009282.1 coordinate 4,490,710, forward strand.
CATGCTGCCTTTAATGCCTTGGTGCAAAAACATTCCTACAGCTACATACAGAAAATATGCTCACCGATCGTCTTCACCTGCGGCCGGCTCCAGATCCACTTGGAGGTGGCCGTCTTGGGATTGAAATAATAGATGCAGCCACCGGAGGGGTCCCAGCCATTCAGCGCCTGTTGTACAGCTTTTCGCGCCTGTTCATTAGGCTCCAGATAAATTTGCCCGTCAGCAACAGCCGTGAAGGCCCCCGGTTGAAAAATCACCCCCGAAGGCGTATTGGGAAAGCTTGGTGATTTCACCCGGTTGAGAATGACCGCCGCTACGGCTACCTGTCCTTCAAACGGTTCCCCGCGTGATTCACCGTATACGGCATTAGCCATGATTTTCAGATCATTTTCGGATAGCCCCATCGTATTGCCGGAAGACAGCTCTGCTGTATTCGTTTTTGCTGTATCATTCTTTTTTGCCGCTGTGCCGGATGGTGTATCCTTTGTGGCGGTTGATGTCTTGGAGGCGGTAGGTTTCCAGGCTGTTGTTGCATTGTACAGTTTGAGCTTTGTTTTGGCACCAACGACTCCGTCGGACTTCAAGCCGAATTTCCACTGGAACCAGGTGACGGCATTTTTCGTTTTGGCCCCGAACTGGCTGTCAATAGCACCGGCATAATAGCCCAGATGCTTAAGTCTCCCCTGGAGCTCATACACATCCTGCCCGGAAGATCCAAGCTTCAGCGGCGTTGTTCCAAATGCGGGCAATGCTTCTTCCCCTTCGTCAGGAGTTTCCGTTATAACTGGCGCTGCAGCATACGATTGGGCGTAAGTCACGCCGCGATCTTCAAAGAATACGCCGGCAAACGGTGCGGCAGCCAAGCCAAGGGTTAGTACGGCCAAGATCCACTGCTTATGTTTTGTCATAGGGGTTCGCTCTACCTTTCTCTTGTAAGTTCTGCATGAATGGCTAAAGTTATTATGACGACTGACAAGACATCCTATGCATTACCGTAAGACTGGCAAGACCAAATCCATTGCAACTGAGAACAATTATCAACTATACTTGGGTTATGAACCAGCAGGAGTTGAGAAGAATCATGAATCTGAAGGACCACATTGTAATGTGGAACCACGCTTTAATAGAAGTTATTGATATCCGCAAGACCCTTTCACTTCGGGAGAACCTCCGTTGCTGTACCGCCTTCCAGCCAGTACATATAGTAAATGTAGATTAACCACAAATTTCCTAACTTAAAAAGATGACCCGTATTACTTCTACGGGTCATCTTTTTGGGGTTATGAACTGATTCTGTTATGCTGATACTGTTCGAGTGACATCAGCACCTCACGCGGCTTGCTGCCCTCGTAAGGCCCGATCACGCTTCTAGCCTCCATGGCATCGATTAAGCGTGCAGCACGGGTGTAACCGACCCGCATGCGCCGCTGAAGCAGCGACACCGAGGCTTGCTTGGCTTCAAGCACAATCTGGACAGCTTGTTCATATAATTCATCCTGCGGATCCTGATCTTCCGATAGGGTATCATCCACTTCAGGAACAAGGGATTCATCATAATTTGCTTCACCCTGGCTGCTTACATAATGCACAATCGTTTCGACCTCCTGATCACTCATGAAGGCCCCCTGAACACGGATCGGCTTGGAAGCCCCCATTGGCAGGAACAGCATATCCCCGCGTCCCAGCAGTTTCTCTGCACCCGGCATATCCAGAATGGTCCGTGAATCCACATTCGAGGATACTCCAAATGCAATCCGCGAAGGAATATTCGCCTTAATCAGTCCGGTAATGACGTCCACGGAAGGACGCTGTGTGGCGATGATCAGATGAATTCCCGCCGCCCGCGCCATCTGGGCAAGCCGGCAGATCGCATCCTCGACATCATTCGCCGCCACCATCATCAGATCGGCAAGCTCGTCCACAATTACTACAATGTAGGGCAATATCGCAGCCGGATTATCTTTCATTAATGTATTATAGCCTTCCATATTACGTGTGCCTGACTTGGAGAACAGCTCATAGCGCTTCTCCATCTCCACTACTATCTTCTTCAAAGCAAGACTGGCTCGCTTGGGATCGGTAACCACCGGTGCAAGCAGATGCGGAATGCCGTTATATACATTCAGCTCGACCATCTTGGGGTCAACCATGAGGAACTTCACTTCATTAGGCTTCGCCTTATACAGGATACTGGTGATAATGCCGTTAATGCAGACGGATTTACCGGAACCGGTAGCCCCCGCTACCAGCAGATGGGGCATCTTGGCCAGATTGCCTATAATCGTCTGGCCGGAGATATCCCGCCCGAACGCAATCGACAACCGTGACTCCGCCTCCTGAAAAATCTGCGTTTCCATCACTTCCCGCATGGTTACAATTGAGACCTCGGAGTTCGGTACTTCAATACCGATGGCGGACTTGCCCGGAATCGGCGCCTCCATCCGGATGTCCTTGGCTGCCAGCGCCAGCGCGATATCATCGGTAAGATTGACAATCCGGCTGACCTTGACGCCGATATCCGGCTGAATCTCATACCGGGTAACAGCCGGTCCACGGACCACCTCAAGCACCTTCGCCCTGACACCGAAGCTCTCAAGTGTAGCTTCCAGCTTACGGGCCGTCTGCATGTAGTCATTCTGGTCTCCAGCCTTAGCTCCGTTATTAGGCTTGGCCAAAAGCCGGAAGGATGGAAGCTTGTACGGCTTGGGAGGCGGAGGTGGCGGAATTGCCGGAACCACTTCACCATTCTCTGCCGTTCCCAGCAGCCCTTCCAGTTCTACAGGAAGTCCGTCCTCTGCAGCTTTATCCGCCGCTGCAGGATGTCCGGCAGCAGCAGGGAGAGCTTCATCGCCCACACCTGTAACAGCACCGCCGCGTGCAGCCGGCGAGAACTCGCTCCACTCCTCCCGGTCCTCCGCGTTCAGACCTTCCGAGCGGATGTGCTCGAAGAAGTCGCGGATGATAGGCGTAACCGGCTCCAGATCTTCTTCGGGGAATTCATCCTCGCAGAAATCCTCCGGCGGCATTCCCCTGCCTGCCGCAAGCCCTGATATTATCGGACCGTTCCGCGGTTCTGTCAGGATTACATCCGGCATTTCCCCGTCATCATATTCTTCCGTCCCGGGTTGCTGCTGATTACGGGCAGAGCCGCTGAACCAGCCGGCCACTCTTCCCAGCAGGTTCGGCTGTGCACGTCTAGGCAGCTGATTATTATTCTCTTCTTCATCGTCCTCGTAGTAGTCATCATCATCTGCCGGCTGTGGTGCAGCAGGTGTGCTGTTTCTTGCAGCCCTGGGCACTACCGGAACCGCTGCAGGGCGGTTGGCTGATCTGAGCTTAATTCCTTCCACCAGCTTAACCGCTCTTACCCGGAGCAGCGTAAACAGCTCCACATACGACAGATTGGTAATCAGCATGAAGCTGATCGCCAGCAGAACTATCATAAGCAGCTTCGCACCCAGATTGCCAAACAGCCACAGGAGAGCTGCATACTCCAGCGCTCCGATGTACCCTCCGCTGATGTCCTTGCCGAGCATGTACACACTGCTCTCACCAGCACCCGGAGACAGTGAACCTGAAAGGTCATTATGTATTTGGGCCAGCACATTGCCCGGATGCAGCATCCCGATCGGTCCCAGCTTCTGCTGCATAGCCGAAATCGTACTCATTAGGCACATGGACAGCAGCAGCAACAGCCCGCCGGTATACCGGCTGTTCCAGGTTGACGGCCATTTACGGTGAATCATGACCATCAGTCCATAGAAAATGCCGGCCAGCGGCAGCACAAAATAGAATCTGCCGAGTAAGTATCCCGCCATACTTGAAAGAGAGCGCCCTACAGCCGCTTCACCTGACAAAGCAATGACGGAGATGGTAATTAGCAGAATTCCATAGATTTCATATTTTAAAACGCTGCCCAGCAGCGCTTTTTTCTTTTTCTTTTTTCTTTTTTTAGCCACGCCAGCCACCCCCACAATATTATACCATATAATGGCGTGGCGTACCTATGTTCTCTTTTGTCAGAAAATGCATCTATAGGCAGTATGTTCGCATTTATTTGTCTAATTGAATGACCGATCCGGGGGACAGAGCTGCGTCCAGATACCTGTGGAGCGGACACTGAAGCAGCCTGACAATCCGCGCCTGACCGCCTTCAAGCGGTTCGACCTGCATCAGCATCCCCTGATAGCTGACCTCCTGCACCGGCAGCGCATAATGAAAAGCCCCCTCAAACACCTGCTCCATCGGCAGAATCGTATAAAAGGTCATTGCGGCAGCCCTCCCGGCGGCAGATGATCAGGCGAAAGCGAAACGTTTCCCGCAATCATTTGGTTCAAATGGGCCAGAGCGGCTCCTATACCGCCCACCTCATCCATAAGACCATATTTCACGGCATCCTGTCCGCCGACAGCGGTACCGATGTCACGGTTCAGCTCTCCGGTTTTGAACATCAGATCTTTAAATTGCGACTCAGTGATGCGAGAATGCGAAGTTACAAATTTAACCATCCGTTCCTGCATCCGTTCCATATATTCAAAGGTTTGCGGCACTCCGATCACAAGACCGTTCATCCGGATTGGATGGATCGTCATCGTTGCACTCTCAGCAATGATGGAGTAGCTGGAGGATACCGCGATCGGGACGCCAATGCTATGGCCGCCGCCGATTACCACAGTCACAGTTGGCTTGGATAAGGAGGCAATCATCTCGGCAATAGCCAGCCCGGCCTCCACATCCCCTCCGACGGTGTTCAGGATAATCAGCAGCCCTTTAATATTCTTATTCTGCTCGGCGGCAACCAGTTGGGGAATGATGTGTTCATATTTCGTAGTTTTATTATGCGGCGGCAATACGAAATGTCCTTCGATCTGGCCAATAATCGTCATGCAGAAAATATCCGGCTCCCCTGTAGGCACCGCCGTTTGCCCCAGCTCCTTCAGAACCCCCACCGGTCCGGGCAGCACAGGTTCACTGACCCCGGGTTTGATCTCTCCAGGCATAATCTCTTCGTTCTTGCCGCTGTTCATGCTTGCTTCTGTGAAGTCCATTGTGCGCAGCTCTCCCTTTCTGCTTACAGCACCCATCCGCTGCAGCCATACTATCTCCTGGTAGTATGACATTCCGGGGGACTCCCTTATGCAAATCCGGTTATAAAATATCAGTCTGTGTTTGTTCAAGTTAATAGGGATCTGCTACGGCACCAAGCACAGCCCCCCGGATATAGGTTTGTCCATTCAAGCTTTTCAGACCTGCGGCAGAGCCGGTGACAACAACTCCCAGAATCCGGACATCTGCGGCGTCAGGCTCAGCCTTATCCTTTTTTAGGTACCGGCTGATCCGGCTGTATTCGCTATAATAATTGTCTTTGTGCTCCAACCCGGATTGAAGCAATCCGAGAAAATCCTCCGGCGACACCTCACCGCCATTGTCATTGGGTCCGGTGCCGAATCCATAGATGCTCGAGGAAGATGACACAGGCTGCGGGCTTATCATTACGCCATCCCTACTCTCGTGGGGTTTCAGATAGAATCCGGAGCTATCGTCATACGTATCCACCCAATACCATACAGGTCTGGCCTCTTTGGGAAGCATTCTGTTTACCTCCTCGAAGGAATAGGGTTGATCAAAAGACAGCGCCATCTCTGCCAATTCATCCGGTTCCATCGCGGTAAGCAGGTTAAGGTCATTGAGGATTGAACTGTCGTATTCCACGCCCGGGATGTAATAGGCCATCTCCTTTTGCCCATTGTGCGGGTTATACTGCCTTCTGTATGCATTGCTGTCTGTGCTCCCCGGCGGCCGGATTTCCTCCAGATTCGATGTTCCCCCGTAAGCTCCGGTAGCAAACGGAAACCACCACTCGTTATAATTGAACCATTTCTCATTCCACGGAACAGGTACGCCTTCAATGATCTTGTATGTGTTCATTTCCAGCACTCCTGACAAGAATCCGCGGTTGTCTCTATAGCTGGACGTATATTCATTGGGACTGCTGATCATCAGATATTTCCATTCACTCATCTTTGTCTCAGCGGAGCGGTGGGCCACCAGCTGTGCCGCACCGAAGAATATCGCGGTCAATGTTAGAAGGGTAACGAGCAGTGAAATAACAATACTGCGGATTAAGCTTTTACGTTTAGCTTTTTTTAGTGTCAGGGCCAGATTCTGATCCTCTTGTCCTTCCCATGGGGCTGTCATTTAGCCTTACCTCCATAAATATGTTGAAACTGCTGTCTGGCACGATATAGAGAAGCCTTTACTATCCCTTCTGTGACTCCCAGAAGCGCAGCAATTTGTTTATAGGAGAAATCCATTTCATACTTCAGCAGAATTAGCTGGCGGTTCGCCGGATTCATTCGGCCAAGGATCTTCTCAATAAGTATTTTTTGCTCCTGCTGCAGCAGCATGGACTCCGGAAGTTCGCTCTCCGGCGCTTCATAATCCTCCATTTCATCAGAATACCGGAACCGTGTCTGCCTCCGGCATAGATCATAATAGCTGTTAATCGCTACCTTGTAGAGCCAGGCACTGAACTTATGCTCCTCAATTCCGTCAATATACAGCAAGGCTTTGTAGACTGTATCCTGCACAATATCTTCAGCATCCGCATTGCCGGCGCCAAGCCGGATTAAATATCTGCGTATTTCCGCCATTTTGGATTGGAGCAGCTGCTCTCTGTTTCCAGCCCCCACTTTCGCACCCCCTTGGCAGTATAACGATTGAGCTCCTTAAATGTTGTGTCCGCTGTCGAAAAAAATCTTATAGCTGCACAAAAAGCCCCTCCTCCCCAGGAAACCGTCCAATATTTCCGGGGAGAAGGGGCTATTGCCCTGCATATATTCTTAAATAACGCTTTGAATTATACTTCCATGATGATCGGCAGGATCATCGGTCTGCGGCGTGTCTGCTCGTAAAGGAAACGGCCGAGCGAATCTTTGACACTGGTCTTCAGAGAAGCCCACTCATTGACCTTCTCGCTCATCAGGCGCTGCAGCGTACCGGATACAATCCGGTTAGCTTCGTCCAGGAGACCTTCAGACTCCCGCACGTAGACAAATCCGCGGGAAATGATGTCCGGTCCGGAGACAATAGCTCCATTCTGCTTGCTGAGTGTTACCACTACAACCAGAATTCCGTCCTGGGACAAGAGCTTACGGTCACGCAGTACGATATTGCCGACATCGCCGACACCAAGTCCGTCAATGAGCACGTTGCCTGCAGTAACCTTACCGGCTCTGCGTGCTGCACCTCCGGAAATTTCAATCACTTCGCCAAGCTCCGTGATGAAGATATTACTTGGTTCTACACCGACGGACTCTGCAAGAATTGCATGTCTGCGCTGCATCCGGAACTCACCGTGAATTGGAATGAAGAATTTCGGCTTCATCAGGTTGAGCATCAGCTTCAGCTCTTCCTGGCTGCCGTGACCGGATACGTGAACACCGGAGTTGGAGCCGCTGTAAATTACATTGGCGCCAAGACGGAACAGTTCATCAATGGTACGGCCTACATACTTCTCATTACCCGGTACCGGTGTAGCTGCAATAATAACGGTATCGCCCGGCATAATGTCAACCTTGCGGTGACTGGAGCGTGCCATACGCGTTAACGCGGACATAGGTTCGCCCTGGCTGCCTGTACAAAGCACAACTACACGGTTGCCGGCCATTCTGTTCATTTCTTCCGGTTCAATCAGCATACCGTCAGGAATGTACAGATAACCGAGCTCGGAAGCAATGGAAACTACGTTAACCATACTGCGTCCGATGACAGTAATCTTGCGGCCTGTCGATTCTGCTGCATTCACCACCTGCTGGATACGGTGCACGTTGGAAGCAAAGGTTGCTACAACTACACGCTGTTCAGCTTTACGGAAAATATCTTCCAGAACAATACCGACATTCTTCTCCGAAGGTGTAAAGCCCGGCTTCTCGGCATTGGTACTGTCCGACAGCAGTGCAAGCACACCCTTCGATCCGATTTCGGCCATCCGGTGCAGATTCGCAAATTGACCGTTAACTGGCGTGTGGTCGAATTTGAAGTCACCTGTGTGGACAACGTTGCCTTCCGGAGTCTCGATGCATACACCCACGGAATCAGGAATACTGTGGTTAGTTCTGAAGAATGTTACCTTAAGCGAGGTGCCCAGTTCAATTTCCGAATCTTCGTTGATCAGAATCCGTTTGGTTTCACCCAACAGGTTCGCTTCCTTGAGCTTGTTATCCACAAGGCCAAGTGTAAGTCTTGTTCCATAGACTGGAACATTCAGGTTCTTGAGCACATAAGACAATCCGCCAATGTGATCCTCATGTCCGTGGGTAAGCACAATCCCTCTTACTTTGTCACGGTTCTCAGTCAGGTACGAGATGTCAGGTATTACAATATCAATACCGAGCATATCTTCTTCCGGGAATTTCAGGCCGGCATCCACGACTACAATGTCATTGCCGTACTGAATAACGTACATGTTTTTTCCGATCTCGCCGACTCCGCCTAATGCGAATATCGACAATTTATCGTTGTTGTTTTTTTTCGACAAATGAATCTAACCCTCCTATGATGTTGGACGTCATACTTTTATTTGTAAACAATGAGCTTCAATTATTTCAGCGGCGCTGTAGACTTTCTTCAAATTGCTGTTAACTTTCCTTATTCGACAATGAAATTCCGATAAGTCTGTATAATTGCGCAAGGCGAAACTCCCGAACCGGGCAGTAATATCGTCTTGAAGCGGGCAAACGCCGTCAAAATTTCACCACCGCGCCCCTCGCGCGAAAATCCGGCAGTTTTAGCACAGACTTATCCAAGGACCTATCCTGTCTCACAATGTAAAATCACATTGACGGAAGATTACCGCATATTTTATTTTAACCGCACCGAATCACTTAAGGACATTATACATGATTTTTTTGGCAAAAGACAAGTCATCCTGATCCCAGTCCTATTCTTTCCTTAACAAACAGCCATTATTTGAGGAAAAGACAAGCAAAAAAGTGGTTATGGCTTGCGTTTTTTTACATAGTCTTTATCCCGATCTGACAAACTAAAAAACCGGGCGCTCTCTAGAGCGGCCGGTTAAAGGTATAAATCTGCTTGAAATATAGCGGCAATGCCTATTTCAGTAAAGCTGCAATGAAAGCCGCTTCCTCTTCCGTCGGAGAAACCAGCGGCAGACGGACGGAACCTACGTCGATCCCGCGCAGACCCAGCGCATATTTCACCGCCGAAGGATTCGGCAGCGGCTGCGGGCATTCGAACAACCCTTTGAACACAGGAAACAGCGTCCGGTGGAGCTCACCGGCACGCTGGACGTTCCCGGAAGTGAAAGCTTCGATCATCTCCAGCATCTGCGCCCCGACAATGTGGCTGGCTACGCTGATAATGCCATGGCCACCCACAGCAAGCGTGGCCAGACCCGCAGAATCATCCCCCGAGTAGACATGGAAATCATCCGGGCAGGCCGAGGCAATCAGGGTGATCTGATCCACCGAGACGCATTCCTTCGTAGCGACAATGTTCGGAAGTGCGGCCAGACGCAATGTCGTTGCGACGCTAAGGCTCACCGTAGTGCGGCTTGGTACATTGTATAAAATGCAAGGCAGCGAAGTCTCAGCGGCAATGGACGAGAAATGCCGGTAGAGCCCTTCCTGATTAGGTTTGTTGTAATAAGGGACGACCAGAAGCACACCGTCCACGCCGAGTTTCTCGGCTTCCTTCGTGAGCTCGATGGAATGTCTAGTGCTGTTGCTGCCGGTTCCGGCGATGATTTTGCAGCGTCCGCCTGCCTGCTTTTTGACAAAAGAAAAGAGCTTCAGCTTCTCATCATCGGTTAAGGTAGGCGATTCACCCGTTGTTCCGCAGACTACCAGCGCAGCGGATTTCTGTTCTTCTATCAAGTAATCGACAAGCCTTGAAGTTGCTTCCCAGTTGATTTCTCCGTCCCCGTCAAACGGGGTTACCATTGCGGTTATTAGTCTTCCGAAATCCACTTTGAATTCCTCCTTGTCAGCGGTGCAATTCAAACTTGGCATGCAGGGCGCGAACCGACTGCACCATATCTTCCTTCTTCACCAGAACCCAAATGGTTGTATTGGAGTCTGCGGATTGCAGAATCTGAATATTTTGCGAGCTGAGCGCTTCAACAATACGGGCCATGATTCCCGGCACCCCGTTGATGCCTCCGCCGATAACGGATACCTTCGCACAGCCAGACAAGCTCCTAGGTCGCAGCCCCAGCTCCTGTAGCACAGAGATTGCCTTCTCCGATTTGTCATCGAATACAGTGTACAGAGCCTCGGATGGAGTCACATTGATGAAGTCTACGCTGATTCCATTATCCGCCATGCTTTTGAAAATCTGCAGCTGTACACCGGTTCCGTTGCCGTCCGGACATTCTACGGAGATCTGTGTAATGTTGCTGACGTACGCAACGCCCGTGACAAAACGGTCAACGACTCCGTGCGAAACATCGCTAAAGCCTTCAGGATGGGTAACAAGCGTCCCTTCCGCTTCGGAGAACGTTGACCGTACACGTACCGGAATCTGAGCCTGCATGGCGATTTCCACAGCCCGGGGATGAATTACCTTGGCTCCCTGATAGGCCATATTGCAGATTTCCGTATAACTGACATAAGTAAGCTGCTTGGCATCTTCGACAATCCGCGGATCAGCGGTCAGAATGCCGTCGACATCGGTATATATATCGACCATGTCCGCACGCAGTGCGGCTCCGAGCGCTGTAGCCGAAGTATCGCTTCCTCCGCGGCCAAGGGTTGTGAAGTCGCCAGCCTCAGTTTGGCCCTGGAACCCTGTTACTATTACTACTTTATGCTCACGCAGTTCGCGTAGAATGCGTTCTGTCCGCACATCCAGAATTCTTGCATTGCCGTAGCTGCTGTCTGTTACAAATCCCGCCTGCGCCCCCGTAAGCACGGTAGAACGGATCCCTTCCTGCTCCAGCAGTCCGCACAGATTGGCCGCCGAGATAATCTCCCCGCAGCACATCAGCAGATCACGCTCGCGGTCGGGCAGCGAGTTCCCGCTTTGAGCCGCCAGATCCAGCAGTGTATCTGTAGCATAAGGCTCACCTTTGCGGCCCATTGCCGAGACTACAACCACCAGGCTGAACCCGCTGGCCAGCTCCCGTTTGACATGACGGATTACATGTTCTCTGGCCACCGGTGTGGAGAGCGAGGTTCCGCCGAATTTTTGCACCAAAATACCCATTTATAATTCCTCCAATTACTTCTCTAAGCAAGCGCTGATAAATACGCAGAATAGCTGTTACTTTCATAGAAAACAGCTCTTGCTGCGCTGGGTGCATACCTTGAAATACTGAATCATGTGTTAATCAAATCTCTGACAGTTCATTCTTCCCCCGGCGTGTGCGAAACCTCGTCCGAAATCGACTGCAGCAATGCACCAGCCATAATCCTCCCTGCGCTTGCCGGGGCGACAATCCCGGGAAGGCCCGGGGCGAGAATCGCCTTGATCCCCCGCTTCTCCGCGTAACGGAAATCACAGCCGCCCGGAGCCGAAGCCAGATCGATAATTACACACTGCCGGGGCACACGCGAAAGAACCTCTGCCGTAAGCAACATGCCGGGAACGGTATTGAAGATAAGGTCAACATCATCCACATGAAGCTGCAGGGCTCCGGTCATAAAAGGCTTCCACCCCATTTCTTCCGCACGGGCGTAATGCTCCTGCTTCCTGACCCCCACAGACACCCTGGCTCCAAGGCCTTGCAGGGTCCAGGCCATCGTGAAGCCGGTTCTTCCCATGCCCAGCACCATTGAATTGGAGCCATGTATGGTGAAATCGGTGTTCTGAATGGCTATAACCAGCGCGCCTTCCGCTGTAGGAATGGAATTGTATATCGCCACATCATCCCTGTCCAGCAGCTCCACGAGCTTCAGTGAATGCCTGGTACACAAGGCACGCAAATAATCTTTGGCTATACCAGTATATACTATACAATCTGCCCGCAGCGCCGCGATATGTTCGTCCAGCAGTTGCAGCGGACCGGAGGAATACATCGCGTTAAGCTTCCCTTCCTCATCGCATCCTGCCACGGGCAGCACTAGCACATCAGCTGTGCCAAGCAGTTCTGCGGACATCAGTTCCAGAGACACCCCCGGAACCGGAGTCTTCCACTGGTCGAACCCCGCGGCACTTACTGCCGCATTCATCTCTACGCATCTGCGGATCACTTCGAGTTGTCTTGCGTCCCCGCCCAGGAATACGATCCTGATGCCAGTAAGCATAAGGAAAATGCCCCTTTCCTCCACCCTGAAAAATGCTCCAACCTTACCCTGCTGAATAAATTGTTGAACCGCCCTCAGAATGAGGACGGCAGTTAGGTTACATATGTGCTTGGCTGCTGTGAAGAGCCGTAATGCTATGCTGAATGAAACCGTTCGATAATCATAGGCTGCAGCTGGCTGCCTTGCAGGGCTGCATAACAAGCCTCAGGAATAAGGTCCATCCGGGCCACAAGTGAGTTAGGCTTAGCAACCGGATTATCCTGGCCGAATGGCACAAAATAAATATTTTTAGTTACCAGCAGCTTAGCAATATTCGCCGCATTCAGGCCCAGGCCATCGTTGGTGGAGATCGCCAGCACCAGCGGACGCCCATTGCGCATCTGCGATTTGGCAGCCATCAGCACCGGACTATCCGTCATGGCATTCGCCAGTTTGCTTGTTGTGTTCCCTGTGCAGGGAGCAATCGTAAGTACATCCAGCAGCTTCGAAGGACCCAGCGGTTCCGCTTCAACAATTGTAGAAATGATATCATTCCCCGTTATATCTTTCAACTGTTTTAACCAATTTTCCGATGTGCCAAAGCGCGTATCCGTGTTCAGCACAGATGCCGATACAATCGGCACCACGTTGGCGCCGCCATCCATAAACCGCTGAATCTGCGGCATTACCTCAGCAAAGGTGCAGTGAGAGCCGGTAATTGCATAACCAACTGTTTTACCATGCCAATCCATTTATTCGTCCCCCCTGATTGAAGTCTCGCCTGATAACGACTGTACCAGCGCATTAGCCATAATGATTCCGGCGCTCTTGGGGGCCACAATACCGGGAAGTCCCGGTGCCAGCATCGCCTTGATCCCGCGCTTCTCGGCATAGCGGAAATCACACCCGCCCGGTGCGGAAGCCAGATCGATGATCACGCAGTGCAGCTGAAGACGCGATAGAACCTGTGCGTTAATAATCATGCTTGGAATGGTATTGAAGATCAGATCCGCTTCCGGTACGTGAAGCAGCAGATCTCCGGTCATAAACGGCTTCCAGCCCATTTCCTCTGCCCTTGCATAATGCTCCTGTTTCCTTACGCCTACTTTTACAGTTGCACCCATGCCTTGCAGTGCCCTGGCCATGGTGAATCCCGTCCTGCCCATTCCGAGTACCATTGAGGTAGAACCATGGATGGTGAAATCGGTATTCTGTATAGCCATAACCAGTGCACCCTCAGCAGTCGGGATAGAATTGTAAATGGCCACATCATCCCGGTTCAGCAGCTCCACCAGCTTGAGTGAATGTCTGACACACAGGCCGCGCAAATAGCTTTTGGCCATGCCGGTATACACGATAGCCCGGGACGGCAGCGCAGCTATATGCTCTTCCAGCAGTTGCAGGCGTTCTGAAGCAAATACCGCATTAATATAACCCTCATCATCGCAGCCGACAGCCGGCAGCACCAGCACATCTGCGCTGCTGAGTAATTCTGCCGACATTTGTTCCAGGTTTACCCCCGGGCTTGGGGCATCCCACTTGTCGAACCCGGCAGCGCTTACCGTCCCATCCATTTCCACACATTTCCGAATCACTTCAATTTGTCTCGCGTCCCCGCCCAGGAACACGATCCTGATGCCAGTAAGCATAGGGATGACGCTCCTTTCAACATACACATTCGACTATAGAGCATCTTATGCCGTGTGGTGCGGATGGGTGAAGAGCGGAGATGAATTCCGGTGAAGCTGAGATAAATCACTGATAATAAGTGTTATTCATTCTACAATCAGCTATAAAAGTAAATTCACCCGCCCCGATCCCAGCCGTGATCCGGCCAATGCAGTTATGCCTGATATCGAAGTCTATACAACGGCTCAGGATATTATCGACCGCCGGGATGCCCAGATGGAGAAGCTCTATGAGGTAGTCGGGCATAAACAGGCTAAGGGCACAGCCAAATAGAAGGCTAACGTATTTACGCATATGCCAAACATAAAAAAGCTTGCGGTTACGCACCATGAAGGTGCGGTTTCCGCAAGCTTTAGTCTAATTTCTATAAGATCCTATACGAATTTGCTGCTTATTTACCCGTATGTCCAAAGCCTCCGACGCCGCGCTCCGTTTCAGAGAGCTCACCGACTTCCACCAGCGTTACAGATGGCACAGCCTGGAACACCATTTGGGCAATCCGCTCATTGCGGGCAATCGCAAACGGCTCCTGACCCAGGTTGATCAGCAGCACCTTAATCTCACCACGGTAATCCGCATCGATGGTACCCGGGGTATTCAGGCAGGTGATACCGTGCTTAAGGGCCAGGCCGCTGCGCGGACGGATCTGCGCCTCCAGCCCGTCCGGCATGGCGAGTGAGATTCCTGTGGGGATTAATGTGCGCTCGCCCGGAGCAAGCACCACAGCCTCTGCTACAGCGGCATACAGGTCATACCCAGAGGCCTGTTCGGACATTTTGCAGGGCAGCAGCACATCCTCATTCCCGGGAAGCTTGTTAATTTGAACGTAATAAGACAAGATCATCTCTCCTAACATTGGCTATCGCTTTATCTGTTGAGCCTACCATAGCCAGAGACAACGGCTGTGCGAACATAAAATCCAGCAGCGCATTGATATCCTCCATGGTCACGGCCCCTATTTTGGCAATCATCTCATCGAGGGTATCCTGCCTGCCGAGCATCAGCTCATTTTTGCCCATCCGGTTCATCCGGCTGCTGGTGCTTTCCAGACTCAGGATCAGACTGCCTTTCAGCTGCTCCTTGCCTTTGCGGAGTTCATCCTCACTCAGGCCGTTCACAGCAAGATCGTGCAGCATTTCTTTGATCAGCTCGGTAACCTCTTTGGTCTGCTTCGGCGCTGTGCCGGCATATACGGTGAACAAGCCACTGTCGGCCTGGGCACTATGATACGAAAATACTGAGTACGCCAGACCGCGCTTCTCACGGATTTCCTGGAACAGCCGCGAGCTCATTCCGCCGCCAAAGGCATTGTTCAGCAGAGCCATAGGATACTGCAGCGGGCCGCCGCTCTTCACACCGGGCAAGGAAATGCAGATGTGATTCTGCTCTGTTTTCTTCTTGTGGAAGACCAGCTCCCCCTGATAATCCGGTTCAGTCAGCGAAGGCGATTCACCGTGGTTCGCGAACGAGCCAAAATGCTGCTCCAGCAGTTCAATCAGCCCGTCATTAATATTTCCGGCTACGCTGATTACCGTATTCTCGATCGTATACTGCTCTTTCATGTATGCACGCAGGTCATCCGGCGTCATTTCCAGCAGACGTTCCTTGAGTCCGAGTATCGTGTAAGCCAGCGGGTGTTCGCCGTATGCAGCTGCACACATCAGCTCATGGACCAGATCATCCGGCGTATCCTCGCACATGGAGATTTCCTCCAGAATGACATTCTTCTCTTTAGCCAGCTCCTCGGCATCCATCCGTGAACGGAAAAACATATCCGCCAGCACATCCACAGCAATCGGCAGATGCTCATCCAGCACTTTGGCATAATAGCATGTATATTCCTTCGAGGTAAACGCGTTGACATTACCGCCAATCGCATCAAACTGTTCGGCGATCTCCTTCGCGCTGTACCGGTCAGTTCCCTTGAAGAGCATATGCTCGATGAAATGAGAAATCCCGTTGTTCAGCGGGTTCTCATTGCGTGAGCCCGTCTTGACCCAGATTCCGAAGGATACGGATCTTCCGGTAGGGATCTTCTCGGTAACCACCCGAAGTCCGTTCGATAATAATATTTTGTCCAATGTAAAATCCTCCTGGCACAGCCCCTGTATCTGTCTGTATTTATTATTCGCGCCTCTTATCCTATCAGAAATAGTCTGTTCACTCAACTTCCGGAGGTGTAATACGCTCTGTTGAGAGTGTCTGACTGACGGTTCCCAGCTGCAAGCCCTTGGCTCTAATCCCACGGATCATTCCCCTCAGCGCCTGGGAAGAGGAGTCTGTAGGATGCATCAGTACCAGGGTTCCGGGCTCCGCTTTGCTGCTGATCTTGGCAATAACCGAATCCGGAGAAGGATGGCGCCAATCGACTGTATCCAGCGTCCATAATACCGTTTTTAGTCCCAGTGAGGCTGCAATCTCCACCGTCTGCTGATTAAAATCTCCTGAAGGCGGAGCAAACCATTGGTTGGTTACCCCCAGGGTATTCTTCAGCAGCTTCTGTGTCTTCTCAATCTCGGCCGTTGCACGCGCGCGGCTGAGTGTACTCATGTTGGGATGTGTGTAGGCATGGTTCTCTACTTCATGTCCCCGCTTCAGCATTTCGGCGGCAAGCTCCTTGTTATGACTAAGCCAGCTTCCATCCAGAAAAAAGGTCACCTTGACCTTCTCCTCGTCCAGAATATCCAGCATCGGCACAATATACTCGTTCCCCCACGCCACATTAATCATCAGCGACACCATCGGCTTGGCCGGATTGCCCCGGTAGATCGGCTGCGCCCCCAGATCACTCAGCGATACCTTCGGCTCTGTCTGGCGGTACACCAGTTTGAGGCTGTCCGCCGGGCCCCGCAAAAGCGCGTTCCGGTAGGTTGCCTCCACATCCACTTCAAGTCCATTGTACCCCGGTATGGCTTTCCATACCCGGTCAACGACAGCATCGACAGGCTGCGCATTCAGCTCCGCTGCCTTGCCGGCAATCTGGGCGCGCAATTCATCGTTGGTTTGCTTTGGCGCATAGCTCATCACGGCCGTATCGGCCTGCGGCTTAAGCCCGGCGATCATCTCTTTGACCGGCCCATTCGTGCTGCCAATCCCGATTACTACTGCAATGCAGGCCAGCACAAGCGCTGCTTTGTCCGTCTTCATGACGTCTTTCCTCCCCGGCAGAAACGGTCTGATCCATCCCGGCACAAGGGTAGAAGTGCAGGGACGCTTTGTCCCAGCCTATGTATGAAAAGGGCCGAATATGCATAACGCAAAGAGTGCAGCCCACTGCCATATACTATCCGCACCTGAGTACTGTCGGTTCATTGCTAGAAAAAAAGAGCCAGAACGGTACTGCTTCTGTCTCTTCTTCATTCATTTAATTAGATTTCCGGAAAACCGCAGGCGAGGTTATCCTTACGCCTTCGCTCCGCTTTCCGAAGTCAGCACAGCTTTGCGCGACAGATTGACGCGGCCCTGCTGGTCGATTTCGGTTACCTTTACGGTAATGGTATCGCCGATGGCAACAACATCTTCCACTTTAGCTACACGTTCTGTAGACAGCTGGGAAATATGCACGAGGCCGTCTTTACCAGGAATCAGTTCAACGAATGCGCCGAACTTCTCAATACGTCTAACAGTACCGACATAGATCTCGCCGACCTGTACTTCACGCACAATGCCTTCGATAATGCCGCGGGCCTTCTGAATCATCTCTTCGTTGGAGGACCCAATGAAGACACGGCCATCTTGTTCGATGTCGATCTTTACGCCGGTTTCTTCAATGATTTTGTTAATGATCTTACCGCCAGCACCGATAACATCGCGGATTTTGTCCGGATTGATGTTGATGATAATGATTTTTGGAGCATATTTGGACAGGCTTGTTCTTGGCGCAGAGATTGCTTCATTCATTTTACCTAAGATGAACATACGTCCTTCTTTGGCCTGCTGGAGCGCATCCTGCAGAATTTTACGGTCGATGCCGTCGATTTTGATATCCATCTGAATCGCCGTTACGCCTTCTGCTGTTCCCGCTACCTTAAAGTCCATATCGCCGAGGTGATCTTCCATACCCTGAATATCTGTCAGGATGGAGACATGTTCTCCGTCTTTGATCAGACCCATTGCGACACCGGCTACCGGCGCCTTGATGGGCACCCCTGCATCCATCATCGCCAGGATACTGGCACAGATACTCGCCTGGGAAGTCGAACCATTGGATTCAATGGCTTCCGATACGAGACGGATGGTGTACGGGAATTCAGTTTCACTCGGAATCACTTTGGACAATGCGCGTTCACCCAGTGCACCGTGGCCGATTTCGCGGCGTCCCGGTGCTCTCAGCGGCCGGGCTTCCCCTACGCTGAACGGAGGGAAGTTGTAATGATGCATAAAGCGTTTGGTTTCAGCCGGATCGATTCCGTCAAGAATCTGTACATCCCCCAGCGCACCCAGTGTACAAACGCTAAGGATCTGTGTTTGTCCGCGTGTGAACAGACCAGAACCGTGTGTACGCGGCAGCAGCGCTGTATCGCATTCAATCGGACGAATCTCATCCAGCTTACGGCCATCTGGACGTACCTTATCATGCGTGATCAGACGTCTTACTTCGTCCTTCACGATATCATGCAGCACTTCCTTAACATCTTTAAGAAGCTCTGGTGACTCTATGTATTTCTCTGCGAAATACTCCACCGTTTCATTATTAACCAGATCGATAGCATCCTGACGGGCATGCTTCTCGGCAATCTTCACGGCGTCAACCAGACGGCTCTCCGCATAGGCACGAACCTGTGCGTTCACATCAGCGTTAACCGCATGCAGCTTCACAGCCATCTTTTCTTTGCCGGCAACGGCTACGAGCTGCTCGATTACAGCTACGATCTTGCGGACTTCATCATGTCCGAACATGATCGCTTCAAGCATTACATCTTCAGTGACTTCATTGGCTTCAGCTTCCACCATCATGATAGCGTCCTTAGTACCGGCTACAACGACATAGATATCGCTGATTGCCTGCTGGGCTACATCAGGGTTGATGATGAATTCACCATTAATACGGCCTACAGCTACGCCCCCGATTGGACCGTTGAAAGGCACATCGGAAATACTCAGAGCAGCAGAAGTACCGATCATAGCTGCAATATCAGGCGCACAGTCCTGATCCACGCTCATAACCAGGTTCAATACTTGTACGTCATTGCGGAATCCTTCCGGGAACAATGGTCGAATCGGACGGTCGGTCAGACGGCTCGACAGGATCGCCTTTTCACTTGGACGTCCTTCACGCTTGATGAATCCGCCCGGGATTTTACCCACCGCGTACAATCTTTCTTCATAGTTCACCGTAAGCGGGAAGAAATCCAGATCTTTAGGCTCACTGGATGCTGTAACCGTACACAATACTGAAGTATCTCCGTAACGCACCATAACGGCTGCGTTCGCTTGTTTGGCCAGACGGCCTGTTTCCAGCACAAGGCGTCTTCCGCCCAGCTGCATTTCCACACGTTGTTCCATAAAACCCCTCCTTGAATGATAGTAATTTGTTCTGTATGTTCTACAAGCAAAAACGGCTTGTCCTCCATGAGGTGATCTAGCCGTTTTTGCGAATAATATCCACTTATCTACTGTAAAAGTTTACCCTAAATTTTCAAAAAGCAACCCGGCTGTCCCGCTGTCGCTCGTAAGAAGGACATACGGTATACAACCAGGCTGCTTTAGGGCTCTACTTATGGAAAATTAACGACGCAATCCCAGTTTTTCGATCAGGGCGCTGTAACGTCTGATGTCTTTGTTCTTCAAATACGCCAGCAGTTTACGACGTTGTCCAACCATCTTCAGCAGTCCGCGACGGGAATGATGATCCTTCTTGTGCGTGCGCAAGTGGTCAGTCAAATTAACGATGTTCTCCGTAAGGATAGCAACTTGCACCTCAGGGGATCCAGTATCGGATTCGTGAGTTTTGTGCTCGTCGATCAATTGGTGTTTACGTTCTTGAGTCAATGCCATCCTGTTCACCTCCTTCATTATAATCGCCAGTAGCCTCGTCACCGTCGGTGAGAACAAGCAACCAAGCTAAGGTTATGCTGCTGTCATTCCAGCAACGTTAATCAGTATAGCACCTACAAAGACAAAAGTAAACGGCATGTCCGGGAAAGATTAGGAATGATATCCCAGAAGCCCTTTGGCTGTCTCGGCATCTGCGCCGATCTGGGCGATTAAGGCCTGGATGGACTCAAACTTGCGTTCAGAACGGATAAAGGATACCAGTTCTACCTTAAGCTCCTGCCCGTAAATATCTCCCGCGAAATCAAACAGATGCACTTCAAAGCTTGGAGCAATCATCCCGTCATGAAACGTAGGCTTCACGCCGACATTCATCACACCGTACAATACTTCTTCCTTGTAAAATACCTTGACGGCGTACACGCCTCTGGCCGGAATGACATAGCGGTCATCAAGCTGCAGGTTTGCTGTTGGAAACCCGATGGTCCTGCCCCGCTTCTCTCCATGACCCACAATTCCTCGCAGGTGATAACAACGTCCAAACCAGGCATTGGCTTTATCCAGTTCCCCGTTCAGCAGGCTCTTGCGGATGCCGGAGCTGCTGACCTTCTCTCCTTCGAGAAGAAACGGGGAGACCGTTTCTACATTCATAACACCCTGCCCCAGCTCCCGAAGTGTGTCTGTATCGCCTTCGCCCTTGTAGCCGAAGCGGAAGTCGAAACCGACTACGGCGGTAACAATCTGCAGCGGCAGCAGCATTACAGAGACAAAGTCCACCGGGCTAACCCGGGAGAGTTCTTCATTAAATGCAATAATATATAAAATATCAACGCCCATCCCGGCAAGCAGCTCCTGCTTGTCCCGGGATGGTGTCAAATATCCTTCATAGTCACCTTTACCCATAACATCCTTAGGATGGGGATAAAAGGTCATGACAGCTGCAGGTACACCTGCCTGGCGGGCAAGAGCTACAGCAGATGTTATGACGCTGGCATGTCCGCGGTGCAGTCCGTCGAACTGCCCCAGGGCAACTACTTGAGGCTGCGCCCACTCTGCTGCCGTCTCCGGCAACATAGGATAGCTTAAGGTTACGGTTCTCACGCTGTTTCTCACCTACATTCACAAATAAATTAAAGTCTAAGCCTGTGCAAACACTTTAACAGGAGCAATCGCACCGGTGGCTTCTAAAGCATAGATGCCTAGAAACTCCCCTTGCAGATCATAGAGCCGGAAATCTCCGCTGCTCTTTACTTCAGGTGCCACAACGCGTAGCGACAGACGTTGCCCTTGTAGGGCGGCCTTCTTCTTCTCCTCGGCTACCGTATGTTTGGGCAAATGCGAAATCGCCTCATCGGCGGCAATTAAATGTTCTTCCAGCGTACCTGCTTCCTTATATTCAGCAATTTGCTCCAGGGTCAGACAATGACTGGCAGATATCCCTGCCGACATGGTCCGCTCCAGCTTCACCATCACACCCGGTACTCCAAGCGCACGCCCGATATCCACGCATAGGGTACGGATGTACGTTCCTTTGGAGCATAATGCCCGGAACGTGATATCGGGATAATTGCCGCTCCAGACCATACCCTGCATTTCAATCTCATAAATTTCCACTTCACGGCTCTTACGTTCCACCGTCTTGCCTTCTCTGGCCAGCTCGTACAGACGCTTACCATCCACCTTCACTGCTGAATACATCGGGGGAACCTGTGAAATCACACCTTTGAAGGAATTCAGAACAGCCAGCACTTCAGCTTCCGTAACTTGAACCTCTTCAACTGATTCCGTAATCGTCCCTGTTAAATCCTCTGTATCACTGGCAAATCCCAGCCGCAGCGTAGCAACATACTCCTTGGGAAGCTCCTGGATGTACTCAACCACCCGCGTGGCCCGTCCCAGACATAACGGCAGCACTCCGGTCACCTGGGGATCAAGTGTACCGGTATGTCCTATCCGCTTCATGCCGAGAATCCGCCGCGCCTTGGCCACAACATCATGTGAAGTGAACCCTGCCGGCTTATATACGGCCAGAACACCTGTAAGTTCACTCATAAATGAAGTTTAACCTCCTCAAGCACCTTCGCTACCGCCTCTTCAAGACTTCCGTTAATGCGGGCTCCCGCTGCCCGCGTGTGCCCGCCGCCGCCGAAGACCTGCGCCAGCGCCGCGACATCGACCTTACCTGCTGAGCGCAGGCTGGCCTTCACCGCATGCTCATCGATTACCTTGAACAGAATGCCTACTTCAACCCCGCGGATATTACGCGGATAATTGACAATCCCTTCAAGATCCTCGTTGGCCGCATCACAGTCCAGCATATCCTGAGGTGTAACGTACACCCAGGCAATATCCCCTTCAGGACTGAGCTGCAGTGTACTGAGTGCCCGGTTCAGCACTTTGACCTGCGGAAGAGTCATCTCTTCAAGCAGTGTCTCTGCCAGTTCAGGTCCATTCACGCCTAATGCCAGCAGTTCGGATACAGCTGCCATCACTTTAGGCGAAGTGTTGTTATAGCGGAAACCGCCGGTATCTGTTAAGAGACCGGTATAAATGGCCGTGGCAATATCGATATCCCATTCCACCTCAAACGTCTTCAGCAGGTCGAACAGAATCTCTGCTGTAGCTGCCGCATCCGGCTTGATGAGCGTTACGGCACCGTACCCATTATTGGTGGGATGATGGTCTATGTTTACGATAAGTGCATCACTGGTGAAATGACGCTGGGTAAGTCCTACACGCTGAAAATCCGCACAGTCGACACAAATGACGTTGCTGTACTGGCGCGGCAGTTGGCCTGCAGCAGACAGATTGACAATTTGATCGGCATGCCATAAATATTCCATACGCTGCGGAATCTGGCCCTCGTTCAGCATACAATATTTTTTGCCCAGACATGAGAGAAGCCAGCCCACCGCGAGGGTGGAGCTGACTGCATCTCCGTCCGGCTGAACATGCGACACTACAAGATAATCGTCGTGTTCCAGCAGAAACTTACGGGTCTGCTGGAGACTTTGTTCATAGCTCTGCATTCGCCGTCTCCTTTATGTTCCGTAGCTCTATTCGGTTTTGCCGATTTCTCCGAGCAGCTTCTCAATATGACTTCCGTAAGCAACGGATTCGTCAATCTTGAAGATCAGCTCAGGAGTGTGGCGCAGGCGGATTGCTTTGCCAAGCTCCGAGCGGAGAAAGCCGTTAGCTTTCTCAATCGCCTTGAGCGAGTCTGACTTCTGCTCCTCGTCCCCGAATACGCTCAGGTATACCTTGGCCTGTGACAAATCATTTGTCACATCTACGCCAGTTACAGTTACGAACCCGACGCGCGGGTCCTTCAGTCCACTTTGGATGAGCTGGCTCAGTTCTTTCTTAATCTGTTCGCCAACCCGTCCGGTTCTGATTTTAGACATCTATATTCACCTCTTCGCTTAGCGCTCTACCGTTTCCATAATGAACGCTTCGATAATGTCGCCTTCAACGACATCATTATAGCGTTCCAAAGTTATGCCGCATTCATAACCCTGCGCCACTTCTTTGGCATCATCTTTGAAACGTTTCAAGGTGTCGATCTTGCCTGTGAAGACAACGATACCGCTGCGGATCAGGCGCATCTCAGCGTTGCGGGCAATTTTGCCGGAAGTAACCATACAACCTGCGATGGTACCCACTTTGCTGATTTTGAACACATTGCGCACTTCAGCATGGCCGATAACATTCTCTTTGTAGATGGGATCAAGCATCCCCTTCATGGCACTTTCAATTTCTTCGATTACATTGTAGATAATGTTATGCAGACGCACATCCACTTTCTCCTGCTCAGCTGCCGCTTTCGTCTGGGTATCCGGACGAACGTTGAAGCCGATAACAATAGCGTTGGATGCTGCTGCCAAGGTAATATCGGATTCCGTAATCGCTCCGGCACCGCTGTGAAGGATCTTCACGCGAACACCTTCAACTTCGATCTTGGCCAGGGAGCCTTTCAGCGCCTCTACCGAACCTTGTACGTCACCCTTGATAATCACGTTGAGATCTTTGATCTCTCCGTCCTTGATGTGCTTGAACAGATCATCCAATGTTACACGGGTGTTCGTGTTCAGCTCAGACTGGCGCTGCGTAGTCGAACGTCTGTCCGCAATCGCACGGGCCTTGCGCTCATCTTCGAAGGCCATAAACGGATCGCCCGCCTGCGGCACTTCAGTCAAACCGGTAATTTCCACTGGTGTGGAAGGTCCCGCTTCTTTGATCTTGCGTCCCTTGTCATTGACCATGGCACGTACGCGTCCGAAGCAGTTACCTGCTACAAAGGCGTCGCCGACTTTCAGCGTACCGTTCTGTACGAGAATACGGGCAACTGGTCCACGGTTTTTGTCAAGCTCAGCTTCTATAACAGTACCGCGTGCCCGTTTGTCCGGGTTCGCTTTGTACTCATTTACTTCAGCAACAAGCAGAATCATTTCCAGCAGCTCTTCCAGGTTGATGCGCTGTTTGGCCGACAGGTTAACGAAGATCGTATCGCCGCCCCACTCTTCCGGAACCAGCTCATAGCTTGTAAGCTCCTGCTTCACCTTGTCAGGGTCCGCACCTGGCTTGTCGATCTTGTTAACTGCAACAATGATCGGAAGTCCGGCTGCCTTGGCATGGTTGATCGCTTCTACCGTCTGCGGCATAACACCGTCATCGGCAGCGACGACGATAATCGTCATATCCGTAACCTGGGCACCACGGGCACGCATAGCAGTGAACGCTTCATGGCCCGGTGTATCAAGGAACGTAATTTTCTTGTGGTTGATTTCGACTTGGTACGCACCGATGTGCTGTGTAATTCCGCCTGCTTCTCCGCCAGTTACGTTCGTGGAACGGATGGCATCGAGCAAGGTTGTTTTACCATGGTCAACGTGACCCATGATCGTTACAACCGGAGGACGGGACTGCAGATCATCGTCGGAATCATTCTCTTCCACGGTTTCGAAGCTGTCTTCATCTACAGGGATCTTCACTTCTACTTCTACACCGAACTCGCCGGCCAGAAGCAGGATCGTGTCGATATCAAGCTCCTGATTGATCGTGGCCATAACGCCCATCGAGATCAGCTTCTTAATCACTTCCGAAGCATCCTTGTGAAGCAGCTTCGCCGTTTCACCAACCGTCATGCTGCCGCGGACAATAATCTTCTTCGGTGTGTTGTCAATCTTCTCACGGTGTACCATCGGCTGGTTTCTGCCGCGGTTGTTCTTGCCGCCACGGCCGCGGAAGTTGCCGCCTTTGCCGTCATCAAAACGTTTCTGGCCGCTGTTATTGTTCGGTCTGCCGCCAGTAGCATTCTTCTTAGGACCTCTGTCACCGCCGCGGGAGAAATCTCCGCCTGCGTTGCCTTGACCCTGCGGGCGGTCGCCCGTGCGTGGTGCAGTACCTTGACCTTGTGGACGGTCACCTGTACGGGGTGCGCCGCCTTGACCTTGCGGACGGCTACCAGTGGTGGAGCTGCCCTGCGGACGGCTGCCGCCGGTGGAGCTGCCTTGCGGACGGCTGCCGCCAGTGGAGCTGCCCTGCGGACGGCTGCCAGTGGTGGAGCTGCCTTGTGGACGGCTGCCAGTGGAGCTGCCTTGTGGACGGCTGCCAGTGGAGCTGCCTTGCGGGCGGCTGCCGCCAGTGGAGCTGCCTTGCGGACGGCTGCCAGTGGTGGAGCTGCCTTGTGGACGGCTGCCAGTGGAGCTGCCTTGCGGGCGTGAATTCTGCGTTGTACCTGTTGTTTGTGTTCTGCGGGAATCTTGTCCGCTTTGGGGCCTTGGGGACGTCGTCGATTGGTTGTTGTTTTGGTTACTGTTCATACCTACCTGCTTTTCCGGTTGATTTTTGTTGGCATTCTGAGCACTTTGGGGTTCGGCTGTTACCGCGCCGGTAGTTACCGGTCGGCTGCTGGTGCCGGTGTCCCGCTTGGCTGCAGCGTTTGACTTGATGTCCTTGAAGAACTGTTCTACTTTGTTCACGGAGCCATTCTCCATGACACTCATATGATTATTCACAGGGACATTCAAACGCTTCAGAATTGTAATGATTTCTTTACTGCTCATGTTCAGAGACTTCGCGTATTCATACACGCGCAGTTTATCCTTATTGTCTTCTTTAGTCAATAACTCCACCTCCGACAGTATCTCCAAGCGTTCTGGAGATCATTTCCGCGAATCCTTTATCCGTAACGGCCAGCACTACGCGCTGGTCTTTACCAATACTTGCACCGAGTTCATCCCGGTGAAATGCGATTACTAGTGGAATATCGTAGGTCCCGCACTTATCGCGGAACTTCTTTTGGGTATTATCTGAAGCGTCACCTGCCAGGACGACCAGCCTCGCCTCTGAAGACCGCACTGCCTTAAGCACAGCCTCGTCGCCGGTGACAATCTTGCCTGCTCTCATCGCAAGCCCTAAATAAGAAAGAGTCTTACTCATTGTCCTCACTATCCTTCGCTGCCAAAAATTGCTCCTCCACGGATGCAAAATCCCGGGCAAGCTGGGCATAGATTTCAGGACTCACTTGACATTTCAATGCTCGGTCAAGTGCTTTGGTCTTTTGTGCCAGCTTAAAGTATTCCAGTTTACCGCAGATATAAGCGCCACGGCCCGACTTCTTGCCCGTCAGGTCAATGAGCACTTCGCCCTCAGGCGTTCTCACCACGCGAATCAGCTCTTTTTTGGGCATCATCTCTTGGCTGGCAACGCATTTGCGCAGCGGTACCTTTCTTTGCTTCATAGTAGCGCCTCCCGTCAGTCAGCAGATTCATTAATCGATGGAGACGGAATCCTGATGCATTTCATCATTAGAAGTTCTGGGTCTGCCGTATTCCTGCTCTGCCTGAGTCTCACTCTTGATATCAATTTTCCAGCCGGTCAGCTTAGCAGCAAGACGGGCATTCTGCCCCTTGATGCCGATCGCCAGCGACAATTGGTAATCAGGAACGATGACACGCGCCATTTTCTCAGCTTCAAAGACCTGAACTTCAAGCACTTTGGACGGGCTGAGTGCATTGGCCACATACTCCTGCACAAGCTCGGAATACCGTACGATATCAATCTTCTCGCCCCGAAGCTCGGTTACGATGGTCTGAACACGTGTGCCTCTAGGGCCTACGCAGGAACCAACGGGATCGACTTCGGGATTACGCGAGAACACGGCGATTTTGGAACGGAAGCCGGCTTCGCGGGCAACGGAACGAATCTCAACCACTCCGTCAAAAATCTCCGGCACTTCCAGCTCGAAGAGACGCTTCAGCAGACCCGGATGACTGCGGGACAGCATGATCTGCGGTCCTTTGGTCGTATTCTCCACCTTGGTGATATAAGCCTTGATACGCTCGCTCTGCTTGAACTTCTCGCCCGGCATAAGCTCGCCCAGCGGCAGAACCGCCTCGATTTTACCAAGATCCACATAAATGTTACGCATATCCTGACGCTGGACAAGGCCGGTAACAATATCATCTTCCTTGTCAATAAAAGCGTTATAGATAAGTCCGCGTTCCGCTTCACGGATACGCTGTGTAACAACCTGCTTGGCAGTCTGGGCAGCAATACGCCCGAAATCACGCGGTGTAACTTCGAGTTCGGCAATATCCTCCAGTTGGAAATGCGGGTTGATCTCCCGGGCTCCCGGCAGAGAAATCTCTGTCCGTGAGTCCAGAACCTCCTCCACAATCAGCTTGCGGGCAAAAACCTTGATTACGCCTGTGTTGCGGTTCATATCCACACGCACATTCTGCGCCGCATTGAAATTGCGTTTATAGCTGGAGATCAGCGCAGCTTCGATGGCTTCAAACAGCACATCCTTGCTGATGCCTTTCTCCCTTTCCAGTTCATTCATAGCTTCGATAAACTCCATACTCATGAAATTCCGGTCCCCCTTTCAAGACGTTAAAAAATAATGGCCAATCTCGCACTGGCGACCTTGGCGTACGGTACTACATGTTCTTTTTTGCCCGCGGAGATGAGCAGTTCCTCGTTCTCGAACGAGAGCAAACGACCTTCGAATTCTTTGAGTCCTTGAATCGGCTCATACACCGTTACATATACATCCTTGCCAACCGCTTTGGCAACATCCGCCGCTTTCTTGAGCGGACGTTCAGCTCCGGGCGAGGAAACCTCAAGGAAATAAGCTTCGGAAAACGGATCATTCTCATCCAGCTTCTGGCTGATGTATTCGCTGATGGTACCGCAGTCATCGATATCAATGCCGCCTTCTTTATCTACGAATACGCGCAGGAACCAATTGGAGCCTTCTTTCACGTATTCAACGTCCACCAGTTCGAAACCATTGTCCTCGAGATAGGACCCGAGCAGCTGCTCTACCGTCTGTTTAATTTTGGATTTGGGTGTGCTCAAAAGAAGATTACCTCCACGAACTTGTCTTTTGCTATATACCAAAGATAAAGAGTGGGTTTCCCCACTCTTTACACAACGGACTTATCTCATTATTACCAAAAAAATTATACCATAGTGAGTCTGCACTGACAAGTACCAGCCCTTGACTCCCTTATTTCAAAGCATGATTTGCAGCGGAATTTAGAATAATGACAGCTGGTTGCTCTCAGGCAGACCGCGGAAGCAGCCCATTCCATTCAGCAGCTCAATTACCGTTTTACTGGCTTTGGATTTCTGCTGGAAGTCCTCAATGGAGAGGAATTCTCCGGCATCCTTGGCAGCCGCAATATTGATCGCGGCATTATCACCAATACCCGCAAGCGAAGAGAACGGCGGAATCAGGCTGGTGCCGTCAACCGTGAATTTGGTGGCATCGGAACGGTACAGATCGATATTTTTGAAGGTGAAGCCGCGGGCAGTCATCTCCAGTGCCATTTCCAGTACCGGAAGCATCGCTTTTTCCTTCGGCAACGCCTGGAAGCCTTTTTGCTCGATCTCTACAATCTGGCGACCAATGGCCTCATAACCCTTACAGCAGAGTTCAATATCAAAATCAGCGGCACGGACAGAGAAGTAAGTCGCATAATATTCAATCGGATAATACAGCTTGAAGAAGGCGGTCCGCACTGCAGAGATGACATACGCTGCCGCATGCGCCTTCGGGAACATGTACTGGATTTTGAGACAGGAATCAATGTACCACTGCGGCACCTTGCATTTCTTCATCTCTTCGATCCACTCGGGAGGAAGCCCCTTCCCTTTACGCACACTTTCCGTAATTTTGAAGGCCAGGCTGGCATCCATATCGGCCTTATAAATCAGGTAGAGCATGATATCATCACGGCAGCCGATAACCGTCTTGATGTTGCAGGTATTATTCTTGATGAGCTCCTGGGCATTCCCCAGCCACACGCCGGTCCCGTGGGACAAGCCTGAAATCTGCAGCAAGTCGGCAAAGCTGGAAGGCTTGGCTTCCACGAGCATCTGGCGGACAAACTTCGTCCCCATCTCCGGCACTCCGTAGGTGGCTACAGGGGTACGGATCTGATCCGGTCTTACCCCGAGCGCATCTGTGGAGTTGAACATGCTCATTACCTTTGGATCATTCATTGGAATGGTGGTCGGGTCTACGCCGGTCAGATCCTGCAGCATGCGCATCATGGTCGGATCATCATGGCCCAGGATATCGAGCTTCAGCAGGTTGGCATCGAAGGCATGATAGTCAAAATGGGTTGTTTTCCACTCTGCCGTAACATCATCTGCCGGGAACTGCACCGGGGTAATGTCTTCGATCTCCATATAATCCGGCAAAACAACGATACCGCCGGGATGCTGCCCCGTACTGCGCTTCACACCCGTGCAGCCGGCCGCCAGACGGCCTATTTCGGCTCCGCGCCAGCGTTTCTGGTGATGCTCTTCATATTTCTTTGTGAACCCGAAGGCGGTCTTCTCAGCTACGGTACCGATGGTGCCTGCCCGGAATACATTATCAGGTCCAAACATCGTTTTGGTAAAATTGTGGGCATTCGGCTGATACTCCCCCGAGAAGTTAAGGTCGATATCGGGAACCTTATCCCCCTTGAAGCCCAGGAACGTCTCAAACGGGATATCCTGGCCTTCCCCCTTCAGATTCCCGCCGCAGTCCGGACAGGCCTTGTCCGGCAGGTCGAAACCGCTCGGTACACTGCCGTCCAGGAACCATTCACTATACCTGCATTCCGAATTCGTGCAGATATAGTGGGCCGGCAGCGGATTAACCTCAGAAATACCAAGGAACGTTGCAACAACAGATGATCCTACCGATCCACGCGAGCCGACGAGATATCCATCCTGGTTCGACTTTTTAACGAGCCGTTCCGAGATCAGATAGTTGGCAGAGAAGCCGTATTTAATAATCGGCGCAAGCTCCTTCTCCAGCCGGGCTACTACAACCTCCGGCAATTCCTCGCCGTAAATTGATTTGGCTGTCTCATAGCAGGTATTGCGGATCTCATCATCCGCTCCTTCAATAATTGGGGTGAACAGCTCGCTCGGGAATAGATCATATTCCTCGAAACGTTCGGCCAGCTCCACGGTATTGGTGACCACCACCTCCATCGCTTTTTCCGGGCCCAGGAACTCAAATTCCGTAAGCATTTCCTCGGTGGTCCTGAAATGGGCATCTGGTTTACGCTGGTCTTTAAGCGGACTGAAGCCGGTAATCCCATGAATTGTAATATCACGGAACAGCTTGTCACGCGGCTCCAGGTAATGCACATTGCCGGTAGCAATGACCGGCTTGTTCATCTGGTCGCCGATTTCGCATATCTTGCGCACAACACCGCGTAAATCCTCGGCACTGGCCACGAAACCTTTATCCACCAGATGCATGTACATGGTCAACGGCTGAATCTCCAGAACATCATAGAACTGGGCCACCTCTATGGCCTCCTCCACTGTCTTGTTCAGCACCGCTTCAAAGAACTCGCCGCGCTCACAGCCGGAGATGACAATCAGCCCGTCCCGGTGTTCCTCAAGCTTCGATTTGGGGATACAGGGTACCCGTTTATAATATTCCGTATGTGACATGGAGATCAGCTTATAGAGGTTCTTTTTGCCGGTCGGATTCAGTGCATAAATACCGCAGTGAAACGGCCGTACATTCGAGAGGTCATTGCCTACATAATCATTCAGCCGGTCAAGCCGGGTCAACCCTTTCATCTTTTCCGCATCCGCGAGCAATCCATTGAGGATTCCGCCCAGGGCAATCGTATCGTCCACCGCCCGGTGATGGCTCTCCAGCAGCACTTTGTACTTGTCAGCGAGTGTATTGAGCCGGTGGTTCTTCATGGTCGGGAAGAGCAAACGCGCAAGCTCCAGCGTATCCAGTGAAGGATTCGGCAGCTGCGGCTGGCCCAGCTTCTTCAGGGAAGCCTGAATGAACCCCATATCAAACCGTGCATTGTGGGCTACCAGAATGCTGTCGCCGATAAACTGGGCGAACTCTTTGAGTACAGGTTCCAGATCAGGAGCGTCTTTGACCATTTCATCGGTAATGTTGGTCAGCTGCTGGATATGATAAGGAATCTTTTCATGCGGATTAACAAAGGTGGTATAACGGTCCAGCTCTTTGCCTTCGCACATTTTAATTGCTGCAAGCTCTGTAATATTGTTGCGCGTGATCGACAGACCGGTGGTTTCGATGTCAAATACGACATAGGTTGCTGTTTTGAGCTCCAGGGGCTGTGCATTCTCCACGATGTTTACTGCGTCATTTACAACGTTGGCCTCCACACCATAGAGCATTTTGAGCTTATGCTTATGTGCAGCATGGTTCGCATCCGGGAAGCTCTGGACATTACCGTGATCCGTAACAGCCAGTGCCGGGTGTCCCCATTTCGCAGCGGTTTTGACATAATCGGTGATGGTTGCCACTGCATCCATCGTGCTCATTGTAGTATGCAGATGGAATTCAACCCTCTTCTGCTTGGCATTGTCCTTACGCGCCGGCGGTGCTGAAACTTCCGACAAATCCGACGGGATCATCACCAGTTCTGGAATTTGCATGAAACGGTCATATTCAACTTTGCCGCGTGCCCGCACCCATTTACCGTTAGCCAGCTGCCCCATCACTTTCAGATCTTCCTTAGTCTTCGCAAACATCTTCATCTGCAGAGAGTCGGTGAAGTCGGTGATGCAGAAGGTATACAGTGTGTTGCCGTTACGCAGCTCTTTGGTGTCGAGTCCAAATATCGTGCCTTGAATCGTGATCTTCTTCTCTTCATCCTGTATGTCCAGAATGGATACGGCCTGTTCTTTGATCTCATACCCGATCTGAAGCTTAATCACCTCATTCGGATCACCGGGTTCCTCAGGCTCGTCCGGTTCACTGGCCATCATCATCATCTCTACCAGTTCACGCTGCTCCTGCTGGAGCTTCTGCTGGAATTCCTCGTAGGCATCCGCTTTGCTCTCATTCTCGGCAATCTGCAGCTTCACCTTAAGGGTAAGTCCGAAATATTTATCATAATATTTAATAATGGCTGCTTCGATGCCCTTTTTACGGGCCAGCTCAAGAGACATGGAATCGCTCAGGCTAAGCAAAAGCGTGCCGTCCTGCAGGTCCTGACTGGAGCGCGTCAGCCATCCGTTAACAGATGGAATCTCACGCTGGACCCACTCGAGGAACATTCCCCAATACTCCTGTACAATATCCGCTCTGCTGATTGAATCATCATATAGGAACAAGAAGCTGACTTTTGCAATATGCTGCAGCTTCTCACGCATTCTAAGGACAAAGGTCCGGTAGGTCTGGGCCGGAACCAGGCTGTCTTTCGCAATTACAATATGCCAGTCACGGTTGCCGCGGCTGATTTCCACACGCTCGATCTGCCCGTCCAAAAAGTAGGGATCAATGATGGCCGGAGGAATTTCCCCCTGCTTCATTAACAGCTCGAACCTTTTTCTTCTCTCCACGCTTAGCTCCATGGTTTCCCCACCTAACTCGGCAATAATTAGCTATACCTATACTATAATTCTAGTATAGTAAGAAAAGCTTCCGGTTCAAAAAGCATTGGGTAATTGCGGCCCGCCGACTCCTCTCGCCAGAAGCTAATATAAAGGATCAAATAAAAATTGAAGTTGCCGCTTAATACGCTTTGGCGAATACAACTGTATGCAGGGCCGGCTCACCGCAGCAAATACAAGTCTCTTTCGTTTCTGACGGATTGAACGGAATATTACGGCTGCCTGCGCCTGTTTCTTCCTTCACCTTGGATTCACATTCCTCCGAGCCGCACCAGCCTGCAAGTGCAAAGCCGCGCTTCTCTTCCATGGAATCCTTCATTTGCTCTAAGGTATCTACAGAATAGAAATGATCCTCACGGAACTTCAGAGCCCGCTCGAACATTTCCTGGTGAACCTGCTCCAGCATAGCCTTCACTTCTTCAACCAGATTCTCCTGCTGGATAATCTTCTTCTCACCGCTGATCCGGGATACGATTACGCAGACTCCGTTCTCCATATCACGCGGTCCAAGCTCCAGACGTACCGGTACACCGCGCATTTCGTATTCATTGAACTTCCAGCCCGGTGTAACATCTGCGCGGTCGTCTACACGTACGCGGATTCCGGCACTCTTCAGCTCTTTGAACAGG
Organism: Paenibacillus sp. FSL R5-0912; assembly: GCF_000758605.1. NCBI lineage: Bacteria > Bacillati > Bacillota > Bacilli > Caryophanales > Paenibacillaceae > Paenibacillus > Paenibacillus sp. FSL R5-0912. The sequence continues at coordinate 4,524,176 of NZ_CP009282.1, forward strand.
TCATCTGTGCGCCCGATCACTGCTTCACGGGTCTTAGGCGGCCCGATCGGAATCATAATGACCTGAGTAGGCGCCACCTTCGGCGGCAAAGCCAGCCCGCGGTCATCCCCATGCACCATGATCAGTGAGCCGATTAGACGTGTGGTAGAGCCCCATGAGGTTGTATGTGCATATTCAAGTACATTATCACGGCTTAAGTATTGGATATCAAAAGCCACTGCGAACTTGGTACCCAGATAATGAGAGGTAGCCGCCTGCACAGCCCGTCCATCTTTCATCATTGCTTCAATGGAATACGTGTCCACCGCACCGGCGAATCGCTCGGATGGTGTCTTCTGTCCGGTAACCACCGGAATCGCCAGAAAAGTCTCTACGAAATCACGGTAGTTATCCAGCATCTTCATCGTTTCTTCACGCGCTTCCGTCTCATTCTCATGAGCGGTATGGCCTTCCTGCCAGAGGAATTCCGTAGTGCGGATGAATGGCAGTGTGCGCTTTTCCCACCGGACTACGTTAGCCCATTGGTTGATCAGCACCGGAAGGTCACGGTAGGACTGAATCCATTTGGAATACATATGGCCGAACATGGTCTCGGAAGTTGGGCGGATTGCCAGACGTTCTTCCAGCACATCGCCGCCAGCTTCAGTCACCCAAGGCAGCTCCGGATTGAAGCCTTCAACATGTTCTTTCTCCTTCTGGAAAAAGCTCTCCGGAATAAACAGCGGGAAGTAGGCATTGCGGTGTCCGGTTTCCTTGAGGCGGCGGTTCATCTCCTCCTGGATATGTTCCCAGATCTCGTAGCCGTCCGGTTTGAACACAATACAGCCGCGGACCGGAGAATAATCCATCAGGTCCGCTTTTTTGATCACATCAATATACCAGCGTGAGAAATCTTCGCCCTGCGGCGTGATTTCCGTAACGAACTGCTTGTCTTTTGCCATGTAAAGAGATCCTCCTAAATTCGCCCCGCAAAGCGCCGGTTAACAAGCGAAGCTCTCAAGCACTTTGCGGAGACCCCAAAAGAATGTAATGTGAACCAATCAGCCGCTTATGAGGCGTAATATATCATTATAAGTCACAGCAATCATCACCAGGAACAGCAGTGCAAAGCCTACAAAATGGACCATGCCTTCGCGGTTCGGGTCCACCGGCTTACCGCGCAGCGCCTCCACACCGAGAAACACGAGCCGGCTTCCGTCAAGTGCAGGAATCGGCAGCAGGTTGAAGATTCCGAGATACAGGCTGAGTATAGCCGCCCAATAAGTCAAATACTGAATCCCCTGCTGGGCAATCTGCCCGGTCAGCTGGAAGGTTCCCACGGGTCCCGAGATATCGTCCATATTGAATTTGTTGATCAGCTGCTTGAAGCCGATGAAGATCAGCTTCGTGGTATCCACCATGGCAGTGCCTGATTTGGTGATAGTCTCACCAACCCCGGCCTTGCGTGTAGGAAGCTCCGGAGTGATCCCGACTTTACCGCCTTCCTCCCCTTCCATACTGCGGGGAATCATAGCTACATTAAGGGTTTCATCGCCGCGCTGCAGTGTCCATTTCATCTCTTTGCCCTTGGACGCGGAAGTGAGCGAGATCATCTTCTGGTAATCTCCACCGATAGTTTCGCCGTTAACGGCTACAACTATGTCGCCCTTCTGCAGACCGGCTTCCTGGGCTGGCATTCCTTCGCTTACATCGCCGATCTTCACATAGGTCGGATTCTCCACCTGGATACCGGCCATTTGCAGATGAAGCGCGAACAGCACAAAAGCCAGAATGAAGTTCATCACCGGACCGGCCAAGATCGCCACCGCGCGCTGGCCTACGCTTTTGCTGCCGAACTGGCGGTCTTTGGGCGCGATCTGCGTCTGCTGGCTTCCCTTAATCATCATCGCCTGCGGATGTACGTCGTATGTGGTTACTTCACCATCCACATCCAGACGGATTTTCAGCTCATTCTCAAGATCCGTGAATTGCGCTTCACCGCGGATAACATTTCTGCGTGTATCCAGCGAATCCAGGTAAATATTCTTCACCTTATTATCCTGGCCCAGTCTGACCGCAATGGTCTGTCCGGGACCGATCTCAATCATTTCCGGATCCTCTCCGGCCATCCGGGCATATCCCCCAAACGGCAGCAGGCGAAGCGTGAACTGGGTTTCATTGCGTTTATAAGAAAACAGTTTCGGACCGAAACCGATAGCAAATTCCCTCACAAGAATTCCGGCGCGTTTGGCAAAATAATAATGTCCCCATTCATGGACGGTCACCAGAACAAAGAACATAAATACCGTCAAAAAAACGACTCTTACCATCTCCATTGCGAAACATTCCCCCCTTTAGGTGTAAGACCGAAGTATGTCCTCTTAATTTATCATTATTCCAAGGTAAGGCACAAGAGAATCAACAGTCCACCCCTATTTTTCAGGGCATAACAAATATTTCCGGAAAACAAAATGCGCACTGTCCGCTTACAGCACAGCCGCAAGTTCCCGGGTCACCGTATCACAGTGCTGAATCTGCTCCAGATTCGGATGAGCCGCATTCTCATGGCGCTGAAGGACTTCATCAATAATCTCGTCAATCCGCAGGAACGGAATCTCGCCGCGCAGGAAACGGGCAACGGCAATCTCATTCGCTGCATTGAAGGCGGTTGTAGCCGTCCCCCCCATGGTGCCGCAGTCGATAGCCAGCTTCAGGGCCGGGAAGCGCTCATAGTCCATCTCACGGAAAGTGAGACTGGCTACTTTGGCCAGCGACAGCCGCTCAGCAGGCGACTGCCAGCGGTCCGGATAGGTGAGCGCATATTGAATTGGAACCCGCATATCGGGCGTTCCCAGCTGCGCAATGATACTGCTGTCACGGAATTCCACATAGGAGTGAATAATGCTCTCCGGATGCAGCAGCACATTAATCTGTCCATACGGGAGGGCAAACAGATGATGCGCTTCGATTACTTCCAGCCCTTTGTTAACCATAGTTGCCGAATCAATTGTAATCTTGGCCCCCATGCTCCAATTCGGGTGGCGCAGTGCATCCTCAACAGTAACATTCTTAAGCTGTGATCGCGTATAATCACGGAAAGATCCTCCGGATGCTGTGATGGTAATCGAAGCAACATCTTCGCGGTTCTCGCCATTTAAGCATTGAAAAATAGCCGAATGCTCGCTGTCAACCGGCAGGAGCTTAACACCTTTGCGGCCCGCCAGCTCTGTAACCAGGTGTCCGGCGGTAACCAGCGTTTCCTTGTTGGCCAGTCCTATATGTCTGCCGGCTTCAATCGCCGCCATTGTAGACTGCAGACCCACGCTGCCCACAAGGGCAGTCACAACAGTCTCTGCGTCACCGCCAGCGGCAATCTCCACCAGACCTTCATGTCCGCTGTAGAGCTCTACGCCGGCAGGCAGACTGGATCTGATCTCTGCAGCAAGCTCCGGTGTAGACACAGAAACGCGGCGCGGATGGAAGCGGCCCACCTGCTCCAGCAGCAGCCGGGTATTCGATCCCGCTGCCAGCCCGTCCACCACAAAGGCTTCCGGATGCATGGCTACGACATCGAGTGTCTGGGTGCCGATTGAACCCGTAGAGCCGAGAATACTGATTCTTTTCACAGTTGAAACCTTCTTCCTGTCGTTAATAGTAAGGCATCAGCATTACGATATGTACGAAAGGAAATACGATAATCCAGCTGTCACAGCGGTCCAGGATGCCTCCATGACCAGGCAGCAACGAGCCTGAATCCTTAATACCGTACACCCGTTTATAAGCAGACTGTACAAGATCTCCGAGCTGACCCAGAACGGCGCAGGAAACCCCGATAAGCAGTGCGCGTCCGATGGTCAGCAGATCAGGAACCAATAGGGCAAAAACAATAGATATCACGGCAGAGATTAATACTCCGCCAAGGGCACCTTCGATAGTTTTGTTAGGACTGATCGCCGGCCAGAGCTTATTGCGTCCGAAGCTTCGGCCGACAAAATACGCTCCGGCATCACTTCCCCAGATGCAGCACAGCAGCAGAAATGTCCAGAGGAGCCCATGTCCATCTCCCGCACCGCGGGCGATAGCCATATAAGAGAAGCCCATCCCTATGTATACAATGCCGGTGAACATCAAAGCGGTGATCTTAATATCCAGCTTGTTCTTGCTGAAGACCGTAACCAGCAGGAATAACAGCATGAGCAGCCAGATTCCCTGCTCCCACGATAATAACTCGGAAGTCCCCAGCAGATTCCAGGGGATCATGAAGCATACTACGGACGCATAACCAAGTACAGCAGTCCCTCCGAAGGTTGCTGTACCTGTCATTTTTACAAATTCATAATAGCCGATGAGGGCCATGGCAGTCAGCAACAGCTGATACGGCCAGCCTCCCAAAAAGCACAAGCCCAAAAACAAGGCTCCGGCAACAATTCCGGTAATCACTCGCTGCTTCAAAGATTCCCATCTCCCATCAGGCTACTTCAATCCACCATAACGGCGTGTGCGGCGCTGATATTCCGCCACAGCCTGCATCAGATGCGTCTTGTCAAACTCCGGCCAGTACACATCTGTAAACCATAATTCACTGTAGGCAATCTGCCAGAGCATAAAGTTACTTAGGCGCATTTCGCCGCTCGTACGGATCAGCAGATCAGGGTCAGGCAGTCCGCCGGATAAGAGCCTGCTGTCAATCAGTGCTGAAGTAATCTCATCAGGTGTCAGAATACCTGCCTGGATATCCTTGCCCAAGCCGCGCATACAGTCTTCAATCTCTTTACGGCCACCGTAGTTCAGCGCAAAATTAAGTATAAGTCCGGTATTCCCTTCGGTCCGGGCAACCGCTTCTTCCATAGCCCTGCGGGTATGGGAAGGCAAAGCCTCGGTATCCCCCATTACACGTACCTGTACATTCTTCTCAATCAGTTCATCCAGTTCAATGGCCAGAAATTCCACAGGCAAGCGCATCAGGAAATCAACCTCATCCTTCGGCCGCTTCCAGTTCTCCGTGGAGAAAGCGTACATGGTCAAGAACTCTACTCCCAGGTCATTCGCCGCGATTGTCGCACGTTTGACCGCCTTCATCCCGTTCTGATGGCCCACAATACGGGGCAAGCCGCGCCGTTTCGCCCAGCGTCCGTTGCCATCCATAATTACAGCTACATGCCGGGGAATATTATCCGGTGAAATCTCGACTGGCTCCTGCCTGTCTTTACGGCTCAGCCATTCTTGAATCCGTTTGATCATTTCCGTTTCCTCCAAGCTCTTATCAGAAAGAGACAAACCCCACCATAGACGGAGGGGCCTGAAGTCTCTTGAATTTCATTATACTTCCATAATCTCTTTTTCTTTGGACAAGAGCACTTTGTCGACTTCAGCTATGAACTTATCCGTTGATTTCTGGATATCTTCCTGATGTCCATGTGATTCGTCTTCCGAAATGCCGTTCTTCTCCATCTTCTTGATGTCATCGTTCGCATCGCGGCGGATGTTACGGATGGCTACCTTTGCTTCTTCTCCGAACTTCTTGGTGAACTTTACAAGCTCGCCGCGGCGTTCTTCAGTAAGCGGTGGAATGGACAAACGGATGATTGTACCGTCATTGGCAGGCGTAATCCCGATATCTGACTTCATAATCGCCCGCTCGATGTCAGACATCGATGTTTTGTCCCACGGCTGGATCAGCAGTGTCCGGGAATCCGGTGTGCTGATGTTAGCCAGCTGATTAAGAGGAGTCGGAGCACCGTAGTACTCCACTTGAATGCGATCCAGCAGTGACGTCGAAGCACGTCCTGCCCGCAGCGTAGCCAAATCGCGTTTTAGCGACAAAATCGCTTTTTCCATACGCTCTTCGGCATTTTTCTTCACCGATTGTGGCATTAATTTACACTCCCTTTAACAATCGTCCCGATCTTTTCGCCGAGAACGACACGTTTAATATTGCCTTGCTCTGTAATAGCAAACACAATGAGCGGTATATTATTATCCATGCAGAGAGAGGAAGCGGTGGAATCCATAACACCAAGGTTCTTGTTCAGAATATCCATGTAAGTAAGTTGCTCGTATTTCACGGCAGTGCTGTCCTTGAACGGATCCGCGGAATAGACACCATCTACTTTGTTCTTCGCCATCAGAATCACTTCGGCTTCAATTTCGGCCGCTCTGAGCGCTGCCGTTGTATCCGTCGAGAAGAACGGATTCCCCGTTCCTGCGGCAAAAATAACTACACGGCCCTTTTCCAGATGCCGGATTGCCCGGCGGCGGATATAAGGCTCAGCAATTTGCTGCATGGCAATAGAGGTCTGAACCCGTGTAGGGACATCGATCTGCTCCAGGGCATCCTGAAGTGCCAGCGAGTTCATGACTGTTGCCAGCATCCCCATATAATCCGCTGTCGCCCGGTCAATGCCGCTTGCACTTCCCGCGATTCCGCGCCAGATGTTACCTCCGCCGCACACAATGGCAACCTGAACTCCAAGCTCAACGACTTCCTTGACCTGCTCCGCGATGGAGATGATCGTTTCGGCATCGATGCCATAGCCATTCTGTCCGGCAAGTGATTCACCGCTAACCTTAAGGACTACTCTCTTAAATACCGGCTGTTCCAATTGTATACCCTCACTTTCTTACAAAAGACGGAACACTACGTGATATGTGTTCCGCTCTTTTGATGCTTGCCTTTATTCAGTTCTTAATACAAAATGCTTCTCAGCTATTATTGGTTCACTTGTGCCATTACTTCTTCAACAAAGTTATCGACTTTCTTCTCAAGACCTTCACCCAGCTCGTAACGAACGAAACGGCGGATGGAGATGTTTTCGCCAATAGTGCTGATTTTTTCGTTCAGCAATTGGGAAATAGTCTTGTCTGGGTCTTTAACGAATGGCTGTTCAAGCAGGCAATATTCTTCATAGAACTTGCTGATGCGGCCCTCAACCATTTTTTCAACGATTTTTTCAGGCTTGCCTTCGTTCAGCGCCTGGTTCTTAAGAATTTCTTTTTCTTTCTCAACATCTGCAGCCGGTACTTCTTCACGGCGAACATACAGCGGGTTCGCTGCTGCGATTTGCATTGCGATATCACGCGCGAAATCTTTGAAGGAATCTGTTTTACCTACGAAGTCAGTTTCGCAGTTGATTTCTACCAGAACGCCGATACGGCCGCCAGCGTGGATGTAAGATTCTACTGTACCTTCAGTAGCGATACGTCCAGCTTTGTTAGCTGCTGCGGACAAACCTTTTTCACGAAGCAATTCAGCTGCTTTAGTGATATCATTGTTTGCTTCTTCAAGTGCCTTTTTACAATCGAGCATTCCTGCTCCTGTTCTTTCACGAAGTTCCTTTACTGCCTTTGCATCTACTGCCATTGTTATTCCCTCCAGATAATTGTCGTTGTCATACGCGGGCTCAAGGCCCATTATCCTAAAAAAAGGGCAGTGAGAGGTTATCCACCTGCCAACCACCCTTTTCATTTAAGTTCTTGTTTTATGTCCCGGATACTACTTAAGCAGTAGTTGTGTCTTCGCCCTGATGAGCTTCAACAACAGCGTCAGCCATTTTACCAGTCAAGAGCTTCACGGCGCGGATAGCGTCGTCATTGCCTGGAATTACGTAGTCGATTTCGTCCGGATCGCAGTTAGTATCAACGATAGCTACGATAGGAATACCCAATTTGCGAGCTTCTGCTACAGCAATACGCTCTTTACGCGGGTCAATGATGAACAGCGCGCTTGGAAGACCTTTCATGTTCTTGATACCGCCCAGGAATTTCTCAAGACGATCTTTCTCTTTGCGGAGAAGGATAACTTCTTTCTTAGGCAATACTGCGAAGGTACCGTCTTCTTCCCAAGCTTCCAATTTCTTCAGACGGTCAATACGCTTCTGAATAGTCTGGAAGTTAGTCAGGGTACCACCCAGCCAACGTTGGTTAATGAAGAACATACCCGAACGTTCAGCTTCTTCTTTTACGGAATCCTGTGCTTGTTTCTTTGTTCCTACGAATAGGATTGTGCCGTTGTCGCCAGCGACGCTCTTTACAAAGTTGTAAGCTTCCTCTACCTTTTTGACTGTTTTCTGCAAGTCAATAATGTAAATTCCGTTTCTTTCAGTGAAGATATAACGATCCATCTTTGGATTCCAACGACGAGTCTGATGACCGAAGTGTACCCCAGCTTCGAGAAGCTGCTTCATGGAAATTACTGCCATCTTCACACACCTCCTAATTTTGGTTTATTGTGTGTCTCCTCCGCCGCGTGTCATCTTTCTACAAGACTTTCTTCAGAAGAAAGCACCTCTTGTCGAAATCAACCGGCGTGTGTTTTAACACCGTCAATTACTATACCATATTAAAACATTCTATGCAACGATTACTGTGAATTTATAAATTTCTTATCCAGAACACTTATTTCTCCACAGTAATCAGCTTATCAATAATAGAGTCCATGCTCTCGCCCTTGGCAAAACTGTAGCTTCCGTATTGGATAATCTTGTTCACTTTACGGCTGTTCGCCGTCTTAAGAAACTCCGCTTTATCTTGAATAACTCCGGCATTGGCCAGCACATCAGCAGTTTGGGCGAGTGTAATTCCTGTAGGAATCCGCACAGAAATATCGCCGTTCACTGCAACCGCAGGCGCTTCCGGACTGGCTGGAGCTACAATCCCCGTGTCTGCAGCGCTGCTCTCCGGCTGTACAGGCGCTGACGGCTTGCCGGGAGTCACAGCTGCACTCGGCTCCACTGCGGCCTTAGGTGTGGCTGCAGGAGCCGGAGAAACAGTTGCCGCCTGCTCGGCGGGTACCTCGGAAGACTCAGGCTTTCCCGGAGGAGTGCCTTGCTGTGTTTCCTCTTCCCCGCTGACCGCCCCTTCATCTGCGGACTGCACATGATCCACCACGGTCAAATTCAGCCGCTCCGCTTCCTTGATCAGCTGTTCTTTGGAGAGCGGAGCAGCCTTTCCAGCAATCATCAGCTGCAACAGCAGTGCGCCAGCAATCAGCCCGACTCCTAACCCGAGCATGAAGAACCGGTTCTTGATCATACCGATTCCTCCTGATGGGCCAACTGCAGAATCAGCTGGACCTCGCCCCGCTGGAGACCTGCAGTCTTGGCGATAGAATCTATCGATTTGCCTTGTTCATGCAGTTCGAACAATCGCGGATACCTCAGCTTAATAGAGCTGACCGGCTTTTGCCTAGCAGGCTGGGCTTCAGCTTCAGCAGCGGGTGCTGCAAAAGCATTCTCCGCAGACTGAGCAGCCGAAGGCTCCCTTGAGAAGGTTGTCGCCAGCTGAAGCAGACCTTTTTCTTCAGCCGTCAGCCGGGCATCCAGAAGCAACAAGCTCTTACTAAGCCCAGTCACCTGCTCACGCAGTGCGCCAATCTCTTCCTGCAGGGCTGTTTTGTTACTCTGCGACTGCGCTTTGATGCTGCCGACCAGTTGAAGCAGTTCTGTATTCTCATGTTCGATATCTGCCATATATAACTCCAGAGCGGCCTCCGTCTCCTTAAGGCTCTTCTTCTCATCCGAGTCTTCCTTGCTGGCCTTTGCCGGCAATTTCAGGGCATAAACGATAGCTACAGCGCCTACCAGCACGATATATACCCATGGGTCCAAGTGTCTAATCTCCTTTTACATTCAATTCATTGAAGCTTACTCTTTCAATAGCTTAACTGGACTCAAAGACTGAGATCTATCCGGTGTCCTTTATAGGGATGCTCGGCATCGTGGACAGTCTCCGGCTTCCGTGGCTGACGCGGATTAGCGTGGCTGTCCGGCTGATTCTCCTTGCCCCCGTCCCGGAGGGCTGATTCGGAAGATTCGTCTACCTCACTGGAGCGCATGGCGATTTCCTGGCTATGCTTGACGTTCTGGCCTGCCAATTGCTGCTGGTCAAGCGCCGGACGTTGCTGCTGGCTGTTCTGAACTTTAGCGGCATCATGTGTCCGAGGCAGGGCGATTTGCAGTTCCACCGGTTTCAGACTCATACGATCTCATCTCCCATAGTCCATTTAGAATCAAGGAATAGCAGGCCGCCCCCGCTGCCTGCTTAAATGTACGGTGTTATCGTTATGTCCCCTTCACTGTAAACAAAGGATACCCGTTCTGTAGGATCTTTAACGAATCTGGTATACCTGCCAATAACAATCTTTGAACCACCATAGATTGTTTTGATAACATCCACCCGTGCTCTGCCTGTATCCTCAAGCATCCGCTCGATCTCGAGTACGCGTTCTTTGATTCTCTTTTCATCACGCATATGGGATTGCTTGGTCGCATTGAGCTTCACGCGGAGCGCCACCTTATCTGGGGAAAGCTGACCGTTGTTCGCCAACTGATTGAGAAGGTATAGTGCCTTATTGGTCTTGTCTTCATTCTCAAGAAGTTGACGCAATTCCTGGCGCAGCTCATTAATCTCATTTCTCAGCTCGGGAACAACGCCCACCTCAACCGCTGTAGCCGTCGACATCGTATTTCCGATAGTCCGTGCAACAACTTTATCGCCTGCCTGTACTATCCCGCCTACAATCAAACCTTTGGCACCGTTGCAGAGCACATCACGTCCTGCTCGGATGTTGGAATGCATAATGCTTTGCGAGACAATCACGTCTTCTCCGGCCACCACATTGCCATCCTGGATAAATGAGACTTTGACATTTTTCCCGGCGTTTACGAGACCTTTATTATAGCCGATAATTCCGCCGGTAATTTCGATGGAACCGCCAGATATCAGCTCGGCACCTTCCACCCCCCCAACCACTCGGATATCTCCAGCTGATTTGACAGTAAAGCCGGTAAGTACGTTGCCGCGTATGACAACCGTGCCGACAAAATCAATATTGCCTGTACTGTAATCCACATCACCATTGACCTCATATACAGGGAATACATTGATCTTGCCCTTGTCTGTCAGCGTAACCAATCCATCTATCGCCGAATACATGGAGGTCTCTTCCTGATCCACCAGTACATTCTTGCCAACCTTGAAATGGGCTTGCTTCCCTGCTCGATACGGAAGCTCCTCCCCAGTCACTGTCTTTCCGCTTACACCATTCTCTGCCGGAACGATTCTGGCTATAAGCTGGCCCTTCCTCACATTGTGAAGCCGGACCAGATCCTTGTAGTCAACCTTGCCATCTTCTTTCTCCAACGGCTTACGGTCTTCCTCCAGATCCACGGTCAGGACCATCCGTCCATCCTTGCCATTGACAGCAGGCTGGCCGATTGCGATTGGCACCCTGTTCCAGAAATATTCTTCCGGGTTGCTGCAGATCCGCTGAACAATATCCCGCTGGATACCAAATCGAATGTTGTGACTGACCAGGAAGCTTTCAAGATCCTCAATTGTACAGGAGAAATTCTCATCCTTCTTGATGAACTGGAGGTAAGCAATCCCTTTATCATCCGAAAACGTAATACTTAGGTATTGGCCCAAAACATATTGACCGATCAAATTCTGCTCCCCCTTATCACCGGCGCCCGGTTAATCATTTTGCATAAGAAGATCACGGTTCTTCTCAAGTGTTCCTCTTAGCCGCAAAATAGCCTTCGAATGAAGCTGTGAGATCCGTGAAGGAGAGAGTGACATCACTTCAGCGATCTCGCTCAAAGATAAATCCTCATAATATAAAAGGGACACGACGGTCCGTTCTTTCACTGTTAATTTCTCGATGCCTTTAGTCAGCGTATCACGTAGATAGAACTCATTCACTTTCCGGTCCGGATTCTTAGCCTTATCATCCACCAGAATAGACATCCGTGTCTCTGATTCTTCTTCACGAATAGGATCTTCTAATGAGCAGAGCGACATGACTGCAACATCCTGCAGCATAGTCTGAAACTCCGTTTCAGTAATGTTCAGATACTGGCTCATTTCATCGTCACTAACGGATCTCAAATACTTCTGTTCCAGCTGCTGGTAGGCATCCTCGATTTTTTTCGCTTTTTCGCGCACGGATCTGGGAACCCAGTCACTTTGCCGCAGAGAGTCAAGGATCGCTCCTCTCACCCGCCAGGAAGCATAGGTCTGAAATTGCAGTCCCCGCTTGTAGTCGAATTTCTCGATGGCATCAATCAGTCCCATCACACCATTGCTGGCCAAGTCATCTTTGGATACATTTTTGGGTAATCCCACTGCCAGACGGCTTGATACGTAATCTACAATATGGAGATAACTCTCAATCAGCTTTTTTTTGGCCTCAGGATCACCTTGCTCTTTCCATTGTTCCCATAGTCCATCTGTTTCTGACTGAGCAGCTTTATGCTCGTTCAACGGCTTTCACCCTTCCCAAAGTTTAGTCAGCGGGTACCATGCGGCGCAAGATTACGGACTTTCGCCGCAGCACTCGCTTATTCTTCTTTCAGGTGACGAACGGCCTTGGCCAATTCTTCAGGATCTTTCATAGAGACCAGTTTTGGCGGCTGCAGAGGTGTGAAACCACTCAAGTCCACACTTCCCGCTTCCGGTTTCGGTGTCAGCAGGTCCTTCAATTCCTGATCCTCTTCCGGCGTCTGAATATCAAGCTTGGCACCAAGTGCCTCACCGTTATCTTCAAATCCGGCTTCAAGGTCTGAAGATTCAGAGGATTTCCCAATAATAACACCCAATACCCATCTTAGAAGGAAAGCAAGCACAAACCAGATAATAAATCCATATATTCCCCGGATCAGGCTGGTTCCAACTAAATTATGTCCGTAGTTTGTAAGAAACGTAAATAGAAATCCAATCAACCCGAGGCCTGTGCTTAATAATATTTTCTTGCTCATGGCTATATTTCCTTCGGGCCTTTTTGAACGCTGCGGATAAAGAGCACCCCGGTATTGCAGGCGATCTCTATCGTACGTCCATAATTGCCACCCGTGTCCTCCGCGATCAGCGGAATGTTCAATGCGTCCAATGCTAGTTTGCAGGATTCCACATTACGAGGCCCGATCCTCATGGTGTCACTCCCCCCGGCAAATGCGAACATCTGCGAGCCTCCGGCCATCTTGGCCACAATCCGGCTCCGGACCGCCCCTAGCGCCAGCAGGCGGGATAAAAGCTCAGGAACAGCGGTATCGGCAAACTTGGCAATATTCATCTGTCCTTCCCGGGCAATATCTGACGAGGGCAGCATGACATGTGCCATGCCTGCAAGTCTTTTGCCGGGATCAAACAGTGTCAGGCCAACACAGGAACCAAGACCGGTCGTACGGATAAGACTGTCCTGGCTGCCAATGTTAAGATCCGCCATGCCTACTTTAATAATGCTCTGTTCTTCAATCATTATCAAACGGTACTCCTAATGCCTTAAATATTTTGGGGAATGATTCGGGATCGGGAATAAGGAAAAATTGCCCTTCAATCTCATTTTGGCCTTCCAGGAACGTCGTATCGATCAGTAGCGCATCATCACCCATCTGACCGAACTGCAGCAGCCCGTATCCAAGAATCGCACCGGCCATATCCATAGCAAGCGCTGGTACTGTCGGATACATGGAGAGTGAGGTGAAGTCAGCCAATGATGAAAGGTAGGAACCGGCAAGGATATTGCCGATTTCGCTCAGTGCGGATAACTCCATTTCACTGAGCTCTTCACCGCCTGAGATCTCAATTCCGGCAATCCGGCTTAGCAGATTGGTCGCTGCTTCCGGAGAGAGAATGAAGAACAGATTGCCAGGAGCTTCACCTTCTACACGGAGGAAAACAGCATACACCAATTCTTCAGCTCCGCCGACCTTATCGGTAATCTCCTCAAAACTGAGAAGCTGTACCTTAGGTACAGCCATATCAATCGGCTTATTAAGCAGCTGTGACAACGCGGTGGCGGCGTTGCCGGCTCCAATATTCCCGACTTCTTTCAGCACATCCATTTTGAAGTCCTTGAAGTTTTTGAATAGCTCCACTGGCTAGCCCTCCAGGCTTTCCAGTTGCACGATTTCGCCCTTGTTCAGAACTTCGGACAAGTTAAGCATAATCAGCAGACGGTCTTCTCCAATTTTGGCCACCCCGTCCAGATACTTCGCTTTGATCCCACCTACAACATCCGGTGGTGTATCAATAATGTCACGGTTGAGATCAATAACATCATTCGCAGAATCGACGATGAAGCCTACTTCCATCTCATTCACATTCACAATAATGATCCGGGTCTGGTCCGTATGCTCTGCTTCCTCAATACTGAAACGGCCGCGCAGATCAATTACAGGTATAACTACACCGCGCAGATTGATTACACCTTTGATAAACGAGTAGGTCTTGGGGACGCGGGTAATGGGCATCATACGCTCGATAGTCTGGACTTTCTCCACTTCAATGCCGTATTCTTCAGTGCCAAGCTTAAAAACTATGACTTTGATATCTTCAGCCATGGAATGAACCTCCCTGTTCTATCCTGATTATTTAATAAAAGCATTCGGATCAATAATAAGTGCAACTTGTCCATCACCAAGAATAGTGGCTCCGGAAATCCCTTGAACATCAGGCAGATACTTGCCGAGATTCTTGATGACAATCTCATTCTGCCCGATAAAGTCTTGAACCGCCAAGGCAACCAGACGTTCTCCCTTACGTACAACCACAATCTCTGTTTCCTCTTCGGTGCTTTCATCATAGTCCGGAATAGAGAAGATCTTGCTCAGTGAAACGAGCGGAATGTGGCTGCCCCGGAATTCCAGCATTTTGTTGCCGTGAATGGTACGGATCTGGGACTGTTTCACAATACCTGTCTCTACTATAGATGAGAGCGGAATTGCATATTTCTCTGAACCCAGACGAATCAGCATGGCTGCGATGATCGACAGTGTCAGCGGAAGCTGAACGGAGAAGTTCGTTCCTTTACCCGGTGTAGAGTAAATGGTGACGTTGCCGCCCAGTGAGGAGATCTTTGCTTTGACTACATCCAGACCGACCCCGCGGCCCGATACATCAGAGATTACCTCTGCTGTACTGAAGCCCGGAGCAAACAGAAGCTGATACGCTTCATCATCAGACATTGCATTGGCCTGCTCCTGGGTAATGGCGCCCTTCTTAACAGCAGACCCCAGAATCTTCTTCGGATAGATGCCTCTGCCATCCTCTTCAATCTCAATAAAGACATGGTTGCCGCTATGGAAAGCCCGGAGGTGGACGGTCCCTGTCTCCGGCTTGCCGGCAGCGACACGGTCCGCTATGGACTCAATACCGTGGTCTACTGCATTACGCAGCAAATGCACAAGTGGATCACCAATCTCGTCAATTACAGTACGGTCCAGCTCTGTTTCAGCACCGGTAACGATCAGTTCAACTTTCTTGTCAAGCGATTTAGCGAGATCGCGCACCATCCGCGGGAACCGGTTAAATACGGTATCCACCGGTACCATGCGCAGCTTCATCACTATATTCTGCAGATCCCCGCTGACCCGGCCCATATGTTCAACCGTTTCGGTAAGATCCCCGTTCTGCACTTCGGAAGCCAGCTGTTCCAGACGAACGCGGTCTATAAGCAGCTCACTGAACAGATTCATGAGTACATCCAGACGCTCTATGTCCACACGGATCGTACGCGAAGGAGAAGGCGCTCCGCCAGCTCTGGCCGGTGCTGCCTTATTCTCTTCCTTGCCATGTGCGGAAGCAGCCGGTGAAGCGTTAGAGGCAGCAGGAGCAGCCTCCGCCGCAGGAGCCGGGGCAGGCGCTTCTGCGGTAGCTGCAACACTTTCCTGTCCCATCTGACGCAGGGATTCCTGATCAAGCGCTACGGCTGTAACCGTATCGATCTCCGACAAATTCAGAATCATCTTCTGAATTTCACTGGCATCCTTTTGGGTTATGTAGTAGAGGGAGAATCCGTAATCGAATTTCTCCTGCTCTATGTCCTGAACCGAAGGGAAGGACTTAACCACTTCTCCTGAACGCTCCAGAAGGTCGAAGACCATATAAGCACGCACTGCCTTAAGCTGACAGTCCTTGCGGATAGCAACATCAACATACAGCACTTGATGGCCTTCCTGCAGCGACTGCTCCAGCACAGAGTACTGGAATTCATCCAGAAACACCTGGGCATCCGTGGCATTGCCAGCAGCAGCCGCAGTAACTTCTGCAGCAGCTCCACCAGCAGTGGGAACCTCTCCCCGGACAATAGCCTGGAGGGAAGATACAATTGCCGATACATCAGCCTTCCCCTCTCCCCCGGCTGTGATGTCCTCCACCATGGATTCCAGAGCATCAATACTCTTGAACAGGGTGTCAAAAATGAAATCCTGCATCCGAAGTTTATTGTTACGCACCAGATCAAGCACATTCTCCATTTGGTGCGTAAGCGAAGCCAAATCCTCAAAACCCATTGTAGCCGCCATACCTTTCAAGGTATGGGCAGAGCGGAAAATCACCTGGACAATACTCAGATCTTCAGGATTTGCTTCCAGCCCCATCATGCTTTCGTTCAATGACTGCAGATGATCATTTGACTCATCAATAAACATGGATAAATATTGGTTCATGTCCACTAACGAGCACCTCCCCTTCGAGTTCGCTTTTCCTTTATTTAACGGCTTGCACCAGCCTTGGAGCAATTTCTTGCAAAGGCAGGATATGTTTCACGCACTGTAGCTCCACTGCAGACCGCGGCATTCCGTAAACGACACAGGTCTCTTCACTCTCGGCAAAGGTTGACGTCACACCCGAGTCATAGAGTGCCTTCATCATTCGGGCCCCGTCGCTGCCCATCCCGGTCATAATGACCGCATGACGTTCAAGCGAAGTAAGCTGCAGTACCGATTCGAACAGTGTATCTACAGAAGGCCTATGTCCGTTGCGGGCTTCTTCCTTGGTAAGCTCAATCACATATTGGCCGCCGGCCGCCTGAGCAACCTTCAGATGATATCCGCCAGGAGCTATATACGCAGCCCCCTGCCTCAGAACCATGCCATGCTCCGCTTCAGCAACCTCCAGCGCGCTGAAGGTATTCAGCCGCTGAGCCAGCGATTTGGTGAAATTAGGCGGCATATGCTGAACAATGACAATCGGTGCCGGAAAATTACCGGGGATGTTCTCCAGGAACGCCTTGAGCGCCCGCGGACCGCCGGTAGAGCACCCTACCGCCACCAGCTTGCGCAGGCCCCTATTTCCGTTCACAGGGCCTGCCTGCGCAACAGGAGGATCAAAGAAGCCTCCTGCAGCCGTCTCAGCGGCAGCAGCCCGCAGATCGGGCAATGCTGCTCCCGTATCCCCTTGAGTCCGGCTTCTGAAGCGTTCGGATGCAGGTGGTGGCACTGCTGGAGCCGGCTTGCCCGGCCGCTTCGTAACTTCACTGACCGGGCCTTTCACTGGAGGGATCTTGTCTGCCAGCAGCTCCTGAGGGGCTCTGCCCTTCGGCATCAGCGCACTCTGAGCCGGCTTGCGCAAGGAGTCCGTTTCTTTCTTAAGCGGCTCTGCCTTACGTTTCAATGGTTCTATGACCGTGCGCGGAGCAGCAGGCGGCGCTGGCAGAACGTGCTGATCAGGAGGCAGCAGTTCAGGGGCCTTGTAAGCAGAAGCGCGTGCTTCACGCTGTTCGCGCGCTAGCATGGCTTCCTTCATCTGCTCGCGGAGTGATTCCCCGACTGCGATAATATCCTGGGAGTTTGAAATGGACGGCTTTCGGATGAAATCGAAAGCCCCCCATTCCAAAGCCAGAATGGTTTCCTTCATCCCCTCCTCATTAATCCCCGACAGCATAATGACTGGCAGCGGACGCTGGGCCATTATTATTTTCAGCGCCTCCAGACCATTCATTTCCGGCATTTCCACATCCATGGTTACCAGATCCGGACGAAGCTCGTTCACCTTCTCAATAGCTTCACGGCCGTTGGACGCCGTTGCTGTTACCTGAAAGTCAGGATCGTTTTCAATTAAATCGGAAATGATTTTACGCATAAAAGCAGAATCATCAACGACCAAAACCTTGTATGGCCTCATAGCATTTCCACCTCTGTCCCTCAAATTCAGAACAATTATTTGTTTCGTTTCAACCACTTGCTGATAAATCCCTTGATGCCCTGTACTTTAGCGGTTTCTACTGAATCAACAGCCAGATAGCTCAGCGCAAGCCGGTGCACATCTTTAGCTGCTATACTGTTCGGAAAAGCCACTGAGAATGGAATTTGTTTCTTCACTGCCTGAACTACATGGGGATCACTGCTTATATAGCCCAGAAACGGGAGTTCGAGCTGCAGAAACCGGCTGGCGGCCATGCGGATTTTATCACTGGTCACTCTTGCTTCCCGTTCATCCCCCGCCTGGTTGACAATCAGCCGGAATGAAACCTCAGGATGCGAGTTATGAACAACTTTCATCAGCGCGTATGCATCCGTAATCGCGGTAGGCTCAGGCGTCGTTACAACCAGACAGTCATCTGCAGAAGTGATAAACTTCATCGTTTCCTTCGACAATCCAGCCCCTGTGTCAAAGAGTATAAAGTCCATCGTGTCGGCAATTTGCGCAATCTGAGCGGTAAAGTAGTCCAGATCAGCTTCTGAGAGTGAGAATAGCTCATCCATTCCGGAACCGCCAGCGATAAAAGGTAAGGATTCCGGACCCAGCTGAATGATCTGTCCGATATCGGCTTCCCGCTTAAGCAGATGGTACAGATTGTATTTCGCTGACACGCCCATAAGCACGTCTATGTTAGCCATGCCGATATCGGCATCGAACAACAGAACTCTCCGCCCCAGGGATTTCAGTGCAAGCGCAAAGTTAAGGGTGAAATTCGACTTTCCGACTCCCCCCTTTCCGCTGCATACGGTAATGATCCGGGCAGAGACTCCGCTGCCGGTGAGCTGCCTAGAATCCTGGGTGGATACTAACCGTCTTAAAGCTTGCGCCTGATCCATCACTCGCCCCCTGTTCCCAGCAGCATTCCGGTAATCTGCTCTCTGGTAGCCATCAGAAGATCATCAGGAACATTCTGGCCATTCGTAATATAAGAGAGCTTTAGCGGAAAATCATTCAGAACATTGAAGAGCGGGCCATAGCTGCCTGTTTCATCCAGCTTCGTGAAAATAACCTTATCCAGCGGGTATCTGCCAAAGTGCTCAGCGATCTTTTTCATGTCGCGGCTTTTTGAGGTCAGGCTAAGCACCAGGAAGGTTTCGCTTTTGAGCTCCTTGGCAAGCAGGCTCTGCAGTTCGGCCACCAGCATTTCATTGCGGTAGTTCCGGCCTGCAGTATCCATAAGTATCAGATCACAGCCCTCCAGGCGGAACATGGCTCTTTGCAGATCCCCGGGCGACTGGACAACCTCCAGCGGCATATTCAAAATGGATGCGTATGTTCTAAGCTGCTCGACCGCTGAAATCCGGTAGGTGTCCGAGGTAATCAGGCCCACTTTGCGGCCCTGCTTAAACAGCTGCTCCGCCGCCAGCTTGGCAATGGTCGTTGTCTTGCCTACACCTGTAGGTCCGGCAATGTATACGATCTTTGTATCGGGAGCAATTCCTTTGCCGATGCGTCCAGCCAGGAATTCACCGATTTGCTCTTCCAATGCTTCACCGAAGCGGTCCGCCCTCCAGCCGCTGCCTTCTCCCCGGTAGCGCTCCAGAACATTTCCAATCCATTCATCCACAAGTACTGCGTCTGTCTCCTGATCAATCAGACGGCTTTTGAGCACTTCCAGTGCGTCCGGCAATTCAGCTGCCCCGGAGGAATAACGCGCGATACGCTCCATCCAGTGCTTCATATCCCTGATTTCACGAAGGACATCGCTCTCTTGTGCAGGAACACCGCCAGGGGCAGGCTCTTCGGCGACAAGGGAATCATAGATTGCCGAGAGAGATTTGCGGCCCTCCTCCGGATTTGGAACCGGCTGCGGCTCTTTAGCGGGTGCAACCGCCGTAATGTCCGGCTCCTCTGTCTTAGATAGTGCCTCCATCACCGCTACGCCTCCGCCGCCCTGATCACCAGGATCAGAAAGTGCAGCGGCAATCTCGGCAAATGAGCGGGCTGATGTTGGAGCAGATGCTGAAGCCGCCTTTTGGTAAGCTTGCGGAACAGCGCTTCGTGGTATATTCATCGGTTGAGCAGGTGCTTTCTCGGGCACGGCCGGCTTCTGGGCATTCTCAACGGCTGCCACGACTTCGATTTTCTTCTTGGTGAACATGCCCATAAATCCGCCGACTTTAACCTCTTTGGTGCTTAAAATGACGGCGTCGCTTCCAAGTTCGCTGCGGATGGAATGCATGGCGTCAGGCATCGTATCGACCACATAACGCTTCACTCTCATAAATTCACCACCCCAACGCTTTGAATTTCAATATTTGGCTCGAGCTCGCTGTAAGACAACACCGGAATATCCTGCATCGTCCGTTCAATCACCTGCCGCAGGTACATTCTAATGGTAGGAGATGTCAAGACGATCGGCTGCTGTCCGGATTGCAAGAGACGGTTGATCTGCTCCGTAAGCCGCTGATAGACGGTTTGAGTGGAAACAGGATCAAGTGCCAAATAGCTGCCTTGCTCTGTCTGCTGAACACTTTCGGTAATTTTCTTTTCAAGTGTGGGACCTACTGTAATTACACGCAATGTTTCACCCGATTGTGAGAATTGCTGTGTAATCTGCCTGGACAGGGACTGCCGGACATATTCCGTTAGAATATCAGGGTCCTTGGTGTATGTGCCATAATCCGCCAGAGTCTCGAAGATCGTTACCAGATCCCGGATGGAAATCTTCTCACGGAGCAGCTTGCCAAGGACTTTCTGAATATCACCAACCGCCAGTATGGAAGGAATGAGTTCGTCCACCAGAACGGGATAGTTCTCCCTGAGATTATCGACCAGCTGTTTGGTCTCCTGACGTCCCAGCAGCTCATGACCGTGACGTTTGATTAGCTCTGTCAAATGTGTGGCCACAACCGAAGGGGGATCCACTACCGTATAACCGGATAACTCCGCCCGTTCTTTAACAGATTCATCAATCCATAATGCAGGTAATCCAAACGATGGTTCGATAGTCTCAATCCCGCTAATCGACTCGTCATCATAACCGGGACTCATGGCAAGATAGTGATTAAGTAATAATTCACCGCCGCCAACGTTATTTCCTTTAATTTTGATGACATATTCATTCGGTTTTAGTTGAATATTGTCGCGAATACGAATAACCGGCACGACTAGACCCATCTCAAGCGCACATTGCCGTCGAATCATGATGATACGGTCGAGCAGATCGCCGCCCTGTCCCGTATCCGCCAAAGGGATCAGGCCATAGCCGAATTCGAACTCGATTGGGTCAACCGTCAGCAGATTAATGACACTTTCGGGGCTGCGCACTTCTTCAATCTGCTTCTCCTCTACCAGCTGTTCATCGGCAATCTGCTGCCTGCTGGCCTTCTGGCCCATGCTGTAGGCCGCATAAGCCATCAGACCCGCCAGAGGCAATGTAGACATCACCGTGATCGGGGTGAAGAAACCCAGAAAAGCAATGGTCACTGCTACAATATAGAGAAGCTTCGGATAAGACAGCAATTGTCCAGTCAAATCTTCAGCCAGATTGCCTTCCGAAGCCGCCCGGGTTACGATCAGTCCGGAAGCGGTGGAAATAAGCAGTGCCGGAATCTGGCTGACCAAGCCATCCCCGATCGTCAGTATGGAGTAGGTCGAAAGTGCATCCTGGAAGGACATTCCGTGAATTGTCATCCCGATAATAAAGCCGCCGATCAGATTGATCAGCAGGATGATAATACTGGCAATGGCGTCACCTTTAACGAATTTACTCGCACCATCCATGGCTCCGAAGAAATCCGCTTCGCGCTCAACATTACGCCGGCGTTCGCGCGCCTGCTGCTCATTGATCATCCCTGCATTCAGATCCGCATCGATACTCATCTGTTTACCGGGCATCGCATCCAGTGTAAAGCGCGCCCCCACCTCGGCAACGCGCTCAGAGCCTTTGGTGATAACAATGAACTGCACAACAACCAGAATCAGGAAGACGATGAAACCTATAGCGATTTGTCCACCTGCAATCCAGCTTCCGAATGTAGCTACCACTTCACCGGCATGACCATCACCAAGAATCAGTTTGGTGGTGGAGATATTCAAGGCTAACCGGAACAGTGTAGTGATCAAGAGTAATGAAGGGAAAATCGAGAACTGCAGCGGATCTTTCGTATTCATTGCGACCAATATAATGGTCAGGGCTATTGAGATATTGACAATTAACAGTACATCCAGAAGCCAGACAGGGATGGGCAGAATCATCATAAGCACAATGCCGATAACGCCCAGTAGAACTGTTAGATCTCTAGCTTTCAATGTCCTTAACCTCCCCCGGCTTATCTCCTCTTACCTTTAAGCTTGTATACATAGGCCAGCACTTCGGCAACAGCCTGGAACAAATCGGCCGGAACCACATCACCGATTTCCGCTCTCTGGAATAGCGCCCGTGCCAGCGGCTTATTCTCCATAGTCACAACACCATGCTCCTTGGCCAGCTCCCGGATACGAAGCGCCACATAATCCTGGCCCTTGGCTATAATCTGCGGAGCCTCCATTTTGGAACCGTCATACTTCAGGGCAACCGCAAAGTGGGTCGGGTTCGTGATGATAACATCGGCCTTAGGGACCTCCTGCATCATCCGCTGCATCGCCATTCTGCGCTGACGTTCCCTGATTTTACCTTTAATGATGGGGTCGCCCTCCATCTTTTTGTACTCGTCCTTGATGTCTTGCTTGGACATTTTCAGACTTTTCTCATGCTCGTATTTCTGATAAATATAGTCCAGAACGGCCATGATAAAAAGAGCCGCCGCAATCTTGATGCCCAGGCTCATGGTCAGCTTCGCAGCGAAGCCGAACACACTTTCAGCGCTAACACGTGCGAGGGAAGCAAAGCTCTCCTTCTCCCCCCAGAGCGTGCTGTAGACCAGATAGGCTATCAGCACCAGCTTGAAGATCGACTTGAGAAACTCTACAAACGAACGCATGGAGAAAATATTCTTGAAGCCTTTGATCGGATTAATCTTCTCGAACTTAGGTGTAATCCCTGCACCGCTAGCCATGAATCCCACCTGCGCGAAGTTGGCCACAAGCGCCAGAAGGAAGGTGATGCCCAGCAGGGGAGCCAGCAGAATCAGAATCTGCAGCCCGTACTGGTTGAAGAGCTTGGAGATATTCTCCGCTGTTACTTCCATCATCATCCGGTTCTGAAACACATCTGTGAACAGCTTGACAAAGCGTTCTTTCATGAAACCGCCGAAAATGCTCAGCGACAACAATGCCGAGAACAGCACCACTGCGCCGGACATCTCCGCGCTCTTGGCTACCTGCCCTTTCTTGCGGGCGTCCTGCCGTTTCTTCGGGGTGGCCTTCTCAGTCTTATCTCCCCCGAACAGCTGAAGATTTAATTTATATCGTTTTGGCTTAGCCATGACACTCTCTCCTTACCGTTACCTAAGGACTCTTCCCCACGAGGCCAAGTAAGTTATGCATGGACTCAAACATAATGTCGAAGAGATTCTGGAACAGCACAGCCAGCCCCGGCATCAGTATAAGAAGTAGCGCCAGACCTACAATGATTTTGAGCGGAACCCCGATGACGAACACATTATATTGCGGAGCAGTTCTCGCCAGGAAGGCCAGACCCACATCCGTTAAGAATAGTGCTGTAACCAGCGGCGCCGACATTTGAAAGGCCAGCATGAAGGATTGTGCGAAGGTGCGTATCAGGAATTCCGACAAGCTTCCGTCGATCATTTTGAGGAACAGGTCATTGTCGATAGGCACCCATTTATAACTGTAAACAATGGCATCCAGCAAATAGTGATGTCCGTTCATCGTCAGAAACAGCAGCAGCGCAATCATATACTTGAAGTTACCGATAATAGGGGCTGATGCGCCAGTCATCGGGTCAATTACATTGGCGATACCAAACCCGATCTGAATATCGATAAAAGAACCCGCCGTCTGAATCGTCATAAACATCAGATACGCGACAAAGCCAAGCAGCAGTCCGATTAAAGCTTCTCTGACGATCAGCAGAATAAAATTCAGATCCTGCGGAACGGTGATGTTCATCCCGCCTGAGCTGAAGATAACCATGGAAACAAAAAAAGACAAACCAATTTTGAATGTTGTCGGCACACTTTGCGAAGAAAAGACAGGAACGACAACAAAAAAAGCAGTAATTCGACAAAAAATCAGCAGAAAGACAGGAAAACTTTGCAGCAGGGTCTCTATATTCATAATCTCAACCGATATACATATAGAGGCTGCCCAAAATTTGACTGGTGAAATCCACCAGCTTCGTTATAATCCACGGACCGAATAGCAGTAATGCGAGCAGTACGGCAACGATTTTGGGAACAAACGCCAGGGTTTGCTCCTGAATCTGGGTTGTGGCTTGAAATATACTGACGATCAGTCCTACCACCAGACCAAGAATCAGCATGGGTGCGCTGGTTTCCAGCACCAAATATACGGCTTGGCCGGCTAGACCGATAATAAAATCCGCATTCATCCCTTACGCCTCCTCTTAAGGGTCAGGTGTTAAAACTTAGCAGCAGTGATTTGACTACTAGGTACCAGCCGTCCACTAGTACAAAGAGCATAATTTTGAAAGGCAAGGATATCATGACCGGCGGCAGCATCATCATCCCCATGGCCATAAGCGTACTGGATACTACGATATCAATAATGAGAAAGGGTATAAAAATCATAAAGCCCATCATAAATGCTTTTTTCATCTCACCAATCGCAAACGCCGGTACCATAACTGTCAAAGGGATATCATTGTAGCTGGCCGGTTTGACTGTTGCATTGTTGCCGGTATAGTTCATGAACAGCAGCAGGTCCTTGGTATTGGTCTGCTTGAACATAAATTCCTTCAGCGGTTCCTGCGCTTTATTGAGCGCCTCGCTCTGGGTCAGCGTGCCTTTCATATACGGCTGTAAGGCCGTTTCATTCACTGTTGCCAGTGTCGGTGACATAATAAATAGTGTCAGGAACAGAGCCAGTCCCACAAGCACCTGGTTTGGGGGCATTTGCTGCGTACCGAGCGAAGTTCTTACGAACCCCAGTACGATTACTATTCGGGTAAAGCTTGTCATTAACACCAGAAATGAAGGAGCTATGCTCAGAACCGTTACCAGCAGCAGTATGGAAATTGAACTCGTGCCACCGCTTGCAGTATCGTTATCACCGACCTGAATACTAATGTTGGGAATAGGATCCGCGTGAACCGGATGCAGAAGAACAATACTGAATATACCTAGAAGCAGTAACGAAAGAATCAGCTTTTTTTTCATAAATCCCTCGACTCATTCTTAAGGTCATCATCCCGCAGCAGCTCTTCGAGCTTCTCTTTACGCTCAGGCGCAAGCGCAAGCTTGGACTGCAGCGTCTCATAGAAAGACGAAGTCTCATTAAGTTCAATTTCCTGGGACGGGACTTCACCGCGCAGCTTTGATTTGATTTTGGCGATAAGCGGTGTAATAAAGTTGTCAGTTCCTGACGTTTGATCTTCGAATGCGGAAATGATTAAAGCAACTTCTGCCGGATCGGTGATTTTATCCATCATGGATATATTCTCACCCACTCCGATAAGATAGAGGCTGCTGCCGAGTTCGATGATCTGAATCGACTTATTCGGACCGAGCCCCATCGCACCAAGTGTACGGATGGAACGGCCGCTCATCATTGTCTGATTGCGGCGTCCCAGAAAACGGATCAGCAGCACGATAAGAATGACAATTACTGCAAGAACAAAAACAACTTTGAGCAAATTCAGCAGGGCATTACTACCGTCTCCGAGCGTTCCGGAATTGGCTAACATACCTGATTCCTACACACCCAACGTTTTATTGATAGCTTCAATTACACGGTCAGCCTGGAAAGGCTTAACGATAAAGTCCTTCGCTCCGGCTTGAATTGCATCAATGACCATAGCCTGCTGACCCATGGCTGAACACATGATGACTTTGGCATTGGCATCTACTTTTTTGATTTCTTTTAGGGCGGCGATTCCGTCCATTTCAGGCATGGTGATATCCATCGTGATCAGATCCGGACGCAGTTCCTTAAATTTCTCTATAGCCTGTGAACCGTCCTGGGCTTCACCCACTACCTCAAATCCGTTCTTCGACAAAATGTCCCGGATCATCATTCTCATAAATGCTGCATCGTCCACGATTAGAATTCGGTTAGCCATTTTTACAAAATCCTCCCTAAGTATGCTTATTGTAATTTTTGTATACGGTCCCACTGGCTGACGATATCCGTAACGCGGACACCGAAGTTTTCGTCTATAACTACGACTTCCCCTTTGGCAATGAGCTTGTTGTTAACCAGAATGTCAACAGGCTCGCCCGCCAGTTTGTCCAGTTCGATAATCGAACCTTGCGACATTTCCAGAATATCTTTGATCTGCTTCTGGGTCCTTCCTAATTCTACGGTCACTCTCAGTGGTATGTCCATCAATAAATTTAAATTATTTTCGTCAATATTGCCAAAAGCCCCTGCACTGAGGTTAGCAAATTGTACCGGCTGCACATTCACATTGCGATTAGGTGCAGAATTCTGCGGCGGCGCCTGCGGATATGGCATTCCTTGAGGCGGCATTCCGTAAGGCGGCATACCCGGCATTCCATAGGCTGGCATACCGGCCGGAGGATAATAATAGCCACCTTCAGGCATTCCCGGATATGGCGGCATCCCCTGCGGCGGATATTGAGGAGGGATCCCTCCAGGGTCAGGTGCCGGCATCTGCTGCTGTACCGGAGGTGCTGCCGGAGCAGGTTCTGGTGCGGCGGCGGGTTTGGGAGGTGTTGCGGTCGACGTAACGGCCGCTTCCTGGTCAGCCTGGCTGACATCGCCCAATAGCATGGTCACCATGTCTTTGGCGAACGGTACCGGTAACAGCTGCATAATCGTGGAATCGATCAAATCGCCGATCTTCAGCCGGAACGAAATCTGGATTAATGTTTCATCATCCGGCAGGCTTCCAACCCCTTCTCCACTGGACATATTTAGAATATCGATGCCTGGAGGAGAAATATTGACGAATCTGTTAAATATAGTCGACATGGAAGTAGCCGATGAGCCCATCATCTGATTCATGGCTTCCTGCACGGCGCTGATATGAATTTCATTCAATTCCTCGTCTTTGGGTTCTCCTTCACCGCCAAGCATTAAATCGGCAATGACCTGTGCATCCCTGATCTTGATGACCAGTGAATTGATCCCTTGGAAACCGTCCACATACTGTACATGAACTGCGACATGGGGTTTAGGAAATGCATCCTCGAATTCACTGCGGGTAATAATCGATACCTTTGGAGTCGTGATATCAACCTTTTTGCCGAGCAGAGTAGATAGCGCAGTCGCTGCACTGCCAAATGTGATATTACCGATCTCTCCCAGCGCATCCTGTTCAAAAGGTGTTAAATAATCATCCACTGTCTTCGGCGAGGGAGCCAGGTTACCTTCCGCAGACTGTCTAAGAAGAGCATCTATCTCTTCTTGGGACAAATAATCTTTACTCGTCAAACTCTTCAACCCCTTCGCTGACAATCTCGTCTATTTGCACAGCCACTCGTTCTTTGATTATCCCAGGACTTCCGATGAATTTCAGCTTGTCCCCTACCTTGATTGACAGTCCGGAATCCACAGTCTTGTTAAGAGAAATCACGTCGCCGACACTGAGCCCGAGAAATTCAGCAATGGATAACCTCGATTCACCCAGCTCTGCTACTATCGGAAGCTGAGCCCGGTGAACTCTTGCCCGGATGGCTTCAAGCTCAACCTCATCCCGCACCTTCTTCTCGGATACAAACCACTGGTGAACAGACAGCCTCGACATAATCGGCTCAAGAACAACGTGAGGGATACAGAGGTTGATCATCCCGGTGGTATCTCCAATTTTGGTGCTGAGGGAGATAAGGGCAATCGTTTCATTTGGCGATACAATTTGCATAAACTGCGGATTCGTTTCCAGTGCTTCCATCCGTGGATGGATGTCCAGAACTGTCTTCCAGGCTTCCTGCAGACTTTCGAAACATCTGCTGAAAATCCTCTCCATAATTGTCGTTTCGATTTCAGTCAGGGCGTTAATCTTCGAAGGTGCTATACCAAATCCGCCAAGCAGTCTGTCCAGCATGGCAAAGGCAATGTTCGGATGCACCTCCATAACCATCCGGCCCTCTAGAGGTTCGGCTTCAAAAATATTCAGTATCGTCATTTTGGGAATGGAGCGGATAAACTCATCATAAGGGAGCTGCTCTACTTGAACGACACTGATTTGTACAAAAGTGCGCAATTGGGCCGAAAAGTACGTTGTCAGGTAGCGGGCAAAGTTATCATGGATCCGGGTAAGACTGCGGATATGATCTTTGGAGAAGCGTACAGCCCGTTTGAAATCGTAAGAGCGGATTTTTTTCTGGGTTTCTTCTTTTTTCAGTTCGTCGGCATCCATTTCACCGGATGAGAGTGCAGCAAGCAGAGCATCAATTTCATTTTGTGATAGTACATCAACCAATTTCAATCACCCCCCCATCAAAGAATTATCCCGCCAGCAGTTACATTGGTGCCAAGATGAATTTGGTGAATTCTATCTGGGTAATCGTGCCTTCAGTCAAATTCTTATTGATTATGTTCACCAGCTTGCTGCTGAATTGATCTTTGCCGCTGGCCCCGTTTAATTCCTCAGGCCGGGCATCGGCAATTGCTTTGATAATAAGCGGTGTAATTTTAATAGCTTTTATCTTTTCGAATTCTTCCTTGGACTTCGCTGAATCTAGCTGAAACGCGATGTCAACTGAAAGGATATAATCGGGATCGGCAAGATTAGTTTTGATATCAGTGATTACCGCCGTCAAGGCGACGATTTCATCCGCGCTTAGTCTCTTAGCTTCCACGTTCTGGACAGCCTGGTTCACATCATTCGCATCACTGGGGAAAAACCTGTCCATTAGTAAAAATGCGGCTACTACAATGAGCGTAATCGCCAGTAAAATCGTAATGAGCCATGGCATCATCTTCTTCATGAAAGCTCCTCCATCGATTGGACTTTAATGGTGGCAGCATGTGTGCCTATGTCCCTGTTGTATTCCTTGATCTTCTCAATGACTTCATCAGCCTTTTCAAGCACAATCAGCCTTTTGCCGGTTACAAGCGTGATATACGTATCCGGGGATTCCTCAACCATTTCAACCAGCAGGGCATTTAACCACATCGCCGCCCCATTCAATCTTGTTACCGAAATCATAACAGGCCTCCTAACAAAATAGGGGGAGGAGTCCCCCCCACGACTATAATAACGATACCGCCACAGGCGAAAAGTTATTATTATACAGCAAGTTTATGACTAACCCTCATATTCCCAAAAACTTAACGCTTGAGGTTAACTACTTCCTGGAGTACTTCATCTGAAGTTGTAATAATTCGTGAGTTCGCCTGGAAACCACGTTGTGACACGATCATCTCCGTGAACTCGTTCGTCAGATCGACGTTAGACATTTCCAGCTGGCCGGCAACAATTGAGCCTGTTCCCACTTCAGCATTGTTGGCAGTAGTCGGTTCCAGCGCTCCCTCTGCGTTGGCATTCAATGTCATCCGGTACAGATTGCCGCCGATTTTCTCAAGACCTTGCGGGTTGCTAACTTTGGCAACGGCGATTTGAACCCCTTGTTCAGTCGTCCCGTCAGCCATCGTCTGAATAATCGTACCGTCACTCGAGATAGAGAATGCGGTAGCCTCTTCAGGCAATTGAATGGATTCCCCATCAACACTCACGACATGAAGACCATCGGAAGTAATGAGATTCCGGTTAGAATCCACATGGAAATCTCCTGCGCGCGTAAGGAAAGGCGTCTCCTGATCATCCGTGAGTTTTACCAGGAAGAATCCGTCTCCGTCAATCCGCAGATCCGTAGGGTTATTAGTTGTCATGGCACTGCCCGCCAAATGCATCGTATCCACAGAACCAATGCTTACCCCTAACCCGATCTGTTTGGCATTAACCCCGCCTTGTCCGCCATCAACAGGTGCCGTAACACCGGATACCGTCTGGCTCATGATGTCTTTGAACATTACACGGCCTGATTTGAAGCCGATGGTGTTGACATTGGCAATATTGTTACCGATAACGTCCAGCTTGGTCTGGAACCCGCGCATACCTGATACTCCTGAATACATAGATCTTAACATTGTTTGTCGTCCTCCCAGATATAGAGCCTTTCAGACTCTTAATTGTTAGAATATTGGAAATTGGAGTGATGCCCGCGTCAGTCGGTCGGCGGACATTCCGGCTCTCCAGTTAGGACCAGCCGGTTCATGAGATTATTACTGCACTGTCAATCTGCGTGAATACATTATCTTTCATAGAGTTCCCATCCATAGCTGTAACTACGGTACGGTTCGCAACGCTTACGATTAACGCCATATCCTTCATAAGGATTAAGGATTCCTTGCTGCCCTTGGCTGCTGCCTTGTCTACCGCAGACGAGATTTGATCTAATTGGCGGCTGCCAAGCTCAATTCCCCGCTGTTCAAGCCTCTTTGCCGCATGATTGCTGAACTTCAGCATATTCTTCTGCAGCACGCTCTCAAATGAAGCTTCAGAGCTTACAGAGCTCTTGGTTGACTGCTGACGTTGCAGCGTTGAAGGGTGTACACTCGCCGGATACAGCTGGCCTATTGTCAGTCTGTCGCTCATGTGGTCCCCCCGCTCTCCCCGCCGCCCGTTGAAGTATCACTGCCCGCTGCCGGTTCAGCAGAAGGATTCTGAATTTGTGTGATATCTGTTAAGGCGATCCGCTCACTGCCTACTACCGCGTACTGTACACCACTGCTCACAACAATGGATTCTACATTTCCTGATTTCGGTAATTTGGTTTGGGCATCTGTCCAAGTGACATCTTTGCCGATCAGACCGGATACAGAACCTAGTGACTGATTCAGTGCCGTAAGCTGGGTGGAAATGTTCATTAACTGTTCGACAGAGGAGAACTGGGCCATCTGGGCGATAAATTCTTTATCCTCCATCGGCTGCATAGGGTCCTGATTCTGCAGCTGGGTAATCAATATTTTAAGAAATTGATCCTTGCCCAGTGTCGAGCTGCCTGTTGTCTTGGTAGTTGAACTATCCGATACATAATTCCATGAGTTACTGCCAGAAACGGGATTCGTTGTTGCCATTTCATTTCACCTCGCTTGTCCAGTTATTATATTTTGGCCGAAAAACTGCCGTTCTGATTATTATCTTGCTGCGTTGCCGAAACCCAATCTTTCCATTCTCCATTAAGCTCTGCGGCAAGCACCGCCTCTGCGGATTCTTCCTGGCGCTCTCGAGAGCGTCTACCCTGCTGTTGTCCGCCAGCTCCCGTCTGTTGCCCCTGCTGTCCAGTCCATTGTGACTGAGCTGATGGGTTGTTCTGAGTCACCTCAAGTTTTTCTACCTGAAGGCCTTGGGACTGTAAAGCTAAACGAAGCTGGTTCATCTGCTGTTCAAGAATATCCTTCGTTCCGCTATGCTGGGTCAGGAATTGGGCAACCAGATTACCATTTTGCATCGATATCTTCACATCGACTTGTCCAAGATTCTCCGGGAATAGAGTGATTGTAGCTTCAGCTACTCCGCCTTTTTTGACGATTTCCAATTTACCGCTGATAAAAGTGTTCATTTCCTGAGCGAATTGCTGAACCGGCACCGGTGAGGGTGGTGCTTTCAGTGGTGCGGAAATTCCGTTACTGAGCGATAATTGGCCTGCTGTAACGATTTCAGGCTCGCCAGCTGATATTTTGGCGGCTGGCAAAGCTTCCTCGGCCGTTGCCGTCTCCTTCACTGGAGCTATCCCCGTGGAAGGAATCTGAGGGCTCTCTTCTGCAGTTACATTTGTACTATTTAGTGCTGTTGGTACTGAAGCAGACTCCGTCTTAACTGTGGCATCCAAAAATGTACGGATATTTGAAACTACTCTTCTACTATCATCAACATTCTGTTTGGTTTCTGTTCCGGATGCCTGCTTAAGCGATGCTGACGAAACCTCTGTTGTACTTACAGTCTTAAGCTTGGGTTTGTTATCGGCAGGCACGCTTTCAGCCAGAATAGCTGAGAATTGATTTAACAGTGCAGCACCTTTGGTTGCCGTTTCTTCACTTCCGCTTACAGCTGCATCCTGAACCAGTTGGACCAGGCTGTTCAGCTCATCCTGGACTGCAAAACGCAGGGTTTCCGGGTTCTGGGCAAGGGGCGACAAACCTGCTGTTGCCAATGCTCCAGTGTCTAATGCGCCTGTCTGATCAGCCGGAGTATTACCGGATAAGAGCGCCGACACTTGAAGAATCCACCCTTGAAGAGCAGCGAGCAGCGCGGGATCAGCCTCCAGACTTGCATCCAGATTCTCCATGTCCTGAGTGAGGCTTTCAAGAAGTTCTGCTTTCTTTGCATCTGTACTGACGGATTCCTCACCCTTGGTCTGTACCGCGTTCAGAAGACCCTGCAGCAAGGAAGCCAGATTGCCCAATAGAGGTGCTTCCGTCCCTTTAGAAGTAGTGCCTCCCATGCTCTGTACAAGCGTCTGGGCAAAAGGTGTAGCCGAACCGGCAGTTCCACTGGTACCCGTTGACGTTCCACCGGCAACAGTCAGGTTACCTGCACTTAATGTTTGTACGATTAAACTCATCTTTTTCACCTCCCTTCAAGTATTATTTACCGCCCATCAGCCGGTTTACAATTTTGGCTGTCTGTGCGCTGTCATTCTTGGTCATCTCCCCCAGGATAGAGGATCGTACAGTATCACTAACTGTATTCAGTATAGTGATGACCTTGTCCGGGCTAATGCTGTACATCGAACCCAGCAGTGTAGCCGCGTCAGCAGCAGGCATTGAAGTAAAAGTCTGGCTGAGCTTTTCCTGATCAAGATTGGCTGAGGCTGCAGCCGTGGTTGTACCGGCTTCATCCTGTTTCAGTCTCGATTGAAGGGCTGCAATAGCCATATCGGTTGAATTGGTTGTTTCTTTTAGCTTTATAGATACATCCGCAGCTTTTTTCGGGTCCATCTTTTCCAGGATGGCCGTTTTGCTGGCATTGCTCATCACACTGAAAATTTGGACCATTTCATCTGTAGTCAAGTTCTCCATAATCGGTGCAGCTTTAGAGGCTTTCATTCCCGCATACAGCTTGGCCAGATCCGTGACCTGCTTGAGATATGGATCTTCATCTTCCTCAGTGGCTGCAACTGCCGCCGCTTCTTCTTTCATCCCGTCAATCTGTTTCTGAAGCGCCTCAGCTTTGTTAGCCTCGGACGCCTTATCTTCTTCTGCCTGTTTCAGCTGCGCTGCCTGCGCGTTAAGCTGAGACTTCAGCTCTTTAATTGTACTCTCCGAGCTGGCGGCCTGCTCTTTAGTTTCAGCTTGCGGATCATCTGCGGTTTCTCCAGCGGTATCCGAATCCGGATCTGTGGCAGGTTCAGGCACCCATTTCTCCACAACAGGAATCTTGTTCGCAATCTCAAGGACATTATTGCGGATATCCATATTAAATAGGGTCAACAGTACTCCAAGCAGTACAAGCGTGAAGATGATTGGGATCATCAAGAATAAAAAACGCTCAAATTTACCTGCCGACCCTTCATCTTCAAGTTCCATTTGATTATTTGCCACTAGCGGAAACCTCCCGGGTTAGAGGGATTTCATCGCGAAGCGGACGGTAGCCATCTCATCCAGTTCGTTTTGTTCCCGTAAACTCATATTCTGCAGAAATGCTGTTTGTGCTTTGTCTTTGGCCTTGAGCCATACCTTCTCATCCAGAACCTTGGTACTGAGATGGTCCTGCTTGCTCTGAACCTCTATATGCGCCCGGCTGATATCGGAATGTTTGCGGGCAATGCACTTATCCAGATAATCCACATAATTCTGCATTTCGCGAAGCTTAGCCATAGGTGTCTTTTGCTCAGCAGCACTCTGTAAGGACAACATCACCGCATTGCGCTGTATAATTAATTCATCAAGGCTTTTTTCCTGTGCCTGCAGTTCTCCGAGCGCGCTTGAGAGCATCCACTCTGCCTGTGTTTTTTCGTTACCCTTCAAGTCCACCACTTTTTGAAAAGTATAATGGAATCTCATGATCAATCAACTCCTCGAGAACTGTGAAATTAAAGACTGCTGCACTTCGCTAAGAGTTACCTTCTCGTTTACTTTTTGCTTGGTGAAATCCCAGATGCTGTCGATGTAATGCATCGATTCATCGATTTGGGCGTTCGACCCTCTTTGGTAAGCTCCGATATTGATCAGATCCTCGGAATCCTTATAAACCGCCATAAGACGCTTTACATTCTCGGCTGCAGCAATCTGCTCTTCCGGTGCTATATCCTTCATAACACGGCTAATGCTGGAGAGAACATCGATTGCCGGGAAATGTCCTTTATTCGCGATATTCCGGTTCAGGACAATGTGTCCGTCCAGGATACCTCGCACAGCATCGGCGATCGGCTCGTTCATATCGTCACCGTCAACCAGCACGGTATAAAATGCGGTGATTGATCCAGTAGGGCCTGTTCCAGCCCGTTCCAGCAGCTTAGGCAGACTGGCGAACACCGAAGGGGTGTACCCTCTCATTGCAGGAGGTTCTCCTACCGCCAACCCAACCTCGCGCTGGGCCATGGCATAGCGGGTAACCGAGTCCATCATCAGCATGACATTCAGTCCGCGGTCACGGAAATATTCGGCGATTGTAGTAGCGATCAAGGCACCTTTGATCCGGATCAGCGCCGGCTGATCCGAAGTAGCCACGATAACCACCGAACGCTGCAGTCCTTCCGGCCCCAGGTCGCGCTCAATGAAATCAAGCACTTCCCTGCCCCGTTCACCGATAAGGGCAATAACATTCACATCTGCCGAAGTGTTACGGGCGATCATTCCCATCAGTGTGCTCTTGCCGACACCAGAGCCCGCAAAAATGCCGACCCGCTGTCCTTTACCGATGGTGAGAAGCCCGTCAATCGCTCTGACCCCGATGCTGATAGGTTCAGCTACACGCGGACGGTTAAGCGGATTGGAAGGAATGTTGAAGGTTGAACTGTGCGGCATACGTGCAGGAATGAGTGAGCCGTCAAGCGGCTGGCCCAAACCGTCAAGCACCTTTCCCAGCAGCTCCGAGCCTACCTGTACACTCAGCGGCTTGCCTGTGCCGACAACATCACAGCCAGGCCCAATAGCCTGCAGTTCTCCAAGCGGCATCAGCAGCACCTTGTTGTCACGAAATCCGACGACCTCTGCCTGAAGCGGCTTAGTTCCTTTCGCGGGATAAATAAAACACACATCACCGATGCTGGCATCCGGTCCTTCCGACTCCACCATCAGTCCGATGACCTGGGTAACCTTGCCGTTAATCCGGACCGGGTCAAAATTACGCAGCTGTTCTTTGTACCTTCCGCTGTCAAGCATCGTCTTCCCCATTTCTGTGTTCACCTACATCCAGGGCAATTCGCAGCAGTTCTTTTTTGATCTCAGCCAGTTGGGTATCCACACGTGCGTCGATGCTGCCAAAGGAGGAGCGGATGACACAGCCCTGATCCTTAACCGTTGAATCCGGAAGAATCTGCAGTTCTGCCTGTGAGTCCACGGCAAGTGAAAGCTCTTCTCGCGCTGCATTAACAAATGCGAACTGTGCCGGAGAGACACATAAGGAAATCAATCCCTGCTCGCGCTTGCGGGCCAGATTCTTGCGGATCAGCTCCATTGCAAATTGCGGTTCCACGGTCAGCTGCTTGTCCACTATTTTCTCGGCGATATCGCAGCTCAGCTCTACAAGAAAAGGTTCAGCTTCTTGAATAATTACATCTTTTGCCCGGTACGCTTCCTGAAGTACGGTTCTTGCTTCCTCCATCATCTCGGCAAGCCGCTGGGACATCTCCTGCTCCGCATGGGCGAGACCTTCCTGGTAGCCTTGCTGAAATCCTTCGGACTTGACGGCTTCCACAAGATGCTCGTCCTGTTCTCTGCGCTGCCGCCACCATTCTTCAGCTTCATTCCGTGCTGATTCCATAATATTCTCAGCTTCCTGAGAGGCACTGCGGACCTGCCCTTCAGCAAACTCCTGGGCATCTTTCAGCATTTGCTTGCGTGCCTGCTCTGCCGCTTCCCTGGCGGGATCCTGATAGTGGACTTCGCCTGGAACCTCCTCGGCAACAGGATCTTCTGTAAGCCCTGCATGATGTCTGGCCTGCTCCAGCCGCTTCAGTACATCTACCGGAACATATTGAGAATGTTTGATCAGCTTAGACAATAATGTCATCTCCTCCGCCACGGGCGATGATAATTTCACCAGACTCTTCGAGTCTGCGGATCGTGCCTACGATGCGGGTCTGTGCTTCCTCCACATCACGCAGCCGCACAGGACCCATGTATTCCATTTCTTCGCGGAAGGTTTCGGCCATACGCTTGGACATATTGCGGAAAATAACATCCCGCACTTCCTCGCTGGCCACCTTGAGCGCAAGCTGCAAATCCGCATTGTCGATATCTTTGATGATGCGTTGGATTGAACGGTTGTCCACATTGACGATATCCTCGAAGACGAACATCCGCTTCTTGATTTCTTCCGCCAACTCCGGATCCTGTATTTCCAGCGAGTCGAGAATGGTACGTTCTGTACCACGGTCAACGCCGTTCAGAATCTGTACAATCGATTCAATACCGCCCGCATTTGTGTAATCCTGGGTAACTGTAGCCGACAGCTTCTGTTCCAGAACCCGTTCTATTTGCGTAACAACCTCTGGAGAGGTGCTGTCCATAATCGCTATTCTCCGGGCAACCTCTGCCTGCTTCTCCTGAGGAAGGGAAGACAGGATAGAGGCAGCCTGTTCAAACTGCAAATAAGAGAGCACTAGTGCAATAGTCTGGACATTTTCGTTCTGGATAAAGTTAAGAATCTGGTTCGGGTCTGCTTTGCGGGCAAAATCGAACGGTCTTACCTGCAGCGTCGCCGTCAGTCGGTTAATAACTTCAAGCGCCTTGGCTGAACCCAGTGCTTTCTCGAGTATCTCCTTGGCATAGTTAATACCACCTTGAGAGATATATTCTTGAGCCAGACAGATTTGATGGAATTCTGACATGATCGACTCTTTCTCCACGCTGTCCACCTTACGGACATTCGCAATTTCCAGAGTCAGCTGCTCGATTTCCTCATCTCTCAAATGTTTAAATATTTGTGCCGATACTTCAGGCCCTAGTGTGATAAGCAGGATCGCCGCCTTTTGACGGCCGCTAAGTCCCTGCTGGCTAGCTTTTGCCATTCCTTCACCTCTGTTCTTCAGCAAGCCATGTACGCAGCAGATTTACGAATTCATCCGGCTTTTTCTTCGCAAGACTTTCCAGCTGCTTACGGACCTGACTTTCATTCGTCACGCTCTCCATATTAATAGAAGGAAACTCGGTAGGAACCTGCAGCGGAATGTCATCTTCCGCTTCTTCCTCCTGCTTATTCTTGCGGCTGCGGTAGATGAGGTAACCGCCGCCCGCACCGACCAGCAATGCGGCTCCGCCAATTGCCCAGATCATCCAGCTAGCCAGTCCGCCAGATGCTGCATCCGCCGCCGTACTGCCAAATTGTTGCGAGAACACCGAAACTTTTTTGGTTAAATCGGCGTCTGTATAAGTAATACCTGAATCTGCCAACGAAGCACGGACAATATTGACCAGAATATTCTGGATCGCCGCTGAAGTTGTATCATCCAAAGTTGTTTGCCCATTAGGTGGTTCAACTGCAACATTTATGGTTAAATCTTTAACAGTATATGGACTTGCAATAATATCTTTGGTGATTCGATTCACTTCATAGTTCCTGGTCTCCGATGATTCCTCAGAAGAAGTAGTACCCGTGTCAGTCCCCGAAGGATATCCAGAGACATCTTCCGATCCTGTACCAGCAACCCCACCGGATGTATTCCCTTGACCCGAATAAGTATTGCTGATAATTTGCGAACTGATCTCAATCCCTTTCATATTCTCCGCATCTACCGGCAGTACGATTTCTTCCTGACGGTTCTCCTTATCGAAGTTGAGCTTGGAGAACACCAGAACATCCACTTTATCGGGCCCTGTGAGCGTACTCAGGAATTGCTTGACATCTTTCTTGACATCATCTTCGAATTTCTTCTGCAATGCGAAGTTCTCTTCGACTTGGCTTGACACGCCAGCTTGCCCGCCTTTAGCTGTCGGCATCAATTCGACCTCATTATTAGTGATCGTAATGTTATCAACCGGCAAATTCGGCACGGCGGTCTTTACGAGATTGAAGTACCCGTCGATATTATCCTGTGTAGGTCTAAATCCTGGATTAAAGCTAAGCACCACAGAAGCCAACGCTTTCTCCTGGTCCTCCTGTGAGGCAAACACAGTTTCCTTCGGCAGGGTAATCAGAACCTTGACATCTTTAATCCCCTGCATTCTTCTCATCAGTTGCTCAACTTCGCCGTTCAGCGCATTGTTGTACTTCACGTTGAATTCACTGTCTGTAGTCCCAATCATCGAAGAAGATTGATCAAATACTTTGTACCCGATGGAACCTTCCTTTACGATCCCCTGCGAACCAATAGCTATCTTGATGCGCGCGGCATCAGTACTGGGTACTGAGATACTCTTTCCATCCGGACTTAAGCGGTAAGAAATTCCTGAAGTATCCAAATAACTCATAACTCCCGCTGAATCGGTACTATCCAGATCCTGAAAAGCAACTTCGTATTCTGTCTTTGATAATTGCATGGTCAAAACTACGATTATTATTATGATGATAAACAGAGTGGAGAAAAATAATATTTTCTGTTTACCGCTGAATCTGTTCCAATACAGGGTAATCTTCTCCCGGTACTGGGCCAATCTTTCATTCACAGTGTCACCCCATCCGAAACGTAGCTAGGATTATTTAGATTTGAGTTCTCATAATTTCCTGATAGGCTTCAATTACTTTGTTCCGGACTTGTGTAGTCAACTGCAAACTCAGCAATGCCTGTTGGGACGAAATCATTGCTTCATCAATGTTGACTTCTCCCAAAACAAATTTGTTACTCATATCTTTAGCCTGTTTCTCCTGGTCCGCCACCTGATTAAGAGCATTCTCCAGGTATGAACCAAAGCTTTGTCCCGTTTCGGAGACGGCTGATGCTTCTGAAGCTACGGGTTTCATAGCCAGCGGCTGTACAGCCTGAGTTCCAATCAATAAGTTCTGTATCAATTATTCTCCTCCTAAACAATCAATTCAATTAACGGCCGATTTCAAGCGCCTTACCCACCATCGCTTTGGACGCATTAAGCATCGTTACATTTGCTTCATAAGAACGTGAGGCAGACAGCATGTCCACCA
Organism: Paenibacillus sp. FSL R5-0912; assembly: GCF_000758605.1. Classification (NCBI taxonomy): domain Bacteria; kingdom Bacillati; phylum Bacillota; class Bacilli; order Caryophanales; family Paenibacillaceae; genus Paenibacillus; species Paenibacillus sp. FSL R5-0912. The sequence continues at coordinate 4,563,429 of NZ_CP009282.1, forward strand.
TTTCCTTCGTAAGGTCCACATTCGGCATGTACACATATCCGTCAATATCAGCATCCGGATGACTTGGATTGTATACGGGCTTCAGCGGTGAAGTATCCTCAATAATCGACTTCACTTTAACACCTTCGCTGCCGCCGCTCATTTTTGAATCGAGTATATTAGAGAAGCTGTCAGCCTGGGATGTTTCCAGTACTACAAGCTTACGGCGGTAAGGTACGGCTTTGCCGTCAACCACGGAGGCCCTGGTTGTCTCTGCGTTAGCGATATTGGAGGAAATTACATCCATCCGCAGGCGCTGGGCAGTCAATGCCGAGGCGCTTATTCCAAAGCTGCTACCAAAGTTCATTATTGATTACCCTCCCTGCACAACTGTACGCATCATAGTAATCTGACTGTTCAACTGTTCAATGTAAGAGTTATACCTTAGCTGGTTCTCAGCGCTCAGCGCCTGTTCGCGGTCCATATCCACATTATTGCCGTTGTTGTTCATAGAAGTAGTCTCATCTGTACTGACAACAGCAGCCGGCACAGCGGTTACTGTTCCAAATTGGAAATGGCGGGAGTTAGATACTTTCGCACTCAGCGTAGGTTTTACACCGCTCTCCTGTTGTCTCAGGAAACTTTCAAAGCTGACATCAGAGCGTTTAAAATTCGGCGTATCAGCATTTGCTACGTTATTCGCCAGAACACTTTGTCGTTTGGTGGCGGCATCTAGGCCTCCCTGTAATCTTTGAAAACTGACACTGTTCAGCAAACCCATGGTAATCCCCCTTCCAAACCTATCATAATGAAAAGAATTCCACAACTTCCCCCGAATTCCTGCTTGCTTTCGACAAAAAAAACTAAATTTTTCATTATTTTGTCGAGAACAGGTCGAACAATGTCGATGGATGATTCTTATGTCAATCTCACATACATTGATTCTCTTAGAATTTGTATATTATTACAATAAGAAATAAGCCCTATCTTTTCTGAAAAGAGAGGGCTTAAAGCATGTTTTTACAATATTCTACCTTTTTTATTCCAAATAATTCTTTTAATTTCTATTTTTTAACTCTTTATGCACGTTTTTCGAATTGAATTTGGATAGCAATAATTCTTAATACCTAATTTAACGGGATATCACGCTGTCGCTTTAAAGAATATATTGACTTAAATCGCGGTCCTGTGCGATTCCTGCCAGTTTTTCGCGAACATACTCCGGAGTAATGACCATTGTCTCCAGTGTTAGTTCCGGCGCTTCGAAGGACAAGTCCTCCAGCAGCTTCTCCAGAATCGTATGCAGGCGCCGGGCACCGATATTCTCCATATTCTGATTCACGGAAGCGGCGATTTTGGCAATTTCCTGAATCGCTTCCTTCTGGAACTGAATTTCGATGTTCTCGGTCTGCAGCAGATGAACATATTGCTTCGTCAGTGCGTTCTCCGGTTCGGTCAGAATAGAGACAAAATCCTCAAGAGTAAGACTGCTCAGCTCCACACGGATCGGGAAACGTCCCTGAAGCTCAGGAATTAGGTCAGAAGGCTTGGCAATATGAAAAGCTCCGGCGGCGATGAATAATACGTAATCCGTCTTCACAGGCCCGTATTTAGTCATCACAGTGGAACCTTCAACGATAGGCAAAATATCGCGCTGCACCCCTTCACGGGATACATCCGGACCGGAGCCTTTACCCTGGCTGGCCACCTTATCAATCTCATCGATAAAAATAATACCGGACTGCTCAGCGCGGGCTACCGACTCCTGAATCATATCATCCGTATCAATCAGCTTGGCAGCCTCGTCCTGAATCAGCACCTTACGGGCTTCACGGATCGGCAGCTTGCGCTTCTTCGTACGCTTGGGCAGCAGGCTGCCGAACATTTCCTGCATGTTCATGCCCATCTGGTCATTGCCTTGGCCGGCAAACATATCCATCATTGAAGGAGTGGTGTCTTCTACATCGATTTCAATGATATCGTCCTCGAGCTGACCCGCCAGCAGCTTAAACTTAATGCCTCTGCGGCGCTCGCTCAGACTACCGTCCTCCGGCTCTTCTTTGGCTTCCTCTGCACCGCCGTTATTACCGCCAAAAATCATCTCGAACGGATTGCGCTGCGATTTGCCCTTCGAGGTCGAAGGAACCAGTATGGCTACAATGCGGTCGTTCGCCAGTTCTTCAGCACGGTCCTTCACCTTTTCGGTACGTTCGAGCTTCACCATACGGATTGAAGTCTCTACCAGGTCGCGGACCATCGATTCCACATCACGGCCTACGTAGCCGACTTCGGTAAATTTCGTGGCTTCCACTTTGATGAACGGTGCATTGACCAGCTTGGCCAGACGCCGTGCGATCTCCGTTTTACCGACACCTGTAGGACCAATCATGAGAATATTCTTAGGAACAACCTCATCCCGGAGCTCTTCGGATAAAAGGCTGCGCCGATACCGGTTGCGGAGAGCAACGGCCACCGATTTCTTAGCCTGCTTCTGACCTACGATATATTTATCCAGCTCTGCTACGATCTGGCGGGGTGTAAGCGATTGATTCACCATTGTGACTTCCTCCCTTTTTCTATGGCACCATGCCTATAATTGTTCGACAATAATATTGGAGTTGGTATACACACAGATCTCGGAAGCGATCTGCAGAGCTTCCCTGGCAATATCGGCTGCGCCAAGATGCGATGCATGACGTTTGAGCGCGCGACCGGAAGCCAGCGCAAAGTTGCCGCCGGAGCCAATTGCCAGCACGTCATCATCGGGTTCAATAATCTCGCCGTTTCCGGAAATAAGCAGCATGCCTTCCTTGTCCATCACGATCATGAGCGCTTCAAGCTTACGCAGGATACGATCCTGGCGCCAGTCCTTGGCCAGTTCTACTGCAGCCCGCTGCAGGTTGCCGTGATGCTCCTCCAGCTTACCCTCAAACTTCTCAAACAAAGTAATCGCATCCGCTACGGAGCCCGCAAAACCGGCAATTACTTGTCCTCTGTACAGGCGGCGGACCTTTTTTGCCGTCGTCTTCATAATGACGCTCTCTCCGAATGTAACCTGACCATCGCCGGCAATCGCAGCATGACCGTCATGTCTTACCGCACAAATCGTAGTCGCATGAAAGCTGGGTAACATAATGGGCACCCTCCTAAAGTTTTGTGAGCATAGCTTCCTTGAATCACTTAGAACAAACCTGATCCGGAAGCATACACTTAGTGTTGTGGCATAAGCATCCCGGACCAGCTTCAGACAATCCGTCCAGGAGCTTACGATTAAGTTTTATTGTGCTGGACTTTCCGCTTCGGTAAGCTCAGGTTCTACAACCTCCGGCTCAGTATAGGCCAGGCCTTTGTCGGCAGCATAGGCAGCAAGACTGTCCAGCGCACGGTAAGCCAGGCGTTCGTTTTTCTCTTTTTTACTGCGGAATCTCGTTTCAAGCTTTGGCAGCAAACCAAAGTTGGCGTTCATTGGCTGGAAATGCTCGGGATCTGCGGAAGTAATGTAGGCTGGCATGCTGCCCAGCACGGTATCCTGCGGGAAGATCAGACCGTCCTCACCGAGCGCCGCTCTGGCAGCATTCATACCGGCGATCATGCCTGAAGCCGCAGACTCCACATAACCTTCAACCCCTGTCATCTGGCCGGCAAAGAACAGTCTTTCCCGTCCCTTCATTTGATAGGTGGGATGCAGCAGCTTGGGAGAATTGATAAATGTATTGCGGTGCATGACACCATACCGGACATACTCTGCGTTCTCAAGACCGGGGATAAGTGAAAACACGCGTTTTTGTTCGCCCCACTTCAAATGGGTCTGGAAGCCAACCAGGTTATAAAGCGTTCCGGCTGCATTATCCTGACGAAGTTGCACAACTGCGTAAGGAAGCTTGCCTGTATGAGGATTCATCAAACCTACGGGCTTCATCGGCCCGAAGAGTGCTGTCTGCTTGCCGCGCTTCATCATAATCTCGATCGGCATACAGCCTTCAAAGTAAATCTCTTTCTCAAAATCTTTGAGTGCGGCAGTCTCAGCCGAGATCAGTGCATCATAAAAAACATCGAATTCCTCTTCCGTCATCGGGCAATTCAGGTACGCAGCTTCACCTTTGTCATATCGGGAGGCCAAATACACCTTGCTCATATCAATGGTGTCCTTCTCGACAATCGGGGCAGCCGCATCATAGAAGTAGAAATACTCCTCGCCAAGCAGCCCTTTAATCTCTGCGGAGAGTGACGGAGAGGTCAGCGGGCCTGTCGCAATGACAACAATCCCTTCCTCCGGTATATGCGTAAGTTCTTCGTTTATGACTTCCACCAGAGGGTGATTATGCAGCATCGACGTAATCTCACCGGAGAAACCATCGCGGTCTACGGCAAGTGCGCCTCCGGCCGGAACCGCATGCCGGTCGGCTGCACCTAGTACCAGAGAGTCAAGACGGCGCATTTCCTCCTTGAGCACACCTACCGCATTACCAAGGCCGTTGGCCCGAAGAGAGTTACTGCAGACCAGCTCGGCGAACTGGTCCGTATGATGCGCAGGTGTCTTCACAACCGGACGCATCTCATATAATCTGACCGGAACCCCGCGCGAGGCAATCTGCCAGGCGGCTTCACTGCCGGCAAGTCCGGCTCCAATCACAGTTACTTTAGCTATATCAGTCAATTCCCTTTCCTCCTGTAACACATTTATTCTGCCAGTTCTTCGTTGTCCAGCACTTCCTCAGTATGATCACAAGAAGTGCATTGCAGCTTTGTTCCCTGTTTGTTGCGCTTCTCTACCATCCAGGAGCCGCAGACAGGACATGGTTTAACCGATGGTCTATCCCAGGATACAAAGTCACAGCCCGGATACTGATCGCAGCCGTAGAAGACACGGCCTTTCTTGCTGCGGCGCTCCACAACCTTACCCTCATGACATTTCGGACAGCTGACTCCGATATCCTTGATGATCGGCTTCGTATTACGGCAGTCCGGGAATCCGGAGCAGGCCAGGAATTTACCGAAACGGCCCAGCTTGTAGACCATCGGCTTCCCGCATTTCTCGCATAGCTCGTCGGAAACTTCATCTTCAATCTCAATTTCCTTCATTTCTTCTTCGGCGTAGAGGAGACGTTTCTCAAAAGATTCGTAGAACTGGGCCAGCACTTTCACCCAGTCCTCAGCACCTTCCTCCACATGGTCAAGATCCCCTTCCATATGGGCTGTGAATTCCACATCCAGAATTTCCGGGAAGAACTCTTCCATTTGCTCTATGATTAGCTCACCGAGTTCGGTTGGCATAAACTTCTTCTCTTCAATCGCTACATATCCACGCTTCTGGATCGTCTCCAGTGTTGGCGCATACGTACTCGGACGGCCGATCCCCAGTTCCTCCAGCGTTTTGACCAGACGCGCTTCCGTATATCTTGGAGGCGGCTGAGTGAAATGCTGCTTCGGCTCAATATCATGTTTGGTTAAATCATCGCCGGCCTTAAGCGGCGGAAGATACTTCTCCTCATCCGTTGTGCCGTCATCATTGCCTTCCACGTACACCTTCATGAAGCCCGGGAAAGAAACCTTGGACCCGACGGCTCTGAAAATCGCAGTGCCTGCTGTAATATCCACAGACAGTGTATCAAGCAGGGCGGAAGACATCTGACTGGAAACAAAACGCTCCCAAACCAGCTTATACAGGCGGAATTGGTCACGGCTCAGGAATCCTTTGACCATGTCAGGCTCTCGGAGCGCCGAGGTAGGACGGATCGCTTCATGCGCATCCTGGGCTCCCGCAGCTTTCTTGGAATACTGGCGCGGTGTCTCGGGAACGAACTTCTCACCGTATTTGGAGAGGATCAGCTCCTTAGCTTCTTCCTGGGCCGTAGGAGACAGACGGGTGGAATCCGTACGCATATAGGTAATTAAACCGACAGTGCCTTCCTTGCCCAGCTCAACCCCCTCATAGAGCTGCTGAGCAACAGACATGGTCTTGGATGCGCGGAAGCCCAGCTTACGGGCAGCTTCCTGCTGCAGTGAGCTTGTCGTAAACGGAGCGGAAGGATGCCGTTGTCTTTCCTTCTCTTTTACCTCTTTAACCTGGAAGGCGGAATTTTGAATAGCATCCAATACTTCCTGTACATCGCTCTCCTGGCCCAGCTCTTTTTTATCGCCATTCAGCTTGTGGAACTTGGCTTCGAACAGGGAATCGCGGATGCCCAGCTTCGCAGTAATACTCCAGTATTCCGTGGGAACAAAAGCAGAAATTTCGTTCTCGCGGTCCATTATAATCTTCACTGCTACCGATTGTACCCGTCCTGCGGACAGGCCTTTTTTGACTTTCTTCCATAATAGGGGGCTAATCTTGTATCCGACGAGCCGGTCCAGAATACGGCGGGCCTGTTGGGCATTCACAAGATCCATGTTAATTTTGCGCGGAGTCTTGAATGCATCCTTCACAGCCTGCTTCGTAATCTCATTAAAGACAACCCGGCATTCCTGTGTGTTGTCCAAATCCAGCGCATGCGCCAAATGCCAGGCAATAGCTTCACCTTCGCGGTCCGGGTCAGCTGCGAGATAGACTTTTTTCACTTTTTTGCTGGCATCCTTGAGTTCCTTCAAGATAGAGCCCTTGCCGCGGATTGTTATATATTTGGGGTTGAAATCATTCTCCACTTCCACACCAATCTGACTTTTCGGCAAATCTCTGATATGTCCCATTGATGCCTTTACAATATATTTACTGCCCAGATATTTACCAATCGTTTTTGCTTTTGCCGGTGACTCTACAATAACCAACGCATCTGCCATAGGTTTTCCTCCCAAAAGTTGTAAGCATACATCCTCCTGAACCTGCCCTCAGGCCCGGCCGGAAATCAAGAGTCTATGCTTAACACGGTTACTTCTATATTAAATTACCTTATAAATTGCACCCGGCAATTGTGTTACCGCTTTTTTTATGATTAAAGATAACAGAACTGAATGCAAATGTCCAAAATCCCACCTCGTGGACGCCAGTAGCTCATCGAGTGTAAAGGGGCCTTGATGCAGTATATGGTAAAGGTGTAGCTCCTCACTTGTCAATTTCTTTTCGATTAACCCGTCTCCGGCGAAAGGCCCGGAACCGCTTGCCGAAGACTCTGAAGTACCCTTTCCAGGCAGATAAGCTATGTATTCTTCTACGATATCCGCTGAGCTTGTCACCACCTTCGCACCTTGTTTAATCAGCTCTAATGCGCCTCTGCTCTTGGGCGAGGTTAGCGGACCCGGAACAGCAAACACATCTCTTCCAGCTTCTAGCGCAGCGTCGGCCGTAATCAGGGAACCGCTGCGGCTGTCTGCTTCGACCACCACCGTGCCGAGCGACAGTCCTGCGATAATCCGGTTGCGCTGCGGAAATAACCCGGGATGGCTCGGGGTGCCCAGCGGATATTCGCTTAGCACAAGACCGACACGTGAAATCTGCCGCTCCAGCTCACGGTTCTCAGGCGGATAGACCTTGTCCAGCCCTGTTGCAACCACCGCAATGGTACTTCCGGTTCCCGTTAATGCAGCTTCGTGGCAGACACTGTCAATCCCTCTCGCCAGGCCGCTTATAACCGTGAGACCGGCCGCACTAAGCTGTTCAGCTAGCATTTCACCAATCTTGCGTCCATAGGCAGTCGGCACACGGGTACCAACCATGGCTACAGAAGGACGGGAAGCCAGCTCCAGACGTCCGCGATAATACAAAACCCAAGGCGGCTGGGGTGTTTCCTTTAACTGGACAGGATACCCTTCATCCAGCAAAGTCACCATTGAAACACCGCTTGCTTCCATTAAAGAGCGGCGCTGTAGAATCCATTCTTCATTGAAGAGAGCGTTAAGCCTCGCCGACATTTTGCCTCTGATTCCAGCCCGCTCCCAATCTGTAACGGAACAGGACAACGCTTCATTCGTCAAAAGGCCCGCCTGACGTATTCTGTCCATACTTTTCCAGCCAATGCCTTCTACTTCATTTAAACCGAACAGCAGATCCCGCGTTTCCATATGCACTCTCTCCTATACGGAAGGGCCAGCCTTCCTTATTGATTACATAACCTGCTAAAAAAGACAAAAAAAGCAACCTTTCGCCCCAGTACTCCGGAACAAAAGGTTGCTTACCTTTAAGATGATTATACATGAATCAACGGTAAAAGCAGTGATCTTTGTGTGATTCTACAAGCTGAGCTCTAGTGGGTGGTGAAAGCATTCAGAATGCCGCGTTCCTCAAGCACACTGACGAGCGTAGATCCCATCTCCGCAGGCGTTGGCGCGACTTTGATCCCGCAGGACTCCAGCACAGCGATCTTCTCGCTGGCCGTTCCTTTGCCGCCTGAAATAATCGCTCCGGCATGGCCCATCCGTTTGCCAGGAGGTGCAGTAACGCCCCCGATAAAGCCGACTACAGGCTTTGTCATATTCTCTTTAATCCACAGAGCCGCCTCTTCCTCTGCCGTTCCGCCGATCTCTCCGATCATGATGACAGCTTTGGTGCCCGGGTCATCGTTAAACAGCTTCAGAATATCTATGAACTCCGATCCCTTGACCGGATCTCCGCCGATACCTACAGCCGAAGACTGGCCGATACCACGCTCTGTCAGCTGATGAACAGCTTCATAGGTTAATGTTCCGCTCCGCGAGACAACACCTACATAACCCGGCATATGAATATAACCCGGCATAATCCCGATTTTACATTCTCCTGGCGTGATAACCCCCGGACAGTTAGGACCGATCAATACAGTAGAACGGCCTTCCATATATCTTGATACTTTAACCATATCCAGCACGGGAATGCCTTCTGTGATACAAATGACGAGTTCCATTTCAGCATCCACAGCTTCCATTATGGAATCAGCCGCGAAGGCAGGCGGTACATAGATCACACTGGCGGTTGCACCTGTAGCTGCTTTTGCGGCAACGACCGTATCAAATACCGGGAGACTGGCTTCCGTGCCATTTTCAAGCGTGATCTGAACAAAGGTTCCTCCCTTGCCCGGGGTTACCCCGCCCACCATCTGGGTGCCGTAATCCAGTGCCCCTTTCGTATGAAATAAGCCCGTAGCGCCCGTAATTCCCTGTGTGATGACTTTCGTATGTTTATCTACAAGAATGCTCATGCGTCAGGTCACATCCTCACTTTTATTGTCGAATATTACACCAGAGCAACAATTTTACGGGCACCGTCAGCCATGGAATCGGCAGCAACTATATTCAGTCCCGAACCGGCGAGAATTTCTTTGCCCAGTGCTACATTCGTGCCCTCAAGACGTACAACCAGCGGCTTCGTTAACCCGAGCTGTCTCGCTGCCTCAACTACACCGGTAGCAATGACATCACAGCGCATGATTCCGCCGAAAATATTAACAAAAATCCCGCTGACCTTATCATCCGAGAGGATGATCTTGAAAGCTTCAGTTACCTTCTCCGTGGTTGCGCCGCCCCCTACATCCAGGAAGTTGGCCGGCTCTCCGCCGTAATATTTAATAATATCCATGGTAGCCATCGCGAGGCCCGCGCCATTCACCATACAGCCGATGTTGCCGTCAAGCGCGATATAGCTAAGATCGTATTTGGAAGCTTCAATCTCTTTGGCATCCTCTTCGTCCAGATCACGGAGCTCCAGAATATCCTTATGCCGGAACAGCGCGTTAGAATCGAAATTCAGCTTGGCATCGAGCGCCATCACATTTCCGTCAGCCGTTACAACCAGCGGATTAATCTCCGCGATAGAGCAATCTTTATCCACAAAAGCCAGATATAGCGCTTGCATGAACTTGACCGCTTTATTTACCAGCTCTGAAGGTATGGCTATGCTGTAAGCCAGTTTACGCGCCTGGAAGGTCTGTAGTCCCACTGCCGGATCAATGATTTCCTTGAAAATCTTCTCCGGATGTGTGGCTGCCACCTCTTCGATCTCTGTACCGCCTTCCTCGGAAGCCATCATGACTACCCGCCCGGAACCACGGTCTACAACAAGTCCGATATAATACTCTTTAACAATCTGGCAGCCCTCTTCAATCAGCAGCCGCTTCACTACCTTGCCTTCGGGTCCCGTCTGGTGGGTGACCAGCGTCTTGCCGAGGATTTCAGCCGCATAGGCGCGAACCTCATCACTGTTCTTTGCCACCTTGACGCCGCCGGCTTTACCGCGTCCGCCTGCATGAATCTGAGCTTTGACTACAACTACCGGTGTACTCAGCGCTGCGGCAGCTTCCACTGCTTCCTCCACTGTATAAGCTACTTTTCCGTTCGGTACGGCTACGCCGTACTTCTTAAGTACTTCTTTTCCCTGATACTCGTGGATATTCATACCGGAAGCCTCCTAAAGTTTTGCGGTGGCCGTGTAGCAGGCAGCCTGCAGCCATTCCGCATTCCGTTTTGATTGTCCATAGCCGGGTCCAGACCGGTGAAAACTGGCAATATCCCGGCACATGCAGAAAACCTCCGCCTGAATACTAAATCCGTAAACGGTACAGTTTTCTGCTAGTGGCATATAAACATATTACAGAGTGATATCTATAATTACCTATATGCCAGAATGTGAAACCCAGAATATTGTAACATGTTTTATAAGCGCTTTCCTTAAAAACTTTCACTATTTATACATACATTTTCGCTCGATTTCATGCCGGAATGCGAACGATTGCATTGACTTTGTGCTGATAGACTATTTCGAATTGCTAATGTTGCTCTCATGAACACGGGCGAGCAGGTCTTTGAACTGGCCGAGCAGTCCAACAAACTCCTCGGGGGAGAGCATGGTGCCTTCGGCCATTTTACCGGGAATGCACATCGCATCCTGCTGCAGTGCCAAACCTTGTGCGGTTAATGAAATTAACACCTTCCGCTCGTCCTGCAAGGAACGTTCGCGCAGAATCAGGCCTGCAGCCTGCAGTCTCTTGAGCAGCGGAGTCAGTGTGCCGGAGTCCAGGAACAGAGCTTCACCAAGCTCTTTGACCGTACATTGCCGTCTTTCCCAGAGGACAAGCATAACCAGGTACTGCGAATACGTTAACCCGATCTTGTCCAGGTGAGGCTGGTACAGCTTCGTAAATTCACGCGAACAGGCATAAATCGTAAAGCAGAGCTGATTCTCAAGCATTAGCTCCGGAGGGGTCATAGTTTCTTCTTCCATATCTTCTTCACCTGCCTTTGTGACATTAGTTTATCACAATTCATTCACAATATCATGTTAATAGCGGAAAATAGATTGACTTTTATTTTAATTGTGATAAATTATGTTGTGTACAATACATTATGAAAACGAACGGGAGCGATTTATAATGATGACTATTCAACAGAAAATGTATGAAACTACAGTAAAAGCGGTTGGCGGAAGACAAGGATATATTGAATCTGAAAGTCCTAAGCTGAATCTTACCATCAGCACACCACGCGAAATGGGCGGTGCCGGGGGTGAAGGCACAAACCCTGAGCAGCTGTTTGCAGCAGGCTATTCCGCATGTTTCGACAGCGCACTGAATATGGTTGCCCGTATGGGTAAAATCAAGATTGAGGGCAGTGAAGTAACAGCAACTGTAAGCTTCGGTAAAGTTGAAGACGGTGGCTTCGGCATTGCCGTGAAGATGGATGTTCTGGTCAAAGGCGTAGATCACGAAACTGCAGTCCAGCTGGTAGAAGCGGCTCACGGCGCATGCCCTTACTCCCGCGCAACCCGCGGCAATATTGAAGTTGAACTGAATGTGCTGTAAGACGAAATAGCGATACTTTCTTTAAAACACCCTGTCCAGCGGCCCCGGACAGGGTGTTTGCCGTTAACCGGCAAACTTTATGCTTTGAGGTCCGTGTTACAATTAACTTTCAAAAGCGTTACTGATACGCGTTCCCTTGCGGACCAGTTCCTTATCATTTCAGGCGGATGAACAAGATAACGCCCTCTCAGTCCGCTTCATCCTTCTCACTGCTCACTCAGTACTCCTCCTCTGCCGTCACCTGGCGGTCCAGATTACGGTACTGGACAGCTTCGGCAAGATGCGCAGAGCCAATCTCCTCCGCCCCTTCCAGATCAGCGATGGTGCGGGCCAGCTTAATGATCCGGTCATGCGCCCGCATGCTGAGACCAAGACTCTCCAGAATATGGTTCAGCAGCAAACTCTCATCATGCCTCAGAACGGCGTAACGGCGTAACGCCGCTCCCGAAAGCTCACTGTTCCAGGAGATCGGCAGGTGCTGGTAACGCTTAGCTTGAATAGCCTGAGCCCGCAGAACTTCCTCACGCATCCGCGCTGTACACAACGCCGGCACATTCCGGTCCACTTCTTTCGGGCGGGGGACATCGACCTGCATGTCCATCCGGTCGAGCAGCGGTCCTGAGATTTTGGCCCGGTACTGGGCGATTCGTGCCGGACTGCAGGTACACCGCTGCTGTGAGCTGCCGTTCCCGAGAAACCCGCACATGCAGGGGTTCATGGAGCAGGCGAGCAGGAACTGGGCGGGAAAGGTGAACGACGCCCTGGCCCTGCTGATAGTCACTACCCCGTCCTCCAGCGGCTGGCGGAGCACCTCAAGGACCGTACGGGAGAATTCAGGCAGCTCGTCCAGAAACAGAATTCCGCGGTGTGCCAGGCTGACTTCTCCCGGCTTAGGTATTCCCCCTCCGCCAATCAGTCCGGCAGCCGAAATCGTGTGATGCGGGGAACGAAACGGGCGGAGGCGCATCAGGCCTCCATTGCTGTCCCTCAGCTTACCCGCGGCACTGAATATTTTCATCACCTCCAGCGATTCATCGTCGCTCAGGTCTGGGAGAATGCCGGGAAGGCGTTTAATCAGCATCGTTTTGCCTGTCCCCGGAGGGCCGATCAAGATGATGTTATGCATTCCGGCAGCGGCAATAGTGAGTGCGCGCTTCACGTGATTCTGTCCAATTACATCACTGTAATCCTCCTTCATCAGATAATCCTCCCGGATCGGCGCAAGAACCTTGTTCCCTTCCGGCTGATATCCCAGATGGTCCAGCGTCAGCACCTGAACTGGCGGGCGGTTCCTCGGGGAGGGCTCATTGCTAACCGATACCGGAAACGGCAGCTCTGTCTGCGGCATGAATAGTTCCTGAACTTCCAAATCCGCCACTTCTGTAGGTAATCGCGGCTCCAGGCCTGGAGCTGGCTCTACCGTAGACGGAGAAGCCGGAACACCGGCAGCTGACGGTGACAACTCGCGCAAATGTCCGGACGTATATACACGAATTCCCGCAATCAGCGCCGCTTCGGCCGCATTGCCCGGTGGTACGAGGACTGCCTGAAACCCTGCCCGGCGCGCTGCCTCTACCATAGATAACACCCCATTCACCGGACGCAGACTGCCGTCCAGCGCCAATTCTCCGATGAGCAGCATTTTCCCGGCATCCGGCATAATAAGCTGGCCGCTTGTTGTCAGAATCCCTAGGGCAATGGCCAGATCGAACGCCGATCCCTCCTTGCGCAGATCTGCAGGTGCCAGATTGATCGTAACGCGCTGCTGAGGATAGCTGTAGCCGCAGTTTTTAACCGCAGCCCGGACTCTCTCTACCGCTTCCCTCACAGCAGAATCCGGCAATCCGATAATTATCGTCTGCGGCAGCCCGTTCGCCAGATCAATTTCCACGCCGATCATTACGCCTTCAATACCGTACAAACATGCACTATGCATCTTTCCGTACACAAAAAAACACCTCTCCTCCTGAAATACGCCCGGAACGGGCGTTTCTTTCCAAGAAAAAGGGTGCTTCCTCTTTTTTCCGTTAGCTTTATGATGTTGAGTATACCTAAAGCCCCTGCTGTCATGCAAGGACTATTACGCACAAGCCGCTGCACAAATCCCGACTTTCATCCATATTGCATCATTGTGCATCTATGACTAGAGAATCAATTTGTTCAGCCTTCCTCACTGGCCACAACGGCGTCCCTTATCTGTTCAAAGGACAACGGCGCATAATTCCAGTGCTCTACACAAATGTTAAAATGGCTGTTGCCTTCATATTTCTGTCCATGAATATGGCCATGCACATTTACGTAAGGCATATGCTTATTCATATACATAGGTTCATGGGAGAGCATAAAAAACTCTTTATAAATGATCGGGTATTCACTGACCTCGTTAAATCCCGCTTCCAGCCACCAATTACGCCCGCGTCCGCGGTCATGATTACCGAGAATCAGGATTTTGTAGCCGTTCAGCGCAGAAACGATATTCCGGGTAGCCTCCTGATTCAAGAAGGAGAAATCCCCCAGATGAAATACCTTATCCCCTTTGCCCACCACAGCGTTCCAGCTGGCAATCATCGACTGGTCCATCTCCCCGGCACTGCCAAAGGGACGGGATTCGAAATCTATGATCAGCTTATGGCCAAAATGATGATCCGAGGTGAAAAAGACATTAGTCAAAACAGCTCCCCCATTTCAAGTACTTCAGGAATGGTTCATTTATTCCAGTTTCTCTTGGACGAACGCCGATTCACGTCAACCTGAATCAATTCGGCCAGAGGAGGGGTTTCTTCATGCTCGATCAGCCATTGACGCATTTCCTTAATGGCCTCTACCTGACCGTTCCCCTTATCCTTCCAGGTAAGCAGCTCGATGACACTGATGACCAGTGACAACAGGCTGCTGTTGCTGCTTTCCGTTTTTTCCGCACGCATTTTATGGAATAAAGCCTCATGCTCCCAGTCAATTAATATCTCTTCCGCTATTGCAGGCCGCATAACGGTAAATGTCTTATTACAATTGCTGCAGCAGACAACGGACAGAGGCTCTCCGCCCAATTCCGCTACGATTCTGTGCTCGCAATGCTGGCAAGTAAAACTTACCTGTATATCAATCGGTTGATTTCTCACTCGGACAGCCCTCCTCATGGTGACATTAAAAGTTACACTAATGTTTACCCATTTCTTTCGAGAAATGACCCATGGAGCCCATGATATGTCAAGGATAAATAAGCAGAATCGTTGAATGCAGGCAAAAAAAGAGCTAAAATGCCTCACGGATATGCCGTAGTGAAGCAATACTTAAATCTCTATTTAGCTGTACGGCGATTACATCAAAGGAAATCACCGCATCATGCAGACCCTGCATATGTAAATACACCTGGGCTGTATTTCTCACCTGGCGGATTTTGCGTTCATCCACTGACTCCTCCGGGGTTCCCTGCACACCTGCCCTGCTCCGGCTGCGCACTTCAATGAAGACAATTCCCTCTTCATATTCAGCAATAATATCAAGCTCTCCGCTGCGGCAGCGCCAGTTGCATTCCCTGATTATGTATCCCCGGGAGGACAGATACAGACTTGCCGCCTGCTCGGCAGCAGTCCCTTTTTGCCTGCGGGTATAATTCGTCCCGTCCGCCCCGTGACTCACTTCGGTCTCCGTTCCCCGGCAGAACGGTCACTCTGATACACATAACTCAGAATCTCCGCGACCAGCTGGTACAACTGAGGCGGAATCTGCTGATCCAGATCCAGCTTAGAGAGGACCTCCACCAGCGCGGCATCCTCCTGCACCGCAACCCCGTTTTCCTTGGCTTTTTGCAGAATGATATCGGCTACCGAGCCTAGTCCTTTAGCAACAACAACCGGTGCTTCGCTTTGGCCGGGGATATATTTAAGGGCAACCGCCTTTTTGAGGTTCTGTGAAACCTTATGTTCAGACTCACTCATATGCGGTAATCGACTCCTTTGTAGGAATCCGGAACATAATCGGACTGTTTGGCAGGAGCTGCAGCCGTACTCAGCTCGGGCAACGGCTCCGTGCGCAGGCTGGACAGCTGATATCCTATAGATTCAACTGCTGTCTTAATGTCCTCACGGCGCCCTTCCAGCAGCTCCAGCACCCAGGGTTCATTATTATGCAGCTTAAGGCTGACAATCCGGTCAACGACCTGTACATCCACCATAGTCTGGCCGAGCTGCTTCATATCCAGATCAAACCACAGGCGGCAGTTCGCCGCATCCAGCTCGCCTTTGCGGCCGCGCCGGGACTGGATATGGACGGAAGCCGTCTCCTGGCCGTCCGGCCCCCGCAGCGGCAGGAACATCGTCACCTGTGCGAACGGCGCGGTGCGGTCTGTATTCAGCAGCAGCTGTTGTCCTGTCAGCTGCTGCACCAGCTGGCCCGCGGCTTCCTTGACCGCGGGCGGGACCTCGCTGCTGCCGAGAACCTGCAGCAGCACGCCCTTGAGCGTACCGGCGGCATCCTCCGCGCCGCCGGACGCTCCTTGCAGCGCCGCAGCCGGCAGCGCTGCCTCACGCCCCTGCGCGGCCGCGGCAACGCCGCCGCGCACAGCCTGCTGCTCGTGCTCCGCACCGAGCAGCTTCAGCACCCGCCCCACCCACGACTCCGTGTCGGGGGCGGGTGCCGTGCCCTGCTGCGGCTGCGCAGCCGCAGCAGAGGCGTCCCCGCGCGGCGCAGCGGGGACTTGCCCTTGCCCCGCCGGTGCTGGCGGGGCGGCATTGCCCTGCGGCGGCTGTGCAGCCGCAGGTCCTTCGCCCGCCGCGCCGGAGGCGGGCGGGGCTGTGGCGAGCTGCGGCAGCGTGCCGCGCAGCTCGGTGAGCACGCCCTGCAGCTTCGCGAGCAGGGCGGCCCCCGATACAGTGCTCTGCGGCTGCGGACCACTGCTTACCTGCGCAGCGGCACCCGCGCCTTCCCGCACGCCTGCGGCTTCGTTCCGGCCAGCCGCAGCAGCTCCCAAGCCTTCCCGCACGCCTGCGGACACGTTCCGGCCAGCCGTAGCCGCTCCCGCACCTTCCCGCGCTGCTGTGGCCTCGTTCCGGCCAGCCGTAGCCGCTCCCGCACCTACCGGGTCAGTGCTGCCGCTTCCACTGGCCACCCTCGCTCCCGCAGGCGCAGCTCCAGCAGGCTCTGCACCTCCTGCGGACACAGCCTTATTGGCGGACGCCACCTCGGAAATCGGCAGTTTCTGCGCCGGGCCTCCAGGCAGCTCCCCCTCTGCTGCAGCATCTGCATTCAAAGCTGCAGCCGTCTGTACTGGATTGCCTGTTGCTTGCGTATTGCCAGCACTGCCGCTACCATTATTACTCCCAGTGTTGCTTACCATTCCTGATCCAGACTGGGTTTCTAGAGAACCGGCAGTTCCCGAAGGAACATTATTACCTGTAGCGCCAGCTCTCACTGCCGGAAGGTCAGCATCTGCATGGGTTCCCGGCAGCACACCAGCCGTTACCGTACCGGTCGCAGAAGCTTGGGTGCCTCCTGTGAGCACACCTGCCGCAGGTTTATTCCCCCCTGCCGCTTCTGCTCCCTTACCAGCATCACCCTGCTGCGCCCATACGTTCAGCTCAGATTCCAGCGTTGCCAGCAGCTGATGCAGCTTCGGCCCGAATACTGCCTGCTGCAGCCCCTTCACCGTCTCAGCTGTAACCGGCAATCCGCGCTTCACGGAGATGACGGCCGCTTCCAGCCATTCCGAGGCTGGTACACCAGGCGGCTTGGCATTCATGACCGCATCCAGCTTCGCCGCCGTCTCTTTGGTCAATCCCAATCCGCCGGACTGCATCGCCTGAATAATCTCCCGCCCTGCCTTCGAATTCGTAAGGCCAAGCGATTCAATAGCTTCCCCCATACTCTGCGGTGAAGCCAGGGCCGCTTCACCAAGAGAGACCGGCTTCAGCACCGGTAAGCCATTCTCACCGGGTGTACCCACTTGCAGGTTCATTGTCTGTCCAGGCGTAAGCGGTGTTTCCAGTTCAGCACGGACAGGAGTCCCCTGAATCTGGACCACGGCTTCCTTGCCTGAATCAGACACGCTGAGTACAACGCCGCGAACAACCTGACCTTCCTTAAGCTCTACAGATTTAGGCTCTCCCGCCTTGCTGTCCCCGAGCAAGCCGCGAATGAGTGATCCGATATTCATGTTGTCCGCCTCCTGTCTCTTCTATTTAATATCGGAATTATCTGTCCTTTTGATAACTGCTTATATCCTTAGAACAATGTCTGCTGTTCAGCAAGAATATTACCGATGAAGCTGCGCCGGTGCATAGGCGTTACACCCAGCGTCTTAATCTGTTCACGGTGCAGCTTGGTTGCATATCCTTTATGTAATTTAATCCCGTAATCCGGGTATAATTCCTCCCACAAGCCTTCACAGAGCCGGTCGCGTGTAACCTTAGCTACAATCGAGGCGGCAGCAATCGACTGGCTGCTCGCATCCCCCTTGATGATCGAACGCTGCGGCAAAGGCAAGTCCACTTTCTCTGCATCAATCAGCATATAATCGGGCTGCTGGATTAATCCTTCAACTGCCTTGCGCATAGCCAGACGCGAAGCCTGCTTAATATTTATTTCATCGATCACCGTTGATTCTACATGCCCTACACTTACCGCCAGTGCCTGATCCATAATAATCTCATACAAGGCGTCACGCTTCTTGGCCGACAGCTTCTTGGAATCATCCACACCTTCAATAATCAGCCCGGCCGGCAATATTACTGCAGCAGCCACCACATCCCCGAACAAGCAGCCTCGGCCCACTTCATCCACACCTGCAATGTGCTGATAAGACAGCTCCCAGCCTTCTTTTTCATACAACAGCATATCTATTGTGCTCACTTCTACCCACCTGCCAATCAGCAATTTATCCGGTTCCTCTACTAGCCAGCTTAACATACGTGGCCATTACGGTCATCCGTCATTATAATGATTTTTTGACTTGAAGCTTAGCCTTCCCTGCGGTGAACATTTCGATTTCCAGCCGCTGCCCGCCACCAGTTTTCTTGATCTATTCCGCTGTTCGCAGTTGAATTCGGTAAACTAAACCGCCCGCTAGCGCTCGTACAAGACCAAAATTCTCTCTGTTTTTTTCGCTTTCGTTAATTCTCGCTTGTCATTAAATAGTCGGGGTAATTACTGCATCATATCAGTCTCCCGATTAACATTCCTGCACCAAATAAACATTCTCTTCACTATTTCCGCCCCAATCGAAAATTGTTGTATAAAATTGCAGCATTCCCCCTCCTCCAAGCGACTCAACGGGATTATTGTTGTATTTCATACAACAATCCAGCAAAACATCCAGTTATCCATAACCCAAAGCTGCATTAAGTACACCATTTCTCCGCACTCACCCGTTCTCATCTCCAACTCCCGTCCTGCACGCAAAAAAAGAGCCAGTCCACAAACTCGGATGGCTCTTCCATTCCACAATTCAATCTTAAGTTAAGGCGTCTCCAGCGTAAAGCGTCCAAGCTTGCCGGCGCGCAGCTCATGCAGGAGTGCGCGTGAAGCCTTCTCCAGATCTACGCGTCCACCGCTGAGCAGACAGCCCCGTTTACGTCCTACCGCTTCCATCACGGCAACGATTTCGTCCGGGTTTTCCAGATCCTCAGGCAGCTTGTCGATGCCGAAACGCTCCTGGAACCGGCTGCCGTAATCCTTCACCAGATATTTTACCGCATAGAACGCGATATCCTCAATGTTCAGGATTTCTTCTTTGATTGCTCCGGTTACCGCCAGCTTATAGCCTACAACCTGGTCCTCGAACTTCGGCCAGAGGATACCCGGGGTATCCAGAAGCTCCAGATTCCCGCCTGTTTTAATCCATTGCTGGCCCTTGGTGACCCCTGGACGGTCTCCGGTAATCGCGATACTTCTGCCCGCCATCCGGTTAATGAGTGTCGATTTGCCTACGTTGGGAATACCGACGATCAATGCGCGCATTGCCCGCGGGTTGATTCCCCTGGAAATCTGCCGGTCAATCTTTTCCTTCAACAGCAGCTTGACCTGCTCAGGAATCTCCTTAATGCCTGTCCCCGTAGAAGCATCTACAGGGTAGGCAACATGGCCCTGTTCCTTGAAGTAAGCAAGCCACTTGCGCGTTGCTTCCGGATCGGCTAGATCCGCTTTATTCAGTATAATCAGCCTTGGCTTATCCCGCAAAATATCGTCAATCATCGGATTGCGGCTGGAAAGCGGCAGACGGGAATCAAGCAGTTCTATTGCAATATCAATCAGCTTCAGCTTATCCTCAATTTGCCGTCTAGCCTTCGTCATATGACCAGGAAACCATTGAATGGCCATTGCCGTCACCTCCTTTGACTTCTGTCAGCTTAATGGTTAATTAATGTAATATCTTTGACCGGCCAGAAAATAAGGTCCGCACGGCCGACAATATCACCCAGCGGCACATAACCGATCATCCGGCTGTCTGTACTGTCTGAGCGGTTGTCCCCCATCACAAACACGTGTCCTGCGGGCACTGTGCCATCCGTAAAGTCTTCATTAGGGAAGTTCTTATTGTTGTACAAAGAGTTGTTATTATGCGCATCATCAATTGCGCCTTGGATATACGTCTCATTTACCGGTTCGCCGTTCACAGTTACGACATCCCCTTCAACTTTTACCGTATCGCCCGCTACACCGATGACACGTTTAATGAAGTCTCTGCCTTCAGACGGCACATGGAATACGATGACTTCACCACGCTGAGGTTTACGAATATCATAGAGAATTTCATTAACAATAACCCGTTCGCCAGTATGGAAGTTAGGCTTCATGGAAGGTCCATCCACGATAAATGGTTTGAACAAAAGCCAGCGTATTAGTATAACCAGAACCAATGCAATCGCAATCGCTTTAATCCATTCCAGGACTTCATTCTTAGGCTTCTGGGGGCTCTGGCTGTTAGATTCTGTAATCTCTCCTTGCCCTGGCTGCAAATCCTGCTGCATAGTTCACCGTCCTCTCCATATGTTGTTATCTCCACTATACAATACAAAAAAACTCCTGCCAAAAACTCCCCCGCGATTACTCCTTCAGGAGGCCTTTTCGGAGAAGCTGTTCCTAAGGCACATATTTCTTAATTCATTGTTTTGATTACATAGTAAGAATAAACGAAAGGGGCTTGAATTCAAGCCCCTTTCACTTGCCGCTATTCTAGCGACGGATTTCTTTAATTCTTGCAGCTTTACCGCGCAGTTCACGAAGATAGTACAGCTTCGCACGACGAACTTTACCACGGCGAGCCACTTCGATTTTCTCGAGCTTAGGGGAGTTGATTGGGAATGTTCTTTCCACACCAACACCATAAGAGATTTTACGAACTGTAAAAGTCTCACCGATACCACCGCCGCGACGTTTGATTACAACGCCTTCGAACAACTGGATCCGTTCACGAGTTCCTTCGATAACTTTTACATGCACCTTCAAAGTGTCACCCGGGCGAAAACTCGGGATATCTTTGCGAAGTTGCTCTTGCGTAATTGCTTGTAGGATATTCATTTAGGACTTCCTCCTTCCGTACAGGTGTTCTTGCCTCTTCCGGAGAGCCATTGCTCTCCCTCATTATCCGCAGAGGACCACCGTATTCCACACAACAGAAATAATATTATCACAAAAGACAGGCCTATGCAATATATATTTATTCTTCAAAGCGGCAGCATATCTCGTTTCTTCGCCTTAACCTTGCAATCCTTGCAGAGTCCGACCACACTACCGTTATCCTGGGCATAAAAAACCAGTTTGCCGTTTTTCTTCTTACAGGAAGAGCAAAGCTGATCTGCAGTGTTCTGCTTAGCCTTGCGGTGCCCTTCCATAGATATTACGTTGCTGGCTTTAACCATTCTTGGTGCCTCAGACTGCTCCCTGTTCGTCCGGTTGCGGGATATTACATAAACAACTGCACCAACCAACAAAATAATGAAGACCGCCGCATATTGCATTTGGCTCATCCGCTCCTCTGACTTCATCAGTCAAAATAGTAAACAGACCAGGCTCAGCCTTACCTTCTGTGCCGGTCTGTTCCAGATTCCGGTCTTTAGATCTAACGCTAGTTTAACATATTGCTGCATCAAAATGTAGTCAACAGGCTTACTGGACTATGGTCCAGTACAGCAACCCGCCGCCAGCCCGTTATCCATCTATTTTCCATAATATATAATAATGAATATACATAAGCAAATCACTAACCTTCAGGAGGGTATATATATTGAAGAAAAATCACAACACCGCAATTATTGCAGCAGTAGCCGTCTTCTCCATCGCTTTACTGGCCGGATGCAGGGACCTTCCCGGCAAAGAGGCAGCAGATCATCAGCTGGAGCAGCGTCTGTCCGGAAACTTCCAGCAGGAGGCCGCAGAGGCGGTTAAGCAGAGTCTTAGCAAGGCAACGGTCACGCTAGGAGATGCAGTCCAGACAACAACGGATAGGATTGAACAAAACATTATTGATGAGGGCATCAGCAGGGAATTCTCCACGTCCCTACCGGCGGGTTCAGCTACTGAATTTAAGCTTGATAATGTTCTGGGTGAAATCACCTTAGTTCCCGCATCCGGGGACGAGATTGTTGTCAAAGCCACCGTCGTTGTCCATGAACGTACATCTAACGACGACGCCTCCAAGGTACTTGACCACGCTGAAGTATCGATTGAACATAAAAGTGGCGTGCTGACCGTCTCTACTCACGGAGAGAATAGTCCGAAGAAGAATCTCTGGGACTGGTCACAGAAGGAATACGGGCATTCAGACTTCAGTATTAATTATGTAGTTGAGCTTCCGGATACAGTGAACCATATTGAGATCAATAATAATGTAGGCTCCACACAGCTTCGCGGTATGCAGGGTACCTTTGATATCGTCAGCAATATCGGAAGCATCATCCTTCAGGATACTGTTTTTACAGGCAAATCTTCTATTAAGTCAAATACAGGAAGTATCGAGCTTGGTATTTCCGGTATGGATAGCGGCAGCAGTCTTAAAGCTACAAGCGATATAGGTAAAATATCCGCCGATCTCGCCAGTTCAGTGCAATGTACTGTGGAAGCTGAGAGTGAGCTTGGTCATATAGCCGGCGCTTCCGGCGGCAAGCAGGATTATAACGGTGGCGGTCCGCTGGTAACACTAACAACCCAGATTGGAGCAATATCCGTTAATAACTAGACATTCCTTATGGATTTGGATCAAATATTCTCTTCGGCTCTGGCAGCCGGTACACAAAAAGTGGGCGTTCCTGTTTTCCAGGAGCCCACTTTTTAATTTGTGCTATGATCAGATCAGCGCAATGGCCAGCAATGTAAATAGGCTGAGTGTAAGGATTTCGCTGCCATAACCGAAGTACCCTCCATAATAATTCCCCGCGCCCCCCGGATAGAATGCCGAAGTTTTCATTTTGCCGTTGCCTTTTGTTTTCAGGTACACATTGTTCTGGTCCACATCCACAATAACCCCTTCATGACGTTTGCCGTCAGTGGTCAAAATGCGCACCCGCTTATTTTTGCAATGGAGACAATTATAATAAGCTTCCATCTGCTGATTCCTCCTCAATCGTATTTCTGTATCTTATGAGGGGAGGGATAAGCCGGCAACGGCAATCGCCATGAGGCAAATGTCTATAATTATATTAGCTGTGAATTCAAGAACTTGTGAACATTGTGTATCATTTTCCGAAGAAAAGGGGTATTATTAAGATAATAATACGAATTGAAGCGCTTACGATTGTGAACAATAGTCTACAATTCATAAGGAGGCAGGAATCATGAGCACAGCAGGCAGACGTTTCATTAATGAAGGAGTACTTCGTATCGCCTGGTTCATCATATTCACATCGCTCACCTACACGGTGCGCAATTATACTTGGGCTATAGTACTGCTTATGGTTGTTGCTGTATATTCGCTGGTCACCGGGATCATCATGCTTACCCGCCAGGATAGGGATAGGGACAGGGGTAGAGCTTAACCGGCGTTAATCGCATAAAAGTTAAAAACACTTCCACAGAGCTAACCGCCCTGACGGAAGTGTTTTTTTGGATCGGAGTAACAGGATTCGAACCTGCGGCCTCATCCACCCCAAGGATGCGCGCTACCTGGCTGCGCTATACCCCGACAGCTATGTATGCTTGCCTACGAAATAAGATACGCCCCCTCTTTTAACATTATGCCGGAAGGCGGTTACTTCCTGTTTATTTTTATATATACCGCAGAATTATTTTACTTTCAAGTACCTTATATATTTATTTTTTAAACTATTATTCAAATTTTATGGATTTTTCATATAAGCTATGCTATACTCTTGGCACAAGGAAAGGAGGTGCGTTCACATCAAGCATGACATGCTGAACGTATCCCTTACCCGGACCAACGGCTGAATCACTGGCCCTGGTGGCGCGGGATACGGATCAAAGTTACAAACTAGCGCCTCGGGTAAAAAGACCGTCTACGGACGGTCTTTTTTTATGGGATCAGAATATAGACGGGTTATTTTGCGTCTATAGACCTGTTCCTCTATAATCCATCACAAAATAAATAACCGCTAAAGCCAGCGTACCTTAGGTCCGTCTGTCTTTAGCGGTTATTTGTGTGCTCTGCTACAGTATCACTGAGCCTATTGAACCTGCTGCCAGGGTCTTGTTCATTCCTTGAGTTAGAGGGTTACGATTTACGATTCTTATAGAAATCAATAATATCGCTTACTGTGCGGAGCGGCTCCGCCTCCTTGTGGACAGTGTCCACGGCTGGCTTGAAGGGTTCATGCGTATTCGTAGTCACTTTCAGTCATTCCTTTCGATAATTAAGCTAGCTGCGTCTAAAGCTGCATGTATGATCGCGGCACCTCTATTCATTACCCTAAAAAAAGGGCATTAACGCACATTTGCTCTTATTTTTTGTGTGAATCTTCTGTGTCTGCTAATTTGTTCTATGGATTTGATCAGTCTCCACTTCTCAGCACATAACAAAAAACGCCTCCCTAACGTAATATACGTTAAAAAGACGCTATCTATGACTCTTCTCCGGGCCCAAATTTCATTTATTTGTTATTCAGGCTTGCCTGCTCCTGCAGCCGCTTCAGTGTCAGCTTATCTTTCGCAGAAAGCTCTGCTGTCTCCAGCAGATCCGGTCTGCGCTCAAGTGTGCGCTGCAGCGCCTGCTCGCGCCGCCATACCTCAATGTTGGCATGATGTCCGCTCAGAAGCATATCAGGCACCTTCCAGCCGCGGAATTCCGCAGGACGGGTATAATGCGGATATTCCAGCAGCCCCGTGCTGAAGGAGTCCGTTACTGCAGAGGTCTCGTTACCCAGTGCCCCCGGCTGCAGCCGCACTACCGAGTCAATGACGGTCAGGGCAGGCAATTCGCCGCCAGTCAGTACATAGTCGCCAATTGATAGCTCGTCCGTCACCAGATGCTCGCGGATCCGCTCATCGTAGCCTTCATAATGGCCGCAGATGAAGATCAGATGCTGCTCCTGCGCCAGCTCCTCGGCGATCTGCTGATTATACGTCTGGCCCTGCGGACACATGAGAATTATCCGGGGCTTCGCCGGCGGGTCTATAGCGGATTCAGCCGCACCTGCTTCAGCGCTGGTCCAGGCCAGCACATGCTCTACCGCCGCAAAGATCGGGTCTGGCTTAAGCACCATCCCCCCGCCTCCGCCATACGGCGTATCATCTACGCTGTTATGCTTGTTTCCTGAGAAATCACGGAAGTTCACGGCATTCAGCGATACGATGCCTTTGTCACGGGCTTTGCCGAGTATGCTTGTGCCGAATACACCTTCACACATCTCCGGAAAGAGTGTCAGCACATCAATCCGGATCATGGAAGCAGCCCTTCCATAATGTGCACCGTGATTTTTTTGGCCTCGATATCGACGTCAAGTACTACATCATTGATGACCGGAATCAGAATATCCTGGCCTTTGGCCGGCTTCACCACCCAGACGTCATTGGCACCCGGCTGCAGAATTTCCGTGATTGTACCCAGCGGCTGGCTGGCGTCTTCATCGGTGTACACTTCACAGCCAACGATTTGGTGGAAGTAATATTCATTCTCCGGCAGTTCCACCAGGTCATCGCTTGGCACTTTAAGCATACTGCCCTTATATTTCTCAACCTCATTAATATTGGTATAGCCCTTCAGCTTGGCTATATACATACCTTTGTGTTCTTTCGCGGATTCTACGGTCACCTCAAATCTCGGGCTTCCGTCCGCCGGAATCAGCAGCAGCTTTTTGCCGGGTGCAAAGCGCACTTCCGGGAAATCGGTATGCGACAGGATTTTGACCTCTCCGCGGATACCGTGGGTATTCACCAGTCTGCCTACTGTTAACTCTTCCGTCATGTGATCCTCTCCTTTGACAAAGTTTCGAACTTTATATATTTCAACAAAAAGGAGCCGGGATATACTATCCCTAGCCCCTCATTGTACGCACACTTAAGATAAAATATCTACGGTAACGCGTTTATCGCTCTTGACTGCTGCAGATGTAACTACGGTACGAAGCGCTTTGGCGATCCGCCCCTGCTTGCCGATGACCTTACCGACATCATCAGGATGTACGGAGAGCTCATAGACAATCAGGTGATCCTTCTCCACGGTCCGTACGGTCACATCCTCTGGATGATCCACTAAAGCCTTAGCAATAACACCAACTAATTCTTCCATAGAGGACCCTCGCAATCAGTCATTATTTCTGTTGCTTCAGCTCATGGAACTTCTTCATCACGCCAGCCTTGGAAAGCAGGTTGCGGACGGTATCAGATGCTTGTGCACCTGTTTGAAGCCATTTAAGAGCTTTTTCCTCATCAATCTTAACGATTGCCGGTACTTCAATCGGATTATAATAACCGATTTCCTCGATAAAACGACCGTCACGAGGGGACCGGGAATCGGAAACCACTACACGGTAGAAAGGCGCTTTATGTGCTCCCATTCTTTTCAAACGAATACGTACTGCCACGAAATTCACCTCCTTATAAGAATATCGGAAATTTGGAAACGGTTTGGGAAACCCTTTTCGATCCCTCCCAAACCCTCCCTTCCAAGGGAGGGCCCCAAGGGCTCTGCCCTCTGGACACCCGGCTAAGTGCAACTAGCGTAGGCGTTCAGACTGGCGGGACCTTGAGATGTTGGAGCAGGAACGCTTTTCTTCCCTGCGGGATACGCTTGACTGCGGCGTTACCTTGATACAGGGTAAAGATTTTAAGATCAAGAGATTAAGATCAAGAGATTAAGATCAAAACCCTTACGATCATCTGATATTGTACTATGTCTGATCTATAAAGAACAAAACCCTTGCGATCATCTGATGTTGCACTATATCTGATCTATGGTAAACCTTATTAAGATTAACGGAAAGGGAACTTCATACCGCCCTTGCCGCCAAGGCCTTTAAGCTGCTTCATAGCGTTCTTCTTGCCGCCCTTGCCTCCGCCGCCCATCATGCCGGAGAACTGCTTCATCATCTTGCGCATTTCATCGAACTGCTTGATGAGCCGGTTAACCTCGGCGACGTTGGTACCGCTGCCGGCAGCGATACGCTTGCGGCGGTTATGGTTGATGATCTCAGGCTGGGCCTTCTCGGCCTTGGTCATGGAATGAACAATGGCTTCGACGCGTCCCATCTGCTTATCGTCAACCTTCAGATCCTTCATGCCCTTGGCTTTGTTCATGCCAGGCAGCATATCAAGAATCTGGTCGATCGGACCAAGCTTCTTGACCTGATCCATCTGCTCCAGGAAATCATCGAACGTAAATTCCGCATTACGCATCTTACGTTCCATTTCCTTCGCTTTCTCGGTGTCGATATTGGCCTGAGCCTTCTCGATCAGCGACAGCATGTCGCCCATGCCGAGGATCCGTGATGCCATACGTTCCGGATGGAACGGCTCCAGTGCATCGATCTTCTCGCCAAGAGCGGCGAATTTGATCGGGCAGCCGGTTACGGCCTTGACGGACAACGCAGCACCACCACGGGTGTCACCATCAAGCTTCGTCAGCACTACGCCGGTAAGCTCCAGCTGTTTGTTGAAGCTGTCAGCCACATTCACGGCATCCTGACCGGTCATGGCATCGACTACAAGCAGCACTTCGTCAGGAGTTACGACGTTATGTATCTGCTTCAGCTCTTCCATCAGCTCTTCATCAATATGCAGGCGGCCTGCAGTATCGATAATGACATAATCAAGGTTGTTGTCCTTCGCATGCTGAACACCTTGTCTGGCAATTTCCACCGGACTTGTCTGATCACCCAGCGAGAAGACCGGAACCTTGATTTGCTCTCCCAGCACCTGCAGCTGCTTGATCGCCGCAGGACGGTAGATGTCAGCCGCTACGAGCAGCGGGCGGTGATTGCCCTTCTGCAGCAGCTTCGCCAGCTTGCCCGAAGTGGTTGTCTTACCCGCACCTTGCAGACCTGTCATCATAATGACGGTCGGCGGCTTGTTCGACTTCGCCAGCTTCGCCTGGCTTCCGCCCATCAGCTCAGTCAGTTCCTTATTAACGATGTCGATAATGACCATGCCTGGCGTGAAGCTGTCCATCACTTCCTTGCCGACGGACTTCTCTTTCACCTTGGACACGAAGTCCTTGACGACTTTGAAGTTAACATCGGCTTCCAGAAGGGCCAGCCGCACTTCGCGCATGGCTTCGTTAACGTCTTCTTCGGACACTTTCCCTTTGCCGCGCAGTTTGCTGAACACATTCTGCAATCTTCCGGTTAAACCTTCAAATGCCATATGCGGCTTGCTCCCTTCATGCTACTCTAACCTCTGCAAACGATCCACGATGTCCGTGAACCGCAGTTTATATTGCTCAGGCAGCATCCCATTGTCCGGCAGTCTGCGCAGTTCTTCTAAATATCTGTTGCGGTCTTCATGTTTGGACAGCAGTCCAAGCTTCTCTTCGTAATTCTCAAGAACTTGCTCTGCCCGCTTAATATGCTCATACACAGCTTGACGGCTGATTTCAAATTCCGCTGCGATCTCTCCCAGGGAGAAATCATCGTGGAAATAATATTTGAGAAACGTTTGCTGCTTGTCAGTAAGCAGCCGTTCGTAGAAAGCAAATAACAGGTTGATCCGGTTGGTTTTCTCGAGCCTATTCTCCTGACTCATTAAGGGCACTCCCTTCGTCAAGGAAAAACACTTTACAGCTTCACAACGTCCCTTATGATACCGAAAACAAAGAAAGATGTCAAGCCTTTTTGCTTGTCATCTTTTTCTTTGCCCGAAACCGGCATTTCGGAGGTAAATTCCGGCCTGCTTAGTGAATCGGCAGGATGTATATGAATACAACGAAGAAGTGAAGAATCGTCCCTGCAAGCACGAACAAATGCCAGATGGCATGATGGTACGGGAAGCCGCGCCACACATAAAAAACTGTGCCAAGCGTATACAGCAGACCGCCTACCATCAACAGAGTCATGCCGCCGCTGGCTACAACCTCAGACAGAGGGCTCCAGGCGATCACGATCATCCAGCCCATGGCGATGTAGAATATGGTCGACATGAACAGGAATTTTTTGACGAAAAACGCTTTGAAAAAGACGCCGAATACCGCTACTCCCCAGGCGATTCCGAATAAAGTCCAGCCCAGCGGCCCCCGGATCGCCACCAGCATAAAGGGTGTATACGTTCCGGCGATAAACAAATAAATCGAGGAGTGGTCGAGGAATTCAAAGAAGTCCTTCGCCTTGCCGTCCCTGAGACTATGCACCATTGTTGAATTAAAATACAGCAGCAGCATAGTTACCCCATATATGGAGAAACTGACAACATGCCAGGCCGTACCATTCTGGACAGCATATACGACCAGCAGAACCAGCGCAGCAATACTTAATACTGCACCAATCCCGTGTGTAATCGCGTTCGCAACCTCTTCCTTGCGGCTGTAAGTGTGAGTATTAGCCATCCCACTATTCCTTCCATTTGCGGTTTCCTTCTATTATAGCTCTTTCCCTGAGGTCCTTCCAGCTTACGGCAGCCGCAAGGAATACTTATCCGTTTACAGCTTGTACAGGTCAGTGTACTTTGCTTCCAGATAATCCGCCAGATAATCCGGATTCAGCGGCTCCCCTGTTACCTGCTCGATAATCTGCGAGGGTGTCAGGCTCTGACCGTAGCGGTAGATTTTGTCGGTGAGCCATTCTTTAATCGGCAGCAGGTTTCCGGCAGCAATCAGCTCCTCGAACTCCGGAAGCTCCTTGCGCAGCGTATTTAGCATTTGGGCTGCGTACATGTTGCCCAGTGAATAAGAAGCGAAATATCCGAAGTCTCCTCCCGACCAGTGAACATCCTGCAGCACGCCAAGCGCATCCGTAGGAGGGGTTATGCCGAGATATTCCTGATACTTCGCGTTCCAGGTCTTCGGCAGATCCTTCACTTCAAGCCCTTCATTGAAAATAAGCTTCTCGATTTCGTAGCGAACAATAATATGCAGGTTGTATGTCAGCTCATCGGCTTCGATGCGTATGAAGGAATTGCCAACACTATTGATGGCGCGGTAGAAATCCTCCATCTCCACATTGGCAAGCTGTTCCGGGAAATGCTGCTGCAAATCACCGTAGTAACGCTGCCAGAAGGCCCGGCTGCGGCCGATCATATTCTCCCATAGTCTGGACTGGGACTCGTGAATCCCCATGGATGCGCCTTGAGCCAGCGGTGTACCCATAATCTCTTGACCGAAATTCTGCTCGTACAGGGCATGTCCGCCTTCATGCAATGAGCTGAAGATCGAACTGGTCACATTATCCAGCAGATAATTTGTTGTGATGCGCACATCGCCGGGATTCAGGCCCGTAGCGAACGGATGCACACTTTCATCCAGACGTCCTGCCTCAAAGTCGTAGCCCATCTGCTCAAGCAGGAAGAGGCCGAACTTCTCCTGCTGCTCTTTGGGGAAAATCTGACTAAGGAATTCCGTATCCGGCTTGTTCGGCGACGCACTGATCGCTTCGGCAAGAGGAACAAGACGGCTGCGCAGACGGCTGAAGATGTCGTCCACTTTGGCCACCGTCAGATCCGGTTCATACATATCCAGCAGCGTATCATAACGTGAGCCTTCTACTCCCCAATAATCGATGAACTCCTGTTTGAACTCAACAATCTTGGTCAGGTAAGGCTCGAAGGAGGCAAAATCATTGTTATCCTTGGCTTCTTCCCAGATGGTCTGGGCATGGGCGGTCAGGACAGAGTACTCCTCGAATTTTTTGGAAGGAATGCTCTTACTGCGGCTGTACTCCTTGCGGGTATCCTTCACGATCTTGTTCTCATTATCGCTTAACTGGCTCATCACTTCCGGACGGCTGAAGAATTCGGTAAAAGCACCGATCTCCTCCGATACCTGCAGTTTGAACGCTTCTGCACTCAGCATGCCAAGCGTGGCTGATCGCATCTCCACACCTTTACGCGGCGCACCTGTACGCAAATCCCAGCCCAGGAGCCCAATAGCTTCATAATAACCTCTGATTTTGGATAATAGCTCTTTAAATTTATCCCACTCTTCTTTGACCAATTGTTCCATTGGTTGAGCACCTGCCCTTGTCTAATTTATCCACTCCTCTTGATGATACTTTTATTAATGGCTATAATCAAATTCAGAATAGACATCTTCAATTTGAAATACTTATATTCTAATGAATACAGTGAACCCGGGGAATTCTGATTACTGACTTTAAGTTCGCGGCAAGAAGATGTAGAATGAATAACAACTTATTGCGTAAGCTTCCCAAGTGGGAGCTGTACGAGGGGATTTCAGAAGAAGTCTATTATCATTTAACTTTGAGGAGGCAGCACGCTCATGAGTCAGGTCACAGAAATTATGAAATTTAACAAGCATTTTGTTGAGGAAAAAGAATACGAAGCCTATCTGACCAGCCGCTTTCCGGATAAAAAAATGCTGATCATCACCTGCATGGATACCCGGTTAGTTGAGCTTCTGCCCAAAGCGATGAATTTCAAGAACGGCGATGTCAAAATCATCAAAAATGCCGGAGCCGTCATCTCCCAGCCGTTCGGAAGCGTAATGCGCAGCGTAATGGTTGCGCTGTATGAGCTGGATGCGGATGAAGTTATCGTCGTCGGGCATTATGAATGCGGCATGGCCTCCCTGAATGCGGACCGGATGATCAATTCTATTAAGGAACGCGGTGTTTCGGAGCAGGTGCTCGACACTTTGGAGAATTCGGGAATTAAGCTGACCAAATGGCTGCGCGGGTTTGACAATGTGGAGGAAGGGGTAATTCAGACTGTGGAGCTGATCAAGCGCCATCCCTTACTCCCCCCAAACGTACCTATTCACGGCATGATCATCGATCCGGCAACCGGAGCGCTTGAGCTTGTCTCGGATGGATACGCGGAGCATAAGGCAACTCTCTGAAACTGCTGTTTGCGTGGATCCTGGATCCACGCACTTTTTTTTGGCCTGCTGGAGCCTTGAAGCCAGTTAACATTTCTATTTGTGATTATTAAAAATTGAAACCTCCTGAGGGTAACCTGCGTATTACCGGGCAGACACACAGAAACTAATGTGAACAAGATGGAGGTTCTCGTATTAAATGAAATCAATGAAACGTGTAATGATGATCGTCATGGCTTTCACTCTATTCTTTGCCGTAACTGCTCCTGACTTTGCAGATGCCCGCCGTGGCGGTGGCTTCAAATCGGGAAGCCGGGGATTCACCACTACCCCGAAGAAATCAACAACAAACAATGTGAAACAAAGTGATAGCACCAAAGGCACCACAGCCGGAAGCACAACGAAGGCAAACCGCGGATTCTTCAGCGGCGGCAGTCTGATGAAAGGCCTAATGATCGGCGGGATCGCAGGCTTCCTCTTCGGTGGAATGTTCTCCGGCATGGGCGCTTTCGGCAATATCATCGGCCTCTTCATTAACATGCTGGCCATTTATCTTGTCGTTATGATGATCATGTCCTTCTTCCGGCGCAGACAGGAACGGCGCAGAATGCAGGAAAGAGACGGGCGTTACTAATGAGTGTTACCGTACTCAGTATGGACGAGATTATCAATGCAATCTGCCTGCATATGGCTGAACGCAAAGCTGTACGGGTGGAGGAAGTCCGGGTGGAGCTTAGCTGGGACGAAGACACCGGCTACACCGCAGAGGTCTGGGTTCAGGGCCGCAGCCAGTTCCTGGTCGAATCCAATTTGATTGAATCGATTCTGCGTTATCTGCACAGCGAATACGGTATCCGCGCTTACCGTGAAAATGTACGCCTGGAGCTGGACGAGGAGATCACCGCTGTTGTTACTATGTAAAACTTGAATACCGTCTGCTGATTCATTCAGCGGGCGGTTTTTTTGTGGTACGCCTAGCATGGGCGTACCACAATAACCGGATCGGCAAGATGCTGATCCGGTTATTTTTCCATGTGCAGGTTATCCCCTTTACTCACAGCACTTAATACAATAACCTCAGTATTCAATCGCGCATTCGGGCAACTCTCGGCCCGCCCCGCCTCAGATTAACGAAATAGCCAGCAGTTCGAATAATACCAGCGGCAGGATGACATTATTATTCACTGGCCCCGGAAAGGGATAACCTGGACCTGGATAAGGCTTGTAGTACGGATTATAGTATCCGCGTCCCATTTCTGTAGTTATAGTCACCGTGAGGTACAGATGTTTGTTATCCATGCCGGCAATGGTGCCTTCATGCATCTGTCCATCGATGGTCTGTACCTTCACATTATGGTTCAAATAAGGCTTGCATGACTGGTGCAGAGACTCGCGGACACCGTGCAGATGCTGGACCACCGCAGGGTCTGCCTGATAGATAACCGCCGTTTGCGGGCCACTATGATATGTCGACATGAATGTTTGACCTCCGTATAAATGGATTTGCTACATTCTATGCACATGCCCAGCCCAGGGTGCCTAGCCGCTGCCGTCCCTCCACCCCGCTTCCTGTAATTCCTCCGCCTCTATACCAAAGCAAACTAAAAAGCCGTACACCGGAAAGTCCTTGTATACGGCTTAGCTATTCACTTATTCTCCATTAAATCTGCTGCAGCAGCCTAAAAAGCAACGCCGATTCCGCCTTGTCCTGCATATGTACCCATCACAGGTCCCATGGTGGACAGCAAAATTTCTTTGAAGGGATGCTTCTCCAGAATACGCTTCTTGATCTCCAGCGCCAACGCCTCACAATTGCTGTGAACAATGGCGATCACCGCCTGTTCATAATCATGCTGCTTCTGATCCAGCTTCGCCAGCAGATGAGTCAGCGCCTTAGGAAGTCCCCGGGTCTTCTCGACCACTTCAACAGTTCCCTCATCGCTGATCTTCAGCAGCAGCTTAATGTTCAGTACAGAAGCCACGGCACCGGAGATCCGGCTCAGCCGCCCGCCTTTGATCACATTCTCCAGAGTATCCAGTGTGAAATAAGCAGTGGTTTCTTCAACCTTGTGCATTACTTTATCTTTCAATTCAGCCAGACTTGCTGCCGTCAGCGACCATTTCGCTGCCATAGCCACAATCAGTGTCAATCCGCCTGAAAAAAGCTTGGAATCTATAATTTCAATCGCATTCGGATGTCCTTCTTCCTCGTACATCTCCTTGGCGATCATTGCGGTCTGATAAGTACTGCTGATATTAGAGGACATGCAGATGACCATAATGTCAGTGCCTGCTTCCACTTGTTTGAAATTGTCCAGGAATACCTGCGGACTTGGGCTTGCCGTAGTCGGCAACTCCTTCGCTTCATGCATCTTCGCATAAAAGGTCTTCGCGTCCGTATCATATGGCATGAGTTCATGTCCGAAATGAACCGGTAAGTGAACAATGGAAATGTCGTACTGCTCTACGTAATCTGGGGGTAAATCGGAACCGCTATCCGTAATAATCTTGATGGGCATCAGAGTGCTCTCCTTTCAATTCTATACTAGTATAGTCACCTTTTATGTAAACCAATAGTACAATTTATAACTTGTCAAAAGCATTTTTTTGTGCTCAGTGTTATTTTTCACAGCTCAGCAGACTATTCTCCCTGAAGGATTGTGACTCTCTGCGGCTACCCATAGCTGCATCAGGTTCTTTCTTAACTTCCCGTCTTATGATATGGTTTATGCATAAGTGAATAGAAATGGAGTGTAACGATGAGCAAGAACAGAGTGTGGAACAGAGGCAAACATAATGGTGCCGGCCTGTCCAAAAAGACCCCCGCTAACGTAGAATCCGAAGGCGCAGCAGATACGGCTCCGTCAGAGGACATCAGCCCCCTGGAGACTCCGAATCCGCGGATTGATACGGTGAAGCCGATGAACCGCAGCAATTGGGTATCCAGACCCGCCCGCGTGAAGCCGCAGAACCCTGAGCGCAATAAGTAGCTTGCCTTGTATAGGCAGCAGCTGAAGATTACCTGCATCCAAAAAAGAGGATCCGCATGCCTTACGCGGCTCCTCTTTTATCATAAAACGCACACTCTTAGCTGGTTCCCGAAGTGCAGCTGCTATAGATTCAAGCTTCTCATACTTTGCTCCGGATAACGCATGCCCGAGGCAGCCCCTTGAGGCGCAGCCTCATCAATCTGCTGCAGCTCCTCAGCGGTCAGCTCTATATCCAGTGCACCTACGTTCTCTTCCAGATACTTCGTCCGTTTCGTTCCCGGGATCGGCACGATGTCCTCCCCTTGCTTCAACAGCCAGGCCAGCGCAAGCTGCGAGGGCTCGCAGCCTTTCCCGGCAGCAATCTGCTTGATGCGTTCCACAAGATCCAGATTCTTCTTGAAATTATCCTCCTGGAAGCGGGGGGAGTTGCGGCGGTAATCGTCCTCGGCCAGATCCTCGAAGCTCTGAATCTGTCCGGTCAGGAAACCGCGTCCCAGCGGACTGTACGGCACGAAGCCAATCCCCAGCTCGCGGACAAGCGGCAGAATCTCGTCCTCCACCTCACGGCTCCACAGGGAATATTCGGTCTGCAGCGCCGTTACCGGATGAATGGCATGAGCGCGGCGGATAGTAGCCGGCCCTGCCTCAGACAGCCCAATGTAGCGGATTTTGCCTGCTGCAACGAGATCGGCCATCGCACCAACGGTTTCTTCAATGGGCGTGTTCGGATCTACCCTGTGCTGATAATATAGATCAATATGATCAACGCCAAGCCGCAGGAGACTGGCATCGCAAGCCGACTTCACATAGTCCGGACGGCCATTGATGCCGAGCATCTGCCCTTCCGGACTGCGCACATTGCCGAATTTGGTCGCCAGCACAAGCTCGTTCCGTTTGCCTTTAACCGCTTTGCCGACCAGTTCCTCATTCCTTCCCACACCATACATATCTGCCGTATCCAGAAAAGTAACGCCCAGGTCAATAGCCCGGTGAATCGTGCGGATGGATTCCGCTTCATCCCGGCCGCTGTAGAAATCGGACATGCCCATGCAGCCCAATCCTAATGCGGATACCTTCAGTTTACCGCCTAACACTCTAGTATTCATTCCCTGCCTCCGCCTCCCGGTTTGAAATTGAACGCTTGTCTTCCCAGATCATACCACAATCAAGTTTGAATATCATTCTGCGTTGCTTCAGAGCAGGCCCTCCGGCAAATATGAATTCCGCCTCAGGACAGTCTGTACAACTGAAAGTGTATCTTGAAACACCGGAATACCTGTAGTTCTATGCAGCTGGAGCCAGCGCAGACAAGCCAGCGCCTCGAATAGCTCAAGCTCTGCTGCTGAGTAACTGCTTTTGGCGAGAAATGCCGCACGGTAGACTTCTGAGTACTGCTCCCCCGCATAGATCCGGAGGATTAGAATAGACCAGGCTATATCATATCTAGGATCGCCCAGCTGGACATTCGTCCAGTCAATAATGGTGTATGATCCGGCTGCCTCCAGAATATTGCCCGCATGGTAGTCTCCATGAATCAGATGATGCGAGGTTATTCCAGCCTTGTCTGCCAACCCCAGCGCCAGCCTTCTGATCTCCGGCTGACCTCCCCACTCCGGGAAGAAGTAATCTGCGAAATCATATGCGGGTACGTTTATTCTGGTTAAAGATTCGCCCGGAAGGTTATGTATATCCAGCAGATTTTCTGCTATGGCTGTAAGAATTGAGGGATTCGCTTCCTTGAGGGGCACACCGTCGAAGCTGGTTAACAGCACCTGATTGTCCTCAGGGTCCAATCCCCAGGCATACGGCTGTGACACCGCGCAGCCGTGCCTGTACATCTGCTCCAGCACTTTATATTGAAGAGAGATATCCGGCCGGGAATCCCGGTTCCATATTTTGAACACAAGCTCAGTATCCGGCATTGTAACTTTGTACACCTCGGCTTCCAGCCCGCCCTTAAGCGGGGTTATAACTGCCTCACCAGCGTTACCCAGTAGCAACTCACACTCTGTACTTCGATCTTTCCAGCGGACATTGCTTAGAATATTATTCATGGTTATGAACCTTCCTTTCGGTTGAATTTCTTATGAATGATTCCTTTACGCCTTGCATTATGCAGCTGCTGTAAATTCAATTGCTTGTATTCTAGGCACTTTCCTCAGGCGCCTGAATAATATATCCCAATTAAACAATACAACGGATAAATGAGGGAAGCTATATGGAACATTGGATCAGAGTCGAACCGAACGTGAAGATTTATATTAATGATATCAACCCTCTGGGCAGCCGAACGATTCTCTTCATCCATGGCTGGCCTGCTAACCACCAGATGTTCGAATATCAGTACAACCAGCTGGTGCCGATGGGCTACCGTTGCATCGGGATGGACATGCGGGGATTCGGCAAATCGGATAAACCGCTGGGCCGGTACGACTACAACCGCTTAGCTGATGACATCCGCTGTGTGATCGGAGCTTTGGGACTGCAGGATATTACGCTCGGCGGGCATTCAACCGGCGGAGCCGTAGCGATCCGTTATATGGCCCGGCACCAGGGATATGGTGTCTCCAGGCTTGCACTATTCGCTTCGGCAGCCCCCAGTCTGATTCAGCGGCCGGGTTTCCCTTACGGGACGACCAGAGAAGCTATTGAGCAGATCATTCAGACTACTTATGAGGATCGTCCCAAGATGCTGCATGATTTCGGAGAAATTTTCTTCTATCAAAAAGTATCGCAGCCGTTCTCAGACTGGTTCTTCCAATTAGGGCTTGAGGCCGCAAGCTGGTCTACCATCGCTGTCTCCAAAGCCTGGCTTGAGGAAGAGCTGTTTGATGATCTTCCCCGGATACTGGTGCCTACGCTGATTCTGCACGGTATTCATGATCAAGTGTGCTTTTTCCCGCTGGCTGAGGCACAGCATCAAGGAATCCGTAATTCGGTACTGATCCCCTTCGAGAATAGCGGCCACGGCTTATTCTATGACGAACGCGACAAATTCAACCTGGAGCTATCCCGGTTCGCCAAGTAGAGTCATCCGCCATATAACAACAGCCGTTTCTTTGCGGAAGCAAAAAAACGGCTGTTTAGTCATTTTAAATCACGTATCAGTTAGTTCATCCTTAATCTTTCTGTATCCAACCTTACAGCTCCAGCGTCTCTCCATAAGCAAGTGCTGTACCACGGATTCCCGCATCTTCCAGCGCCTGGACGAAAGCTCCCGCATCCTGGCGGATCGGCGGGAAGGTGTTGTAGTGTACCGGCAGCACACTCTTGGCCCCCAGCCATTTCGCAGCAAGGAGTGCATGCTCAGGTCCCATAGTGAAATGCCCGCCGATCGGCAGAATCGCCAGATCAATCTCGTACAGCTCCCCGAACATTTTCAGATCACTGAATAGCCCAGTGTCTCCCGCATGCAGGATAGTCCGTCCCTCAGCCTCAATAATGAAACCCGTAGGTGTGCCTCCATAGATGCGCTGTCCGTCTTCGAGTGTAATACTGGAGGTGTGGAAGGCATGGATCATCGTCGCTTTGGCAAAACCAAGATCCACCGTCCCCCCAATGTTCATGCCAATCGTCTTGGCACCCTTCCCTTCGAAGTAAGAAGCTAATTCCACAGTGGCTACAATTGGGGCGCTATTGCGCTCAGCAATCGGTGCAGCGTCCAAAATGTGGTCCCCATGAGCGTGCGTCAACAGCACGGCATCTGTCTTAATATCCTCGACCTTCGTGACAGCAGCGGAATTGCCGCTAATGAACGGATCGATAATCAGTGACTTGCCGTTCACCTCAATTTGCACACAGGAATGGCCGTGGTAGATAATTTTCATAGATTGTCTCTCCTCTTCGTTGTTATTTTCAATGGGCATTAAGCGATTGAATCGTGCAAAAACCCAAAGTTTACGTTACAATGACACCAAGCTGCTCTGAAACCAGACATGCTAGTGAATCGATACAATATAACTATTTTTAATACGTTCGTTCGTTTTTATGATATATTCATTTCTGCCAGCTGTCAAGAGAGGTGTGAAGAACATTGCTGTCCGTTGAGAAAACCATGCTGTTCCTGGTATCCAAGGTGGAGCAGATGGGCGCCCAGCAGTTTGTTGAGATTTACGAGCAAAGGGGATATACCTCCACCTATATCCGCAATGCCCTGTCCCGTCTGAAAAAGGAAGGCTATATCGCTTCCC
Organism: Paenibacillus sp. FSL R5-0912; assembly: GCF_000758605.1. Lineage (NCBI taxonomy): Bacteria > Bacillati > Bacillota > Bacilli > Caryophanales > Paenibacillaceae > Paenibacillus > Paenibacillus sp. FSL R5-0912. The sequence goes on from NZ_CP009282.1 coordinate 4,602,652, forward strand.
CGTCACGCTCCTGGTACAACGTTACTGCCGAGGGCCTCGCTTACATTAGAGCGATTAACAGCAAGCCCGCCCGGTATCAGGAGCAGTGGGATCACACCTGGGATGTGGTCATGCTGGAGGTTCCTGAATCTGAACGCAAGAAGCGCGACCAATTCCGTACGGCGCTCGGACAGCTGGGCTATGGTCTTCTATATAACAGTGTGTACATTTCACCTTGGAACTATCGCGATGAAGTCGCAGCGTATATCCAGAAGCTGGAGCTGGAAGGTAAGGTGTCCATTCTGCAAGGCCAATTCCAGGAAGGCTCCATTACACCGCACAAAGCACAAGCGATCTGGCATCTGGACGAAATTGAAGCCATGTATCAGCTAAAATCGGTCTGGCTGCAGGAAGAATTCGTTCCATCTTTACACGAAGCTCTCCATGCGGGTCAGCCTCTGCAGCTATTCCTGCTATATTTGCAGATGGGAGAGGAGTTAAGCGGGCTGTTTATGGCCGATCCTTATCTCCCGGATGAACTGCTGCCGGACCATTGGCCGGGTAAACGGATTATTGCTGCCATGAACGAACATATGCGTAGAGCCGCACAGGCAATTCCTGCGGATTCGTTCTATGCCCCTTTCGTCCGGTAAGATATTCTTGGCAAAGCACTTAACACAAAGAGCAGCCCAAACCGCAGGCTGCTCTTTGTGTTATATACTAACCCTCGCGATTACCGGAGGCCAAAAGCTCCCGGACCGCCTCCATATTCGTAAGCGGCGCACGACAGGCAAAGTTACGGCAGACATAGGCGGTCGCATCGCCGCGAATCGCCCGTTTGTCCGCCAGATGAGGCAGTAGGCGGAGAATGCCTTCGCTATCCCCTTCCCAGTTGACGATTAACGCAGCGTCAGGCAGATAGGCCTGCTGGACCTGAGCCAGCATTCCGTGCAGAGCCGGGTCTTCTTTTTTGCCGGAAAGGACCCATTCCCTGCCGCCGGAGGCCATCGCCAGATGAGCCTGCAGATACATCGCATAACCAGGAGGATACTCTGCTGCTGCAGATGAGAGCACCGCAGCTGTACGCTCTGCAATGCCTTTCAACTCTACATCCTGGGCAATCACCGACAGCTTCCAGAGCAGCTTCGCCGCTACAGAATTCCCGGATGGAATAGCCCCGTCATACAATTCCTTCGAGCGGATAGGCAGTTCTTCCCCATCATGGCCTGTGAAGAAGAAGCCACCGCCTTCGGAATCGTGGAACAGCTCCAGCAGCCCATCCTTAAGAATCAGAGCGCGTTCCAGATAGACCGCCTGACTCGTAGCCTCATATAATTCGCTGAGTCCCCAGATCAGGAAGGCATAGTCATCCACATAAGCCGGAATCGCCGCCTCCCCGTCACGGTAACGGGCCAGCAGCCGGCCATCCTCACGCCGCAGCTTGTCCCAGATGAAATTCGCCGCCGCTTCTGCGGCCTTGGCATATTCCGGCTTTTGCAGCGCCATGGCCCCTTGGGCCAGCGCCGCGATCATCAGCCCGTTCCACGAAGTGAGCACCTTATCATCCTTGAGCGGATGAATGCGCTGCTCCCTGTACTCAAACAGCTTCCCGCGCCATTCCTCCATCCGGGTCCGCAGACCCAGCGGGTTCATGCCCATGCGCTCCGCCATTTCTTCCGGCAGCCCCTGCAGCAGATTCGGAATATTAGCTCCCTCGAAGTTGCCTTCCGGGGTAATCCCGTAGACATGACAATACGAATGCATATCTTCCAGCCCCAGAGCTTCCTCAATCTCATCACGGGAGAAGACGTAGAACTTCCCTTCCACACCTTCCGAATCCGCATCCTCCGCAGAGTAGAAAGCGCCTTCGGGAGAGGTCATATCGCGCAGGACATAGGTGAAGATCTGCTCGGCAATCTCCGCATACAGCGGTTTCCCGGTAATCTGGAAGGCTTCCAGATAGACGTTCGCAAGGAGTGCGTTATCATAGAGCATTTTCTCAAAATGCGGCACCAGCCATTCCCGGTCCGTGGAATACCGCGAGAACCCGAAGCCTACATGGTCGTACATTCCGCCCCGGTACATCGACTCCAGCGTCTTCTCCACCATGCGGAGCGCTTCCGGCTGATTGTGCATCTGGCTGTACGCCAGCAGGAAGGACAAATTATGCGGTGAAGGGAACTTCGGCGCATTGCCGAACCCGCCATATTCCTCGTCGAACTGGCGCCGGTACAGCTCATACGCCTCATGCAGCAGCTCATCGCCCGGGATACCGCCGTCCACATCAGCCGAGTTATACGCATTCTTACGGTCAAGCGTATGCAGCTCTTCAAGCAGGTCATCGCCCAGCTTATTCAGCGCCTCGCCATCCTGCTCCCACTTCGTGTGGATCTGCTCCAGCACATCCATCAATCCGATCCGCCCGAACATCTGCCGCTTCGGGAAATACGTCCCGGCATAGAACGGCTTCTTCTCCGGCGTCAGCAGCACCGTCAGCGGCCATCCCCCGCTCCCCGTCAGCGCCTGACACACCGACATATACAGCGCATCAATATCCGGCCGCTCCTCGCGGTCTACTTTGATGGCTACGTAGTGATCGTTAAGGAGCTTTGCGACTTCTGGGTCCTCGAAGGATTCGCGTTCCATTACGTGACACCAATGACAAGTTGAATAGCCGACTGAAAGGAAAATCGGCTTGTTCTCGGCCCGCGCTTTGGCAAAAGCCTCCTCTCCCCATGGGTACCAGTCCACGGGGTTGTGGGCGTGTTGTAAGAGATAGGGTGATTTTTCGTTAGCTAATCTATTAGATGATTTGTGAATTGTCACGGGGTGTCCCCTCATTTCGGATAATTTGGGTAAAGTATTGTCTAGGGATAGTTTACCCAAAATTGTGGGGGTAGGCGCAGTTAATAAAAATGTCTTTACACTAGAGTATATTATTTTCTTGTTGTTAATACCCTATTCTCATGCGAGATCATAGCGAATACCATGGTCGAACCTCTGTATTCCTCATTTATTTACTATAAAGTTTAAATAATCCGCTTCTATTTCCATATTCCCTCCCTCAACAATCACACTTTGAAAGGCAACAGCGGTTCCGAACTTTTACCTACCTCAAATCACTGACGACAAAGTGTTTGACTTCTGATTGCTCAAACTCAGCGATTATATACATAGAGACGAGGGATAGAATTCTTATTGTTCTTCGCAAAAGAATGTCTAAGTACTTACTTGTTCCTACCGAAGTTATAGTGTTATCCTGCCCTTAAGCTGAATATGCAGCCGATCTCTCGGCTGCATATTGTCATAGTATTATCGATTCCCTTTTGTTGGACTTAATCTAAACGCCAAATTGCTTTAAATGATGGTCCAAATGCTTGTAAATCCCTTTCCCCCACTCCTCGGAAGTGAGTACTCCGAAAAAAGGATGTGGACGATTGTTACAATTCTTAGGACCATCACTTTGTAATATTAGTATATTTTGTTTTAGCTTTTCTTTTTCTACTTCAAATTCTCTCTTATCCACAATCATTATGGTTTGAATAGTAGACATATTGCGAGGAAGTGGTTTGTCGTTATAAAAAATTGGTTTTGCAAATTTTCCTATCAACATTCCTAACCAACTTCTTGGGGAATGGGACTTTCCCATTGCTATATCTTGAAAAGAGGAGCAATGCGCTAGCATTTGAGCAACATCCATTCGACCCCATTGCGGTTGAGTGCTTTGCATTAATTGATCAATGCGCACTAAAATTTCTTTTGAATGTGATAGATCAAATATATTATTCACTAGGACAACGACCTCCTGGCATTTCAAAAAATATTTGATTAATTATTAATCGATTAGGCTGTTTGCCTTCCTTGCTCTCCATTTATGTAGCCTCCTTAAGCGGTTTTGATCATAGTCAGTATTACCCGTTAAAAGGAAAAAAGACACTAAGGGAAGTTAGTGTCTCATAGTTTCGCATACCTAATCCATGTCTTACTTATGGATATTATAGAAGTTCAATAACTTAGAAAAATAAGCAGACCCTATACCTTAGAAATTATTTTTTGTTTTCTTTACTTAACAGATCGGCGAGTTCTTCCGAATTATGATCCTTTAAGTCCAGCATCTTTTCACTATTACTTTGTTTAATCAAGAAACCGTTTTTGGTTTTAAAATCCATATAAAGGCTGTATTCAACAACTTTAGAATTAGCGTAAGTAACAGTCATTCGATAAGTTGGTGGACCCACATCAACAGACCCGCGTACTTTTTTAACAGTTCTTATAGCATCTTCGAAGATTTGAACGCTTTCACTGTCAGAGTAAGTGATCTCATTCGTTTCGGACACAAGATTAACACTAATGATATCTGGTTTTGGTCTGGCAAATACATAAATCAAAATGACTAAAAGTATAATTGAAATTGAAAAGATACTCATTTTTTTCATGAATTACCTCCTACTGAAGAAATCTGGAGACTGAATATTCAGCCTCCAGACAATTCTATAGCTCATTTGAGTAAGTGTTAGTAACTTCATTTAGCAAATTATCTTTGATATCATTATCTCGTGTCCCTTAAATGAGTCAAATAATACCTATAAAAGCAACATCCGCATATGTATGCCATGAACCATTCTGTTATCCACGTTAATCGCCTCTTGTCTAGAGAAGATTATCTGTAAATCGCATAACGAACCTCCCAAACGACGACATTGTGTTTTCTTATAAGGTTCACCGTAATTGCACTTGCAGACCTAATCGGTAAGCCAATCCTGTAGCAAACTCTTTTTGAGAGTTTAGCTTCAGTTCGTTAAACACTCTTGTCATGCGAGCCTGTGCTTTTTCCATGTCACCTATTGAGCAATAGAGTACCGTTAAGTAGTGGGGATTCTCGTAAATCCCATCTTTCTCTCGTAACTCCATTACTTTGATTACATCGTTAATACTTTCAAACTGCCGAAGGTGAGGGAGTATATACTCTGTAATGTCTTTCATTATCATTCGTTTAAGTTGTTCAACTTTAGTATTGATAGTCAATCTGTACCAACTATCGTTTTTCGTTAGTTCTGTGCCACGTATCCGTAAAACGGAGTTTATTTCCATTGGAAAAGATGGTTTCGGGTATAAATAAACTGTTCCGAATAATTCCTCTATATAAATGCCTGTATTGAAAAAGAACTCAACTTCATCTTGTGTATTCCACTTTGATGACTGAATGTTCACTGTCGCAGAGATGTTAGAACAAACATGGGCAAAGTTATTGCCCTGCTTCTTAAACCCCTCTACCTTAAACAAGGGAGCAATGGTTTCTTTTACAACTTCCTTCAATACATCCTGTATTGTCATGCGTATTGATCCCCTTAGCGATAAAATCCTGTCTTCATTCGTCCATGTTATCCTCGACACATTTATCAGATATAACTTCAAAGTCACCTTTGAATATCAAATGCTTAACCACTTCAGCTGTTAGGGATTGGACGACTTTTTCAATTTCAGCATCAAACTCATCTATAGGTGCTTCTGGTAATAAACCGCATGGATTCCATTCATGAATAACTTGCCGTACAATATTTCCCATATGTATCTAGTCCTTCCTCAGCTATAGTCATGTTTACACTTCCAGACCTAACCGCCAAGCCAATCCTGCTTCAAATACCCAAATTCTCATTCACATACAGCTCGCTGGGTTGAATTCGGTGCTGGCCGGTATGTAACAGCTCTGGCAAACGCCCTATGCGCTCAGCCAAGCGGGATAGTTGTTGCTCATGAAAGTTAGATAACCCCGTATGAATCCGGTCCTGGAAAGGTTCAAGCCATCTCGCTTCCAAGCTGTCCGAGCCGAAATACACCCCGAGCAGCGAACCTGCTGTTGCTCCGAAGCTGTCCGTATCATTGCCTTGCATGACCTGCTTGCATATCCCGTCACCGACATTGTCTGCAAATCGAAATGTATTCATTAAAGTACCCATTTCCTGATACACCTGACAGTGGGAATAATTCGCATACTTCTGATGAATGCCCTGATAAGCTTCCAGCCAGTTATCTGCATTCCCTACCATCTGCAGGCAATCCTCGGTAATCTCATAGAATCGGCTCCTTCTAGGTACGAATTGTAGTGCAGTGCTTAGTATTTCAAGCGGATCGCGCAGTACGTGTGCGGCAGCAATTGCAGCGGCAATGAACATCGTGGCATAAATCCCCGTCCGGCGATGTGTAAAACTTGCATCACGCCAAGCCAGCTCAGCGGCAAGAGCGGGTTGACCGGGGCAGGCATAGCCGTAAGCATCTGCACGAATTGCCGCCCCGCATAGTTCTGTATCTTGCACCAGGAAGTCGGGCCAAGCCTCTATTTCAGAAGGATTGAATCGTTCCCGGTCATGCTCCAAATAGCTAATCCCCGACCGAATCAGGATGGCCCTCTCCGGCCCCCACGTTGTACTTATCGGAAGATGATTGATCCATAAATCTCTTAGATTCCTTTTCGTAAAACCCTTACCAAATTGCTCTAACGCCATCATTCCCATTAAGGTGTAATTGATATCATCATCAGGTGCTACATAACGAATCCGCCCCCGCGTTGTCTCGAACCAGGACCAATGACGACGATCCAAGGCATGGAGAACTTCTTCAGAAATATAATCATTCAGCGGCCATTCGCCTGCCGAGATTAACGCTTGACGTAATTCAGACAAACTGGGATTGATCTCGATCGGTTTGCCCAACATTGAACCACAGACTGAAGCGAGGAATCCTGCCTCTACACGCTTGGAGCTGTCCTTCAGATTCAATACTCCGATCTGGCCTAGAGGTCTATCCGGGTCGCATTCCCGCCATATCTCCTCCAAATCATCCGGCTCATAGTAAGGCCAATTGTCCCGCATTGGAATATCAGCCAAGCTATGGGCGAATTCTAAATAGGCATCATAGCTTGCGGGAAGCTGTCCCAACCGGGCTAGATAACCGGAGGTTTGGTGCCCCTGGGCAAATTTATTACGCAGAATCCCCTCTAATTGATGTTTAAGAAACGCAAGTGATGGTAGCATGTTATATCTCCTTTGCTCTGATTATTAATCTGCATGATGGAACAGCAGCCTGTCTTCCTTAACAGATGCTAACGTGATTCCGCGGATAAAGAATCTTTGGTGATACTTGGCGATCTCATTTCTTCCAATACTCTATCGTCACATCTGAATATTCATCTTCACTCAGAACAAATCCAAAACCCAGCTCCTCCGTTACCACAATCAAATCATTATGCATTTCATTCATTAATTTCATAATCATTTCTTTACAATCCAGTAGCGGGACTGCTACAGCAAGCGGAAAATTCAAATAAAGCTGATCCTCAGTCCTTAAAGCCACCCCAAACAATAGTGGTAACAATAATTGCGATAACAGAAACCACAACCGCAAGTAACCATCCCTTAGAGTCCGGCACTTCGTTCAACTTCATAACATCAAAGATAAAGACTCTCCAGTCGATAAGGGGATAGCGCTATTAAAGGATATTCTAGAGAAAGATGATCATGACTGTAGCGGATTGCGGAGTTTTGTTAAAAATGATTATTTAAAAACGTTAATTAAGTCTGAGTTCTTAATGAAATATATTTTTATCAAAATAAGATAAACAAGCGGCAGAAATGACAACCACCGCTTGTATGTGTGTTAGATATTAGTGAACCTTGGCAGCAATATAAACCGTAGAACTGTTATAAAAATTATAGTAGATACCATTGCTCCAGATAAAATTACTTGGATCAGTAATTCCAGTATTTTGCGATGGATTTGGACCGTGTTTTTCTGACCAGGTTCCTGTGCTATTTTGAAGCATAAAATGATAATCGACATTATCTCCACCAAAACCATACTGGTCGGGAAGGTCAACTTTACCATTACCATTGGTATCAATCCAACCTATTCTTAAAGCTATTCGATGTTCATCGGCGTTAACGGCAGCAGTTCTGCTACTTAGTATTCGCCAGCCAGATATAAAATATAATGGATTTGTATTTCCATCTTGGACAACCAGGTTAGCAACATAATTTACATTCAAAAATATTGTGAATCTGCGAGATTCGAAACACCATCTCCATCGCCAGGATTCATTTTCCATGGGGCTTTGGTAGCATAACCATAACAGTTAACTGCAGAACTATTAACAGCCGAATAGGGCCATGCATGACCATAATCGGATGCCAAGGTGGCAAAAGATTCGTTTGGGAGTTCAAAAGTGGGAGTTAGTAAGTCCGGTTGAATTAATACGTCTCGGATAGTTGTAGATTCTGTTGGAAATACTAAACTTGATGTTTTTTTGAGTTCCCCAGAGGTAGTAACATTGCCAAGGGAGTCAACGATAATTGTATCCTCCCCCTGCCATTCACCGACCCAAGTCTTATCTGCCCCAGATGTTTGCACCTGTCTCAATGTACTATTATCAATTGGAGCAGCCAAAACTACCGAAGAGAGAGAAAGACTCACAATTAATGTAAATGAAAATGCATACAAGGTTAATTTTTTCAATAATACCAATCCCTTCTTTTTTGATATAAGAACTTTACCATAAATTACTAATATATTGCATGAATAATGTCACTATATAAGCTGAACTTAACAATGTTGGCGAGCCGGTGAGCGAACCTCTTGCTGAGCAAGGACTTCACTGATGCAGTAAGTCAGATTCTTAAGTTCACTCTATATAAGTCAAATTTAAAGCCGCTTTGAAACTTAGTTAGACCAAATTAAACCAGAAAGTGTAATTGAAAATTACATCAACTATTAAGGAATTTTTCCGAATGAGTAACATGAAAAGGTATGTACTATTATTTATGATATGTCTAGTTTTGAATCCGACGCCTATCTTTGCATCCACCCCCAGTTCAAAGTTTGTGAAAGTATCGTTTCTATAGAATCATGGTCTTTTATTAAAGGATGACGAAAGCTTCTGACCCTTGGGGGATGAATGACAAAGGACAACTGGGCGACGACGTTTCGCTCTTCGCCTGTACAAGTGCAAGGGCTTCCGAGAAGTAAAGGAATTTTAACAGGATATGATTTTTCTGCATCTTACCGAGTACGGTGTAGTGTATACATGTGCAGCGAACGATCAGGGCCAATTGGGGACATCCAGCAAAAAATAAGTTTGAAAAAACTGCTCTCGTCCATAAGTTTCAATATTCGTTTTAACCTAACAGTGAATATCGCCATAGCTCCCTGAATTTCCACGCCAACTAAACCCGAGGAGGATGCAACATCGTACCCGTGTCTGTGATTGAGTTCGCTATTTTCGGCTTCAATTTTGTAGCGTTCTTTAGTTTTGGCTTTAAAGGCTTCGCTTTCCTGAAACGCAGCTTGCTTTACATGTTCGTTGTTCTTTCACCCTTTGCCTTACATCTAAAATAATATCCGACCGAATCGACCGGACCTTTAACCGTTTGATAGGCTGCGAATGGTTTAAGGCATTCCACCTCAAATTCCGGATTAATTCCTATCGTATCAATTCTTGTCTCATTTCCTTCTATTTCGTATACATCTAATCCAGTCTCTTCTTTAACCTCTCTGATCAGTGTTTGGATCAACGACTCAAAGGGTTCAATTCTCCCCCCGGGAAGCTCGAACTTAAAGGAGGAATCTGTTTTCATTCTTCTTTGTATGACAATCTCAGGTTCTCCATCATTGAATCGTTCAATGATTGCTCTTGAATTAACGTAGAACATCGGATCCACCCTTTCTTAGATATGTGACACCCATGGCATAACGAATCGTTGCGATTCTTAATATTTCATTAGCTGCCAAACTTTGCTTCCCATTGCTCTAACCAAGCTTTATAACTCATAGAATGCACTTCTTCTAATGTTCTTCCATCTAATGACCATACGCCGCCATCCATGGCCTGATCGATTACTGGATAAGAATGTCCGCCTACTGCCTGGTTATCCACGACATAGATCCAAATTGCGGTTTTCCCTTTAGATTTAACAATATTCTCCGGTTTGGCGCTTGTGGATTTCCAGTTATCCAATCGATGGTTTGTTACTATGAACTTTTGTACGTTAACCTCTTTGTCCAGATAAACACTGGGATCTTCGGTTTGCAGCCCCCAGTAATTGGAATACGGTAAATTCATTAACTTTTCTTTTGTTAAGGTGTAGACTTCACTGGAGCCTTCATACGAAGAGACCTTGTAACCCTTAGATTCCAAATAATCTTTTGCCGCAGTAGCATTGTGGTCTAATGTTGTGGCACTATGCGAAGCGGAACAGCTCGTTAAACTGAATAGAAGCGTCATTAATGTTAAGACAATTCTGACCAAACCGTCCCCTCCTCCATTGAGTTCTCGCTCTTATTGGGAACCATTACTCATTGACTATAACGAAATGAATTCAGCTTTGTTACACGTAGACAGATATATATGGAGTAGTTGCTCAGGGATTGGGAGGTTTACACAGATACTATGGGGGCTTGAAGGTTTATCGTATGTAAGAGGAAATACCGGGTGGAATTCACTGGCGCGTTGTTCTATAGTATCTGCGGTTATAATCACAGCTGTATAGTTATGCAGGTCAAGTACACACCAATTATAACCGCCGATTTCAATCTGTCTTACCCGGCGATCTACTCTTATACCCTCTCCTTAATCGGAAACAATAAATCAAGCTGTAAATCGTCCATTTTACCGCCTTTTTGTACGTAATTATAAAAATTCAACGTTTCTTCAAATCCTTGCCCCGCAACCGTCTCCAGCGATGTCCAGCGCGGAGAATCCCAATCATTATCATATTTATTGCTTGCGTCAACCCATTCTTTTAATAAACGCCAGTCCTCGAAGTCCCATGCCCTGAGCACATGTGCGGCATATAACCCGCCGTCGAACGTTCGTTTGACTAAAGGCGCGTGAACCTCTGTGTCGCCCGGAATGGATACCCACACCTCATATACATGAGATGGTTCTCCGATTCCTGCTGCCCCCTTAGAGCAGTCAAAACCAAAACTCCGGGCGTCGGGTTTAATGGTTAGCAGTCCGCTTTCGGTTACAAATTGCGTGATCATATCCAGCGCTTTGCCTTCGCAGCCTTCTCCCGTTGCATAAGCAGCAGCCACTGTCATGGGGGGTAGATAGACAATCCGCACATCTTTGTCCGCCAGTTTGTTTAAATTTTCATTTGCCTTGTTTAATTCTTCCATTGACTTTTCCTCCTTGAAGTTGATTTTTGAGACAGTCAAGGAATCTACAACCTCCAGTAAACTTGCGTCGTCAGGCAGCGCGAATTTCGCACCTCTGAGATTCAGATATTCGACAAAGGCTTTGATGACGCTGCGAATGGTAGAGAGCGCGGTGATTTCGTCCTCAATATCCGCAAGGTTACGCTCAAAGGCTTCGATGGCAACGCGCGCTTCCGCGCTCTGCAGAATCCCGGCAATTTGTTTGAGCGGTATCCGCAGTTTACGCAGAACGATAATCTGACGCAGACGTGTAATGGCTTCGGCATCGTATGCGCGGTATGCGGAATCTTCCTTTTTCGCAGGCGTAATCAATCCGATTTGCTCGTAATACCTAAGGGTACGGGTAGAGACTGAAAAGTGCTTTGACACCTGACTGATGGTTTGCAGTTCGATGACTATCCCTCCTTCTGAGAGTAAATATACAGGTTTACGCGACGTTAGAGTCAAGAGACCTGGTACCGGAAGCTTATGTAATTATCCTTAAGTATTACGATGTTACTCTATCTTCATCCATAGAGCATTCTGCCGGTCATCTGGACTTGATAAAACCATCATCCCAGATTGATGACCTTCAGGAACTAAGAATCCAACCCAACCGTTGAAGGGATTTCCTTCGGATACGCTGGGCGAATATTTGGAGAACATAAAAGAAGGGGTTCTCTTTAAAGTTACCGCGTCAATATACTCAAACCTATAATTATTTATTGATAGCGATGCCCCAGGTTTTTCAGATGCTAAGATTTCAAGGTTCACTTTTACAAGAACATAGGTATAACCGCTTGGAGCAGTTCCTTTTTTCTCCTCTAGGTTTTTCAAAACGTCCTTTCCCGTATTCGCTTCTTCGATAGAGACTGAACCAATGAATTTATCAAAATTTTCATTCATTTCGAAATACGCTTTTGAACCAAACATTAATGGATTGGACTCATTGTACCCGCCGTACATACTTATATCTCTTCTCAAAATACTAATTGTATTCGACTCAGGCATGACATGATATGATCCACCCATCCCTTCAATAACTGTGCGCAAAGGTACATAGGTCACTCCATCAATGACTTTAGCTTCCCCTTTAATGGTAGCCCCGTTTACCCTTAAAGAGTATGCTGCAGTGGCTGCATAGACCGTAATGGATAGACATACCACTGACAACATGATAAGAAAACTAGACATTATAAACTTTTTGTTCACTATTGGCACACTCCCTGACCGATTTGCTTCCCATAATCTTTTTAATATTCGACAATATCCCCTTCTGCCCTTCCAAAAGAACTTCCCCCATGTGATTTTTTTCCAACAAAAAAACCGAAGCTTTCATTTTCACCCCGGTTTCCATTGCTAACGTACTCAGTTACAAACTTTTCGGGAAAGGATTCTGTAAAATATTCATCGGAAGTTAGAATATAAGATAGAGCAAGGTATCTCAGGAAATTGTAGCCGCTACAATACTCCTCATATAGTATACCTAATATCTCCAGTTGCTCAGATTTTGCCTCATTGATTAAAAGATCATTTAACATGTTTGTTATTCTCTCTTGTTCAAACAGCCCGAAGCGGACTAGTCTTCTAATTTGCTTTTCTATTTCATGATATGCAAATTTGTCCTTATAGTCTCGGGAGATGAATTCAAAGTATTCTTGTATAACCTCTTAATTTTACACGAACTTAATAATGTCCACCTAATGAAAACATATCTATCACTTGTCCTCTCTGAAAAGGCAACATATCATGTGAGTTTACACAACGAAAACATAAATTGGGTTAATTAACATAGTTTTCACACTTTCGCTACATACGAGCTGTGGGAACTGGTTTATAATCCAAAAATAGATGGGAATTTTTTCTTTTATTTTTAATAATTCTCATAATAAAGGAGTGATTGGATGGCAGTTAAGTCCGTAGTATTGAATCGCACTTTAGCACAGCAATTTGTTAATGAAGTGAAAGCCCAGTATCCGAAGAAGGCGTTTGGTTTCTTTCTGTCTAATGAGAGATCCGGGGCCCCCACGGAGTACATCATTATGAAAGAGGACCAGAAGGACAATATGATGGATAAGTTCTATGATTACGGAAATTATTATCTGGATCATAAAGACGCCGGATTCTTAACCTCTCCGGAAGAGACGGTGCGGGTTGAGAAGTACATAAGAAACAGCCACCTGCACAAAGTCGGCGTCTTTCACAGCCACCAGCGCCATCCTGCCATTCTGGCCAAAGTGGATGTTGATTTGCATCCTTCCCCGGAAGTATGGCATTTGCTTATTTCGCTTCGGACCGTTGAATATCCGCAAATTCGTATCTTTTCGGTGGATTCCGCCAAGCGGGTGGGCGAAGTTGATATCCAATATACTTCATAAGGGGATGGTAAGGTGAGCAAGGACGCAGCTATTGAGCTACTGGAGCAGGAAACCGTACCGGATGATTTGATCCGGCTGGTAAGGGAAATATTCAAGACGGACCGCTTCGGCCGCCCCGTCGTTACCGACGGAGAAATTTTGTACAACGGTTATCAGCTGCTGAAGCAAATGCCCCACGCGCTGGAGGAAGAAATTCTATATTACCGGTTCTATAAAGACCGGAAGCAGCGCTACGAAGCGCTCATAGCTCCACATATGGTGGATCTGAAGCCGCAGCCTTTCAACATGGGCTCGGGACCTGACTCTAAGTACTTGTATTGTGGAGAGGAGCCGTTGCATCCCGTCAGACTGTCACCCTACAGGATCTCCAAAATTCCTGTAACAGAGGAAATGTATCATGAATATAACGCAAGCTACGAGGGATCAGGCAGCCGGTTTCCTGTGGTAAACGTGACTTGGTATGACGCCTTCATGTTCGCGGTCTGGTGTGATGCAGAGCTGCCCACTGAAGCTGAGTGGGAATATGCCTGCCGCGGCGGCATCTACGGCCCTTTCTTCTGCGCCGAGGAGCATTTAGCCGCTCATGCCTGGTTCAGCGAGAATTCAAAAGGTTCTCTGCATGAAATCGCCCAACATGCCGCTAACCCATACGGGCTGTACGATATGCTCGGAAATGTATGGGAATGGTGTTTGGATACGTATGATAGTGAATTCTATCACAAGAGCGATGTACTGAATCCCGTCAACTTGATGGTTCCCGGTAACAAAAGCTGCCGGGGTGGAAGCTTTCACTCTTTTACAGATATGTGCCGTCCTGCGTTCAGACATCATGAGCCCGCTTCTTTTTACGCATATGACTTGGGTTTCAGAGTATCCAAAAGATAAATGGAGGTTGACCTATGTCCACAGTTAAAGTATTGATCCCGCAATTTTTGAGCCACCTGATTGAACAAAAGCAAGAATTGCAAGTTGAAGCTGGCAGTATGGAAGAGTTGAAGACCTTCTTCCAACAAAGCTACTCCGAATTCGGCGAAAGAATCTGGACCGAAGAAGGAGCGGCCAAACGGAATGTACTGTTCGTGCTTAATGATGAACTGATCAAGGCTAACAACGAGAATACCGAATTTGCTTCCGGCGATGAGCTTGGCATCATCCTGCAATTTGCCGGCGGCTGAAGCCCCTCTGCTAACAAACACTAATTAGATAAGGATGTGCACCGCATGACCACTCATTCCGAAACGGAATTAACGCAAGACGAGCTCGCACGGTATAGAAGACAGCTGATCTTACCGGAGATTGGCCCCGAAGGACAACAACGCATCAAAAAGGCCAAAGTCCTGGTCATTGGCGCGGGCGGCATCGGCTCTCCGCTGCTGCTGTATCTCGCCGCCGCAGGCATCGGACATATAAGCATCTATGATCATGATGTTCTGGACCTGACTAATATGAACCGGCAAATCATTCATGATTCCGGCAATGTCGGTGTCCCCAAGGTACAATCGGCGGAGCAAACCTTGAATCGTCTGAACCCCGGGCTACATTACGAGCTTCATGCGGAAAGATTAACCCGTGAAACCGCGCTGTCCATCGTGCCGCAATATGATATTGTCGTGAACGCCGTCGATAATCTGGATACCAGATATATGCTGAACGATGTCTGTGTAGAGCTTCGCAAACCTCTGGTGGAAGGTAGTATCTTTCACTTTGAAGGTCAGGTGATGCTCATCTCTCCGGACGAGGATAGCGCGTGCTATCGATGCGTATATCCGGAGCCTCAGGAGCCGCCCAAGAAACAGGAATTTGGTGTAATTGGCGTAACCCCGGGAATTGTAGGCACGCTTCAAGCGGCGGAAGTGCTTAAATATGTGGCCGGAACGGGTCGATCGCTCAAAAACCGGATGATTTATTTTGATTTATTATCTGCCAGCTTCCGCGAGATTGAACTGAAGCCTGATCCGGATTGTCCGGTATGTTCGAAACTAAAACAGCAGCCGGTTCTTCTCTAGAACACATTCGCCAGCTGCAAAGGAGAACAAATTATGAAATCCATGCTGCGCCGTTTCGAACCTGTAGAGCTTAGCGCGGAAGAGATGGAAGAAAGCTTGATCTATGTTTGTTATGACCGGGTGATCTATCATTTTTTCAAAAGAAACCTGGGCATCCGCAATTTTTCCTGGCTGTTCTCGGACCGTTATTGGGGTTTCCATTATTCCGAAGCCAACGAGCCGGTCCAGCCGGTCCACAATGGTCTTGCTTCTATCGTTGATGCGCTTGGAGAGCATGTCTCGGTATCCCCCTCTAAACTTGGGGAAGCGATACGTCCAAGACTTGCGGATGGCTGGAAAGCCAGTGCGATGGTCCGCTTCGAACGTCCTGACGGAAGCTCTCATTACACCAGCACTTTAATTGAAGGAATGGATAACGACATTGTCTTCTACACCAAAACCAACGAAACTTCTTCCCGGGCATGCCTGCCTCTGCCGCTTGAAGAATTCGCGGAACGATTGGCGAGAAATGAGGATACTACCGTCAGCCTGCAGTTCTTGCAGGCTTCCCCGGCTCTGCTGAACAGTCTGCAGGGGGAAGGTGTTGCCCTTTATCAGCGGATTCATCAGCTGCTCTACAACCATGGCGAACCACGTACTTTAACCACAGACGGTCTGGATGATCTGTTAGCCGACATTGACAAGCGCAGGCAGGAATTGCTCACCCCGCCTTTAAGCAAGAGAGATCAGCTGAGAATGCATAAGCATGTGGCGAATAAAATAGAGCCTTTATTGTGGGCCTGGTCCTCCATTGCGTCCGATCCGGAATGTGCGGCGCTGCTCGGGGATCACCGCTCGCATGCCTTGATTACAGCCATAAACAGCATCTCCATCCGGTTAAAGGCCGTTTTGAAATGGACCAGTCTTATTTGCTCCCGTCCGAGGCCCGGCTTTCTGGATTCCTATGTGCAGGAGTTCTCGGAATTGATCCGGGAATTCAGGGCATTGCAGAACCTTGCTGCCGAAGCAGACAAGATACTTTTAAGCTCAGCAGCTGGCGGAGAGCAGGCAATGATGATAGGAGAGGAAAGTCATGAACAATAAACTTGAAGGGATCTTCAGCGGACTCGTTCCTCCGGAGACTCTGCAGCAAATCGCCTGCCAGTATGATGATATCGCCGATACAAATATTAAAGAACTGGGCGTGGATTCTCTCGCGATTATGGAGCTTGTGCTACGGATTGAGGAATCACTGGATATTATCATTGATTACGAGACATTCTCGGTGGAACAAGTGGCAACACCGCGCCTTATCATGAATATGCTGGCTTCCGGACAAGTCAGCTGACAGCTACCGTACATATTCGAACGCCCCACTACAATTTGAAGGCGAGGTATAATTATGGCCAATCGAACAGTTGCTATTTTTTCGGACGACGAAACCGGTCCTCTGCTGGCCGATGCCGCGCAAAGAGTCGGCGTTGAGCCGCATTTGTTTTTTGTCAAACCGCCTTCCAAACCGTTAAGGCATCCTTGGCATCAGGCAGATCCTTATCTTCCTCCAGAGCAGCTTGGGACAGTGATACAGGAAGCAATGGGGACTCCGCTCGGCATCGTGTCCTGCATCGAACAATTGTCAGTGAACTTAGCCCGAACGGCCGAATGGCTCGGGATTCCCCCCGGTCCGGTCACCGCATGTGAAATTTTGCGCAGCAAATCGAGGATGAAATCCGTTTGGGAAACGGCAGGTGTGCGCACTCCCTCTTCCGCCTTGATCCAGCGTACTTCAGAGCTTCAATCCGCCCGCTTGGATTATCCCGTCATCGTCAAGCCCACGCATGGCGCAGCAAGCGCCGGGGTACGAATTGTCGGCAATGAGCAGGAGCTTGTGAAACAAATCAGGCAAATCTTCCGTTTCAATGCGACGACCCTGGGTAACGAAGCGGTGGAACAGCCCGGAGCGCTGATTGAAGAATATATCGACGGTGAGGAGTACTCCGTGGACACGATCTGGTACAAGGGCCAGCCTCTAATGGACGGAATTATGAGCAAAGGAAATCCGCAGGGTCCCACCTTTCCGGACCGCTTATATTTCACCGACCCATCCCTTGACGAAGAGATTGAACAGCAATTGCTGGCCCTGTCCCATGCCGCCGTAAGTGCGGCCGGTGTGTATAGCGGAGCGAGTCATACGGAAATCCGTATGCGCAAGCAGGAGGGTTATGTGCTGGAGGCGGCTCTTCGCCCGGGTGCGGGCGGATGCTTCTACGAATTATTCGAGCGGGCCACCGGCCTTCCATTCTCCGAAGCCTTTATTCTAGTTTCTCTTGGAGCACATTCACCGGATGATATCCGCTATCTGAAAGAACTGTCTTCAAGGTCGGCCAAGCATAAGACACGGATGTACTGGTACAACATGGGCTATAAGGGCTACGGCATCATTAACAGCATTCACGGAACCGAGAAGGTGTTGTCCAATCCTTATGTGAGCAAGCTGGCGATCCGTAAGAATACCGGTGATTACCTTAGCCCGGAAAGCGACTCCTTTGCTTATTTCGGCTGGATTACGGGACAATTGCCAGAGCCGGATCCGGCTCTGGATTACCATGAATGGCTTAGTCGGCTGGAGACCTCAATTGAAATTGGTTACAAAACTAGCTGACCGGATATTACGGAGGGAGAATCATGAACATTCGGTTTACAAATCCCAGAATGTTATTGCCACTTGGAGTTCTGATTACCAATATAGGGAACGGTATGTATACTTTGGCTGTCGGCAAACTGCTGTACGATCAGACCGGTTCCTCCACTCCCTTTGCGCTGCTGCTGATGATGGAAGCGGTATTGACCTTCTCTACCCAGGCTATTGCCAGCTCCGCCGTTGACAGAGGACGTGCCAAGCAATGTGCATTTATCGCCGAATCGATACGCGGCTTAGCGGTTTTGACAGCAGCCGCTTTCGTATTCGCCGGTCATCCGGCAAGTATCTTGCTCGCTGCGGTCATTATCAACCTGCTGCGCCCGTTCTACAGAACGGCCAGCTTCGCCATCGGCCCCATGATTGCCGATGGCAAGCAGCTAGCCGTTTATAACGCCCGGACCAGCACCTTTTTTCAGATTGGACAGTTCTTGGGAGCCGGTATCGCCGGTGTGGTTATTTCATTCCTGTCACCCGAAGTGGCCATCGCCCTTAACGGTATCTCCTATCTTCTGTCAGCACTCTGTATAGGTTTAGCAGCCATTCCGGGACAAAAACTCAGAGCCCGTCAAGGCAGCGGGTTCGGTTCCGCTCTGGCCTCCATCAGTCCCAAGCGCTTTTGGCGGGAATGGACCGATCTGCTTGCGCTGGTGCTCAGAAAAAATGCAAAGGTACTGGGATTGGCCGTGCTGTGCACTGCCGATTTCATCGTTGTATCCTTCATCAACATTTCCTATGCGCCAATTCTGGAGACTATGGATGCACCCTCCTGGTGGCTATCCATATGGGATTCCGCCTTCTCGATTGGCGCCATTGCCGGAGCCTATCTATTCGGAAGGATGGACCATTCCCAAATCCGTATGAACCGCACCGCGCTGGCGCTGGTTGTGCAGGGACTGAATATTGCCGCAATCGGACTCATGAACCACCCGGTCTGGCTCTCGCCATTAATGCTGTTTCTGGGAGTCTCCAATGCTTTCTCGGTATCGAGCTTCACTTATTCGCTCCAGCTTACGGCGCCGGCGGAGTTCCATGGAAGAATATCCGGCATCCGGCAGTTTTTTATTTCCGCGGCCACAATGCTTGTAATTCCGTTGCTGTCCTTCGCAATGAACGGAAACGTGTCACTGTCCTCCTTGCTCGCCGGCGTAATATGCCTCGGTGTTGCTTCCGTGGTTCTACTCTATTTATCACCGCTGCTGAGCCGTCCCTTAAGCCATTCCGGCTCTATAGCGGGTGAACAGGAGGTGAGCTGATGCTTGCGCAGGCTCTCGTTGCCTCCACCCGGCGCCACTCTGCCAGGGCAGCCGTCCGGTATGGCGGTCAAACCCTCACTTACGAGCAACTGATTACCGAAGCCAGTGCCGTTGCAGCAGAGCTTCGCCGGCTCGCAGACCGGATGGAGCTGCCGGAGGAAGAACCAGCCTGCGGACTGCTGTTCAATCATGGCATTTCGGGAATTATCGGGGTCGTTGCTTCCGTTCTGGCCGGACTTGTCTATGTGCCCCTGGACGCCTCTTACCCACCTGGCCGGTTATCACAGATTTCCCGGCATTCGGGAATCCGTATTATGGTTACAGACCTTGATGGATTGGCAGCTGCAGAAGCCATAGGCTCCGGGCTTTCTTTTCCGGGGGAAATTGTAAGGGTTGACGCCCCCTCCTTCAAGCCAGGCAGTAAACCTGAAATTCCGGGAAAGATGCATAAGCGTCAATATCTGCTGTATACCTCCGGCTCTACAGGCGTACCCAAAGGTGTGGTCCAGCAAGGCGCGTCCATTGTCCATTTTGCAGAGACCTATATCCGCGAGCAGGGTATTACCGCAGATGACCGGTTAACTTTATTCTCTACCTTTGGTCACGATGCCGCTGTGGTGGACATTTTTGCCGGACTGCTGTCCGGTGCTTGTCTGTATCCCCTGGATTTGCGCATTCCAGAGAATCTGCTAAGATTACCCGGCTGGCTTGAAGGCAATGGCATCACCGTGTGGCACAGCGTACCGAGCCTGTTCCGTACATTCTTCACCTCTGTCCGCCGGCTGCCTCAGCTTCCTTCTCTGCGTCTTGCCGTCCTGGGGGGAGAAGCGCTACGCGCAGGTGATTACAGCCTTTGTTCCGGGAGACTTCCGGGCACGAAGTTGTACAGTCTCTACGGACAGACCGAATCCTCTTATTCAGCCGGCCATTTCATATCCAGCGCCAGGGATGCTTCAGCTGTAGGCTTACCCCTCGCAGGCACGAAGCTGCTTATCGCTCGCGGAGAAGGGAGCTTCACCGTTATCTCTCCGCGGGGGAGCTTAACGCAAGAAAGCTGCGAACTTCTGCGGACTCATAGAATTCCGGCGGGTGAGTTGCTAATCGCTTCTGCCTATGTAGCTGAGGGATACTTCAATGCCGCAGATGCATCGGAGCAAGCATTCATTACCTCCCCTGCATTCGGTACCATCTATCGGACCGGTGATATGGCCGAGATAGACGATACCGGCAGGATCATGTTCAGGGGAAGAATAGACGCTCAGATCAAAATCCGGGGATACCGCATTGAGCCGGGAGAGATCGAGTCGCATATTCTCACCATCGCAGGGGTTAAGGAATGCGCGGTGCTTCCCATAGTACGGGACGGGCAGGCCACATTGACAGGATTCATTCAGGCCGACCACTCCCTGTCACTTGCCTCGGTTAATCTGTGGTTGTCCCAACGGCTGCCTGATTATATGCTGCTCTCCGAAGTTATAATGAAAGAACAATTCCCTCATACCTTAACCGGCAAGATTGACCGGAGAGGTCTTGCAGACAATTACGGCGAGATGATTATAAGCTAGAACAAGAAGGGCTGGATCAGGGCATCACCCCGATCCAGCCCTTTTTGCCTTACCTGTGTTAAGGCTCAATCCCCCACACCAGCTGGCCATTCATATATCCGGTCACCTGCTCATTGTTAACAAATTGACTAGCGGATGCCTTGAACGAGTAATCGTTAGCCTGATTGTAATTGGACCAGTCGGTTTTGGAGAAGCGGGTCTGGATTTCGGCGCTCTGGCCGGGGTTTAGCGTCCCAGCCGAACTTGCGAAGCCAATTTCAAGAGCATACTCGGCACCGTTAGCCGGGGTATCCAGCTTCACGAATCTGCTGGTTACATTCGCGCTGCCGACACTGGACCAGTCGATCCAGGAGCTCTGATCTTTCTCGCCGTCAATCGTGTAGTAATACCGGAGCTTCACATCACTAAGCTGAACTGCCGAATTACCGCTATTGACGACTTTGAATTTGGCCGAAATTCCGTTAGTAGAGGCACTGGTGTTGCCATTAAAAGCCTGGATCGTCAAATTGCCCGCTGGTACCGGTACACTGGTATCCGCAGCATTCACTGTAAGCACAGCGTTATTTCCTCCATTGAAATGGAAGGTGATCGCATTCTGACCAAGCGGCAGCGTAGAGAGATAGGATTTTTTCAAGACGATCGTTGCGCCTGATGCCGTATAATCCTGGCCCGATACAAGCGTGTTGCTTCCATGCGTCAGGTTTGCAAGCTGATGTCCGTTTAAGGTAAGGGCTACGGAAATATCCTGCGCTTGGACCGGCGCTTTATCAAAGTCCGCGCTCACAGGCGTAATAGATGCGCTTGGAGTTGGATCATCAATTGTTAAATCAGGCAGCTCATCCAGCGTAATCACATAATCGCTCTGATATAGCGTGGTCAGTGTAGCCGGATAATTAAAGGCAGAACTCATGAGATGCTCGCCATACCACGGCAGGAAATAGAGCCAGCCCGACTTCTCCTCGGTCAGATTCTGTACGCTTGGGACAGTATCATTCTCGGTCATGGCTACCATTTTGGTGCCGCCAGTTAGATCCACCAGCTGATAGAAGGTCGAGGTAATCGCATCCTCATTGGGAACGCCGGACAAACCGTCATAGCGGTTGTAGACGGTATTGTATTTGTCGTAGCCGACAATATCCACCTGATCGTTACCGGGATACCAGGCGGGAGAAGTGCTGTACACATAGCTGTTATACGTCCAGATCAGGTTGTGCAGGTCGTAGGTTTCTGTAAGCTCGGTATAGAGCTGATCCCACAGCTGCTTATATACCTCTGCGCCTGCCGAGGCCCACCAGAACCACGCGCCTTGCCCGTTCAACCCGCCGTTGCCCTCTGCTTCATGATAGGGTCTGAAAATAACCGGCACGTTGTTATCCTGCAGAATCTGCAGCTGCTCCGCCAAATCCGCTATGGCCAGCATTACGTACTGGTACTCTTTTGTCCCGGGAATTACCGCATTAGCTGTATTGAAATTAGTTTCCGTCGGCTTGTAGGTCGCTTCCTTCCAATCTACGAATTCCCCGAGCTGATAGGCGGTGAAATCCCGGGGAACTGTGAGATGCCAGCTATTGGTCGCGATCCCGCCCCGGTTGTTCACCCAATCGATCATCCGGGCAGTTGTGCCGTCCTCCCAGCCATACAGCGGATTGTAGTTCATCAGATCGAACCCGCGGATAGCCGGATACTTGCCGGTTAAATTATGAATCCAGTCGAACTCCAGCTCGGAATTCCCGTCATTGCCTCCCCCGTAAATCTCCTGCTGGCCGGAGAGCACATGATTGCCGTACACCTCTGTCATATAATTCATCAGCAGCTGAGTTTCCGGTGTAGCTTGAGTATCACTGAGGACAGGCTGCACATCCAGGGGGTCCAGATCGGCAACCTCCACAGTGAAGCTGTCAAAATAAGCGAAGCCCCAGCCTGCCTTCAGCTGAATGATGTTACTGCCCTGATTCAGCTTGTGATAGCCAAAATCGAAATCCGACCAAGTGGTCGTGTAAGGCAGCATATACGAACCTTTCGTAACGCCGTTAACGTTCAACGATTGAAGCCGGCCGTCTGCGCTGAGCTCCTGCATATAACGGGTAGAGATCGTGTACATGCCAGTTTCCGGGACCGTCACATTGAAGGTAAGGGTGCCTGAATTCTGCATCCAGACAAAACCGCTCCCGGTGTAGCCGGGCTTAGGTTGTCCGTAAATTTGAGTCGTCACTTGAAGATCGGAGGTGAGCTGAGCATTTTCGCTTTCAATTGTGAAAAGTGCGTTATCTGCATGAACGGGCGGCGCTGTCATCACTCCAAGCAGCAGAGTAAATGCCAGAATCATTGTGCTTGCCTTCTTGAGCAAATTTTTCATTTCCACCTTTCCTCTCTACGATAAAATGGCAAATACTTTATTAACCTTTCAAAATATGGTTACGCTTTCATAGAAAACATAGCACAAATTCCATATTATGTAAATCCACTTTTTTTGAAATTTATTATATGTATGTATTCTGGAATTCCTGAAGGATGTTCTCCATGGAATACCTACGATGTATACTCGTATGGCTTCGATAGCATAGGTATGATCAGGTGTTTCTACAAGCCTCGAAATAGCGTTCAGCACATCACCCATGCATGTAAAAAGCTCCTGCAGCACAAGGGCTGCAGGAGCTGCTTCATGTATCTATTCCGCTTACAAATACCTCTTGATTATGCGCCTGCCAGGGCCGCAACCTGAACCTGAAGCTCCTTAACCAGCTTCCGCATATCCTGCCCTTCCTTCTGCTGCTTCTGGACAACAGTAGTCAGCACACCGATGATATCCATCAGCACAACGGACTTGTGATCGGAGGTAGAGAAGATTTGCGGCACCTCCTCGGCGATAAAACCGATGTTCTGTTTCTTGGCATTCTCCGCTTTATAGTTGAAGGTCACCGGCTTCAGCTTGTTCAGCAGCTCCAAGGCTCTTTTCACCGGAAGGCTGGCGATGTTCTCCTTGTAGGTTCTGGAGGAGGTCTGTGCGAAGTTAGTCGCCCGCAGGTTGCCGTCTACATCCAGCTTGTAATCATCGGTTGGGGTTTTGCCAATCCCCACATTGCTGCTGGAATCCAACGTTACTGCGCCTGCCACCTGGACCAGCTGATCATAGACAGCATCCTTGCAGACCAGAGTCTGCATAGTATCTTCTATACCGGCCTGCCATACATTGGCTGCATTATCCCAGAGAATCCGGGCCTTTTTGTCCGCTCCTCGGGTAACCTCGATCCCCTGGCTGACCACAAGACTGCCGCTGATTACGGCATCCTTCGCTGTCAGTTTATTGCTGAGGACAAGGTCCTTCACTGACAGCGTAGCGGTGACCGCCGCATCCTTAGCAGTCAACGTTCCGCTGAGTGCCGCATCCTTAGCAGCCAATGCACCGGTGAGTGTAGCATCCTTAGCGGTTAATGCGCCGCTGAGCGCCGCATCCACTGCAGTCAGCTTCCCGGACACTGCTGCGTTGCCGTTCACATCCAGCTTGGCGGTTGGCGCAGCGGTGCCAATCCCGAGATTGCCGGAAGCAACCTTCAGCACGCCACTCAGATCCGTCAGCTCCTGATGGGTATGACCGCTGTAAGCAAGCTGCTTCAAGCTGCCCGCAATCCCAGCCTGCCATTCCCCCACCCCTTCGTTCCACACCATCTGTGCCTTCGCATCTGTGCCTCTACCTACTTCAATCCCCTGGCTGAGGATAAGGCTGCCTGTTATTGCCGCATCCTTGGCGGTGAAGGTTCCGCTAACTGCTGCTTCTTTAGCCGTTAATGCGCCGCTGACTGTGGCATTCTTAGCAGTCAGTATACCACTAACATTAGCATCCTTAAGTTCGGCTGTGCCGCTCAGTGTTGCGTTCTGAGCCGTTAATACGCCACTAATCGACGCATCTTTAGCCGTTAACGAGCCACTGACTGTAGCATTGGTAACCGTCAATTGGCCGGATACAGCCGCGTTGCCGTTCACATCCAGCTTGGCCGTTGGTGCCGCGGTGCCAATACCCAGATTCCCGGATACAACCTTCAGCACACCGGACAGCTCCGTCAACTCCTGGTGGGTATGGCCGCTGTAGGAGAGCTGCTTCATGCTGCCTGCAGTGCCGGCCAGCCAGGCATCCAGCGATTCATCCCAGAGGATCTGCGCCTTCGGATCTGTTCCCCTGCCCACTGCAATCCCCTGGCTGAGGGTAAGACTGCCGGTGACTGCCGCATCCTTGGCGGTGAAGGTCCCGCTAACTGCTGCATCCTTTGCTGTCAGCCCACCGCTGAATGTGGCATCTTTCGCAGTCAACGCCCCGCTGACTGTAACATCCTTGAGTGCGGCCGTGCCGCTCAGTGATGCACCTCCAGCCGTCAATGTACCGCTGACCGCTGCATCAATAACTGTCAGCTTCCCGCTCACAGCCACATTGCCGTTCACATCCAGCTTGGCCGTTGGCGCTGCAGTGCCAATCCCGACATTGCCTGCATCCACGGTTATCGCTCCGGATAAGGAGGCAAACTCAGGATGGGTATGACCCTTGAATTCAATGGCCTTCAGGGTGTTCGAGATGCCGGCCAGCCATTCATCGGCGGTCTCATCCCACAGCAGCTGGGCGGGTAGAGCAGTCCCTCCGCGGAATACCTCCAGCCCGGCATTTTTGACAACCGGGGTGGCCTGAGGCGAATATTTGTTGACTCTTATGATGTTGTCCTCGACTTCGAGGGTTGCCGCATTGATGGTCACGATATCTCCATTGACGGTCAAATTGCCGTTCACAGTCAAATCCTTGGACAAAACGGCACTCACTGCACTGAGATCGCCCCTGACCGCCGCATTGCCTTGAACATCGAGCTTGGCTCCAGGATTGTAGGTCCCTATACCGACATTGCCGGCTCCGGTTACACTGAACGCAGTATCTCCACTGGATACCTTGACATCGACCAGCGCAAGCGGAGTTGTGGTTCCGATCCCTACATTGCCCTGGGCATCCGAATACACAGCAATGGTATTGCCCAGGGAATTGAACAGCTTGTTCTGGCCGCCCTTGCCTGTCCCGAATTCCGCGAGGGTATCCCCGTCGCCATAGAACCAGGCCTTCTGCTCGTTATTCCAGACAATGCGGGCATTCGGCAATTTCTCCCCGTTGCTGTCCAGACCGCGGGGGGCTTCAAAGCCTCCGGCCACCACATTGCCGCCAACGGATACATTATTGCTTATTGCGGCATTGACTGCTTTCAATCCCTTGTTAAACGTTACATCACCGTCAAACGCCGCCTCATTGTGTGCGGTAAGCTTGCCTGAGAAGGAAGCGGCCCCGGAGACCTCTGTCTCCGTACGGAAGATTGCTTTGCCCGCCACATCCAGTACTTCGGTAGGATTATCGGTGCCCACTCCCATCTTTCCGCTGCGGGTCAGGCTAAGCACCGTTTTGCCGGCGGTTCCCAGCTTCCAGCGGTCCTTCGCCCACTTGATCTGCGCACTGGTCTCTGTCCCCTGCATAACCTCTAGGCCGTCTCCGACTGTCACCGTTCCGGCAATTGCGGCGCTTGCTGCCGTCAATCCCCCGGAGATCACGGCACTTACAGCCTTCACTCCGCCGGAGGCAGTGACATTGCCTGAGGAATCCACGACCAATGCAGCACTGTCTGTTGGTGTGGCAAGCTGCCACTGGTCCTTATTCTCATCCCAGGACAGCTTGGCCGGCGTCTCGCCAGCGCCGCGGTAAATCTCCAAGCCTCCACCGGACAGCGAGGTAACCGCATCGGCATCCTTATTGATCGTAATCCAAGGACTGCCGATATCCAGCTCATCCGTAGCAATATTGGCAAAGGTCCCCCGGATCTCCAGGTCGCCGGCTACCGTCAGGCTGCTGCCGACCGTCAGATCATGATGGACATCCACATCGCCCTCGGCACTGGCACTAAGCGCCAGTACGTCATTCTGCGGATTGTAGAGCTGGCTGTGGATGTGCAGAGAATCTGCATTCCCCATTTGGGTAAGCTTGTCCCAGGAGCTGCCGCTTGCGACATTCTCGAGTGCAGTGCCGATGCCGATCTTCCATTTCCGCTCACTTTCGCTCCAGATCATTCTGGCCGCCGGCTGCGATTCTCCACGGTAGACCTCAATGCCGCTCTCGTTCGCAGGCGGCGAATCGCCTTCGAACTTGTTGATCTCGATGATGTTGTTGGTGACGACGAGATCCTCACGTTCAACGGTGGTCGTGGTGCCTTTGACAATCAGGTTGCCGTCTACCCGCACCTGGCCCTGAACCGCCAGGCCGCCGCTGATATCTGCCCCGTTGTTGACCGTAAGTGTGCCCTGGACCTCAGCCCCGTTAATGATCTCAATATCACCATCGGA
Source organism: Paenibacillus sp. FSL R5-0912 (assembly GCF_000758605.1). Taxonomy (NCBI): domain Bacteria; kingdom Bacillati; phylum Bacillota; class Bacilli; order Caryophanales; family Paenibacillaceae; genus Paenibacillus; species Paenibacillus sp. FSL R5-0912. Next base: position 4,630,057 of record NZ_CP009282.1, read on the forward strand.
AGTGGTCTGAAGCGCCGTGTTACCTTCGCTGTCACTCAGGGAGTTATGCCGGTGCAGGCCATCGGCATCGGAGCTTACTCCCCCGGTCAGCGCGTCCCAATTGCTGCCGTAGGCAATATTGGACAGCTCATCCCCCAGTCCCAGCTTCCATCTGCCCTCCGTCTCATCCCAGAGCAGCTTGGCGCTTGGATTCAGCTTGCCCCGGTAGACCTCGATGCTGCTCTGTTTCAGGGCTGAACTGTTGCCTTCGAATTTATTCATCTCAATCCGGTTGCTGACCACCACCAGATCTTCCTTTTTGACGAATGTAGTGGTGCCCTTTACCGTCAGATCCCCTTCAATTGTAGCGGAACCGCCCACTTTCAGGTCGGCCTTAAGATCCGCACTGCCCTTGGCAAGCAGGGTACCGCCAATCTCCAGATTCCCGGATGCCGACAGCTTCCCCTGCCCGTCAGCCGACAGAATGGTTCCGCCGGATGGTGTGCTCAGTGTGCTATGCTTGTGGGACGTATCGGCCACAGAGCCGTTCGTCAGCGAGTCCCACTTCGTGCCATACGGAATATCCGACATGCTGCCCTCAAGTCCGATTTTCCATTTGCGGTCCGTCTCATTCCATTCCATACGGGCTTGCGGATTCTGGCTGCCCCGGTATACATCCAGCCCCCCCTTGCTGCCTAACGCCGTGTGATCCTCCGCTTTGTTCACGGTCAGGAAGCTGTCTGCCACCTCCTGCTCAACTTTCCTGATCACGACCTCTTCTTCCCTGACAATCAGCTTGTTCACGGTCAGCGTCTCGCCGACCATCAGCTCATGGGGAATATTCACATTGCCGTCTGCACCAATCTCCAGGGCCAGCAAGCTCTTATCTTCATTGTGAAACTGCCGGTGGGTATGCAGGCTGTCTGCATTATGACTGCCGCCGGTAAGCTCTTCCCATTGCTTCCCGTCCGGGATATCGGTCATATCCCCGTTAGCGGTGCCGATCTGCCACGATTGCGCCGCCTCATTCCAGGCGATTTTGGCATTCGGCAGCGTTGCCCCGCGGAAGACTTCAAGACCATCCTTGCCGGACACAAGCGTTCCGGATACGCTCATTCCCCTGTCTACCAGGATATTTCCCTGATCGTCAGTGCGGAGTACCGGCTTGCCGTCCGCAGCATTCAGCTGGCTGTGGGTATGCAGGCTATCCGCATTCGCTCCGTGATGCAGCTGCTCCCAGTCTGCCCCATAGGCGACCTTGAACATGCCGCTGGTCTTGTCGCCCTCCTTCAGATCCGTTCCGATCATCCAGCCTTGATTATTCTCATCCCATTGCAGCTTGGCGCCGGGCTGATCCTTACGCAGAATCTCAATGCCCATTCTGTCTTCCTCTGCGGCATTCTGATTGAGTGTAACCTTGCTTCCGCCAATCACCAGCTGGGGGACATCCAGCACCGCCATCCCCCCGCTGACTTCGATCCCGCTCTTGGCAGAGAACGGGCCCTCGGCAGTGACCGCACCGGCAATTTCCATATCGCCGGAATCATTGACCTTGAATACCTTCTCACTGCCGGAGGTAACGGATAGCCCCCCGTTTACATCCACATCACCATAGGTGCTGATGGCTCCCGCGCGGATATTCCCCGTGAATTCTGTCTGTGCAGCGTGAACATTAAGCCGGTTCCCTTCCTCCCCGTCCTCATCCTTCGAATTGCTGAGGAAAGGAATCTCCGGGTCCTCCTTGGAGCCGATAATGATCTTATCCGCCTTCAGCTTGGTCCCGCCTACAGCCCGGGTCACCAGCGCCGATCCGTCAACATCCGTCTCATAGATCTGATCAATGCTCAAGGCTCCATCCTGAGTATGCGTCAAGGTTACACGGGCCAGCAGAATATTCTTGGATACATCTGCAGGCTTCCGGGAGCTGGCCTGGATGTCCGCAAGCTCCAGCACATGAATCGCCTGGCCTCCCCCCTTGATAAGATCGGGATCTGCCAGCTCTTCCTTATAGCTGACCGAAATATAGATCTGGTCCGAGGTGCTGTATCCTGAAAGATCGAGCACCCTGCCCGGGTGAGCGTCACTTACCAGAATTTCCTGGCTGATCTCTTCATTGTTCTCCGGATCGGTGACACGGTTGAGGGCAAAGCCCGGAGCAATCTCAACTTTGGTCAGGTCCCGCCCGGTAACCTTAAGGCCGTCCACGACTCCCCAATCATGAAAATAACGGTTATGCAGCCGCTGCACGCGCTTATGATAATTCTGATCCAGCGTCAGATCCTCTTCCTTAAGCAGCAGCCCGTTGAAATAATTCATGCGTTTCATATCCTTTGGCACAATCCCACTCCTCCCGGCTCTTCATGTGTACTGCCTGATCAGGCCTGAACGGACTCTTCTTCTGCGGCAATCAATTCTTCCAGCACCTGGATGGCCCCGCTGATCCGCGTCAGGGTATACCCCAGATTGGTGCGTTTCTCATCCAGCTCCTGGATCATCTGCCGGCCGGATTCCAGCTCTGCCTTCAGTTCATTCATTCGTGCTTCCAATTGTTCTTTCATGAGTTCATCCTCCTATGGATTAAGCACCCTTCAGGGTGTCGATTTGTTTTTGCATTCTCGCGATCGCTTTCTGCTGATCCTTCATTACGCTGGTGAGGACGGCAATGATGTCCATACCGCTGATCGCCCGCTGGTCAGGGTCGGCCAGAACTGCCGGCACTTCTTCAGCAATGAATCCCAGCGTTCTTTGCTTCGTGCTTCCCTTGTATTTAAAAGAGACCGGATTCAGCCCGTCCAGCAGCTGCTTCGCTTCCTTGACCGGGATATCCGAAATATTGTCCTTCAGCTCACGCGAGGACCACCAGTACATGCTGCCGTTGGCATAGACACCGCCGCTGGCATGCAGATAGATGCGGTCACCGGCATCATTGGATACTCCGATATCCAGCACACAGTTCTCTCCGCTGGTCGGGTAATACTTGATCCAGGCCGAGTCACCGCTGCCGCCGCCGGGATCTGACGGGAAGATGATGCCGTTATTGCCGCTGCCCGCGCTCGGGATCAGAGCATTTCTCACTTCAAGACTGCTGTGAACAGAAGCATAGGACCAGTCGTTGCCGTAATTGAGCACCAGATGGCTGCCGTTATCGACCAGTGCCCTGCCGGGAGCTCCACGGCGGCCCGGATAACCGATGTAGAAATCGGCACAGCGGACAATGGCGGCAAATTCTTCGGCCACATCCAGCTTTTTGAATTTTCCGGCGAAGTTGAACACATCTGTTTTGATGCTGCCTTGAATCTGGAGATCCCCTTTGATGAGGGCGCCCCCGTTCACCTGCAGGAAGCCGTTCACATCCAGATTGTCCCAGATGGAGACTCTGCGTGATCCCGACTTTCCGTTTCCTGCAATCATGAGTGAATTATAGCTGGTGGTATCATTGCTGATTTCGGCATTATTCACAGACTGGCTGGTGAAGCCTGACCATCTGGAGGTGAAGCGGACCGGATTCTGGCCGCTCAGGACACGCAGCTCACCGGCCACATCCAGCTTATCCGCCGGGGTCAGTGTCCCTACGCCCACATTGCCGGAGGCATTCAGGGAGATATGGTCACTGCCGTCATTGGAGGTGCCGATTTCCAGCGTGCAATCCTCTCCGGTCCGCGGATAGTACTTGATCCACGCCAGATCTGAACCGCCGCCGCCCGGATTTGCCGGGAAGATAATACCGTTATGCGCGCCGTTGCCCGCACTCGGAATAATCTCCTGTGAGGCCTGCATTTTACCGTTAACATACAGAAATCCGTTCACATCAAGCCGGTCCCAGACGGCAACCTTCCGCCCCTGCCCGGCAGACTGATTGCCGACAATCATCAGCGCTTTGTGGTCCGTGATATCGTTACTGATCTCGGCGCCGTTGATCTGATTATCAGGGAAGCCTGTCCACGCGGAGGTGAAGCGGACAGGGTTCCTGCCGCTGAGAATACGCACGCTGCCATCGACATCCAGAGAATCCTCCAGCACCTTCTGCGGCCCGACTCCGACATAGCCGTTCTTATTCCAGGAGAGCACCGGCTTGTCTGTCCGGGAGCCGTCGCTGTTAACCGTTCTGGTGCCAAGAACCCCGCCGCTGCCCCCGAATAATACGGGGCCGTCCACCGCAGCAGCAGCGAAAGGCTTACCGGTTCCGAACCAGCCCAGACCATGCGAGCTGTCGATAGTGTCCGGGTTCGTTCCCTTCAGCCACAGGATCTTGTCATCCTTAAGCGCCAGATCAGCATCGCTATAGACCTTGTCTGCGCCCGTGAAGCCGAAGGAGAGACCTCCCGGTGACGACAGCTTGCTGTGCCGGTGCAGCAGATCGGCAAATTCATACTTGATCAGGCTATCCCACTCATTGCCATAGGCGATCTTCTTCAGATCCGAGCCGATCCCCGCCTTGAAGCATTGATCCGCTTCCACCCATACAATCCGAGCGTCATGTGTGCCGCCATCCCCGCGGTAGACTTCCAGACCGCCGTCACGCGGACCGGGAAATTCATAGTCCGGATCATCGGTATTCGGGCTGTTCACCTCGACGAAGCTGTTCATGATCCGCATTTCACTTTGAGATTTATCCTTGCTCTGCAGGATGAGCTCTCCCTCAAGCGTCAAATCTCCGGCAATGCTAATGGCTCCTGTGAAATGCGTTTCTTTTGCGTTGACCTCAAGCATCTTGCCTTCCTGCAGCGTATATACGGACGGCATGGCAGCCAGAGCTGCCTCATCCAGCTCTGTGCTGTCCATGCTGTCTTCACTTTTAGCCTTGATCACCAGCTTCTCCGTCACCAGCTTCTTGCCGGCAGCGCCTGCGTAGGTCCTCAGCGGTGTGCGGGCTGCATCACTGTCATAATCGAATATGCACGCACTGTCGATCACAATTCCATTGTCCTGCTTGCGGGGAACCACCCTGGCCAGGAGGATTTTGTCAGTGCCCCCGGGCTTCACGGTACCATGGCCGATCTTGCCCCGCTCCCAGATGTGAATCTCCTGCCCCTGGCCCCGCTCAATATTGCGTTCAGCCTCGACCTCTTCATAGCTGACCCAGATATATATGCTTTCATTGGCATTGTACTCGGAGAGATCCACCGGATTGTCAGGATGTCCCTCATACATAAGAATTTCCTGGCTGATGCTCTCGCGCTTTCCGCTGCTGGGGTCCTCGGCTACCACCTGATTCAGTGCAAGCCCTTCGGCAATTTTCACCTTCATGTATTCCGCCTGGTCCACTAGCGGCAGCACCTTCAGTCCGCAGACAATGCCCCAGGTATGCAGATAACGGTTATGCAGCCGCTGCAAGCGCAGATAGAAATCCTGATCGAGCTTGTAATCCTCCGCATTCAGGAAGAGTCCGTCAAAGTAACGCATCCGTTTTAATTCTTTTCCCATGATTCGCTTGCCTCCCGATCTATAATCTCTATTGCTCTGTCATACCCCCGAGTAAGGTCTCCATGCCCACGCGCCCATAGACCCCCAGGCACATCTGCGGAACTTCTATATTCAGGCTGGAATTGGTGTAAAATGGCTTCTCCTTACGGATCACCTCCTGCAGGTTTCGCACTTTGCGCTGCAGAAGACTGCGGCTGTATGCCGGAAGGATGATATGAACGGAGAAATAGCTCGGCTCTGCCGCTCCAACCATCGTATTGATGCCTACACGCTGGGCAATGCCGCAACGTACAGGCTCCTCATAATTATGAATTTGAATGGCAGCCTCTTCACCCGCATAGACCTGCAGATATTCCGCCAAGCCGTCCAGGGTACCCCGTTTCTTGTAGAGCTGGACAATACTGCCTAGCAGCTTACGGTTGACTGTGCTGCGGGCCTCCGCAAGCGGGAGAATCTGCATCGGGGCAAGGGTGCGTTCCTGGTTATCCTGCTCTCCGTCGTATTCCACACCCTCAGCAAGCTGGAGGCCTACCCAGCCTGCAAGCCAGGGCAGAAATTGGGAAGGCGCCAGCTCCGGATCAAAATAGTGATGCAGCTCATCCAGCAGCGCTTCAATCCCCGCTGATTCGCCGGCCGTTTCCGTTGTACCGGAGAGCATCGCTTCAAAGGCCCTCAGAAAACGTCCCAGAAAATAATGTTCATCCGATTCCCCTGATTTCTGCTGGAACACTCTGGGAAGGTACTGTACGTACCTGTAATCATTCTGACTGCTCATGCTTCCACCTCAATCTTCAGGTCCTTCAGCTTAAATAATTGGAACGGCAGCAGGTCGGGAGAGTCCAGCGTCACACTCGTCACATGATCAATTCCGGTTATCCCTTCGACCAGATGATACAGATCCGAGGCATACAGCTTTCTTCCCGGAGACCAGCCCCGGCCTTCCTCTCCGCCGCTTACCGGGTCCAGAAATTGCACAATGCTGTCGTTAACGATGCTGCCGATGTTTTTGTTCCTGGAAGAAACCGTCATCTCAATCACAACCTCCCGGTAATCGGGCTCGACCACATGGACACGGGTTGTCAGCAGCTTGCGGGCATCCAGATAAGCCTTTACGCTTTGTCTGATCTCCGCGACTTCCCGGAGCAGATCCTTCTGATTCTCCGTCTGCAGCACCAGAATCACGGAGACATGCCCGAAGGCTTCCTTACTCCCTCCGGTGCCGTTCTCCATATCCGTATTAATCAGACAGAGCGTGCGCACCTTGAGGTCGGGATACGTGTCCAGAATGCCCGGGATTTCCAGCAGGCATTGCCTGGAGAGCAGCTGGAAATCCTCTGCCGTTACGGCCCTGTAGCATTCTGAGAACTGCTTCGCCCCGCGGCGTATTCCGCTTGTCAGCTCCTCCTCTTCACCCAGGGTTATCCCCAGCAGCTTGAGAAACTGCAGCTTGCTCTCGTCCGTCACCTGGTCAATCCGGTAGAGGACCATTTCACTGAAATAGGCAAACAGCTCCACCAGTGTAATGCCGGGATCGGAGGGGTTATAATTCGTCCAATCCGGATCGTAGAGCGGAATCAGTGTTTTGGCATCCGCTACAAGCTGGTCAAAGCCAAGATCATCCAGGTTCAGTACTGGAAGCGGCATAGGTTATTCCTCCTTTCTGGCTCAATGCCATGTTACTGTTCCAAGGGAAAACAATACGGACACCGCTTCGCCGTCTCCGGCAGACCGGACAGTCCTGTCAGATACTTGCGTTCCTCCTTGAGGATGGCTTCCAGCCTGCAGTCTGCCGTTGTCCCGGTCAAGTCATGGAGCAGGCCTGAACTCTTATCCATAAGATAGGGAAAGATATGCTCCTCCGGCTTGTTCACCAGCTGCATCCCGCCGCAGATCAGCTCATCCTCTTCCAGGAAAATATTCTCGCTGCTGATTCCATGGATTTTGAGCGGGGTCGTGTTGACATACTCATCCGTCCGGCTCAGGAAGACAATATCCTTCTGCTCGAATACGGCGGTTTTGACAAAAAAGGAAGCCACACCCGCGTCCAATCCATTCAGAATATAGGTGCGGACCGTCAGATCATCGGTGATGTCGAATTCAAGGTCGCTGCCCTCGGGATAGCTCCGTTCCAGCGGTTCCTCGTCCAGGGTCTGACATTCCAGAATGTCGCCGTTAATGGAGCGGACAATCAGCTCTACCGGCTCATAGTTTCTGTAGCGGAGCCTGATGATTCCATTCTCCTTGAATCCCTTAAGCACCAGTGACTTCACTTCGCTCCCGGCCTCCACCGGCTCTGCCAGCGCAAATTGAATGGAGTTGTCGTCAGAGCGGACCACGCTGTATTTCGGATAGGAGGCCAGGGGCTTATACGGACCGTTCTCCAAGGGCTCAAGCTTCAGCGTATAGCACTGAACCGAAGACTGGATGGCAATACCCGATACATAATCAACACCCGGCGTATTCTTGATCACAGCATAGACCTCGGACACATACAGGTTCTGGCCCAGCTCCCAGCCCGTACCTCCGTCCCCGCCATAGAGCGGGTGAAAAAACCGCTTCAGGTTGTCAATAATCCGGCCCTCCGCCACCTTCCGCTGATCTGCCGAGGTGAACGCAACGGCTGCCTCTACCCCGATCCGGACATAATCCGGACCTGTCACTTCAATTCCCGGTTCGCTTGTGTTCAGAACCGCCGAGGTCCGTTCGCACAGATAGGACTCAATTTCACTCAGCAATTCCTGACTGGGGACAGGCTTCGGATCCTCTGTCTCCGGCACTACAATGATTGTTGCTGTACCCGGAACGAATTCCAGATCACGGTTCATCGCACTGAGACATTTCACCTTGGCAATCTGGGGCATCGCCTCTCGCACCAGCCATTCCATATCCTCGGCGGTTACGCCTCTGTTCCAGCTCTTCAGCGTATGCGGCCCGCGGATCTCTGCCTGCTCCGCTTCCTCCTGGTCGAAGCCGCCGTCCGCCGCTACGGGGTTCGTCACCGAATCCAGCCAGCTGTAGCTGTCCCATATCTTGGTGATGGTGCCTGCGGCAACATTGCCGGATGCTCCGCCGCCATGCTTATAATCGCACTTGATGTTATCCGTTCCCGCCTGTGGAATCATGCCGTTCTTACCGTCCCCGAAAATAACCGTTCCGCTGCTTCTGTCCAGCATGTAGTGTCTGCCGTCCGGCCCGGATACCGAAAAGGTATCGACCTCCTCCCAGAGCACCCATTCCCCTTGTCCTGATGCCTCTCGGATACTGAGGCTCTGCCCGGGGAGCACAGGCGTCTTCGATAGCTGAAAGCTCTGGTTCTCTTCACCATTGCTGGAGCCCGGAATCTCCCCGGTTACAGCATTCGAATTGCGGGCCCATACCACATTTGTAGTTATGGCATCGACCTGAGGGACAATCTCAAAACGTCCTTCATCCAGCCGGGCACGGATCCAATAGTGCTCTGTTCCGAACAGCGGCCGCTTCTCGATGTCCGCCGGGAAGGCAAACTGCAGGATCTCCCTGCGGGTGAAGCCCCTGATCTCGTCATTTACACTTAATGTCAGCCATCTTCTGCCGTCCCAGTACTCCCAGGCAACAACCGGACGTCCCAGCTGTTCACCGGTTAGCGGAAAAAAGAGCGAGACCGGCAGATTGCGGATGTCACGGTCAAAGCCGAGATAAAAGACAGGCTCCAGCTCTGCGCAAGGGTAGAAGGGCTTAAAATACACCCCATCAGCCAGGCATGCCGCCGACTTGTCCGCGAAGCTGAAATTATTCTCTGTAAGCACGGTTTGGGGATGCGACTCCAGCGTGTAGCTGTAGGCAACGCTGAGCCTCCGGATGGAAGGCGGGGCATAGGAAGCCTGCGTAACCTTCAGCTTGGCGACATTGATGCTTCCCTCTCCCAGCTTGACCTCTTCATCCTGGTATTCATATTTCGCATCCTCACCATAATTGCCGCCCGTGATGCGGGCACGAATCCAATAGCGCTCTTCACCGCCCAGCGTCAGCAGCTTGATTCCCGGACATTCGAAGCTTAGCGTTCCACTGGCAGTCAGAGTAGCTGCGCTGCCTGTTCTGTCTTCTGAGCCCGCAGTGCCATCGCCTCGCAGCTCTTCCAGGCCGGAGATCGCGAGCCATTCCTTACCGTTCCAGTACTCCCAGCCGAGTCTCACATACGGCGTATCCGGCAGCTTGCTGATCTCCGGTTCAGACAGCTCGACCTTCAGCGTAATCCGGGAACCCGGCTTGGAGAAGGCTTCGCTGCAGGCGATATAGAAGGTGTCATTCACTTTGGGCTTGTCCCCGAAAGGATAATAATCCTTGCCCATGTCCAGCAGAGTACCGTTGTTCACCGTAACATCCGGTGCGAGCGGCAGCGGACTGACTACGTTCAGCCCGATGCGGATATCTTCGATATCCGGCATCTGAGTACTGGAGGTGATAGGCTTCTTCAGCTCGGCAAATATCCACTTGCCGGGCCATTCCCGCAGAACCTCCGCCTGTTCGTATCCGGCAAGTGTCTTCGCATGCACTCCGGACAGCTGATCGAACTGAACTACTGCCCTCCAGGCGGAATCCTCCGCGGACTCGGCCATTGAAGGGAACAGCTGCACGGTGTTCCCTTCTTCGTCGAAGCAGAACCAGTCCATATCCATGAGCAGATCCCGGGCTCCGCGCTGGCTCTTCGCGTCTGTCGCCAGTGCTGCATCCGGCTTGTTGAAATATACCGACACACGGCTGCCCGCTTCCTGGAATCCGAACAGCTCCGGATGTCCCAGGTACAGCCTGTGGACCACCGTCGAATCACCTCGGAACAATTTGGCACTCCGGCCGGTGGGCTCCTCAGCAAACAGATAATCCTGATTGGTCCACTGGTCCTCTTCGGGGTCAAGACTCACGGCCCTGACCAGCCGCGGCTGGATGACCGTCAAATCCTTCTCGGTTTCAAAAATCACCTCCGGCTGATTCTCGGGCTGGGCCGATACCCGGGTCCCTGCCGGAATGGTACTGAAGTTGTCCGCATCCGGCTTCAGCTTGAAGAGCAGCGGTACTTTGGCTGCTCTGGGTGGTGTGGGATGAATGCCGATCAGATTCAGAAAGGAGGTGAAGTTCTTCTCGGGGGCCTTGTTCAGCCGGCCGATGACTTTGCCCAGCATCCCGGTAAAGATATGGACCAGCGCATCCGCCTTCTTGTCTGCCGTAAGCTCCGGCAAATCTGTCCATTCTTTGCGGCAGTACTGGTAGATTAAACGTCTAAGCTCCGGAACCAGCTGTTCCTGATCCCGCTTATCTAGGGTAGGCACATTGTTTGGCATTATTTCCCCACACTTTCAAGGAAGAATGGATAGACCAGATTATATTTGCTGTTACTGGCCCTGATCGAATAGTCAATGGACACTTCCAGTTCAGAGCGGTCCGAGCGGGGAGTGACCGTAATATCATCCACTTCAATCCGCGGCTCCCAGTTCTGCAGTGCCTCTTCAATATAGCTTCTGAGCAGCGTAGCGGTGCTCATTGTATTCGGCGCGAATACCAGCTCGTTCAGCCTGCAGCCGAAATCCGGCCGCATCACCCGTTCGCCTCGGGCGGTTGACAGGATCATGATGATCGATTCCCGGATGGAAGCTTCTCCATCTGAAGAATTAATGCTCCCCCTCTGGACAGCGAAGGGATATTTCCAGCCCCGTCCCAAAAAATCTACGACTTCCATAACTCAGCCTCCTATTAAGACCGTTCCTGCCGCAACCACCTTGCCTGCCGGCAGGTCGGCCGGATCATTGCATGTCAGCGCCGGATCGCTGTTTCTGGCGGCCATTTTCCCGTTGATTTTTACCGATGCGCTTCCGGCAATGATTTTCCCCTGATTGGTTGGAGGCTTTTGAAAAGGGCCTCCCTGCGGAACATGGGCCGGTGTATTGGTGGCCGTGGAATCCACAGTAGCTGCCGGCCTGCCCATAATCTTCACATTTGCGCTAAGTGCGCCGTCCAGTATGCCTGTGAAGGGATGGGGCAAGGGTGTCGGAACGAGCGCCGATCCGGCCGGAAGCATTACGATATGTGTATCGGTCGCCAGAATACGGTCGCCTTTTTTCGCTGCAGGCTGTCCCATGAATGAAGCCCCCTCTCTAATTGATGTTGACCGTAGCCCCTTTGATATTCAGGCTGGCTGCCGCCTTGACATCCATCCCGGCCGAAGCTTCGAGCTTGGTATCTGCCGATGATTTCATTTCAATCGATTTGGCGGAGAGGGACAGCTTCCCGCTTGGTGCGGAAATGACAATATCCTGTCCGGACAGTAACGACAGCTTATTCGCTTTGGTATCCACGACGATTTGGTTCTTGCCTGATTTGTCGGTGATCCGTATCTGCTCCGCGCCGCTTTTGTCGTCCAGCTTGATGACATGGCCTTTGGCGGAAGTGAGTGTGATGCTCTCTTCTCCCTGGGTGTCGGCAAACTGCAGGATGTGTCCGCTGCGGGATTTGAACAGACGGATATTATTCTTACCGTCCTTGTTGGTCTCCGGCGGGATATCCTTGCCGTTCCACAAGGACCCGATCACATAGGGGCGGTTGACATCCCCGTTCTCAAAAGCGACCAGCACCTCGTCGTCCACCTCCGGCAGACAAAAGGCTCCCCGCTCCTTCCCCGCCATCCAGGAAGCCATACGGGCCCAGTTGGATTCCGGCATCCCCATCAGCGGGATCTTCACCTTCACCCGTCCGGGGCCGGGCTTATCCGCATGGTTCGCAGAATCATTGTTGATGACAATGCCCACCATCACACCGAAGATCCGTCCCTCGTTAATGATGCTGTCGACAAAATTGGTAATTGAAGGTCCTTCATTCATAGGCCAGTCCTCTTCACCTTAAAAGTCGTTGTATAGCCCTTGCTATCTATCTTGTGAACCGTGGATACTACATAATAAATGCCGCTGAAGCGCTCACCCATGCCCATCAGCTTCACCGTCTGACCGGCCCGCAGCTGCGGGTTCCCCCAGCACATGCCCTCCCCGGCGATGAAATCACGCAGGCGGCTGTTGTAGGCAGCGGAAGCAAGCCGCTTGGCCTCATTCATATCCAGCAGATTCTCCGCCATAATGGCGATCGGCGATTCCCCGATGGCCTTGGCGCTCAAGGAGAAGCCGTCTTGCTGTCCGCCCATCTTGGTCGTCTCGTCTCCGCTCTTAGCGCTGGCCTCCAGCTCCTTCTTCTCCTTCACATCCCAGCCCTTGACCTTCACCGTGCTTCCCCGGGTAAGAGCTCTCAGCTCCAGATTCAGCCGTTCGAAGTCCTTCTTGAAGCTCATCTCCGGCAGGGCCGGGGCTTTCACAGACCGGGATTTGACGAAATACAGCTTCTTGTCGGCCACGTAGAGCTCATAATCGAGCATGGCCGCCCGTTCCAGCAGAAATTCGTAATTGCTCTGATTATTCTGGAACAGGTAAGGGTACACAGTCCCCGTATCATCCACTACCGGGGTCAGTCCATGCTCCTTGGCGATTTCCGAAGCAATATCGCTGTCCTTCTTCTTCAGAAAAGCTTTGCTTCTCGTTCCCATACGCAGCCTGTGCAGCAGGTCATACCCGCGGATGTCCAGGACGGAATGCTCCGCGAAATTCAGATCAAGTGAGGTAATCTCCCCGCTGATCATCGGCTCAGGCTTGTCGAGTCCAAGCGACAGCTTCAATTGGTCTCCCGGCTTGATGCTCGCCAGATCCGTTCCCCGCCACATGCCGCTTCCGGAATTCACCATATTCATCTGGATGGAGAAAACAGCCGGCAGATTGATCTCATCCTCCAGCGTGACTCCTTCCACCGCCGCTGTCAGCTCAGCGGACAGCTTGCTCCCGTTCAGCTCAATCTTGTAATTCGCTACACTGGTGCCCATGCAATCCCCGCCTTAATCCGGGATGACCAAGGTTCTCCCGATATCATTTTTTCCAGGAAAGCCGATCGGATTGACAATCCGGTTCAGCTCGGCAATCCTGCGCCACGCCAGGGGCTCCTTCAGCGCCTCATTCGCAATGAGGTCGAGCCTGTCGCCGCTTTTCACAACCCATAGCTTCCGGCAGGCATTAAGACCCATGCTGTCTTCCACAGTTTTGTCCGACTCATCTGTAATGAAGGTTACATCGAGCAGTGAGCGGACCGGTGTGCCGTTATCCATAAACATCGTGAACTTCTGCTCAATCTTGCTGAGAAGGCCAAGGTAGGTGAAGCCGCCCCAGACGAACCTGCATTTCGGCGGCTTTTTCGTACTCTTTCCGCTTACCTTGGGGTCAAGCAGCGAGGTTAGCTGCTTGGTCTTCTTGCGCACATCCGTGCGCTGCTCATAAGTATCATAGAATAAGGACACCTTCAGCTCCGGTGTTTCAGTGATTTGAAATTGCTTGTTGTTCTTATCCCCGGTATATTTCCCCTCGAATGAAACGGTGTACTCGTTGGGGTTGAACATGACCTCAATGGGTCCTATGGGAATATCCACGGGAATAATTTTCGCTTTCTCCGCCATTATCTAAGCCCCCTCCGATCCTTGCGAATCGCCAATTTCTTCTCAAGCACCTGATAGACCCTTTCGGCCAGCAGGTTCAGTTCTGCAGCATCCATTGCTGCTGGGGCTGCCTTGGTGAAGACCTGGGATGGAAGCAGCACAGTCTCTTCCGGAAGCCTCCGTTCCATGTGCTGCTGAACCGGCTCCGGCCGGGCAGCCTTGGGTGCTTCAGGCTTCCGCAGAACCAGATTGCTGCTGCCTGCGGGCTTAAGGTACTCTTCATGCTCAGGGCCGGCACTCATGAGACTGCCTGCAGATCTTCTTCTCTGCGAAGAAGACGGCAATGCCTGCGCCTTGGGGGTGTAGAACAAGGCGGACTCCGGCGCAGCGGATAGCTTCACTCCCGGATAACCCGGCTTCGCAGCCCCAGTTAATGGTGCGGAAGCAGCCTGCCGGACCATGAACTGGGAATCTGACGAAATCCCAAGATTCAGAAGGGTCCGCAAGGAAGGCTGTTGCCTCCGGTACACCGCTACTAGTCCAGCAGGCAGCGGAGTCAGGAGTACCTGACTGCTCTCCAGCTTCTCCAGCGCAGCCGTCAGCTTCTGTCCTAGCCCCAAGTGAAGCATAGAGCCTGCCAAGGAATGCGAATCCGGATTTGGCCTGAAGATCAGGGATGGAGTGCTATACTGTGCTTCCACAGCTGTCCCGGACGATCCAGGGACTGCCTCATGTTTAGGCTTCAGTGCCATTGCCGGAGGGTCGGCCAGCTGTTCATGGCCTGCCTCCTGTCCGGGCTTCTGCCTCAAGGGCTGATTCGGAAATCCATGAGCGGCCTCTTTGTACAAGCTATAGGTCCGCAGCAGCTGAAGCTGGTGACGGACTTCCTGTGCAGCCTTGACCGTAAGGGATTCACGCTGCCGTGAAGCTCCGGTATCAGTCTGGAGCCTGTTTCCTGTAGCCCGCATTGCCAGATTACTTCCCGCTGTAGCCACTGCCGCCACCGGCAGATGATGCTGCCGCGAGGGGGGAGCTTCCGTCCGCGCCTGATCTCTTTCAGCCCTCTGAGGACTTACAGGTTCCACCGTACTCTTAGCTATATTTTCAGTGCGATATATCGTTGTTACCGGATGTTTATTACTTTGCTGCTTCCGGACTCTCTCCTGTAATACCTGTATGGAGGTAAGCCGCCCCGCTGCGGAGTGAACTCCGTTCCGTACACTATTATATTGTCCAGGATATGAAGAC
This sequence comes from Paenibacillus sp. FSL R5-0912, assembly GCF_000758605.1. Classification (NCBI taxonomy): domain Bacteria; kingdom Bacillati; phylum Bacillota; class Bacilli; order Caryophanales; family Paenibacillaceae; genus Paenibacillus; species Paenibacillus sp. FSL R5-0912. Next base: position 4,645,199 of record NZ_CP009282.1, read on the forward strand.
GGATTGCTGCCCGCAGCTTCACGGCTGCCCTGAGTAACAAGCACAATGCGGCTTACCGTTCCCGGGTCCTTCCGCCCCTGCGTTAAGGGGGAATAGACTGAATGATGAATGTAGGTTTGCTTGACAGGATAGATGTTGTTAATAACCGTGTCTGCAGGCTGCAGGGCTTCCGGCTCCGCGAACAGAAGCGGATATTGCCGCAGGATCAGGTTCTGAAGCCTGCTCCGCCACCTAGTCATGCCGTACTTCTCCAGAATGGCCTGGATGAAATCCAGTGGCTTCCGGTTCGCAGCCGAAGCCGTTGTCCGAAGGCTCTGATTCATTACCGGTACCTGTACAGCCCGTTATGAGTCAGAACCAGACTCTCCACAGCCACCGCGCTGCTGCTGGCGCTGAACGCCGGCCCTTCCCATTTGATGGGACAAGCTTCGATGAAGTTCCACCACACCTTGGGCGTGCCGGAATGATCCAGCAGACAGATGGACCCGCTGCGCCGTTTGACTACTCCATTCACCACATTCTGATACCAATTCCACAGATATTCATCGTTCGTGACCCCGTTCTTCAAGGTCAGATCCGAGTATTTGGTCTGTCCAAGGAAAACAAATTCCTTATGGTTCTCACCGCCGAAGGTTTTACGCTCCACCTGGGTCTCAATACTGAGTCCCGAGACCTCGGAGAAGCCGGCGACGGAGATCCCGTCAATCTCCACTATAAAGTTAAAGGCAAGATAGGGATCTTCCCTGTAACCGGGGGTCCAATTGCTTTTCGCACCGATATTTAGCATATTTGCCTTCATGTTATCCTCCTAAGCCTCAAAGAAGTTCTTCTTCTCTTCCCCGCCACTCAGCCTTTGGTTGATTTTGCTGACTTCGCTGCACCATCGCTCCCGTTCCGGGTGCTCCAGGTTCAGCACAGCTGTATAGTCCCAATGGAGATAGTAGGTTAGAAAGGCTACCTCCTCGTAGAGGCGGTCAAGGGGGTAGCCGACTATTCCCCCGGCGACTCCAGTTCAAGCTCAAACGGCTGCTCGCATTTGGGGCATTTCGCATGAACTGAATTCGTTCCGTTCTGGTTAATCCGGTTATACAACTCCTGCAAATAAGCAAAGTCCGACGTATACAATTCCTCGATCACTCTCGGTGTAATCATGCCAAGCCCGCCCAGGCTGGTTACTACCCTGGAGAGCAGGATCACTGTCAGATAGGCAGGATTCTGCTGGACCCGGGAATCCCGGAGCGGTGTAATTTCATCTGCAGCGGTTGCCAGTCGCATCGTGCCCTGCTTATGCAGGGTGCCCGCTTCATCCACATAGCCCTTGGGAAGGGTAAAGCTGAATTCGGTTTGTAAGAGTTCCATGATCTCCCTCGCTTCTTCTTCAGAACATTCTTGTGCCTTCGCTTTCTTCCGGCATCCCCGGCAATGAATTTGATTCCCATACCGACCATCTCATGTTTTGGCGTATTGCATCAAATTCAAGGTAACGGTGAGCGGAAAAGCTATTTCACTCTGCGTACGCCTTCATGCACCAGCTCCATCGATTCGACGGAAACCTCATTCCCTTTGGCGCTAAGCGCGCTGACATCGTACTTGATCGGCCAGGCTTCGAGGATATCCCACTGCGCCTTGTCATTGCCTTCTTCATCCACCAGGATGATCGACAAGCTCTTGCGGTTCTTCAGCGCACCCTTGTCTTCAATCGACTTGCGCCAGTTGTAGAGCTCCAGGGAGTCGGTCAGACCTTTTTTCAAGGTGATGTTCCCGAATTTGGTCAATCCGGACAGCTTGCGTGCATGCGGAGCATCGATGCCCTCGCGGTAATCCACAGCTTCTGTGGAGGTGTCCGGAATGGTTGCATCAGCGAATGCTGCGGTTTGAATACCGTCAATCACGACCCGGAAGCGGTAATTGCGGTACGGATCCAATCTTTTGCCGGTTGCCATAGGATAAATCTCCTCTCAATCTCTTATTTGGACAGGGTCTTCTGGCTGACCCGGATGACTACGAATTCAGCAGGCTTGACCGGTGCCACGCCGACTTCAATAATCAGCTGGCCTGCATCCCGCACGGCAGGAGGATTGTTCTCTTCGTCCACTTTGACGAAAAAGGCTTCTTCCTGTGTAGTTCCATAGAGTGCGCCGTCTCTCCAGACACGGGTCAGGAAGGCTGTAAGGTTGCGTTTCACCTTGCCCCAGAGGCTTGGATCATTCGGTTCGAATACCACCCACTGGCTGCCCTCATCCAGCGATTCCTCAATGTACATCATCAGGCGCCGGACGTTGACGTAATTCCATTCGGAATCGGAGGACAGCGTTCTGGCCCCCCAGACGCAAATGCCTTCCGGCAGGGAGCGGATGACGTTGATACCGTCCGGATTGAGCAGTCCCTGCTCCGCTTTGGTGATGATCTTCTCAATGCCGACTACGGAATCCAGATAGCCGTCCGTGGTGCCTGCCGGTGCTTTGTGGACACCGCGCATGGAATCGACGTAAGCATACGTACCGGCGATAGCGCCTGACGGCGGAACAAGCTTCTGCTTGCCTGTGAGCGGATCGTTAATGTAGACCCATGGATAATAGAGGGCTCCATAAGAGGTGTTGAACGAATTCCCCGAGTATTCGCCTGCGCCTTCCTTGAAATCCTTGACCTCCTGCGGGTTCAGCCCATGCGGAGGGTCAACGATGAAGATACAGTCTTTTCTCAGCTTGCAGTAGTTCAGCATGTCCAGAATCGTGCCCCGGCTGTAGGCCATATCCGCAAGGTCCGGCGCAGCCACAATGTTGATGCCGTCAATCGTATCAAAGGCATGGATGCCCGCCCGGGTGACCGAGTCGCCCAGGAAATCAATCGGAGACATCCCGTTCACACCGCCGCCGAGCGACAGGGCTGTTTCATTGAAGGCTGGTGTCTTTTCCATATTTTCGAGAATGGTCAGATCGACCAGCGGCTTCACGCTGACAAACGCGGAAACCTGATTCACCTTCTCCTCGAAATTGATCAGCAGCATATTATCGAAGATTTCGACGATTTTGCCGTCCTCGTCTTCCCCGGTGTATTCATCATCAAAATCGCTGTCCAGCATATACTGGACCACCATCTTGAAGCCAAACTGCTGCTTATTGGAGGACGGGCTGATCTTCACAGAGATCCGGTTACCCCAATCCCCTTCCGAGCGTGCAATCACCTTGAAGAGATCCAGGTTATCTGTATCTCTGACTGTAAGCGATGCAGGCCGGATATCGTTGGAAGCGGCTCTTACCACGTAGCAGGAGGTTCCTCCTTCCGCGAAAAAGCTGTACACGGCATAAGCCAGATAGCCATTCGGGATAAATTGGCCGAATTCATTGACGAATTGGCTCCAGTTTGTGACGAGTACCGCTTTGCCGATCACGCCTTTCTCTGCGATCCCCACGAACGCCCCTACAGATGTGCCTACACCGGCAATCGGCTTGACACCGCTTGAGACTTCCTCTACGTACACGCCTGGCGATAAATAATTTGCCATCTCTTACCCTCCTAAAAGTTTTGTTAGCTTCTGCTTCTGTGACATGCTTCGTACAAAACTCGCTTCGGAAGCATTCACTTAAGTTTTGTTAGCTTCTGCTTCAATGGAAGCAGCAGCCGGGTTTTGCGGATCATCCGCGGTTATGGGTGCCTTGCAACGATTTCCCTCCATGAATCACTCCTTTCAAAGAAGAAGTCAGGGCCAGTCTGTCTACATGGGATGAATCCCCAGCTCCTTAACTTCAACCCTTGGAATCATGATCGTCTTATCCGCCGGCAGTCTTACCGGTGACACCAGATAGGACAGGCTCACCTTCGCAGGCTTTCCCGGAAAAACCTCCCACAGCTGCTTGATATCCTGAATCGTCAGATTGTTGTAGGAGATCCGGATCTTCTCGTTGCCGCATTCGGCGAGATTGCCCTTCAGGTCAGTGCCGCTGAGCACCGGATGCTCATGGAACAGCTGAAAGATTCTGCCCAGAATAAGCTGCTCCGTTTCCCTGTCCTTGGCATACGGTGTGAGCAGATAGTACAAATCCAGATAAGCCGGCGGATACAGGAACTCGTTCGTGCCGCCGATCTCTTCCTTCTCACTGTTGCGCATGCTCGGGCTATGGCTCAAATAATACAAGCACATCGAGAGCTTCATCGTTGAGCTGTCAATGTCGCTGGGTGAGCCGAAGCTGATGAAGCTGTCGTCGTTCAGCTCAGGCACATTTGCCTTCAACAGCGTCTTCAGGCTGGTGCTGACATCTCTTATTACCGTACCGGTATCCACGGCCATGCCTATTTCACCTCAATCAGTGTGTGGTAGGGAGCATAATCCGACTGCAAAAAAGTTTTGCCCAGCTTGAGATATTCCCGCTTGGCAGCCAGCATAATCTGCTTCATCCCAATGGAACAGCCCTCGTGCGCAGCATAAAAGGCCGCATTCAAGGCAATGTTCTTGATGTTGCCGCCGGCGAGAATGAACTTCTCCGCCATGAAATCGTAATCCACATCCGGAGCAAGCGGCGCGCCCCCCGGGAACATCCCCCGCCAGATGAGTCCGCGCTGCTGCTTCTCCGGAAACGGGAATTCCAGCTTGAAATGCAGTCTGCGTGCAAAGGCATCGTCCAGATTCTGATTCAGATTGGTCGCCAGAATGACGATCCCCGTATATTCCTCCATCTTCTGCAGCAGATAGCTGATCTCCACATTCGCATACCGGTCATGCGCATCCTTGACCTCTGAGCGTTTGCCGAACAAGGCATCCGCTTCATCGAAGAAGAGAATGGCGTTCGAGGTCTCCGCTTCGTCAAAAATCCGCGACAGATTCTTCTCGGTCTCCCCGATATACTTGCTCACAATCTGCGAGACATCGATCTTGTAGATTTCCAGATTCAGCTCTGTCGCAATGACCTCAGCTGCCATTGTCTTCCCGGAGCCGGGCGGCCCGGAGAACAGGATGTTCAGCCCTCTGCCAAGGGACAGCCGTCCGGCAAAGCCCCATTCCCCATAGACCAGCGCCCGGTATTTCACCTGACGGCAGATTTCCTCAAGCTGGCTCAGCTGCTCGCCGGGAAGCACCAGCATGTCCCAGGTATACATGGCCCGGATCTTCGTCGCCAGCGCCTGAATCTTGCGGCTGGACTGGAAGTAACACGCTTGGTACAGGTCCTTGGCGCTAATCTCAACCTCCCTGGAACCATTCCAGACGGCGATATTCTCGCCGCCGTTCAGCGCATCCCGGATTTGACTGGAAGTGAAACGGAAGCTTCCGCTGAAGTCATCCAGCTCAATCTGCGGAGACAGCCTGTAGTCCTGCCCCAGGGCAGTCCATGCCGTCTTCCGGGCGGATGCATCCGGAAAGGGCAAGTCGAAGGGCATGAAATTCAGTGGAACCCCGGTCAAGCTGATCCCCCACTGCGCTTCTCCAAGGATAAACGTCAGAGGCGAACAGGCTGCCAGCATATCTACCAAAAGCCGGACCTGAAGGCTATAACGGTCATCCTCTGTCACTGCACTGTCGAAGCCGGTGAAGCAAAGAGCCGCATTATGCAGCAACGCATGCCGTCCAAGCAGTCTCAGCATGTCGCTGAAATTCACCTCAGGAAGCAGCAGCTTGCCCATGTCGGCAACCAGTACAGAGGTCCCCAGCTTGCCGCAGACCCCACGGATGCCGCTTAGTTTCCCGGCTTCATCCGGGCCGCTGCAGTACAGCAGGCTGCTGGGGCTACGCGGCTCCCCGCTGCTGTAATACTTCACAAACCGCAGCAGCCTGTGCTCCAGCTCTGCCGGAAAGCCAGTCTGCAGCGGAAGCGGCACAAGGCTCAGGCTCGCCGCCTTCGTCAAGCGCTCGTCCAATACCTCATAACCAAGCAGCAGATTCACCGCCCAGTCCTCCAGCTTCAGCGGCCGGGCGATCAGCGGAATGCGGCAGTCGCCGTAATCCCCTGACCGCTCCAGCAGAAACTTCATGAGCGGTGAATTTGCATCGAACAGCAGGCGGGCACTAAGCCGCTCTTCCTCCGTCCCGGTGAATAATTGCAGGACAAGATCTACCGAAAGGCGCTTATCCGACATATCATTCTGCAGGTAGGCGTAGATACGTTCATACTTCCGGTCCAGTTCAAGTGCAAGACAAGCGACAAGTATGCTTACCTCCAGTCCCGACAGCTTGAGCGCGGAAGCCACCTGCGGGAGCATCAGCCGGGGACCCTCACCGGGCGGCTGCCCGGAAGATAGCCCGTAGCTGGCCTCCAGCCGGGCAGCAATTTGCCGTTCCAGATGAGCGATTTCCGCTGTCAGGAGATTGAGGTAGCGCTCATCCTCAGGCTGGACATCCAGCAGACTTCGGATCTCTTCGTCTACCAGCGCCAGCTCTGCACCATGCTGCGGTGCCTCAAGCAGCCTTAGCTTAAGCCGGAGCTCCAGCAGCTGCAGCTCATCTGCCAGATGCTCGTGGTTGGAGCTGTAGGGCGGAGCAGCTTCGCTGCGCCCGGGTTCGGGAGCAGGAGTACAGGCCGTCGCTGGTTCGCCACCGGAATGAGCAGATGCTGCTGCGTCTGCCAGCTCAGGAGCAGCAATTGAACATGCTGCATGGCTTAAATCAGTGGCAGACCTCAATTGATCCGGAGCAGTTACAACTCCGTGTTCCGCACACTTCGTTTCCGGCGGTTCCTGTCGAAAGGTTCTGGCCAATTTTTTGAATTTCATCGGCAGTTATGTCCTCACTCTATATTTTCTCGTTCATATATAAAGTAAGTTTGGGGAGGGGGATTACAACTGGGTGAAATGATTTACGGGAGTTTTTTGTCAGAAGGATAGCTGAAAATGAAAGCACGTGGAGTGTGCATTTTTCAGTTGTGATTAAATTTTAAAAAACCGCAAGAAAACGATTATAACAAAAAAACAGATCAATTACAGTGGGAGAACTTACCATAATTAACCTGTTTTTTTATACGTATTATTAGTAATAATATATTTTAGGAATGGAAAGTAATATGACCAGTTTATTATGTCCAGTATACTCCGATTTCCTCAAATGAAGCCATACTTTCACTCAGACCTTCGGAATCTTCTGCTCCAATTATTTCAATCTCCCTTATTGTTAACGTGATTTTTTCATCAGGATTATTAACTTTTCTATCATATATGGCGATTAGCAATTCAACCTGCTCAGAAGTCATCTCATAATAATCTCGCCAAGATTCAATTGCATAGTCACTCTTCATTAACTGCCTTTCTATTAAATAACCACCACATTGAACTAGTTTGACAATATTATCAATTGAAGTAAATGTATCATTATCACCCCAAAATGCAGTTGTAATAGATGGGAAGGCTGTACCATTTTCACCTTCTTTAAGAAGGTATTCTAAAGTTTCATTTTTAGCTATCTCAAGAACTTCCTTTGGTGCATCTATAAAAAAATCAATTGCTTTAGAGATATCTGTTCGTGTAACGTTGTCATTTCGAAATGCCCCAACTAAATATTTATCTATGAAGGAAATAGTGCCTCTTCCTCCCGAACCATCAACAACACTATAGTTTTCTCCATCCCATGAATGCTCGTATGATAATTCTGGATAGTGAGCAACCATTATTGCATGAGCTATAGATGCAAGTATACAACCTCTCCATAGAATGCTTTTATTTAATTGATTATTTAATATTAATGGTTTCATTATGTTTCTCCTTTTCGGTTAAGTTGTTGGTATTGTCTTTCTAAGTTTATCAAAAGTCTTAGGGTAATTTATTGGATTTTTCTCTATTTGCTTTTCTAGATAAAACTTGAGCATTACTATAACTGTTAGAGCCACCTTTATCCCTTGGAATAATATGATCTATTTGCCATTCATTAGGATCAGGTGTAACGCCTTTCTTGCTTTTTTGGGGTTTGGTTAGTAATTCGCTTGTATCATCAGACTTAACAACGCCTCCATTTTTTTTCATATTCTCTTCAATTATCTTTTTCTTTTGAGCCGGAGTAAAATCCTTCCCAGAACCTACATACTTGGAATCTTGAATATGTGAATAAGGTCCATTACCAGATTGAAGAGTGCTTATCTTCTCTGCTTGATGTTTTTTTGGTTTTTGAGGTTTATCTTTAACCGTGTCCGCAATACTATCAAAATCAATTTTACCGTCTTCTTTTGCTACTGCTTTATTGTAGACTTCTTTTCTCTCAGAAGCCTTCAAGCTCTTGATTTTGTCATACTCAGCCTGAGTACTAATTCCTGCTTTTCTTCCATCGAGATTTTCTACTTCTTCTATAGTACCGTCAGCCAGCAGCACCCAAGGATTAACCTCGCCGTATAGACGGATATGCTTACCTTTGCGCACCAGCTTGAACTTCTTAAACTTGAACTTCTGCAGAATCCGGCCAACCAGATCCTGGAGCTTTTTGGCCCCCTTCATGAGCCCTTTCTTCAGGCTCTTGATCACGATTTTACCATTACGGATAATCATGCTGCCGGTCTTGGAGACCAGGTTGGCTCCGCTTTTCAAAAGGCCCTTGATGCCCTTGGTTCCTGCTCCGGCTGCTGCCTTCACACCTTTTTTGGCTGTTGAGGTGCTGCCCTTCTTAAGGGCTGTGCCCGCCTTATTGAGCCCTTTGCCAAGTCCCTTCATCCCAAGCGCCATGGCTAGCTCGACCAACCCCATAGCCATGGCCGTTGCCAGTGCGATAGCAGCAGGTTCAATCATCTTCTGCCAGCCCTGAACCAGGTAAGTGCCCACCTGCACGGAGGCTTGCGCTAAGGTCTGCGCGACAGAAACAATGGCCTGAGCTTCCATCAGAACAGTGATCGCATTAATAATGGGGCCAATCAGAACGGAAATAGATCCACCAGTGATGACTAGAGCAGCGCCAACGGTAACCAATATTCCCGCTACGGCTGCCAGGAGCTGTAATCCATGGGCCTTCATCCATTTTATTACAAATGATTTAATCTGGTCAAACAACATTTTCGCATTGTTCGCACGAAGCTTCGCACCGTCGGCAATTTTCCCGCCAAGGCTTTGATTCTCTTTTCCGGTGTCGAATTCTGCCAGGATGCTGTCCATCGTAGCCGGGTCGCGGCTGCCTGAGAGCTCCTTGGTTTCCCCGTCCTTGAGATTCGCTTCCTGCACCAGCGCCGGGTCCATCTCGCCTTCTTCCACCGACTCCATCTCGATATCTTCTGCGGTAAGCTTCTCTTCTGCAGCCGGACCCGCTTCTTCTACCGCTTCGCCTTCTGCCGCTGCGGCCCCCATAGGCTTGGAGATGTCTACACCGAGCAGATATTCCCACATCTTGCCTTCCAGGTGGCTGAGCGAACGCTTCGCCGCCTTGCCGAGCGCCCCAATCCGGGCAAGCACATCAAGAAAAGTGGCAATGAACAGGTTGCCTAACGTGGAGATCAGCTTGGTATAGAAGTTCTGTACCGCTGCCAGTGCCTGATCCACCTTGGCGGCCAGGAAGTCCATGACCTGAGTGACTTTTGTTTTGAGCTTTTGCGCCAGTTGATTGACGGCCTTAATGGCCTTGTCGACGACTCCGTCAATTTTGCTGCATATTTTGGCGGCTATACCAGGGAACTTGGCAAAGACAACCGACACCAGCTTTTTAAGCAGCGCACCCAGCCCCTTGATCAGGGTGGTAATCAGCTTGCGGCCCAGTTCAATAATACCCAGCACGGCCTGTTTGGCTTTTTAGAAAATAAAAAACCTTGAAAGTTATTAACCAACAAGGTTTTTAGAATAAATACTATTTAATCCATAAGTATTATCTTGATTCAATTGAGGTTCAAGCATTAATCACTGTTTATTGTAGTTGCTCAATTCTTCTTCCCAGAAACTTCCTTGAATAAGCGAATCAGAATCTATCTTCTCATATATGTTAGCAATCCAAGATAACGAATCTTTTGTTGCATTTCTTTCAAGAAATGCCTTTTTTCCATTTACATCTTTTATCTTTTCAATAAAATCAACTAAAACTATCCTGCCCAATGTTAGCATCCGAACCGTATAATTCGAAGTGTCTTTCCTTCGTAAGGATAGTTAAAATATCATTTTCCTACAATATTTTTTGAACACCATCCTTATTTTATCAACAGCGCATAATTAAGTAGCCAAAATACATATTAACGGTTAGCTGGTACGACTAACCGTTAATGGAATCTACCGACTAATCTTTTAGTAAATCATCATCTAACCATATTTCTACATCCCCAATATCTCCACTTTCAATAGTATCCTGACTGATATTCATATTAATCAAAAATTCTATAAATCCATTTGCCGCACAATACATATTATCCCAATAATTGTCTATATCATTTATTCCTGAATCTTTTCCAAGAATTAATTTAGCCGTAAATTCATTTTCATGGTTCCAGAAATAAATCTTACCAATTGTAGCGTCCTTTACTCCTAAGCAAATTAAATTCCCACCTGGACATTCACCAATAGGGATTAAATTATGGGGTATCCTTTCCTCATAACTCTCTATTTGTTCGGAGAGGCCATCGAGTCCATAGAAACCATCAAAGTATTGTTGTCCATCACTTTTAGTCAATGGTGATGCTTCAACAGGTTTGAAAACTATCATATTGTCAAAAAACACTTCATCGAAACTCAACAGAAATTCTTTATACTCTTCTGGAAAAGTGAAAGCATACCTCTTCTCAAACTCTAATAAAGCTTGACTTCTTGAATTATCAGTAATAATACTAGACTTTTCGACACCTAATTTAGTTAGTAAATTAATTATTTCGTTTCTAATGCTGCTTTCCAATTTAGTAACCTCCTCTTAAATCTGATGCTGAACCTACGTGTGGAATATGCTTATGCAGTTTGGTAGGTATCAATTCAATAGTATCGTGATCCAAATGATGGGGAGTCAAGCCTTCTTTTCTCAACCAGTTTTTAGCCTGGGTTCCACTACTGAAACCTTTGCTTTTCATAAGGCTTTCATATACTAATTTGAAATCATTATCTGAACCATCAAGTTGTCCTGGCTTAAACTTCAACTTTCCTCTAGACCAAGGAGAAAAAACAGGTCTATTGTTGTTAAATTCCACTGGGCTGCCACCAGTAACGCTTAAAGCATCACTGTTATCAGAATACCATTTTCCATTACCCGGTTCTCCTTCCCATTTTCCATTCGTTCTTGGCAACCTAGTTAGTGGATTCTCTAGATCCTGAAGATCATCAAAATTTATCTTACTCTTATCTCCGTCTGCATTCTTAGCGATATATGCTCGCTCTTTATTTTTCAGTGTACTGATTTTTTCATACTCTGCATCACTTAAAGAAATCGGTTTCTTCCCTTTAAGCTCAAGCTTCTCCAATTGTTTCTCATTGACGTCCTTCATCTTTCCGTCAATCAGCAGCACCCAAGGATTAACCTCGCCATATAGACGGATATGCTTACCCTTGCGCACCAGCTTGAACTTCTTGAACTTGAACTTCTGCAGAATCCGGTCAACCAGACCCTGGAGCTTTTTGGCCCCCTTCATGAACCCCTTTTGCAGGCTCTTGATCACGATTTTACCATTACGTATAATCATGCTGCCGCTCTTGGAAGCAAGCTTGGCTCCGGATTTCAGCAAGCTCTTGATGCCCTTAGCTCCTGCACCTGCTCTATATTTTCTCGTTCATATTTAAAATGCGTTTTGGGAAGGGATTTCAAGAAGAAAAGGAAGATAAAACAGGCTAGTCCGATGATTATGCTCCGGACTGGCCTGTTTATTAACTATCTTTTTGAAAATACTTATTTTATCTGAAGACTCGGTGTTACACATATCCGCTCATTATCACTTCAATACCAATATTGTCTACTAGAAGATCTCTAAGGGTAGGTGCTACTTTCACAGCATCATTAATATCCAAGTCACCAAACCCTACCATATACAAACCCAAACCACCTTCTCCTTCCAAATATATAATCACATTACCTCCTTCATCATCTCCGATCGCAAGTGATCTTGGAATATATTTTTGTATATGATAAGCTTCGTTCATCTCAATGCAATCCACCGGACCCCATATTCGGATATACATTTTTTCTTTCACTTTAATTTCTACTTCGGTAGCGATACTTATAAATTCAATATAGTCAAAAGGAACCTCAATAGTGGAATAATTAAGAAGTTTGCTGATTTCTTCCTTTTCTGCAGGAGATTCTCTGCTATCTATTGAATACATTGAACTTATTTCCTCAAAAATACTCATCTAGATCAATCCTTTCGAAAGGTACTTTAAGCTTTTCCAACATTTTATATTGCTGTTCCATTACCTTTTCTATTGTTTCTCTAGTGAATCCCGCAGCTTTAAAATCCTTTAAAGTATTTTGCAGCTCTTGTTGCAGAGTTGTGCTCCACTTTCCCAGTTTTTCAGCAACTCTTGCATCTCTTCTCTCATTTTGTCTATTTGTGATCTCAGTATGCGGTAATTTTTTATTGGTTTCTATAGTTACTGTGGGCGCTTTGTTATACTTATAGCCATACTGCTCTAGGTTCTCTTTTGCCCATAATCCTTGTAAGCCATGATGTGATTCCAGTTTACCGCCATTCGGTCCCCTTCCTCTTGGTCTTGGTAGAGCTTCTTCATGTGTTTTATTAAATAATATAAAATTAGTTTCTTTTAAGTTTTCAAAATTAATCTTACTTTTATCTCCATCTGCCATCTTGGAGATAGTTTTCAGCTCTTCTTCTTTTAGTTTTTTAAGTTCACTATATTCGGCATCGCTGAGTCTGATAGGTTTCTTTCCAGCATCTTCAAGCTGCTTCAACTTTTGTTGGTCGACGTCCTTCATCTTTCCGTCGATCAGCAGCACCCAAGGATTAACCTCGCCATATAGACGGATATGCTTACCCTTGCGCTCCAGCTTGAACTTCTTGAACTTCTGCAGAATCCTGTCAACCAGACCCTGGAGCTTTTTGGCCCCCTTCATGAGCCCCTTTTGCAGGCTCTTGATCACGATTTTACCATTACGGATAATCATGCTGCCGCTCTTGGAAGCAAGCTTGGCTCCGGATTTCAGCAAGCTCTTGATGCCCTTAGCTCCTGCACCTGCTGCGTTCTTGACTCCCGTAGCCGCGGCTCCGATCCCCTTCTTCGCAGCTTTTCCGGCCTTATTGAGCCCTGCTCCGATGGCCTTGAAGCCCAGCTCCATAGCCAGCTCAACGAGTCCCATCGCAAGCGCGGTTGCGAGCGCAATGGCCGCAGGCTCAATCATCTTCTGCCAGCCCTGGCTCAGATAGGTGCCGATATAACCGGAGGCTTGGACAAGAGTCTCGGCGACGGACTTAATCGCATCTGCTTGCAGGTACACGGTGATCATGTTGATAATCATCGGAAGTGCCGCCGTGATCGCTCCGCCGGTAACAATCTCCGCTACTACAACTCCAGCCAATATACCGATGACTGCAGCCAAAAGCTTCAATCCGTTACTCTTCATCCATTTTATTACAAATGATTTAATCTGGTCAAACAAGTTTGCGCGCCAGCTGATCAATAGCCTTGTCGACGACTCCGTCAAATTTTTCGCTGCATATTTTGGCGGTTATGCCAGGGAACTTGGCAAATACAACCGACACCAGCTTTTTTTAAGCAGCGCGCCCAGCCCTTTGATTTGATTATTGATCACTTTGCGGTCCTGTTTAGTAATACCCAGCAAAACCAGTTAGGCTTTTAGAGAATAGAAAAACCTTGAAAGTTATTAGCCAACAAGGTTTTTGAATAAATACTATTTAATTCTCATAAGTATTATGTTGATATAATTGGTGGTTCAAAGCATTTATCACAGTTTATTGTAATTGCTCAATTCTTCTTCCCAGAAACTTCCTTGAATAAGCGAATCAGAATCTATTTTCTCAAGTCTGTTAGCAATCCAAGCTAACAAATCTTGTGTTGCATTTCTTTCAAGAAATGCCTTTTTCCCATTTACATCTTTTATCTTTTCAATAAAATCAACATATGCAATCATTGATTCTGCCAACTGCGAAATCGAGGAATTTATAAATATCTCCTCATTATCGTTTTCATTATCAAAATATAAAACCTCGTCGTTCTCCTCATCGATACATATAGGATCTCCGTTACCAGTAAATCCAACATATATGAACTTTGAATATTCTTCTTCAGCATTCTCATATTTTTCAGTCAACCTTACTCCACCACCGTTAGCAGAAGATTCGAAAGTTAGAAATGGGGGAGAGGAGTCTGGCAAACCTGCTTTACTCAAAAAATCCTTAGTTTCCCTTGATAATGAAAACAACTCTATAATTTTTTCATCAAAGCTAACTAGCCCATAGGTTTCCTTTTTCCATTTATCCAAAAAATCTTTTGCTGTAATCATTTATGCACCTCCGCTAGGCTTATTATATTTTCATTTCCTCTTTTTTGGCAATTTCCGAGTTGATGTTGACTGTGAACCAGATGTAAATACTCTACCAATTTCAGACAAAGGGTCATTACCTCTTATATTATTCATTTTCTCAAAATTGTGTATACCACCAAACCCTTTATGCAACGATTGCGGAACAGCTGCGGCTTGTCCGCCTCCACCAATATGATGATGAATAAGCTTATCACCTTTATAATCTTTATATTGAGGAAAATGTTTAATAAATTCATCGTCTACTAATGGTACTAATCCATCTTGAATTCTATCAACATTCTCTTTGCTTAGAACTTCAGGATATTTTTCTAGAATTTCATTAAAATGTTTTGAAGCATCTCGTTCCCAGCCTGCCGAATTTGTTCCACTCTTTCCTTTTCCTTTATAATTCATTTCTGAAACAAGTTTAGGATCCGCTCTGTATTCAATCGGAATTTTCTCAACATCGACATCACGGTATGCTCTGATGTTGCTATAGTCAATCTTGTTGACCGTTTCTCTTGGAAGATTCCCTGTACTGTTAATACTATCAAAATCAATTTTACCGTCTTTTTTAGCTACTGCAGAATTATAAACATCTATTCTCTCAGAAGTATTCAAACCGCTAAGTTTGTCCAACTCAGCCTTAGTACTAATCCCTGCTTTTCTCCCATCGAGATTTTCTACTTCTTCTATAGTACCGTCAGCCAGCAGCACCCAAGGATTAACCTCGCCATATAGACGGATATGCTTACCCTTGCGCTCCAGCTTGAACTTCTTGAACTTGAACTTCTGCAGAATCCGGTCAACCAGACCCTGGAGCTTTTTGGCCCCCTTCATGAGCCCCTTTTGCAGGCTCTTGATCACGATTTTACCATTACGGATCATCATGCTGCCGCTCTTGGAAGCAAGCTTGGCTCCGGATTTCAGCAAGCTCTTGATGCCCTTAGCTCCTGCACCTGCTGCGTTCTTGACTCCCGTAGCCGCGGCTCCGATCCCCTTCTTCGCAGCTTTTCCGGCCTTATTGAGCCCTGCTCCGATGGCCTTGAAGCCCAGCTCCATAGCCAGCTCAACGAGTCCCATCGCAAGCGCGGTTGCGAGCGCAATGGCCGCAGGCTCAATCATCTTCTGCCAGCCCTGGCTCAGATAGGTGCCGATATAACCGGAGGCTTGGACAAGAGTCTCGGCGACGGACTTAATCGCATCCGCTTGCAGGTACACGGTGATCATGTTGATAATCATCGGAAGTGCCGCCGTGATCGCTCCGCCGGTAACAATCTCCGCTACTACAACTCCAGCCAATATACCGATGACTGCAGCCAAAAGCTTCAATCCGTTACTCTTCATCCATTTTATTACAAATCCTTTAATCTGGTCAAACAACATTTTCGCATTGTTCGCACGAAGCTTCGCACCGTCGGCAATTTTCCCGCCGAGACTTTGTTCTGCTTTTCCGGTGTCGAATTCTGCCATGATGCTGTCCATCGTAGCCGGGTCGCGGCTGCCTGAGAGCTGCTTGGTTTCCCCGTCCTTAAGGTTCGCTTCCTGCACCAGTGCAGGGTCCATCTCGCCTTCTTCCACCGACTCCATCTCGATATCTTCTGCGGTAAGCTTCTCTTCCGCAGTCGGACCCGCTTCCTCTACAGCTCCGCCTTCTGCCGCTGCTGCCCCCATAGGCTTGGAGATGTCTACACCGAGCAGATACTCCCACATCTTGCCTTCCAGGTGGCTGAAGGAACGCTTCGCTGCCTTGCCGAGCGCCCCGATCCGGGCGAGCACATCCAGAAAAGTAGCAATGAGCAGGTTGCCTAACGTTGAGATCAGCTTGGTATAGAAGTTCTGCACCGCAGCCAGAGCCTGGTCCACCTTGGCGGCCAGGAAATCCATGACCTGTGTGACTTTGGTTTTGAGCTTCTGTGCCAGCTGGTTTACGGCCTTAATGGCCTTGTTGACGACTCCGTCAATTTTACTGCATATTTTGGCGGCTATGCCTGGGAACTTGGTAAATACCACCGATACCAGCTTCTTAAGCAGCGTACCCAGTCCCTTGATGAGGGTGGTAATCAGCTTGCGGCCCAGTTCAATAATACCCAGCACCGCCTGTTTGGCCTTTTCAAAAATAAACTTGACCGCTTTTCGAAGACCCTCGAAAATGAAGTTGACCGCTTTCTTGACTATATTGACAACCGCCTCAAGCTTGTCCTTCACCCAGCCCAGGAAGCCGCCTTTTTTCTCTTCCTTTGCCTTTTCCTCCTCGTGCTTCCCGTCTGCCTCCTTCTTGGCTTTGCTGTAGGCCTGCGTGGCTTCCCGTTCAGCTTCGGACTGCTTCTTCTGTGCCTCACGCTCTTTTTCCGTCCGGACGCTGTTAATTTCGCCCTTTTTCTGCTGTGCTGCCGCTCCGGCCTGTCCGGCATAGTCGGCTTCAGCTGCATCCAGCTCACTTTTCCATTCGCCCCTGAGGTTATCCACTTCCGACTTTGCCCCGGCCTGCTGGCTCAGCTGCTTGTTCCTGGCATCGGCTTCCGCCTGCTGAATTTGCGCATGGCTGTCTGCTTTGGAGAGCTGTACCTTGGTGTCGAACTTCTCCTTTTCCTTGCTGTATTCAGCCTGCTTGGAGCCAAGCTGCTTCTTCATTTCCGGCGCAAGGCTGTGATTCAGACCCGCAGTCATATCCGCAGGCAATCCCAGTACCGGCAGCTTCTTGGCTGCGGGTGCGGCTCCGCCTTGCAGCTCTGCTGAGGACTTCAGCGTGGAACCGTCCGGCTCGGGATAGATGTCATTCTCACCAAAGGGATGGTTAATCTGACCCATCTCGGCCTGCTTCGCTGCTCCCACCTCGCGGGAGGCCTCCTGGTTAAAGCCCTCAAGCTGGGAAGGATCTGCCTCGCCGGTAAGGCTGATGCCCGGCGGCTGAGCCGCCGCAGAACGGATTTCGCCCATAATGGCCTCAGGATTACCTTCCGGGCCGGAAGATCCGATGTTCATTTGGTTCAGATTACCCGCAAGCGCGGCTCCGCCGGTGCGTTCACTTTTGAACCCTTCCGGAACAGCATGCTTCAGCATCCCCGGCTTTTTCCGGGCTTGCAGCACTTTTCCCTTCAGCCCTGTCGGTGCAGGAACTGCAGGCATCCCCTGTTTGGTCTTCTGCTTCTGCTTCGCGAACGCTCCTGCGGATACATTCACAGCCTGGGCATAGGCATCCCCCAGCTCAGTGGGCTGAACCTGTGTCAGCTGATCTAGAATTTGCCCCGGATCTTCCCCGTGGATGGTCACCTTCTTGGCCTTAGCCGGCTCTTCCTTCCCCTCCCCTGCCAAAGCGCCCAGTGCCGCTCCCAGCGAAGGCTCCTTCGCAGCTCCCTTCTGTGTGGATTCTCCCTTGCCCTCTTTGGCTTCATTGGCGGGCTTCGTTTCCTTATCGGCCTTCGGCGCTGTCGCCTCCTTGGCATTCATAGCCACCTTGGCTTCTGCAGGCTGTTCTGTTTCAGCTTCTTTCCCTTGCGGAGCCGTCTTTGCCTCCACCTGCCGGGGAGCAGCGGCCTTCGCTTTTCCGTCCGGCTGACCCGGTGCTAATCTCCCCTTGCTGACTCCAGTTCCGGCAGAAGTCCCTCCAGCTGAGGGTTTAACCCGCTCTTGGGAGACATCACTTCCCGCTGTTTGATGATTCGATTCCGCCTTGTCCTCCGTCTTCGGTTCTGGCTCTGGGCTGACTTGCTGCACCTCTGCTTGCGCCGGAGCCGGTCTTTGCTCTTGAACAGGTTCCGGCAGAACCGGCTCCCGGTCAACCTGCGAATTCTCCGGACTTCCCTGCCCTTGTTCAGCGGGTGTGGTCCCGGCAGATTTCTCTTCCTTCCCCTCTGCCTTCCGGCTATCCTTCAGGCTGGATAACAATTGAACCACGGCGCGGTTGCCCAGGGTACGCTGAAGCGCCAGTTTGTCTTCACGGCTTAAGGAAGACGGATTCTGGCGAACACGCCTGATGATCTCAACCGGGTCCGGTTGCTTCGCAGCTGCCGGCCGTACGAATACCTGCGGATTGCTGTATGGTTTATGACCGCCGGGTGTTTTCTCTTTGTCCTTGCTCACGGTTGCTTGGGTCTGCAAATGGAGTCCCCCCTCTGTAAAAAATCGATCCTACAGATAAAGTAAAATCCATAGCGTTTTTTACAGCCGGAGGCACAAATAAATCCATCTATTGAATTATTTATTGAAAAACCCAATGCCAAAAAAGCCACCCGGGGGTGGCTGTAATCCGAAGCTGCTGATTATTGAATATTTGAATCTGCCGCTTGTCCCGAAGCCTGGCGCAGTTCGTTGGCTAGACGGTGAAATTCTTTTCTGGACTCTGCACTGCCCGCAGCCATATAGGCAGCTTGAATGAACGCGATGATCTTATTAGCATCCTCTTTGTTCAGCATATAGTCATTTTCCTCTCCGTTTGTATTGCCCGGCTGTAGACCAGCCGCAGGCAGCGTGTTCCACCAGCCCACATCTCCACTGGACAGATCCAGATCCACATTCACTCCGTGGACCGGCTGACCCAGCCCTCTGGGGCCGTTGTCGTACTGATAAATGTGAATCCCCTCTGCCTTCCGGCCTTTGCTCCAGGCGTAGGTCTGCCAGAAGCCGGTGCAGGCCTTGGCTGCCATTGCAGCCTCAATAACAGCCACGCTTCCATAGACACCTGAGCGGTAATTCCGGGCAGCCTCACCCGCTGCCTTGATATATTGGATTACCGTATCCATCTGCTTGGCAGATGCGTCGAAATCTACAGCGAAGTAGATCCGGCTTCCAGCAGGCTGCCCAACCGCTAACGCCGTCTGTGCGGCAATCACCCCGTCAGTCAGACCGGCGGTGCGTCCGCCCAGCGCACGGCTGGCAGTCGTTTCAAACACAGAGACGATCTGCAGTCCGGCAGCGCTGATGGCCGCCGCCTCTGTCCTCGTAAGCCTTTTCCAGCCTGAGGGCACGAGGTAACGGCAGGCGAACACATAACCGTCATCCCGGAACTGCTTCGCCAACTTCTTCGACAGCGGAGCCGCACAATCAAATCCTTTGGCCATCCATGTCCTCTCCCTCTTCACGTCAATCATCCACTGCTGCTTCTGCTACCCGATTAATATTTTAATCAAGAGGCCGGCTGCGGCAATACATATCCCCACACTGCTGATCAGGGTTCCTACCAGCCAACGCTGGTTCTCCCCTTGCCTGAGCTTCAGTCTGGACAGTTCATCCCGTATCTCATCCATACGCAAATGTGCTGATTTGCTGCTCTGCATAGCCTCCAGTGCAATATCCCTTGCGCTGTTCATGATGTCGAGCTTTGTTTCTACGCGGGTCAACCGTTGAAGTATTTCATTCATGTCGTCTGGCATATAGTACCCCCGGAATGGAGCTGGTTGATCTCTCGATAATAAAATATAAACTCCAAGCTGCAGCCAGTGTTTCGGCGGCAGCCTGGAAGCCGTGCAATGCTGCACTTGCCCGCTTACGGTTCCATGCCTGCAATCAGATTGCCGGAGGAGTAGGCCGTAATTTTGTTGGTATCGGTATAACCTGTTGCCGATGCATTGAAGGAATAGTCATTCGTCTGGGTATAGTTCGAATAATTGGTTTTCCAGAACCTGCATTGGATTTCCACTTCTTCACCCGGCTTCAGACTTCCGGCACTGCTGGAGAATCCGATTTCCAAGTAATAATCACTGCCGGTTTTGCTAGCGGTCTTTTGAAAGCTCCCTGTAATATAGGACTGAATGGTTCTGCTGCCGGAACTACCCGATACCCTGGAGTAATCGGTATAGAAGCTCTGGGACTTCTCGCCATCTATCGTGTAGTAGTATCTAAGCTTGATGCTCGAGAGCTGAATGGTGCTGCTGCTTGTGTTCTCAAAGGTTATTCTCGGAAAAATCGTATTCGATACGCTGCTTCTGCTGGCGTTATACGATTGAACCTTAAATACCTGAGTTACGGTTACATATTGCACCGCCGTTGATACATTGCCGTTCACATCCGTGGCCGTCCAAGTGACCGCTGTTTTCCCGAACGGGAAGCCGTCTGCCGGAGCATCATTCTTCAGCGTAAATCCGAAGATATCGGTCGCTGTCGCTTGGCCCAGGTTTACAGGAGTTTTGGTGCCGAGAGCTGGAACAGCAATATCTGCTGGTGCTTTCAGCACCGGCTTCGTGGTATCCTTCACCGTGATCTTCTGCACGCCTGTAGTCACGTTACCATTGGCATCCGTTGCCGTCCATTTCACTTCTGTCATGCCCAGCGCATAATCCGCCGGAGCATTGCTGGTCACCGTCACCCCGAATATATCCGTGGCCGTTGCCAATCCGATGTCTACCGGAGTTTTCAGCGCAGTCGCTTCCACCGTCTTATCTGCCGGAAGCTTTAGCACCGGCTTCGTGGTATCCTTCACCGTGATCTTCTGCACGCCTGTAGTCACGTTACCATTGGCATCCGTTGCCGTCCATTTCACTTCTGTCATGCCCAGCGCATAATCCGCCGGAGCATTGCTGGTCACCGTCACCCCGAAAATATCCGTGCCCGTCGCCAGGCCGATGTCTACCGGAGTTTTTAGCGCAGTGGCTTCGGCGACTTTATCCTCCGGCAGCCCTAGCACAGGCTTCGTGGTATCCTGCACCGTGATCTTCTGCACATCTGTAGTCACGTTGCCATTGGCATCCGTTGCCGTCCAAATAACTTCGGTCATGCCCAGCGCATAATCCGCCGGAGCGTTGCTGGTCACCGTCACCCCGTAAATATCCGTGCCTGTTGCCAAGCCGATATCCACCGGAGTTTTCAGTGCGGCTGCTTCCACCGTCTTGTCTGCTGGCAGCTTCAGCACCGGCTTCGTGGTATCTACTACCGTAATCTTTTGCACGCCAGTGATACTGTTGCCGTTCTCATCCGTTGCCGTCCAGATCACTTCGGTTGTGCCCAGCGCATAATCCGCCGGAGCATTGCTGGTCACGGTAACCCCGTAAATATCTGTAGCCGTTGCCAACCCGATGTCCACCGGAGTTTTCAGTGCGGCTGCTTCCACCGTCTTGTCTGCCGGCAGCTTCAGCACCGGCTTCGTGGTATCTACTACCGTAATCTTTTGCACGCCAGTGATACTGTTGCCGTTCTCATCCGTTGCCGTCCAGATCACTTCGGTTGTGCCCAGCGCATAATCCGCCGGAGCATTGCTGGTCACGGTAACCCCGTAAATATCTGTAGCCGTTGCCAACCCGATGTCCACCGGAGTTTTCAGCGCGGCTGCTTCCACCGTCTTGTCTGCCGGCAGCTTCAGCACCGGCTTCGTCGTATCCTTCACCGTAATCTTCTGCACGCTTGTTGTACTATTGCCGTTTGGATCCGTTGTGATCCAGGTGACTTCCGTCGTGCCCAGCTCATAATCCGCCGGAGCATTGCTGGTCACGGTCACCCCGAAAATATCCGTAGCTGTAGCTATACCGGTATCTACCGGAGTTCTCAGCGCGGTTGCTTCCACCGTCTTATCTTCCGGCAGCTTCAGCACCGGCTTCGTCGTGTCCACCACAGTAATCTTCTGCACGCCTGTGCTTACATTGCCGTTCGCATCCTTTGCCGTCCATATAATCTCCGTTGTACCCAGCGCATAATCCTCAGGTGCGTTGCTGGTAACGGTCACATCATAGATATCTGTGGCTGTAGCTTCCCCAATCTGTACCGGCGTCTTCACTGCCGTTGCTTCTAACGTAATGTCTGCCGGAAGCTTGAGCACGGGCTTGACCGTATCCGTTATGGTCACCGTTACAATGCCGATCATGGCATTCCCGCTGTGATCTTTGGCTGTCCAGGTTACCTTTGTTATTCCAAGAGGGAACTCCGCAGTTATACTATCCTCTGATGTAATTGGACCTTGTTCACCAAAACCGGGAGCATCCGTGGTTAGCGTAACCGGGAACAGCTCGAGCACCTCTGGCACTTCCAGCTCTACCGGGGTTGCCAGCGCGGTTGCTTCCTTGGTCAGATGCAGAGATCCTTTGAACTTCAGCACCGGTTGAGTCGTATCCTCAACGGTAATTCGCTGTAATACTATAATTTCGTTGCCATTTACGTCCTTGGCCTTCCAGTTGACTGTCGTCGTTCCCAGCGGATAGTCGGCAGGAGCATCCGATGTAACCGTCACAGGGAAGATATCCTCCGCCGCAGCTTGCCCTATTTCAATAGGGGTCCGAACTGCGGTTGCCTCAACGGTCTGATCCTTAGGAACAATAAGCGTCGGCTTCGTGGTATCCACTACCGTAATCTTTTGAACAAAGGCAGTCACGTTGCCGCTCTCATCTGTTGCCGTCCAGGTAACCTCCGTAGTACCTAGCGGATAAGTTGCCGGAGCATTGCTCTCAACCGTAACTTTGAAAATATCTGTTGCGGTTGCTTGTCCAATCTCCACTAGTGTCTCAACCGCTGTAGCTTCTACGCTCATGTCTTCCGGTACGTTCAGCTGCGGCCTGGTCGTATCTACGACCTTAATCTTCTGTACCTTGGTAGATACATTGCCGTTCGCATCGGTAGCAGTCCAGGTGATCTCAGTTATGCCCAGCGGATAAGCATCCGGGGCGTTGTTTACAAGCGTAACTTTGAAAATATCTGTTGCGGTTGCTTGCCCGATCCCCACAGGTGTCTTCACCGCTGTAGCTTCTACGATCCTATCTTCCGGCACGTTCAGCTGCGGGCAGGTCGTATCCACAACCGTAATGGTCTGCACCTTGGCAGATACATTGCCGTTCGCATCGGTAGCAGTCCAGATGACCTTCGTTTCACCGAGCGGATAGGCATCCGGGGCGTTGTTGGTAAGCGTAACTGGATAAATATCCGTTGCTGACGCCAGTCCGATCTCCACAGGCGTCTGCACTGCGGTGGCTTCCACCGTCAGATCTTCCGGCATAGTGAGCACTGGTTTCGTGGTATCTACCACTGTTATGATCTGTACCCCAGTGGAGATATTGCCATTCTCATCTATGGCCGTCCAGTTCACTTTTGTGATACCTAACGGATAAGCCTCCGGGGCATCGCTCTTGACCGTAACCTCGAATAAATCTGTGGCTGTTGCCGTCCCAATTTCGACCGGTGTGTGTAGCGCTGCAGCTTCTACGGTTACATCCTCCGGAATACTAAGCACCGGCTTTGTGGTATCCACTACTGTAACCTTTTGCTTGCGGTTGGACACATTGCCGTTCTTGTCCTTGGCCGTCCAGGTCACCTCTTTCACTCCCAGAGGGAATGAAGCCGGAGCATCGCTGGTCACTGAGGCGACTCCGAAAATATCTGTGGCTGCCGGCACCCCGAGCTGAACCGGAGTTGTACGTCCGGTGGCTTCAATTGTAATATCCGGCGTTGCAGCTATTACCGGTGCGGTATTGTCCACAACGGTAATAATTTGCGTCCCGGTACTGAAGTTCCCGTTCGCATCGGTCGCCTTCCAGGTCACAATTGTTTTGCCTAGCGGATAACTGGAAGGACCATTACTGACAACCGTTACCGGGAACAGATCCGTTGCCGTAGCCTTGCCAATATTGACAGGGGTACTAACTGCTGTAGCCTCGATGCTGATATCCTCAGGGACTGTCAGCACTGGCAGTGTTGTATCGGCTACCGTCACTTTTTGCTTGCCTGTAGTTACTAAACCGTTGGCATCCTTAGCGGTCCAGATGACTTCAGTCGTTCCCACTGAATAGACCTCGGGAGCATTGCTGGTTACTGTAACCGGAAAAATATCCGTAGCTGTTGCCTCTCCAATCACTACCGGAGTTTTAACTGCTGTAGCCTCGACTCCTACATCTGCAGGGATCTGGAGTTCAGGAGCGGTCGTATCCACTACCGTCACATCCTGTGTCCCAATCGCCACATTACCGCTTGGATCACTAGCCATCCAAGTCACTCTGGTTGTGCCGACAGGGAAATCATCCGGCGCATCGTTAATGACAGTGGTCTTGAATAGATCGAAGACAACGGGCTGGCCCAGATCAACTATGGATCTGACCGCTGTCGCCTCTACTGTAATATTCTCAGGTACAGTAAGGACTGGCTTGGTAGTATCCACGATCTTGATCTCTTGCGTACCTATAGTTGCATTGCCATGTTCATCTGTTATGGTCCAGGTCACCTTGGTCGTGCCAAGCGGGAAATCTGCCGGAGCATCCTTCGCGATTGTCACCGGGAATATTTCTGTTACCACCGGCTGGCCGATGTCCACCTTCGTTCTTTCTCCGGTCGCTTCTGCCGTTTTATTGCCTGGCAGCGTGACAAGCGGCTTCGTTGTATCTACAATTTTTACCGTCTGTGTTAGCTTGGTGCTGTTGCCGTTCTCATCGGTAGCTGTCCAGGTAACTACCGTGGTCCCAAAGATAAAGCTGTCTGGTGCATTGTTCGTAACCGTAACCTTGAAAATATCTGTAGCCGTCGCCTGCCCCAGCTCTACCGGTGTCTTAATGGCAGTGGCTTCTGCTGTAATATCCCCGGGCACTGTCAGGTGTGGCGCTGTCTTGTCTGTAACCGTGATCTTCTGCACCTGTTCCGAGACATTTCCATGCTCGTCTCTGGCTGTCCAGGTTACCAGGGTTGTGCCTACCGGATAGTCAGCCGGAGCATCATTCGTTAAAAGCACATCGAACAGATCAGTGGCTTCGGCTTGTCCGGTAGCTACCTTCGTCCGTTTGGCTGTTGCTTCCACTGTAATATCCTTCGGAATCGTCAGCTCAGGCTTGGTTGTATCGGTAATCACGATAGTCTGATCTGCTGTAGAGGTATTGCCATTCTCATCTTTCGCCACCCAGCTGACCTTAGTGGTTCCTACCGGATAGTCTTCAGGCGCATTATTCGTAATACTTACCTTGAAAATATCCGTAGCGGTTGCTGTGCCAACAGCTACCGCTGTTCTTCGGCCCACAGCTTCTTTCGTAATGCCCGCAGGCACAGTCAGCACCGGCTTGATCCGATCGACTACTGTTACCTTCTGTGTAGCTGTGATCACGTTGCTGTTCGCATCTGTCGCGGTCCATGTGACCGTAGTTGGACCTATAGGGAATTCCTTCGGCGCATCATTCACCACAATGACCGGAAAGATATCAACGGCCGAGGCTCCACCAACAACAAACGGTGTTTGTACAGCCGTAGCTTCCACTACGATATCTCCCTGCACAGTGAGCACTGGTTTCGTTGTATCCTTTACGGTGATCTTCTGCACCTGTGAAGAAGTATTGCCAACCGGATCCACAGCTGTCCACTTTACAGTTGTCGTACCGATTGGATAATCCGCCGGTGCATCGTTTGTCAGGATGACATCCGGGATGGAAATATCCTGAACGGAGGCTTTGCCAATATCGACAGGAGTACGTACTGCCTTGGCCTCAATAGTAATATCTGCCGGAACGGTGATTACCGGAATGGTTTTATCTATTTTCACTT
This sequence comes from Paenibacillus sp. FSL R5-0912, assembly GCF_000758605.1. Classification (NCBI taxonomy): domain Bacteria; kingdom Bacillati; phylum Bacillota; class Bacilli; order Caryophanales; family Paenibacillaceae; genus Paenibacillus; species Paenibacillus sp. FSL R5-0912. Next base: position 4,670,985 of record NZ_CP009282.1, read on the forward strand.
CCGTTGTCTGCACAGGTGTACTGTTACCTGCCTGATCCACTGCCCAGAATGTAAGAGGTGTAATTCCTTCCGTCTGAACGGCGAACGAAGCGGTTGTTCCTGATACAGTCTTCTCTTCCCCGTCTGCTCCCAGTGTATAATGGATCTCCTTAACACCCGAGTTGGCATCTGAAGCGGTGAGCGAGACTGTGACATCCGTACTGTTCCAGCCCTTATCATTCGCTTTCGGGCTTAGAATGCTGGCAATGAGCGGGCCGCTCTTGTCAATTTTCACGGTCACTGTCCGGGCGGCTTCCGCATTCCCGGTCTTATCCACAGCCCAGTAACTGACTGCAGTTGTTCCTTCCTCGTCGATCTCAAGCCCGGCACTTGTACCCGCAGTTTTCACGGCATCATTCTCACCCAGCTTATAATAGATAGAGTCCACACCGGAATATTGATCCTCTGCGGCAAAATGCAGCGTTGCCTTCCCGTGATTCCAGCTGCCGGCTTCGGCACCCGTCACGGTTATCGCTGTAACCGGAGCGCTTTTGTCAATGTTAATGGGCCCAAAGGTCGCGATGGAATAATGGTTCTTATCCTCATCACTGGTTGCGACACTGTCAACAGCCTTCCCCGTTGCCGTCATGCCGACTCCCTCAGCTGTGAAGCTCTGATCGGAGGTCAGTGATTTGATGCCGGATAAGGTATCTTCCGCCGTGTAATGAACCGTCACCGAATGACTGGTCCAGGTTCCCGCAATGTACGGAGTTCCACCATCAACCTTCGCTGTGGCCTTAATCGTAGGCGGAGTGGTGTCGATCAGGTTGGAGCCTACGGAACCGATCTCCACCTTGAAGGTAACCGGCTGCAGACCCGGGACTGTAGCTTTCACCTCCAGTGTCTTAATGACACCAGTGCTTTTAGAATAGACCTGGTAGCCTTCTCCAGCATAACCTGTGTAGTTGTTAGCGGCTGTGGCATATCCGTTTGCATCCGAGAAAACCGTGATCCCAGTGCTGTTAAGCCCGCGCATAACCGCTGTGATTGTGCTGTCCTCCGAAACGGTGAATGTAACCGGAACACCTGCCAGCGGATTGCCCGCCAGATCCTTGACAGCCACGACCTGCGGAAGCATAAATCCGCGTCCCCCTGGAATAACACCCGAGGCCTGTGACAGCTTGATCTGCTGCAGCAGCGGTGACACCGGGGCCATCGTTCCCTGTACATCGCTGGCCGCAAGCAGACTCAGCTGATACGCACCGTGATGCAATATGACTCCAAGAGTAGGGTCTAGCCCATACACCGAATCATATACGGAATTGTAGACCGATTCTTTGACTGTTAATCTATTCTGAATCGGCTGTACGGTAGGCGGAGCATCATACACTGCCGCAAAAGCTTTGCCTGCGCTCTGATCCGAAGAGCCGTCCGGGAACATTTTCGCTGAGCCGAATACGGCGCCGGGCGCCAGCATCAGAATCAGGAGTGAGAGACACAGCCATTTACTGATAATGCCTAACCGTCCTTGCTGCACATGCTTCATTTTCCTCTTTGAATGTTTCATCATGCATCCCCTAACTTTTTATTTGATAAGCGTATTAATCATGGCGAAGCTTGGCCCCTCCTTTACTAATCAAAGGGAACTGCGGGCAGGATTTCACAACTGTTTATTGCGGTTCACATAAACTTCTATTTTCGTTTCGATCCATGCTTCAAGGTCTCCGATGACAAGGCCCAGCTCCTCTTTGGCGGCCTCCCCCAAGATGACAATCGCCTTCTCTTTTGCCAGAAGGAAAGATTTCTCCATCGCGGCAGCATCAAAAGCACCTTGCTGCTTCAGCGTCTCAACGAACGTTTGATTCACAGCAATTACAGCGGATTCAACGGCATCCGCCGCCCGCTCCAGCAGACCGTTTACAGCCTCGCTGCCGATTTTTTGCTCCAGACGGACCATTTCACGCTTGATATAAGCAATTATTGCTTTTGCCATCAGGCCAAACAGCGGAACAATCAGCACAGTAAGCATGGAATTGATAATCTCCGGTGTAAAATAATCCTTCATCGCCAGCGCCTCCAAAAATGTAATTTCGACAAACAAGCCTCCCTTTTTCTCAAAATACATGGTATTGGAGAGATTATTTTTACAACTTTAGACAGAAAAATAGTAATCATGTAAATTTATGTTTTTGTCAGTTGTGGAATCTATGGAATATTTTACTTGTTATATAAGAGGATCAGCGAATGGTGAAAACCGGCCTGGGGGAACAGGTTCTGCTGAACCCGTCTATAAAGTGTATAACTGAACATGGGGAGGTAAATTCATGATTACCTGTGATGACGAGCTAGTTGAAACCTGCAGAAAATTGTTAAAACGCTCAGCATGGAGAATCCAATATAAGACTCGCATTCAACTGATACGGGAAAGTAATCCGCTCTATGAGAATCAGCTTTATGACAACAGCTTTGAGAGTCTGGTAATTTCAGAGTTATTCGTCGACGAGCTGTTGGAAATGATCCCCTGGGAAAAATGCAGGTACATTATCAAAAAAACGGTAATAGACGGGATGGCAGAGCAAGAGGTTGCAGGCGAATTACATATGACTCAACAGGGGGTTAGCAAATGGAAGCGCAAGGGACTGGAAATTTTGAAGGAAAATCTCATCCATTCGTCGAGACAGTAAAAAAAGCGAAGAGCGGAGATAAAGCATCCATGGAGGATATTCTTAGCCTGTTCTCGGTAGACATCGAATATTTATCCAAATTCATCATGCTGCCACGGGAAGAAGCCATCCAAACCTTGAAAATCGAACTTATAAATATTGTTTATCAGGATTTGTAAATCTAGAAAGAACAATGCTCAAATCCTACATAATTTCTGTCTTATCCAATCCATGTGACCGTTTCAGCAGGAAAGATAACGATAATGGATTGCGCGAAACCTATTGATTCTTATCTGCTCAGAGTAAAGAGGGCATCCATACGGAGTTTACCGATTGGATGCCCTCTTTTATATGCAATGTTTAAACAGAAACAGCCGGAACTGTATATTATACCAGAGAAAATCCAACTATTTCCGGCCGCCGGTGCAGCTAATCCGATTAGCAGGAGTTTCTATAGAGAGGTTCAACATTAATCATACAAAACTTCAATCATCTGCCTTGTCTTCGCCAGCTGTTCCACAGTTAAATCATGCTGGGCAGAGGCATATACGCTAAAGACAATATCGAGTACAAATAATTGGGCAAATCTCGAGCTTGTTGCTGCACTGCGAAGCTTGGCTTCCGGTGCACGTGATGTAAATAGAGAAACATCCGCGAGCTGGGCAAGCTTGTTATTTCCGGGACGGGTAAGGCTAATCGTTTTGATCCCCTGCTCCTTGGCCCGTTTTGTTAATTGAATGACCTCTCTCGTCTCACCGCTATACGAAATTCCCCAGAAGACGGCGTTTTCTGATTTCGTAGCCATGGCTGCGGCCAATAAATGACGGTCTGAAATAGCATATACATTTTTGCCGAGCCGAAGCCATTTCTGTGCTGCATCCTCTGCAATGATAAAAGAGGCGCCTATCCCATAAACATAAATAACCTCTGCCTGTTGTAACAGGCTCACGGCCTGCCCGATCGATTGCGCATCCAGTTGACTGGCCGTGTTCTGAAAGGTCAATATGGTATTGGACAACATTTTATCAATGATAGAATGCACTGTTTCATTGGATTCAACATCAAAGTAGCCCACATAATTCTTGTTCTCTACTTCAGCGGATAAACGGATCTTCAGAGCGGGGAAGCCCTCGATGCCCAGTGACCGGCAAAAACGGACAACCGCCGCACTGCTTGCCTCCGCTTTGGCTGCTAGCTCATGTATGGTCATATGCATCACTTCTTTAGCATTGGCAAGAATGAACTCCGCTACTTTTTTTTCTGATTCCGGAAGTTCATTCAATACCAGTTCAATTTGGGAAATCATACTTCCTGCTGCCAAGTTCTAAGCTCCTCTCCTCAGTCTATTCTCCTTATTGTAACAAAATAGAGGGGAGTAATCATTAAGTAGCAGCTGTGAAGCTAAAGCGCCTTCCGCCTTGTCTGACGTAGTCCAAAAGAGGAAGGTCCTCTTCTATCACATGACCAATCACATTAACAGCTTCATGTGCTGGCAGATCTCTTAATGTGATCTGCAGCTCATGTTCATAGCGGCCGTACAAATAATTATCGACGGTAACCGTTCCTCTAGGCCGCTTGTACGTATGCATAGGCGCAATACTTCGGGTCATTACAAAACGTTCCTGATCTGTCCGGGCAGTTTCTGAGCGAACTACATCACGGGCAGCGTCCAGGCGGTTCAGGTGGACCTTATCCCATAGGGCATAAGGCAATTCTTGGATTACCCGCAAAGAAATAATCCCTTCTTCATACTGCTGAAATTGAACCTGAGACCCTTCTGATAGGGTTAAATCGCCAACGAAAATTTTGTCCACCGCACAATCTTTCTCTAATTCCAGATAAGCTAGAAAAGAAGATTGATTCCTGTGCTTCTCTAAGGTAGGCAAGCTTTGAAATAACGGTTTTCTCTTTAGCCCGTCTCCCGGAATAAAGGCCATCGTCGTAATACCTTCCGCTTGCAGCCATCTGTTCTTCGCTATAAATGCTTCTTTATCCAGACCTGTCTCCGGGCGGGGATAATAATTATGCCAGGCTTCAATATTGTCTAGACAAATGTGATGCTCTTGTAAGGCAGCCAGGAATTCCGGGGTTAAGGTACTGGCATTTAAGGCGATTTTCATTTTGTGTGAGTAGGCTGCAATTTCAACGGCGCTAAAACCAAAATCCATCCGCAAACCTGTAACACCAGCTTCCAGTAGAAAGGGAAATGAAAATTTCTCCAATGCTTTTCCGGAAATATCCGCCATCAGGTCCATTCCTAACCGCCGGGCAGCGTTTGCGATCTCCAGCAATTTCTCCTTCAATTGTCCGATATCATCTTCCGGCATATGAAGAGAGGTGAATATCTCCGTACAGCCTGCAGCCTTCATTTCTTCCATATACCTAACGTTGTCTTCTAACGAGCGGTCCGCCACAAAAATCGAAATTCCGAGCAATGGAATCACCTCAATATTTCAGGGTCGCTTAATCCTGTTCTGCCATAGCCTCTTTGGGTGTACCGAAGAGATAAGTGGCGATGAATCCGCCAGCGTAAGCTGCAATTAAGCCTATTACGTATTTCAGCCATAATCCACCCGCAATCAAGGGAATTAACGCAACCCCGGAAGGACCAATGGCAATCGCTCCAACGTTGCCGAATAAACCAATGACCGCACCACCAATCCCACCGCCAATACAAGCTGTAATGAACGGCCGGCCCAGCGGTAAGGTAACCCCGTAAATTAAGGGCTCGCCGATTCCCAGAATACCTACCGGAAGCGCACCTTTAATCATGTTCGTTAATGATTTATTCTTCTTGCAGCGAATCCATAAGGCAATTGAAGCCCCGACCTGACCCGCACCAGCCATAGCCAGCATCGGAAGCAACAGTGTCATCCCTGAATCATTGATCATCTCAATGTGAATCGGCGTCAATACCTGATGCAGTCCTAACATAACAAGCGGAAGGAACGCTGCTCCTAGAACAAATCCCGAGAATGCACCGCCAACTTCTAACGTCCAGTTAATCGCTCCGATTAAATTACTGGAAATAAATCCGGCGAATGGCATAATGAAAAATATAGTAATCAGCCCCACGACCAGCAAGGCGATTGTTGGTGTAACGATAATATCAACCGCATCAGGAATCACTTTTCGCAAATATTTCTCGACGATTGATAAAATCCATACGGCGATGAGGACGCCGATAACTCCTCCTTGTCCTGCCGTTAAAGGCGCACCCGTAAATATATTAAAGATGGGCAGGTCCGCTGTAACCCCTGTTAAGAGCGTTACCCCGCCGATCACTCCCCCGAGAGCAGGAGTAGCTCCAAATTCTTTAGCGGCATTAATACCGACATAAATCACCAGGTAACTGAAAATTGCGTTTTTAATCACATTTAAAATTGTTACATACTGCTGCCAGGTTGCAGTGTCTAAGTTGCCTGCTGTAATATTGTTAGCTAGAATCGAGCCAATTCCTGCAATTAATCCGGCTCCAACGAACGCAGGGATAAGCGGTATGAAAATATTTCCGATCTTCCGTAAAAAGTTTTTGAACGGAGTATCATTCTTCTTTTTAAGCTGCGCTTTCATATGTGCGCCTTTAGCCTGTAATTGTTCAGCCGAAGTTGAAGGATCGCCCTCAGGCCCGCTGTTTTCCAACACTTTACCGAATTCTTCAGCTACCTTGGTCACAACTCCTGGCCCGAGAATGACTTGATACGTTTCATCATCCACCACACCCAGAACCCCGTCGATTTGCTTCAAATCCGCTTCGGCGATCCGGCTGCGGTCCACAACCGTTACTCGAAGACGGGTCATGCAATGGGTATAAGAGGATACATTCGCACGGCCACCGATAGCCCCTAGTATTTTGACCGCTAAATCATGATATTTACTCATGCTTGTGCCCCTTTCTTCTTACCTTATTATTGAATCGCCTGACGGACGAAGCCTTGTGATTCTTCCAGCCGTTGCACAGCTTCTTCTTTAGTTAGCCCCGCAAGAATCATCACAATGGCAATTTTCGGTTTATGATCTGCCTGCTGCAGAACACTCTCCGCCGTTTCAGCGTCGCAATCTGTCGCATCCATAACAATCCGTTTGGCACGTTCTACAAGCTTTTCATTGGTTAACTGTACATCCACCATTAAATTTCCATACACTTTTCCCGTACCGATCATCGAAGCTGTTGACAGCATGTTGCAGATTAACTTTTGCGAACTGCCGGCTTTCAAACGTGTTGACCCGGTTAACACTTCCGGCCCATTTACGACTTCAATTGCAATCCCGGCAATTTTACCAATTGCTGAATCCTTGTTGCAGCTCACAGCTACAGTGGGTGTTCCTATAGAATTGGCATATTCTAATCCGCCGATAACATAGGGTGTGCGTCCGCTGGCAGCAATTCCAACGACTACATCTTTGGCGGACAGCTTGATATCCTGTAGATCCTGCACCCCTAATTGTTCGTTATCCTCTGCACCTTCGACCGCCTTGATGAACGCCCTCTCTCCTCCGGCAATTAACCCGATGACCTCCTCTGGTGTTGTTCCAAAGGTTGGCGGACATTCAACAGCATCCAGTAAGCCGATACGCCCGCTTGTTCCAGCCCCCATGTAAATTAAGCGTCCGCCTTGTTTGATCGCCATTGTAATCACCTCTACTGCTTTGGCAATTTGCGGAATTTCCTGTTTAACCGCCTTTGCGACCTTGTGATCTTCTTCATTCATCACTTCCAGAAGTTCAAGAGGAGTTAATTCATCCAGGTTCATTGTTTTCTTATTGCGGGTCTCTGTTGTCAAATGCTCTAACATGATTTCCTCATCATCCTTTTCTGTTTATGAAATCGCTCTCTAAGTGAAGAATAACATCACTGAAATAATATTTCAATATAAATTTTATTTAGTTAAAATTAAATATCACCGGGAGGTTAAAGGGTAAGATTAACGTGTGCACTTGAGCGGACGCTGCGCGAACGGACTGTTTAAGCGGAAAGCGAATCTTCAATCTTTTAAAAGCACAAAAAAAGAAACCGCTCCTGTGTAAAATGGAAGTACAACCTAACCATTTCAAATCAAAGGAGAAGTTTCTTACTTTTGTACATTCAACAAACCATGGACCAACCCAATTACAACCCACCCAACCGGTACATAAAAGTCTTACTTTCCTTCTTACTGCCTGTAAACTTGAACCGCAATTCTGATTTATCATCATTACTCCCTGCGAACTCAATCCCATCGTATTTAAATCCCGTCATATCCAACGGATCAATTCCGAATTCCTTGTAGAGGAGGATTGCCCGGTTAGCTCCGGTATCAATTAACGTCAGGAAGCCTTCTTGTGAGGAGCGGGCAACCAGATAATTCTCACCTATGGCTTCAATGGCGTAGGTTTGATCCGGCGTACCTGCCAGCTTCGATACGTTCCAGGCTTGCAGGACGGAAGCATCCGGCGCAATCAGCCGGACCGTGTGGCCATCGTTCATAACGGCGTTACCGCCATATGACTTCAGCTCCAGAGGGGAGAACTGCCAGTAATGGGCAGTGGATTGGCGCAGGATGGCCCCATTTTTGACAAAAAGGTTGAATACCGTAAGGTTGACCGAAGGTTCACCGCTCGAATTCTGAATCGTCACCAAATCCGCATCTTTTGAAATCTTCACCGATGTCAGCCGTGTACCCGCAATATAATAAGGTTCAAGCTTGGCTGCAGAGGCGCCCATAGAGTGAACCACTCCTGCTGCATCCCGCTTATATAAAGTGCCGTTCACCCCGTTTAAGAAATACGCGTCTTTACTGGTCTGGCCGTCACCGACAAATTCAGGATAACTGATGAGCGCCTCCCGGCTGTCCTCATTCCATTTCAGCGAGCCGCCAATGGCATCATTCACGAACCGCAGTGGGATGTAGAGCTGCTTATTCACCTGCTGGAAGGCTGCGGAATAAGTGATTTGCTTCCCGTTCACCATTGCAATGCGGCTCCCGATCTTCATGCTGCCCTTCGTGAATAGATTCCCGATGGTGATCAATTTCGAATGTTCATCGTAACTGACCGTTGCCCCCCTGACATATAGCATGTCCAGCGAGAGCATCACCGTTCCATTCATTAGGGTGGCTCCTCCTGCTGAAGAGGTGATCTGCGAGTTGTTCAAATAGATACGGATAGCCGGTAAGTTCGCGGTCTGTGCTGTACTAGTAGCTGCTGCTTCCATAGCGGGGGGATGAACAACGCCCGTTACAAGAACACTAAGACCAATGATCTGCAGAATTTTCTTAAAAGTAATCATAAAGAGCCCCTTCTTTCTCAGAAAATACCATATCTCAAATCATAGCACAAACCAGACGGAACACCAGAAATTTAATGGCAGACTGAGAAATGCCAAGAAAGCGGGCAGTAAGTATCAGTAAACTATCTTATTTCTTGACGGACACCCGAGGCGCTTGCCTTACGAATCGAATCCATCAGACGATGCAACCGGACCGCCTGGGTGAAATCAGGCAATTCCACCTCTTCCCCGTCAAGCCGCTGCGCCAATCGGGCGTAGAGATGAGCTACATTGTATCCGGGACCGGGGAGCAGCTGATGTACCTGTGATGCATACACATCCGGCGTTTCCAGCATCTCTGTCTCACCGGAAGGACGGGCGAGCTGCAGCGTCAGCCGGTCCATCTGAAACATCAGCTGATCCCGCGGAGTGATGACCAGTTCACCATCGGTTCCGATGATCCTCAGCGTAAATCCGGGGGCACCACCATTGACGAACTGTGCCGAAACAAGTGCATTCTGTGCCAGTTTCCCGCTAACGAGCACGTGATCCGGTGCATTTGCGGTCACTGATTCACCAGTCTCCAGTACGTGAACTTCAGGGTATTGCGTATCCAGCTTACCAGACACCTCAACGAACGGCGATACCATATATTCAATTGCATCAAGCACATGTGCAGCACCAATCGTCAGCTGGTCTGCCCCGTTAGCTTCATCCAGCAGATAGACATGTGCCTGGTCCACTGTTCCGTTCGAGGTCGGAAATACAGGCAGACTAACCATTATATTCACAGCTAATACACGGCCAATAGCACCTTCAGCGACCAAGTCCCTGATGTAGCGGACAGTTGGATTGCCCCGTGCCTGAAGACCCACTACATGCTTCACTCCCCGTTCTTCCGCAAGTTCAAGTAGCACCTCCGCTTCCGCAGTAGTCCGGGCAAGCGGCCATTCACTGTACACATGTTTACCGGCATCCAGGGCTTCCCGGATCAGCCGGTCATGTTCGGGTACTTTTACAGTTACCACTACTACGTCAATTCCGTCCTGCTTGGCCATCTCCGATGTACTACTATAGGAAGAGCCAATGCCGTGGAGCTCAGCCGCCGCCTGTGCACTCTCTAATCGTGTGCCGACTACGGCCTTCACCTCATATGCCTCAAGCGCTGCGAGCGCAGGAATATGAGCCACTCCACCCCATCCGCCTGCTCCGACGATTCCTGTTCCCCATGAATTTCTTGTCCCCATAGCCATATATTATTACCTCCACATTTAGCGTTGTACTGACACGATTGAATATAACCTTTATAATCAAAACAAAAAAGTACGCACTTTTTCGTAATATAGTTACCAATCGGGTACGTTGAAGGAGATCGATGATTATGACACATAAAAAGTACCACAACCCTACGGAAGCCACCCTGGAGCGGATCGGCGGCAAGTGGAAAACAGCGATTCTCTGCCTGCTGGCCGAGCAAGGAGCAATGCGCAACGGGGAAATCCTGCGCACGCTGTCACCGGTCACCCAAAAAATGCTCACCCAGCAGCTTAAAGAGCTTGAAGCAGACGGGCTTATTCTCCGGACCGTATTCCCTGAAGTGCCTCCAAAAGTGGTATATGAGCTGACGGACAGCGGAAGGTCAATCAGGATGGTTCTTGATCCGCTGTGTGAATGGGGCAAACGGTTTGTTAATACAGTAAACCGGGACACCCGCACGGGAATTGAATAAATCAAAAAAAGCTCCTATCATCTAAAATGAAAGAAGCTCCTTCACCGGCGGATTACGCATCCTCCAGTACAGATCACTTTATGTATGTCAAGCCTTAAATAAAATAACAATTTCGGTAATCAGGATCAGCCCGGCAGCAGACACGCCAAGTGAATTAATGATTGTCAGTGCGTCCGGGTAATTCTCTTTCCGAAACTGTGAACAGAGCGAAACCGTCCATAATACGCTGAAAAAAAGTCCGGCCGACCCGCAGCCCTGCTCGTTCAGAACCTGTCTTCTGCGCTGAAAGAACCGGCCCAGCCCGGCAAAAGTGAACACCATATAAATGATAAGCTCAGCCGATGAAATGGCAAGGACCTCGCCTGCAGAAAAAAGATGCATTAATGCGTACTGAATGCTAAAACCCATAATTACTAGCATGTTAAAGGAAACCTTGTGTAACCTCAAGTCTTCTTCCTCCCTTTGCGTAATAATGTATACAGCATTTAGATAACGCTTACATTATAATTGTAAACGTTTTCCTTTTCTGTGATTAATGACGCTTCCGGCCTATAGGATACTATGCATTATGGGTCTTATCAGCCAAAAATACATACAAAAAAACCGGACTGCATCGGTAGCAGCCCGGTTTCTCTACAGATTCATAAATAGATCATGATTATTTATTCATCACCGCAGTTCGGTTAGAGGTCTTGTATGTCTGCACAAAAGCCTCATATTGCACCGCCCGTTCCACAACTTGGTACCAGGCTTCACCACCGCTGCCTTTTTACCATACATTAACAATAGGTTCGTTATGCTCAAGCCGCTCTCTGCTTTCGCTGATCCAATCCTTGAACCATTGATTATCTGATGAACTGAAGGATTCGTCACCGTCGAAATTCCGGTATGCCCCGATGTAAACAATCAGTTCTCTGAGCTTCAGGAACACAGGGATTTGCTTCAGCCAATACGGCTCCAAGGTGTTCTCCCGGCTGTACCCCTTCATAAAATGATCCATAAACCGGAGAGCCTGTTCCTCACGGTGGTCCCGGCCCTCTTCCCCGCCGTATACATAGACCAGATAATATAGCTGAATGGCGATATCCTCTACAAACCAACTGTACTGCGCCTCATCGAAATCGAATAACGTGATCTTGCCTTGATCACTCACATGGAAATTCCCGAACCCCATATCCCCATGGATAAGTCCGTAAGCCTCTCTATCCTTCGGAAATTTATGGATGGTCTCTGTGATGCTGTAATAAGTCTCTCGTACGTGATGGTGCGAGGGGGGCAGAATATCGATATTTTGCAGATAATAATTGAGATTCCAGTCATGCCGCCGCACAGAGGCATCCGGATTGTCATACCGCTTGGCAAGCACATGCATCTTCCCTGTAATCCGGCCCAGCTCCTCATAGGTGGCGTTATCGTTCAGGCATTCGGGATAGCCGATCCTGTTGCCATGGGCTTTGTCAAAGCAGGCGGCAATAAAACACATCTCCGGCGTTTCTATAACTTCAGTCCAATTACCATCCTCAGAAAGAATCGGACCCGACGCTGAGATTCCGTTCCCGGTTAGATAGATAATCCAGTCCAGCTCTGCTCTAACCTGCTCTGCAGTCCGGTGCATTCCTGGAGTAATTCTTAGAATATACAATTCACCGCTCCGCTGGTATTCGTACACGAAGTTCTGAAACCCGCCTATGTAAGTTAACTCATCAGGGTTGATTTCATAGCGGCTTGCGGCAATACGCATAATATCTTTCTGTTCAAATATGTCCCTAATAGCATTTTCCATTTGTGTATCCCTCCGGTGACTTAGTTCGACTGCAATAGCGACTATAAAACTAGTAAAAAGCATCATCACACTGACGGGTGCCCAAATTCTACTCTCCCGGACACTACGTGTAATGATATTCAAGATGGATGAGTGTCTTATGAATTATCATAGACAATGTGGATGCAAAAAACCATAATGATTGTATATAAATGGTTTTTTATGAACAGGAGAGCAATTATGAAATTATCAGAAGCGTTTAAGACGGAGCGGCTGCACTTCCGCTTGCTGAATGTAGAGGATATTGATGTAGTGTATAGACAATTCTCAGACCCGGAGATGTGCAAACATTTCAGCGAACCGCCCTGTAGCTATGAAGAAGCCATAGAAATCATTGAACATTACGCCAGTCCAGAGGGAAAAGGCCATCACCGTTACGGCATGTTCGATATTGAAACGGATGCATTTATCGGGACCTGCGGCTATCATTACTGGGATCGTGAGCTGAAACAAGTCGAGATCGGCTATGATATCTGGAAAGATTACTGGAGACAGGGATATATGTCGGAAGCCTTACCTGTACTCATTAAGCTCTGCTTCGAGCATCTTAACGTAGATTGTATTTATATCTTGACCCATCCACACAATGCTGCATCAATAGCCAGTGTGCGCAAGTTTGGATTTGAAGTGTGTGAACCCTGCAGAAGCGTTGATGAGGAACCCCAGGTGTGCATGAAGTTGATGCGGGGGTAAGTGGGCTTATTAATGAGGAGCAGAAAACGGCTACTTCATCTAATTCTTTATACTGGACTCATAAAAAAACAAGGTACCTTTGTTTAGACAAAGATACCTTGTTAACTAAAGGTGGATTTATAGCCCCAGAATCTGTTTTTTCTTGGCTTCGAATTCTTCCGTAGTAATAATACCTGAATCCCTAAGCTCAGCGAGCTGTCTCAGATCATCGATCGATCCGGCCGGAGCAGGAGGAGCTTGGCGATTGCTTCTTCCGGATTTATAGCTTGCAATATATTCACGAATTTTTTCGGCGGTTTTCATTTTACCAGGCTGAATCAGCACAACGTTCGCGCTTGCCCCTTTAAGATTATCCTTTTTGGATGTTTGCAGGCCCGGTGTAATGACTTGTAAATAAGGTACTTTTAGAAAAGGTTTAACTATACTGATTGTTACTACCGAATCCAGAGGAATTGTTTGAGTTTGTCCTCCTAATTTCTGTACATTACTTGGCTTAATTACTAGGTAATCCTCATAGAGTTCGAGAGATGATGAACCCCCGCTGATCTGATGTATCATATTATCCACCTCATATTCAAGATGGGTCTATCTTAGCATATTTTTCTATATTATTGCTATATTTATCATTTACTCCAAATTTAAAATAAGCTAAACAACTTATTAATTATCGAAGATAAATCCGCCCCAGCACCGCCTCCACCTCAGCCAGATTCTCCAGAACCCCTTCCCGCTGCCTGCCCAGCTCCGCAATACTGATGTCGATGGCATGCACACGTTCCTGCAGTATGTCACGGGCGAAGCGGAGCACCCCCGCTGTCCCGCAGCCGGATTGCGCCTTATGTCGGAACAGACATTGAATCTCCTTCACCGCAAAGCCCCACTGCTTCAGCTGTGCGATGGCCTGGAAATCCCGGACTTCCTTCTCTCCAAAAGAATAACGGTTCCCCTTAAGCTCCGGTCCCAGCAAAGACAGCTCCATGTAGTAGCGCACGGTATCCGCCGTTGTCCCCATCTCTCTGACAAACGCTCCAATTTGCATCGTCCTCCGCCCCCCTTGCCATGGGGTTAACCCCATGTGATTAACTCGTATTATATCCCACTGCAAGGAGGAACAAGAATGATCTATCTCCTAATTGTATTGTACGCACTACTCATGGGTGCCGCCGCCATCATCAAACGCCGGAACCTTCAACTATCACTGACAGCAGCTAACCTTCTTGGTTCATTAGCGCTGCTCTGCACACCGTATCATCCGCTTTTTCTACCGTTTGGACTGATCCTGTTATTTTGCTGCGCACTTCGCAACGGATATGTGCTTCAGGGGCACATCCATCTGCTTCATGTGCTGGTCCGCTGTTTACTCTCGCTATACTTATATTTCAGTTACACCCTTTTTTAAAGCAACAAGCGCCGGTACCTGCGGATACTCCCGCTTCCCGGCGCTTGCTATGCTACACTCCTCTTACTCTTCCCGCTCTTTTCGCTTCCGTATTTGCTGTGACCAGAAATCCGGCTGCGCATAGCCGATGTACGAATCATCCAGTTCATCACCCTGCGGGGTGGCTAATTGAATGAGCATTACCTTTTTGAGGTCAGTGGGATGCAGATTCCCTGTTTTGATAGTCGCGACTTGAACGCCAGCATGTTTAGGGATACCTGTGACAACTACCTGATTACCTTTGGTATACACAGCTGTAATCTCCGTTTGAAAAGCAATGATATACAGATCCAGATCCGTTTTGTTCTGAAACAGCGGGAATTGAATGCCTACATTCTGCTGGAAATCGTATTGGCTGGATAAACCGATATCGTAGGTTGTAAATAACCGGTGGAGTGCGTATTGTATCCGCGTTGGCATGTAACTCCATCTTCCTCCACTATAGGTGCTATGCCAATGTTTTTCATACACAGGTCTCTGATAGAGAGGGTCATTCTTTATAATAAAGAAAGGAATTCTCTTGCCTTTTTTAATTACTCCGGAAATGGATATTATATCTTTAGGCAGATGTGCAGCAGCCTCTGTTTCCTCTGGCGAATTCATAATGGTAACGGGTTCGGGCGGCTCAAGCTCCTTCAGGCGAAATTTCAGCTGTTCCAGTTGTTTAGCGGTCTCTTCGGGATTACCAACCCCAGAATTTGGTATATCTTGAGCATTAGTAGTTATTGGGGATGTAGTACACGCGAGCGACAGGGATAAGATTATTGCTGAGCCTTTGCTTAATAATGGCATATGGACCACCTCATCCATAGCTTGTTCCCCACTCCATGAATTTATGTAGCTGAGCATAAGGTAACCTATTGAAATCTTGCACATAATACAATATTATCCAGATTTAATTAACCCAGATTCCATATTCAATTTTGTTTAAAGTTCTTACTAAGCTAAGAGGTCTCCATTCTGCCGATAATCCCTTACTTCCTCCGGAGCATTCAGACTTGGAACAAGAAGTTCAACAGATTGTACTAGATCTATTAACGGCTCTGACAGATAAGAAGGTTCCATATAGACTTCATTGTGCTCAATTTCAAGAGAGGATTCTGCCCAGCCTATACTATTCAGCATGTATGTGAATTTCATTCTTCATCTCCTGTAGCGATATCAAACAACGCCAATAACCCATCCAGACGATCAATCACAAGATCATACCTGCTCACTTCGCCAAATCCGTAACTTGCGTACACAAAAGGAATCCCGGCAATCCCCGCCGCCTTCATATCTCCCTCCGTATCGCCCACATAGACAGGACTGCTTAAGTGATTTCGCTCCATAACCAGCCTGATATTCTCGCCCTTGGATAGTCCGGTTCTGCCCGGATTCTCGTAATCTGTGAAATACTTCTGCAGCTGATGGTATTCATAAAAAGCCTCAATATAACCCGCCTGGCAGTTGCTCACGATGAACAGCATATATTTTGCAGATAATGCCTGAAGCACTTCTTCCAGCCCTTCATACAACCTTCCGCCTTGCTTGGCCAGACAAAGACACTCTACTTCACAGCATTCTCTGAGAATTCTTTGCCGGGTGTCCTCATCTATATTCGGGAACAGCTTCCGGCCAGCCTCATCTACCTGCAGACCCATGATTCCCTGTAAATCTTCCTTGGTTACTGCGCTTACGACACCTTGGTAATTGCTGAGCACACTATTCCATCCCACCACTACTGCATCCGAAGAATCCCATAACGTGCCATCCAGATCAAAAATAATGCTGTCCATTCCACTTCTCCTAACGTTCAGTTCGTAGTTGCTGCTGCGGCCGGGCCCATATCAGATGAATCATATTCAGCGAGTAGCTCTCTACCTTACTGATCTGCATCCCGGACTCCCGGACCAGTCCAATAATATCCCGGGTGTGATGGCATCCATAGACACGGTACAGCAGCGGATTCAGTGTCCGTTGCAGCGTTGACACCATGAAGTTAGAACTGATCCCATGCTCCAACAGCAGGATAGTCCCGTCCGGCTTACACCAGCGGTTAATCTTCTTCAGCATCTCCAGGGGATTCTGATAGCTGCAACAAGATAACGTAGAAACAATAGTATCGAAGGTTTGCCCGGGGAAGCTCATTTCTTCCATATCTGCACATACAAAACTGGCGTTCACGTGGTAATGTCCTGCTGCCTGCCGCGCCTTCTCAAGCATTGCGCTGCTGAAATCCGCTGCAGTAATCCTGACCTCCCTGGGATAGTAAGGGAAGTTAGCCCCCGCCCCCACTGCCAGCTCAAGCACATCCCCCTTGGCATGACTTATAAGATTCCGGCGCCAGCGTTGCTGTTTGGGATCTTCTCTTTTGCGGGCATAGTCTGTGGCCTGTTTATCAAAAATACGGATCAGCTTCTGCTTATCCATCTGCACCGGTCACTCCATTCATTAATAAAGTCGTTTCTCGTAGCTCTCCTGTATGCCTTGCCGGACTACTTCCACAGTAAACTCGGCAGAATTCACATGATCCGCTATAATCGCCGGAGCAGACGGAAGCGAGGCCTCTGCGGGCCAGGAGCCGCTGTCCCATAGCTGTGATCTTTTAAAAGCCTTGGCACAATGCATATAGCATTCCTCCACCTTCACTCCAATTCCCAAGGCAGGCCGTTTATCCCGGGCCTTCATCCTATCCAGAATATGCTCGTCTCTGATCACGAAAGCTTGACCGTTAATCCGCAGGGTCTCTTCAAGTCCCGGGATGATAAAGATTAGGCCAACATTGGGGTTAGCGAGGATATTTCGCAATGAATCAAATCTGCGGTTGCCCGGCCGCTCCGGTATCACCAAATGACCGTCATCCAGCACTACTACCGATCCAGGTGCATCCCCGCGTGGAGATACATCGCAAGAGCCGTGTTCATCTGCAGTAGACAGGAATAACAGCGGTGACATAGCGATAAAATTGCGGCAATTATGATCCAGATGATGGATCGATTTGCGCTTCACCACTTCACTGGGATAACCCAGGAGTTCTCTAAGCTCAGCTTCTGAAGTCAGAATTTCTGTAAAAGGATTATTCATCTAGCGTCCTCGATTCTGGTTTGGCTTCTAAGATATATTTTACAATCATATACCCGAAACGTTCCTCAGCGCCAGATCTCCATCCGTTCATCGAGGGTTGAAGTATGCAGCTCTAACTGGATTCCATCCGGGTCCAAGAAATTAACGGACCAGCCTACTCCACGCTGTATCGGGCCTCTTACAATTGATACATTGTTGTGATGCAGGATGCCCATAGCTTCCTTGAAATCGTTCTCTGCGATATAAAAAGCCACATGGTCCATACCGGCGAATCCGTCAGTGTGTTCCTCAGCATCCGCCCGTTCAACCAGGCAGACCCAGGCACTTCCCCACTCCAGATAAGCATCCGACCTGCCACGGTGTCTTAGGGTCATACCTAGAATGCCATGGTAGAATTCCAGGGATGTCTGCAGGTTGCGAACATTTAGCGTAATATGGCTAAATCCGGTTACATTCATATCAGTGGCTCCTTTCGGGCTTCGTTTGAAAATAATAAAACATCCTGAAATGGAGAGGTCGTAACCTCCTGAATTTTTCCTTTTTGTCGCATTTCTCCTCTAGTGACCTTCAATAATATTTCTTCAATCTTTAACTTCACTTCATCTATATTTCTTGAATTAAAAACTTCTAATGGGTTAGCCCAATCAGCGAATTGTTGCTCTTCATCATCACTTTTATGTATTAATAATAGCCTGTACTGCCCGTTTGGCTGAAATTCAGGATACCAACCGAGGTCTAATATCTTTTTCCTATTGTAGTTTACAAATTGGAATAAATCCTCATTATATTCCCAGCGGTGTTCATGTTCTTCATCTGTGAAGTCTTCCGGTGATACTTCGGTAAACACATTCCATTTTATTGTCCAACCTATAGGAATTCTTAGAGGAACTAATTGCAGGTTCATCTGAATGATCCTTTCTATTTATATTCGATTAGTTGTGATGCCCTAATTACAGCCATCGCGTAAACCGTTTATGCAACACTTTAATCTGATGTTGTTCTGCCCAATCCTTCAGATCCTTTATCCCCTGATCTTCCTTGTCAGCGAAACAGAAACAGTACTTGTACGGCACCAGCAAATTAGCCTTGGGCTTAACCGCGATTACAGGCTTAAAGTATCCTTTGATAAAAATCTTCTTAACCTTGCCCGCTTCTATCTCAGTATTCTTGATCTGAAGGACTTCAGGTTTAATCTCAATGACGAACGCTCTGCTAAATGTCAACAAGCGATAAATTAATATCCCAATGATGGTTACTGCTACCCCAATGACGAGGAAGGCCATGATTAGTTCTAATCGGGTAGATTTATTGGCTTGCAGCATGAACCATATCCAGCATAACATCAGAATACTCGTACCTATCGTAGCCATAATTTCAGCAGGACGTTTGCCTTGATGTGTGATCATCCTTTCCATTCACTTCCCCCACTTTGTTCATAATAAAGACCTATTGGATTCTTATTATAATACAGGTAAAAGATGGTATGCAGCAGTCTGTGGTAACATTCTTTGACGGATAGGCGAATCCCTTAATTTGCGTATTCATTTTTTTGACTAACCGGGTACGAAACTATAAGATAGATCGCATGAGAGTGATTACAGATCAGGAGGGACAAGCATGGAAGAGTTTGCACAGTATTTAGCGAAGATTGATAATCCGGTACACCGGGCCGCTACGGAAGAGGTACTTGCCTGGGTGATTCAGGAATTCCCCCAATTGACGCCGAAAATTGCCTGGAACCAGCCGATGTTCACCGACCACGGAACCTATATTATCGGCTTCAGTGTATCCAAAGCGCATATGGCCGTTGCTCCCGAGAAGGCGGGCATGGATCATTTTGCCGATGCCATTAAGCAGGCTGGCTTAGATCACACCAAGCTGCTGGTGCGTATGAAATGGACGAGTCCTGTTGACTTCACCCTACTCCGACACATGATCGAGTACAATATTGCGGATAAGGCTGACTGTACAACTTTTTGGCGGGCATAGAAGGCATGGATGAAACACTGGGATCAGCCAAGAAAAAAGGACGTGCAGGATAGCACGTCCATCGTATGACATATCATTTTACAGGATAACTCCAGTGACAATCTTACGGTGATCTGATACATAAGCTCTGAATTTATTCTCTTGCGCTGCATCCTCGAACGATTGCTTAGCTATGAACCAGTATTCCTGCTGACCATGGAACAGTAAGTAATAGCCTTTATTCTCCCACACCCGGGTGAAGGAGCCCCATTTCATGATGGCCTGATCTTCTTCCGGACTGAAGTTAATCCCTTCTGCATCAAACAGATATTCGAATTCCTTGTTGTACCTTGTATCTGCCGACAGGATCTTTGGTAACAGTAAGGTACGCATAACCATCGACATCGCGATCGTAAGCACAAGGGTTATCGATATCCCGAGGAGTATGATCGATTCGTTCTTAACATATAGAATCATACAAACGGCTACAAACACCGCTTGAATCCCAATGGAGAGTATGGATTTCCACGAATGGAAATATAGTGCCCGCGCAACCTTTTGAATATGTTTTCCGTAATGAAAGCTAATTTTCTCCATCTTGCCACCCTTTATCTGTTCACTTAATAACCTCTAGTAGTATAGCATTCATTACACGAAACCCATAGCGGAGAAACTGCCCGCCATCCTCTTCATTCTACTTGGCGCCCTGATCCACCACAGGTTCTGGCCCCAGCTTCACAAAGAGCGTCGCAATCAGTGCGATAAGAAAACCGGTCGTACAGGCAATAAGAAAACCGCCAAACCCGTCTCCCAGATAAGCAGGCAAAGTCGCCAGACCCGGAAAAGCGAAAGAAATCGCGGACGAGCCGGACAGGCCGACCATTCCGCCCCCGATCGCACCCGCACAGCAGACAATGACCATCGGCTTGCGCAAGGGCAGGTTCACCCCAAACATCGCGGGCTCGGTAACTCCGAACAAGGCTGAAATAGACGCGGACAAACATAAGGTTTTGAACTTCTTGTCCTTGGCTTTGATGAACACGGCGAGCGCTGCTCCTGCCTGCGCGAAGGCGGCTGGTCCCATCAGCGCGAGGATTGTATCCGAGCCATGTACGTTGATATTGTTGATTGCCAGCGGCACCAGACTCCAGTGCAATCCGAAGATAACCATCGGCTGAATAATCGCGCCAAGCACCATTCCCGCCCCGACCGAACTGAGGTCGTATACAGAGCGGTATCCTTCAGCCAGCGCGTCTCCGGCAAGTGAACCAATGGGACCGAACACCAGCAATGTCACGGCGGACACCGTTACAATCGAGATCAACGGTGTGAAGAACTCCCGGATCACCTCAGGCAATATTTTAACGCAGAAGCGTTCTACATACACTAAGAGGCCTACCGCAAGGATGATCGGAATGGCGCTCGACGGATAGTTAACGGGAGTAATACTCATGCCGAGAAAATGTATGATTTCCTGGTTGTCAAACAGCGTGGTCAGGCTCGGGTACACCAGTACTCCGGCAATCACAACGGCAGTAAAGGGGTTGGCCCCGAATTTGCGGGCGGCTGTAAAGGCAAGCAGCAGCGGAAGGTAGTAGAACAGACTGTCCGCCATCGCATTAAGCACCATATATGTGCCTTCCGCTTTACTGATGATCTCCAGCGCAACGGCGCCGGCGAGCAAACCTTTCATAATGCCCGCAGCACTCAGAATATTAACAATGGGAAGAAAGATTCCCGAAATGCCGTCAATGATGACATTGACCACATTCCTTTTGGACTGCTTCACAACTGTTGACTCATTATGTACTTTCATATGATCCTCCTGCAGCTATACTTGAATTCCGACATAAATGACCCGTAAGAGTGTCACTTTGTTCAAAGCTGTCCTCTTACGGGTCACCGTTAGACCAGCATGATTGCCGGCTCTTTAGAATACTTTTGTCGTCCACGATTCGCAGTTCCAGATATCCGTCACGATATCTCGGTAGAACTCAGGTTCATGGGAAATCAGCAGGATGCTGCCTTTATAAGCTTTGAGCGCACGCTGCAGCTCCTCCTTGGCATCTACATCGAGATGGTTGGTAGGCTCATCCAGTACAAGCAGGTTGCTATCACGATTGATCAGCTTGCACAAACGTACTTTGGCTTTCTCGCCGCCGCTTAAGACCGCAATCTTGCTCTCGATATGCTTGGTCGTCAGGCCGCATTTGGCCAGTGCCGCCCGGATCTCAAATTGGGAGTAGGATGGGAACTCGTTCCAGATCTCTTCAATACAGGTGTTGTAATTCGATTCCTTCATTTCCTGTTCGAAATAGCCGATCTCCAGCAGATCACCGAGTCTGACCGAGCCTGAAATGGCCTGAATCTGACCGAGAATGCTGCGCAGCAGCGTCGTTTTACCGATCCCGTTCGCACCGACGAGAGCTATTTTTTGTCCCCGCTCCATGCTCAGATCAAGAGGTCTGGACAATGGAGAATCGTAGCCGATTACCAGATCCTTGGCTTCAAAAATCACCTTGCCGGAAGTCCGGCCCTGCTTGAAATTAAATTGCGGCTTCGGCTTCTCTTTGGCAATCTCGATGACATCCATCTTATCCAGCTTCTTCTGCCGGGACATCGCCATATTCCGGGTAGCTACGCTGGCCTTGTTCCGGGCCACGAAATCCTTCAGATCCGCGATTTCCTGCTGCTGGCGTTTGAAGGCGGACTCCAGCTGGGACTTCTTCGCCTCGTACACCTGCTGGAAATACTCGTAATCGCCCACGTAACGCGACAGCGACTGATTCTCCATATGGTAGATCAGGTTGATGACGCTGTTCAGGAAAGGAATATCATGCGAAATGAGAATGAACGCATTCTCGTAATCCAGCAGGTAACGCTTCAGCCAGTTGATATGCTGTTCATCGAGATAGTTCGTAGGCTCATCCAGCAGCAGAATATCCGGCTTCTCCAGCAGCAACTTGGCCAGCAGGACCTTGGTCCGTTGACCGCCGCTGAGATCGTTAACGTCTTTGTCCAGACCGATGTCGGTAAGTCCAAGCCCGCGGGCGGTTTCATCGATTTTGGCGTCGATCATATAGAAATCCTGGCTGGTCAGCATGTCCTGAATCGTGCCGACATCCTCCAGCAGCTGCTCCAGCTCCTCCGGGGAGACCTCGCCCATCTTGCCGTACATATCGTTCATCTCTTGTTCCATATCGAACAGATATTGGAAGGCTCCGCGCAGAACATCACGGATGGATTGTCCCTGCTGCAGGACCGCATGCTGGTCCAGATAACCGGCGCGCATACGCTTCGCCCATTCCACCTTGCCTTCGTCCGGCTGCAGCTTGCCGGTAATGATATTCATGAAGGTCGATTTACCTTCACCATTGGCACCAATCAGACCGATATGCTCGCCCTTCAGCAGGCGGAAGGATACATCGGTGAATATGGCCCGGTCTCCGAACCCGTGACTCAGCTTTTCTACATTTAATATACTCATGAAATTAACACCTTTTCCTTTATTCTATATTCTCGTCATATTATAAAGGCTAAAGCGCCACAACTCCAGACGGTTTGCAAAAAAAGCAGAAAAAACACTAACTTTGGGGTTAGTGTCTGCTTACGCCTTGCGCTCTCCTGTGAATTACGCATAGTTTTTGGCTCAATCCAGGCATTTGGCGAAAAGCTCTGTTAACTGGATGCCCCTGTGCCAATCTGTCCCTCCATCTTCAATCGTCCAGCATGCCTCAAGCACGCCCCGAACCACACCCCACATCGCGATTCTGCGAGGGTCCAAGCCAAGGCGGTCGGCCATAAGCGCAATCCGGCCCCGTAGTACCTGCTCGCGATCACCACCCCGATCCATATAGTTCAGCAGATACTGGATAGTATCAAAATGAACGTCACCGATGATGCCTTTGGGATCAATAACTACCCATTGCTCTTCTCCTTGGCGGAGGATGTTGTCATGATGAAGATCTCCATGCAGCAGGAGATTCTCTCTCGTGGTCGTAATGAGATATACCAGACACTCTTCGGCATTCTCCACCCAACTCTCAGGCAGTGGCGCTGCAGCGTTCCCATCGTCGAACCGCTCACGGTATCGCTCTATTGCCGCGAAGTACTGCTTCATAGAAGGGTATACACTACCCGTTGGCACAGGAAGATGAAGGCGGTGAAATACTTGGCAAAAGATATCCGTCGCCATCGCATCATCCGTAATCGCCGACAACGGTGTCCCAGGGTCCGCTCCCTCCAGCAGAGCCATCCCCCAATCCTCGTCAGCATCCAGTACACGAATCGCCCCCCGGCCCTCATAGGCACGCAGCACACTAACTTCCTTGGAAAGCTCGTCCTTCAGGTAGGAGGATTTTAGTACTGCCGGCTTCCCGTCCCTGAGCTTTGCCCGGAGTACAAAGTTATAGGATAAATTGGAAAAGGGAGTTTCCGGACTAAAGCCGAAGCGGTTAGCGCAGTCGGCTATTAAACTTGGCAGCGCCTCCGACCATGCTTCGCCCTGTATACGGTAGAGTTCGTTCATTCTTTTAGTAAAAGTATCCGGGATTGTAAACATGCCGTAATGGCTCCTTTCGGTGAAATCGTTTGACTGTAAGCTGAATGAACAAGGACTTTTTTGATAAAGTAATGCTGTGATATCCCAGCACCTCTTGTTCCGTTATGCCAATTCTATCAGGAAAACCGAAATTCGCCATAACTCCAGACAGTAATCAGGTTCCATGGTCATACTACAGGTAAAGAAGCAGCAGAACGTAAGCAAGCGTGACCCCCCCGGCCGTGTAATCCATCCGCGACAAGTTCAGCTCCCTATAAGACGTGCGGCCCTTTCCGGTCCCGTAAGCCCTTGCATCAATCGTCATCGCCAGCTGTTCCGCCCGCTGAACCGTAGACAGGAGTAACGGAACCACTAGCGTCAAATAAGCAAGTATCCGCTTATAGCCCTTGACCGCCATGATCTCATATCCCCTCGCTCTTTGCGCCAGCATAATCCGGTCCAGCTCTTGCACAATTGTAGGGATGAAACGGACTGCAAGCACGAGCATCAGGGCGATCGCCTCCACAGGAACCCCCCAGCGGGATAGAGGCTTGAACAGCTTCTCCAATCCTTTGGCCAGATCCAGCGGTTTGGTCGTCAATGTCAGCAGCGAAGCAAGGGAAACCAGCAATAGTATGCGCCAGACCACGAAGATGCCGTTCTCTATCCCTGCTCCTGTCACCTTAACGGCCGAGCCCGGCCAGAGCGGCGTTCCTGGGGTATGGAAGAGATGGTACACAAAAGTAAAGGATAAGATGAGCACCACCGGTTGTAATCCCCTAAGAAACATCCGCACCGGAACTCTGGACAGCAGCAGCTGACTTCCCGCAAAGACTGTCGCCACAGCATATCCGCCAACATTATGAAGAGAGAGGCAGCAAAACGTGAACGTCAGAACGCTTAACAGCTTCGTCCGGGGGTCAAGCCGGTGGAGCACCGAGCCTGAGTGGATATACTGGCCCAGCAGGATGTTATCCTTCATTCCGAAGCCCTCTTGACTGCCAGACGGTCCGCGCAAGCTGCATAATATCTTCTTCCCTGCAGCTCTCCGGCTCAAGCTTCTGTCCGGACAGCGCTTCAAACAAGTGTAAGAGCTGAATAGGCTCCGGCAAAGGCAGTCCGGCTTGCTCCAGCAGCACTGCATGCTTCAGGAACAACTCATCCGCTTCCAAGTGGGCCAATAAGCGTCCCCGCTCGAAGATCATCACCTCGTCCGAATATTCGGCTACCTCCTCGAGCTGATGAGAGATGCATAGCACCGTCCGGTCCTTTGCCCTCTGCCATACCTTAAGCTGCTTCAGCAGCGCTGTCCTGCGTACGGGGTCAAGTCCGGCGGTCGGTTCATCCAGAATCAGCAGCTCCGGCTCCGCAATCAGCAAAGAGGCGATGGCGACAAGCCGCTTAAGCCCCCCGCTAAGCTGGAACGGCTTCTCCTGAAGCAGCTCTGCGGGGAGTCCCAGCTGCTCCATAACCGTCTTGATGGCTTTGTCCACCTTCTCTGGAGATTCCCCCTTCATGGTTGGAGCAAAGGCCAGCTCTTTAAACATCGTCGTTTCAAACATCTGCTGCTCCGGATATTGAAACACATAACCGATCTGCGGAATGACCTTCAATTTTCCTTTACCATCCCCCGGCAGAGGCTGCCGGTTATGCGTATATTCACCTCTATAATAAGGAATCAGCCCTTTAATGACTTTGGCGAAGGTGGACTTTCCGGCCCCGGTATGGCCAATCACCGAAATCCATTTCCCCTCCTGAAGGGTACAGCAGACCGAATGGAGTATATCTTCACCGTCTAACATCACACTTACATTAGTTAACTCATAGACCATAAGGCAGAGACCGTCTCCTTCCAGTCCGCGCTTAAGGGCGCGTTCAACCCAAGCGCTTGGTGTAGTCTTGCCGCAAAAGGCAGTGCCAGCTGGTGTTCCGAAACAGATACGTCGCTGAACAAGGAGGACGGTGACCCGTCGAAGACGAGGTTCCCTTGGCTTAACAGCAATACACGTTCAGACAATAAAATCTCTTCCATATCATGCGTGATCTGAATGATGGTCTTGCCCTGCCGGTGAAGGGTGTGCATAAGATCCAGAACATCTCTCCTTCCTTGCGGGTCCAGCATGGAAGCCGCTTCATCAAAAATCATAATAGAGGGTTCCATCGCCGCAACGGCAGCCACCGCTACCCGCTGCTTCTGTCCGCCCGACAATTGATGCGGCATAGCTTCCATATAGTCTTCCATATGAACCGCCTCCAGAGCCTTAGTCGCCCGATGAGCCATTTCATCTCCCGGCACGCGCAGATTCTCCAGTCCGAAGATCACTTCATCCATGACCGAGGTGGTGATGAATTGATCATCAGGATTCTGAAAAACAAGACCGGCCCGCTCCCGGATCTTCCCAAGGTCATCAGGATTCCGTGTATTCAAAAGCCCTAGCCGGACTTGTCCCCCTCTTGGCTGAAGGAGCCCGTTCATTAACTTGGCAAGCGTGGACTTCCCGCTTCCGTTCCCTCCAATAATGGAAATGAATTCGCCTTGGCGGATCTTGAAGCTTAGCTGGCGAAGAACAGGCTTCCCCCTCCGGTAGTAATAATCGACCTGATCAAAAGCAAGCATCTGCCTCACCCTCCCTCCGCTGCTTCCAAAATTCAAAAAAATCCTCCGGCGCAGCAGTCACTGAAGCCAGCGGCCGTGGTTTCTCCCACGGTGTAATCTGCTGCCCGTTAACGCCGAACACCCTGCCAGTCAGCTCAGGGTCCGGCTGATCCAGAAGCGCACGGACGAACCGGGCCACGTCCTCAGCTTCGCCCAGCTTCCAGGCCTCCGGGAGCGGCTCATTACGCTGTGCATATTTGTCCGTCAGATGTTGAACCACCGGCCGGGTCATATCGGTTAAGGCCGCAGGAGCAACGCCATTGACCCTGATCCGTCTGGACTTCAGCTCATCGGCAAGCGTCCATACCATCCCGAGAAGTCCCGCCTTAGCAGCACTGTAATTGACCTGTCCCGCCGATCCGGCGAGTCCTGCGGTGGAGGTCATCAGCAGAATATCGCCTCCATGCCGGTTCAGATGAGCCAATGCCCGCTGGATGCAGTAGAAAGCCCCGTTCAGATGAACCGCCAGAACACTCTGCCATTCCCGGTCCGTCATGAACTCGCATTTGCGGTCATGAAGGATGCCCGCGTTATGAATAACAATATCCAAAGCCCCCATCTTGCTGCTCACTTCATCCATCATTGCCGTAACGGCAGCGGGATCGGCGACATTGGCACAGAATCCCTCCGCTGAGCCGCCTGCCCGCCGGATGTCCTCAACGACTTGCTTAATACTCCCGGCATGTAAACCATTTACGGCTACTTTATAACCGCAGCGGCCCAGCTCAATAGCTATACTGCGCCCAATCCCCCGGGCTGCCCCGGTAACCAATACCGTCTTCATGTATCCGCGATCCCCTCTGCAACGCTAAAAGAGCCTTTGGCGATGATATCTTCATGGTCCGATATCACCGTTACCTGAATCTGATCCTGATTACAACTGTGATACCGGAAGTCTACGCATGTGCCTTGGACACACGGTTTTTCAAATCTCATCGTAAAAGCTTGTATCCACTGAGAACGGTGTTCTTTCATATATAGAGACTGCGCCAGCCCCATGATGTACATTCCATGGGCTATGGGGGCCTCATAACCCGCTGTCTTTGCGGCTTCGGCATCCAAATGAATAGCTGCCTCATCCCCGGTCACAGAGGCATATTGCCGGATGGCTGGCTCAGAGATCCTGATTCTCATATCATTTCTCCTCTCCCGATCAAGACCGTTTCAGCTTCAGCAATGAGGCTGCCCCGGTGATAGCAGACCAGTGAAAGGGTATATAGCGTCAGCAGGCCGCCTCTGCCGTTTTTGTGCTCCACGGCCAGCAAGGATAGCTCACAAGCCAGATTCATACCCGCCAGCAGCGGTGCATGACAGGTTAACTGCTGCGTTCCGTGAATCATTGTTCCCTTCCCGTGGAGCCAGGGGACATCCTCTATACTCCAGAACGTTACCGGCATGGTGGAAGGAGCAATCACTGCTCCTTTTATTCGCTGTACGGGCGAAGCTATGCTGTCAGCATATTGCAGAATATTGTCCGCCATGAGCTGAACCTGAAAGCAGATCCGGTTCATAGGACCGCCTCTACCAGAACAGCCAGCCCCATTCCGCCGCCAATGCCAAGCGTAGCCAGCCCCCGTCTGTAAGGGGTCTGCAGCATCTCCGAATATAGACGCGTCATCAGGATCGCACCGGAGGCTCCGTAAGGATGGCCCAGAGCCAATGCACCGCCGCCGGGATTGACCTTACCCGGAGGAAGCTGAAGCTCCTGCAAGGAGGCCAGTACCTGGGCGGCAAAAGCTTCATTAAATTCAACGATATCCAGATCGCCGACTGCCAGCCGCTGGCGGCCCAGCAGTTTCCGGACCGCCGGGACCGGTCCGATCCCCGGATACCGGGGGTCCACCCCGGCAGCCTGCGAGTCTACAAAACGGAGGATGGGCTTTAGGTTAAGCCGTTTGCATTTTTCACGCGACATCATGAGCACCAGAGCGGCGCCATCATTAACGGGGCAGGCATTCCCGGCAGTCACGGTGCCATTCGCCGCAAAAACCGGCGGCAGGCTGCCCAGCTTCCCCAGGCTTGTATCCGGCCTTGGACATTCATCCTCTGTAATCCGGAATCCGTTAGCTTGAAGCGGTACAAGCTCCGGTGCATATCTGCCTGTACGCTTGGCGCGGACTGCCTTTTGGTGGCTCTCAAGCGCATACAGATCCTGCGCCTCCCGGGTAATCCCGTATTTGGACGCTACATGCTCTGCAGCAAGCCCCATATCAGGATCTCCGTAAGCAACGGGCGTGAACGGCGCGCGTGTGTACAGGGTTGGCGTGCCGCTCAGCGTGTGCGGTCTGAACATTTTCCAGGGTGCCCGGCTTGCACTTTCGACTCCGCCTGCCAGGAATATCTCTCCGGCACCGCTCTGAATGAGGCGTGCTGCCATGATGATGGCTTCAAGCCCTGAGCCGCATTGGCGGTCGACCGTGACTCCCGGAACTGTGACCGGCAGCCCTGCTTCAAGCACAGACTTGCGGGCAATATTCCCGCCCGGACCCACTACATTGCCTATGATGACATCATCAATCCATTCCGGCGGCAGCTGTGCTTCGGTAACGAGGAGGCGGATCAGTGGGGCAAGCAGCTGCTCCGGTTCAAGCAGGCTTAACTGCCCACCGATTTTCCCGACAGGTGTACGCCTGGCCATGACAAGAACGGCCTCATTCATAGCCTCCCTCCGCTCACATCGTCCTTCATCCGCTGCCGTGCTATTTTTCCGCTGCTGGTATATATGAATCGGCCGACAGTAATGAACTGCTGGGGTACCTTATAGCCTGCAAGATATAGGCGACAGTAATCCCTGAGCTGATCCGGACTAAGACGCAGTTCCCCGTTCCACTCAATCAGTGCCGTTACCTGCTCTCCCCACCGATCATCCGGCAACCCGAATACCATCGCATCGCGGATCGCCGGATGACGAAGCAGCACAGCCTCCACTTCTTCGGGGAAGACCTTAAGTCCCCCGCTTTTGATCATGTTGCCGGCGCGGCCAGCCAAATGCAATTGCCTGTCCTGATCAAGGAGCACGTAATCCCCCGTTCGCAGCCAGCCCTCGCGAAACACATTTGCCGTCTCTTCAGGCAGCAGATGATACCCGGTGAACATCATTTCGCTCCGGATATACAGCTCACCAATCGTACCCGGAGGAAGCTCGCGAAACTGCCCGTCGCGGATGGAAATCTGCACGCCGCCGAACAGCTTGCCTAAGGAATCCGGCTCCTCCTCCCCGGTTATCTCCAGATAGCTGATGTAGCTGGCCTCGGAGGACCCGTAATATTCATAGAGCTTCGTCCCTTGGAATAGCTCGCGGCAGCTTTGTTTGGAGGTCCCCGGCCACTTGCCGCCGGAGCTGATTAAGGCCTGCATGGATATCCGCGCGGGGGTTACAGCAGCCAGCCGGACCAATGCGTCAATCATCGCAGGCACAACGAACAGAATCATATCCTGTTCACGGGAGCAGAGCTTAAGGACGACCGCAGCATCGAATTCCGGGAGCAGATGAAAGGTTGCCATACTATACAGGGACTGCATCAAGGCGAACAGCGACAGGGAGTGCACGAACGGCCCAGGCGCAAGCACATGCTTCATACTGTTCAGCTGGAATGCCTTCTCTGTCGCCTCAAGGCTTCTTAACCAGGACAGATGCGTCCGCATGTACCCTTTAGGCAGACCGGTGGTGCCTGACGTATATCCGATGAACAGGAGTGCGGGGTTCTCCGCTGCTGCGGCATCCGGCTCGAAGCCAGCCAGCCACGGGCCATAGCTCCGGTCTGTCTGCTTCCCGCCGAAGTACACCTGCGGAATTTCTGCATAACGTTCTGCGAAATCAGCTGCGTGGTGCTCTTCACAAGCGATGAGCCCGGGCTCACACTGCCGGATAACCTTATTCAGCTCTTCGAGAGGCCATTTGGGGTCCAGCAGAATGGGAACACATCCCGCATAAATAGCACCAAGAACAAACTCGGCGAACTCCATACGGTTTCCGGACAGGATGGCGATGTTCCGCTCCCTGTATCCGCCATGCTTCAAACCGGTTGAAACCTGTTGCACCCGCTTCATAAGCTGCGCGTATGTACGTTCTTCCCGCCCGTCCGAGATCGCGGTACGGGAAGGGCAGGCCTGGCCGCGTTCCAGAATGTGCTGTACCAGATTCATGGATTCCTCACACCTCCGCTTGTTCAATCGGGCTGACGGCTTTCAGCTGCATCGTGATGACGGCTGCAAGTACAGCCTTGATGATGTCACCCGGAAGGAAGGCCGTCGCGCCGATAAGTCCGGCCCAGACCGGCGTATCCGTCAGCAGAGCCATAACAGGTGCGCCTATCAGATTCACCAGCAGTACACCAAAGATCAGGTTGATGGCTAACAGCTTCCACATGCTGACCTTCGGCCAGATTTTCTCGGAACACCAGCCAATGACGGCTGCTGCAAGCGGCCAGCTGAATATGTATCCTGCAGACGGTCCAACCAGCACCGCCAGCCCGCCGCGTCCGCCGGTCAGCACTGGCAACCCTAGGGCAATGAGGATAATAAAAATAACTAGGCTGAGGGTACCTATCCGGCTCCCCAGAAAACAGCCGGCGAGCATGACGCCAAGCGTCTGGGCAGTGACCGGAACAGGAATGAAGCCAAGGGGCAAAGGCGGAATCATGCCGAGCACCGCGATGAGTGCTGCGAATAATGCGGCATACACAAGTTCTTTCGTCTTCAAGCTATTGACCTCCAGGTGGATGAAATAAAGGTTGTATTCTGGTTAAAGAATACAGCCAATACGCTGAATTATAATGGAGACTCATTCTATTGTAAACCATTTATATTTTTTAGGTTCACAATTGAGTGAAATAACACCTTCGTTTTCCTATTGTTATCTAAGCATGTTAATATAATCGAAGAGGATTGATCGGAACGTAATATTTCTGGAGGGTTATTTCCATGACAGTTAAAGAACAAATTCTATCCTTGCTGGGCAGCAACAAAGGCGGTTATATATCGGGCGAGGAGATCGCAGGGCAGTTATCCGTAACACGCAGCGCAGTCTGGAAAGCCATCAAATCGCTGCAGACGGACGGTTATTCCATACAGGCTGTAACCAATAAAGGGTATTCCTTATCCCCTTTAACGGATATTTTGTCTGCCGGTGCAATTTCGAAACACCTGAATCTCCAGAGTCAAAAGCTGCGCCTTGAGGTTTACAAAACTATACCTTCAACGAACGAAGCTGTAAAAATCCTGGCCGCAAATGGAGAGGCTGAAGGTAAAGTGATCCTCTCGGAAGAGCAGACTGCCGGCCGCGGAAGAAATGGCCGGCCCTTCTTTTCCCCGCGGGGAACGGGCATCTACATGAGCATCCTGCTGCGCCCCACGCTATCTGCGGCAGAATCCATTCTTCTGACGACCTCCGCTGCAGCCGCCGTTGCTCTGGCCATCGAGTGCGTATCCGGTAAAGACACGCAGATTAAGTGGGTTAATGACGTGTTCATGGACGGCAAAAAGGTGTGCGGAATTCTTACCGAAGCTTCCATGTCGCTGGAAAACGGCCGGCTGGATTATGCCGTTCTCGGCATTGGCATCAATGTAACCCTACCGGCGGGCGGCTTTCCTGACGGGCTTGGCGGGATTGCAACGTCTGTATTTTCCGAAGGCAATCATTATGATGATCTCCGCTGCCGGCTCGCGGCAGAAGTGCTGAATCATTTCATGGAATACTATGCGTATTTAACGGACAGACCGTTTCTCTCCGAATATAGACAACGAATCCTTTCCCTTGGTAAGCTTGTGACAGTGGTGAAGGATAACAAACAACGCGGGGCGACAGCCATTGACATTGATAACGACTGCCGTCTGAAGGTCAGATATGAGAATGGTGACGAGGAGTATCTGTCAAGCGGAGAAGTCAGCATTACCATCTAGGTCACGACTGTAACCACACGTTATCATGAACCTTCGACTACTCTTGCTCTCCACTCCGCTTCCGTTAGCTCATAATCGATGCAGGTTTGCCATTCTCCAAGCTGATCGGTCCATGCATGATTACGCACCGCAATTTTCCGGAAGCCGAGTTTCTCATAGACATGCTGTGCTCTAGTGTTCTTATGGTTGGTATCGAGAATGATTGTGTGATATCCCAACACTTCAAATAAATAACGGATTAGCATCGTTAAAAACCGGGTTCCGGCCCCTTGATTCTGCGCTCTGAAATCACAGATTTTGATGCCAATTTCCGCTACGAGCTCTGCAACCGCACTGTAGCTCATCTCTCCCGCAGGAACACCATCGATCTCCAGTATCAGACGCCCTTTCCGTTCATGGGCTGTGCCGGTCTGCAGTTTGGCTAGCACCTCATGTTCAGTAGTGCCTATTCCATTAGGGTAGCCGGCATGCGCCATAACCTCCCCGTCGTTCCACCAGCTGCATAACAGCTGTGCATCGGCTGCAGTTGCACGCCGAATGACCAGGTTCTCTTTTTGCAGATACATATCGTGTGAACCTCCATCTCTTCCTTCGGTCTAAATGATCGCAGGTTCATCTTATCATGCAAGGATTTCCAGATTAATGGATAGTTTCGTTATACATAAACTGTACAGGGTTATCGTTCATGCTCACATTAATAGAGCCAGCTAACCCATTCCTTGAATACAAGGAAATGCAGTACTAACACGGACAGATTAAGCAGCAGTCCAAGTATAGCCCATTTATTTCTCGAAATAATCCCCAGCACACTGATGCAAATGGCAAATAGCAGGAAGAAGAACACCAGGTAGATTAAGACATCTGCGTGAAGCGCTAAGACCTGCGAACCTGAATTATTTAACCAGATTTCGTCGCCTTATGCCACTCTTAAGCGGTGTCTCACTTTTCATCCTCCGTCTGCTTTCTGACGGC
This sequence comes from Paenibacillus sp. FSL R5-0912, assembly GCF_000758605.1. Taxonomy (NCBI): domain Bacteria; kingdom Bacillati; phylum Bacillota; class Bacilli; order Caryophanales; family Paenibacillaceae; genus Paenibacillus; species Paenibacillus sp. FSL R5-0912. The sequence goes on from NZ_CP009282.1 coordinate 4,704,659, forward strand.
TTCCCGCGAGTCATGAGGAGTATGAATGCTCTCCTTTCTATTGTGTTCGGTTTTCCGCATACATTTGGCCGATGACCTTCGCGCCAGCACATTGTGTTCGGTTTTTCGCATACATTAGGCCCGATGACCTTCGCTCCAGCACATTGTGTTCGGTTTTTCGCATACATTTGACCCGGTGGCCTTCACAGCCGCACACTGTGTTCGGTTTTTCGCATACATTCTATGCTCCCCATTTACTTTTTCGGCCTGCTTCCGGTGAAATCAGGGTGCGCTCCTCCTCATGGCTATCCTTCAGCCACCCTCCGCCCCATCCCAGGGAGGATTCCTTGGATTTCACCCTGTAGCTGACCTCCTGCGGCTTCCAAACGGTTGCTCTTCCTTCCGGAATGCAGCCGATTTCGGCCGCCTCAGGGGAGTTGTTTCTTTGATCGATCCACATCATCCTACGGATGATTCAAGCAACCCTTATCCCCATCTTTATACACTCCTTATCCACAACAGACGAAATCCATAATTTCCTAAACGATAAAAAAGACGCTAACCTGATGTATTCCTACACCTTTTAGCGTCTTTTAGTCAATCCTGCTTAAGTCCAGCGCATATATGCGCGCACCGTAATAGGAGCGAAGATGGCAACAATCACAGCGGCGCCGATTAGGGAGAACACCAGATCGCTGCCAACTGTGCCGTGATTAATCAGATCACGGACTGCAGTGACCAGATGGGAGATCGGGTTAATATTTACGAACCACTGAAGCCAGTTCGGCATAGTGTCCACCGGCACGAATGCATTTGAGAGGAAGGTGAGCGGGAACAGCACGATCATCGAGATCCCCTGCACACTGGAGGCTGTGCGGGCAATCACGCCGAAGAAGGCAAAGATCCAGCTGATCGCCCATGAGCATCCGATGACGAGAAGCGCTGCGAGCGCAACATTCCCTAGGCCGCCTTCAGGCCGCAAGCCCATAATATAACCCATGACGAATGTAAGCACCGTTGCAATGGTATAACGGATGGTATCCGCGAGCAGCGCTCCCGCCAGAGGAGCAATCCGCGCGATCGGCAGTGATTTGAACCGGTCAAACACCCCCTTTTCCATATCCTCCCGCAGCTGGACACCGGTAACGACAGAGGTCGTAATTACAGTCTGCACTAAGATCCCGGGGATGATGACCGGCAAATAACTTGCCACATCACCCGCAATTGCTCCGCCGAAGATATAAGTGAACATCAAGGTGAAAATGATCGGCTGGAACGTGACGTCAAACAATTGTTCCGGCGTGCGCCGGATTTTGAGCAGCCCTCTATAGGCCATTGTTAGTGAATTGCGCACGGCCTGGCCGATGCCCGTATGATTCTTCAATTTCCGTTCGACCCCGGGTTTGATTAAAGTACTCATGCCAGTACACTCTCCTTATTCTTCGCTGAATCAGAGGCAAGCCCGGCCTCTTCCTTCACGCCATGGCCGGTCAGGGTCAGGAACACCTCGTCAAGCGTTGGCTTCTGCACGCTCATCTCAAGCAGCGGGATACCTGCCTCGCGGAGGGCAAGCAGCAGGTCGGTCACCCGGTCCACGTTGCCCATCGGAGCCATGATTTTGGCGGCTTCTGCCGATATATTGGACCGCACCTCCAGTACCTGCTCGATAATCCGGCGGGCATTCCCCAGATCCTGCGGGTTCACTACCTTCAGATGCAGCGATGAATTGCCGACAGAGCCCTTCAATTCATCCACGGTGCCTTCAGCGACCACTTTGCCGGTGTCAATCACCGCAATCCGGTCAGCAAGCTGATCTGCCTCTTCCAGATACTGCGTGGTTAACAAGACGGTTGACCCAGTATTCACGAGCCGCCGGATCGTATCCCACATCTGATTGCGTGTACGCGGATCAAGGCCGGTGGTCGGCTCATCCAGGAAAATGAGCGGCGGCTGCGCAATGAGACTTGCTGCCAGATCCAGCCGCCGGCGCATTCCGCCGGAGAAATTTTTCAAAGGACGCTTGGCTGCTTCAGTCAAACCGAATTCCTCCAGCAGCTCTTCCGCCTTGTTCCGCGACTCGCTGCGTCCCAGTCCGAGCAATCTGGAGAAGATAACCAGATTCTCTGTAGCGCTGAGTGACTCATCCACCGATGCATATTGGCCCGTTACCCCGATTAACTGACGCACGATCTGCGGTTCTTTTGCCACATCATGTCCGAAGATACGCGCCGAACCTGCGTCAGGCCGCAATAAGGTGGCCAGCATGCGGATTACTGTTGTCTTCCCCGCCCCGTTTGGACCCAGCACCCCGTAGATCATTCCTGTGCCTACCTTGAGATCCACACCATCAACTGCACGGTTGCTGCCATACGTTTTGACCAGCCCCTGCGCCTCGATGGCATAGCTGCTCTTGTGCCGCGCTGTTTGCGTTTGTTGTACTTGACTCATTCTTTACTCCTCCTAGACAACTGAATGTAATAGGATGGTAACCGACTTTTTTAAACTGAATATAAACTTATCATTCATCCGCCAGTTTGCTTTTCCCAAGTTCTATTAAAACAAAAATCCGATCCCATGGGATCGGACTGGAGAAGTACGCTTGCAGACGTATGCCGTTTAATCCGTATTTTTAATCATAGCCGCCTTCAGCTTCGGGCAATTCTTTGTACGCATCCTTACCGGCTACGATGTCCTCTATGAAGGTCCGCAGCTCCAACAGCTGCCTGGAATCGTCCGTGAGTTCACAATTTTCATCAGACCAGGTTAAATTCCGGGTGACTCCGTCTACAGTGACTTGCCAGCTGTCCTCCTGATAAGGGGTTGTGGCACAATTATGACTGGCAGGCACCAGTTCCAGGCTCCCCATGATGTTGATTTCTCTCATTTGATCATAGATGCTGCGCATTTCATCTCCGGTCAAAGTAATATTCGCCGTAGCTGTCCCGTTCACAATCAGATCTTTTGCCACGGTATCACTGTAGGTATTAATCTCATTTTTGGTGACTTCACCATAGCCGTATCGAACGAGAAAATCGAAATCCACGGGCATTTCTTCCGGCATTTCCTGCTGCTCTGGTGCTGGCTCTACTTCATTATTCATGTTACAGCCCGCTATAAGCAGCACTGCCAGCAGGAATAAGCGTACTCGTTGCACATTGCTCACCTCCACATAGAAACCTTTACAGAATCATTAGAACTGAATCATACATGGTTGTTCAACGGGACGATTGCCAATTAGTGCAGAACAGGTTATGTAGTATAGTTATAGCTGGCTAAATACTTCGCGACGGCTTCCTTATTCTCATGCCACCATAGAATGGGGATTTCGCCCACTTTCGCCAAACCTAACTTAACGGCCAGATGGTTAGATGCATGATTGCCAGAGTCACAATCCCAATATGTTGTTAAGTTCCGCATGCGGCCAAGCTCAATGAACTCCTGACACAGTCTAAACGCCAAACCTTGATTCCGGTAATCCTGATGTGTAATGATGTCCGGTTCGATATACCCTCCGCCGAGATAAAAGGTGTTACAAACGCTTACAAAGCCAGCTTCATTCGAATAGCTGAAACCGTAAGCCTTCTCAAGATAGGTCTCTGCGGAATCCCACAGCAAGCGGTAGGAATCATCCATCTCCTGAATATACCGCTCAAAAAGCTGCTCATCCATTCGTGTCAGCACGAATTCCCCAGCTTGTTCCTGGGATGCCCCAGAGTCTGCTGCATTGTCACTCATGATGTAATGAGTTCTGCTCAGCTCTACTGTATTATCTTTCAGCGGACCTTTAACCACCGTCAGCCAGTGTCGGGACGACAAATACAGGTCATAATAATTCGCATGATTGGCCGGATCGGCTAAGAAATCTAACAAGCTGCGATTGAACAGTTGATCGTCTTCTTCACCGAACAGATAATACTTTCCCCCGCGGCTGGTGACGATTCCGGCAGTCGGATGGTCTATATTATTCACAAATATTTTACCAGGCTGGTTAAGATCTATAACGCCTCCGACAAATACAAACTTAAATTCACCGTCTTTATGTTTCAGGAGATGCCTGATTCTGCTGTAATCACTCGTCAGTAATTCTATCATTGTTATCCTTCCTCTCAGCAAATGTCCTGGTTATGTATAACTGTAGTTCTCTTAGCAATAAGGGCTGCCGGCCACAGATTTCTGTATACCGCCAGCCCATGCTGCATCCGTTCCGGACACGATTCATTTTGACAGGTAAATCTGCCCATTACAAGAATATCGGGGCATTTAAGGACGTTTCGCTTCCTGCACAGGTATCCATATTTCACTTCTGTACGCTGGCGAGGTTGTATCCTTGCTCTCATTCCATAGGATTTCCGGCCCTTCGACCTGCTCGTAATTGGAAGAAGGGAACCATTCGGAATAAATCCGGCCCCAGATATTCTGGAGCGTATCCGGAAACGGCCCCACCGCTTCAAATACAGCCCATGTAGACGCAGGGACTTCAAGTCTCGCATAGGATAGAGGGCAGTCCAGCGTGGTAGCTACACCAATATAATGATCGAGCTCCCCCCGTTCCGCCATCCGCCCTTCGGAGAAATTCACCGATGCGCTGATCATCCCCGCAGGAACGATGTTGGACAGCTGCTTCAGTTCTGTAATGATCTCCATATTGAGACTCTGCCACATTGCCGCGATTTCCGGATTCACTCCGTTGAACTGAATAGGCACCCTTTTCTTCAGTCCGACGATGCTAAAAGCCGCTTTCTCTTCCATACGATAATTCATTTCACTGCCTCCTCTGATCGTTAATTGAAAAGTCATCCGAGGAAAGGCCTTCAGCGGTGTCCCTGCACTTCTTGCTTCCGACGGCGTCACGCCGTGAACCAGCTGGAAAGCCTTGGTGAAGGCATCTGGTGAACTATAACCAAATTCCAGGGCCAGATCAATAATCCGCTGCTGGCTGCCCTGTAGTTTGAATGCGGCCAGTGTGAGACGTCTGCGGCGGATATATTCCGACAGCGGAATACCTGCCAGGAAGGAGAACATCCGCGTGAAATGATACTCCGAGCATAACGCCCGCCTCGCTGCCTCCCTGACATCCACCTCACCCTCCAGATTCTCTTCAATATAGAAGAGTGCTGCGTTCATATTTTCGAGCAGGTTCATCGTTTATCACCCTTTCCTCACAATCAGATTAACATCTATACAGAGAGCGGTTCCGACAGTTCCTGCACCAGATTGACGGGTACTCCCCCAGGACGCTGCAATAATTCTGCCGTGATATATAGTTGAATTTGAAGACAATCCGATCATTGACGTTTTACCATAATAGATCTCTTTCAATAAAGTGTTTCCTAGTATATATCGGTCAGTCCCTTTATTCTCAGTCCCTACTTTTGATGAATAAACATTAAGAACATAACGCTCTATTTCATTCCTTGTAAAAATCTATACTAAGCTATATAAATTTATTTATTTATTGGATGGAAAACGGGCATTTATCATTGTACTTATGGAGGCTTTAACTACAAGTGCTTTATATTTAGATATTCACCTAATAGCTAATCGAACCATGTTCTTGTCCTCAACTGCTAGTTCAAGTAACAATATTTAGATTTCTTAATACCCATCCTGCCGTTTTTATAGTTTACAGATTCATCTGTTCCTTAAGAAATTTGAAAACTGTTCTGCATTATACTGCTTAATGAGGTTTTATCTATATCACTTATTATTTTAAGCGCCGAACCAACTGGGCTCTAAACATACGGTGACCAATAATGGACGTTTTTAAACAGTCCTATGTCATGTCTGTTGCTTGCCCGTCATCCACTTTACGTTGCCTCTCTTTTGACCAGACTGTACAGCGGCGCCAGCAGCTCCACCTATGAAAATTTGAAAGCGCCTCTACGGGTTCCGGCAAGCCGGTTGGTAGAGGCGCTCTGCTGCACCATCACTTATAATAAAGCCGTTTTACTTGTCCGCAGTCCAATACTGAGCCAGAATTTGCTGCGCATCGGTTCTTTGTTCGTTCATCGCTTGGGACCAGCTGGTTCCGGTGGAAGAGGAATAGGTCGCCATCGCTTGAATGAGCTGCTCAATCTGTGTATTCTTGATCCGCGTTCCATCCTGGGCCATAAACAGCTCTGTCTGGTATGCGGCGCTCGTATACCAATTGCTCACGGTTGCCTTATCTTCACTGCCGTTAATCTGAACCACCAAGTCACTCGCATTTTTCGAAAAAATCACCTCATCGCTGTCCACCAGCAACTTGACAATGTCCGTATTCGTTTTCGTTTCATAGTCATAAATACGGTCCTGGCCGTAGCCTCTGCCGAATACGTAAGTATCGCTGCCGCTGTACGAATACGACGAGGAGTCGTTGTTGCCCTGAAGGTAATCGTCCCCCGCTCCTCCGTCCAGCACGTCGTTGCCCGCTCCGCCATACAGTGTGTCGTTACCGGCGTCGCCGTACATATAGTCGTTGCCGCTGTAGCCGTACAGCGTATCGTTTCCGGCATACCCGTACATATGATCGTTAAGACCGCTGATTCCGGAAAGGGTATCGCCCTCATCCGTTCCTTTGGTCAGCACATTCGCTTCAAGCTCGGCCTTACCCCAAACCGTGCCGTCGGCGAACGTCACCCGCTCAATCTGGTACGCGCTGCTGTTGAAGTAATACTGGATTGTCAGCTGATCGCCGGTTTCTATAATACGAAGCGACAGATGACCATCTTTTTGCAGCACCTCGATATCGGAAGGGTTAACCAGCATTTGAATGGTGTCCTTATTGGTGCTGCTGGTGTCGTAATCGTAAATGCGGTCCTGGCCGTACCCTCTGCCGAATACGTAAGTGTCGCTGCCGCTGTACGAATACGACGAGGAGTCGTTGTTGCCCTGAAGGTAATCGTCCCCCGCTCCACCGTCCAGCACGTCGTTGCCCGCTCCGCCGTACAGTGTGTCGTTACCGGCGCCGCCGTACATATAGTCGTTGCCGCTGTAGCCGTACAGCATATCGTTGCCGGCATACCCGTGCATATGATCGTTAAGGCCGCTGATCCCGGAAAGGGTATCGCCCTCATCTGTTCCTTTGGTCAGCACATTCGCTTCAAGCTCGGCCTTGCCCCAGACCGTGCCGTCGGCGAACGTCACCCGCTCGATCTGGTACGCGCTGCTGTTGAAGTAATACTGGATTGTCAGCTGATCGCCGGTTTCCATAATCCGTAGCGACAGATGACCGTCTTTTTGCAGCACTTCGATGTCGGAAGGGTTGACCAACATTTGGATAGTGTCCGTATTGGTGCTGCTGCTGTCGTAATCGTTAATGCGGTCCTGGCCGTACCCTTTGCCGAAGACGTAGGTATCGTTGCCACTGTACGAATATGAGGAGGAATCGTTGTTGCCCTGCAGATAATCGTCCCCCGCCCCGCCGTCCAGCACGTCGTCTCCGGCTCCGCCGTACAACGTGTCGTTGCCGGCGCCTCCGTTCATAGTATCGTCGCCGCTGTAGCCGTACAGCGTATCGTTGCCGCCGAACCCGTACATGCTGTCATTAAAATCATTCATTCCATAAAGCGTATCGGTCTCTTCCGTTCCTTTGGTGAGCACACTGGCTTCAAGCTCGGCCTTGCCCCAGACCGTGCCATCGGCAAACGTCACCCGCTCAATCTGGTACGCGCTGCTGTTGAAGTAATACTGGACCGTCAGCTGATCACCGGTTTCGATAATCCGGAGCGACAGATGACCGTCTTTTTGCAGCACTTCGATGTCGGAAGGGTTGACCAACATTTGGATAGTGTCCGTATTGGTGCTGCTGCTGTCGTAATCGTAAATGCGGTCCTGGCCGTACCCTTTGCCGAAGACGTAGGTATCGTTACCACTGTACGAATATGAGGAGGAATCGTTGTTGCCCTGCAGATAATCGTCCCCCGCCCCGCCGTCCAGCACGTCGTCTCCGGCTCCGCCATACAACGTGTCGTTGCCCTCGCCGCCGTTCATAGTATCGTCGCCGCTATAGCCGTACAGCGTGTCGTTGCCGCCGAACCCGTACATGCTGTCATTATAATCATTCATTCCAAAAAGCGTATCGGTCTCTTCCGTTCCTTTGGTCAGCACACTGGCTTCAAGCTCGGCCTTGCCCCAGACTGTGCCGTCGGCGAATGTCACCCGCTCGATCTGGTACGCGCTGCTGTTGAAATAATACTGGATTGTCAGCTGATCGCCGGTTTCCATAATACGAAGCGACAGATGACCATCTTTTTGCAGCACCTCGATGTCGGAAGGGTTAACCAGCATATGGATAGTGTCCGTATTGGTGCTGCTGTCGTAATCGTAAATGCGGTCCTGGCCGTACCCTTTGCCGAAGACGTAGGTATCGTTGCCGCTGTACGAATATGACGAGGAATCGTTGTTGCCCTGCAGATAATCATCCCCCGCCCCGCCGTCCAGCACATCGTCTCCGGCTCCGCCGTACAACGTGTCGTTGCCCTCGCCGCCGTTCATAGTATCGTCGCCGCTGTAGCCGTACAGCGTATCGTTTCCGCCGAACCCGTACATGCTGTCATTATAATCATTCATTCCGTACAGCGTATCGTCAGCATCCGTTCCCTTAGTGAGCATATTCGCCTCAAGCTCGGCTTTACCCCAGACAGAGCCGTCAGCAAACGTCACCCGCTCGATCTGGTACGCGCTGCTATTGAAGTAATACTGGACCGTCAGCTGATCGCCGGTTTCTATAATCCGGAGCGACAAATGACCGTCTTTTTGCAGCACCTCGATGTCGGAAGGGTTGACCAGCATTTGAATGGTGTCCGCATTTCCGGCGGTAGTGTCGTAATCGTAAATCCGGTCCTGACCGTAGCCTTTGCCGAACACATACGTGTCATTGCCGCTGTACGAATATGACGGTGAATCGTTATTTCCCTGCAGATAATCGTCCCCCGCCCCGCCGTCCAGCACGTCGTTGCCCGCTCCGCCGTACAGCGTATCGTTGCCTTCGCCACTGTCCAGCGTGTCGTTTCCGGCCATTCCGTTCAAAATATCATTGCCGGTCCCGCCGTAAACCGTATCGTCGCCTCCCTGGGCGTTTATGGTATCGTCACCGCCCATGCCGTAGATGATATCATTGGTGTCATTGCCATTCAGCGTTTCGCTCTCATCGCTTCCGAGAATGCTAAGAACGGCATTGTTCACATAATCGAAATCCCACACCGTTCCGTCGGCAAACCATATTTCTTCAACCCTATACTTTCCTCCGGGGCTGAAATAATCCGATACCGTCAGCTTGTCGCTGGTCTGGTTAATTCGGATTTCCAGATGATTGCCGGTACGGCGCAGCGTTATGTTATCCGGAGACAAACTGGCTGCAAGCTGCACCCTGTCGGTGTTGCCTTCCGTACCGTCATAATCGATAATAGTATCCTGCCCTGAACCCCGGCCAAACAAATAAGTATCATCGCCATTTGCGCGTGCATAGGAAGTATCGCTGGCGTCGCCGCCGTACAGCGTATCATTGCCTGCGCCTCCATCCAGGACGTCATCGCTTGCGCCGCCGTACAGCTTGTCCCCTTCGGCTCCGCCGTACAGCAAGTCGGCTCCGTCATTGCCGTAGATCAGGTCCGCACCTGCGCCCCCGTACAGCTTGTCGTTGCCTCCTGCGCCGGACAGGATATCATCGCCGCCATTTCCGTAGATCGAATCGTCGCCTTCGTAGCCGTTTAACGTATCATTGCTCTCGCTGCCGGTGATGTTCAGTACCGCTTGCCGCACAAATGAACTGTCCCACTCGGTTCCATCGGCAAACTGAATTGTTTCCACCACGTATTTCCCGCTGGCTTCAAAATAATTCGATACCGTCAGCTTGTCACTGGTACCGGTAATGAGCAGTTCCAGGTTACTTCCGCTGCGGCGAAGTAATACATCGCCTGGGAGCAGACCGCCGGTCAAAGAGATGACGTCCGAGTTGCCCTCTGTACCGTCGTAGTCGAAAATCGTATCTTGGCCGGAGCCACGGCCAAACAGGTACGTATCGTTCCCGTTGACGCGCGTATAGGATGTATCGTATTGATCACCGCCGGACAAGGTGTCGTTACCTGCACCTCCGTCCAGCACGTCATTGCCCGAGCCGCCGTACAAGACATCGTTGCCGTCTTCACCATACAGACGGTCATCCCCTTCATTGCCGTACAGCGTATCCCGGCCGTCGCCGCCGTACAGACTGTCTGAGCCTGCTGCCCCGGACAAGGCGTCGTTGCCGCCGAATCCAAACAAGGTGTCGTCGCCTTCATAACCGTTCAGCGTCTCGCCGGCTTCGCCGCCCTGAATCAGCAGCGCCGCCGTACTGATGTGAGATCCGTTCCAAACCGTGCCGTCAGCGAAGCGGATGGACTCAACTTTGTATTTGCCGCCCGCTTCAAAGTAGTTCAACACCGTAAGTTTGTCAGCCGTGCCGTTAATCAGCAGTTCCAGATTGCTGCCATTGCGCCGCAGCGTTACGTCGCTTGCCAACACGCCTGCCGCAAATTGAATAACGTCTTCATTGCCCTCCGTGCCGTCATAGTCAATGATCATGTCCTGACCTGAGCCTCGGCCAAAAAGGTACGTATCATTGCCGTTGGACCGGGTATAGGACGTGTCGTACTGATCCCCGCCGTACAGCGTGTCATTCCCGTCTCCGCCGTCTAGCACATCATCGCCGGCTCCGCCATACATAGCATCGCTGCCGTCGTCTCCGTTCAAGCGGTCGTTACCTTCGTTGCCGTACAGTTTGTCGGCGCCGTCGCCGCCGTTCAACTCATCGTTCCCTGCGCCGCCACTCAGCGTATCGTCTCCGCCGAAACCGAGCAGGATGTCGTTGTCCTCGTACCCAGTCAGCGATTCGCTCGCCTGGCTGCCCGTGACGTTGCGCACCGCCGCCCGAACTACGGCCTCATTCCACACCGTGCCGTCGGCGAACTGGACCGATTCCACGATATATTTGCCGCTAGGTTCAAAATAGTTCGCGACCGTCAGTTTGTCGCTCGTGCCGTTAATCAGCAGCTCCAGGCTGCTGCCGCTCCGCCGCACAGTAACGTCGCTTGGCTTCACGTCGGCCGCAAACCGGATCACGTCGGCATTCCCCTCCGAACCATCGTAATCAAGAATCGTATCCTGACCGTAACCCCGGCCGAACAGGTACGTGTCGTTGCCGTTGGCGCGCGTATATGACGTGTCATATGGATCGCCACCGTACAACGTGTCGTTGCCCGCACCGCCGTCCAGCACATCGTCCCCGGCCCCGCCATACAGACGGTCATCGCCGCCATCCCCCCGCAGCGTGTCATTCGTCTCATACCCGGACAGTGTTTCGCCGACTTCACTGCCGTCAACGTTCAGTGCCGCCGTCCGAAGCGCGGCTTCGTCCCATACGGTCCCGTCGGCGAATACCGCCGACTCCACCACATACCGGCCGCTGGCGTCGAAGAAGCTCGCCACCGTCAGCTTGTCGCTTGTGCCGTTGATCTGCAACTCCAGATTCGTACCGCTGCGCCGCACGGTAACGTCTCCCGGCTTCACGTCGGCCGCAAACCGGATCACGTCAGCGTTGCCTTCCGTGCCGTCGTAGTCGACAATCGTGTCCTGGCCGGAGCCCCGACCGAACAGGTATGTGTCGTTGCCATTGGCACGCGTATAGTACGTATCGCTGCTGTCGCCGCCATACAACGTATCGTTGCCTGCGCCTCCGTCCAGCACGTCATCCCCGGCTCCGCCCTGCAGCATGTCCGTTCCTTGACCGCCCTGCAGCCGGTCATTGCCGGCGTTGCCATACAGGGTATCGTTGCCGTTGCCTCCGTCTAGCACATCGTCCCCGTCGCCGCCGCTCAGCGTGTCGTCGCCGCCGTAACCGAGCAGGATGTCGTTGTCCTCGTACCCGGTCAACGATTCGCTGGCTTCGCTGCCCTTGACGTTACGCGCCGCCGCCCGTACTGCAGCCTCATTCCACACCGTGCCGTCGGCGAATTGAACCGATTCCACGATATATTTGCCGCTTGGCTCAAAATAGTTCGCGACCGTCAGCTTATCGCTCGTGCCGTTAATCAGCAGTTCCAGGCTGCTGCCGCTCCGCCGCACAGTAATGTCGCCCGGCTTCACGTCGGCCGCAAACTGGATCACGTCCGTGTTACCCGCCGTGCCGTCGTAGTCGACAATCGTGTCCTGACCATAGCCCCGGCCGAACAGGTACGTGTCGTTGCCGTTGGCGCGCGTATATGACGTGTCATATGGATCGCCACCGTACAACGTGTCGTTGCCCGCACCGCCGTCCAGCATGTCGTCGCCCGCACCGCCGTTCAAGCGGTCATCGCCGCCGTACCCCCGCAGCGTGTCGTTCGTCTCATACCCGGACAGCGTTTCACTGGCGTCGCTGCCGTCGATATTCAGTGCCGCCGTCCGAAGCGCCGCTTCGTCCCATACGGTCCCGTCGGCGAATACCGCCGACTCCACGACGTACCGGCCGCTGGCGTCAAAGAAGCTCGCCACCGTCAGCTTGTCGCTCGTGCCGTTAATCAGCAGCTCCAGACTGCTGCCGCTCCGCCGCACGGTAACGTCGCCCGGTTTCACGTCGGCCGCGAACCGAATGACATCGGCATTGCCCTCCGTGCCATCGTAGTCTATAATCGTATCCTGCCCGGAGCCCCGCCCGAACAAGTACGTGTCATTGCCGTTAAAGCGGGTGGCCGAATCACTATTATCACCGCCGTACAGTGTATCGTTGCCCGCGCCGCCGTCCTGCACGTCGTCTCCAAGGCCGCCCTGCAGCGTATCTCCGCCTTGGCCACCCAGCAGCCGGTCATTGCCGGCGTTGCCATACAAGGTGTCATTGCCGTTGCCGCCGTCCAGCACATCGTCCCCGGCACCGCCGCTCAGCGTGTCGTCTCCGCCGTAACCGAGCAGGATGTCGTTGTCCTCGTACCCGGTCAGCGATTCGCTCGCCTCGCTGCCCGTGACGTTACGCGCCGCCGCCCGCACCGCGGCCTCATTCCACACCGTGCCGTCGGCGAATTGGACCGATTCCACGATATATTTGCCGCTTGGCTCAAAATAGTTCGAGACTGTCAGCTTATCGTTCGTGCTGTTAATCAGCAGCTCCAGGCTGCTGCCGCTCCGCCGCACGGTGATATCGTCCGGCTTCACTTCGGCAGAAAACCGGATCACGTCCGTGTTACCCGCCGTGCCATCGTAATCAACGATCGTATCCTGACCGAAGCCACGTCCGAACAGATACGTATCGTTCCCGTTGGCCCGCGTATACGACGTGTCGCTGCTGTCGCCGCCATACAAGGTATCGCTCCCCGCACCGCCGTCCAGCACATCGTCTCCCGCGCTGCCGTACAAACGGTCGTCGCCGCCATCCCCCCGCAGCGTGTCATTCGTCTCATACCCGGACAGCGTTTCACTGGCGTCGCTGCCGTCGATATTTAGTGCCGCCGTCCGTAGCGCCGCTTCGTCCCATACGGTCCCGTCAGCGAATACCGCCGACTCCACGACGTACCGGCCGCTGGCGTCAAAGAAGCTCGCCACCGTCAGCTTGTCGCTCGTGCCGTTAATCAGCAGCTCCAGACTGCTGCCGTTCCGCCGCACAGTAACGTCGCCCGGTTTCACGTCGGCCGCGAACCGAATGACGTCGGCATTGCCTGCCGTGCCGTCATAGTCAACGATCGTATCCTGACCGGAGTTCCGACCGAACAGATACGTGTCGTTTCCATTGGCGCGTGTATAGTACGTATCGCTGCTGTCGCCGCCATACAACGTATCATTGCCTGCGCCTCCGTCCAGCACGTCATCCCCGGCTCCGCCCTGCAGCATGTCCGCTCCTTGACCGCCCTGCAGCCGGTCATTGCCGGCGTTGCCATACAGGGTATCGTTGCCGTTGCCTCCGTCTAGCACATCGTCCCCGTCGCCGCCGCTCAGCGTGTCGTCGCCGCCGTACCCGAGCAGGATGTCGTTGTCCTCGTACCCGGTCAACGATTCGCTGGCTTCGCTGCCCTTGACGTTACGCGCCGCCGCCCGTACTGCAGCCTCATTCCACACCGTACCATCAGCAAATTGAACCAATTCCACGACATATTTGCCGCTTGTCTCAAAATAGTTCGCGACCGTCAGCTTGTCGTTCGTGCCGTTAATCAGCAACTCCAGGCTGCTGCCGCTCCTCCGCACGGTGATGTCACCCGGATTCACGTCGGCCGCAAACTGGATCACGTCCGTGTTGCCCGCCGTGCCGTCGTAGTCGACAATCGTGTCCTGACCATAGCCCCGGCCGAATAGGTACGTGTCGTTGCCGTTGGCGCGCGTATATGACGTGTCATATGGATCGCCACCGTACAACGTGTCGTTGCCTGCGCCGCCGTCCAGCACGTCGTCGCCCGCACCGCCGTTCAAGCGGTCATCGCCGCCGTACCCCCGCAGCGTGTCGTTCGTGTCATACCCGGACAATGTTTCGCCGACTTCACTGCCGTCAACGTTCAGTGCCGCCGTCCGAAGCGCCGCTTCGTCCCATACGGTCCCGTCAGCGAATACCGCCGACTCCACGACGTACCGGCCGCTGGCGTCAAAGAAGCTCGCCACCGTCAGCTTGTCGCTCGTGCCGTTAATCAGCAGCTCCAGACTGCTGCCGTTCCGTCGCACGGTAACGTCGCCCGGTTTCACGTCGGCCGCGAACCGAATGACGTCGGCATTGCCTGCCGTGCCGTCATAGTCAATAATCGTGTCCTGACCGGAGCCTCGGCCGAACAGATACGTATCGTTGCCATTGGCACGCGTATAGTACGTATCGCTGCTGTCGCCGCCATACAACGTATCGTTGCCCGCGCCTCCGTCCAGCACGTCATCCCCGGCTCCGCCCTGCAGCATATCCACTCCTTGGCCGCCCAGCAGCCGGTCATTGCCGGCGTTGCCATACAGGGTATCGTTGCCGTTGCCTCCGTCTAGCACATCGTCCCCGTCGCCGCCGCTCAGCGTGTCGTCGCCGCCGTAACCGAGCAGGATGTCGTTGTCCTCGTACCCGGTCAACGATTCGCTGGCTTCGCTGCCCTTGACGTTACGCGCCGCCGCCCGCACCGCGGCCTCATTCCACACCGTGCCGTCGGCGAATTGAACCGATTCCACGATATATTTGCCGCTTGGCTCAAAATAGTTCGCGACCGTCAGCTTATCGCTCGTGCCGTTAATCAGCAGTTCCAGGCTGCTGCCGCTCCGCCGCACGGTGATATCGTCCGGCTTCACGTCGGCCGCAAACCGGATCACGTCCGTGTTACCCGCCGTGCCGTCGTAGTCGACTATCGTGTCCTGACCGTAACCGCGGCCGAACAGGTACGTGTCGTTGCCGTTGGCGCGAGAGTACGAGGTATCGTATCGATCGCCGCCGTACAGCATATCGTTGCCTGCGCCTCCGTCCAGCACATCATCTCCAGCCCCGCCGCTGATCACATCCTGATCAGCACCGCCTGTCAGTTGATCGTTATTAGACGTGCCGGAGAGAGTCAACCCCGTTCCATTGGCCGGACTTGTTGAAAGATGCGTCCCAATAAAGGCACTGTCCCACACCGTGCCGTCGGCAAACTGAACCGATTCTACAACGTATTTGCCGCTTGGCTCAAAATAGTTCGAGACCGTCAGCTTATCGTTCGTGCCGTTAATCAGCAGCTCCAGGCTGCTGCCGCTCCGCCGCACGGTGATGTCGTACGGCTTCACGTCGGCCGCAAATTGGATCACGTCCGTGTTGCCCGCCGTGCCGTCGTAGTCGACAATCGTGTCCTGACCATAGCCCCGGCCGAACAGATACGTATCGTTCCCGTTAGCACGCGTGTATGACGTGTCATATGGATCGCCACCGTACAACGTGTCGTTCCCTCCGCCGCCGTCCAGCACGTCGTCCCCGGCCCCGCCATACAGACGGTCGTCCCCGCCGTGCCCCCGCAGCTTGTCGTTCGTGTCATACCCGGACAGCGTCTCGCTGGCTTCGCTACCGTCGATATTCAGCGCCGCCGTCCGAAGCGCCGCTTCGTCCCATACGGTCCCGTCAGCGAATACCGCCGACTCCACGACGTACCGGCCGCTGGCGTCAAAGAAGCTCGCCACCGTCAGCTTGTCGCTCGTGCCGTTAATCAGCAGCTCCAGACTGCTGCCGTTCCGTCGCACGGTAACGTCGCCCGGTTTCACGTCGGCCGCGAACCGAATGACGTCGGCATTGCCTGCCGTGCCGTCATAGTCAACGATCGTATCCTGACCGGAGTTCCGACCGAACAGATACGTGTCGTTGCCATTGGCACGCGTATAGTACGTATCGCTGCTGTCGCCGCCATACAACGTATCGTTGCCATCGCCGCCGTCCAGCACGTCGTCCCCGGCTCCGCCCTGCAGCATATCCACTCCTTGGCCGCCCAGCAGCCGGTCATTGCCGGCGTTGCCATACAGGGTATCGTTGCCATCGCCGCCGTCCAGTACATCATCCCCAGCCCCGCCGCTCAGCGTGTCGTCTCCGCCATACCCGAGCAGGATGTCGTTGTCCTCGTACCCGGTGAGCGATTCGCTCGCCTCGCTGCCCGTGACATTACGCGAAGCCGCCCGCACTACGGCCTCATTCCACACCGTGCCGTCGGCGAACTGGACCGATTCCACGATATATTTGCCGCTAGGTTCAAAATAGTTCGAGACCGTCAGCTTGTCGCTCGTGCCGTTAATCAGCAGCTCCAGGCTGCTGCCGCTCCGCCGCACAGTAACGTCGCTTGGCTTCACGTCGGCCGCAAACCGGATGACGTCGGCATTCCCCTCCGAACCATCGTAATCAAGAATCGTATCCTGACCGTAACCCCGGCCGAACAGGTACGTGTCGTTGCCGTTGGCACGCGTATATGAAGCGTCATATGGATCGCCACCGTACAACGTGTCGTTGCCCGCACCGCCGTCCAGCACATCGTCCCCGGCCCCGCCATACAGACGGTCATCGCCGCCGTACCCCCGCAGCTTGTCGTTCGTGTCATACCCGGACAATGTTTCGCCGACTTCACTGCCGTCAACGCTCAGTGCCGCCGTCCGAAGCGCCGCTTCGTCCCATACGGTCCCGTCAGCAAACACTGCCGACTCCACGACATACCGGCCGCTGGCGTCGAAGAAGCTCGCCACCGTCAGCTTGTCGCTTGTGCCGTTGATCTGCAACTCCAGATTCGTACCGCTGCGCCGCACGGTAACGTCTCCCGGCTTCACGTCGGCCGCGAACCGGATCATGTCCGCGTTGCCTGCCGTGCCGTCATAGTCGACGATCGTGTCCTGACCGGAGCCTCGGCCGAACAGATACGTATCGTTGCCATTGGCACGCGTATAGTAAGTATCGCTGCTGTCGCCGCCATACAACGTATCGTTGCCTGCGCCTCCGTCCAGCACGTCATCCCCGGCTCCGCCCTGCAGCATGTCCGCTCCTTGACCGCCCTGCAGCCGGTCATTGCCGGCGTTGCCATACAGGGTATCGTTGCCGTTGCCTCCGTCTAGCACATCGTCCCCGTCGCCGCCGCTCAGCGTGTCGTCGCCGCCGTAACCGAGCAGGATGTCGTTGTCCTCGTACCCGGTCAACGATTCGCTGGCTTCGCTGCCCTTGACGTTACGCGCCGCCGCCCGTACTGCAGCCTCATTCCACACCGTACCATCAGCAAATTGAACCAATTCCACGACATATTTGCCGCTTGTCTCAAAATAGTTCGCGACCGTCAGCTTGTCGTTCGTGCCGTTAATCAGCAACTCCAGGCTGCTGCCGCTCCGCCGCACGGTGATGTCACCCGGATTCACGTCGGCCGCAAACTGGATCACGTCCGTGTTACCCGCCGTGCCGTCGTAGTCGACAATCGTGTCCTGACCATAGCCCCGGCCGAATAGGTACGTGTCGTTGCCGTTGGCGCGCGTATATGACGTGTCATATGGATCGCCACCGTACAATGTGTCGTTGCCCGCACCGCCGTCCAGCACGTCGTCGCCCGCACCGCCGTTCAAGCGGTCATCGCCGCCGTACCCCCGCAGCGTGTCATTCGTCTCATACCCGGACAGCGTTTCACTGGCGTCGCTGCCGTCGCTGCCGTCGATATTTAGTGCCGCCGTCCGTAGCGCCGCTTCGTCCCATACGGTCCCGTCAGCGAATACCGCCGACTCCACGACGTACCGGCCGCTGGCGTCAAAGAAGCTCGCCACCGTCAGCTTGTCGCTCGTGCCGTTAATCAGCAGCTCCAGACTGCTGCCGCTCCGTCGCACGGTAACGTCGCCCGGTTTCACGTCGGCCGCGAACCGAATGACATCGGCATTGCCTGCCGTGCCGTCATAGTCAACGATCGTATCCTGACCGGAGTTCCGACCGAACAGATACGTGTCGTTTCCATTGGCGCGTGTATAGTACGTATCGCTGCTGTCGCCGCCATACAACGTATCGTTGCCCGCGCCGCCGTCCTGCACGTCGTCTCCAAGGCCGCCCTGCAGCATATCCGCTCCTTGACCGCCCTGCAGCCGGTCATTGCCGGCGTTGCCATACAGGGTATCGTTGCCGTTGCCGCCGTCCAGCACATCGTCCCCGGCACCGCCGCTCAGCGTGTCGTCTCCGCCGTATCCGAGCAGGATGTCGTTGTCCTCGTAGCCGGTCAGCGATTCGCTCGCCTCGCCGCCCGTGATGTTGCGCACCGCCGCCCGCACCGCGGCCTCATTCCACACCGTGCCGTCGGCGAATTGGACCGATTCCACGATATATTTGCCGCTTGTCTCAAAATAGTTCGACACCGTCAGCTTGTCGCTTGTGTCGTTAATCAGCAGTTCCAGGCTGCTGCCGCTCCGCCGCACGGTGATATCGTCCGGCTTCACGTCGGCTACAAACCGGATCACGTCCGTGTTGCCCGCCGTACCGTCGTAGTCGACAATCGTGTCCTGACCGTAACCACGGCCGAACAGGTACGTGTCGTTGCCGTTGGCACGCGTATATGACGTGTCATATGGATCGCCACCGTACAACGTATCGTTGCCTGCGCCGCCGTCCAGCACATCATCCCCGGCTCCACCGTACAGACGGTCGTCGCCGCCATAACCCTGCAGCGTATCGTTCGTCTCATACCCGGACAACGTTTCGCCGGATTCGCTGCCGTCGATGTTCAGCGCAGCCGTCCGAAGCGCCGCTTCGTCCCATACGGTCCCGTCGGCAAACACAGCTGACTCCACGACGTACCGGCCGCTGGCGTCGAAGAAGCTCGACACCGTCAGTTTGTCGCTTGTGCCATTAATCAGCAGCTCCAGACTTGTGCCGCTGCGCCGCACGGTAACGTCTCCCGGCTTCACGTCGGCCGCAAACCGGATCACGTCCGCGTTGCCTTCCGTGCCGTCGTAGTCGACAATCGTGTCCTGGCCGGAGCCCCGACCGAACAGGTATATGTCGTTTCCGTTAAAGCGGGCTGCCGAATCACTGTTATCTCCGCCATACAAGGTGTCGTTGCCCGTACCCCCGTCCAGCACATCGTCCCCGGCTCCACCGTACAAACGGTCGTCGCCGCCATAACCCCGCAGCGTGTCGTTCGTCTCATACCCGGACAGCGTCTCACTGGCTTCGCTGCCGTCGATGTTCAGCGCCGCCGTCTGAAGCGCGTCCGTGTCCCAAACGGTCCCGTCGGTAAACACCGCCGATTCCACGACATATTTGCCGCTGGCATCGAAGAAGCTGGACACTGTCAGCTTGTCGCTCGTGCCGTTAATCATCAGCTCCAGATTTGTGCCGCTGCGCCGCACGGTAACGTCGCTCGGCTTCACGTCGGCTGCAAACCGGATGACGTCGGCATTCCCCTCCGTACCGTCATAGTCGATAATCGTGTCTTGACCGTAGCCCCGCCCGAACAGATACGTATCGTTGCCGTTGCTTCGGTTGTAGGAGGTATCGCTGCTGTCGCCGCCGTACAGCGTATCGTTGCCACTGCCGCCGTCCAGCACATCGACTCCGGCTCCGCCGTACAGAACGTCGCCTCCCCCTTCGCCTTCCAAGTGGTCCCCGCCATCGTTGCCATATAGCCGATCGTCCCCATAACCCCCGTACAGCAGATCGGCGCCCGCCGCTCCGGTCAAGGTATCTTCGCCGCCATAACCGTAAATGCTGTCATTGCCCTCATAACCGGAAAGGCTCTCACTGGATTCGGTTCCGTCCACACTTAATACAGCTTGCCGGATATAATCCGTGTTCCAAACCGTTCCTTCGGAGAAGTGTACCGTTTCCACTACATAGCTGCCGTTGGCGTCGAAATAATTCCATATGGTCAGCTTATCATCGGTACCGATAACGGATAACTCCAGATGGTTGCCGCTGCGCCGCAGCTTTACATCCCCCGGCTGCACGGATTCGTCCAGCTTAACAAGATCCGCGTTGTACGCCGTGGCGTCATAATCGACAATCGTATCCTGGCCATAGCCCCGGCCAAAGAGGTACGTATCGTTGCCGTTGCCCCGGTTATTGGAGGTGTCGCTGCTGTCACCGCCGTACATCACGTCATTTCCGGCTCCACCGTCCAGCACATCGTCGCCGTTGCCGCCGTTTAAGCGATCATCACCGGTCCCCCCCACAAGCTTGTCATTCAACTCACCGCCAAAAAGGGTATCGTTCCCTCTGTCGCCGAACAGGAAGTCTTTGCCGCCGCCCCCGGAAATGGTATCGTCGCCTTCCAGTCCCCAGAACACCTCATCCATGTTTGTTCCGGTAAAGGTGTCGTTCTCCCGCGAGCCGAGCACTTCGGATCTCCCGGCTATATCGATAATTAGCGCATACTCTGGTCCCTTGGCCGCAAACGTCTTGCGGAAGCTTTCAATGTTGACATAATCCGTCAGTTCCAATTGATGAATGCTGGCCGCCACCTCGTTAAGCTTCGCCTTGCCCGCCTGTTCATCTGTGGACATCACATTCATAATATCGATTGCGATCCCCGACAAATCAAATTTTACGCTTTCCGTCGTCGCATCCCAGGCCAAGGTAAGCCTGCTGTAAAATTCCTTCAATCGGGTCTGCGCCGTCAATTGGGAATACACCGTGCCTGCCAGTTGATTGAAAGTATCCGAAAGCAGAGCCGCCGCGTTTGTTATCGGGTTGCCGCCCTGTCCGTTCGTGGCTTCCTGATATTTCTTTCCAAAAAGCTTCTCTAGCGCCTCCAGCTTCCGGGCATCGATATTACCTCCACGCTGATTCGGATTGATGGTCTCGACCCCGGTCCAGGCATAAATAATGTCGACTGACAGTTGTTTGCGGAAGTTTATGTCCGGTTCAGCTGCAAATCGCATCACCAATGCTTTGAGATGTCCGGTAGTGTCCCTAAGCATCGCCTGGTGCAGACTATTGACGTTACCGAATCCCTTTAAATCCGGCAATGCCGCGATTTCGGACGTAACCGGCAGCAGCTGCGTGGAGGTGGAGTTCACCTTGTCGGTCTTGAACCAGACGTCACTCACGGCTGCAGTCGTTCCGTCGGTCCGGGTATACGTTCCGGTCTGCTTATGTTCGTTGCCCTGGGCATCGACAAAAGTGCCTGAGCTGTAGCCTGTAAAAATAGAGGCCACGCCGGCGTCCTGGAGAGATACCAGCTCTCCGGCGTCCGTTATGCCGTCCCCGTCCAGGTCCCTCCAGATGTTCAGCTGGCTAAATACGGCATCGGCGGCGTCGATTTTACCGTCATGGTTATCGTCAAGATCGGCCAGCGCCGAAAATCCATTGGCAGCCTTGTTCCCACCTGACAAAAGCGTGTTGTTGCCGAACAATTCCTGCCCGCTGTCGATCCGGCCGTTACCGTTTAAGTCCCGGACCAGCAGACCGTCGTCCTTGCCGACCCAAGCCGATTTCTCGGCAAAGCTGTTGTTGTCATGGTCAAAAGCAATACCGTTCTGGATCGTTGTCGTTTCCACTCCGTCTCCGTCCAGATCGAGCACGAGCGGGCAAGAGGTCATTGCTTCGGCGTTCTGGAACAGACCGAAGATGCTTCCAATCAGGTCGCTAAGGCCGTGTCCGAGCTCGCTTCCGACAATCCAGCCTACGATGCCCGCCCCAACCTCCAGCAAGAGTCCCGCGGCGATGCCAACCGGTCCCCCTGTCGCTCCGAGCGCCAGCGCTATAGGCGCAACGGCTTCCATAAACAACTGTGAGGTCACTAGCCCTCCCGCCGTTTCCAACGTCCAGTCGCGGATAATTGTATTGCCTAGTTCCGTATCGCCGGACGCATATGCCGCGCTTGCATCGCCGATCATATTGACAGCATCCACGGCGAGCATTACGCCGCCAACGATGCCCAGAGCCTTCAGCGCTCCCCCTCTCACACGGGTATAGCGGGCGGCATCGGCCAGAGTAGAACTCGTGCTGACGCCCGGCGTTTCCACAAGAGTCCGGTCCATGTACTGGACGATCTCGGTCGTTCTGGCGGCAACTGAATTGTTCGATCCCTTTATACTCTCAGAAATTTCGGCCAGCCTCGGATATTTGGCGTTCAATTCAGCCTGGGACAATCGTCCTTCCATTTGGCTCAGCGACTGGACGCTGGCGGTTCCCTCGGGAACGCGGGTAGACCCTCCCGTCAGTCTGGCGACATCAACCCCCAGAATTTCGCCTGGCTTAACGACAGCCTCACCTTTGGGATCTACCACAATCGTCTGCGGTCCCCTATACACATCAATCAAGGACATATTGGCACTTGATTTATAAGATATCGCTTCTCTCAAGCCATCCAGCGCCTTGGCTTCGGAGTAGCCAAGCTCTTTCATGAACCAATCCTTGGCCTTTAACAAATCCTCCTTAGGGATACCGTCAATGCTGTTGACCTGTGGCATATCCAGCAGGGTACGCAGCTCCGTCAGCGTCCAGACGCTGTCCGGCGTCGAGCCCGACGTTAATGTGATTACATTGCCGTGGGCATTGGCGAGCATAACCTCCCTGGAAACAAAATCATTAAGGGAAAGCACCCCTTCATAGCCAAACGGAGTGCGGACGCCGTTCACTTTGTAGCCGTTGAGCATTTCACCGGCGAGCTCCGGGCTGCCGGACGCCTGTTGTACTGCGGCTTTGAATTCCGCATTATTCAATAGCTCTCCGGCTTCCGTATCGCTGATATAATACAGCGTGCCTCCGCTACTGTTCGAAACCGCATCGGCGATCTGCCATGCGGGAGTATCGCCAATCCATCCATTGTAGGGAATAATATTCCCGCCTTCAGGCACCTTGAAAGAAATCTTTCCTACACTCGCCTGGATATCCTGGGCGAGCTGCACCTTTTGCGCACGGGTCAGTTCGGCGTTCTCCGGTATGCCGTGCCTGGAGCGCCATGACTCGATATCGTCGATAATATCGAACTTGGTCGTCATTGCTTGACGCCTCCCATCGCAAAGCCGGGTGTTGCGATGTAATCGAAATGGACACCGGTAACGCAATCTCTTCTGCCGGCAAATCCTTTGGCGTCCAACGATTCTTTAATCAATTCAACCAATTGTTCGTGATCCTGGAGCAGATTTCCGGGCGCTTCAATTTTAGTGATCTTCCAGAACATTTCGATTCCCGAGCTCACATTGCCCGTACCGGTGCTGTACGTATCCATGCAGATGACATTTCCCTTCCAGACAAGCGCATAATACATCGGGACGTCGGATTCATAATCGCCTTGTCCGCCCAATCCGACCAGGAAAGCGTTCCGCTCACGATCGATCGTCCAAGACCGTGATTCCAGCGGTTTACGGGTAAACGGATCTTTGAGTTGGAAGGAATTAAACCATTCTCGGTCGGCTGCAGGTATTTTTTCATTAATGAATGCCACTGATCATCTCTCCCTTGTACATTTCATTTGGCGATGCCTTCCCCTTGCCGGTCTAACCCTGCTGTAAGCGTCCGCCGCCGGACTCATGGAGCCGCGGGGAGCGCAGCGGTTTGCGTACTCAGCAATTTCAGCCCGCCCTTGTAGCTCAAGTATACCTTGAACTGGACCAAGGGGCCGGCATTTCCGGTAGAAATGCCGTCGACCTGAAATTTGCCGTTTGTCAAAGTAAAGCTGTTGTCGTCATCCGTATTCAACCCGAACTCTCTCTGCGTGATCACCTCCCCGCCGTTCTCAACCCGGATAACAATTTTATGTTTACCGTCAAAATCGTCAAATGCCGTATCCCGGAACAGCCGGGCGTTGAATTCAATCGCTCCGCTGTAGGTTGACGTCCATTTGGCGGCAACATTCGATAGAGTCAAGGAATAAGGCCCCGCATTCAGGTTCGCAAGACCGTTATTTCCCGACTTCCTTTCTTCCATTAATGAATATATAGCCGGCTTTACATAAGCCTCGGCACGTGCGCCGGATTCAACAATTCCGTTGCCGTTTACCGGCACCCCCAGCAGCAGCTTCAATGTCTCGGGCCTTGTCCCTTTAGGCACTTTGCCGGACAATGTTTGAATCGCCGCACCTCCGTACTTGATGGCGGCACCCGAGCCGCTCTCGTATTCCAGAGGATAGTACATGCCGTCCGCCGTCTCCAGATACCCTGTTAACGGATTGCTTACCGTACTCCGTTTATTCAGATTCCGCTGAACCAGCTCGATTTCAATCATATCCTCGGCTGCCCCCGGGTACACCAGCACCTGGTACAGCTGAATTTCTGACTCTCCGCCGGTAATGTCCAGCGTATACGTATCGCCCTCCCGATAGGATTTCAGGCTGTCGGCCTTGGGAATAGCGAACTGGGCGACATTGGAGTTCTGATTGTCTTCACTGCGCCCCAGCAGCACGGTCATTTCGCCCCCCGCTGTCGAATAAGGAATGGTCGCTACGACCTGCACCGACACCGGGCGGTCCGGAGAAGCGCCGAGCACTTTGTCCAGGACAAATGCTTCCGCCTTCACAGCTGCGCCGTCGATATAATAGGTTGCCTGAAATTCTGGAAGCGGGACGGCGGCATATCCGCCGCTGTATAATTCAAATTCGCTCACAAGAGCATCTTTACCGTTCGCGGGCAGGCGAAGCGTTGAGGTCCTGCGGATTTTGAAATCTCCGGAGCCGTTCGAGAAATAAACCCATCCGGAGCCCGCCAACTGTGTATTCTCCAAATCAGGCAAGGTAAAATTGGCAACGGAGCGGTACAATTCGCCGCCTTCCTGCCGGATCGGCTCCTCTATGACGATCTGAAAACCCGTTAAATTTACGTTAAGAGGCACTTCGATCTTAATAACCCGGCGCATCGTCGCCTGTGGAGACAACCGACCGTCCCCCTCGCCCTCCGCCAATTTGCCTTCATATTTATATTTCTGCCCGGTAATTCCCATCACCCGGAATTCCGGCAGTTTAATGCTGTTCACTCCTGTGTTGGCAAAGGTCAGCGTGCCCTGAATCACTCTGGTTCCTCCCTCGGTATAACCCATAACGTTGCCCAGATTAAGGGTATAGGGAGTTCCGTCCTTTGTTGCGCTCTTCGCAATCGTTAAAGTCTTGGCATGTTCGGCGTCTTCCGATTTCTCCAGCGGCAGCTTCAACAGTGGCCTGTAGACCGGATCGTCAGAGTTCCCTAGCGACTTTGTAACCATCAGCCGCATACTCCGGGATTTTAACGATTTCGGAATGTCGGCCGATACGACGGCGGTAAGCTGCTCAAGAGCTCCCATTGTTGCAGGCGGGCCTGAGCCTTCCAGAGACAAGGGGTAATACAACCCGTCAATCTCCAGAAAATATCCCAAGACAGGCGCTTTGATGGCCTGCTTGCCAATATTTTTAAGCACAATCTCTGTTCCAGCCTTCATCTGTGGCAAATCGGACTCCGCGAAGTAAAGAGGCTCTGCCGCAATAGACAGCTGCGCCTCATCCGGCCGGATATAATAAGCTTTCTGATTGACAGCGGCAAGCTTGTTCCAGGCCTTGGCCGGTAGGAGCGCGAAGACGTCCGTGATCAGATTCATCTCCTCCTCCTTTGCGCCTGCAAGCAGCTTGAAGCTGGAGGAGCGGGCGGTTTTCGGCAGGGAGGCATGGAGATCGTATACCCGTTTCGCTTTTGGGTTCAGTTCGTCTTTGTTGTCTGTCCCCGCTTCCAACGGATACAGCTCGCCCGAGCCAGCTTGAAGCCAAAAGCTGTATTCCGGAAGCTTGACCGGCTGATTCCCCCGGCTTTCAGCGGCGAAGGTTACAGTATAAATTTCCTCGCCGGCCGTTTCATATGTATAGAACTCTGCGGCTGAGAGCCGAACTTGATTGCCCTGCATTTGACTGAGTCTTGCGGAACCCGCAGGCACCGTGTCGGCGTATCCGGCGGGAATCTTGACACTGCCTGTGGTTTTGCTGAACCCGGGGTAATCGATGTTCCACTCCTTGACGCCCAGCCGGATCCCCTCTAGCGCCGCAGTGTTCGGTACAACCGCGTAAAAGACATAGTCCTTCCCCGCCTGCGGAAGCACTTTGGTGGTACCGCCTTCATCCTGCTGTCTTAACGCGTTGCTGGAGCCGCCGGCTGCCGTGGAGACGGTGATGCCATAACGCAGCAGATCGATGACCGACTGTCCTCCGTTAAACAAACGGATCTTGAAAGTGAGCACATTATTTTTGCCCCATTGGGTCAGGTGCGGGTCCAGGAACTCCACATAGCTGCTCTTGGTCACATAAACTTTGCCGATGGATTTGGATGTAACGTCCGTACTTTGGGCCAGACTGCGTCCGGGCGCGCCAAGAATTGCCGTCAGACTAACAATGAACACAATGACTATTCCTACAGCTACAGTTCTTCTCATGGAGTTGCTCCTTTGCCGTCATCTTAAGGTAAAGCTCTCGTCCATCGCCTTCTTGAGAGGGGACAGGAAAAAGTCGATGATCCGCCGTTTGCCGGTCTTGGCTTCAACTGTGACCGCCATCCCTGGCGTCATCCGGATGAAGCTTCCGCTTGAAGTAGTGTCTGAAACCACTCTCAGCTTCGCTTTAAAGACGGGACCGAGCTTCTCATCCTCGAAGGCGTCCGGGCTGACATAGGTAATTTCCCCCTGCAGGTACCCGTATTTTTGAAAAGGAAACGTATCCACCTTCAGATTAGCTTCCTGGCCTTTCTTGATAAAGCCGATATCCTGGTTGGCAATAGTCGCTTCGACGATAAGAGGAGTATCGTCTGGAACGATGGATATTACATCCTGGGCGCTCGTTACGACCCCGCCGATCGTATAGGAAGACAGGCCATGCACTGTGCCGTCCACCGGAGAGGTCAGCTGCTGGAGCTCGTATCTCTTATTAGCCTTAGTAAGCTCGGATTCCAGGCTGTACAGCGTTTTCTCGGTTTCGACCAGCTCGTCCAGAATGGTGCGTTTATGCCGCTCTTCAAGCGAAACAACGTTTTGCTTCGCTTCCGCAAGCGCATTTTCCGCTTTTTGCACTTTTGTCTCCTGCGAAGAGATTTGCAGCTTGGCTTTATTCAGATCATTGTCGGCTTGAAGAAGGCTGGCGCTATCCTCAAACCCCTCTTCGGCGCTGCCCTCAGCCTTCATCGCTGCCAGCGCGTAATCCTTGTTAGCCAGCTCCAGGGCGGCCTTCTCAAGCTCCAGCTCCTGCTCGGTCTGAGAAACCTGGAGCTCTGCTTCCTTCCTGCCGCTACTGAATTCCTCGTCGCGTGCCTCGCGGAGCTGCATTTGCATGCCCAGTATTTCCGCGGTATTCACGGACGGATCCAGGTTCTCCTCTTCAAGACCCTTGAACGCTGCGCCTTTAAGCTCCGCCTCCAGCATCGCCTTTTGCAGCCTGGCGACGTAAATCTGCTTGTCCAGCTCCTGGATGTCGGCCGTGGAGGTGGTAGAATCCAGCTCTACCAAAACCTGGCCCTCCGACACATGCTCCCCTTCTTTCACGAGCACAGCCTTGATCGTGCCGCCTTCCAGCGGCTGAAGTACCTTTGTTCTACCGTCGGGAATGACTTTGCCTCTAGCCGTCGCTACCTCATCTACCTTCCCCAAATAAGACCAGGACAAGATAAGGAGAAATAGGACGACGATCAGCCAAATAAGCCATCTGCCTAAAGGAGAAGGCGGCGTTTCCTCGATTTCGAGCGCGGCAGGCAGAAATTCATACTCTAGACGATCCTTTTTTAATCCGAACATGTTATTCCCTCTCCTGCTGATTATAGAGATAGTGATACAACCCTTTTTTGGCTAGTAACGCTTCATGCGCCCCCGCTTCAATGAGATTTCCTTTGTCCATAACCATAATGCGGCTGGCGGTTCTCAGCGTAGATAGCCGGTGGGCGATAATGATGACGGTCCGGCCTTCGCAGATTTTTTGCAGATTGTTCTGAATGATCCGCTCGGACTCATAGTCCAGCGCTGAGGTCGCTTCATCAAAGATAAGAATTCTGGGATTGCCGAGCAGCGCCCGTGCAATGGCGATCCGCTGCCTTTGGCCGCCAGACAAACCTTCCCCGCGTTCTCCGACCAGGGTATCGTAGCCTTCCGGCATTTCGATAATAAAGTCATGCGCACCTGCCAGGCGGGCGACGCGTACGATGTCCTGAATATTAGCCGACGGATTGTTAAGCGCGATATTTTCGCGGATACTCCCACTGAACAGGTAGTTTTCCTGGAGCACGACTCCGATCTGACGCCGCAGCCACGAGGGATCGGCCAGGGAGATATCAACCCCGTCGATCAGAATTTTGCCCGATTCCGGAACATACAGGCGTTGGATCAGCTTGGATACCGTACTTTTGCCCGAGCCGCTGCGCCCGACAATGCCGACGACCGTACCGGGCGGTATGGCGAAAGACAATTTGCGCACGATTTCTGGCCCGTCCACTTTATAGCGGAACGTTACCGATTCGAACTGAATCTGTCCGCGGATGCGCGGCAGCCGGGTCTTGGACGCGGAAATGGTGGGCTCTGGTTTGACGAGAAATATATCCTTTAATTTATCAATCGATATGCCCGTCTGCTGGAAGTCCTGCCACATCTGGACCAGGCGTAGTACGGGATCGCTGACCCGCCCGGCCAGCATTTGAAAGGCGATCAGTTGCCCGACTGTGATCGTTCCGGCTAGTACCAGATGGGTTCCGTAAAACAGGATGGCGAGATTGGAAATCTTCTGAATAAATTGGGCGAGCGAGCCGGCCGTGCCTGACAAAATAAGCAGTTTGAAGCTGGAACGCGTGTAATTCGCAAGCAGGCCTTCCCACTTTTTTTGGGAAATCGGCTCTAAAGCAAACGACTTGATCGTCTGTATGCCGGATACGGCCTCTACTAGATAGGACTGGGATTCCGATCCGCGCTGGAATTTCTCTTCGAGCCTGCTGCGGAGCAAAGGGGTAAAGATGATAGAAAGAAGTGCAAAAAACGGAAGCGTGCCGAGTACGATAAAGGTTAGCCGGGTACTGTAGGCAAACATGACGGCGATATATACCGCAATAAACAACACGTCGAGCACCGCCGTAAACGGCGAGCCGGTCAGGAACTGCCGGATATTCTCAAGCTCGCGGACCCGGGCGATTGTGGCTCCCGTTCTGCGATTCTCGAAATAAGATAGCGGAAGTCGAAACAGATGGCTGAATAGCTTTGAGCTGAGCGTAATGTCCACCCTGCTGGTCGTATGGGTAAACACATAGTTCCGGCTGATGCTCAGGATCAGTTCAAACACGATGATAACCAGCAGTCCGATGGCCAGAACATTAAGCGTTGACAGCCCGTGATGTGCCAGCACTTTATCGATGATGACCTGGGTTATCATCGGTGAAACAAGCCCGAACAGCTGCAGGAACAACGAAGCAATCAGAACTTCGGCCAAAATCTTCTTGTGCTTCCACAACGCCGGCAAAAACCACTTAATGCCGAATGCCTCGCTGTGCTCCGATTTGAATTGAGGCGCAAACAAGATGAGCTCTCCGCTCCACATACCAGCCAGCTCATTTGCACTCAGGCTGGACGGTATACCGATCAACGGGTCCAGAATTAAAAACTCCGACTCATTAACCTTGGCGAGTACAACATATCCGCTCTCTTTCTTGCGCAGTGCAGCCGGTAATGGAAGCTTCCGCAGCCGTTCGAGCTTTACTTCGGCCTTTTTGGCTTTAAACCCCAGCTCCTTGGCTGCTTGCAGCATCTGCAGCGTGTTCATGCCTTCACAGTCAATGGCCAGGGAATGCCGTATCTGATCGTAGTCGGCCGAAACATTGTGATAGTTGGCGATCAGGATCAAACACTGCAGGCCAGTATCCAAAACCGGAACCTCCGGCTCTCCTTCCTTACGCTTGTCCTCCTCGTGTACTTCAGCGGTTATCCCCATCGTCCAACATCCCTTGTTTTTATTGGAAAAGCTTATGTAATTTAAAGATACATTTAGACAAATAATATCACATAAACTGGAAACGTAATGTCGAAATATGTATTTAGAAATAATTTTTTCAAATTATTCACAGTACAAAAAAAGCGCTTATTCCAGATGGAAAGGAGCGCCTTTCGTATCAACATTTAGTATTCAAATAAAGGATATAAGCTGATCAAATTCGTGCTCGAGTCCCCAATCAGCGATCCTTCTTACCTTCTCCTCCACTTTTACGAGCTGTTTGCACTGCTCTCTGATTATCAACAGATAGTTAAGTACTCACTTTTTTTCCTTTAGTTTGGGATCATCTGTTAATCCGAGAAAATAATCATTAAAATTCAAGTTCTAAATCGATTGAGTTGTTAGTTCTCCCCCATGTTTTAGATGGAAGTAAAGTATCAGATGGATAACCAATTTTATATTCGTCATTATCAAATATAGATTTAGAGTAAGTGGCAATTAAGTTGCTGATGCGCGTCATTAAAGTTGAACAATATGAACGTACTTGAGAATTTCCTTTACTTTCCTCAAATAAAAAAGTCAGTTCTATGCCCAACTCTAAATTTTTTAGTTGAGATACTTTACTATTTGAATTTTCCAAAAGATGGATTCCCTGTTTGATTACCGTTCTCATACCTGGAGCCCAAATGAGTTAATAATTAGATGTTGATCGAATTGGCAATAGTAGCATGTTCTTGTCCATTTTCGGCAAAGAGACCAAGTTCTTGTCCTTTGCTCAGGACAAGAACTTGGTCCCTTAAAACAGAAAAGTCGTGCTGCGAATTCTTATGGGACTTTGTTCTTGTCCACCGACAATAATAAAGCATAGATAATATATAAAAGCAATTCTCCCAGCAGAAGGACGGAGGCTGAAAATGAAGCTTGTACCCAACTGCATAACGCTCAGCCGGACCTTGCTGGCACTCCTGCTGTTCTGGCTTGAGCCGCTGGGCGCGGGCTTCACTATTGTCTATATCCTGTGCGGAATCACAGATATGCTGGACGGGCCGATTGCCAGAAAAACCGGAACAATCAGCAGCCTCGGCGCCAAGCTTGACTCCCTGGCCGACATGACGCTGGTAGGCGCTGCATTATATACATTGTATCCGTTCCTTGGACTTACACCCGGGGTTCTCCTCTGGATCATGCTGATCGCCTTAATCCGGGGTGCCTCCATGCTGACCGCGCTGCGCAAATTCCGGACCTACGGGAGCATTCATACCTATGGCAACAAACTCGCCGGACTCCTGTTATTTATCACACCTCTGCTGCTTCCGTATATTCATCAAGGAGTCTGGACTGCTGTTGTATGCACCGTAGCTACCATATCCGCTGTGGAGGAATTCATCATTCTTCTGAGCTCAAGCCAGCTGCAGCTGGACCGAAAGGGGCTGTATCGGCGGCGTTAATCCTCAGTAGATACACCCCAAAGAACCCATAACACACACAACGGGCTCTCCGGTAACACTCCCCATTCTTCTATAGTCCTGCACAACAAGAATACTTAGCCTACCGGTCCGGCATCCGCAAAGCTCCTGATTAACGCCTTGACCTGTCGTCTGGAGGTAACGGTGATGACTTGCTGATGAGCGCCGGCCTGCCGGAGTCTCGCAATGGTGTTGTCGCGGCTTCGTGTCTTGTAGCTCCAGACCCATTTCACAAACGCAAAGTCGAGCTTCTCCGGACAGCCTTCGTTCATATCGGGTCTGGTCTGGTTATGGTACATCAGACGCCGCTTCACAATCCGGTACATGCATAAGAGCCTGGGCAGATCCAGAAAAATGATGACATCCGCACGCCTGATCCTCATATCCATGGTCTTTGAATAATTGCCGTCTATAATCCACTGCTCTTGCTCCGTATATTGCCGGACTAGCCCGTCCCACTCCTCATCCGGCGTGGGAATCCAGTCCGGGTTCCAGAAAAGGGCGTCCAGATGCACAACCGGAAGATGGAGCAGACCGCCGACCTGCCGTGCCAAGGTGGATTTGCCCGAGCCTCCTGATCCGAGAATTAGAATCCGGTTCATAAGTTCTCCTTATTCAATATGACATAACTGCTATCCCTTCAATCCAACTGCAAATAGTCTCTAATTCCATCCACGATCGCAGAGGCAACTCCTTCCTGAAACGCTGAGGTCCACATCTTCGCCTCATCGCCGGGGTTCGTTAAATATCCCAGTTCCAGCAGCACGGCCGGCATCTCCGTCTCGCGCAGGACAAAAAAGTTTGCAACCTTAACTCCGCGGTCGTTGAGACCCGTGGCTTGAATGACATGCTTATGTATAGTTTCGGCAAAAGCCAGTGATTCGTCATGATAATAAAAGGACTCCGTACCCGATGCCGATGCATCCTCATAGGTATTACCATGGATGGAGATAAATAAATCTGCCGGGAGGTCATTCGCGAACTCCGGCCGGTACAGCTCATGCGTGGATATGAAAGCATCCCCGGTCCGGGTAAGCTCAATCTGAAGCTGCGGATCATCCGCCAGCTTCGCTGCTATTGCCTGTGATACGCTGAGGTTGAACTCCTTCTCAAACCGTCCGCTCACAGAAGTCGCACCAGGGTCTTCACCGCCATGACCCGGATCGATTACAACCTTGTACACAGGTCCGGAATACACTGGATCACTGCTTCCAGGCCCGCTTGTACGATCTGGTTCATGAAATGCCCGATTACCCGCCGCCGGAGGCGCAGCCAGACTTGAGTCTGCGCTATTCCCGCCTGAACCGTTACTGACGCCATCACTGCATGCCGCAAGCAGTAGCAGACTGAGCCATACGGCAGCTATAATGTACATCTTCCTCATTCCGGTCTCTCCTTATCGCCCACTTCAATTCGTATCCCCTTCCATTTCAGCATACCGGAGGCTGGATAGGCAAGACCTAATCTCACCTATGCATTCATATCTTCACAAAAAAACTGATGGAGGCCTATGTCATGGCTCCAATCAGTCTTGTGTTATTTCTATGCTATTTGGCGGGTGTATGCTCTGCTGCCTGCCCGGCATGACTAGAGGAATTCAGCAAGACGAGCCCCCCGATAATGGTAAGCAGACTAATGCCGGTGAGCAGGTTGAAGGGATCCTTCCAGATCAGGATACCGATGAGTGCAGTCAGCGCCGTTCCCACACCTGACCAGATGGCATAAGCCAGGCTTAACGGTATGGTTCGGAGACTAATGGACAAGCTGTAAAAGGCCACACCCATTCCAATCACTACCCCGATAGACGGCAGCACACTGCTGAATCCGTCGGAGAGCTTGAGCATTGTCGTGCCAAAGATTTCCGAGAGGATGGCAATACTTAGTGCTAGATAACTTTTCACAGTTCAACCCTCCGTTGAAAGCTTCAGGAGCACCACACCGCCAATGATGAGGAGCAGTCCTGCTACTTTTTTGACATTCAGACTTTCTTTATAGACCAGTACGCCAACCAATGCGGTTAACGCCGTTCCCACACCCGACCAGATGGCATAAGCCGTCCCGAGGGGGATCTCCTTCAGCGCGAGTGACAGATTGAAGAACGCCAGCCCCATGCCGGCGACCACCGCAATGGATGGAAGCAGTCTTTTGAACCCGTTCGATGCCTTAAGCATGGAGCTGCCGAAGACCTCACTCACAATAGCTAACGACAATAATACATAAGAATTCACTTGGGTTGCCTCCTAATTAATCATCTCCAGCAATTTGCTGACGACCTTGTCCCGCATTTCACCGCTGATTTCACCGATTCCAAATACCTCCGATAACCACAGGCCGTCTACAGCCAGCCGGACAATCGAGGAGATCACCGGATCAAGTCCATCGTTCTCCATGTTCTGCTGCCAGACCGAGTACTGTTCACGAAGCTCTTCCAGCAGATCCCCGTTATTAAAAAGCGCTGCGTTAAGCGCTACGTTCATGCCCTGCTCTTCCTTATCTGCTTCAACGGTGGACTTCAGATAGGCCCGGCTCCATTTCCCTTGATCCCGTGTATCCCGGGCTGCCCTATTCTGAACATCTGCTATGAAGTCATTCGTTATCCCTGACACCATGCTTTGAATTAAGGCGTCCTTATTTGGAAAATGATGCAGCAGACCGCCTTTGCTCACCCCTGCTTCGGCGGCTACTGCTTCAAGCGTAAGCTTCTCAATTCCTTGATGCTTCACGACGTTTGAAGCGGCCGCCAGAATCAGACTTCGTTTGGAATTACTATTCAAGTGAATCACCTCTGCATTTACTATACCGTCCGGACGGTTTGAATGTCAATTAATTAACAAGAACAACGTCGCCCGGCGGAAGAATCCAACTGGAGTGTATGCATTATGCAGCTTATCCGGCCTGTGTAACTTAGGAGATATTAGGCCACCACTTACTCCCCTCAGACTTCTTCTGACAGCTACCTCTGTACAGTTCCCCGGGGAAATTAAGCGCAATGCAATACTGCTCCTCATTCCCGCCTCCCGCCCACTTTCGGCGGATTCAGGGGCACTTCTGCTCCTCATTTACGCCTCCCGCCCGCTTTCGGCGGATTCAGGGGCACTTCTGCTCCTCATTCCCGCCTCTCGCCCACTTTCGGCGGATTCAGGGGCACTTCTGCCCCTCATTTACGCTTCCCGCCCGCTTTCGGCGGATTCAGGGGCACTTCTGCCCCTCATTTACGCTTCCCGCCCGCTTTTGGCGGATTCAGGGGCACTTCTGCCCCTCATTCCCGCCTCCCGCCCGCTTTTGGCGGATTCAGGGGCAGTTCTACTCCTCATTCCCGCCTCCCGCCCGCTTTTGGCGGATTCAGGGGCACTTCTGCCCCTCATTTACGCCTCCCGCCCGCTATTTAGAGGGATTTATCCCTTGGATTCGCTCATACCGCCCGCTTTCGGCGGGATCAGAGGGACTCCTATAAGAACACATTCATCCTTCTGACGGAGAAGGCTTTGCTCTAAATTCCAATGAAACCTATCCCCAACAGATGAATATCATAAATTCCGGGCACGCCTGACACAGCAAAAAACGCCCATCCGTTGATGAGCGTCACTTAACCATTATTCCCGCACTATTAATAAGAACTTGATTATCGGCCTGCCTATAGTCCTGATAACAATCCCTTAATATAGCCGCTTAACTCTTGAGCAGTCTGCTGATGGGCCAGTAATCCCGGATGGGTTCTTGCTCCCGCCGTTTCGTCCGTCATATCCGGCAATTGAAACACTGACACCTTCTTATCGCCCGTGGCCTTCCTATAAGCATCCACAGCACGATAAATCGCCGGCATCAGCGGAATGCCCAGCATGCCATACACCCAGAGAATATGGGCAGTGTTGTTATACCGTCTCAGCTTGCCCAGGAAATTCACCACTGCCGCCTCAAAAGCTGACAGATCGTCTTCATGATAACTGCCGTCTTCCTTCAGCCGCTGCTTATATCTCTGTCCCGTACCTTCATCTTCCCATTCCGGAGAATGAAATGCACCGTCATCGTTGGTGCCAAGATTAACGACCACCACATCGGGCTGCCAGGACCCGAAATCATTCACCTTATGTGCTCCCAATGCTTCATTATGGGCTCCGGTAAGCAGGCCGCAGACCTGTTCGTAGATATCTGGAAGATTACCCTTCGGATTGTTATCCCAGCTGGTGAGCACACCCCAGCCGCTCTGCGAGATCACCCGGTATTCTGCCTGAACTGCGTCTGCTGTCATAGCCGTATAATTATGCACTCCGCTGAACCAGGCCGGTATCCAGTCCAGTTCTTCCCGGGCTCCGATAACGCCTTCACCTGAAGTGATGCTATCACCAATGAACTCAAGCCGGTAGGGCTTCGCTTCAACCGGCAGGAACTCCCCATCTGTGCGGACCGCATGGAACTGCAAATAGCAGCCCGGGTCGCCGCTCATCGCCTGGACCTCTTTTACAATCCGGATATTCTTCACCGTGTCAGGGTTCATCCCCCGGAATACACAGATCCAGTGCCTTCCGGCATTCAACATCTGTCTGCTGACCGGAACGGAGTTGATCAAGATACTGATCCATGATTCGTATTGGTCATAACCGGATTCCACCTCAATCCACAGCCCGGAAGCCTGGACATTCAGCTCGATGGCACTTCCCGTCCAGAATAACGTAACCGGGTCCAGGTCGCCTGTCGTTCTGCCATGAATCTTCAAATGCTCTATCTCAGCCAGCCGCTGTACCTGTAAATGGGCGTCCCCACTCATTCTGATCCCTCCCGCCTAGTAGCAATCGTGAAGCTGCGGACCTTCATCCATTTGCCGCCTACCCACTCGTCGATGGTTCCCTTCTTCGTCCGGACACAGAATTTATGCGCCGTGCCGCGTTCAAATCCGGTTGCCTCATACAGCAGATCATCACCTTGCTGCCCTTTGAAGTAGACCTGCTTCAGTCCGAGTCTGTTCAATAATTCCAGCTTCACACTTTCGGTATATTGCCGTGAGAATTCTTTTGACATCTATGTTCCTCCTGCACTGATTAAGTTCTTTACTGTTTTTTCGGATCGCTTATATGAGGATAACGTAAAAGCTGCTGATTTACATCTTTATTTTCAATTCCGCTGCCTCAAATCTAGTTGATTTTGAACTCTCCCATGTAATAAAATGAAAAGATTAAATAGAAAAGGATGCGCATACGCAATGCCGTTTAAGGAATCACGCTCGCTAAGTAAAAGATCGATTCTATTCTTCTCCCTAATTATGCTAGTTAAAAGCTATTTCGCCTGGTATTACCTGTTCGAAGACGGGCCGACCTGGACCACATGGCTGAAAGAGATTCCTTTTGTGCTGCTGCTGTTCTGCCTCATCGAATGGTTCGCCACGAAGCGGAAAATTGCCATCTATATGCTCGTCAATCTGCTCATTACCGTTTTATTCTTCTCTCTGATTGTCTATCATAATCATTTTGGCATTATTGCTACTTCTCAGGTCTTCGGCCAGGTCAAGCAGGTGGGAGCCGTCAAGAAAAGTAT
This sequence comes from Paenibacillus sp. FSL R5-0912, assembly GCF_000758605.1. Taxonomy (NCBI): domain Bacteria; kingdom Bacillati; phylum Bacillota; class Bacilli; order Caryophanales; family Paenibacillaceae; genus Paenibacillus; species Paenibacillus sp. FSL R5-0912. The sequence continues at coordinate 4,741,881 of NZ_CP009282.1, forward strand.
ATTCGCCGTCGTGCACCCTCAATATATGCTTATTTTCGTAGACATTATTATTATCAGCCTGGTTATGCTCAGACGCAAGAAGGCGCTGGCTTGGAAGCACTCGATGTCCCGTCCCAGTAACCGCAAGGCGGTCGCTGCCTTGTTCTGTGTTTCACTTGTTATGTGTTTGATGAATATTTTTCCGAACAAGGCAAGTATGAACGAGAATGTCAAAGCCGAACAAATGGGGATTCTCAATTATGAAGCTTATGCCCTGCTGGGTGAACCGGAGGAAGAGCAGATTGATCAAGCGGAGATCTCACAGGCAGGCATCGATAAAACCAAAGGCATTCAGAGCCTAGCGAATCCGGTTCTGTACGGGGCCGCCAAGGGTAAGAATCTGATCATCCTGCAAATGGAATCTTTCCAGAACTTTCTGATCAACCTTTCAATTGACGGAACGGAAATCACACCTAATTTGAACAAGCTTGCCTCCGAAAGCTACTACTTCCCCCGTTTCTTTCAGCAGGTGGGTCAAGGTAACACATCGGATGCCGAATTCATCGTAAATACTTCCTTCTATGTTCCGCCGGATGGTCCGGCGACGGAAATGTATGCACCGAAAGATCTGCCCAGCTTGCCGAAGCTGCTGCAGGCCCAAGGTTACGATACCGCAACCTTCCATACGAATGAAGTCGATTTCTGGAACCGCGGAGAGCTGTACAATGCACTTGGCTTCAACCGATATTATGATAAGGCTTACTTCGGTGAAGAGGATCTTGTCTTCTATGGTTCATCGGATGAAGTCCTGTACAACAAAACATCTGCAGAGCTGGCCCGGATGGACCAAAGTGAACAGCCCTTCTATTCACATGTGATCTCGATGTCATCGCATAATCCATTCACCATTCCAGAGAGCAAATACAAGATGACCTTGCCGGAACGTTATGAAGGTACACTCGTTGGAAACTATATCCGGGCCGAGAACTATGCGGATTATGCACTGGGTCAATTTATGGACGAACTCAAAAGCAGCGGGGTATGGGATAACAGTGTGGTTGTGCTTTATGGCGATCACCGGGGACTTCCTATTTTCTCGCTCAAGGATGATGATAAAGTCTTAATGGAGGAAATTCTGGGGCATGAATATAATGAACGCGATCTGATTAATATCCCGCTCATCATTTCAGCTACCGGCATTACGTCTCCAAGTGTGAAGGAGCAGCTAGGCGGACAGGTTGACATTCTCCCTACTGTAGCGAATTTACTCGGTGTACCGCTGGACTATCATATTCATTTTGGACAGGATCTGTTGAATCAGACCCATTATAATCTGCTGCCGCAGCGCTATTATCTGCCTACAGGTTCCTTCGTTAATAACGAAGAGCTCTTCTTATCCGGCAGCGGGTTCGAGGACGGCCAGCATTATACATTATCCGGTGACGGGACGGAGCTCCTGCAATCGACAGAGGATGAATTCACCCGGGCACTTGAGCTTCTGAGGATGTCGGACAGTTATGTTACACAACTGCCGGACCGTGAAGTTAAGGATGAGAGCAGCTCTGATTAAAAGCTAACAAAAATAGAGCCTGGTCCTGGAGAAGCTTCTCCAGAACCGGGCTCTTTATCAGTGATCACAGCTGCTTGTTCAGGAAATCCTTCACGGCCTGGCCTGCCGGAATCGGCAGCTGCATCCAGACATAAGCATGAAGGGAGTCAGGAATGCGCGTGATTTCGTAGCTGTCCAACAGCCCTGCGAAAGCGTCTAGACTGCGTCGGATGGACTCGTCACCCCACTCTTCTTCGCTGGGAAGGAATAGTACGGGACACTCTATTTTATGATAATACTGCTCAAACGACAGATCCCAGTACTTTACGATATATTCGGTCCGGACACGATTTAAATAACAATAGGTATATTTACCGTCTGGCAGCTGCTGCAGGCTGTTCTCATAGAAGGCGGAGAAATATGGATTCCATAGCCCCTCCTTTGTCAGCTCCGCCCGTTGTTCGGAAACATACTCCTCTATGCTGTTGAACATCCGTTCCTCCCGCTCACCCAATTCTGCACGAAGCTGTTCTTTTCTCTGCGTTATTTCTTCCGCGGTACCATTGAATATTCCATATTCGCCGAATTCATTATTAAGTGCACCTTCGCAGACCAGAGACAATACCCTCTCCGGATGCGCCGCCGCCAGACTGAGACCAACCTCAGCTCCCATCGAGCTGCCGACGATATGGCACTTATCTACCTGCAGATGCTGCAGCAGCCTGTACATATCCTCCGCCATCTCATCGATATGATAGCCGGTTTCCGGTTTGTCCGACTTACCATGTCCCCGGAGATCGGGAGCAATGATGCTGTAGTCCTGCTGGAACTGCGGGAGAATGCCCTCCCACATGTTCAAATTTCCGCCGCTGAAATGTAGAAATAGAATAATAGGCTTACCATTTAAAGAATACCTGACGTTTATCGCTAGCTGTCCTAATGAAATACGTTCCTCGATCAAAATTCAAACCTCCAAGCTATGTATGAAATTACTGATAGCGGCTGAAATCTTCTTATGTATGTATTGTTTTGGCTATCAACACTTAGAGATAACTCTAACTACCAGCAGTTATATCTCCCGTAGCAAATCGTAATTATTGGTGTCATAGAGAGCAACCTTCAAATCAATAATGTTCAGATTTTTCTTCAATTCATCCATCTGCCGCAGTACTTCCTTACGGTGCTCGATCATAATGCTGCGCCGTGTTTCCTTGGTCGAATCGCCTTCCATAATCAATTCGATGTATTTCTTGATATCTTTAATAGGCATTCCGGTGTTTTTCAGGCAGCAAATCACTTTGACTAGTGATAAATCGCCATCAGAAAATATGCGGTTTCCCGCCCCGTTTCGTCCCACAAAGGGCAATAACCCCTCCTTATCGTAAAAGCGGAGCGTATGCGCAGTCACCTCGCAAATCGCAGCTACTTCATTGATACTGTACATCCTCTTTCACCTCGAAATAGGTATTTTAAAGACTGCTTGACTTCGATAAGCCTCTAAGTATTAACATTAAGTATATCGAACGGCTGGTCAACTTACAATTCAGACGCCGGATGTTAAGCATTATGGTATGGGCCATAGATACAGACAAAGGAGAGAAAGAGAAGATGGAAAAATTCCCTAAATGGACAGCTTCAAATATCCCCTCACAGCGGGGCCGCTCAGCCATCGTCACCGGCACAGGAGGCATCGGCTACGAAACGGCGCTGGAGCTGGCAAAAAACGGGGCAGAAGTCATACTCGCTGGCCGCAATGCCGCAAAAGGAGCGGAGTCGGTGAAAAAAATCCGCAGCAGTGTTACCTCAGCCAATATCCGTTTTGAAGAGCTGGATCTTGCCAGCCTAGAGTCGGTACAGGCGTTCGGCGCAAGGATGAATAAGGGGCGGCACAGTCTTGATCTGTTAATCAATAATGCAGGGGTGATGACACCGCCTACCCGCAAAATCACGAAAGATGGCTTTGAGCTTCAATTCGGTACGAATTACCTTGGACATTTCGCGTTGACTGCACATCTGATGCCTTTACTGCGCAAAGGAAATAAACCGCGTGTAATAAGCCTGGGCAGTGTTGCCCACCGGAGCGGCTCAATCCATTTTGACGACCTGCAATTTGAACGCCGTTATCATGCCATGGAAGCTTATGCGCAATCAAAAATTGCCATGATCATGTTCGCACTGGAGCTGCAGCGGCGCAGTGACGCATCGGGCTGGGGCCTATTGAGCCTTCCGGTTCATCCGGGTGTTTCACGCACGGACCTGCTTCTTAATGGGGCCGGGCCGAACAGCACAGCGGGGATTCTACGCAGGTTCCTGGGGCCGATCTTGTTCCAGCCGGCTGCGCAAGGCGCGCTTCCAACTCTGTTCGCCGCGACATCGCCGGACGCGAAGTCCGGAACTTATTATGGTCCCGGCAGACTCTCAGAAACAAGGGGCTTGCCAAAGCCCGGCAAGATCGCTCCGCAGGGGCTGGATGCCGCTGTGGCAGCCAGATTGTGGGAAGTATCCAAACAATTGACGGATGTGGATTTCGACGCAATCGCGAATTCATAAAGGTTCCATAGGCACCAATCCCGCCTGCTGATCATACACAGATAGAAAGAAGGGCGGGATGCGGGATGGGTAACATGCGGAATGAACAGGAATGGGCCATCTTTCTGGCTGCCGTCTGCGGACAGACCTATGCACAATTTGAACATGCGGATGGTTCGTTCGTGGTTCCGGCGGACTTCTCGGTCGTGCATAATTTCCGGGCGAGATCCATGGGCGGGATCTCCGAGCCCTTTGGCTTCATTCTGGAATCACCGCAGGAGATTATTATTGCCTGGCGCGGAAGCAGTTCGACCACCAATTGGCTCTCGAACATGAATGCTGCGCAAAAGAAGTTCAAATATATCAGCGAGGACTGCCTGACGCACAGAGGCTTCACAGATATTTATTCGTCGGCACGGGAGGAAATCCTCTCCGTACTCGGCACCTTGTCACCAGAGAAAACGGTATACGTTACAGGCCACAGCCTTGGCGGGGCTCTAGCAACCTTATGTGCTATAGATATTGCTGCTAATTCAGCCCACAGTTCTCCCCGCCTGTATACGTATGGCTCCCCGCGTGCGGGTGACCCTGCATTTGCCAAAGCTTTCAGCAGCTATGTCCGCAGCAGTTTCCGTTATGCCAATCTTTTTGATGTCGCCACCTACGTTCCACCTACCATCTACAAGCTGCCCCGGCATGAGAAAAAATACTATTACACCCATGTGCAGACGCTGTACTCATTATCTTTCCAGAATGGCACGGTTGAGCTCAATCATGTGCTAAGAAGCTACTTCGCTGTACTGTCGAAGCAACGACCGGAATTCACAGCAATGTTATGCTCCACGAATCCCGGCTTCTGTCCGGTGCTTGAATTGATTACCTGATTACCGGGGAGAGCCCCTGCATTTCGCTAATTAATTCGCCAATATTTGGTTCAGGCTCTTCTCCAGCACTTTCAATCCTGCTTCCGGCTCAATCCGGTGGCGGATAATATTCTGCAGTTCCTCTGACATAGCAGTGAACAGAGCCGCATATTTATCGGTTTGCGGGGCGAACTTCACCTGATCCCTGGACTGGATAAACTGGGCGCGGTAAGGCAGCTCCCGGTAAGCCCGGCTCTCTGCGATGTCAAGATTCGCCGGGACATGCCCCGCCTCCCCCCAGATATGCCCGCCCACCTCTGAGAAATACTTCATGAAGTCCATCGCGCCTGCCTGCTCCTCTTCGCTGACGTAAGCCGGAACAACCAGCGTATGTGAGCTTCCCCAATGGGCGGCGCTGCCGAAGATCGGCGGGAGAGACATAATACCAATATCAAGGTCATCATTGCCCAGATGATGGCCCGCTTCCCATACTCCGCCGAACCACAGTCCGGCCTGGCCGTTATAGAAGGAGTCCCAAGGTGTATTATCGTTCAGATCACTTAATCCCTCTTCGAACAGCTGCTGGTAGAAGCTGAGGACCTTCACCGACTTCTCATTATCGACCGCTGCATGTTTCATATCGGGACTAAACAGCTCTCCGCCTGCCTCATAATACAGATCCAGGAACGATTCCTGGAAATAAGGAGTGTTGACCGCCATCGGCTGTACTCCCGGAACCCGCGCAGCGATCTGTCGCAGCATACGGATGAACCCTGAGGGAGTATTCTCTTCGAGCTTCGGTGTTCCAGATGGCGTAAGCAATCCGGCCTTGGCCAATATATGCTTGTTGTAATAGAGCATGTGAAAATGCGTATCGAGCGGGACCGCATAATATTGTCCGCTGTAGCTGACGCTCTGCAGGTTCTGTTCACCGATTTCACTCCACTGGAATCCGTCCTGCTCAGCCAGAGCATTCAACGGTACAATTTGCCCCGCCTTGATGAACGGCGACAACCGGTCCGCATGGACGACGGCTACATCAGGCCCTTTGCCGAAGGACAGAGCAGTGCTCAGCCTGGCATAATATTCGTTTGATTCAAGTCTGAGCTGCTTCACAAACACATCACTCTGGGAAGCATTATAATCTTTGATAATCCTCTCAACGAATTCACCTTCGCCGCCTCCGAACGGATTCCAGAACGACACCTCGACAGGCGCTGTGCTCTCCAGGGTACTCTGATTCCCGGAAGAGAGCTCTGCACAGCCCGGCAGCAGGAACAGATACAGCAGCAGAACGGGCAGCATACGGCCCATGGTTTTCATCTCACTCCCCCTTTCCGGAACAGGCTCACTTCAGTCATAATTTGTAAGCGTTTGCACTAAATTCCACCATCCCAGCCCTCATTGGCCGCTCTTACGGACCAGCACGCGATATTCCGACGGAGAGACACCGGTGATCTTCTTGAACACTTTGGAGAAATATTTCGGGTCCTGAATCCCGACCAAGGTACCGACATCTCCAGCCTTCAGTTCTCCGGTAAGCAGAATCTTGGCCTTTTCAATCCTGATCCGGGTCAGATACTCCAGGAAGCTCTCGCCTACTTCCTTCCTGAACAGGTTGGCGAAATAATTCTTGCTTAGGTGTACAAGCCGGCTGATCGACTGCAGCGTAATTTCCTGATCATAGTACTGCTGAATATACTGGGTTGCCTTGATAATGCTGTTCCGGTCGCTGTTATACATCTCTATCATATGCTCTACCAGCGTTTCGAAGGCCTGCATGAACCATAGCCGGCTCTGTTCAAGCGTTTCCAGCATCGACAGCTCGTCGAAGTACTGCTTCTTGAGCTCCAGAACCTGTTCTGCATCCCTGGATACATCGGGCCACAAGGTTGTTAAGATCATCAGCAGCTCTAGGGAGATAATCTGCACGAGATCCGCATCCCGGCGCACAGCCAGCTGCCCGAACAGCTGATTCAGATACTCCTCCAGCTCTCTGGTCTGGAAGGCGTACACCATAGACTGGATCTGGCGGCTGCTGATCTGAAGTGCCTCAAGCGGAGGTACTTGCGCCTTCAGTTCTTCGCTGCCGTGAACCAGAACACGCCCGCTTCCCATAAACAGCTTCTGCCCGGCAGCTTCCACGGCCTGGACATAAGCATTCTTCAGCTCTGCCCACTGCCCGTTCACTCCGCTAAGACCAATCGTTGCAGTCCAGCTAGATTGGGCCGATAAGCGGCAGATAAGCTCTTCACTACAGCGGCGCACGAAGTCTAACCAGGCAAACCCTGCAGGCTCTGAGTTAAGCTCTGTGGTTACTATAATATTAAGCTCCCCCTGTCTGTCCGGGAACATCTCATACCCGAGGGTACGCTCAACCCAAATCTGCTCCAGCAGCCTGCGGATCACGCTCTGTCCTTGCCCATACCCCGGCTCAGCACTGCTGCCCAGGCTAATATGGAGCAAATATAGCGGCCGTGAATCCGCAAGTCCCGCCTGTGCGAGTCTACTTTTGTCTATCTGCCCCTGAACCGCCCCCCGCTCCATGAGCTCCAGCAGGAAATTCTCCTTATGCACCTGCTCCGGGTAAGCAGCCGGGGAAGAGACGGGCACGTTCTTCTGCACCGCCTCCAGGCTTTCCTTCAATTTAAGCAGCACCAGTTCAAAGTCACGCGGCATCATATCCGATTTGATCATATACTCGGATACACTATGTCTGATCGCTTCCTTGGCATACTGGAAATCTTCGAGGTTGCTAAGGATAATAATCCTGATATCCGGTGAGAGCTTCCGTACCTCGGCGATTAGCTCGATGCCGTCCATTACAGGCATTTTCATATCGGTAATCAGAATATCCGGCAGCCCGGCTGCCATCACCTCGAGCGCTTCCCTGCCGTTCGACGCTTCGCCTATGACCTCCATCCCGATGGACTCCCAATTAATCATCGACCGGATTCCATATCTTACGATAAATTCATCTTCTACGATAATGACCCGGTGCATCTCAGCGGTTCCCCCTTATATCTTCTGTCATGAGTGGCAGCTTGATTCGTATTGACGTTCCTGTACCAGGCTCACTGTGAATCTCAATGCCGTACATTTTTCCGCAAATCAGCTTAATCCGTTCATCCACATTGGCCAGTCCAATGCCACCCGATTTCTCCTCCTCTTGCGCTTGCCCGGCCAGCAGACTACGCGCAAGCGCCGGGTCTATCCCCTTCCCGTTGTCCGCTACTTCGAACCATACCAGATTGCCCGGCGCTTTGCTGCACGATATACGGATGCTCCCGCCGGACTCCATCTCTCCAAAAGCATGGATAATCGCGTTCTCCACAATCGGCTGCAGTATCAGCTTGGGTGTCCGCAGGTGGCGGACTTCATCGTCCATCTCAACCACGGTCTCAATATTGAAGTTGAAGCGGAACTTTTGAATCCCCAGATAACACTGCACATGCTCGATTTCCTCTTCCACCGTAACCGTCTCTTCCCCTTTGCCCAGACTGATCCGCAGCAGGCGTGACAATAAGCTGACCATCTCTGCTGCGTTGTTGGCTTTTTGAATCAAGGCCGTCCATTTAATAATATCCAGCGTGTTGTAGAGAAAATGCGGGTTAATCTGCGCCTGCAATGCCTTGAGCTCCGCCATCCGTTTCTGATCCTGCTCCAGATATACCGCTTTCAAAAGCTCGTCGATCCGCACAACCATGTAGTTGAAATTATCGCCGAGAATATCGATTTCGTCATGCCGGCTTTTGGCTTTATAGCGGACGCTGAGCTCGCCGGACATCACCTGCCGCATCAGACGGATCATCTTCAGAATCGGATTCGTAATGGAATTCGCCAGCACCAGTGCAGCAATGACCGAGAAGACAATGCAGAGCAGCCCGACGAAGATGAAAATCTGCAGCAGACGGTTCGAATCCTGGTACAGCGCCGCTTTGGAAATCACATTCACAACCACCCAGTCATTGGTGTGCAGCTTCTTAGCATTCACAATCAGGCTGTCGCCCTTGTACGTGAGTGGAAATCTCGTCTCCTCAGGGCCGGAGCCTATGAGCTTCTCGTAACCCGCCTCACCCAGCACCTCAGTCACACTTCTGCCAATCAGTCCGCTGTCCGGGTAGGAGACCAGCATGCCGCGGCCGTCCATCACGAAGCTTTGCAGGTCCCGGTTGTTGCTTACCGCCTTCGAGACCAGCTCCTTAATGACATCCTCCCGGATATCCAGGACAGCCACAATCCCCAGCGGACTGTCATCGGATATTTTGTACAATTGCTTGGCTACCGAGAAGACATGGGTACTCTGCGAATTCAGACTGTCTACATAGGTCCCGTAGCGGGTCGGATACCAGCGGAAGTTGCTGCCGCCCTCAAGCGTCTGCAGGAATGGCTCTACCTCGGCTGGCGTGCGCTTGTTCCAGCGGTAGATTCCTTTGATATAATGCCTATCCGATACAAAAGAAATCGACTGCACATCCTGATTGATCGCCACAATCGTGGACAGCTTCGTCGTTAGCGACAGACTATCCACATCATAGCTGGCCGTGTCTGTCCGATCAAGGGTCCGCAGCATGCCCACGATCTCGTTATTGTTCAGCACCTGCATCATCATGTCCTTGTACACACCCAGCCGCGTATCCAGATTATCAGCGGTCTGGTACAGCAGATGCTCGGAATATTCGGTTACTTTGTGGTTAATCGTTGATTTGGAGATCGAAAATGAAATAATCCCCATGACCACCAGCGGTGTCAAGGAGAAGAGAACAAGAAGCAGCATCCACTTATAGCGCATGCTGCTCTTCATAATTTTGATCCAGGATATCAGGCGGAGCCGCATGGGCCTGGCAGAACTCTCAGGAGATGTAAGCATGCCCACTATCCTTTCGCGTTTAAGAATTAACCTTTGACACCGGACATCGCCACACCCTGGACAATATGCCGCTGAAGAAGAATGAACACCAGAATCGTCGGTATCGCCGCAATGGCACTTGCCGTCATAATCAGATTGAGCGACATGTTATTATTCGACAAAAAGGTGGGCAGCCCTGCCGAAAGAATCATATTCTCTTCTGAGGTAATCGCCAGATAAGGCCACAGGAAGTTATTCCAGGAGAGGATAAAGAAGAAGATTCCCACAGAGACCATGGCTGAGCGCGTAAGCGGCAGACAGATACTCCACCATAACCGGAAGCTGCGGCTGCCGTCAATCTGCGCGGCTTCAATATAATCCCTGGGTACCCCGTCCATGAATTGCTTCAGCAGCAGAATGCCGATCGGGTTGGTCAGCCCGGGCAGGATAATCGCCCAGATGTTATCAATCAGCTGCAGATGCAGCGCAGTTTCATAGAGCGGAATCAGTATAGCTTCTGTCGGAATCAGCAGACCTGAAACGATCAGCACATAGAATATCCCCCGCGTCCGGAAAGGCAGCTTGGAGAAGGAGAATGCCGCCAGCGAGCTGAGCAGAATGGATATGACGGTGGTGAGGACACCTATGACCAGACTGTTCCACGTCCAATGCAGAATTTGCGAGTCCCGGATGACTTTGACATAGTTATCGGTATTCAGATCTGACCAATTCACCCAATCAGCCAGCGTATATACGTTCACACCGTCAGGCTTCAGGGAGGTGAGGAACATCCAGATCAGCGGAAAAACAAACAGCAGCGCAAGCAGAACAGCAGCAATATTTAAAGCAAGCTTCTTCATGAACGTCTCCCTCCTATCCGTCTTTGCGGTCTGTGATTTTGAATTGAACCACGGCGATCAGCAGCATGATGAAGCAGAAGATCATTGATTGCGCTGCGGCCAGGCCGAACATATCCTTCTTGAACCCCGTGACATAGATATAGCGGATCATGGTATTGGTGGAATCTCCCGGCCCGCCGCCGGTCATAATCTGTACCTGTCCGAACAGCTTGAGGCAATTGATAATCTGATAAAAGATCTGGATCTTCATCACACTGGACAGCCCCGGCAGGGTGATGCTCCAGAAGCGCTGCCAGGCATTCGCGCCGTCGATCTTCGCCGCTTCATAATGATCTGTAGGGATTTCCTGCAGTCCGGCCAGAAACAGCACCATCACAAACCCGACGCTCCACCAGTCTGTCGCTATCGTAATCGCCCACCACACGAACCTGTGATCGGTGAGCCAGTTGATATCCGTGTTCATACCGAGGGCATGCAACAGAGCATTCACCGGGCCGTTCTTCGCATCGAACAGCTTCAGCCAGATGAAGCTGACCACAGAGACGGACAGGACATAGGGCAGGAAGAACACGGAGCGGATCAGGGTCCGTACCCAAATTCTCTGATTGATGATCAGCGCCAGTACCAGTCCAAGCACCAATACGGTTGGCGCGCACAGCAGTACGAAATAAAAGGAGTTCCACAAATACGAATAGAAATCCGGATTCTCTAAAATTTTCTTATAGTTGGCCAATGCAACATACTTCTGCATCCCCTGAATGCCCCAGACATGCAGGCTCATCCAGGCTCCGTTGATTACTGGCCACAAGTAGAACACTGTAAACGGTACCAGAAAGGGGACCAGATAAAAAATAGCTTTTATTTCCTTCAGTAGATGTATGGGCTCTCTCCTGCGAAGAGGCGTTGCCGCTTTATTCTCTATTACACTCCGCTCCATCGGTTATTCTCTCCTTCAATTAAGTTTGCGCATGGGCTGGAAGGACTGGCCACCCGCCCTTACGGCGGCGGGGGCCGTACCTTTCCTGCAGAGGGAGCTAGTTCTCCAGCACTTCGTTAATCTGTTTCTCCAGCTTCGCAAGCCCGTCTTCCGGACTCTCGCTGCCGAAGATGATGTTCTGCAGCTCTTCGGAGATAGTGGTAATGATGGTGGTATACTTATCTGTCGGCGGGGCAAATTTCACAGTCTTCTGCGCCTCGATGAATTCGCTGCGGTATGGCAGACTCTTGTAAGCATCGCTGGTAGTTACTTTGCTGTTCGCAGGCACATGACCCGCCTGGCCCCAGGTTTCTCCGCCTATTTCAGAGAAATACTTCATAAACTTGGCTGCCGCCTCCTGCTTCTCAGGAGTGACATAGGACGGAATTACAAGCGTATGGGAGCTGGCCCAGTGTGTCTGGCTGCCAAAGATCGGAGGAAGCGGCATTGCGCCGATATGCAGGGATTCATCCCCGAGGAGCAGCCCCGCTTCCCATACACCGCCGAACCAGAAAGCAGCTTTGCCGTTATGGAAGGTATCCCACGGCGTTTTGTCATTGAGATCGGCATATTTATTGTTGAAGACGTCCAGATAGAATTTCAGAACATCCAGCGCCTGCGGATTGTTGATGCTGGCTTTGGTCAACTCCGAATTTAGAATATCCCCGCCGGCTTCATAATAGAGATTGAGGAACGGCTCTTGGAAATAGGGGGTATTCACAGCCATCGCCTGCACATCCGGCACTTTGGCTTGAATATCCGCCAGCGTCTTCTCGAAGCCCGCCGGTGTCATTTCACCCAGCTTAGGGGTGCCGTCCTCATTCAGCAGATCCGCCTTCTGCAGAATGTCCTTATTGTAGTAGAACATATGGAAGTGGGTATCCAGCGGGACAGCGTAAGGCTTACCCTCGTAGGACACACTCTGCATGTTGGAATCAGAGATCTCCTTCAGGTCAAATCCGACCTTGGACGCCAGCTCATCTACAGGTACAATCTGCTGTGCCTTCACGAACGGGGAGATCCGGTCCACATGGGCAATGGCAATATCCGGGCCTTTGGAGGAAGACAGCGCCGTGCTAAGCTTCGCGTAATACTCATTGGATTCGAGGCGGAGCGGCTTCACGGTCACCTCTTTCTGCGAGTCATTGAAATCCTTGATAATCTGGTCTACGAATTCCCCTTCCCCGCCGCCGAACATGTTCCAGAACGATATCTCTACCGGACTGCCGCCTGCACTCTCTGTCTTTGCCGGTTCATTCGCCTTGGCAGGCTCACCGTTCTCTTTGTTTCCGGATGAGCAACCCGGCAGAATCAGGGCCAGTGTCAGCCCGGCCGTTACCAAACCTGTGAACTTCTTATTTATCCTCATTTGAACAACCCTCTCGTCAAAAAAGTTTGTGTGCGAGAGCCCTCTCATACATTCATGTAAGGGCTTTCTTATCTCTCACTCTACAGGGGATGAGGCAACTGTTGAACCGACAAACCGCTGCTCCTTGGTGAACAAACGACAGATGTTATTGGCGCGGGGCTGACGCAAAGGTAGACGATCTTAAGGAGGGTGGAGAATCGTAAGGTGCGGAAACGGGACTTCCAGTCCCCATTGAAATTAGCAACTGCTGGAAATGGCGATCATCCTCGCATCTGCCACATCTCTCGGACCTGGCTCCGACTCTGACCCTGACTCCGACTCCGACTCCGACTCTGGCTCCTACTCCGACTCTGGCTCCTACTCCGACTCTGACTCTGGCTCTGCATAGCAGTTGGATAAATGTATCTTAATTCGAAGGTTTTGGCGGTTTTGAGGTAATTAGATGGATAAACGTCATTTAATTACATGCCTTCACCCTACTGTGAATTATTCCCGGCCTATTAAGTGCTGTTTATCCACCTGTTGCCCGGCAAGGGCGCCTCCGTTCATAAGCAAGTGGAGAAAATCCAACTGCTATGAACGAATTTGTCAATCCCCCTGTTTCTTCCCTTTTTAACAAAGGTTTTTTCAATCCCTTGGGCATGGAGACAACATGCGAGTCGTCGGCTGGCACACTGCTATCCGTGGGTTGGTTCCACATGTTAGGCCTACGTCGAAGGAGCTTCCCTAAACTATTGTCGCACGTCAAACCCATCCGGGTTTTGTGCAGTTGGATTTCGTGGATTCTCCTCGAACCTTTCTCGTTGTCTCCATGCCCCAAGGATTCATCCTTTGGGGACAGGCTTTTTCTTGTTCTATATTATGCGATTCCTGCTTCTGCCTTTACCGCAACACACCAAATGAATCCGACCAATTCCCGTCCCACCGCTGCGATCACCAAGTTTCGGTGTTTTCCCCGTTTGACCATCTGCACATATTTTTTGTGCAATCTCTCCTGCGCCTTCCATGACGTTTCCTGGACATGAGCACTTTGCCCTTCTAACCGCTTTTCTAAATCGCCTTTGACCGCCGGAAGGTAACGGTAACTCCAGGCCGATTCCACCAAAGCACGCCTTACGGAGGCATTTCCTGTTTTAGTCAGGCGGCCCCGTCTTGTCTTGGGTCCTGTAGAAGATTCCCGCGGAACCAGTCCCAGGTAACTCATCAGCTGCGCAGGCGAACGGAACCGCTCAAAATTCCCGATTTCAACGACGAGCGTCATGGCCGTGAGCAGGGCAATCCCCCGAAGACCCTGGAGCGCTTGAATCACAGAGGCGTACGGGCAGATTTCGGCTTCTTTCCGCATGGCCTCCTCTAGCCGTTTAATGCGCTCCTCCACCTCCCGCAACTGTTGTTGCATCTCGGTGAATACCCGTTCTTGCGCGGTATGCTCAAACGTCAAGGTAGAGAGCCACAGCCGGTATCGTTTCGTCCAGCGTTTTTTCATCCCTTCCGGGGTGTGGATCTGGTGCCGTAACAGAAAATGAACGAGGTGCTGCCGGGCCCGGTGCAGTTCTTCCCGAGCATTCTCCCGGGCTCGGATGAGATCCCGAAGAGCCTCGAGTTCCGGAGTGGGTACATGAATGGCCGTCAATTCTCCCGCACGGTGGAGCTGAGCGAGCCGCTCTGCATCCCGTCGGTCGGTTTTAATGGCATCGCCTGAACGCTGAGGAATACGTGAGGGGGCGATGACCGTGCAGGAAATTCCCATCTTGGTCAGCCAGCGATACAAATCATACCCGGTGGGTCCCGCCTCATAGCAGACTTCAAGAGTAACCTCCGGGCTTTTCAGTTTCCGAATGAGTCGTCCTACAGCATCTGGCGTATGGGCAATCGCTCCGTGATACCGTGCGGGGTCCCGTCCCTCGTCTGCAATCGCCACTGCAATTTTTTCTTTTGACACGTCCAAACCTACGTATTTTATGGTATTCTTCATAGTAACAGCTCCTTTCGCATTTAGCTCTGAAATGGTTGTCCTTACTCCCATTTTAACCTAAGGTGTGCGAACAGGGGCTGCCTTTCGTTCATCATAACTATATAGATGGTACTTGGATCAATAAAAAAGAGCCCCGAAGGGCTCCAGAAAGGAATCGCAGATTAGTTCACTGTTATATTATCGAAGCTTACGCTGTTATTGAAGCCGCCCCGCACCCCGATGGTGCCCGAGGTATACAACGCGTCATTCAGGTTAATCTTAGGCACAGCCATATCACCAACATATACCTTGATATTGCCGCTGCCCACAACCACCTTCATATGATACCAGCTGTTTACCGCAATGGGTGTAGCCACTGTCTGGAGCGGGGTCCAGTTGTTGTTGAAGCGTCCCAGCCAGACCTCGCCGGCGGAGTCAATGCCCGCAGCATAGCCTTTCTGTGAATCTGCACCGGTACCCGGACCCGTCAGATTGAAGACCAGACTGCCCTGGCCGGCATTATTCAGCCTGATGTCGCCTTCCAGCGTATAGTTCATTTTAGATGGATACGGGGTAAGCACGGATTTGTCCGCATTGACCGAACTGAGGTTATAGGCTCCGCCGCTCACGGCCCAGGTTCCCCCATAACGAACCCATCCGTTGTCATTCGCCGCAAAATCATTGCTGTATGCACCGCTGAGTGTGCCGAACCGGACCTGCACATTATGCCCGCCAACACTCCGCTCGACCGAATCCACAAAAGCAATCTCATTCACCCCGGTCTGGTACATCGCCGTCCACCACGAATTCCCGAACGCGGGAACATCGTTGTCCACCCATGTTGTCCCGTAATCGTTACTTAGAGACAATACATTGGAGTTGGAGCTGAGCAGCAATCGGCCGTCGGTTAAGGAGAGCAGATATGGCCCGCCCTGCTGATTGGTCGATACCTGGGTGCCGATACCGCTGGACCACGTCTTGCCATCTGTACTTTTTTTGGTGAAAATCCGGCAGTTCTGCGTTCCGCACACCTCAAAGGCGACAATATACTGTCCGTTCGTCATCTTGCTCCAGACCGGCATCCCCGGACGTGCCCCGGCGTTAGACGGGTCCCAGGCCACATAAAGCTCATTCCCCCAGCTGGCTCCGCCGTTGGTAGAGATTTTCTCGGAGATGATCTGGCTGTAGGAAGGGTTCTCGGTCACATGCTTCTCACTCGCATACATGACAGCTACCGAGCCGTCATTCAGCAGCTGCATATGCGGCTCATATACCCCTTTATCCGGGTTCCCCAGGGAACCAGCGGTGCCGTTGTTCTCATCAATTGTACTCAGGAAGCTCCAATTCGCGCCTCCATTCACACTCTTATACACTCTGAGCTTATACGACTCCTGCCAGCGGACCGAGCGCATGGCCAGCAGAATATCGCCATTGGCCAGCTGCACGAACTGCCCGTTGTCGAGGTCACGGCCGTCTTCCCACAGGGTGGACATTAGCGACCAGGTGCGGCAGTTGTCTGTGCTGCGGAAGACTTGCAGCCGGGTGCCGCCCCAGGAGACCTTGGTATAGCCGTTGTTATCGTAGATAGCGGCGACCGCCAGCCAATCCCCGTTCGCCAGCTTGATCATCCGGGCATATTCCGCCCCGAAGGTTCCGGGTCTGAGCCCGCGGGCATCAGTACCCGCATCGGTGAAGGTGTTAATATCGGTAATCGTGGATGAGGTACCCCACACCACCGGGCCATTCGCGGCAAATGCCGGAATGGCGGTAAGGATCAGAAGCAGACACAGGGAAGCCGACAGCGAGGTGAATAGTTTTTTTAACAAATAAGCCCCTCCTCTTCATCTTCAATTATGAAACCTGTTGACCGCACCTACATGTAAGTGCTTTCACTGAAGATTCTAAAGGGCTTTCTCTTGTCATTGAACCGATAATTCACCGTTTTTTGGGTACCAATGTTACGATTATTCCTTCAGCTGCAAATTGGCCTTCCGGATCACTTCCAGCGGAATCTTCGGTGTCCGGTCCGCAGTAAGCAGCCCGTTCACTTCTTGCTGGACATCCGTAATCTGCGTATAGCAGTATCCGCAAATATAAGGGGTGTCCTTGATGGCCTGCGTAATCTTGCTGAACCGCTCAATGAAGGCATCGGTGCTGCTTACCTGCTCTCCATACCCCCAGCCTTCGCCGGAATCAAAGGCAATGCCCCCGAATTCGCTAACTATCACCGGCTGGCCGCGGTATTCATAGCCCTGAGCCATGGCATATTTCCAGGTGTTGAATGAGGATGCCCTGCCAAGAATGCTGGTGGAGTCTGCATAACGCTCAAGCAAGACATCTCCGCTCTCTTCATAATCATGCAGGGTGATGATGTCGCTGATGGTATGCTCCCAGCCGTCATTCACAATGACCGGACGATTCGGATCGATGGATTTGGTCAGGTGATAGATCCCCTCGGTGAATTTCTGCTGCAGCTTGTTCGTGTAGACCTGCGGAATGCCCCAAGATTCGTTAAAAGGCACCCAGGTGATAATCGAAGGATGATTATACTGCTGCCGGACAATCTCCGTCCATTCGTTCGTGAAGTTCTCCACTGCCTCATCGTTGAACTCAAAGGTCGCCGCCATCTCCGACCAGACCAGCAGCCCCTTTACATCGCACCAGTACAGGAACCTGGCATCCTCGATCTTCATATGCTTGCGCACACCGTTGTAGCCCATCGCCAGAATCGCGTCGATATCGGCAATCAGCGCTTCTTCGGACGGCGGGGTCAGATGGCTCTCCGGCCAGTAGCCCTGATCCAGAATGAGGCGCTGATACACCGGTGTATTGTTAAGCAGCACCTTGCCTTGTTCGATTGCAATTTTGCGGAGTCCGAAATAGGAATATACCCGGTCAATGACCTGATTATCTTTGTAGAGAATAAATTCTACTTCGTACAGGGTCGGCGCAGCAGGTGACCAGGACTGCAGCTTCCACGGTCCATTCGCTTCGTGAGTCAGCTCCACATCCAGCTGCAGCCAGGTCCTATCTACATGGAGCGAGACCTGCTTAAATGTCTTCTGCCCCGTGCTGATCTTAGTCTCCAGGCGGAGATTGTCGTCCGCTGCCTGTGTCTGATATTCGAAACGGACAGAGCGGTTATCGAGATCCGGAGTGATTTTGACAGCCTTGAGATAAGAGGGCGACACATACTCTACCCACACACTTTGCCAGATCCCCGTTGTCTGCACATAGAAGCACTCGAAATTCTCATCCACCCAGCGCTGCTTGCCCCGCGGCTGAGTACAGCTCTGGCTGTCTTCCGCTTTGACGACCAGCCGGTTGGCCGCTCCCGCATCCGTATTCACATAATCCGTAATATCCAGCGAAAAGGCCGCATAACCGCCTTGATGACCTCCGGCATAGCTGCCGTTAACCCACACCTTGGCGGTATAATCCACCGCCTGGAAGTTGAGCATCACCCGCTTACCGTTCAAGTCCGCAGGTAGCTGCAGTTCCCGCTCATACCATACATAAGGATGAAAGGTCGTCTCGCCGATTCCGCTGGCCTTCGTCTCATACGTAAAAGGCACCTGAATTTTCAAATCCCCGTTCAGCTGCTCATTCCACCGCTCCCGTTCACCAACGTTGCCATCGTCAAACCGGAAGCTCCATTCCCCGTTTAAGCTCTGCCATTCCTTACGGACGAACTGCGGACGCGGATAATCCTTAATATAATGCTCAGTTGCCATTGTATTGCACACGCTCCTTAAGAACAATATTTTTGTTTAATTACAATAAATATGTATTAATTATTGCAGAATCTGCTGAAATGTCAATCACCGATTGTACAGCAAAAAGAACCTGCGCCTAAGGCATCAGGTTCTTCGCTGGTCCGTCACTTGACGGTATAAAAGATCTTCATCACCAGATCCTGCTCATAATCGCCGAACTTCCGCCCGAACAGATTCATTCCGCCCTTGAAGACCGCATTCTCCTTCACACCCAGCCGCAGATCCACATGGTTCTGCTCTGTAAGCTTCAGCTGGCTCAGATTGACGGCGGATAACTCTTGGTGGTCGATCGTGCTGCGGGTATTGTCTACGCTCCAGGTCTTGAGCGAGCCGAACTGGGTACCCGTATCAATCCACCAGGAAGGATTCAGCTTCCCTCGTCTGCCGCCGAAGTCGCCGGGCGAGGTCCAGGTGCCAACCTCCACATTGTTGATCCACAAGGTAATATCCGAAGGCCAGTCATTCTCATAATTTGGCGCCTCGGAGCAGATCTCCATCGAGAACTGGATCAGGCCGACCGCTGCCCCCTGCGGAATCTCCAGCGGATAGCGGTATTCGAGATACCCCTTACGCAGCCAGAGCAGCTGGGCATGAACACGGTCCGGATGGAAAAAGCCCGCCGGTGAGTCCTCCACAATAATCGGCCCTGCCTCACTGACCATGCCGCAGGTAGGCGCCACTTCACAGGCTGTGAAATTGCCAATCGGCATCTCGATTTCGTAGCAATAGTCTCCTTGGTCCGCCTGTGCGCGGCGATCAGGGACATTAATGATGATCTTGATATCATCATAGATGCGGCTGCAGACCTTCATGGAGCCGCGCGAAGCCGGCAGCAGCTCAGTCTCAATCAGCCCCGCCTGCTCCAGCACCTTCACATTCGAGGCCGCAGTAGACACCGGTATCTCCAGCGCCTCGGCTAATTCCATTACATTCATTCTCCGGCTGTTGAGCAGCTCCAGCATTCTTAGTCTAAGCTCCGTAGACAGCGCATGCGTCACTCTAACCAGTTCATCAGGATGTTCCATGGATAATTCCAGAATATCGATCACCGCTTTGCTGTCATATTAACTTCAACATTCCCCTCAATAAATCAGCCCAAAGCGAAAATTGTTGTATAAAAAGCGTCAACTTAACAAACTCACTCCGCTGCGGACGCTTCCGGCAGCAAAACCACCGGATCACCCAACCGGATCTCCCCGGTCCGGATTACAGAAGCATATACGCCAAAGTTCAGATTAAGCTCCTTATTCACTTGTTTGAGCAGCGAGCTGTCCCGCTCCAGCGTATCAGGGTCCGTCGTAATCATAACACAGCGTTCACAATAGCTGTCCACCTGCAGCTCCGCACCGCCTATCGATAACCGCCGGCCGAGCCACGCCTCTTCCCCGGGCGAATCCTCACTTACTTCCACGACAAAGTTACCCCGGAAACGGCGCTGATCAACCGGCTTGCCCCATAACGCCTCCAGCTTCTTCAGGCTCTTATCGGTCACGAGCAGGATACTGGCCCCGTCCACAGATAACAGCTGCGGGTGTTTAGCCTCCGGGTGAGGGGCTTTGAACTCAGACATCGTAATTGGCGTGGAGGTCAGGCTCTGGATTTCATTCAGCAGATCCGTATCCCAGCCGAAGACTCTGCCGTCAGCCGCCGTCACCCGGATATCCCCGTGGATAAATTGCGCTTGATAACTAAGCATATTGGGGAGCTTTCTGGCTGTAACATACTGCCACCAATCCTTCTTCGTCATATCATAAAAAGCACAATACCGGTCCCCCTGCACCCCGTAAGATTCTATCTGACACGCTTCCAGCTCTTCGCCCGCAAAGGATTTGACCGGATAGCGGTTAATCGCCGTAATTTCACCAACTGTAATGGACACTATGTCTGCACCTCATCTGTCTATAATTTGAAGCTCTGACTATTCTCCGATTCGACAAACACCGGCACATTTCCTGTCATCATGAATAAGTTTATCACATCCGGTGTACCATCAAGAATTAGAACTCGTGTTTGAATAATAAAGTCTATATCGTATAATTTTAATTTTTACTGAATAGTGGTTTTTGTTAGGCCGCTTTCTCTATCCCAAAATACATAAAATATATAAGCATGCTGAAGGTTTTGTTGATCATACTTTTTTTCTAGCTGTCCAACAAATATCATGGGTCTATCATTATTGAATTGCCAATCTGGATTTTGAACCCATACCGGCTTTTCATCTAATATCTCAAAATCTTTTGCAACAATAGTTCTCAACAAATCTTTAAGTGCATCCTCCTTAGTACCTTGATAATTTTCCAGGAGTTTTATAAAGTATTTTTCACTTTCAATACAAGAAAGAGGATCAAAAGAATACTCTTTTCCTAACTGTAATAAGATTTCCATTTTATCCAAAGGTATCTCCGATGTAAAATCATCTACATATTCACTCATTTATGTCGCCTCCAGCTTTATCAATAAAATATTATTTAAACCTAATAAAATCATAATTAATTTTTCTTCCTGGCGGTAAAAGTTTTTCATGATCCCATGGCCATACTTCTCGAAGATTTATCGGCTCATCAAACCCGGGAATCCCACGATTTCCATTGGCATGATGAAGTTCTTTGCTGACAAGCTTCTCATAGATTTCTCCTGTTCCCCTATCCAATTCTATAACTTTATCAGTATGCGCTTGTTCTCTAGCGGCTTGTTGAGCTAAATCACCTTCTAATGCTCTGCCTTCGTCTATATATTTTTGTCTATTTTTCAAATAATCGTAAACCGCAAGTTTGTTCATGCCCTGTTCCTGAGCTTTCAGTTGCCTTGTAAATTCAGCAGAATCATGCTTTACATTCTGGTTAAACTTAACTTCAGTTTCAGGAAGCCTTAGAACATCACCCGTCCCCTAAGTTGTAATCTTAAACTGGGGAATAAAGAAGGTGGCAACTGGTCCTTCCAATTACCACCATTATATCAGCTTGCCTGACGCTCTAATAGAGTTGCCGCCCGAACTAAAGCGGACAGGAGCGATTCCGGCAAAACGGGCTAGCTTATCAGCACTAGAGAAGCGGCGAATATCTCCGATTTCAGCAATCAGTTCCGCCGCTGTAACGGTGCTAATACCGTCCATCGAATCCAGTTTGTAATCTGTCTCAGACAGTACCTGACGTAGCTGTGCTTCTGTCTCTTTAATCAGTTCTCTGCTCCCCTTCATGTCCTGTACCATATTTACAACAAGAAAGTCTCTTGATGCTTGGTAGTTTCGCTTTGTTTCTCCGTCTTTCTTCACCAGTTCCAAGATTTCCTCTGCTTTACGGGTAGAACAGGTGTTATGGCTTGCTTTGCGGAGGTATGCCGCTAGTTCCTCCGCCCCCACCGATTCCAAGTGATACGGAGCAGGGTACTTTTCCCAAAAGGCAAGAGCGGCTTTCCCGTCAATATCACAGAAGAATTTCTTGTAAGATGGATAGTGATAGCTTAACTGCTGATGAAGTTGGTTCTTGACCGTAGCGGCATGTTTGACAATAGCGTTCCGCCTTGCCCCCAGTTGCCCGATTGTCCAATACATATCCTGCGGATTCGCATCAGGCAGTTCATCAAGCCTGGAAAGCGACACTTTGGCGATGCAGTACGCATCCCAACTATCGCTCTTTTGGGTCGTAGCGTAGCTTTTACGTTCATTGTAGGATAGAGCGGAGTTAACTTCCTTGACGATTTGTTTCTTCTCAACAAGGTGAACGGCTAACGCTCTGCCATTGCCGCCCGTATCCTCTAATCCATAGACAGGGGTCATTCCTTTTGGCGTATGCTTCTTGACGAACTTCATCAACTCGTCAAAGGCAGATGGCTTATTCTCGATTTGGATTTCGCCAAGCCGTTCATTCCAACAGTCGATGATAACTGCTGTATGGTGGGCTTTATGCAGGTCTAAACCAACGAAAACATGACGCATTTTTTAGTGCATAAAAGAAATCACCCCTGTGTACGGATTGTTAGTTGTCGTGATGGGTAAAGAATGGGGGCAACCTCAGTTCAAGCGTTAACCTTTCGGTTCGCAACGGGATGCAAGCCTCACCACTCAATACTTGTCACAGTATGGCTTCATGCAAGCCATCAGCTTCTATATTTCCATAGCGGTATGTGCCGTTATAAAAATCACGTTTGTCCAAGATTCTTTTGATTTGCACTTTCGTAAACAGTCTGCCTTGTTGCGTAGTAAAGCCTTCTTCATTCATCGCTTCTGCAATTTGGGTCAATGACCATGCCGGATGTTCTTCCTTTAGCTGAAATACTCTGCGGACGGTTATTGCTTGCTTCTCGTCCACTTGGATGTACTTCTGACCTTTCTTTGCCTTGTAGCCGAAGGTGGCTCTCCCTCCGGCATAGCCCCCCTGCTCCGTCTTCTTATACCGCCCCCTGCCTAGCTTGAGGGCGATTTCGAGCCGTTGATACTGGTCAAGCAGTTCCATTAATCCGTTAATTAAGAAGTCGTTCGGGTCTTTCTTGTAAATACTATAGGTTGGCTGTTCAATGCTCCGAACGTCCACCCCATGCTTCTTAAACTCACGATGTACCAACACTTTCACAATGTCAGACCGCCACAAACGGCTTGTGTTGGTTTTCGGAGCAAAGACTAACTTGTAGGAGATATGCAGGAAGTGTTCTCCCGTATTGATTCTGATACGGTATTAAATCCTCTTTTCCCCACCGTCATCCTGACCCCGTAATAGTGACAGATGCGTTTATGGAACTCATTGAAGAAGTCCCAATATACGACTGTAAAGTCAATGACAATACGGTCGATGGATAAAGCGCCCCCTTTCATGTGCCGCCCCCTCCCGAATTTTTTCATGAATTTCGGGCTTAATTAGAGGGCAGGTGGCTAGCCTTTAACACATGACCTTCCCGTTGTTAAATGTTCAGTTAAGTCCTGACAATATAGTTGTCGGGGTATCCTATGAATTAGTTGCGATGCTCTCGACACTATATCCATCGGGGTATCTATTCGCAAAGTTGCGATTGATTTGAAAAAACCGCAAGAAAACGAAGATAACAAAAAACAGGTCAATCATGGTGGTATCTGACCATAAACAACCTAATAGATGTAACGGAATAGCGTTACTTAGGGTATGAAATTCAAGCCTTTGCGTGCGTACAACCGGAATGACAAAATCTTTACACGGGTATCACATGGGTTATATGTGTTATTCATTTAATGGTAGGTTCATTCGTCACCCACCCCCTTCAAAAGAAGAAACCTTGAAAGGCATGAAGCCAATCAAGGTTCTGTATGTTAAAATCGTCATTTATGGGAGTATGCGCTCCCCCACTTAATAAATTTGTCCCAAAAGTTTTCGTCAAATACCGACTCTTTATCTAATCCAAATGACACCGCCAGTTTCTTCCACTGCTCGAAATTAAAGTTGGTCGGGTACTTATCAGTCGAGTAGAATTCTATTACCAATCCTTCAAACGACATTTCGTACTCTCCATGTTCAAGGTAGTGCAGAACACCTTCTAAATCATCTGAAGAAAGTACGCTCTCCGACATTTTAATAAGTTCAATTAAGCTATTTTCCAGTTCTTCATGCATAGAAACACCTCACTTACTTGGATGGGTTTGCAGGGAAATTAGTAGGGTATGCTGTCGATATTTGACCTGCATATTTATGATTGTTTGGATAAAAATCAACACGAATTTCAATGCCATCACGCACACCAATGGCATAAGGAGAGTCATACTTACCAACGCCTCTTATTGCATTAGGGTCAGAAGCCACGTCAGAAACCTGATGCAAAATTCTATCATCACTCCAACTAGCAGGGAACTCTGTTTTCTCAGGCTTTCCTGCTCCTGCTCTATGTCGATTAAGAATATGGTCTTTTCTGTGACCAGTTAAATCAACATAGTTATCAATTTTTGTTAGAGAATTACCCGTCCCCTCAGCCCCACCCTCTTTTTGCTCCAAATACTGTTCAACCTCACTGATCACAGGCGCGATAGTTTCAAGATCTGAATTCACTAGTTTTTCTCGTGGTGTTGCTTCTATCTTGGTATTGTGTTCTTTTAATTGCTTGATTCGCTCGTGAATTTTAGAATCTTTATTTCCAACTTTAACCTTGTCTAAATTCCCTATCCGTGTCGTAAATCCCTCTATAATTTTGGGTACGGGTCGTTTATTCTCACTAGCCATCATCACCACATGCCCGCTGCCGCGCTTCTCGACCCAGAGCTGGTGGCTTTCCTGGCCGATTTTGAACTTGACCAGCAGACCGGCAATGGCGTTCTTGAGCTTACCGGCACCGGCCACCGCAAGATCAATCCCTGATTTCAAAAGCCGCTTGCCGAAGGCTAACAGGCGGGTATGCACGCCTCCTTTGACGGTGCCGAGAAAATCACCGGCGGTTTCTTTTTTGGCAGCGCCCGCCTTTCCGCTGGCTTTTGGTTCATCTTTTTTGCCTGAGCTGTCTTTACTGCCTCCACCCGATACTCCGGACAGATTGGCCATCAGCTTCGTGCCGTTGCCGAATACCTGATTGGTCTGCGACTGGGCTTCATCCACAAGTCCCGTTGCTCCTTCCGTGGCTTCGTCGATCAATCCGCCTACCTTTTCCACAGGCCCCTGAAGCGGCTGCAGCAGGCCCTGGACCGGGCTGGACGCTGCAATTTTGTTAATTAACTTGTCTGCGAACGGAATATGCTGGCGGATCAGGTCAACCAGTGATTGGCCCGCCACGGCTTCAATCCCTTTGAATACGGCCTTAATCAGTGCTGACGGCGGATTGGTGATGATAAAATTCAGTACCAAATCGACGCCTTTGTTAGCCAAGACTGACATCAGCTGGGCCGGTTTTCCGAGCAGCTGGACCTTTGCTTTAATGCCGCCGGCGGCTTCGGTTACTTTCTCACGTATTCCCTTGAACAAGCCTCCAGCCGCTTCCTTCAGCTTGCCTGCCCCCTCACTCAGAGCCTCGGAAGGGTTCTTCAATACCTCCAGACCCTGAACCATACCGGCATACACCATGCTGAACGGGTTGAACCACGACTTGCCCGAGATGTTGATCACCGGCAAAGCCTTGTTAATCGCGCCTGCAACCTTGCCGACTGTCTTTTGCAGAATTTCGAACACGCCCTGAAGAAGCTGCAGCACCTTCATCAGCCCTTTTTCCTGGCTTCCGCCTTTCGGGGCCTTGCCTCCATCCTTGTCCTTCTCCTTGTCATCTCCCTCGGCCGTCTGCAAAGGCTGAAGTTCACCGAACAGCCCCTTGACCAGAAAGCCGCCCAATCCCGCCGGATTCAGGAACTGCTTCAGATTCTGTACTTTGAAATTCCGCAGGGTATTGACCACAGTCATGACTGTGTTGGCCTGACGCAGAAGCTTAGGGAGGGTCGAGGTCAGCCAAGTGACGATTTGCACCAGAACGCTGCCTCCACCCGTAGCAAAAGCAGCGGCAATCTCCGCAGCAATCTGGGCAACCTCCAGAGCCTTGCCGAAATTTATTTTGAAATCACCGCTTAGGAATTTCCCGATTCCCGAGAATATGCCGTTATACAGCGACTGGGCACCAGCGAACAGCTTATCCACCGTTTTACCCATGAAATCCAGGGCGGCGCTGACCCCCTTCTTCAAGCCGCTTGCGATAGTATTGACGGCTTGAAGCGCCTTGTTCACCGCACGGTCGATCCAGCCGTTGATCTTCTTGGCAATGCCCGGAAACCGGGCGAATATTGTATTGGCAATTCCCTTCAGCACGTTCCCGAAGCCTTTAATGGCGCTGACAATCAGCTTCCGGCCTGCTTCAATCAGCCCCACAACCGCTTGCTTGGCTTTATCGAAAATAGTTTTGACAGCCTTGCGCAGATGGGTGAAGAGGAAGTTCATGCCTTTTTGGATAGCCTCGCCGAGCTGCTTGCCCTTTTCCTTGATCCATTCCCAGGGGTTTTTGGCTTTTTTCTTTTGTTCGCCCTCAGCCTCGCCTTGCTTTTGCTTCTCCTCTGCCTGAGTCTTCGTGTTCTTGTATTCCTGCCGGGATTCGGTTTCGGCATCAGACAGCTTGCGCTTGACCTCGCCTTCCTTCTCCTCCCTGATCCCGGTAATTTCCTTATTCTTCTCTGCTGCGGCTGCCCCTGCTTCGCGGTCGTACTCCCCGCTGGTGGTCTTGATCTCTTCCTGCCACTGCGTCCGATACCCCGAGACCTCCGCCTTGGCCGCAGTCTGCTCGTTTCGCTGCTTCTCGGATGATTCGGTTTTCAGCCGTTCCACTTCTGCCTTCGTATCGCTTTGGGCAGTAGTGAGTCCACTGTCAAACGGTTCTTTGCCTTTCTGATACTCCGCCTGACTATTCTGCATGTAGGCCTGGAGCGGACCCTCCAGATGAGGGTTGAGGTATCCGGCAACATCGGGCGGAATTACACCGGTGGATTTCAGCTGAAAAGCTGGCGGCGCCACGGAGCGGATAGCATGCCCAGACCGGAGAATGCCAGGGTCCGGCTTAGGCTGAATCCGGTTCTCCCCGAAATCCTGCCGGGTCTGCTCCAGCTCGGAAGCCTGTACAGTCTGCATATGCTGCTTGGCCTCTGCCTGAAAGCTCTCCACCTGGGAAGGATCGGCTTCACCTGTCAGGCCAATCTCCGGCGGATTGGCTGCATATCTGCTTGCCTCCTCCATAATTTGGTCTGGATCTGCCTCCTCTGAGCCTTGGGGAAAGCTGTTCATCCCTGCAGACGGATTCCCGCCTTGCTTGCCGCTCTGAAAAGCAGGCAGCTCGAAAGCGGGCACCGGATCTGCCCCTGTCCGCTTCGGAGGATCGGCAGCTTTGCCTGGCGCGATGCCGGTGGGAGTAGGAATGGCAGGCAGCACCTTCTCAGCCTGCTGTCTTTGCTGCCCCAGCGCCTCACCGGAGACACCCACTGCCTGGGTGTACGCCTGGGTAATTTCTGCCGGAGCAATGCTGCCGAGCTGCTGGATCACGCTGCCCGGATTATCGCCTTTAATATGTACAACCGGAGCTTTGGCTGGTGCTTTTGAGGCTTGCACCGGTTGACCGGCAGTCAGCGGACCTGTTGCAGCGGATCTCTGTACAGGTGCAGCTGGTATGGCTGCGGACTTCTTGTCCGTCTTCGCTTCCGTTTTGCCTTCCGGCTTCGCACCGGACCTCACTTTCGCCTGAGGTTTCGATTCAACTTCTTGCTGGGCATTTACGGCAGGCTCCGCTTTTCTTTCCGATTTCGCTTCGGCTTTAACTATCGCAGGCTTCTCCTCTGACTCCCGCTGCTGCCCGGCTTCAAGCTGAGAGGTTTTTCTGGTGGCATGGATAGCCCGGGCCGGAGCCGGTTTTTCTGCAAGCGGCAATGGCTTGCCTTCAGCAGCTCTTTTGAGGCCTAGTGTGTTTCGGTTGTTTGTTTCAGCTTTCGGGCGGGGCTCTGCCTTCCCCTTGTTCCGGTTACCTTGGTCAAGCAGCATAAGAGCACTCCGCAGGCCAATGGCACTAGTGAGCATCGTGAACTCACCGGAGGTCACTGTTTCAGGGGCTGTTAACAGACGGTTGGTTAGCTGTTTGAGCTCAAGGGGCGTTCGCAGCTGCGGCTTCAATGCCGCTTTGTCAGCTAGTGGGACTTGTGCAGAACTCTTTCTCGTCCCGGCCTGCGGCTCTGCCGGCTTGTGTACAGCAATCTTGCTAGGCATTGAGGGTCACTCCCTGAATATTCCGTATACAAGTAATGGCAATTTCAGGGGTTGAATTACAGCCTTTTGGGTGAATTAATTTATTACTAGTACAGCATCAGAACTAAAGAAGTGAATTCATTCAACCCTGCAGCAAATGATGGACTGAGTTCCAAGTGGAATTTCAGTAATAGTTGTAAACTGTACAATTAAAAATAGCGAAAAGGTAGGCTTGCGTCTTTTAACTGTATTCTAGAGTCAATTTCATAATTCAGTTTGCTGAATAGTTAGACTCGGCCCCAAATCTGAGGTCATTTTTTAGAAAATCAGGCTACTTGCTGGGATTTGCTCAACTGTTTGTTCAACTTGTCCAATGCAAACTTACTAAGATTGTAAGCTAGTGTACTGAGCTGGAAATCGACACTTGCCCGTACGCCGCGGTGACGTGTGCGTTTCATGCCAAAATACTCTTTGAGATAGGCAAAAACACGTTCCACTGCCGTACGCTTTTTGTACAGCTCTGTAAAGCTTTCGCTCCCTCTTGCGGGATAGGTATGCTTACGCAAATCCGTTTGGATGCGGATTTTAAACACCTTTTGGCATCCGGAACCCAGTAGTGGGCAGCCTGTGCACTCGCTCGGCTGGGTATACTTCAGCGTTTCGTACTTGGCATCAAAACTGTCGTAGCGGTAGGCATGTCCTTGGGAGCATACCGGCGTGTAGTCCACGTTCATTCCCTCGGGCGGATCTTTGCGGTGAATCATGGGAATCGCCGGATAGGCACCTAACGAATGAATCAACTGGTAGATAGACGCGCAGTCGTACCCTTTGTCGCCCAAGATATGCTTTACCTTCAGTGTGGGAAACTTCAGGGGCAGGCCTTTGAGAAGAATAACGGCCATGCGCTGGTCATTCGGATTCGCCGAACTAAAGAGGCCGCTCAAGATATACTGGCAGTCCGTATCGACGAGCAGATTCGCCTTGAAACCGTAGTAGCTCGTCATTCGACCCTTCGTATTTTTCTTGTCACAACGCGCGGCATGCCGGGGCAGCGCGGCCAGCAGTTCGTCATACGTGTAAGGTAACATCGCTTCAATGGTTTTCTGAAACGGTCCGAGACTTTGGTCATATGCTTCCTGTTCCTGACGCCGGCGTTCCCTTGCCGCATTCGTTGGACGTCCACGC
Organism: Paenibacillus sp. FSL R5-0912; assembly: GCF_000758605.1. Classification (NCBI taxonomy): domain Bacteria; kingdom Bacillati; phylum Bacillota; class Bacilli; order Caryophanales; family Paenibacillaceae; genus Paenibacillus; species Paenibacillus sp. FSL R5-0912. The sequence goes on from NZ_CP009282.1 coordinate 4,771,417, forward strand.
TTGTCGTAGACGGGTTTCTTCGGTGGTTCGTTCACAGCCGCCTCAGGCTCAGGCTCGGGAAGTTTGAACTGAAGTTGCTGGGCTCCTGGAGCCTCATTTGGCTTTTGCCCTCGGCGAGCCGCACGGCGCTTGGCGGCCGATTCGCTAAATTGGCAATCCCAAGCCTCGACCATGGAGGAATCCACGGCAATATGTGTGCCGGTTACAAAGCCTTCTTCTAGGGCAGAGGTCACCAAGGTATCCTGCAGTTTTTCAAGCATCCCCGTGTGCTCCAGCGCATGAATCAAACGGGAATACGAAGATTCGCTCGGGATATTATCGGAGCCGGTAAATCGGCACTGCGCCCGAAACTCTTCGCTATGGGTAAGACGCCAGACCAGGGAAGAAACAAACTCGATGTTCTCCATTTTAGCGATGAGCAAGGAATAGATCATGGCAGGTACATTCAGTTGTTCGGGCCGGCCCCGGTTGTTCTTTTTCCGAAGAACGTGCAGAACCTTGGCGAGATCTAAGTGTTCAAAGATTTGGCTGTATTTATCTTCCGGGCGCATCAGGAACAATTCCTTGAAGGAAAACAGTTCTTCTTGTCGAATGGAATAGATAGGGATTACCTCTTTTCGTTCTCGGGTGTTGGTTTGGTCGCCTATATCTTCGAGAACTTGGGGAGGTACTCCTTTTTCTATGCCTAAAAAAAACAGTCCCAGCAAGGGTTTGGAATTATGAAATTGACTCTTCTATACAACTAAATTTGCCCAAATGGGTGAGAACCAAGGCCGAATCGTAGGTTGGGAATCTTATCTTTTAGTTGTACAACGTGCACTTAAGCATACGGCGTATCCCGTAATCGGGTTACTGCAAACCCTCAGCAAGCGATTTACCAAAGTGGTCTTCACTAGTTTAAATCTGATGCTGTACTAGGTAAGCACAAAGACAAGACTGGGCATAAAAGTGTGGGCTGTCAGCGTTTCTTTCTATTATTCCACGCAAAAAAGAGCAGGCTATTTTTTACATAACCTGCTCTTTTTCTTAAATATTGGCCCTCTGCCTTAACTTAATGACAGTGCCTTCTAGCTATCCCTTTGTATTCTATGTCTTTATAATGATTCCCGGATCACGCGCTTGTAATACAGCACGGACAGCAGGCCGAAGATTGAATACAGCACGGTATAGACCGCCATAACCACAAACATCGGAGTAAGCATTTCCGTACCGAACAGGAACCAGCCCGACTTTACCGCGAAGTAGCTGTGGCAGAGACCGACAACCAGCGGAATGCCGAAATTGAACAGCTGCTTGAACTGGATGCCGCGCAGCAGATCTCCCTGAGTGAAGCCCAGCTTGCGCAGAATGGTATATCCGTCCTTCTCCTCCTCGCCTTCATCCATCTGCTTGAAATAGAGAATACAGCCGGAGGTGATCAGGAAGGTCAAACCGAGGAACCCGACAATGAACATAATTAAGCCCATGCTGGTCCGTTGGTTGAGCTCAAATTCATATTGCGAGAAGCTCGGAAATTCCGGCTTCTGGTCCAGATAGATCTCATGGGCCTGTTTGGCCTGTGATTGATCGGTCAGATTAATCCCGTAATATAAATCGCTGTCCGATGTTTTCCTCTGAGCTTTCGGATCTTTATGCTTAACCAGTTCAGTAAAGACCGTATCATCGACCACAACCACTCCCATTAGCCCGGCGCCATAATAATAAGGAAGGACAGATTTGTCAGATAAACCGGTGAGCTGCTGCGTGATGGTGCTGTCTTTGGTAATAAACCCGATTTCACCACTGTCTTTAAAGGTTACCATGCTTTTGAGCGTATTGTTGTAACCCGTCATCAGTACCTCACCCGGGTGCAAATCCATTCCCTTCAAGCTGCTGTCACTGATTACGGTAGCAGTGATGTTCGTTAATGCGTCTTCCTTAAAATTATATCTCTCAATAATGTCCTCAACATTTAGAAAGACCGCGATGTTAGGAATCTCCAGCACTTCATAACCTATCTTCTCCTTATCCAGTGCCTGAAGGAACTTAGCCTCAGCCTCCTGCCGGATAAAGCCGAAATCATGCGGCGAGCTTTCCCTTGCTGAGGTTTCCACCGAATAATAAGAAATGTAGCTCAGTGACAACAGGCCGATCGCGAGTGCGGACACCGTCGTAATAATGGTAAGCAGCAGGGCATTTGACTTCATGCGGAACATAATCGATGAGAGTGACAGCACCTCATTGATTGACAGGTAACCTTTCTTGCTCTTACGGATCATATTAAAAATAAAGCTTACCGAACCTTTATAGAATAGATAAGTACCGATGATGACCAGTGCCAGGATCACGATCATCGCGATCATAAGCTCAGTCATATCTGTATATTTCCCGCCAAACAGCTGGCTGGAAATATAATATCCACCGCCGATGCAGGCAATGCCGAGCAGTCCCATAACAATTTCCCACAGCGGCATTTTACGGATACGCTGCTGGGTCGTGGATGTCGCCTTGAAGAGGGACAGGATACTTTGCGCTTTGATGAAGGTGTAGTTCATGATCATAATCAGCACATACACGGCGGCAAACACCAGAATCGTCCGCTCCAGCGCCTCCGGGGAGAACCGCAGCTTGGCTAGATTCTGGATGGCTAGAATTTTAAACAGAATCATCAGAACCAGCCGGGACATGATGAACCCTGCACCAATACCGATAAACATGGACCCGAAATACAGAATCAGATTCTCCGCACTCAGCAGCGTGAAGATCTTCCCCTTCGTCAGCCCAATCAGCTGGAACAGCCCGATCTCCTTACTGCGCCGCTTGATGAAAATCGTATTCGCATAGAGCAGGAAAATGGCGACAATAGCAATCAACAGGACAGAAGAGGCTCCGATAGCTGCACCGCCTTTGATCGAAGCACCAACCTCGTCCATTGCCGGATCAAATTGCAGCGTTACGAACGAGAAATATAGAGCAACACTGAAAATAAGCGCGAAGACGTACAGATAATAGTTTTTAATATTCTTCTTCAAATTGCGCAGGATGATGTAATTCAGGCTCACTCGGCAGCACCGCCAAGCACCCCTTGAGTATTGATAATATCGTTGAAGAAGGACTGCCGTGATTCATCGCCTTTATTCAGCTGGGTGTAAATTTGCCCGTCACGGATGAACACCACCCGGGTGCAATAGCTTGCGGCAGCCGCATCATGCGTGACCATCACTATAGTGGCCTCACGTTTACTGTTCATAGCAGAGAGCTTGTTCAGCAGGTCGGAAGCTGATTTGGAATCCAGTGCGCCCGTAGGCTCATCGGCAAAAATAATACTAGGATCATGCACAAACGCCCGCGCTGCCGACGTACGCTGCTTCTGCCCGCCGGAGATTTCCGCCGGATATTTGTCCTTCAGCTCATAGATTCCCAGCTCGCCGGACACCTGCTCGAATTTCTGATGCGCCTCTTTCTTGGACATGCCTGTGATGGAGAGCGGCAGCATCACATTCTCCTTCACGGTCAGCGTATCCAGCAGATTGTAGTCCTGAAAAATAAACCCGAGATGAGATTTGCGGAACTCCGCCAGCTGCTTCTCCTTCATTCCCGTGAACATCTTGCCCTCAATCTCAATGGTCCCCTGGCTCACCCGGTCGATGGAGGACAGGACATTCAGCAGTGTCGTTTTGCCGGAACCGGAAGGACCCATGATCCCCACGAACTCACCTTTATTTACCTGAAGATCGATTCCCTTTAATACTTCCTGCTTATTAAATTTGTTGCCATAGGTTTTATGGATTTTGTTAGCCTGCATGATAATCATCTGTAACCCACTCCTTTTCTATAGATCTATCATAAGCGGGCTGATGCTCCTTTTCCTGCGCTTCGCCGAACAATGTGAAGAAGCATGTGACATTATTGTCACATGCCAGTCACTCTCTGAAAGTCGTTCTCCCGGGGGAAAGTCAGCGTAAATATACTCCCTTCCCCGGGTACGGATGCTGCATGAATGCTAATCAGCAGCGGCTCCGCCACCTGCCGGGTCAGATAGAGGCCCATACCGGTGGCTGCGCTATCCTGACGCTCGCGCGATGACGTGAAGCCTTTGTCATAAATCCGCGGCAGATCCCTGGGATCAATGCCCTGGCCGCTGTCTTCGATGGTAAGCACGATATGACCGTCCGTTTCACCGCTCCTGATCAGGATATCCGAGGCTGCGCTGTATTTCACCGCATTCGTCAGCAGCTGTCTGAGCATGAAGGCCAGCCATTTACCGTCGGTCAGCACGTCTTCCACCTCGAGGTCTACATCAAATCCGATTCCTTTGGAGATACACCATGATTTCAGCGCCCGGATCTCCTGATTCAGAATCGGCTCCAGTCTTACATTCTCAATGAACAGATCATTGCGCATGAAAGGAATCCGTTTCTGATGAAGCTGCTGGTCGAGCAGATGATGAATCCGCAGCCATTCGTACATCAGCTGTCTTTGCAGGGTTTCATCCGGCAGCCGCTCAATCATCAGCTGCATGGCAGTGAGTGGTGTTTTGACCTCATGAATCCAGGACAGCAGCTCATCCTTCTCAGACTCCAGCAGGTGGTAATTGACGGAGGATTCCCGCTTGTACCTGTCAGTCTGGGCGATAACCGCCTCATGGACGATCCACTCCAGCGGACTGCCGGGCTCAATCACAGCATGAAGGTCATAGATCTGATCCCAGGCTTCCAGGCTTCTGTAGAACCTCGTCTCCTTGGAATACCGCAGAAATACGAAGCCCAGACAGAGCAGTGTATTCAGCAGCACAATGTACAGCACTGGCAGCAGGGGAATGGCAGAATCAACATAGGCCACGAAAATAATGATCAGCTGCAAGGCGGCAAGCAGCAGCAGCCAGCTCCGCTTCTCGGTTATGTATTTCCTTATCATTCTGCCGCCTCTTCGGTCGCCATATACCCTTGCCCGACCTTGGTCTCAATGAAAGAATCCAGTCCCAGCGGTTCGAGCTTTTTGCGCAGCCGGTTTACGTTCACCGTAAGGGTATTGTCACTCACGAAATGCTCATTGTCCCATAAGCTCTTAATCATCTCTTCGCGGTCCACAATCTGATCTTTGCGTTCGATGAGTATTTTCAGGATCAGCATCTCGTTCTTGGTCAGAAGAGCCGCTCCCTGGCTGTTAGTTACTGTATTCTTCACGAATTCAATCGCTGCCCCGCGCCAGGTCTTCAGCTCTGTACGTTCGGAGCTATAATTGTAGACCCGGCGGAGTGTGGCCTGGATTTTGGCAATCAGCACTTCGAAGTGAAACGGCTTCTGAATGAAGTCATCCGCTCCCAGCTGCATGGACATCACCATATCACTCGGATGATCACGGGAGGAGAGGAAGATAATCGGCACGTTGGAGTGAGACCGCAGAATCCGGCACCAGTGGAATCCGTCGAACTGCGGCAGCTGAATATCAATCACCACCAGATCCGGCTTCACCTCCGTAAATTCCTGCAGGACCTTGCCGAAATTCGTGATTCCGTATACCTCATACGACCACTGGGACAGTCTTTCCTTAATCTCCCCGAACAGGGTGATGTCGTCTTCAATCAGCATAATTTTAAACAATAGAGACTCTCCTTCTGTAATAATGCTATTCATTAATCCAATTGGAAACTGATTAGCTGATTCGGCAAAACACTTTTGATAACCTCAGTGTTACTGGAGTACAGCGCTGTCATATACTTGTCGAAGGTTAACGTGCTGTCATTCGTCAATAAAGTAACTGTTGTGTCTCTTGAAGGATTTCCGGATTTGCCCCTCAAGGTTAATAAATAAGAAAAGGGTGCTGGTTCACCGCTCTCATTAGCACTCTCAAATATACAATATTTGCCATCCTGAAAGAATAAGTCAGAATAAGAAGAAGAAATGCCCTCTTCATTGTCATAAAAAGCGGCCAGCCGAATCCCGTTATCCAAACCTTGCGCAGACGCTTTAACAAACCGGTCCCATACTGCCCCGCCTGCAACCACCTCTAAATTGTGCTTAACCACATAACCGCGGGCTGCGGCATCCATCATTGTATAATCTCCGGGCAGTCCTGTGAACCCTGTATAGAAACCTCTCATATCCAGCATCTGGGCAACTGTATGACCGGCAGTTTCACCAGCAGCATTATTAACGGTATTCCCCTCATTCTTGCAGCCTGCCAGCAAACCCGCAGCACATATGACCGCCAGCACACTTGTCATCATCTTAAGTCTCTTCATCCCCATTACTCCCCGCTGGAAATTGTAATTATTGGATAATTATACTTCACATTGATGAATTGACAAAGGCTTGGGCAAGTTGTAGCCTTCACTCATACGGTCTGCCGCTCAATCATGTTCAATTGAATCTCTTCATGGGCCTGGCCCCCGTCCACCGCCTGCAGCAAAGCCCTCCGGCCGATCTCCACCAGCGGTATCTCGAAGGTCGTGATGTGCATCATTCTGGCGATCGGCTGATTGTCGAACCCTACAATGGCAAGCTGACCCGGCACCTCTATCCCATTCTCCCGGCAAAAGGACAGAATTCCCGCCGCCACCTGATCACTGGTAACCAGCAGGGCAGTTGGAGGGTCGTCCATCTTCAGAATCCGCTGCATAATCCATTCCCCGTCTTCCAGCTGTACACAATCATAGAACATATAGTCATGGTTATAGGCTTCATTCCGGTTCATATAGAAGTCCCGGTAGGCCGCCTCTCTTAAATTGCTGTTAGGACTGGACTGTCTGGCCAGGCAATAGCCGACCTTGTCATGGCCTTTGCCCCTCAAATAGGTAAGCGCACGGGTGAAGCTCTGATAATGATCCATAAATATGGATGACACATGATGTCCCCTGCCATCCTCCAGCACAATAATAGGCCCGTACTGCGTATACTCGTCAACAATCTCCCAGCTGCAGGTCCGCGAACAGATAATCAGCGCATCAATTTGTTTCAGCTTCAGCATCATCAGTGCATCCAGCTCCCGCTCCACTTCATAGTTGGACTGAATCAGCACCAGCTTATAATTATCCTTGATAGCCTCATCCGCTATTCCTTCAACGACCATCCCGAAATACGGCCGCGTGATATAGGGAACGACCACCCCAATCAGGTTCGTCCTGCCCCTGCTTAGATGGACTGCATTAATATTACGTTCATAATCAGCCGTCTCCATGGCCTGCAGAACGGCTTCCCTCTTCGCCTTGCTTACATAAGGATGACCGTTAAGAACACGGGATACCGTTGTGACCGAGACTCCGGCCAGCTTCGCAATATCTTTGATATTCGCCATAATTCCACCTTCCCATGCTTGCTGCATACAGCCTGTACTCCTCTTAATTTTACCTCAAACCGCCGGAATGCGTTACATTCAGACCACAAATAAAGCATTTGACATGGAAGGCGTTTCATAAATTACAGTGGTTCTGTAATAAGGCTTAATCCGGGCTAAGTATTGTAAAAGAGGTGAGTAGAAGATGTACAACGAGGATGACGGAGCTGATCCAAAGAATCACCACCGGGAATTATGGAATACATATGAGGCTCTGGCTGGATTCATGGGTGCGCAGCTGATCGGGCACCCTTTTCCGCAGACTATGGGGTCTCTTGTTTCGCTTGAGCTGATGACCAAATTCCATACGTCATTGCTGGCAGAACGCCTGCTGCTGAACTCAGGTTTCTGCCATGAGGCTTATTGCATACTGCGCCTGATGCTCGAATATACGATTACCTTGAAATTCATTCTGCTCCAGCCCGATGAAAGGGCTGTGCGCTATTTGGATGACACCGCCGCAGCTTCCCGGCCGTTTGATTTCGACATTCCGCTGATGGCAGACGAAACCAATATGCAGGAGTGGCTACCTGTCATTGAACACCCTCTTTCCGGCTGCTCCAGCCCGCTAGAAGCCGGTGATGTGCTGGCGAAATCCTGTGAGCTGACAGCCCTGATGCTGGAAACCTGCCGGAATAGATAAGATAAAAAAAGATTGTCGATGTTCACATTTCCCTCTGTATGTCCGTACAAGAAGTGTAGTCAGCTTTGAACAGTCTCTTTCATCCATCTGGCGACTAGTGCAGGCAATTCCGCCCGCTTGAACTCCAAATCCGTACTATCCGTAATCTTCACAACGGCCCTATCTCCCGTGATCCACTCCAGCAGTCCGGAAGTATCCGTGAACAAGGGTACCGTTGCAGCCTCCTCCTTCACCTTCGCACCGGTATGGAAGATCAGCCGGAAGAAGCCTTTCCCCTGCAAGTTCATGGTTACACGGTCTTGCTGGTTGTAGCAGAAACTCGGCGCGTTCCACTTTATCTGCTCCGTGATGTCTTCATCCGCACTCAGGATTATCTTCCGCACTTCTTCGATCTCATCTTTAAGCGGATGCTCCAGCTCCTTCAGAAATAAGGATACCTGTTCCGGTCCGGTCAGTTTCACGGTCTTGCTGCGCCCAGCTGCGGGTACTTTAGAGCTTGAGGCCATGGTTAGACTCACCCTTTCATAATGGTTACCCTGAAACAATTCGCTTCACACCCAATAATTCCTTTATAGAACTCACCCTGTAAATATAGCAAAAAGCAGCGCCTCCCGCTAACAGGAGCTGCGCTGCTTGAATCATTCCCCCACGGGCCGGCTCTACTGATTGTCTCAGCGCAGCCTTAAGGCAGGATCGTCGGTCTGATCACAATCTCATTCACACTCGTATCACCAGGTTCATTAATCGCATATACGATCGCTCTGGCAATACTGTAAGGAGATATTGCCATGCTATTCATCTGGCCCGCAATTGCCCGGATTTCCGGACTGCTGATCGTGTGGGTCAGCTCTGTATCCGTCATCCCCGGCGAGATAATGGTCGAGCGGATATGTGAGGCAGGGGATTCTTCCTGCCTTAATCCCTCGGAGATGGCGCGGACGGCATATTTGGTGGCGCTGTATACCGCTGATGACGGACTTACGCTATAACCTGCTACTGAGGACAGGTTGATGATATGCCCCGACTGCTGCTCCCTCATAATCGGCAGAACGGCTGCGATGCCATACAGTACGCCTTTGATATTGACATCGATCATCTGATCCCATTCATGTACCTTCAGCTCCTGCAGCATGGATACGGGCATTACCCCGGCATTATTCACCAGTACATCGATCCGTCCGTATTGCTGCAGGGCGAACCTTGCCAGCTTCTCCAGCTCCTCCGCAGAAGTTACATCGGTCTGCAGATAAACGGCATTACCGCCTTCCTGCACAATTTCACTGACGATGGTCTGCAGGCGCTCGGTTCTTCTGGCTGCCAAGACGAGCTTTGCGCCGGTTTGAGCCAGCAGCCGGGCTGCAGCTTCGCCTATACCGCTTGAAGCTCCCGTAATGATGATTACTTTGGATGGTTTATTTTCCACGTGTGACCTCTCCTTTATTCAACTTGTGTTGATTATCTGACTGGTGTTGATTATTATTATATAGAGATGAGATGGCAATTCAATCGCTAATGTAAGCGGAAATGTCCTATATGCAACATGCGCAGGCCATGTGTTCATTAACTGAAGGAGGTTCATCATCATGGGTACCGGAATCAAGACAGACAGACGGATTCTGAGAACAAGAGAAGCGATTAACAGAGCTTTTCTGGAGCTTTTTGGGGAGAAGGAGCTGGAACAAATCACGATTAACGATATCGCGGAACGGGCAAATGTAAACCGGGGGACCGTCTATCTGCACTACACCGACAAATATGATCTGCTCAACAGATGCATCGAGGATCACCTGGGCAGAATGTTCCTATCCTGCAATATGACCCGCACTCCGGACGGAGATGTTGGACTCATCAGCGAAATGAAGCCGGTATTTCTCTATTTCGAACAGAACTTCCTGTTCTTCTCCGCTATGCTTGCCAACCAGAGAACCACAATCTTCCGTGAACGCCTGCTGGAGATTGTCTCGGCGAATGTAATTCATAAGCTGGAGATGGAGAAGTCTGTTCCTGAAGGAATGGATAAGCAGCTCATTGCCCATTTCATGGCCTCGGCCTTCGTGGGCACTGTAGAGTGGTGGATTCAGAACCGGATGCCGCATGCTCCGGAAGAGATGGCGCAGCAGGTGCGGAGCTTGTTTGAGGGTAATACAATGTATAGGGGACATCAATAATCCCGCACCCCTTCCACTTAGGAAAGATGCGGGATTCGCAGCCGGGGATCAGGGCTTCCGGGTTAACCACTAGGTACGCTGAATTAGATTAACTTATTGAGTTCGGTTAATAATGCCTGCTTCAATTCGGCCAGTCTCTCCTCACTGGGTCTGCAGCTGTCTGAATACATCGTTTCTCTGGGTGTCAACCAGACGGGATGTGCCGGATTCGGTTCTGTCAGCTGTCTCGGGAAAATATGCCAGTGCATATGCGAATCGCCGTTTCCCAGCAGCTCATAATTTAATTTGTACGGCTTGAATGCCTTATACACCGCTTCTGCTGCGATGCTCATTTCGACCAGAAATTTCTGTTTGTAGCCGCTGTCCAGTTCATGCAGCTCGCGTTTATGTTCCTTACCCAAAAATAAAGTGTAGCCTTCGAAATATTGATGGTCTCCAAGTACCACATACCCTGTCTCGAGCTCGGCTACAAAGTACTTATTCGTGCCATCTTTGATCATATTAATGCGGCTGCAAATCAAACATTCTTCCATATTGTGAAACCTCCCATAAGATAAGTAACAGTCCATTATCACCACTTATATAAGCTGAACTTAAAAATGATGGCCGGCCGATAGACAAACCTCTTTCGGAGCAGGGCATGGTCCATGCAACAAGTCAGATTCTTAAGTTGACTCTGTATAGCAATAAATATTTATGAAATCCCCTAAATAATAACATTACAGATGTCGATAATACTAAAGCAATATAAATTCCTTAGAAAGGAAAATAAATATATTATTGAGATTTTAATACATAGGACAAATATCATATAGTGAGTAGGAGGAATTATTTAGTATGAATATTACAAAAAAAGTATTTATCTCTTCCATTTTGGCTACCGGGTTGTTCTGCGGGGCTGTAGGGGTTTACGCTGCAGACGGGGTTTCGTTAGTACAAGCTTACCTTAATAGTACTATTAAGTTTACTGTGAATGGCGTTTCGTGGACTCCTAAAGATGCAAATGGAAATAAACTCTCCCCTCTAGTATACAATGGTTCAACCTACCTTCCTGCCAAGGCAGTCGGTGAAGCAATGAATGCATCCGTTCTTTGGAATGCCGGTACTAAAACCGTCGCCATTACAACTACTGGAAGTGCCAACGCCGGAGAACCTTATAATGATTCATCATCAGCTACGACTACACCAGTCACCAATGTACCAGTAACAACTGCTCCAGCAGCTACCGCCCCTGCCTCTCAGTCAAGCAGCCTTCCAAGTGGACTGCTCACCCTGCCTTATAATCATGATCTCACTGCAGTAGGCGAAAACAACAAATCTGTAGCATTAGCTTTTATCCAAGCTTACGGAAATGCCTTAACTTCCGGATCCAACTCAAGCTATAATGCTTTAATCGATAAATATGTGATTGACGATTTAAATGACTACGACATGGGCTACAAAAAAACATCGAAGGACAATGCAGCTAAATCGATCTCCGGGGTAGTAAAATTGAATGAAAGTGCAGTTATTACGAAATATGCGGGCATTTTAAAGAGTGCCACACTTAGTGATGTGAAATTAGACACAACCTGGTCTGAAAAATATTCAACCTCTACTACATTGTGCTACAAAGTAGAATTACCCGGTTTCTTCATATCTTCATTTAGTGTCTTTTTTGAATTTGATATGGATAAAGAAACGAACACTTATTATCTTGTAGCAGTCAATATCTAACTTCCAAATGAATAGAAGGTGTGCGGGCCCATGATGGCTTGCACACCTTTTTTGGATATACCCAAAAGAAATAGAGCTTCTCAAAAGTTTGGTGGATGATGCCTCTCGCGCGGGAAGCTGCAATAATGTACTATAGCCATTTCCCTGCCGGGTGTATATTCATGTGACTACTTCACCTGGAGGCCATCATGAATATCGTTTCTTTCATCATCTATTGTATTGTGGTAACCTTCACACCCGGCCCTACCAATATTGTGATTCTATCTTCCGTGCAGCATCACGGGGCCAAAAAAACAATGGAATACGTCGGCGGAGCCACACTGGCGTTTGGACTGCTGCTTGCCGCCTCCACCCTGCTGAACCGCATGCTTGCGAACATCATCCCGCATATTCTCGGCGTCATGCAGATCATCGGCAGCTTGTACATGCTCTACCTGGCTTACCAGGTCTACAGGATGGGCCGTACCGAGGACAATTCCCGCCACTCCTCCGGCTTCGTCTCCGGGCTGCTGATGCAATTCGCCAATCCGAAGGTGCTGCTGTTCACGCTGACCGTTATCCCGGGTTATGTTATGCCTTATTATAGTTCACCCGCAGCAGCCTTCATCTTCGTTCTGGTAATTACTGTGATCGGTTTTCTGGCATTCACTACCTGGGTCGTATTCGGCTCCATATTCAAGAGCTTTCTGCAGCGGCATCAGCGGGTGATGAATAGTATCATGGCACTTTTTCTAGTATACTCTGCTGTAATGGTATCCGGAATTTTATAGAGGGCGGTGATTAAGGTGGAACAATTCAATTATAGAAAGTCTGCAGAGATTCTCGCCTTATCAGCCAGCATGACGGATTTCACTTACAAAAAGCATTGTCACGAAGAATATGCCCTGGGCGTAACACTGCGCGGTATCCAGCAATATCATCTGGCTGGCAGCCTGCACTCCTCCCATCCGGGCGGTGTCATGTTGTTTAACCCCGAACAGTACCACGACGGCAATTCCTATGATAGAGCAGGTATTGATTATGTCATGCTCTATATTAAGCCGGCCAAGTTTGCAGAGATTCTGGGCAAGCAGGAGCTGCGGTTCACCTCGCCTATCGTCTATGACAGGGAACTGGCACAATCCGTCTATTCCTTGAACCAAGCGGTCCAGAACGGCGCTGACAACGCACTTTGCAGTGAATTGCTGCTTCAGCTGGCCCATCTGGCCGCCCATACCGAAATCGAAGCCGCCATGCGGACCGATAATGCCTTTGTTCAACAAGCCAAGGAAATGATGTACTACAGCCTCGGCCAAGTGCTTAAGCTTGATCACATCTCACAGGAGTTAGGCCTGTCCAAATATCAGTTCATCCGCGAGTTCAAATCACATACAGGCATCTCGCCTTACCAATTCTTCCTGAACTGCAAGGTTGAACATGCCAGACAATCGATCGAGAAGAACAAGGATATCTATTCCGCAGTAGCCGAATACGGCTTCACAGACCTGACTCACCTGAACCGGCATTTCAAAAGTGTCTTCGGCCTTACAGCCTATGAATACATGTCACAGCTGGCTTAATCCATATTCTTCTGCGCCAGCATAGCTCTGTACCTTTATCTACTTCTTATGCTGCGGAATCCACTCTATTACTCTGGTGCCAGCACCTTATCCACCAGACGGTCCTGCTCAAGGCTCAGAAACCGCCCGTAATGCGGGTAACGTTGGCCCTCATGCCTTGTCTCGAATCATCCCTCCCTCTATTCGATGTCAACTTCTACGAAACGGTTGGTTGTTGCATTCATATAATACAGCTTGTTATCCACGATATGGATATATAAGGTCTTGTCATCGCTCTGCTTCTCGCTGGTATAATCGCTAAGATTGAGCCGGAACAGCTTCTTGCTGTACTCGGAGTAATTGCTGAAGTACAAATAGTTTCCGCTAAGATTCATCTCTCTGCCATTCAAAGCGGAAATTTGGGTTAATCCGGTTCCATCTATATTCATCGTATATAAATGCTCTTTGAAATTGAGGTACATGATATCATCTTTCATCACTATATTAGTGATGTATCCGCCATCCAGCAGCTTCTTCTTGCGGCTGCCGTCAAGGTCCATAACAAACAGCTTGCTGAAGTCAATCGTATAGTAGATCTTGCCGCCATACACCGCCAGGCTGGATACCCCGTACTGTTCAAGCACCGTTCTGGAGCTGCCGTCGGTCTTCATCCGGTAGAGCGGCTTATTCATCGACGAGTTCCCCTGCGTGAAGTAGATCCAGTCATCAACAACCGACACGAGGTTCTTCCCGACGGCAAAATCTCGAATCATCGTCCGCGCCGACCCGTCCGTATTCATGCTGAACAGCTTGTTGTTGTCGCCCGTATAATACAGCTTTCCGCCTACAAGATTAATATAAGCCGCAAATTCGTCATCGCTAAGCTTCTGAAGTTCAGTACCGTCCTTCTTCTGTTTATAGAGTCTCCCCGAGTCTAGCGGATTATTGAAATAGACCCATTCATTGTCGGCCGCATACAAGCCCCAATTGTTCAGATTGCCTATCGAATTCCCCATTACACCAGGACCTGCGGGTTGTACGGATTCTTCCTGTGTGATCGCGACCTGCCCGTCTGCATAAGTAACCGAGGCTTCAAAAACCTCAGAAAGCACCCGGAGCGGCACCAGCATCCTTCCATTCACCAGCCTCGGAGCAGCTGCCAGTGTGAAGGGCTGCTGGTTCTTGTAGGCTGCGGTAGACCCCGCCGTTATACTCAGTGTAATGGTTCCTTTGGAAATTAGGATTGCTTTATTATTCCCCGGAACAATCATCCCGCCCAGTTCATCCGCCACGAAGCGGAGGGGAACATATACCGTACCTTGATCATTCACAGGCTGTACATCGAAATTCACCAGCTTACCATTGACTGTAACTGTAACCGCCGGCTGATCCGCCGGAGCTGCGAAGATTGTCGCCATACCCGTTAAGCTAAAGAGCAGCGGGGCAATAATGATCCATTTCCTCAAGGAGAACACCTCTCAGTTATTTATTTCTGAACGTACAGCTCCTATGTATTCTACACCTCCGTTCATCATTCTTCCACAATATCAATAAATCTCCATCCGGTAGATTAGCGTCCGCACACACAATATTCACTTTACAATTTCTAGCATATGGTTTATTTTAACATTAAGTCGTCATTAAATGTTGTGATATTCAACCCAATATTTAATATCAAATTTAAATACTGAACTGGAGGACCTTATGAAGGATACTTTGCAGGAGACCTTACTGAAGAATATCCGTTTTGAGTACAACGAAGCTGTCGAGCTTGTGGTTTCCATGGCAATGCTTGCATGTGAAGACCAGGTGGCGGAGTTGGCCAAGGATTACAAAATCGAAACCGATGAGCTGCTGGGAACCTACTTCGATGATGCACGCAGATTATTGTCACCTCACTTCACCCGTGAGCTGATGTTTTTCTTCCGGTATGACTTCTTTCATAATGCCCTGGATTTCCCCTTATTCGAATCGGTCTTCACTCACCGGGAAACGCTGACTGCAGAGGAGTTGATCAACCGGCTGGAGAACAGCTCTGCGGAGCATATCGTTTCAGAGATGGTCTACGGCGTCTACAACGATAATATGGAGGCATTATTGAAAGGCAACGATTGGGAGATTGTTAAAAAGGATCTTGCGGCGCTTACAGAATTGGTGTCCAATACAAAACCCCAGCCGGAGGTTGCAGAAGCTCATGCGCCGCTGCTTGAATGTCTTGCTCATCCTGAGGAGACCAAGCTGCGGTATCTGCAGCTTTTGCGTCAATTCAACCAGGATGTATTTGTTCACTGGAAAGAACGGATCCGCGAGCTTTCCGAGCAGGCCTCCCGCAAGTATGAGGCCCAGTTCCTCAGCAATCCGGAGGTTTTCATTCGTGAAGTCCACAAGAATGAGCCTTCACTGTTCGACATCCCGACCACTTTCCATGTCAGCTTTGTCTCTCAGGTCAACAACAGCTTCTTACAGTTCCATACGGATGCCGGACAGGTCGGCTGGGTCATTTTCGGCGTACATAATGACCGGGTATATGGACCTGCAGCAGACAGGGAGAAAACTGAATTATTCCTCAAAACCTTCTCGGATAAACGGCGGCTGGACTTCCTGATGTTATTGAAGCAGCGTCCACACTATGGCCAGGAAATTGCCGAAGCCCTCGGTATTACACCTGCTGCTGTGAAATATCATTCCAATTTCCTGTTCTTCCTGGATTTGCTGGACATCCAGCGGATGGATCACCGGCTGTATTATGTACTTAGAACCGATACTTTGCGCAGTCTGCTGGCCTTGACGGCTAAAGTTATGCTGGACAAAGACCATTTCATAAATTGATAGCTCGGGAGGGGTCCACTTGAACGGGATCACGAATACCGGGGCAACGCCGCTGAATGAACAGCCCGCCGCTGCCCAGAATACATTTATCCGGTTGCTGAAGCTCGGCAAACCCTATACAGGCTGGTACATCATTCTTTGTGTTCTGGCAGCGGTTATCTCACTCACAACTGTAGGTCTGGCTGAGTCGCTGCGGCGGATTATCAATGCGGCAACTAACCACAATACGTCCGGTCTTACAGCGGGAATGACCTTCGCTGCTGTCATCGTCATTACGGATGCCGGAGTCCACTTTCTGAATACATATCTCTCAGGGCTGCTGGAGATCAAATCCACCTCTAAGGTTCAGATCTCCATGCTGACAAGATTACTGAATGTTCAGATGAAGGATCTGGACCGTTATCATTCCGCCGATCTGATCAGCCGGATGAATGACTCCGCTCCAGCCGCACAGCAGGGAATAAACCGGAAGACGATTGACCTGATCAGCAATCTGCTGCAAATCACATTTCTGCTCACTTATCTGCTGTCTCTGCAATTTGCTCTGACACTGGGGACAGTCATCATCTGTGCACTGGTTCCTCTGGTTATGTTCCCCTTCACCTCACGGCTCCGCACCATGAATGAACAGCGCCAGAGCATTGAGAGCGCTCAACAGGCATTCGTTCAGGATTCGATACAAGGCGCTGAGGTGGTGCGCGCCTTCTCCCTTGCTCCCCGTCTACTCGGGCAATTCACCAGCAGAGTCCGGCAATTTAACACAGTCCACCTGCCGGTCTCACGGATAGAGGCTGTAGGTTACAATATGCCGTTGGCCGTTATTCTGGGCGGATTGCTGTATGTACTCTCCTATGGCGGCTATCTTGTAATTGGAGGGCGGATTGATGTAGGCGCCGTTGCTGCTTTTCTCATTTGCTTTGAACAAATTTCGAATCCGGTATCGCGGCTTGCCAACCTGTGGACAGAACTGCAGGCTTCGCTGGCACAGGGGAAGCGTTTATTTGAAATCATGGATTTAACCGAAGAAGGCATCAGCCCTGCTAATCCCGGTACCGCAGGGCATCTGGCTGAAGCATGGGATACCGTTAATCTGCCACTTGCCGGACAGGAGCCGCTCATATTCAACAATGTCAGCTTCGGGTACGGACAAACGAAGGTATTAACTGAAACTCAGCTGCGGATTGAGCCAGGTAAGGTTACCGCTTTCGCCGGAGCCAGCGGGAGCGGCAAGAGCACAATTCTTCAGCTAATGCTTGCCGCTTATGTGCCTGACGGAGGAAGCATTCATCATGGCAGTATGCCCTTACAAACCATTCCGCCGCGTAGCTGGCGCAGCCGTATCGCCTATGTATCGCAGGAGCCTTATCTATTCTCAGGAACACTATACGAGAATATTGCCTGGGGGCGGCAGGAAGCCTCCCGTGAAGAGGTGATCTCTGCCGCACAGAATGCAGGCATCCACGATTTCATTATGCAGACTCCACAGCAGTATGAGACGGTCATCGGAGAAAGAGGGCTTACGTTGTCGGGAGGTGAACGCCAGCGGCTCTCCATTGCCCGGGCATTCGTCCGCGAGCCGGGACTGCTGCTGCTGGATGAACCTACGGCTGCGCTTGACAGCCATAATGAGGAGATTGTCCAGCAGGCCTTGAAGGCCCTGATGACGAACCGGACAACGGTTGTAGTCGCCCACCGGCTCTCAACTATTAAGTACGCTGATCATATCTACTTCATGGAGGCCGGAGCAATTGTTGAACAAGGGACCCATATGGAGTTAATGGCACTGCAAGGCAAATATCATGCTATGGCCCAGGCGGGCATTCAGACAGAGGCTGCTGCCGGAGGAGGACTGCAAAATGAATACTAAATCATCTTCATCCGGCCGAATCCGGCTCCGGGAAGCCCTCCAGCGGCTGCTTCCTTATGTCAAGCCATACCAGATCGGCTTTCTGGCAGCAATAGTGCTGCTAATGGCCAGGCTTGCCCTGGATGTCGGATTTGCTACGGTTCAGCAGGTTTTCATTGATACAATTAACAGTACCAATATGCAGTCCCTGACACGGATAACCCTAATTTGTTCGCTGGCCTGCTTCCTGATTATTCTCTGTCTTATGCTGCAGCATTATCTCCGCTTCACCGTACACAGCCGGATGGCCTGGGATTTCCGGACGAAGCTGTTTGATGCCAGCCACCGGCTGACTTACCGCCAGCTGGAAGCCATGCATTCCGGAGATTTGACCTCCCGGAATACCAAGGATGCCGGAGCGGCCATGGGGATGATTAGCAGTCTGGTCTACGATCTGGGTTATAATCTTCTGCTCTGCCTGGTTGCATTTCTGTATTTGGCCAGTATGGATGTCTGGCTTGCACTCCTTGCACTTGGAACGGGCCCCGTTGTCTTTCTGTCCGGCCGTTTCTTTGACCGCAGACTGCGCAAGCTGTACACACAAATCTATGCCCAGGAAGCCTTGCTGCGGGGAATCCTGCAGGAGACCCTCCAGGGGATGAAGGTTATCCGTTCATTTTCACTGGAGAATACGCTGCTGGGCAGGTATGCAGCTGAACGCGAGCAGCTGAACCGGCTGCAGAAGCAAAAAACGCTGCTGAACGCGCTGCTCTGGCATTCTTCTGCATTCATTAATAATGTTGTAATGATCAGCTGCGCTATCCTTATTGCCAGGTCAGCGCTGCGGGGTGAGACCTCGGCGGGTGAAGTGCTTGCCTTCATCATCCTGATGGGACGTGTTCAGTGGCCATTCGTCCACATGTCGCAGACTTGGGGCGGGGTACAGGAATCACTCGGGGCGGCTGACCGTGTATTTGAGATTCTTGATGCTCCCCGGGAAGGGGCAGCATCTGGCATTGGACAGGATACTGCCGTATCCGCAGCGGTAGCCGCCGCTGAAGCAACCGCCTTGGCGGAAGCTGCTGCACTAAGCATACAGGGGCTGCACTACAGCTTCGAGGGACCCCAGTCCAGGGAGGGAAGCTGTCTGAGCGGGATCCGTCTTGAGCTGAAGCATGGCGAGACGGTTGCCGTTGTCGGCCCCAGCGGCTCGGGCAAGACGACACTTGTACGGTTGTGCTGCGGACTCTATGAACCGGAGGCCGGCAGTATTACCGTGTGCGGTTATGGTGTACATGATCACCTTGAGGCGGCGCGCCGGAGGATCTCCTATGTACCGCAGAATCCTTACCTGTTCTCCGGCAGCATCCGGGATAATATCGCGTTCAGTGCTGAACATGCCAGCGATGAAGAAATCCGGGAAGCTGCCCGCCTGGCAGGTGCAGATGAATTTATTATGCGGCTGCCTGAAGGATACGACACGCAGATCGGTGAACACGGCTCTACTATATCAGGCGGTCAACGGCAGCGCCTCGCCATCGCCAGAGCTTTTCTGCGTAATGCGCCGCTCCTGCTGCTGGATGAAGCTACTTCAGCACTCGACAACGAGTCCGAACGGCTGGTTCAGCAATCGCTTGATCTGCTGATGAAAGACCGGACCACCCTCGTGATTGCCCACAGGCTCTCAACGGTAAGGGAGGCTTCGCGGATCATTGTTCTGGATCATGGGAGAATTGTTGAAGAAGGCACACATGATGCGCTCATTGAACAGGATGGGCTCTATGCGGAGCTGTATCATTTACAGTTTAGAACATCACCGGCTGAAGAATTGGAATCCGCATCCTATGCGAAATCCCTTACTTCAGTATTACCGGCATAACATAACATTAGTTATCCTTGGGAATAGATCACAAATACAGACGAAGACCCTGGCAGTCCGTGTCCGCACGGCGCCGGAGTCTTCGTCCTCTTTTCAGGCAACTTATAATAAAGATTCTTAAGTAAGCTCACCTTCATCAATAGGCCAATAGAGAAATGTTGTACGTTTTGCAACTCGGGATCATTGATAACTGGGTATTTGGGCGGAATGTTGTATGAAATACAACAATTATCCCATTTATCGGCTTGATGACGGAGGAATACTGCATTTCGTACAACAATTTGCGATTACGGCTGATATTACAAGGAAATTGTTGTACTTTGTGCAACACTTCCATCATCGAAGGGGGTGAGAGTGCCCCCACACTTTTATTTTCATTTACCAAGCGGAATCGCCCCGCTGTCTCTGGCGTCTGTTATGATTTTGGAAGCAGCCACTTCCCCGTCCTCATCAAACCCTTCAATCTCAAACGGGACACCCGCCGTAACCGGCTGAAAAGCGAACCAAATCGTCCGGTCTGATCCGACTTTAATCAGCTTCGCTTCGGAGGTATCCGTTCCTGCCTCCTTCTGCTCGACTGTAATATGCTGAATGGACGGGTTCAGAACTTCTCCGATCACCATGGGAAATGGAGTCGAAATATGCTCCAGTTCAGGAAAACACATATAGTTTAATGCAGAGCTGTCCGGATCTCCGCCCATTCCGTAGCCGCCTCCCCATACCCACTTCCATCCGAGCCAGGTTTTGCGGACATACTCTACTTGAAGATTATTGCTATCTTGCTGGCCCGCCCGGGTAAGAAATACCAGCTCCCCTCTGGCTGCAGGCTCCTGATGAATTACTGTCATCGAGTCGGAGCCGCGGAACAGCCGGACAGCTTCTTCCGGACTTTTGCCAAGTGGAATTTGGAGGGTCTGCTCCATTCCGAGTGAGCGGGACATCCGCTGGTCAGACCATCCGCCAGGTCTTTCATACATATACAAAAGTAAATAGAGTACGGCTACGGAAACTAGAATCACTCCGGCAGCCATCCCCAATCTCCGGCTATTCTTCATGAATAATTGCATCCCCTGTCCCATGTGTTTACGCTTACAATACCTTCCATAATACTATAGAATATTTCCGGACAGAATACAAAAAAGCCCATAGAGCCAGCCCCAGAGGGCCTGTCTACAGGCTGTTTGCAATACAATATACTAATGTAGCTGCTGTATTAGGATTGATTATTTAACTTCATTTGCTCCGGTTACTTTGCCTTCGATCACAGCAGTAGCCTTCACATCTTCACTTGCATAGTACAGGTTGCCGTCGATGGTAGCATCTTTGTACAGGTTGAATCCGTTAGCTTCTACATATACGTCACCTTTGATTGTACCGCCTTGAACGCGGAAGTTCTCGCTCTGCACAGTTACTTTAGGTGCTGTCAGAGTATAGGTAGCTGTAACCTTGTGGTCTGCATCTTGTGCATACAGGGCAAGCTTACGATAGATTGCTGCACTTGCATCGCCTTTGTCATGGAATTCACCGGCTACAACAACATCCTTGTCCACGGTCAGATCGTTCAGAACCGCTATAATCCAGTTGCCGCTTTCGCTTACAGCAGCAGTGAAGGCATCTGCCTGGTTAACGATCGAAGCCGTGCTTTTTGCATCAGTCTGCTCTGTGGCTGGAGCTGTAGTTGCTGCTGCCCCTGCATCATTAGCTGCATTATTATTCGATCCACAACCCGACAACAATGCTGCGGATACCCCTGCTACTACTAAAACTTTGAATAATTTCATTTTTATTCCCCCTGTTTCTTTTAATTAACTTTATTATATATTAAAATTTTATGATAACAAAGTGATAGTTTTCACGAATTTGTGTCTTTTTTCACAAACAAGCATTTTGATTGTTTCATATCGTGCAAAATGCAGGCATTTCATGCTTATTTGTCTAATTTTGTACGCGAACCTTCAGCGGCTGATCCTTTCAATTCTAAGGCCTCCCACTCCTCTCTAAGCAGTCCCATTCGAATAGAATCATAGAATTGCCCGTCGTAGTACCGGCATTTCCGGAGTCTTGCTTCCATCGTCATGCCTAATTTCACCCCGGTCCTAATCATCCGCACATTCCCGGACCATGTGGTATAGCCTACACGGACCAGCGGATAAGCATTGAACAGATGACCGATCCATAGCCTGAGAGCTTTTGTCCCGTAACCACTGCTCCAATATGCCGGATCATAGATGATAATGCCCATTTCCAGCCATAAGGATGGCTTATGCTCCCAATAGTAACTGACGTCGCCTATAACCTCGCCCTCTACTTCTATTACCCAATTATTTCCGCATCCAACAATCTCCGCTCTGTTCCCATAATACTCTTCCCACGGAATCCGCTTGTGTTCGTAGTAAGGCGCATCCCATTTCTTCCACTCCGGTGCTTCCTCTTTATGTGAGAGCTCCCACAGTCTGAACAGATCCCCTTCAGCTATGGGCCGAATCACCAATTCCTTATCCTGATACATAGATACCCTCCGATGCAGCTAATATTTTACATACTGATATTATATTAACTGAATAGGTGAGGCGGTTGCCGGTAGTGAACATTTATAATTAAGGAATACTGGATGTAACGGCTGCTGTAAACTTTTCACGGAGCTTAGCGTTGTATAGGGGAAGGGGGCAGGACATGGCCAAAGAAACCATTCATCACTTTCTGCAGCAAGCCGGAACTTTGCTATACCGGTACTTGAGAAAACGCGGACTCGCCCGCGAGGATGCTGAAGATATCGTTCAGGACACCTGTTATAAATACTTAATCTATCAGGATGGCATCGGCCCGAAACAAGTCATGGGCTGGATGTTCCGGGTAGCGACTAATCAATTCTATGATCTTAAGAGGAAAGATAAACGCCATCCCACGGTCGATGTTGACGACATTCAGCTTCTTTCTTTGACCCATCTGCCGGAGATTCAGCTGCTGAGGCGGGAAACCGCACAGAATATCCGCGACACACTGTCTCTGCTCTCTGAGCAGCATCAGGAGCTGCTGATTCTCAAATATGAGCTGAACCTGACCTACAAGGAGCTCTCATCCCTGTACGGTATGAATGAGAATACGCTCAAGACTCATGTTACGCGCGCCAAAAACCAATTCATCAAACACTATAGGGAGGGTCAATAAATGGAACAGAATCAAGAACAGGACCAGTTTATTTTCGGAGGGAAGCAGGCTCAGCAGCTCATTCACAAAGCCAGACTCCGCTCCACCCTGAAGACCATTGGCATCATTGTTATCGTAACCCCCATTATTCTCGCCGTTATCTGGTATGGCCTCTACCATTTGAGGCTGTATCAGGGCAGCAAGGTACAATCAGAGATTCTCTGGAAAAATGAGATCAGCGCCCCCAATGTGCACATCAGCAACCAGTCGGTGAAATTAGATAGCTTTGGCGGCGAAACCTACAATCAGACTTACAAATGGCTGGGAAATAAGCCTTATATCTGGCAGCCCATCGAGGAATCCTATAATCTGCTGGGCCGCTCCACCGGCAGGTATGGCGCATTCGGAGCGATTTCTCTGCCGGAACAGCTGAGCACAGCATCCACACACCGTTACAACTCTGCCACAGGGGACCGGGAAATGATCTTTTACCATCCGGAGATCGCTTATGAAACGTACGAGGACAGCATCAGTCTGCTGAAGCAGCTGGAAGACGATACACTTGTGGAGCTGGCTTTGTCTTTTGACCAAGCCTATACGCTGGAAGAGACCCGGAAGCTTCTCCCTGCCGGGGTGCAGCCTGTCTGGTTCTGGACGGATGCATATACCCCCTCTTATAAAAAATACCTGAAGGAAACGCGGCAAACCATCGCGGCTGATTCGATGATTATCTACGGATTTCACGGCGAGCAGTTCGCTCCTTACGGCGGTGTGGACTCCTTCATTAACAGTGTCGAGCAGCTGCGCAAGCACGGCAGGAACTTCACCTGGGAAGCAGATCAGGTTCATCAGAGCCTGGCCGGGGATAATGATATTCTGGAGCCGGAGGATATCACAATCATTGGCGCAGTCGTAACCGGCACCGCTAAACAGCTGGAAGCTCTGCAGAACCAGGCTTATATCAAAGGATCAACCTTCGGTGTTGTCTCTGATACCACCTCGCTTCCTGACTAAGCTGCCTTGGATTGGACATCTATACAGCAGACTGAGATAATACAAAGGAATCCTTCAAAGGTGGTGTAAGCAGATGCCGGCGACCTGGACATTTCATGCAAGCAGAATCAGAGTATCCCCCGCTCTTCAGTAATCATTTACAGGGGGAATGAAAGTTGAAAATTTCAGACCGTTTATTGAAACAATATCTGAAGCATGTGTATTGGATTTGCGGAGGGCCGTGCGGGGGTAAAAGCACCATGGCCGAATTGATATCCGCCAAGTGGGGAATGAATTATTATTCTTCCGATGATCATTCGTTTGAATATAAGCAGCTGGCTAATCCGCAGGACCATCCGGCGATTCTCAGGTATTTCGTTGACTGGGAATGGTATTTCCTTGGACCGGATAACGACAGGAACCAGTGGCTGGTGTCTGCTGCGGAAGAAAGCGTAGAATTTATCATTCTCGAGCTGCTGCAGATGGGTAATGCCAAGCCTATTGTGGTGGACACGGATATTGCACCGGAATTTCTGCGGGCTATAGCTGGTGACGAGCGGATCGTATATGTGTATGCGGAGGACGAGCTGATCCGCAGGGACTACTTCAACCGTGATCATCTGCGGGGAATGCTGGATCTCTTCCCTGATCTATCCGATCCGGAACGGGCTAAGCGTGAGACGCTGGATGGTATCATTGAGAATACACATCGTTCTCTGCAGCAGGCAAGACAGCATCACGTGCAGCACTATATAAGAAATGCCCATACTACCAAAGAAGAGATGCTGTCCAGAATTGAGGCGCATTTCGGATTACATTAGAACCACCCGGCCACCGTTCATACGGTGGCCGGGTGTGTTTCACGAAAGGACACAACTATGAACCTGTCAGCACTTTCCGACTCCCTTGAGCCGCTGAACCTGCGGAGCTGTCTGATCCAGCAGCAGGGCCGTCTGATCTTTGAACATTATAGAGATCAGCGCACTTCTTCCGAGATTGCCAAGATCAACTCCTGCACCAAGAGCATACTCTCCGCGCTGGTCTGCATCGCGATGGACCAAGGCCAGCTTTCCGGTCCTTCGGCTCCTATCAGCGAATTCTTCCCGCAGCTCAGCCGTGACGCTGATACACGCAAGCAGCAAATTACAATCGGACAGCTGCTCACCATGTCTGCCGGCTTTCGCTGGACCGAATTCGGCGGCGCGAATTCCTTCCCCAAGATGACCCGTTCCCCCCATTGGGTGAACTATGTACTGGAGCAGCCGCTTGCGGATGAACCGGGTACCCGGATGGAGTACAACTCAGGGATATCGCAATTACTGTCGTCTATTGTGGTGCAGGCTTCAGGAATGAGCACAGCAAGATTCGCCGAGCAATATCTCTTCGGACCTCTCGGAATTACGGAGTATGAGTGGGAGAGTGATCCCCAAGGCATCCATACGGGCGGATACGGGTTGAAGCTGGGGCCTGCCAGCCTGCTGAATTTCGGACAGCTGTATTTACAGCAGGGAGTCTGGGAGAATTCGCAGATTATTTCCAGCGAATGGGTAGCACGTTCGGCACAGCCCGCTATGCAGACTGAGCCGCCCCGCCATGGCGGATACGGCTGGCACTGGTGGACAGACTCAATAGCAGGTGATACCAGAACCGGAGAGTCTGCTGCGGTGGATTATTATTATGCACGGGGCTATGCAGGGCAGTTTGTATATGTACTGCCGGAGCTTGAGACGGTGGTCGTGCTGACCCGGGACAATATGCGGGGCCGCAACAATCCGCCGCCTGACGTATTCGGCGAGTATATCGCACCGCAGCTTATGAATCCAAGCGGACTTTAGCAGCTTGCAAATAAGCTGCCTCTCCGGTGAAACCAAGCAGCTCCCCGCCTTCTTCCTGTACGCTGAAGAAATTCAAAAAACTCCATTTCAGCCGGAAGGGCGAAATGGAGCAGCTTATGTATATACGCATAAATCCCCGCTGCCTGATTGCTTGAGGCACGGGGATTTATGTGTTAATTCCTGTATTCACTTCAATCATTTCCTCCTGGTAACAAAGCCATATCCCTGACATGGTGATTGTTCTAATTTCATATTACCGTGTTGCCCGTTCGCTCCTATTCGGAGTGTTGCTCCATGTCCTGCATATGGGGTGGATTCCCGCGTACACGATTTCACGAAAAACGTTTTCACGGACGCTTTTCCTGCTGTGAAGAATCGTTTTAGTACGCTTCGCTAACCTTTTTCAACGGAATCACGCTCTTTCTTCCGCAAGATTACTCTTGCTTGAATGAATAGCTTTGGTTCATCTTCAAAGATTTGCTCTTGGGTTCCCGCATACCCACGATCTGCCAGAAGATGTTATCATCCACCTTCCCTATCAGCAGCCGATTCCGGCACGCTTCGCTAACGCTAGTACATCGGGATTCTCTCCTTTCCTTCATTCATTGCTAAATTTAGGAATGAGGCAATCACCTGTGGTTACCACCTGTATATTGTTGCTTGTGGTTCCTTTGGTGATGTCTACATTATACACTGGGATCGATAAAATTTAAAACTTCAAAAAACTGCATATCCCGTCATTATCCTTGATATTCCCCACTCTTTATGAGCAGAATGCCCATGTCTAACGATTACTCTTTGTAAAGATTATTTGCTCCCGCATGCTGTATCCATGTCATGTATGCGTTATCATTGAACAGATTTCCGGCCGGCATTCGGGATAAATTTCAGAATGCCGGCCGGTTTATTTACATGGACAGACTATTATTTTCATTCCGCCGGGTCAAGACCACTAACAGATAGATACCATAAATTAAGTACATGATATTCAGAATACCCACAAACAGAACCTCATTCTCCACATTGTCATTGCTGACCATCGCCAGAGCATCATAAATGAAATGAAAGGCGATCAGCGGAATGATATTGTTGCCTGCCTCAATCAGTAAGGCGAGGACGCAGCCCAGCAGCAGTGCATTGGCAACCTGGAGAAGTGTGCTTATGATATCTTTTCCGCCAAACGCATTGACCATATGTAGAACACCAAAGAATACGGACGAGAAAATAATATAAAATACAGGGCCCTTATGCTTCAGCTTATCTCTGATGATTCCCCGGAAAATGGATTCCTCAGTATACCCCACAATCATCGTCATGATCACGATACTGATCACTTCAGCCGCCGTCATCTTCACATTGATTCCAGCCATAACCGGCTGGGCTACCGCAAGAATCAGCAGGGGGATGTAGAACAGCACAGGTTTGGCCTGCTTGGCGTCAAGCTTGCGGAAGCCGAATCTCACTAGTGAGGAATCCTTCCGCTTCATATATACAGTAACGATGATGGCCATAACCAGGAAAGCACAGGCCTGGGCATTCCTTATCCCCATGTCTCCAAACTCCTGAATGGATGCTACTGCAGATGCTACTGAAACTAGAAAGGTCAGGACGACTCCCAGCATCAGCGAGAAAATAACAGGGTGTCCTTTGGCAGCGGTGTTCTTCATCTCTTATCTCCTTTTATGTAGTTGGTTTCATCATTGTCATCCAAGGACAATAATGGATTTATTGTAAACGATCCCTTGGAAATATACTACAATTTTCACTGCAGTTCTCATTCCTCTACTAGCGAACACATGAATGGATTCATCCGCTGACTTGCCGCCTTCTACAACAATCTGTTTTTAATCAGCAGAACTGCTTCATCCAGCCCCATCTCACTTGTATCCACCGTATGTGAATGCATTCCTGCATAAGTTCTTATCCGTTCCAGACTCCGATTGATCTGCTCCTCCGTTCTATGATCTTCCTGCATCCGCTGCCTGAGTGCTGATGAACTCTTGCCAACGCCCATTGTACCGTTTACGATGATGAGCTTTTTCAATACAATCTCTCCTTAAAATAACCGTATTGTCATATCCTACATTGTAATAGCTACTGCAATATATCACATCACTTTACCTAATATTCCAGTGGGAAATACGGCTGACGCATGCTATAATCTCTGAGTCCTATAGTGAGAATTGAACATAAGTATGGGGGTTGCAGGAGGTTTCGCTCAACATGAACAGTCCTATTAAAATCTTTAAAGTAACCGTCCAGCTGGAGAAGGATGAATATGATGTCGATGTCACTCATTGGAGACTGCTGACGGAAACGAACCGCTACTATGAAATCAAACCCGAAAGCGGCCCTGTAAAGCGGATTTACAAAGAAAAATTGAATACGGTAGTGGATGATACCAAATCCTATACAGATGGATATCTGGCTTGTTCGGCATTCTGTATCGAAGACCGTATTCATGATATGCATATCCTAATGCTGCACAAGCTGCAAATGAAGGTCAAAGCCTATATGGATGAGCTGCAGCTGAATCAGCAGGCCATCGAGCTGCAGATCAAGAGCCCCAAGACTGTACCGCACAAGAAGTAACCCTATTCAGCTGGCGGCACGCAAAAAACCGGAAGAATCGCAGTGTGCTGCGGAGCTTCCGGTTTTTTGCGCATCTGATTCAATTACAGCAATCCGGCGTTCTTCAAGGCATGTTCCCAGCTCGGAAAATAATGCAGCGCACTGCGCATTAACTCCGGATCCTGCTGCTTGACCTGTTTCTTGTTTACGGTACCTCCACCAGACTGAAGCTGCTTGATCCGACTGATAACTTCATCTGAAGCCAGCGTAATATCCAACTCTCCACCCCTTTCTGGTACGTCTTTCCATATTTTTCACAACTACAGCGTTTTCTATACAAATCCTGCAGCAATGAAATTAATGGCTGACCAGATAGGAGGCATCCAGAATCAGCGCAACCCGCCCATTCCCCAGAATTGTTGCCCCGGAGAGATGATTCATCGTCCCCAAATACACACCCAGCGACTTAATGACCACCTCCTGATTACCAATGATCTCATCGACGGCAAAGGCGGCGATCCGGTCCACGGACCGGACAATCACCAGCGGGATGGTCTTGGAGCTGCGCTCGGTCCGCGGGTAATGCAGCTTGTCTCGAAGCCAGGAAAGCGGCACAATCCGCCCGTGGTTAATAATCGCCTGTTCACCTTGAATGATCTGAATGTCTTCGGGGGAGATACGCACTATTTCCGCTACATTATACATGGGAAGGATCAGCACCCGGCCGGATACATTCACCAGCAGCCCCTTAATGATGGCCAGTGTAAGCGGCAGACGGATTATGAACACAGTCCCTTGGCCCGGTACCGTTTCGATATCAATGATGCCGTTAAGCCGTCCAATCTGGCTGCGTACGATATCCATCCCCACCCCCCGGCCCGACACCTCACTTACTTCGGCAGCCGTTGAGAAGCCGGGCTCAAAGATCAGGTGGATGGCTTCTTGAGCCGTTAAGAACCCGGCCTGTTCTTCAGTGATGATGCCTTTGCTAAGTGCGGAGGCTTTAATTCTGCCGGCATCTATGCCCTGCCCGTCGTCCTCCAGGCGGATAACCACCTGATTCTCCTCATGAAAAGAGGTGAGTGTAATCATACCCTTGGGGGATTTCCCGCGTTCTACGCGGGCTTCCGGACTTTCAATCCCGTGATCGGTGCTGTTGCGGATCAAATGGATCAACGGATCACTCAGCTCTTCGATAATCATCCGGTCGAGCTCGGTCTCGCCTCCCTGGATCAGGAGTTCAATCTCCTTCCCCAGCTTATGGGCCAGATCCCGGACCAGACGCGGAAACCGGTTGAACAATTGATCTATCGGAAGCATCCGGGTCTTCATTACACCTTCCTGCAGCTCCTTGATAATAGTGCCCATATGATCCGACACTCCGCCTATACCCGGCAATACCTTAGCCGGATCATTCCGCAGGCCGGCTGCACTCAGATCGGCCAGCGAGGTCTGCTCGATCAGCAGTTCGCCTACCAGATTCATCAGATGGTCCAGACGTTCCACACTTACCCTTACCGTCGGCTGGGTACTGTTCCCCCTTTCCATGTTCGGGGAAGACGGAGGCCCCGCCAGTGACGGTTCAACCGCCGCCGCGCCAGTAACC
The DNA here is from genome assembly GCF_000758605.1 of Paenibacillus sp. FSL R5-0912. Taxonomy (NCBI): domain Bacteria; kingdom Bacillati; phylum Bacillota; class Bacilli; order Caryophanales; family Paenibacillaceae; genus Paenibacillus; species Paenibacillus sp. FSL R5-0912. The sequence continues at coordinate 4,801,502 of NZ_CP009282.1, forward strand.
GTTTCGGGACCGGGCACGAATGGAGTGACGGCAATACTCTGGACGTCAGAATCACCCGCCAGCTGTTCTGATATCTGCTGAATATCTTTGCCGGCAGCGGCCACTACAGCAAACCGGATGTAACGCGAGTCTTCATCTGCTCCGATGGCCGCTGCTGCCGACAGCGCGACAGCAACGACCTTACCGCATACATCTTCGATACGCTGCAGCAGCATATAATGCCGTGCCGCCTTCATCAGGCACTCCTCTTTGAGCGTTACCGCAACGGACAGCAGCGAGTACCCGGCAACCACGGCTTCTTCGGCCAGGAGCCTCTCCGCCGGACTTAAGACGGGCAACCGGACCGGCTGTGGTTCATCCGGCATATTAATCAATGCCTTAATCTCCGCAACGACGGCGCTGCAGTCGGCGTAATCACCGCCGCTGATATATTGGGTGCGAAGCAGCTTCATGGCGTCGAGCGCCCGGAAGAGCGTATCAATCAGCTTTCCGGTAATCTCCGGTTTCTTCTCCCGGACCCATTCAAGGGCATATTCAACCTCATGCGTCAGATCGCTCATTTCACGGAAGCCCATGGTTGAGGCTGAGCCCTTGATGGTGTGGGCTGCGCGGAATATTGTCTGGACTAGCTCAGGTGCCGGTGCATGCTCCAGCGTGAGCAGGGATTGGTCGATCCGCTCCAGTTGCTCATTCAGCTCTTCTATGAAAATATCGCGGTAGGCAGATAGTTCCATCATCATTACTTGTTCCCCTTCCTAACCGCCCAATATTTCCTCGAGCTTGAGAATGCCAATCAGCTGATCATCCCGTTGACCAATCCCGTGGAAAACCGCTTCGCGGCTGCGGCTATACCCGCCCGCAGGAGGGTGGATCTCAGCATACGTAGTCACTTTATTGACCTTATCCACAATGAGACCCACGAACTCCTCCCGGTAGTTGACCACAATAATTCTTGTATTCCGGGTGTATGGCTCATCCGCCATCCCCAGCAAATTGCGCAGGCTCATTACGCTGACCACTTTACCGCGCAGATTGACCACACCCTTCACTTCATTCCGGGTAAAAGGGATATCTGTAATGCTGAGCATTTTGATAATTTCATGAATTTCTTCGATACGGATTGCGCAGGTTTCGGCTCCTACAGCAAGCTCGATATACTGTTCCTTCTGTAAGGATGACATGGCTTCACCTTCAGTCTGTAGAATTAATGAGTCTTGAACGCAGCAGCCGACTGGGCTAAATCCTCGGATAAGAGGGCCAGAGCCTGGCAGGTAGCTGCCGTTTCCTCTGAAGCCGCTGCGGATTCCTCACTGGAGGCGGCAATGGACTGGACCGAGCTCATCACTTCGGCTGCCTGAGCGGATTCCTCTTCACAGGCGGCAGCAATTTCATTCACTTTGAGTGAAGAAGTATTAACCATACTGATAATCTGTTCAAAGGCCTGGCTGGTCATCGAAGACTGCTCAACGCTTTCCGCTACTGCCCGGACGCTTTGCTTCGTATTCTCCTGCATGGCCTTGATGATCTTCGTGATTTCCTTCGTGGCATCACTGCTGCGCTCGGCAAGCTTGCGGACTTCATCCGCCACCACTGCGAAGCCGCGGCCCTGCTCTCCGGCACGAGCAGCTTCAATCGCCGCATTCAAAGCCAGCAGATTGGTCTGCTCGGCAATATCATCAATCACTTCGATGATGTCTCCGATTTTGCCGGAATCCTCTTCGAGCTGTTTCATCTGGTGATTGACGGTCTGCATTCCGTGCAGCGAGGTCTCAACCACGTATCCGCCTTCCCGGGCTGTGCGCACCGTCTCATTCGACAGCTCCGCCGCTTCCTCTGCGCTGGAGGCTACGGAATCAATAGCCAGCGACAGCTCCTTGAACAGTTCGGTAATGTTCGTTGCCGCCGCAGACTGGTTCGTGCTGGTACTGGCGATTTCCTGGGTACTTGCTGAGATTTGCTCGGAAGACGCAGCTACACTCTGTGAATTCATAACAATCCCGTTGATCAGGTCCTTCAGGTTATGAACCATCCGGTTCAGCGCAGCAGCCAGTTGGCCCACTTCATCCTTGGTGGAAATATCGGATTGCTGGGTCAAATTACCGCTGGCCACCTCTGAGGCCAGCCGCAGCATCTGCATAAGCGGTTTGGAGATGGATCTGGCGATCAGGTAACCTATAAGAATGCTGATGATTACAGCAGCCGCGACAACTGAAATGGTAATCACCAGCGCCGAGGAATAGGCTGATTGGGAGTGGCGGTTCGCTTCATCGGCCAGCTCCACGTTAAATTCGATCAGACCATCCAGGTTCTCAAGCACTTTCTCTCCCTGCGCATTCAATTGGGTCGTCAGGAAAGTATTAAATTGAGCTGGATCATCCAGTTCAGCCAGGGCAAGCGCTTCCTCAAACAGCTTCAGATAGACCTCATACTCCTTGTCAAAATCGTTCAGCAGCTCTTTCTCCGTGCCGGTCGTGGCCAGCGGACGGTAATTGTCCACCTTCTGGATCAGATCCTGCCGGGAAGATTCAATCTTGTCCTGATAACCGGCAATTTGGGTTGCATCTGTGGTGTTGCTCATATCGCGTATATATACCCGGATGACCTGATAATTGATTTTGACAGCAGACAGATCTCTGACCGAAATCAGATTGTTGTTATACATGGCCTTCATATTCTGATTACTGCTGCTCAGCGAGAAAATGGAATACACCCCGAGTCCCGCCAGAATTAAAGAGACCACCATAAAAGCTGAGATAATTTTTGTTGCTGTTTTCATGTTTCCGAACCATTTCATGTGTTTTCCCCCTGTGGTTAACTTCTTAGTGTCCATCCTGCCGTAATCCTGTTGTATTCACCCATACACTCCCCCATCAGCCGGACACATCAGCTATATTTCGACATTTTTCGTTAAATAGTTAATATATAATTTTTGCATTATTAAATTTTTAATTTATTTTCTGTAATGCGCTTCCACATTGTCTATATGTAGCGGTTATCCCGCCGGCAGCGTTAGCTATATTCAGCTTGACAGAACATCAAAAAAAGTTATAAATAAACATAATTAGTAAATGGTACAACCCTACATATACACAACGAAAAGAGGACTGCCCATTGACAACAAAAGTACCTTTGGCTGAGAAAATGGTGTTCTCCGGCGGCTTGCTGGGCCAGAATATGCTGTACAGCTTCATGTCGATGTATATTCTGTTCTTCTACACGGATCTGCTGGGTATTCCGGCGACTACTGCCAGCGTCATACTGGTAGTGGCGAGCATCTTCGATGCTTGTCTTGATCCGCTGATGGGCATGATTACCGACAAAACACGCTCCAGGTGGGGCAAATTCAGGCCTTATCTGCTGTTCGCCCCCTTCCTGATTGCGCTGGCAACCATCGTCTGCTTCTGGGACTTCGGAGGCTCCTCTACAACGACGCTGGTGATCGCCACCGTATCGTATCTGCTCTGGGGGATGCTGTATACAGTCTGTGACACGCCACTTTGGGCCTTGTCGTCCGTCATTTCTACAGAACCGGGTGAACGGACATTGTTCGTCACTTTAGGCAAAATCGGCGGAACCCTCGGTGCGGTCGTGATCACAGTCGGCGGTATCCAGCTGCTGCTGGCCTTCGGCGGTGAACGGAGCACACAAGCTTATCTGTATTCCGCAATTATTATAGGAATCATTGCCGCTTTCTCTATTTTCCTGACCGGAATTCTTACCAGGGAAAGGGTCGCCCCTTCTCCCGTGAAGATCTCGTTCCGGCAAAATCTGCAAACGGTGTATAAAAATAAACCGCTGCTCACCCTGCTTGCCTCGCTGCTGATTATTAACCTGGTCAACGGCATCCGGCAGAGCATCCAGCTGTATTATGTGGTCTATGTCTGGGGGGATGCCGGTTATGCAACCCAGGTCGGGATTAGTCTTGTTGTAGGCATGCTGCTGGGAATGACGGCTACGCCGCCGCTTTTGCGCCGCTTCTCCAAGAAGAAGGTATTCATCCTCTCCTGCATACTGGGGAGCTTGTCCTGCATCCTGCCTTATCTTCTCGGTGACCACAATGTTCTGACCACGCTGGTGTTCTTCGCGGTCAGCTTCTTCTTCTCGGGCATGACAACCATTGTGAGCACATCAATGCTGCTGGATACCATTGATTATTCGGAGTGGAAGCTGGGCTTCCGGGGCGAGGGGATTGTGTTCTCCACGAACACCTTTGTTACTAAATTCAGCGGGGCATTGTCACGGCTCATTATCGGTGCAAGTCTGGGCCTGCTTAGCTATGTTGAGAATCAGCCGTCGACTCCAAGGCTCCAGCAGGGGCTCAGCTTCGTGATGTTTCTCTTGCCCGCCCTCTGTTTCCTGGCCGCAATTCTGCCGATTCTGTTCTACAATATCAGTGACAAGCAGAGGCTGCAGACACTGAATGATTTGGAGAATACCCGGTCCGTATAGAAGGGACCCAGGCATTTATCTAATATAAGGAGTGATCATGAACATGGATATATCCACTATGGCCGCACTGATGTCCCCTCCCGATCTGACAGGCTGCCGCAGAATATTATGCGTACAGCCGCACCCGGATGATAATGAGGTGGGCATCGGCGGGACAATCGCCTCTTTGGCGGAGCGGGGCTGCGAGATTCATTATTTAACCGTGACGAACGGGGATCTAGGTGCGGTGGACGAGCATTTGTCTTCTGCCGAGATTGCAGCCGTCCGCGCACGTGAGCTGGAAGCCGCAGGGCGGTCGCTGGGTGCCACAGTGTTCCATCAGCTGGCCCACGGCGACGGCACCCTGGAGCATATTCCGGCGCTGGCAGAAGAGATTGCCGGGATCATCCGTACCGTGCAGCCGGATGTTATCCTCTGTCCTGATCCGTGGCTGAGCTATGAGGCACATTATGATCATATCGTTACAGGCAGAGCCGCAGCCCAGGCCTTCCTGTCGTCCGGACTTCCGCTGTATCCCCGGGGGACAAACACCCGCCCCTGGCAGCCGAAGGCCATTGGTTTCTATTTCACCTCGGAGCCGAATACGGTGGTTGACATTACAGAGCACTTCGAGCGGAAGTTCGCAGCCTTAGCCCTGCACAGCAGCCAATTCAGTGAGGAGACTCTGGCGATGTACCGGATCTATTTCCGCGAAAAAGGCCGCCAGCTCGCCGAAGGCAAAGACTTCGAGCTTGGCGAAGGCCTGAAGCTGCTGTCCCCGTTGCATCTGCATTGCTTCGTGGATGCCCGGCTGATCTGACATCTGCAAGGCCTTTAGCTGCTTCCTCCTGCTTGCCGAGGAGATAAACCCCCAATATCGTTAGATAATGATAATATTATCTCCGGAAAACTCAATAAAAAAGAACGCCCGCCGGCGCCCTTTTCGTGTCCATTAGATATATCGCCCTGTCTCTTAATCATTCGGCCAAGCGGTAATAAGGGATGTACAACGACGGTTTGAAGCCGAGCTTCTGAGCCAGTCTATATGAACCCTCATTCTCCTGGCGGCAGCCCCACACCGGCTCCAGCCCGTGCTCCAGGCAGTAATCAATCAGTGCGGAACATACGGAGAAGGCAAAATGCTGCCCCCGGTGGCCCGCTGCCGATTCAATCCCAATCTCAAGCTGATCCGCTGTACGGTACGCCGAGAACGCATTAGAGGCGCTCTCCCCCTCCCAGAGCAGGGTGTACCCTATGCCTGTACTTAGGAAATGCTCTGCATCTCTCCAGAAATAACGCGGAATCACAGCACCTGATTGCCCGTCAAACTGCCCGGCAGTCATCGGAACAATTACTGCATCCTTCCGGAACCATTGCTCCTTCGCACTGTGGTAGACTTCCGGGTCAAAGGTGAAATTCACTCTGGTATGAGTGTACATCCTCCGTGTATCAGCCGTTTCAGGACCGGGATCGACCGCATTTAACAGTGCGTTATGCGCTGTAATTATTGACTCCACCAGCGGAGACCAGCCACCTGCCGGATCACCCTGCAGCCATTCCGGGGACTGCCTGTCCCCTGACTGGTTGGTAATATAATCATATAAGCTCCGGTTAAACGCCTCATTGCCCGAATCCCCATAGACCAGCGACATCCCATAGTCATGAGCCACATAAAAGGTACGGGGGTTCTGCACATTATCCACGTAAACAGTGCCGGTGGTCTGGCCCTTGAGTACTGCTTCTGCGAACAGGGTATTGATCTTCACTTGGCTTAACAGCGGCAGAGCCAGGGCATAGTCACGGCTATCCAGCTTCAGCATCATTTTCTCCTCTTTTCTCAGGATTGATTATATGTATTGTACAGCCAGCGGAAATTCCACTCAAAGATATGGGAACCCTCCCATGTATCAAACGGTGCCGGGATTCCCTTGGCGATCCATACCTCCGCGCTTTCCCCGCTCCGGACAGCTGCTGCGGCATACGTCTGAATCTCTTGGAGATAACTTAACATTTCTGCGATGCTCTCACGTCCGGCAACCCCTCCATGACCAGGGATCAGCCGGGTGAAATCCATCTCCAGGCCAATCCGCTCCACAATACCGGTCCACGCTTCAGGGAAACCATGCAGCATGGCCGGATGAGATTGGTTTAGCACCAGATCCCCGGCGATCAGCACCTTCACGTCAGCAATATATACCATGGCATCGCTGCAGGTATGCCCGCCCCCATAGGTGAACAACTGTATGGACCGCTCTGACCCGTGAATATCAAGCGTATCCTTGAATGTCACAGCAGCAGTTACTCTGCGGATCGCAGGTGTCGCCTCCAGCAAGGCCTGCTTCTCCTCGATTTCATATCCCAGCGCCGCCTGCACGCGGGTGTCCGCAGCAGTACTATGAGCCTCCTGGAGCGCTGCAATCTGTTTCTGCAGCCCTTCCTGCCATTCCCCTAGCTCAGGTGGACCCGTCGTTGTCAGCACTTCACGGGTAAGCTCTGTGGAAATGATAAGACTATCCGCAAATTCCTGATTCCCGTAATGATGATCCCCGTGATAATGGGTATTCACTATGTATTGGACCGGGTTCCCTGTCAGCTGCTCAGCCGTCTCCCGCAAGAGCTTCGCTGCCCCGGGCAGGCTGAAGGTATCGACCACAACTGTGGTATCCCCAAGATCTATAATGGAGGCATTGCCTACCGCTCCCCGGCCCGGAGTTACAATTGCCGCCCACACTCCATGGGCTACTTCCTCTATCTTGAACATACATATCCTCCCATTTATATTTTTACTTATTATACCTTAATCTGGCATGTACTTATTGACTAATTATTTGCAGGGAAAATTAGGAGTAAAAACAGATCAATATCCCCGGAAATCGTATGTTATAATACATTCAATGTCATTCTATAACCTTCATTCTGATTCGATCTGAAAGGAAACGATCTATGATTATTCCAGCACCTGAAGTGAACTTCACAGCTTCCCCATTCTATAATCCCAGTCTCAAAAATGTAGTTATTCTGGCCACCGGCGGCACCATTGCCGGCAGCGGCGAAGCGCATAAAACCTTGAACTACGAACCCGGTGCCCTGCCCGTGCAGGATCTGCTGGATAGTGTGCCCCACCTGGAACGGCTTGCCAATTGTGCAGGCGTACAGGTCAGCAATCTGTGCAGTGCAGATATCACCAGTGAACACTGGCTTACACTGGCTGCGTACATCAATACACTCGCTCTCCGGGAGGATGTGCACGGCTTCGTAATTACCCACGGCACCGACACCCTGGATGAGACTTCCTATTTCTTGAACCTGGTGATCAAGACTGACAAACCTGTGATCATTACCGGCTCCATGCGTCCGGCTACCGCAATCAGTGCCGACGGACCGCTCAATCTGTATCAGTCCGTTGCACTGGCAGCGAATCCGGATGCGTCCGGACAAGGCGTGATGGTTGTCTTCGCTGAAGGGATCTACAGCGGGCGGGATGTTCAGAAGGTGAATACCTTCAAGGCCAATGCCTTCGATGAGCGTGATTTCGGCTGCCTGGGCTATATGCGCGACAGTCATGCCTTCTTCTATACCCGGACGCTCAAAAGACATACGACTGCTTCACAATTCGATGTATCGGCCATGACCGGATTGCCGGAAGTATCCGTAGCCTACTTCCATGTCGACGCCGATCCCGGCATCCTGGATTATCTCGCCACAATCTCCAAGGGCATTGTGATTGCCGGTGCAGGTGGAGGCATCTACAGCAAGCCGTGGATTGATAAAGTCGGCGAGCTTAAGAACAATAACATCCCTGTGGTCCGCTGCTCGCGGATCTCAAGCGGAATCACGCTCAAGGACTCCTATATTGACCTGTCCGCCAATTCCATTCCCTGCAACAGTCTGGTGCCGCAAAAAGCACGAATTCTGCTCTCCCTGGCGCTGACACAAACAACCGGCTACGACGAAATTGCCGCAATGTTCAACGAATATTAAAACATTAGGAATCACTTTAAGGGGGTGTCCCGCAAGCCTTATAATGGCTTCCGGGGCACCCCCTTTTTTGACTGCTTTTGAGATAATCCCTGTCAGCCCGCTGCGGAAGGAAATTCGAAGGTTAGGACGGCACCGCCTTCCGGGCAGTTCCGGGCGGTAATCTTACCGCCGCAGCGCTCCACGATGGCGCGCGAGATGGCCAGTCCCAGCCCGGAATCACCATTTTTCCCTTTGACGAACCTGTGAAACAGGCTGGGCAGCAGTTCCTGCGGAATGCCGGGGCCGTCATCTGAAACCGTTAATGTAATCAGCCCCTTGCTTACATAACCATGGATATCAATCTTCCTGTCTGCATAACGTGCAGCATTGGATAATACGTTCAGCAGTGCCTGCAGCAGCTTATCGCGGTCAGCCCTCAGCATCAGCCCGCTGTCTCCGGAGATTTCAGTCTTGAGAGTTAGCTTTCTTGCAGCCAGCTGCGGATTGACCCGTTCTACCGCCTCTGAGAGCAGCTCTTCCAGATCGCATTCTACCGCCCGGAATATATCCTCCTCACTGTCCAGCTTGGCCAGTAGCGTCATTTCGCTCACCAGGTCCCGCAGCCGTCCGCTCTCGCCCAGGATAATATCCAGCCCTCTACGGACATCCTCACCTTCAAAAATCCCGTCCCTGATGCCCTCCGCATAACCGGATATCGACATCAGCGGTGATTTGAGCTCATGCGAGGCATTCTGGAAGAATTGCTTCTGTACCCGGTTGAACCTGTGCAATTCTCCGGCCATTTCGTATACAGTCTGGGCTACAGAACCGATCTCCCCACCCGCCCGGACCAGATTCACCTCGGCAAACCGGCGGTTTTTCACTTTTTTGAGTTCCTCACGCAGGTTCATCAGCGGATCAATCAGCTTCTTCGTGATAAACAGGCTGAACAGGAACATCACGGCTGCACCGGCGGCGAAGACGAGAATCAACCGTTTAAGCAGTGCCTGTTCGATAGCTTTGATTCTGCTGACAGGCGTCAGCAAGGTCAGTTTACCTTGGGGAAGCGCATTTACCTGCACAAGATAACGCTGGTCATTACCGTCCCATAAGCTCTGTAGGCTGTCCGGCTCCGCTGCAGCAATACCGGTAACTGCCCCCGTCTGCCCGGATGCAGGGATGGTGCCAGAGACCACCTTCCCCTGCTGATCCGTCACAATCGCCTGTACTCCGCTGGAAAGCGTAGCGTATTGAACCGGAAACAACTCATTTTCTTCAATTGGGACTGCACTTATTGCTGCGGCGGGCTGCTGCTGCATGCTGGCGGTCAGTGTAGCGCCTAGCGTCCGCAATCCCTCCTGTTCCTTACCGATGAAATGGTCCATCAGTACAAAATGAATCATCACGCCTGTGATAGACAAGACAAGCACCATAGACAGTCCAAAGGCAAAATTGATCTGATGCACCAGCTTCAGCTTCTTCATCTGCCCGTTTAGCTTCATCCGTATATTCATCATTCCAGCCCTTCTCTCATCCGGTAACCGTGTCCCCAGACCGATTCCAGCGGTAAGCCGTCTATTTTTTTGCGGATGCGTTTGATCAGATGGTCCACTGCGCGGTCACTGCCGAAATAATCATCACCCCAGACATAACCCAGCAGCTCTTCCCGCGTAAACGCCCGGTTCGGATGTCCGGCAAATACCTTCAGCATCAGGAACTCCTTACTCGTCAGCTCCACCTCTGATCCGTGCCAGAAGGACCTCCTTTCTTCCGGAAGCAGCAGCAGGCCGCCCAGCTCTATGCCTGAAGGGGGCTGCAGCGCAGCTGCGGGCAGAGGCTGTTGGAGGCGTTCCCACCTTGCCAGCTGCCGTTTGATCCGGGCCACCAGCTCACGGGGACTGAACGGCTTGACCAGATAATCGTCGCTGCCCAGCTCAAGACCCAGTATTTTATCGACTTCATCATCTTTGGCTGAGATCATAATGATCGGCACCTCTGCTTCATCACGGATGCGTCTGCATAGTTCATACCCGTCCATCCCCGGAAGCATGATATCGAGCACCCACATGCCGGGAGGATCGCTTGTCCACAGGGCCCAGGCTTCTTCGGCACTTCCCAGACCAATGGTGCGGAAATTCTCCTTATGTAAATAAGCCTCGACCAGATTGCGTATATTCTCATCATCGTCCACAACAGCAATGACCGTCTGATTGTTCATCGTAACCCTCCACAGTTTTGTCTGCTCCATTATAACAAGCTGCCGGAGGCGGTAGGGCCCTGCCATTGTTTTTCCACAAATCCACCAATTTCCTGCCACAGTAGAACGCTATATTGGGAGCTGTAAGACAAACCTCACCCATAAGGAGTGTTAGTTCATGAACCGTTTAATCTTGAGAAGAATGGCCCTCTCCACCCTGCTGCTGTCCTCCATCGCAACCCCGGTGTTTGCCGATGCAGACCGCACGCCGCAACAGACACAGGCTCCCGCAGTTACCTTAAGCGCTGCCTCCGCACCTGTGCAAGGCAGTATCATGATTTCCTCCCGTTTCCCCGACTTGCTGGGTCTTGCTGAAAGCTATGCGCCGGAGACGCTTCAGGACTGGACCGATACGCTCAGCAGATACAGTAAGGCCATCCGCCTAAATGTTAGGGTGCTTAACCTCGATACACAAGGAGAATTTACCGCTCCAGCCGTGCAACTGGCCACACCTGTAGCCTTGACAACAGCCGAACCTTCCCTTGCCGGTTCAGCGCCGTCAACCGATCTTCAGCTTGTCATAACAGACGGGACCGTCAGTGCCTTCGCAACAGGAACAGCGGCTTCATCCACTGCAGAATTCGCTGTGTTTGCAACACCTGACAGCGTCCCGTCCGCCGGACTCACAAGCTCTGGCTCCATAACAGCCGCTGCACTCCCGGCTCTGCTCCCGATGACAGAAGATAACGGATTCTTCAAGGCGCAGGCTGCACTGGCTGAAGCCGTAGAATCCAAAGATGCCCCAGCGGTCAAGCAAGCGCTGGGCGGGCTGCTGGAACAGTACAAACAGCTTACCAAAAAGCTTGAAGAAGTGAAGTAAGCTCGGAATAACGCGTCTATAGAACAGGATATGCAAAAAGCAGGCCAAGGGCGGGTACCTTTGGCCTGCTTTTCGTTTAGACAATCAATTGTCAGGAGAGCGCCGCTACCGATTCAGGGGTAAACGCCTGAAGCTCACTCACCCGTCCGTCACGGATTTTGACCGCCCAGGCGGGATCTCCGAGCAGCGCCCGTCCCACGGCCACCAGATCAAATTCGTTGTCGTTCAGCCGCTCCACAAGTCCCTCCAGTCCCGGATGTGCCCGTCCTTCCCCTTCGGCGGGATCACTGTCCATGCCAACCGACCCGACCGTAATGGTCGTCTTGCCTGTCAGCTTCTTCACCCAGCCGGCAAAGCTAAGATCGGAACCGGCAAATTCGGGCTCCCAGAAATGGCGTACTGAGCAGTGGAAGATATCTACTCCGGCGTTCACCAGAACATTCAGCAGTTCCTTCAACTGATCCGGTGTGTCCGCAAGCCTGGCAGTGTAATCGCCCATTTTCCACTGGGACAGACGCATGGCTACCGGATAATCCGGACCTACCGCAGCACGTACAGCTTCGACTATCTGAGCAGCAAACTGGGCGCGCTTCACCAGATCGCCGCCGTACCGGTCTGTCCGCTGATTGGTCTTCACCCACAAAAACTGGTCAATCAGAAAGCCATGTGCTCCGTGAAGCTCTATACCATCGAACCCGGCTTCTTTGGCATGAAGCGCTGCAGCCGCGTAAGCTTGAATCACATCCGCAATTTCTTCCGTAGTCATCGGTTCTCCTGCCTTGTTCCCCTCCAGATCCAGTCCGGATGGACCGATGGACAAGGCTTCCGGATTAGGCTGGGAGCCATTCGGCCGGATCATGCCCATATGCACGATTTGCGGGAAAATTTTGCCGCCTGCTTCATGCACCTGTCTGACCACTTCCGCCCAGCCGTTCAATGCTTCTTCCCCATAAAGCTTAGGCAATCTGGGCTCACTGGTTGCTGAAGGATGGTCTATTAGAGCTCCTTCGGTTATCACAAGACCGACACCGTTCTCGGCACGGCGGCGGTAATAAGCGGCTACATCCGGCCCCGGCACACCTTCAGGTGAGAAGGCACGGGCCATCGGCGACATGACGATTCGTGTCGGCAAGGTCAGTTGATGGATCGTATAAGGCTGAAACAAGGCTTGAATGGAATGATTGTTGTTCTGTGGATGACTCATGAACCGCACCTCCAATATTATTTTGGCACCCGCAGTTAAGGGGTACGAATGCAATATTAGCAAGGCCACCTGCCCCATTCAACCAACAATCTGCGCCTTCTGTTGCTTAAGCGAAATGCTAAATTGTATTGTTGGTTATCCAAGGATACCTTGGTTGGCGCAGCCGCAGATGTTTATAATAGAAAAAGCATAAGTTACCGAAGGGAGCATGGATAGAGGATGCCAAGTATATTATCACCGAACCCGAACGACCCGCGTGTCATCCGGACACGCCAGTTAATTCTGGACTCATTCGCCGAGCAATTAAATAAAATGGATTTTGGTGCGATTACGATACAGGATATCACGAAAAAAGCCACCATTAACCGCGCTACCTTCTATGCTCATTTTCCTGATAAATATGCGCTGCTTGAATCCTTTTTGTCGGATGCCTTCTCGGAGCTGGTTCTCCGCAAAATAGATGACAAGGCAACCCTGACGGAGGAAACGCTCCAGAAGCTGGTTGCTGCTCTTTGCGATTATCATGAATCAAGTCATCACTGCCTGAAGAAATATGATTCGTTGGCGCTGATTATTGAAGAGAATATTAAGATGCGGCTGGAGCAATTGCTGCAAAGGCTTCTGGGCGAAGCTAACAGCACTATGGATACTCCTACACTACAAACGGCTGCAACCCTGCTAAGCTGGTCAATCTATGGGGTTACCTTCCGCTGGAATAAGGAGGGCCGGCATGAGCCCCCTGCTGCTCTTGCCGGCAGATTAGTACCATTGATCAATAATGGAGTCTCCTTGTTAACTGCCGATGTCAGAGAATAAGAGACGCTATTTCGCACAAACGCTTCTGATGATTATTAACAGCGTTATTTCCGCTTCCGCTTCTTCTGTTTAGCTCCAGACTTTTTCTGTCCCTGACTATAACGCTTACCGCTCTGCGCAGGGTGGTTCTGACGCTCTTCTGACCGTCCCTTCCCGTCCGTCAGCTCCTCCGCTGCCTCCATCTGTGCTCTGGCTCCAGGCATCTTCACCTGCAGGGCAGGCTGCCGCAGTCCGCCGGATACTCTCCCTTTACGCAGCACCCCCGCCGCGTAAATGCCCGAGAACAGCAGAACAAACATGATTCCCGCTGCCAGACCTCCGCCTTGTCCGGGAATGAGCGGCATGCTGGCGAGAATGGCCAGCAGACCTCCCATTGCAATCCATGAGCTGTACGGATAGCCGCGCAACCCGCGCTGGCCCTTGAAGGGTCCTCCGTTGCGCCGGCGCAGCCGGTAGTGGCTGGCCATGATGATGAAGTAAGAGAACAGCAGCGCAAAGCCGCCGGAGCTGACCAGAAACAAGTAGACGCCCTGCGGCAACAGCATGCCGAGCCCGAGCCCGGCCAGCATCGCGCCGCCGGAGATGAGGATACCGCGGTACGGAACATCCGAACGGTCCCTCATCCAGGCCGGAGTATGTCCCTCCTCCGCCAATGAGCGGAGCATCCGGCCCAGGCCGAATACGGAGGCTAGCATCGTAGACAGAATAGCGGACACAAGGACGATATTCATTACAGTCCCGGTCCAGCCGAGTCCATACAGGCCAAGGGCAGACACAAACGGACTGATCTGTTCGGAGACCTGAGCCGGAGGCAGCAGCAGGAACAGCGCGGTCATCGCAGCCAGATAGAGGCTGACCAGGAGCAGGATTGTCCGCCGGATAGCCTTCGGAATGGTAACTCCGGGATTCCCCGTCTCCGATGCGGCAAGGCCCAGCACTTCAAATCCCGCGTATGTAAACATCACCATGAGCATACTGCCCGCGATACCTGCAATTCCCCCGGGGAAAAATCTCTGGCCGCGCACAACATTCATACCTGCAGCTCCTGTGCCCTTCGTTCCAATTCCTGCTACAATAGCCACCGCTATGACGATAAAAGCAACTATGGCCAGCAGCTTGAAGGCTGCAAGTCCGCTTTCCAGCTTGCCCAGCCGTTCAGCGCCGAGCAGGTTCAGCAGCGTTACCAGAACGATGATTCCCGTACCGGCCAGCGCCAGCGGCAGAGCAGGGAACCAGGCCCGCAGCAGGATGGATACTGCTGTTGCTTCACTCGACATCGCAAGCACAAGGCCTGTCCAGTATACCCAGCCGACTGTAAAACCCGCTCCCCTTCCAAACGCCTGCTCGGTATAAGTGCGGAACGAGCCGGGTACCGGATTCGCCACTGTCATTTCCGACAGGGCGGACAGGATGAGATAGACCAGGACCCCTCCGATAACGTATGCCAGCAGTACAGACGGGCCTGCCGCCCGGATCGCAACGGAGGAACCCAGGAAAAATGAACCGCCCACCACTGTACCCAGCGCCAGCATTGTCAGCTGCCATACAGATAATCCTTTCTTGCCCGGTTTCTCAGACTTCCCGGCCTTCCCCTGCTTGACTGGGACCGTCTGATTACCTTGTTTTCCTCTCTTCATATCGTTCTGCCTCCCGGTTTGAGATAACAGAAGTATCTGCACATTCCGGAGAATTTAGCCAAAAATTCATGCAAAAAAGGGATTTCCCGGTCTGGCGGAAGTGAACTCCGCTATCCCTTGAAATCCCCGGGTATGCAATTGGCGGTTAGCGGCGCGGATACACCGGATAAGGATAAAATGCGGCTGCCGGCTGCTGGGCTGTGTATGGAGGTACACCGGTATAAGGCATCACTTGACCGTTCGCATGGAAGCCGTTCTCTGCGGCACCGGCGACGGCGCAGCCCGGAGGCGGTCCAAGAATAACCGATTCTTTGAGCGGTGCAACTGCCTTGGCATAATCCTTTTCATTAATGCAATAGGCCCGCTGGATAACCTCTTTGGGAATCGCACGCAGGAAATCTGAACCATAGACGATATCAGGCGATGGAGCATCGAAGACCGTCAGGAATTGGACCTGGTCACTCTCGGCCAGAATCCAGTAAAACCAGCCCTTCGGGAAAATGGAGACCTGTCCGGGCTTCAGATGATAGGTCATCAGCTTCTGGGTGAACGGATCGTGTAAGCCACAACTGGGCCTTCGTCCAGTTACTTTATGCCCGGGAGGAACCATTTGACACAGATGCTGCCTAGATCAGCCGCGCGATCTTCTCTATCTCTACGGCCGAAGCTGCCATCTGCTGCATTGAGGCGGTGATTTCCTCTGTTGCTGCAGCCTGACGTTCACTTTGGGCCAGACAATCCATCAGTATTGCATCCATCTGGGTGATGTTCTTCTTGATCATCTGCAGAATGCTGGCGATATCCTTGGCGGATGAAGCGCTTGATACTGACATTTTGCGGATCTCCTGAGCGACGATGCCGAAGCCCCGTCCATGCTCAGCAGCATGAGCCGCTTCAATCGCAGCATTAAGCCCCAGGAGATTGGAGTTATCCGCTACCTTGCGGATGAAATCCAGAATCTCGTCTGTCTGCTGCAGATCCACCACCACCCTCTGGCCCAGCTCCTTCAGGTCACTTACCGTATTCGCAAGATCAGAGGCTGTTCCCGCAATCTCCTCGGAAGTCGAGCTGATTTCATCAGAGGTCACTGCCAGAGCATTCGCCGCATCGCTAAGCGTTTCCTGATTACTGAGGCTGATTCCGATTGTAAATACGCCTGCAACCCCTCCGTTCCGGTCACGGATCGGCATAGACGATGACTTAAAGGGTAACCCGTAGATCTCCTTTGGGATATTGGCACTGACTTCTTCTCCCGTGTCGAGTGCAGTCCGGATTCCCCCGTTTGGCGGAACCGGGGTCCCCTCTTGGATCCGGACATCCAATTCTGTCCCAGGCAAATTGTAAATGAACTTTTCCGTATCCGTTAATGCAAACATTACATCAATAGGGAATAAGCGCTGCACAAGGGGCAGCGTTATTTTCAGTGCCTCCAGCAATTTCTCTATATCGGTTTCATATTCGTTATTCATGGTCTCTAGCAGCTCCTGCAATTCATATTTTCCGCACTTAAATCCATACAGCAAATCGACCAGTTATAATACCACTGTGGACTTGCTCATTCTTCCTTATTTCTCGAACAGCGTGACGCAGTTGCGGCCTTCCGCTTTGGATTGATAGAGCGCATCATCCCCCAGCTTATAGATATCCTCCTCGCGGAGCCCGTCGACAAGAACGGCCGCAACGCCGATGGACACGGTAATTCTTCCGTATTCCGGGCTAAGCTCATGCTGAATCCGCAGCTCCGCGATGCTTCTTCTGATCGCTTCGGCATATTCCCGCGACTGCTGAGGGGTGAACCCGGCCACCACAATGCCGAACTCTTCTCCGCCCAGGCGGAACGCAACACCGTCCGCCCGTTCAGCCAGCTCTTTCAGCAGCTGGCCGACTCTCCGCAATACGGTATCTCCCTCATAATGGCCGTAGGTATCATTGTATTTTTTGAAATAGTCTATGTCGAGCATCAGGTAGGTCAAATGCCGTTTGTCTACAGCTGCCTTCTCTACCTCGTCCAGGAACAGCTTATTGAAGTATCTGCGGTTATACAGCCCGGTCAGCTCGTCGGTAATCGAGATTTGCTCGATCAGTCCGATATATTTGTTCAATTCCTCGTTGTTAAACTCCAATTCCTTGGTCCGGTCCGCCACGAGCTCCTCCAGATGCTCTTTATGCCGCCGCAGCTCCTCTTCCGCCTTCTTACGTTCGGTAATATCCTTCACGGTCCCCTGAATCGCCGGTTTGTCCATATACATGATCCGGATGACCTTGTGGATCACAATGACTTCACGGGTCTTGTCCTTGTGAACAAGCCGGGTCTCATATTCATCAGGCACCTGCTTGCCTTCAACTCTTCTGGAGTAATAGTGCATAACCTTCTCCTTCTCGGAGGGGCTGAGGAAGTTCTCGAAAGGCTGATCCAGCATCTCGTCCATCTCATACCCCAGCATCTGCGCCAGGGCCTCGTTGACATATTTACACCGCTTGTCCTGGGTAATGAATACCCCGTCCTGCAGATTGTTCACCAGTTCACGGTATTTCTCTTCCGACCGCTCCAGCTCGGTGTAGAGGCTTGCATTCTCCAGGGAGAATACCATTTCTCTGGATAACAGATTAATGATCTTCATCCGTTCCTTGGTGAACACCCCGGTAACCAGGTTGTTCTCCAGATAGATAATCGCAATCGTCTTATTCTGGTTGATCAGCGGCATACATACCATCGATTTCGGCTGATGCTTCACAATATAAGGATCGTTCACAAACATTGTCTCTGAAAAAGCATCATTGTAAATCAGGCTCTCCCGGCTCTCTTCCACCTGCCTGATAATCGAGACCGGCAAATTATCCAGCTGTGATGACTCATGAATAGCGACCGAAATTCTGTCAGTATCGGCTTTATATTCACCCTCCACCAGAAGATTCGCCTGGGAGTTCATCAGAATACAGCCCCGCTGGGCGCCGGCATTCTTGATGACAATCTCCATGAGCGCTTCCAGCAGATTGTTCAGCTCAATCTCCTTGGAGATTGCCTGGGAAGCGAGGATCATTGAATTCAGATCAATGCTCTCGGTGTAGTCCGTAACCGTCCGGCCGTGGAGGAATTCCTTCGTGTTAATTTTTTTGACTATGGAAGAGTAACGCTCGTTAATGAACCTGATCTTCTCTTTGGCGCCCCAGACCGAATAATAGTATACGGATTGCCTGAGTAAATAAGCGGCGAACTCATTGAACTCCTTATGATGATAGAACCGGGCTGCCAGCTCATTGCTCAGCGCCTTATACCGTACAAAGCTTCCTTGCTCACTGGTCTCAATCGCCAAATCATAATAGCGGCTTGCCTGATTATCGTTCCCACTGATTCTGGCCCATTCGGCCTTCATCAGATATTCATGCTGGCGGAAGGTTCCCGGCGCATTCCTGGCCCATTTGCGGACCCGCCCATACTCTTTACGCATTCTGGATTTGGCCTTACGTTTGCCGTTCACACTTAAATCCTTATAGGCATAAGCCAGATTCAGGAAAGTATACAGGGCGAATTCTTCCATAAAAGCAGATCCGGCCAGCGTTCCGATGATCGGGTAGGCCTTATCGATATACTCCAGTGCTTCGTGATGCTTCTCATAAGTGAACAACAGCTTCATTTTATAGATATAATAGATCGCAATTCCCGAATAATACCGCGCTTCTTCCAACTGGCTCAAATAGGCCTCTTCACTAAATGACTTACTGTCGAAGGAAGTCGGGTCCGGCAGTTCGCCTGCAAGACTGCGGAAATACTGGCGGGCCAGCTGCGCTGTGGCAAGCGATTCCTTATATTTCGTATTCTCAATCATAGAGATCGTACGGGCACTCTCCTGAAGTGTCGTCGCGATGTCCATCGACGGGTTCCAGAGATTCACATAGAATGCGGAATGGGCGAGATAGAGCAGATCCCCTGTCCGCAAGCTGGCTTCAATCGAGGTGCCGAACCAGTCCTGCAGCGTATCCCAGGGCTCGGTCCAGGAATGGCTAAACAGCGTATACAATACATGTGCCGCACCTTTCCACTGCAAATCATTGAACCTGTCGTTAATCCTGATCCCGAGCCGCCCGAATTCAAAGGCCCCTCTGGTATCTCCGAATCCGGACAATAACATGGCGTATCCGATAAAAGCAAGCGCCGACTCGGGGGAGTTGCCGTATTTCAGGGTCAGGCCGACCTTTTTGAGGACCACCAGCCCAAACAGCGAACTCTCCCCTGAAATAAAAGAGGGCGGGATAAAATTAATCAGCAGCCGCATGACCAGCTTCATCTCCGGATCTTTCATTTCCGGGGATTTAAAAATCCCTTCCGGCGTTCTTCCCCGCAGCGCAGCCTTGATCACCAGCAGCTCCTTCAGTACGGAGGCCATTCCCACCTTGGCGGGGATCCGGATTCCCAGCGCTTGCAACCCTTGTCTGCCTGCAGCGATCGATTCCGGCATCATACCCAGATACATATAATGATTGGCCTGCATTTCGTAAATTTCCGCGAGTGCGATTCTGTCCGTAGTATGTTTCTGCAAAAGGGTGCAGGCCTGATCGGCCTGTTCTACATGGTGGGTGAGATAGCCGCATTCCGCATACAATCTGTAGATCTCCGCAGTCTGCTTCCTGTCCGCCAGCCAAGAATTCTCTGGCAGCAGCGTAATTGCCGCCTCCAGCAGGATGAATGCCGAATCATACCCGTAACCTGCCTTGGCTTTCTGCGCTGCACGCAGATTAAGAGCGATCACATCCTCAATTTCAGAGCGCTCGCTGATAAATTCGAGGCCTTTATTCATGTGTGTAGCAATATCTATAATCTTGTCCTCGGCATCCCCGTTGCCATAATTCTTCAGCAGAAGACGCCCGATGCTAAGATGCAGCCTTTTCCCCCGTTCAGCGTCAAGCATCTGGTAGAAGGCCTGCTGAATCCGGTCATGGGCAAATTTCAGCCAGATTTCCGTCTGCAGCGGTGCCGCCCCTGCTTCACTCAGCGTCCCGGAGAATATGGCATAGCGGTGGTCCGCAGGTAGAATATACTCCTCCTGTACGGCCCGGCTGATAGCAGCTGCAATCACCTCCGGCGGTTCTTCACCGATCAGCGTAAGCATGCCATAATCGAATATATTGCCGACGGCCGAGCTTAACATTAAGATATTGCGGACATCTCCCGGCAAATTCTGCAGCTGACCCACCAGGAAATCAACGACATTATCATTGACCGGCAGCGCCTCAATCCGCTCCAGGTCCCAGGTCCATTCCCCGCTCAACTTATCAAAAACAAAAAATCCGCGTTTATGTAGATCCTTCAGAATTTCCGTCAGGAAAAAGGAATTGCCTTTGGACCGCTTGAAGATCAGTCCGGTAAGCTTCTGCACCCTATCCTTGCTGCTGTACAACGTGTCAGCAATAAGACTTTGCACATCCTCCTCATTCAGAGGCTTCAAGTGGATGCGTGTAACCTCACGGCTCTTCTCAATTCTGGCGATGGAGGCAAACAGGGGATGCCCTTCGTGAATTTCATTCTGCCTGTAGGAACAGATTACAAACAGCCTCTGCAGATGGTTATCCAGCACCAGCTTCTCCACCAGCTGCAGGCTGGAGTAATCCGCCCACTGGACATCGTCCAGGAACAGGACGAGCGGTTTGTCATTATGGGTGATCCCCTCCACAAACTTGGCAAAGGTCAGGAAGAAGCGGTTCGTCTCCTCGGCAGGATTCAGCGGTTCAACCTCCGGCTGAACGCCGATCCAGGCGGCAAGCTCAGGGATTAACCCGGTAATCACGCTGCCGTTTCCGCCCAGCGCCTTGTTCAGCGAACGGCCGATATAACTTTTGTAATCCTCATCCGGGCTCTCCAGCAGCTGGCTGATCAATCTCCGGAAGGCCTGGATCAGCGCGCTGTACGGAATGTTCTTGTTATACTGGTCGAATTTCCCTTCCGCGAACAGCCCTTTCTCCTGGCTGATGGTCTGGTGGAGCTCATGGACCAGTGCCGTTTTGCCGACACCAGCATCACCGGAGACCAGCATCAGCTGCGAGCTCGTTTTGAGGCTGCTGCGGAAAGCATCCTTCAGGCCGGACAGCTCCTGCTGCCTGCCTACAATTTTTTGCGGAATGCGGAAGGTATTCAAGAGGTCCTCCGTACCTATCACGAAATCCTCATGCCCGGCCAGACATTTCTTCAAATCCGCCTTGATTCCGTGAGCGCTGCGGTACCGGTCTTCCGAGGACTTCTCCATAAGCTTCATAATAATAGCCGACAAGCCGCTCGATACAAGGCCCCCGCTTGCCTTATAGGGAGGAATTGCCTCTTTGGCAATAATGGAATAGATCTGCTCAAGCATTTCCTGTGAATTAAAGGGCTTAATGCCGGTCATCATCTCATAGAGTACGACGCCCAGTGAATAATAATCGCTCCGGTAATCAATATTGCGGTTCATCCGTCCCGTCTGTTCAGGAGAGATGTACAGCAGGCTGCCTTCAAGCACCCCGCTGTTCTGGAATTCCCGTTTCTCTTTGGGCAGCTTCACCGCAAGATCGAAATCAATCACCTGCACAATATCCTGTTCCCGGTTCCAGATAATATTGGACGGCTTGATATCCTTATGGATCACATTCTGCTCATGAATGGAAGCCAGAATATCCACAACCTTGACCGCGAGCTTCAGCAGTTCCTCCTGCCCGTACTTCTCCTCCGCCAGAATCTTCTTGAGCGAACGCCCGTGGATATCCTCCAGCACCATGATATACAAGCCGTTCTGTTCTTCCAGCTTAAGAGGCCGGATGATCCCCTGTACGGTGTGGCTAAGCTCTGTAAGCAGCTTATATTCCTGCTTGAAGCGCATGACTGCTTCGGTTCCGGTAAATTCCGATTTTAATACTTTTAGAATGACTGTTGCTCCGGTTGTAGCTTCGCTGCATCTGTAAACCGCTTTTATATTATTATCTGAAATGGTTTCCAGTATCTGATAGTTGTCGTTAACAATCATTCCTACTCCACCTTTAGCTCTGTTCTCCCGTGACTTCGATATCGGCATCGAATTTAAACACATACGCTGCAATCAGCCAAATAATCCAGCAATTCAGCCCAAAGAATAAATAACCGAAGTATCCGAGAAGCGGCATCTCAGAGAAAATATGAAACTTGTCCAGATAAGGCACGGAATATTTCCAATAATTCGGATTGGTAGGGGCATTGTCATGGAACCACTCACTGCCAAAGTTCCAGAACTCCCAGAAGAAGCCGTTGAATACGGTAGCCAGACCAATCAGCATGACCTTAGACCAGTCCCCGTTCTTAATTGGTGTAAAAGGCGTCCAGTAGCCGGCAAGCGCCATCGCTGCAGACAACATGGGAACAAGCGCGACCCACAGCACCCAGAACAGCAGATATGGATAATAACCCATCCCAAATGCCAGGATCAGCCCGAGGGCATAATAAATGATCAGGAATACTCCGGATACCTTCAGTTTAGGGCCGTTATTATACCGGGTACGGAAAAAGCGGAAGGTCTTCAGGAGTAGATACCATTCGAAGATGGCCGGAAGAACAGTCGTATAGGATAAGGAGAACCAGAACACATTGCCGAAATTGGAGAACACTTCATTATTGGGATAATACCAGTTCTCAAGTACGAAGAAATTGAGATATTCGAAGGCAAACCAGCTGAAGCAGGAGACTACAGCCAGCAGTTGCATTACCTTGGGCTTGCGCGAGATAATCGAGGCCCCATTATTTCTTTTATACACCAGACCATCCAGAATCAGGATGAATGACCACCATAGCGGAACAAATGTGTAGTACTCCAAGGAAACATGCAGCTTAAGCCGTGCCCACATCAGAAACCAGCTGACGGCGAGAACAGGCAGACTCCACCAGAACCAGACAGGAAAAGATGTAGCGGCTCCCTTCTGCGGGGGTGTCTCCTGGGTTTTCTTGAAGCCAAACAGCCGGGGGAATACAAAAACCAGCGTAATGATCAGCGCTACAACACAGGCCAGGGAGAAATACAGCAGGCTAAACCCGGGGTCAGCTTCTACCTTTTGGGCAGGAAAGTCGCCGTAGCCAGGGGGCAATCCGTGCCATTTCGCCAGGCTCCCGAATAACGGAAGCAAGAAGATCAATCCAAAAGTAACGATCAGAAATAGTGTTTTTTTCCAAGTTTTCATTGTTCAATACCCCGCTTATGTATGTAGTTGAAAAGTCGAATTTTGTTGATATTCGCTACTATTCGATAACCCTCCAGATTATTCCTGCTGAGGGCACACAAAAAAATGCCCCAACGTCCATTTCCATGACGTATGGAGCATCCCGTGTGAGGTTTCTAAACAATTACCCCTCCAGATCGAGCTTCATGCTTAGCGAACGTATCCCGCGCGCTTCTTCCTCTTCACCAACCGGCACAAAGCCTTGGGAAGCATAGAAACCAATGGAATTCGGGGATGAATTCACGGTAATTTGCCGCACCCCGTCTGCCTTCATCTTGTCAACCGCATGCTGCAGCAGGATTCGGCCGATCCCGGTTCCTTTGTACACATTCTTCACGAACAGCAGCGAGATGTGATTGTTGTTGCGCAGTTCTATAATTCCTGTAACTCCCTGATCGGAGGTGGTGATGAATATCTCGTGATCCTGCTGCATGCGCTTACGGATCGCGGCAAGTTCAATATACTTATAGAATTCTATAACGCCCTGCGCCGAATAGTTAACGGAAATATGTAAATCTAATGCCTCGCGGATTAATGGGGTGATCAGCTTCTCCTCACCGGGCATCAACTGTCTGATTGCTATAGCTGTCATACGGCAAGTCTCCTTTATTCTGACTGGTTGCTTCAACCCTCACACCATTTCGGCCATGAACTAAGTGATAATTCAAAATTGTTGTGCGGGTTAATTGACTTGCGGCTTAATGATCTGCTCCAGCACGGCAACGATCATCTCATGATCCTCTTCACCGGAAAGTCCGGACACGGATATGGTTCCGACCGCTCCTGCACCCCGGATCAGAAGCGGGAAGCACCCGCCTTCGGCGGCATATTCCATCGGATCTACAAAAGCATTATCCTGAATTGTGGTATTCCATGATTTATACAGTACATTCATATAATAAGAGCAATGTCCGAAATGGTTCACAACATTGATTTTACGGGCGATCCAGCGATCATTACCGGGGCCGTTCTCATTCATTTTGGCGTGAAACAGCACGGTTCCATTCTTCCGGATATCCACCGTAATCTGCTTGTCCATGATCTGTGCTCTGGCCAGAATTTCGCTGCCGACCTGGATCGCTGTCTGATTGCTGAACGCGCTGAACTGCAGCTCCTGTTCCTGCTTAAGTATCTGCTCCAATATTGGGGTGTAGTCTTCCATAATCAACACTTCCTTAGTCCGGTTATAGTTGTAGTAGATGGATCTGCTGCAGTTAATCGGGTCATTTGAGATATTCAAGTTTGGTTAAGGGCAGACCCAGGAACAGTGCATAGCGCTCAGCGGCCTGGCGCACTCCTTCAATCCCCTTTTGATCCAAGGGTGCAAAAGGCGTTATGAACAGCTCGGCGCCTTTTTTCTTAATCGTCCGCTTCCAGGTTCCGGCTACCCGCCCGTCAGCTACCACCGTCGCCAGGAAGATGCCGTTATTGCCCGGCACGATCAGCGGGAATGACTCCGGCTCCAGCACAGCACTCCGGTCTTTATAGCCGAGAATATATTCATCGAACCCGGCCAGCAGATGTACACCGTCAGGCTCTGCTGCCGTTACTGCCGCAGGATCAGGCCTCCAGTATTCACTGCCGTCAATCACTTCTCGTTGCAGACTGCTCCGCACTGCCTCAAGACCTGCTCTTGCATCCGTTAACGTCAGCCCTGCCCACCAGGCAAAGTCCTGCACAGTTGCAGGCCCATGGGCCGTGAAATACAGCGAGGCCAGTTCATTCAATGACTCCTCAAAAGAAAGCTCACGCGAGTATTCCACCCATTCATCCAGCAGGACGAATGTCTGCTGCTTGCCGCTACGCGGACCAAAGCAGATCAGTCCGTTATACGCACTATGCCATAGAATATGATAGCCGCGCTGGCCGGAGATGCTGATGCCCTGATCCTCCAACAGCTTCAGCAGTTCGGGACGCGGGAGCTGGCGCCCGCCCTTCAGTGCATTATAGATGATCTTCCGGCAGCGCTCCAGGAGCTTGTCGTCAAGTTCAAGCTGGGTCAGCCTGGCAGCCGCCTGACGCAGAATACGCGGGGCACAGAGCTGAAGCATCCACTTTGCATTCTCCGGCGGCACGAAGTGAAGCGTCCCGCGGAGCGTCCAGGTCAGCAGCAGCTTCCTGTCCGCGATAGCCTGCTCCACTTCTAATAATCCTGCTGATGGTGTTCGCAGCCCTATAGCCCAGACGGCATGCATATAATCCTGAGCCTGCATCGCACCGAACGCACGCACCACTTCTCCGGGCTGAAGGGATGGAGGCTGCTGAATCCGCTGATGAATCAGCCGCTGATCGGCAATACGCTTGTTGGTCACAATCATTCTCCTCTGCTGTCCCTGGCACTTTCCTCCAGTATAGGTAACTGCCTATCCGCTGTCCATCTCCAATAAGTAAGCTGCTGGTAGAGCGGCCGGCAATTTGCATCCGCAAGTATAACTCTTTTGCAGGTAAAAACTGTATTATGGCGAATTATACATTCTAAATAAACCTCACTGTAGACAACAATGTTGTACGTTTTACAACTTTGAATCACTGATAGCCGGGTGTTCGGGAAGATTGTTGTATGAAATACAAGAATAATCATGCTAAGCCGCTTGGAGACGGTGAAATCCTGCATTTATACAACAATTTTGAATTTCGGCCGATAGGATGAGGAAAATGTTGGATTATGTGCAGGATTCCATAAATAACCTCCTGATCTTTGCCTCAGAAATCGATGAATCAAGGATTTCCTGCGGCCCCAGCAGCTGCCCGGAAGTCCGGATATTCACTGGGTGAAGGAGTACAAATCACGAAGACATACGGGGGTGAATCATTTGCAGCAATTTATGATTGGTCAATACGGAGGATTCGATTACAGCAAATTCCACAAGGATTTCAAAACCGGCTTCTATGGAATCGAGGCCTGCTCCTTCAAGGCAGAGGAGGATTGCCGGAATCTGATCACGGAAGCGCAGCAACACCAGTTTCACACCGGTGTCCATTTCCCGCTGCGCGCCGATCCTACACGGCTGCGGGACGCCTTGTTCCTCTCGCCGGATGAGTATGAGCGTGCCGAAGCGTTCCGGCACATCCAGGAAGAGCTGGATTATATGGTCAACCTCCGTCCCGGATATGTATTGTTTCATTATCCGAAGCCGGTCATTCTGGATGACCGCGTGGACTGGCAGCAGTGGCGGTTCGGTGACCGCCGGGAGTACATCTATGAGAGTGAAACCTCTCAGGAAGAACTGATCCAGCGCAGTGAGTATCTCTTCGACTGGTTGAGCCGGACAGGGCGTGAGTATCATTTCCAGCCTATTCTGGAATTCGACGGACTGAACAGCTATGTCTATAATCAGGCTTTTCTGGAACAGCTGTTAGTTAAATATCCCGATATTAAGCTGTGTCTGGACACAGCCCGGCTGTACCTGCAGGATAAGCTTGACCCCCATTTCGATGCCCGTGCACTCCTGAGGAGATACACCAAATACGCAGCACTAATCCATCTGTCGAGTGTTCAGGTCAAGGACACTGTCCGGCACAGCCATTACCCGGCACTGCCGGAACTGAGTCCCGCAGACGGCTGGGCACCCATTGAAGACTATCTCCGCATCATCCGTGAGGAGAACAGCGGGGTGAAAATCATGTTCGAGCACCGCTCAGATCTCATCACAACCGAACAGCTGGAGCGTTGTTATGCATGGGTGGATGGGATTCTATCCGGAGTTTGATAATGATTTAAATGAGTCTGACTGCAAGCCCCTCCCGCTCCCTACCGCCCATTCCCCTTCCGTAACAAATGGCGGCCGGACAGGCCAGTGCTTCTCCAGATCGTATTTATAAATACAATACGCGAGCGGTATGCAGGCCATCATAGAATCTATGGCGCTGAGATCACAGCCATATATTTTCACAGCATAATCCTCCTGTAATTCTTGTCTCCACTTGTTTCCCTATCTTAGAGTCTGCCAAGTATATTTGTAAATAGACAGGCACATGATACAATATGACAGAACCGTGCCTGCTTAATTTAATACTTAAGGAGTGACGCATGTGGCAATTGATATCTACTTGAATTTCAACGGAAATACCCGGGAAGCTGTGGAATATTATGCTGAAGTATTCAGGACCGAACCTCCGCATATAATGACTTTTGGCGAAGCTCCTCCTGATCCTTCCCACCCTCTGCCGGAAGAAGCCAAGCACCTGGTGATGCATGCCAATCTGAGAATTGCTGGCAGCACAGTAATGTTCTCGGATGTATTTCCCGGAATGCCTTTTGTGGAAGGCAATAATATTAACCTGACACTGATGGATACGGATGAAGATAAGATCAAGGACTGGTTCCATAAGCTCAAGGAAGGCGGCACGGTCAGCATGGAGCTGCAGGAGACGTTCTGGAGCAAATGCTATGGCAGCCTGAAGGATAAATTCGGCATCTACTGGCAGCTTAGCCACGATAACGGCCAGAACGGCTAACAATTACAGTATTAACATATCTTTTTTGTTCAATTAAACCGGTAAGGATATGTTGAATCTTCCCCTTGGGAGGGCGGCATATCCTTTTATTATTTCCTCTTTGCCCTCTCCTTTACGAAGTTGTAACCCAATTGTTAATGCGCTTACATCATGTTATGTGTTTTAATTGAACTAACGTTTATGTACACATCCTACTGTAAAGGAGACTAACCTATGGAAATATCCTCTTTTTTGCTGCCCAAAGATCAGGTGGCGTTTATCACTTCCTCGATCTCAATGCGGGAAGCGCTGGAGCAGCTGGAGAATCATTATTACTCTGCCATTCCGATTATTGACGAAGAAGGCAAATATGTTGGGACCTTGTCGGAGGGCGATCTGCTATGGAAACTGAAGAACACCGAGGGTCTTAGTTTTGAGAATATGACCGGAGTGACTGTAGGCACCATTCAGCGTCATGTGCATAACGAGAGCGTAGAGATTCACGCACAGATGGAGGATATGCTGACGCTGGCCGCAGACCAGAATTTCGTCCCTGTGGTGGACGGCAGCGGAATCTTCCTCGGCATCATCCGCCGCAAGGATATCATCGAGTACTACACCCGGAATATTACCGATTAACATCATAACGCCGCATTAAGTGATAAGTTATTCATCCGCAGCAAAGGCAAAGGCAGGACTGTCCACTGAAGGACGGTCCTGCCTTTGTTCAAGTCAGCAAAACTAAATAATCTCAAACACACGAGTCAGCCGGGTCAGCTCAAAAATCTTCCGGACATTCTCATTCATCCCCGTCAGCCTAATAGTGCCGCCTGTCTCTACACATTTCTTGTAGGAGCTGACAATCACGCCAAGTCCGGTGCTGTCAATGAAACGGCAGGTCCCGAAATCAAGCATGAAGCTTGAATGGCCGCCAAGAATATAATTCCGTACTTCTTCTCTGAAATGTCCGGCTTCCTCAACCGAGAACAGCTCTGGCATCTCAATCATAATCTCGCTCAAGCTACTCACCCCTGATTATAAATTTCTCAACAAGAATCTCCAGTTCATTAGCCATAGCACTAATCTCTTGAGCGGAGGCCGCGAAATTATTGACCGTTGCCGCCTGCTCTTCCGTTGCACTGGATACATTCTCTGTATTCGCTGCCGCAAGCTCTGATATCGTACCCATGGAATCAATCAGCTTAATAATCTGATCAGAGGTTGCTACTTCATCTCTGGTAATATCCAGAATCTCCTGCACATTCTCCGTAATCCTCTCAACAGACTGAATGATATGCACGAACGTGCGGTCCGTCTCATTCACAATGCTTACGCCGCTCTCTACCGCCTCTGCTGCGCCTCTCATGGAATCTACAGCCTGGGTAATCCGCGAGACCATCTCACTGACCAGACCTGTAATTTCGCCAGCCTGGGTATGCGTCTCATCCGACAGCTTCCGTACTTCACCGGCCACTACACTGAAACCGAGGCCATGCTCACCGGCACGCGCTGCTTCGATGGCAGCATTCAGGGCCAACAGATTGGTCTGCTGGGCGATCTTATTAATCGTTCCGATCATTGTGGATACCTTCTCTGACAGCCCGCTAACCGTCAGCAATAGCTCTTCCGTCTCCTTGGTGCTGCTGTGGATCGTATCCATCGCCTGTACTGTACTGATAACTCTGGCTCTGCCTTCCTGCGCTGCCTGATTCGTGTTATCGGCATTACCGGAGGTAGCCGACGCTTTACTCTGCGCCAGCTGCACCAGACTGGATAGCTGTACAAGCACCTGGGAAGCATTGATGACCGACTGATTGTTGTTCTCGGCTCCAAAAGCAATCTCCTGGGTACTGGAGCTGATTTCTTGAATCGATGCGCTGATCTCCTCTGAAGAAGCTGCCATTTCCTCTGACATCGAGGTTAAGGATACTGAACCTGCTCTTACCTTCTCAATAATGGCCTCCTGCTTGTCAATCATGGTATTGAATGATTCACTCAGCGTCTGCAGCTCATCTCCGGAGCGGATAGAGGTATGAACGGTCAGATCCCCGTCACCAGCCAAGCCCATGGCTCTCTCCAGCTTCTTGATCGGATTCACAATATTACGTGTGGTAAAGAAGTATGCGGCTAGCATGGCAACGACGATAAAGCTCAGGATAATGACCAGTGTAGTATTACGGATTTCGTCCGCCGGAGCCATATATTCCTGTACACTTGCCGTTGTGGCTACAACCCAATTGCCTGAGGGCTGATACGAAACATATTTATGTACCCCTTCATAGCTGTAGAAGCCGTCTCCAGTTTCTCCGGCCTTCATTAACTGAACCTGCTCCTTCAAATCAGCATTACTGTTGGCGTCAACATTCTCCTTGAGCACTTTGCCCTGGTCTGGATGCGAGACAATAAGGCCGGTACGGTCAATCATATATGCGTATCCATTCTCTCCAATCTTCACCTCGGTTACCGGGGAAGCGATATTCCCAAACAAGGCGGTACCGATTAACACGCCTGTAATCTGATCATTTACCCGCAGCGGTCTGGCGATCGCTACGATGTATTCATTAGTCTCCCGTGACAGAATTACTTCACTGACGGCGTCTTTGCCTTGCAGCGCCTCCTGGAAGTATGCACGGTCCGACACATCAAGCCCGGGCGATTCAGAGCTGCTGGTAATCAGCACCTTGCCCTTGGTATCCGCGATGATCAGCGATTCCATCTGCTTTGCGTTGTCCTTTTGCACACCGGAAACATAATTAAATGCTGTGCTTTTTAGTGATGCGGCAGAAGGATTCGCAGCATATTCAGCTAGTACGCTGTTCTTGCTGGCGATTCCCAGATTATTGCCTACCGCTTCAAGCTCAGCCTCCACCGCTCTTGCAGTAGAGTTGGTAGTCCCCCTTAATTCCTCTTCAATCGTCTTCTGCAAAGCTCCCGAAGCCAATTGATAGGATACAGCCCCGGATATGCCCAGCGGCACGCTGATAATCAGAAATAACAGGATACTCATTTTGACTTTTAAACTTAATTTCACCGAAATTCTCCCCTTTTGAATTCTATAAGGGACAGATACTCTTGCTGATGTACATCGTATTATGTATCATCTCTGCACTGTCCGAGAAACAGCGGATCAGGTATAACCCTCTTCCCCCTTCTTCCAGCAGCTCATCGCTCCCGATAGCCTCCGGGAACACCAATTCGCTGTCCCCGGCCCCCGAATCCTCTATCTGCAGCTCAAGCAGCTGATCCAATAGCAGATACCGGATGGTAATCGGTTTGCTGCAATCGCTGAGGTTCCCGTGGTAATAGGCATTGGTCACCGCTTCGATCAGAATCAGGCGGATATCAAACGCATAGGCTTCTAAGTCAAGCTCTTGAATGATTCCGTCAATAATCATCTGATGACACTCCAGACCGTGAAGCATCACTTCCTTTTGAATAGCTGCCATGACTCTCTCCTTATAAGATCTGAAATCATCGTCCTGCGTATGTACATACTGAGAATCAGCCCTGCAAGCAGCGCCCCGTCTGTCACTGGATATTCAGGCCGAGCCAGGTGCAGTCATCCTGCAGTGCTGCCCCGGCAAATCTCTCGATCAGATACCCGTAATCCCGCCCCAGCTCATCACTGTTAAACAGCAGCTCCATCCCGTCGCTATAAAAGCAAAACCGGTCCCCGGATTCAAACGGAATGCTCTTCTCTTCAAATTCACTGCTCTCAAACATGCCGAGCGGTGCACCCTTAACGGTTATTCTCTCGCAGTCCCTGCCGCGGGGAACATAAAGAAACTCATTAATCCCGGCTCCGGCTGCCTTGAGCAGTCCTGTCCCGAAGTCGAACAGGAAGCAGCAGCCGGCGATATAATCTTCACCTAAATACTGCAGCGCCTTGAGATTCAGATCATTCAGTACCTGTACCGGATTCTGCGTGGACAACAAACTATCCATGAACATCACTCGCAGAGCCGAAATATTCAGCGCTGCAGTAATCCCCTTTCCGGTAACATCACCGATAATGCCAATGACCTGCTTCTCATTGATCTTATGGAAGAGGAAGAAATCGCCGCTTAAGGTTCGGGCCGGGATGTAGAGCTTCTCCAGAACCGCTTTGCTGTCCAGCGGAAAGGATACAGCATGCCGGTGCTCCTGAAGCCGTATGGCCCGTTCCAGTTCTCTTTTACTCTCGGTGATATCCCTGATCACCAGCTGCAGAGCCTTATCTTCCTCATAAATAACCGGCACCCCGGAAATTTCGAGATCAAAAATGCGATTGTCATGCCGCCGGATCAGCCGCTGCTCAATACGGAAACGTTCTTTCAGCAGCCCCGTTGTCTTCAGCTTGTTATGCTCTGCACTCTGGAAGTACACCTCATTGAAGAAATCCTCGATTCTTTTGCCGATCAGTTCCTGCTTCTTGTTGCCGAACATCCGCTCTGTCTGCTTATTGACGAACAGGATGATACCACCGCTGTAGACCAGAATGGCCTCGGGACACAGCTCGACCAGATCTCTGTACCGTTCTTCACTTTCACGAAGCCGCTGCTCGGAACTGACCCGTTCGCTGATATCGTGAATTACGGTGTATACACAATTTTTGCCCAGCATCTTCATCATGCCGGTGTGAACCTCCACATCAATGGGTTCCCCGCTGGCCAGAACATGCCGGTCAATGAACATACGGTTACTCTGCTCATCGCCCGCAGGCAGTGCCTTCTCTACAAATTCCTGAACTCCTGATTTCGGGTCAGCCGCCAGATCGCAGATCAGAAGCTGCCTGAACTGCCGGAGGCTGTAGCCATAGAACTCGCATGCTGCCCGGTTGGCATCAGCAATTCTGCCGTTCTCCGGGTCCACCAGTAACGTAATGAGATGATTGTTCTCATAGATGCAGCCATAATGGTCCATGCACTGCGCCGGGCTGGGGGAGCGATGCAGGTTCTTACACGGTTTATCTGTTGCCATTTCACAAGCCTCTATTCTATTCAGCTTTTAGGTCTCCCCATTATATTCCATACATTTGGGATAAGACGTGAATTCCGACACAGTTAGACAAAAAAACCGGACTGCGGCATGAAAACATGACCACAGTCCGGGTTGTAACCTTGCATCCTTCATTAAAATAGCAGGCAGAAGCTGTTCTTACAGCTCTGTCAAAATAATCGTGCCCTGCGGAGTCACCGCCAGCGTATGCTCATACTGTGCCGACAATCCGCCGTCAAAGGTACGCGCTGTCCACCCGTCCGCATCAACCTTGGTCCGGTAGCTGCCGGTGTTCAGCATGGGTTCAATGGTGAACACCATACCTTCCTTGATGCGCGGGCCTTTGCCTGCAGGGCCATAGTGAGGCACATCAGGCTTTTCATGCATTTCAGAGCCGATGCCGTGCCCGATGAAATCACGGACTACCGAGTAGCCGTTAGCTTCCGCGTATACCTGGATGGCATGAGCGACATCACCAATCCGATTGCCGGCCACAGCCTGCTCAATGCCTTTGAACATAGCCTCTTTGGTGGTAGCCAGCAATTTGTCCGCCTGCTCGCTAATTGTGCCAACGCCATAGGACCAGGCTGAATCTGCCAGCCAGCCGTTCAAGTTGACTACCATATCAATCGTTACAATATCCCCATCCTTCAGCTCCTCGTGCTTGGGGAAGCCGTGGCAGATGACATCATTCACAGATGCGCAGGTCGCATATGGATAGCCATGATAGCCTTTTTGTTCAGGGGTAGCACCCTGGGAGAGAATGAACTTCTCAGCAAACTGGTCAATCTCCCAGGTCGTAATTCCGGGCTTCAGCATCTGAGCGATTTGCCGGTGGCATTCGGCCAATATTTTGCCGGCCGCACGCATTTTCTCGATCTCTTCCATCGTTTTCATGATGATCATTAAATTCGCCTCTTCTGTACAGAAGCCACTGCTCGCAGCAATGGCCCTTGGTTATAATTTTGTAGTGCTACTCTATATTATGTAAGAAAACCGCCGGAAATCCAAATTCATTCTGTGAAAGGATAGAAATTAAAGCTACAGGTAACCGATCAATGCTTATGTTATAAACGGTTTATCCAAATCCCCACGCCTAATAAGTTGCTGGTAGAACCTGAGAGGCTTAAGTTTCATATTGTATAGGCTAATGTTGTATTCTGTACAGGATTTGCGCAAAACGAACCTGTCCTCCGCGTAAACGCCGGAAAACAGGTTCTTTTATACATTACCTTGATGCCGGACAAGTCAGGATGCGTAATGCTTCGTCAGCCATCTATGATCAATCGTGGAAGTTAAGTCCCGAAGTAACGGCTTTGACATATCCGCTGCGGATCACAAAGTCTCCGAAATGCTCACCGGTACTGCGTTCTTTGGCATAACGGTGAATGATCGGCCCGAGAGTATCGAGAATCTCCTTCTCGTCAATGTTCTCCTTGTACAGCTTGTTCAGCCGGTCTCCGGTAAAGCCGGCACCCAGGTACAGATTGTATCTGCCCGGGCCTTTGCCGATGAACGAAATCTCGCCAAGCGCAGGCCGGGCGCAGCCGTTAGGGCAGCCGGTCATGCGGATGATGATCTCTTCATTACGCAGGCCGGCTTCATCTATGATGACTTCCAGCTTATCGAGCAGAAGCGGCAGATATCGCTCAGCCTCCGCCATCGCAAGACCGCAGGTCGGCAGCGCCACGCAGGACATAGCGCTTCTGCGCAGCGCGGAATGATGAGCTCCGTCGGTCAGACCGTATTGCTTGACAAGCTCGGCTACCTTGCGTTTCTTCGCATGGCTGACACCGGCAATGATCAGATTCTGATTCGGCGTCAGGCGGAAATCCCCGCCGTGAATCTTGGCGATCTCCCGCAGGCCTGTCATCAGCGGATATCCCGGGACATCCTGAATCCGTCCGCTCTGGATATACAGCGTCAAATTCCATTTGCCGTCGAAGCCTTTCACCCAGCCGTAGCGGTCGCCGTTGTGGTCGAAATGATATTCCCGTGCCGGCTCAAGCGTCCAGCCCAGCCGCTCATGCAGCTCGCCCGTGAACCAGTCCAGACCGTGGCGGTCGATCGTGTACTTGAAGCGGGCGTTCTTGCGGACCGAACGGTTACCGTAGTCGCGCTGAATGGTGACGGTTTTCTCCGCCAGATCAATCATCTGCTCCGGACGGCAGAAGCCGATAATCCGCCCCAGCTGAGGATACGTGCTGGTGTCACCATGCGTCATCCCCATACCGCCGCCGACCGAGACATTGAAGCCGGCCAGCTTCCCATCTTCCAGAATAGCAATGAAGCCCAGGTCCTGGGAGAACACATCTACATCGTTGGAGGGCGGTACCGCCAGGCCGATCTTGAACTTGCGGGGCAGGTACACAGGCCCGTAAATCGGTTCAACCACCTTGCTGTCCACTACCTTCTCGCCATCCAGCCAGATTTCATGGTAAGCCGCGGTGCGCGGGGCTAAGTGGTCACTGATTTTTCTGGCCCAATCGTTTACCTCGGCATGAACCTCTGACTGATACGGATTGGGTCCGCTCATGACATTGCGGTTGACGTCACCGCAGGCTGCGAGCGTAGTCATCAGCGTATCATTAATCCCCTTGATCGTCTTTTTCAGATTCCACTTAAGCACTCCGTGCATTTGAAAAGCCTGTCTTGTCGTGATACGCAGTGTGCCGTTGCCGTATTTCTGGGCCAGATCGTCCATTACGAGCCATTGCGCCGGTGTCGCCACTCCGCCTGGCGCTACAACACGCAGCATGAACTGGTAAGCAGGCTCCAGCTTGGAGCGTTCACGCTCACTGCGCAAATCCCGGTCATCCTGCATATAACTGCCGTGGAATTTCAGCAGACGGTTGTCATCCTCCGGCAGCCCTCCGGTGATCGGGTTGCTGAGGGTTTCGACAAGCGCACCGCGCAGATAATTGCTCTCCAGCTTAATATGTTCAACATCACTCGGGGGTCCGCCAATCGGCTTCACCGCTGGTTCATTGTTTGCCACTATTGATCCTCTCCTTCCGCATTGCCTCGTGCTCCTCAAGAATTGTAAAGTAAGCCCAGCGGAGGTCCCTCCGCTGGATATCGTTTAATATACATCACGCTGATATCGCTGCACCTGCTGCAGATTCTCCAGATAAGCGGCTGCCCCTTCCGGACTCAGTCCGCCTTCCTGCTGGATTACTGTAATCAGCGCAGCGTGTACATCATGGGCCATATGCTTCTCGTCTCCGCATACATAGACATGTGCACCCTCCTGCAGCCAGGTGTACAGCTCCCGGCTCTTCTCCAGAATGCGGTGCTGTACGTAAACTTTCTCGTCTGTATCGCGTGAGAAGGCAACGTCCAGCCGGTTAAGAACACCGTCCTTCAGCATTCTCTGCCAATCGGTCTGGTAGAGGAAGTCTGTGACGAAATGCCGGTCGCCGTAGAACAGCCATGACTTCCCCTGTGCCCCCTGCTCTTCCCGTTCCTCCAGGAAGGAGCGGAACGGGGCGACACCAGTACCCGGTCCGATCATGATCACCGGAGTATCCGGATTTGCCGGAAGCTTGAAGTTCGGATTGTTCTGGATGTAAACCGGCAGTGTAGCGCCCGGCTCTGCACGTTCCGCACAATGCACGGAGCAGACTCCGTAGCGTTCACGTCCATGCGACTCATAACGTACAGCCCGTACCGTGAAGTGCACTTCATCCGGGTTGGCATTGTAGCTGCTGGCAATGGAATACAATCTTGCCGGCAGCTTGCGCAGAATCGTCACGAAGCTGCGGGCCGGAACTTCCCACGGTGCGAAATCCTGAATCAAGTCCAGCAGATCACGCCCATGGATGTAATTCTTCAGCTCCTGCTGCCGGTCCGGGGACAGCAGCTCCTGCAGGGCAGGTGCTGAGTTCAGCTTGGCTGCCTGCTCCAGCAGCGGTTTCGTCAGTACGGTAATTTCATAATGCCGCAGCAACGCTTCATGCAGTGTGCCCTCTTCCCCCTTCTTGTTCAGGGGAACGGATTCACCAGCCTCCAAGCCCATGGCAGCAATGATATCCTGCACAAGCTGCGGGTGGTTCTCCGGATAGACTCCGAGCGAATCACCGGGCTCAAACGTAATATTCGAACCGGCCAGCGACAGCTCCAGATGGCGGGTCTCACGGTCTGAGCCGCGTCCGTTCAGATTCAGGTTCTCCAGCACCTCGGCATGGAACGGATGATTCCGTGAATATGCCGATTCCAGCGATTCTGCGCTCTCGGCTGCCAGCACAGCGTCATCCGCGATCCCCGCAGCCTGCTGCGAACCGGAACCGCTTAGCGAGCGGATAACATGCTCGAACCATTCGGCTACAGGCTCATCATAATCGAGATCGCAGTCCGCACGAGATGTTAAGCGCTGTGCGCCAAGCTCTTCCAGCTTCTGATCGAAATCTTTCCCGGTCTGGCAGAAGAATTCATAGGAAGTGTCGCCGAGTGCAAGTACCGAGTAACGCAGCTGCGGAAGCTGCGGGGCTCTTTTACTGTAGAGAAATTCATGGAAGGCACGTGCATTATCCGGCGGTTCTCCTTCACCATGGGTGCTGACCAGCAGCAGCAGATTCTCGATCTTCTTCAGTCCATTCGGCTTGAAGCTGTTCATTGCGGCAACCGTAACCTTGAAGCCCTGCTCTTCCAGCTTACGCGCAAGACTCGCCGCCAGCCGCTGACAGTTGCCGGTCTGGGAGCCGAACAATACGGTCACCTCACGGGATACCTCCGGCTGGGGCATTGTGGCTGTAGACGTTGACACTCCTGGTGCCGCTTTAGCAGCAAGGGGGAGCACCGCCGGGCCTGCTTGACCCGTGTCTCCCAGCAGAGACACAGCGGATAAATAACCGCTTAGCCATACCTGCTGCGAATGGGTCAGCGTCGGCAGCAGCTGGTTGAGAAGCTCAACCTGGCTCTCATTAAAGGGACTGTTCGTAACTTGTAATTGCAACAATATCGACCTCTCCTTAACGTGCAATCTTCTATCCTCTTAACATCATGAATTCAGGCTAACACATTAATAAGAAACGATCAACGAAGCAGATAACAGTCATTTTATGGTATAAAAGCTTAATAAAGGTACAAAACACACAAAACCCGCCTAAATCATAGTAAAAAGCTCTGATTTAGGCGGGTTTATTACAAATAATGATAACTTGCATTAGATAAAATGATAAACCGGAATAGCCTTAGGACCGCTTTGCTTCCCTTACCGGGCAGCTTTGTGTCCAAAGTGGTCAACCAGCAGGTAGACTGCAATCAGGATTGCCCCGGCATTAATCGCCAGATCCGCCAGATTGAGAATCCCCCCGCGGTTACCGAACACTAGAAAGTCCGTTACCTGATGGTAGATCACACGGTCAATCGCATTGCCGAGCGCTCCGCCGACCAGTAACCCGCTGGCTGCCTCAAGCAAAGGCCCGCGAATTTTGCCCTGCCGCCGGTAATAGAACACTGCCGCTACAAAAACCACAGCGATTATGGAAAAATACTTCCCGTAGCCCTGAAAGGAGCTGAAGGCTGCCCCGCTATTCTCATAATAGACGAACTGCAGGTGCGGACTCCAGAAGGGAATCCTCTCCCCAAGCTCCATATGAGTACGGACCAGCCATTTGGCGGCTTGGTCAATCAGCACTACCAATATGGAAATCAGATAAAAAAGCATTTGCCGCCACCTCATCCCCCTGTGATATCATCAGAATGATTTCACTTCTCACCTTCTAGTCTATCACAGGTCGGAGCCGGGAATCATCCTGCCAGCTCCAGCGGACAGGCCGCTGTCCCGGCCAGAAGTTGCTTGTTACATGATCTGGGGCATTGGTTAAACACTCTTAGATTCATTCATATCTGGAGGGTGGCAGCCAATGGAGTACGGATCGATATTCATTAAGCTGATCGCCGAAATGAGGTTGCTTATGCGATCTATGAAACGAACGGCTCGCTCAGCATTCTGAAGAAGCCGCAATAGGAACCGGTAACCCAGGAAGATCTGGATATTGACGCGAAGGGAGTTGGTCTTCCGCAATGCGTCGTTGAATCCGGCACGCATCAGGCAAAACCCGGTGAATTCTGAGCAGCTTAGTCCCACAGTCGAAGGGCTTAAACAGAAAGGCCGGACTACCTCCCAAAGGATAGTCCGGCCTTTCTCGTTATAAGAACAAGAATTTGTATTGAATTATGGTAATTACAATCTTACCAGGCGTAGGCTTCCGGTGCCGGCTTGCCCGGTCCAGGGAAAATCTCGTCCAGCTTCTTCAGCACAGCTTCTTCCAGTACAATCTCCGTAACACGCAGCGAATCCTCGAACTGCTCTATCGTACGCGGCCCGATAATCGGCGCTGTTACTGCCGGATTAGCGAGTACCCAGGCCAGAGCAACCTGATCCTCATGCTCGCCAAGCTCCTTGCAGAGCGCGGAGAATTGCTCCAGCTGGCTGCGGTGCTGCTCCAGCTTGGCGGAGCGGGCGCTGCGCACACCCGTCTTGGACAAGGCGTTGCGGCCCAGCAAGCCTCCGGCCAGCGGACTCCATGGAATGACGCCCAGCCCCAGCTCCTTGGATGCCGGCAGCACTTCAAGCTCCGGTGTCCGTTCCAGCAGGTTATACAAATGCTGCTCGGACACAAGGCCGAGGAAATGACGTTCTTTGGCCTTAGCCTGCGCAGCGGCGATATGCCAGCCGGCGAAATTGCTGGAGCCGATATAATCAGCTTTGCCCTGGGAGACAAGAATTTCAAATGCGCCCCACAGCTCTTCCCAGGATACATTCCGGTCAATATGATGCATCTGGTAAAGCTCAATATGATCCGTCTGCAGACGTTTCAATGAGCCTTCGAAATGCCGTCTGATCTTATAAGCGGATAAGCCGGAGGCGGAATTGGGTCCGTCCTGCTCGTCGAACATGTCACCATACACCTTGGTGGCCAGCACAACCTTCTCGCGCCGTCCGCCCCCCTGCTGAAACCAGCGGCCGATAATTTCCTCGGTCCAGCCGCGGCGGTCCTGGCCGCCGTACACATTGGCCGTATCGAAGAAATTGATTCCCGCATCCAGTGCGGCATCCATAATCCTGAACGCTTCCTTCTCCTCGGTTTCCGGCCCGAAATTCATCGTGCCCAGACATAATTGACTGACCTTCAAACCGGATTTACCCAAATAGCTGTACTTCATCGCATTTCCTCCCATTCATTTCGGTTAGGTTGTCTGCATCGGGTTTAATATAATCCTTAGAGTAGGCTCTAAGGCAAGCTTTTTGTTGGACAAACTTCAAGCTGCAGTATTGCTGGGCCGGGCAGACGCTGGGGACTTCGCTTATGCTGGCCTAATTAACAATATAACGGATTCTCAGTCCGTTTCAGCTGTGATAAGAGCTTTTCAGTGAATATAAGGTCTTCTCAGTCCGCTTAATCTTATTTAACCAGCAAACTGAATAACGTATGAAGACTCCGGTGATGTTCTGTTTATGCTCATATACTCAAAAAAATAAGCCCTCCGCGAAGAAGGACTTGTTCAATGAATATATATAATCAGCAAAAGATTGCATTCACTCTATATAACTATGTTCTCTATTATACGCCTACTGCTCAGCGCTGTCCGGGAAAAGAACCTCACCCGTCTTCGGCTTGATTTGCACAATATCCTGCAAGGTATTTGACAGCTCGCCCGGCGGATACGGTTTGGTCAGATATTTCTGCACTTTATCCATCATGCTCTTATCTTCCTTATCCAGCGCCGAGGAGATGACAATCGGCACATTCTCCGTGCGGGGATCATTCTTCAGCATACGGATCAGATCCCAGCCGTCCAGCTCTTCACCGAGCATCAGATCCACGACGATAGCTACAAAAGGCGTCTTCACCGCCTGATCAAATGCTTTTTGCGGATGATAGTGATGAGTCACTCTGAAGCCTTTGCCCTTAAGCTCCTCAGAGAGCAGCAGGGACAAGCTGTAATCGTCCTCAACGATCATCACATTCGGCTTTTGCTCCTTGTCGGCACTCCATTTATGCGGCTCCTCTTCATGACGGCTGCTCTCCGCTTGGAGGACCGGCAGGCTAAACCACACCGCGGTGCCTTCGCCTTCAACCGAATCGATTCCGATCATCCCCTTCTGCTTCTCAATGATCTCCTTGCAGATCGCAAGTCCGAGACCCGTTCCGCCAATCCGCTTGGATGCACTGTTATCCACCCGGCGGAATTTCTGGAACAGCTGTCCGATCTGATTCTTCGGAATTCCCAGTCCATGATCCTGTACCCGGACTATAACCGAATCCCGCTCATTATGCAGCGTTACCTTGATCTCATTGCTGCCTGGAGAGAACTTGATGGCATTGCTCAGCAGGTTGGTCAGCACCTGGATAATCTTATCCTTATCCACCTCGACCTCGGCGTTCAGCGCCTCATCCTCCACAAGGATATGGTGGGTACCGCTAAGCTTGTACTGGTCAATTACACTAAGAACGGTCTCGCTGAGATTGACCGGCTCTGCATTGTACAGCTGTGTGCCGGATTCCATGCGCTGCAGGTCAAGGAAATCATTGATCAGCTCAGTCAGACGTTTGGCTTCCTTATGAATCGTTTCCAGGTATTTCAGCTGCTTCTCCGGCTTCATTGTCTTGGATAACAGGAGCTCGGTGAAGCCCAGAACACTGGACAGCGGTGTCCGCAGCTCATGGCTGACCGTACTGACCAGCTCCGACTTCATCAGATCCAGCTCGTATTCCCGGGTGATATCCCGGTGTACAAACAACGTTCCCACCCGCGCTTCACGGCGGAACACCGGAATCGCATAGACGTCGACATGCTTCATCGCTTCCTTGCCCAGGGAATACTTCATCGTGCTGGAATCCACGGAGTGCTCGGACATCGCCTTCTGGTAGAACTG
Organism: Paenibacillus sp. FSL R5-0912; assembly: GCF_000758605.1. Classification (NCBI taxonomy): domain Bacteria; kingdom Bacillati; phylum Bacillota; class Bacilli; order Caryophanales; family Paenibacillaceae; genus Paenibacillus; species Paenibacillus sp. FSL R5-0912. The sequence goes on from NZ_CP009282.1 coordinate 4,843,130, forward strand.
CCCCATCTCTTCCGATTCATTCACGCGAAGGGTGAAGTGATCCATCCATTGCTCTTTGGGGATCAGCATCCCCTCTGCCCACACATCATAGTCGAACAATTGACTGAGCGCCTTGTTGATATGCTGAATGACGCCTTCCGTGTTGACGAACTGGATGCCTTCGTTGACATTGTTGACTATATCCCGGTTCAGCTTGCGGCCATTCTCGATTTCCTCATACATGAACAACCGCTCGATGGCCAGCGCCACCCGGTTCATCATCCCCTGAATTTCGCTGATTTCCTCTTCGGTGAAGGAATGCCCGATTCGTGTACCACAGAAGATCGCCAGGATCTCATCCTCGGCATTGACTACAGTTGTATAGAAATCATAGCAGTAAACTTCTTTGTCGGAGATTCCCTGCTCTCTGGGGACTCCGGTCCGTTTCACAATATAGGACTTCTCCGTGCTCATCCGGTATAACATATCCTTGCTGTTGGCATCGATATAGCGCTCCACATTCTCCTGCGGAACCCCTTTGACCACCGATATCTTATCTTTGACCAGCAGGAAAAGACTGCTGTCGAACGAGTACAGCCGGTTCATGAACTTGATGAATTTCTCGGCAAATTCCTGCTTGTCCAGCGTGTAGGTAATTTCATGATTGAGCTGGTTGTTAAGCTCCAGCATGATGGTGGTCTGCTCCGTGCTTTTCAGCGTCTCGGCCAGCTCCTGCTGGACACTCTTCATGGAGGTAATGTTGTTAGCAATCAGAATGTACTGGTAAATCTGACCCTCATCATTCAGATACGGCATGATCGTCAGCTGGAGCCAGACGGCAGAACCATCTTTTGCCACAATTTGTGACTCATCGCTCCATACACCGCCAGTCGCCAGCTTGCGTATAATCTGTTCCATCTGAATATCCGAAATATTATGCAGTTCAAACAAACGGAAGGTATATCCGATAATCTCAGCGTTCTTGTAGCCGGTGTAGACGCTAATGTTATCATTGGCATAGGTGAATACTCCCTTGCTGGACAGAATGCCGACAGCGGAGGTCTGATTCAGCGCCTTCATCATACTTTCGATTTCACTGAGTGAACGCTCCAGCTTGAACTGCTGATCCTGCAGCTCATCCTGCTGGGCATGCAGCTCTTCATTCTGCATCATCAGCTCTTCTTCTTTATCCTGGATACTCCGGGCCATATTAAGGAAGGCCTCATAGAGGCGGCCGATCTCATCCTGCTTATGCAGCTTGCCGAGCAGCACAGCCTCGCCTGCCGCCAGCGAATTCGTTGCTTCTTCCAGCTTAACAATCGGATCAAGCACCACTCTAAGCATCCGCCAGATCATCAGTGTGAAGAATAACAGCAGTACAGCGCTGAGCCCGAAGGCGATAAATGTGAAGGTGTCCGCCTGCTTGATGGACTGAGAATCCATGGCGTTCAGCTTGCTGTCCGAGCTTGTTTTGAACGCTTTGGTATAGGCCAGAAATTCATTCAGAGCCTGGGTGCTGCCGCCCTGAGAGAGATGGCGGATGCCTGTATAATCATCATTCTCCACCAGCCGGATCGCTTCAGGAAGGGTCTTGGTCTTGTACTGCTCATAGAATAACTTCAGATCATCACGGTATTGCGCTTCTTCAGGCGACAGATTCAGAGCCGAATATTGCTCCAGAATTCTATCAAGGCCCGTGAGTGCAGTGTTCAGCAGCTTAAGCTCACCGTCGCTTTTGAGGGCAACATAACCTCTCGCCCGGAAAAAGACATCATTCAGCGTCGCCGCCAGCTCATTGATGGTCTCTGTCTTATGCTGCAGGACACCGCGGTCATGCTTCAGCTTGTCCTGCTGGTTATTGATGTAGAAGAACAGGCCGATACCAGATAACATAATCACCAGAAACAAGATGAAAATAATCCGGAAATACTTGGTTTTGATGCTCACATCAGCAAGTTTATTGTTTATCACTAAGGATGCCCTCCACGATCTGCAGCAGCTCCATCGGGCTGAACGGTTTAGGCATGAAATAACGTGCTCCGGCTTCCCTTGCCCTGTTCCGGTCCATTTCCTGTGCTTTGGCTGTCAGCATCATAATAGGGGTCTTGTTCTTCAGCTCTTCATTCAGCTCACCGAGCACTTCAATTCCGGTCATTTCCGGCATCATATAGTCCAGAATCACGAGATCATAGCGGTCCGAAGTAAGCCGCGTTAGCGCCTCAACCCCATTCTCGGCGGTATGAATCTCTACATCCTCCAGATCCTCCAGCGTATCTTCAATCAGCATGCGCAGTACATCTTCGTCGTCCACAATCAGTATTTTTTGCATTAACACTCACGCTCACTTTCAGTTTATCCATGGATGGATATATTGCTATTAGAACAAGAATCTGTGGGCCAGGCGCTCAATCCGGGACAGCAGCTCCGGCACATGAAACGGCTTAATCACATAATCGTCCGCCCCCAGCTGCAGGGCATGGATAATATCGCGCTGATTATTGCGGCCTGTCAGCATAATCACCAGGATGTTCACTTCAGGATAGCTGCTGCGGATCTTCTCCAGAACCTCAAGACCGTCGAGGCCGGGCATCACCCCGTCCAGCAGAATAATGTACTTCTCCTCCGGAACATACCAGTCCGATTTCAGAAAAAGCTCGCCGTCGGCATAACTGTTCACTTTCATTCCACCGATATTCCCCGGCTCCCAGGAGGCGAAATTGCCTGTAATAATTCTGCGGATCAGCGGATCATCATCAACAATAATTACATTGAGTACCGTTTCCCTCTGGCCCGTTGACAGTCCTTCGCTGTACAAGGTTGTCTGGTTGCGTCCGCTATACTTACTGGAATACAAGGCCTGGTCTGCCTCGTCAATTAGTTTATCGGTATCCTGCTGCCGTTCGCTTATCTCTGTAATGCCGCAGGAGAAGGTAACATGGAAGCTTTCCCGTTTGGCACAGAATTCCCTGGAGGCGAATTTCCCCTGAATCCGTTCAATGACAAGCAGTGCTGAGTCCGCAGAGGTATTTGGCATGAACAGGGCGAATTCCTCTCCCCCGTAGCGGCACAGTGTATCCTCCGTACGAATTGAATCTCTGACCAGCTCCGAAAAAGTCTGCAGGACCTCGTCCCCCACAAGATGACCATACGTATCGTTGACATGCTTAAAGTAATCCAGATCCAGCAGCGCGAGCGAGAACGTCCGGCCCGTCCGTCTGAAGTCCGATGAGAGCAGCTTCAGGGTCTGATTGAAATATTTCCGGTTAAAAGCACCCGTCAGCTCATCTACAATGATGGATTCCTGCCATTCTTTTTTCAGTTCAAACCGGTTCTTGATCAGCACCAGGAACAGGTCGATATCCACCGGCTTCCGGATGTAATCCATCACACCGAGCGAATAGGCATATTTCTGGACTTCCTTGGAGTGTTCACCGCTGATGATAATGATCGGAATCCGCTCTTTTTTGGCTTTGCCGATAATCTGATTGAGCACATCAATCCCGCTGCGGTCCGGCAGCAGAATATCCAGCAGAATTAAATCCGGCTTGGTCTCATAAAAAATCTTAAGTCCGCGTTCAGCAGATAGGGCAATGCTTACATAGTATGACTGCTTCTCCAGCGACTCGCGCAAAAAAGCCACCAGCTCCACATCATCGTCAATGACCAGAATTTCGTACTGATGGTGGGTGCTCCCATGGGACAACGCAATTCCCGGAATCTGGGGAGGCACTGCACCTGTACTTTCAGGCTCATCAAACAGCTCCAGCAGCGGATATAAATAATCCCCCCACTCGGCTTCCGTCCAGCTTCTATGGTTATCATCCGAGAAATAGAGCAGAGAGTTGCCGGAGAACGCCTCCACCGCGTCAAGGCCCACTGTACCGGAAGTCCCTTTTAAATTATGCAGAAAGCGATAGATATCTCTTTCCTCAACTGCCGGCTCCCGCGACCACTTCTGCAAGGTTTGTCTGGTGCGCTGTTCAACCAGCTCTTTATATTTTCTCGTTGTCATAATAGCTCCTTCAGTTCGTTCCTTCAAATCGATTGGTTCTTCAAAATTTTAATTAATCATATTTTTAAGACGGTGTCAATTTTTATCTATTTTTGTCGAATTGCAAGCTCAAATCTCTAATCAGCCCTACAAAAAAAGCTTTGGTTGATAACCTTCTATTCATTTGACATAATAATTGAAACCGTTCATTCCGTTAAAGCGGCAGTGGGCGGAGAAAACAGAGTAATCTAAAATAGGAGGCTTTCAATTGAAGGGGATTATTACGGTACTGGGAAAAGACAAAGTGGGAATTATTGCCAAAGTATGTACATACCTCGCAGAACACAATCTGAATATTCTGGATATTTCCCAGACGATTGTGCAGGACTATTTCAATATGATGATGATTGTGGACATTTCTGCACCCTCTAAGTCCTTCGAGGAAATCGTAGAGGATCTGCAGCATGTCGGTGAGGACATCGGTGTGGAAATCAAGCTTCAGCATGAAGATATCTTCAATATTATGCACCGGATCTAGCCGGGCGGCAAAGAGAGGAACAACCATACTATGATCTCAATTGGAGAAGTGCAGGAAACCAATAAAATGATCCGGGAAATGAACCTGGACGTGCGCACGATTACCATGGGCATCAGTCTGATGGACTGCGCGCATACGGATATGAAGATCTTTAACCGCAATGTATATGACAAAATTACCCGCTCCGCCGAGAAGCTCGTGAAGACCGGTGAGGATCTGGAGCGTCAATTCGGCGTGCCGATTGTGAACAAGCGTATTTCCGTAACTCCGATCTCAATCGCTGCCGGCGCTGTACATACCGATACTTATGTTCCTGTAGCACAGATTCTCGACAAGGCGGCCAAGGAGGTTGGCGTCAACTTTATCGGCGGTTATTCCGCACTGGTTCAGAAAGGCTGCACCAAAGGTGACCGGATTCTGATCGACAGCATCCCGGAAGCGCTGGCGGTGACGGAACGCGTCTGCTCCTCCGTGAATGTCGGCTCCTCGCGCAGCGGCATCAACATGGACGCCGTGAAGCTGATGGGCGATATTATCATCCAGACTGCACAGCGCACCAAAGACCGCGATTCCATCGGCTGCGCCAAGCTGGTCGTCTTCTGCAACGCCGTTGAAGATAATCCGTTCATGGCTGGAGCCTTCCACGGTGTCGGCGAACGGGAATGTGTCATTAATGTTGGCGTCAGCGGTCCCGGCGTAATCAAGCGGGCGCTGGAAGAAGTGAAGGGACAGGACTTCGAAACGCTGTGCGAGACCATTAAGCGTACCGCCTTCAAGGTTACCCGCGTCGGGCAGCTCGTTGCCCAGGAAGCCTCCAAGCGGCTGAATGTGCCCTTCGGCATCATCGATCTGTCGCTGGCGCCTACACCTGAAATTGGCGACTCCATTGCCGAGATCTTCCAGGTCATGGGTCTTGAAGAAGCAGGAGCTCCCGGCACCACGGCTGCGCTGGCTATTCTTAACGATAATGTCAAAAAAGGCGGGGTCATGGCCTCCTCCTATGTCGGCGGCTTAAGCGGCGCGTTCATCCCGGTCAGCGAAGACCACGGCATGATCCAGGCTGTTCAGCGCGGTGCACTGACGCTGGAGAAGCTCGAAGCAATGACTTGCGTGTGCTCCGTCGGCCTCGACATGATTGCCATTCCGGGCAGCACCAGCAAGGAGACCATCTCAGGTATCATCGCCGATGAAGCGGCGATCGGCATGGTCAACAACAAGACAACCGCAGTCCGCGTCATTCCGGTTATCGGCAAGGACGTCGGCGAAATGGTTGAGTTCGGCGGCCTGCTGGGTTATGCACCGGTCATGGCGGTCAACCCGTTCAATTGTGCAGGCTTCGTTAACCGCGGCGGACGTATTCCGGCGCCGATCCACAGCTTCAAGAACTAGGACACCCTGATAGCGACAGGACGGCTGGTTGAGGACCGCCCTTAAGAACATAAAGACCCGTTACTCTCCCGGCAGGGATTTGTAACGGGTCTTTGGGTTCTGCTCCGAGATTAACTCCGCGGCGTCACCGGATGAACTGTAATATGGCTCATTTTGGCCGGGTCCATCATTAGGTAGATGTTCTGGATCTGCTCGCCGCTCCGGTCGGGAATCAGACAGATCACTCCTTTGATCTCACCCTGATGGGTGAAGATCAGGCCAGGCTCGCCATTGACTATTCCATAGTGCTGCTCCCATTCCCGGAGATAATGCATCACCCTGCGTGAGGTCAGCAGCGCCAGCACGCCTTTGCGGCCGGTCATCGGCCGGAGAATCGTATGCACTTCCTGTCCGCCACCGTCAGCAACCAGCACAGGATGTTCCCCCAGCAGCTTCAGCATGCTGCCGACATCATAAGAGGTGAACGCGGCAGTGAAGCTCCGCAGCAGATTCTCTTTGACGGCTCCGTAACCGGGAGAAGGGGAAGGCGATGTAGCCGCACGCTCCGCCTGCAGTGTGCGCTTCGCCCGGCTGAAGATTTGCCGGCAGTTGCTCTCCGTCTTGCCAACCATCCCGGCAATTTCCTCGTAGTCGTACTGGAATGCCTCACGCAGTACAAATACGGCCCGCTCCGTTGGCGCCAGACGTTCCAGCAGCACCAGAAAAGCATACGATAGGCTATCCTTCCGCTCTGCCTCCGCTTCCGGACCATCATACCCTGTGCTGACCGGCTCCGGCAGCCACTCTCCGATATAGGTCTCTCTCCGGCTGCGCGCAGAATTCAGCATATTCAGGCAACGGTTGGTGACGCCTTTGGCCACATAGGCTTTGATATTCTGAATTCCGCTCCGGTCCCGGCGCTGAAGCTCTGCGAATGTATCCTGAACAGCATCCTCCGCATCCGCAACCACACCTAACATCCGGTAGGCAATGGAGAATGCATAGCCTTTATAGTGCTGATACAGCTCCTCCATACCTAAACTCTCCGCAGACGGACTCTCAACCTTCATGCCTTCATTATCCCGGATCTCCACGCGCTGCCCCTCCTTACCCTTAAGACTATCTATTTCAAACTCAGCTGATACATCCGGGGAACATCCCCGTGGTAATTGCAATCCGGTTCCAGCTATTGATCGTATTGATCGCCATAATCCAGTCAACCATTTCCTCTTCGCTGAAATGCTCCAGTACCTTGAGATACAGCTCCTGCGGAACACCTGCCTGGCTAATCAGGGTTACATGCTCGGCGAATTCCAGCAGCACCCGTTCTTTATCAGTGAATATCGGCGCTTCACGCCAGACACTCAGCAGCAGAATATGATCAGCATAGTTGCCCAGCTTCATCAGATCCTTGGCATGCATATCCAGACAGAACGCACAGCCGTTGATTTGGGAGACACGTATTTTGACCAGCTCATACAGTACCTTATCCTTGCTGCGGCTTCCTGCATGCTGCTCCAGTGTCATCATTGCCCGGAAAGCCGGCGCGTTAACCTCACGATAATTCATTCTCAGACTCATGTCCAATCGCCTCCATTCGTGTTCTACATTACTGTAGACAAGATGGGGCTGTGGTTTGTGACAGGATATAGACAAATTTATTAACTCGGATTTCTAAACACCTCTCCGCTGTTTAAGCGGGAAAATTCCATAAAGTGATTTAGTTCGTTTTAAGCGTTCAATCTCTTAGCCCTGCGGGACGAGAACAGCCGCCAGCCGGTCAGCAGCGCCGATAACAGGCAAATGCTGGACGAGGTCATGAAGACCACATGCATCCCTGAGAGGAAAATGTCCGGGCGTCCTTCGATTAGTCCGGTCACCCGGTAGCCTGCCCTGCTGCTCATCACGTTGAATAGTATGGACGTAGCAACAGTGATTCCCACGACCATCCCTACATTGCGGACCAGTGAATTCACACTGCCTGCGGAGCCAAGCTGGGTGCGCGGCACGGTCGACATCACCAGTGAATTATTCGGCGAGCCGAATAAACCGCTGCCGATTCCGAGCATGGCAATCCATACGCCGACCAGCAGTACCGGACTGCCTTCATGCAGCCTGGCCAGCCCGAACTGGGCAATGACCATAACAATCAGCCCGGCAAAGGTCAGCAGCTCTGAACCAATCTTATCGGACAACGCCCCGCTAAGCGGCGCGACAATGACCATGGATATCGGAAAGAGCATCAGCAGGAAGCCGGCACTGAAGGGCGACATATTCAGCATATTCTGTGCATAGAACGGCGCGATAATGTTGAAACAGAAGTTGGAGACAAACACCAGAAAAGCACAGAAAATACTCAGCGAGAACAGCGGATTCTTAAACAGCGACAGCTGAAGCAGCGGCTGCTTGCGGCGCAGCTCCACCATCAGAAATGCTATAAGGGTTATAGCAGCCGCTATCAGGGAGGCTAGAATCCGGTTATCCCTATATCCAAGCTGCTGGCCAAGCAGCAGACCGGCGAATAAAGTAACAATAAAGACAGCAAACAGCAGGCTGCCGGGAAGATCGATTCTGGACTTCACCCGGACTAGATCCTTCGGCAGCACCTTCCACCCGAGCACAATCGCAATCAGTCCAATCGGAACATTTACCCAGAAAATATATTCCCAGCCCATAGTGGAAACTATGATTCCCCCGAGACTTGGTCCGGCTATACTGCCCAGTGACACGAAGGTCCCGATCAGTCCCAATGCCTTGCCGCGTTCGGTGGACGGGAAAATATCCGTAACAATCCCCTGGCTGTTCGCCATAGTCATCGAAGCGCCGATCGCCTGAACCACACGCGCCGCAATCAGCAGCGGCAGACTGTGGCTTAGACCGCAGAGCAGGGAGCCGGCGGTGAATATAATCATGCCTAACTTAAAAATCCTGATCTTCCCGGCAATATCGCCAAGCTTCCCGAAGAATAGGATGACAGTGCAGATGACCATCAAATATCCGGTAGTCACCCATTCTACTTGAGCAACCGGCAGCTGCAGTTCCTTCACCAGCACCGGCAGCGCAATATTCACAATACTTCCGTCCAGCGTAGACATAAATGTAAATAAATTCAGGACGATCAGAATAATCCAGCGTTTCTTCTGAATCACTGCATCCTCCTGGTATGTAGCACTTATACTGCTCATTTGCAAACACCTCTTGCGTCATATTGAACAACTAGTTGCATGCGCAACAAAACAGCCAATCCCAGTGTACTGCAAATTAGTTGCACACGCAACCATATTGTTGTAGTATTTGAGGCAGACGGTATTCAGAGGTATCCAGAACGCCGTCATTATCCCCTGAAGAGGTGTCCGTCAGTGACTTCAAACAAAGAACCGATCGGCAAGCTGATCTCCCATCTGCACCGCCAGAATCAAAAAATTCTGGCCAAAGAGCTGTTGCCCTATGGTATCGGCAGCGGTGGGCAGCATAGCTTCCTTAAGCTGATTCTGAGCCACCCGGGGATCACACAGGATCAGATGACCAGTGAAATAAAATGTGATAAAGCCACCACCGCCCGCTCCGTGAAACATCTGGAGGCCTCGGGATATATCGAACGCCGGACTGATCCCAAGGACCGCCGCTCCTCCCTGCTGTACCCGACGGCCAAAGCGCTCGAATTCGCCCCGGTATTCCAGTCGCTGTTAGATGATTTCAACCGCAAGCTGTCTGCAGATCTAACCGGGGAAGAAATCGACACTCTGATTACTTTGCTCCATAAGGTCACGCGGAATTCAGACCTGCTGAACGGGCAGAATTGACAGCAGCTTCTCCAGCGGCTGTGCAAGTTATCCAGCTCAGGTTATATAGGATGTTATAATCCGTGAAACACAGCAGAGCAGCGGTTCTCCCGTCTTCCAGGGAGCCGCTGCTCTGCTGTTCGCTTATATTATAGTCTGCTTATAATCCCTACAGCAGATATATACCGTCCAGAATATGATCCCAGCTCTCCGCATCCCCCGCACGGTTCGGAATTGCCAGAGACGCAATACCGGGCAGCGGCCAGTCACGGTCGAGCACGGACTCCAGTCCATCGACACCGTTTACAATCAGAATATGGAAATCCCCGCCGGTTAAGGTGCGCAGCACGGTCTGAAGCTCACAGGCTTCCTCATACGTACTGCCCCAGCGGATGAACAGCGCCTTCCGGCTCATCTGCAGGGTGTCCAGCAGGCGCTGGGATCGCATATTGATTTTTTGCTTGAAATCCGGGTAGACGTGGCTCCACTCCAGCCCCTCCAGCACCGGAAAGTCATGCACTGAAATTACATTATAATGAAAGTCCTTCACGAAATAGGATTTGACCGGCTGGACGACTTCATTGTCCACAAACACATCATTGCCATCGATCACACCCATATTCGGGAGCTCCATATCCCCCGAGAAACGCTGGCCCAGCAGCCGGTTCACATCCGTAAGCGATAACGACACCACCCAGTCCAGCGGCGATGAAAATACCCGGAGGCCTCTGTGGCGCAAATGGGCTGCAGGCTCGCATGAGCTTCCCAGACTGACAATGCAATCATATCCTCCCCTGATTTCCTCAAATTTCATCCGCGCTCACCTCTCACCCTTATTTCTATATTAAATGCCGCCGGTGATTGAAATGTTTGGATCATAGATGAGGAATGTTTTGCAGAGTCTGGTGAAACAGGTTAGAATGTAACCCAATATGAAAACCATGTAATTTCAGAAAGGATGTCAAGATCATGTCGATTGCCAATGTTAAAGAACATTTCCGTAAGTTCTCCCGCGAGCAGGATGTACAGGAGTTTGCTGCCTCCAGCGCTACTGTAGAGATGGCAGCCGCTGTGATTGGCGTCATTCCGGCCAGAATTGCCAAAACCCTCTCCTTCCGCGGTGCACAAGAAGATGCCATACTCATCGTTGCGGCTGGAGATGCCAAGATTGACAACAAGAAGTTCCGCGAGACCTTCGGGTTCAAGGCACGGATGCTAAGTCCGGATGAGGTCTTGGAACAGACCGGACACGAGATCGGCGGGGTTTGTCCCTTCGGGCTGGCCCGTCCGCTGGATGTATATCTGGATGAGTCCATGAAGCGGTTCAGCACGCTTTTCCCGGCCTGCGGCAGCACCAATTCCGCCATTGAACTAACCTGCGGTGAACTTGCCGAATACTCCGGAAGCCGGGCATGGGTCGATGTCTGCAAAGGCTGGAAGGAAGAACCTACAACATCTCAGATCGGAGACAACATCTGATTATGAAATACGCTACAACCAAATCTGACGCTGCATCATCCGCTCCTGGCCGTTGCCAACGTCTTTCTCTGGGGGATCGCCGCCTTCGGGATTATGACCGGCATTCAGCTGCGGATCATGAATCTGGCACATAAAGCACCGCTGCTAGCCACCACATCCAGCCATTCGGCGCTGAATCTGGGCAATGCCGCCGGTGCTTATCTCGGCGGGGTGACTATCAACACACTGGGAATCGCCTCGATTCCGTGGCTGGCCTCGGGACTTGCCGTTCTGGCCCTGTGTGGAGCCATGGGTCAGCTATCGCTCCACCCGCAACGATAAGGCAGAACATAGACTTGCAGCCGAAATCGGTAAAACCGCCTGAGGAAGCCGCCTATTCCTTGATATAGTCTGCCTGAACATTGCCAATAGGCCGGAGTCCTGTGAAGGGCTCCGGCCTATTGGCAATGTTCAGGCTGCATCTTTTGCGGATATGCTGATCCCTGTTCACCGTTTCCTGTTTACGATTCTTGTTCACCGGCTACTGCTGTTAGCCTGCTTACCCTCGGCATCCCGGAGGTTCACAATTTGCGTGACCTCCCGCGTGATTAGTCCGCCGCCCATGCTCATCCATTTCACGGTGAATTCGTCAAAAGAGCTTAGCGGCGCATCGCCGACGATAATGTTCAGAAACGTCTCACTCTCCAGCTTCTGCAGCGCCGGCCATTTCGCTGCCATATGCAGCGTACTTCCGTAATACACGCTGCGCACTCCCTCAACGGCTGTTGTGGACAATACGGCAACCCCGTATTTGTAGGCATTGGCCACCTTCCAGCCTTCCAGATTCTTCTTCGGCTGTTCTTCCTCCGCCAGCCAGCGTTCATAGATCAGCCGGGTATCGGGGTCGAGTGCATCCGGGTCAATCTTGCCGTGCAGCGCCTGCTGAATATCTGCATAATGCTGTTCGATGGCATCGCTATAGTCAATCAGCAGATCGAACGGGTAATACGCCCGCGGCTGAATACCGGTCTGCGCCGCGAAATCATCCAGCTTGCTGACCTCCTCCACGTTAGGATCGCGTCTTCTTTCCAGCCGGGTGAACACATTCAGCAGCTTCACTACAGCCTCGGGATGTCCGTATCCTTTGCGGACAACCAGATACCGGTCCGTGACCGGGGCTATATGGGCCACGAATTTGCCGGACTCATCCAGCGGTGCGGCGTAGGCCCGCCATTCGGCTTTGGTATCCTGGGCAACCGCTTCCGACAAAGGATAGAAGGGCATCCACCAGGGCCCGAAGAAAATTCCGGCTTTGCCGGCAATAATCGGCTCCTGGGTTTCTTTGTACAGCGCAAACTCAGGATCAATTAATCCCTGTTTGTACCATGCGGCGAGCTGGCCCAGCGCTTGGCGTGTCTCCGGGGTAACCGAGCCATAGACTACGTTACCGCCGCTGTCCTTAATCCAGTTGGTCGGGAAGGAATGAAAGGCGCTGAACACTGCGTCCAGACCGTTCACATACGGCTTGGTCCCGTACACAATATTCCTGTAGGCGCTAATGCCCACGGTATCACGCTTACCGTTGCCGTCCGGGTCCTTGTCGATAAAAGCTCTGGCGATTGCCTCAATATCCCCAAGCGTTCGCGGAGCCGGCAGCTCCAGCCGGTCCAGCCAGTCCTGGCGGACCCACAGCAGGGAGGTCGAATCGGCATGAATGGCTACATTGGGCAGTCCGTACAATCTTCCGCCCCGCTGCGCGTCGGCTAGGGCTTCGCCATGAGTCGAATCGTACATATCCTTGATCAGTTCGGAGCCGTACTGCTCATACGTATCGGTCAGTTCCTCAATCATATCGCTTGATATCAGCTTGCTGAGCTGATCCCGGTCCACCACCATTGCATCCGGCAGATCATTGCTGTCTATGGCCAGCTGCGCCTTTTGTGTAAACGGCTCTTCGCCTTTCGCCTCCCAGGAATGAATGACTCTGATGTTCGTAAGGCTCTCCAGATAGCGGGAGATCGGATTATTATCATTGCTGTCGCCTGTAGTCAGCCGGGAATCCGGCACCTTGAATCCGATCCGCATCACAACCGGCTCCTCATACCGGCCGTAAGCAGCGGCATCGGCAGCATTCGGGGCTGGCACTGCCCGTTGCGCAGGCCCCCCTGCACCACTGCTGCGGCAGGCGGACAGACTGAGCAGCAGCAATAGAGGCAGGGAATATCTCATGACCCGGTTCACCGCTCCCCCATCCCTTCTGCACGGTATTCACTGGGCAGCTTGCCTACATGCTCACGGAACAGCCTGCTGAAATAGCGGTCATCCTCAAAGCCGGACCGGCAGGCAATTTCGCAGACCGGCGCATGGGTATCGCGCAGCAGGGATTTGGCCAGCTCCAGCCGCATGCTCCGCAGGCTGTCTCCGAAGGTCTCCCCGGCAAAGCGGGCAAAGCACTGGCTGAAATAGCCGCGGCTCATATTAATGGCGGCGGCTACATCGCCCTGATTGATTTTATCCCCGGCATGGCTCTTCATATAGTTCACAGCGCTAATCAGGCAGAACATCACTTCTTTGCTCATGCCCAGCTCAATCATCCGCTGCTGAACCTGACCGGAGAACTGGCGCAGCCAGCTTTTCCACTGGCACCAGTTCCGGTTGCGGTGTGCCGATAGTGCAAGCTCTGCCGCCTCCTCCGGCTTCATCAGCAGCCCGCTCCAACTCTGCAGCAGTTCCTTTCCAAACCCCGCGACCTCTTTCTGGCGCGGCTGCCGGGACAGAACGGCTGTAGTGAAACTTTCCCAGGCTCCCCGATCAAGCGTCCACCGGAGATTCATTGCAATCGCCAGCGGCTCCCCATTCTCTGCAGCATCAGCGGGAAGGCCCCCTCCGGCCAGCGCCTTCAGTTCAGCAAAGTTCAGCCTCGGGAGCTCATCGCTTCCGGAATAGTAGAACAGCGCCTGTGGAACCGCCCGTTCCAGAACATCCTCCAGCTCCTTCAGCGGCTGATCACGCACGCCTTCCACAAGTACAGCTGCCCAGCCTGCTCCAAGCACAGCCTCCAGCTCACGGCGGATTTCCTCCACGGCCACACGGCAGGGAAGCGGGGTCATCCACAGGTTCTGGAATGAGATCAGCGGATGGTTCTTGACCAGTGACAGTTCAAACAGCTCCGCTTCCTTCCCTTCAGGCTCCAGGGGCAGATAGAGTAGAGCCTTGTCCGCAGACATAACCTTCAGTTCGCCGGATACCAGGGCACCCCGGTTGCCGTCCTCCCACCTGATCCGCTCCACCAGCCTGCGGATGGTTTCGTCGGCATTCTCCACCTCCAGCAGCGTTTTCACAATATAATCGACTGCTCCCAGCCGCAGTGCCTCCTGCACATAATCGAATTCATGGTGGCAGGTTAGCACCACACAGCGGACAGCCGGAAACCGCAGCCTGACCTGGCGGATCAGCTCGAACCCGGTCATGCCCGGCATTGTAAGATCCACGAACAGCAGATCCGTCTCCTGCTGGCGGAGCAGCTCCAGTGCAGCATTGCCGTCCCCGGCTTCACCAGTAATCACCACCCCGAAGGACGGCCAGTCAATCAGCGAGATGAAGCCTTTGCGTACCAGCCGCTCGTCATCCACGACCACAGCTTTAATCATTGAAGTCCTCCTTGCTCATTATGGGTATGATGATGGATACCGTTGTCCCGCCGCTCTCCCCGCTGAGAATTTCCAGGCTCATCTGCTCCCCGTAATACATGCGCAGCATCCGCATCACATAAGCGAAGCCGATGCCAAGTCCCCGTCTCCGCACGGCCTCCTCCGCAAGCAGCTCCTCAATCTTTGCCTGATCCATTCCCGCACCGTTGTCCTTCACCATGAGCTTCACTTCATCCGTACCCTGCGCGGTAATGATTACATCGACCTTACCGTTGTCACTCAGTCCGTGATAGATGGAATTCTCGACCAGCGGCTGCAGCAGGAACCGGGGAACCGCAGCGGACAGCACCTCCGGATCGGCCTCTACATTGAACTCGAATTCATAATCGTAACGGATGCGCTGCAGCTCCATGTAATTACGGATCGCTTCAATCTCCTCCCCGATGGTGACGATGATGCTCTGCTTGCCGAGATTATAATGCAGCACCTTCACCAGCAGGGTTACCAGCTTGTCAATCTCCTTCTGTCCGTTCAGCCGGGCGAGCCACTGCACCGTATTGAGCGTATTATGGAGGAAATGCGGATTGATCTGGCTGAGCAGCTTCTCAATCTCGAACTGGCTTTTCTGCTTCTCATTGCGGGCCACAGCCAGAATCAGCTCATTCACCTGATCCTTCATCTGCTGGAAGTTGTTCAGGACAGAATCGAATTCCTCCACGTTCGTGAATGCTACCGGCGTGGTGACATTCTCCGCCATGCGGATAATTTCGAGATTGACCTTGCGCAGCGGACCATAGACCCTTCTCCAGATCAGCCAGGCCAGGAATCCTGCGAACAGGAGGGTGAGCAGCGCCAGCAGAATCATTTTGTAGATCCAGGTGTAAATCTCACTGTTGAACACCGACCGTTTGACCACGGCTACAAGCTTCCAGCCCTGCGGACTCTCATAGCGGAACAAATGATAGCCATTTAGCACCTCATGGGCGGAACCCCCGTTTTGGCCGGCCTGCTTGACGATCCTTTCCGGCAATTCACCGTCAATGACATGAGTAAGGGTGCCGCTCTGATTCACCAGGAGATGATTGACCTTCATCCCGTAGGCTTCCTGATTGAAAATTTTGCGCAGCAGACTGTAATTGGTCTCCAGATAGATATAAAGCTCATGCTGCCCGCTTACCCGTACGATCCGCCGCTCCGAGAAGACGACATTATCGCCGACAGCATACATCGTGCCATGCGGACCATAATAATCAGCCCCGTTATAGCGCATGAATGAAGGCAGGCTGCTGAGATCGAAGCCCCTTCGCGTACTCATGTTGGTGAACAGCACCGGATCTTCACTTCCAGGCATGATATAGGCGGTCAGGCCGATATAGGGATTGGTGAAATTGACCAGGTTGATCTTCTGATTGATCGAATTCATCATTTGCGACTTGCGGTAGATCTGCTTCTCCTGCAGAAAAGAAGACATCTCCTCCACAATCTGTCCGTCCAGCGCAAACTGCTTGGAGGCGAAATCCAGATTGTCGATCGCATTCTCCAGGCTCAGTGCTTCCTGGCGCAGACTGGCACTGATGCCGCTGCCGATTTTGCCGGAGAGAATGGAATAGATGGAAGTGTAGGATATGAAGCCGACAATCAGCAGCGGCAGCAGCGTACCGATCAGCAAATAAATCACCAAAGTAGTCCGCAGGGACTTCCCCTTCGGCGGATGGCCTGCTTGCTTCTTTCCAGGCATGGGGCAGGACCTCATCTCTTAATGAAAGCGTTTCAATATATAGACTCAGAATACCAGATTTTTCTTGTTCTGAAAATAAGAAGGCAGAACAGCCCGGTCGCTGCCCTGCCTATTCCCTATCCGCTTCCGCTTACTTTACACTTTTGCGGGCTTCAAACAGCTCTTCCGCTTTCTTCACTGAGAAGTTCATCACGTCCTGATAGCCGAGACCGTTAACTTTGTCATGCATCTCTTTGTTCAGCTTATCGAATTCCGCCTGATTTTTGGCGAAGACCATCTTCCAGGAGATTTGCTGGATCACGGTACCGATCTGCTTGTTCTTCTGCTCCAGCGTTTTGTCCATCGTCAGCGGCTCTTTGCCGGTGAAGCCCTGCGGCGCTACGGCGAGCAGATTATTTTTCTCAAAATATTCCTTGGCCGTAAGCACGCCCATCTTCGCTCTCCAGTCACTGTCGAGCTTCGACGGATTGCGCTTCAGTGTGGTCTGCCACAGATTGTGGTCATACGGCTCATTCGTAGCCGGATTCACCATCGCCGGAACCACGAAGGAGAAGTTCATCTGATTCGAGCCGTAATAGTAGTCACCGCCGCCGTATTCTTCGGGAACCTGCGTGTTCTGCTGATCGGCATAAGCCTTCCAGCCGAAGTCAGTCACGACCGGCTTGCCGCTGCTGTCAATATCCCAGGCCAGACCCTGCGGTCCATTGGAGACTGCGGTTCCGCTGCCTGCCGAGATCATCGCGCCTTCCGGTGTGTACATCCAGTTGATGAACTCCATGATGCGGGCCGGCTCTTTGGCCTTGGCGCCGATGGCGATAATTCCGTTGCCGCCGTATACGTTGAAGCCTGTGGAGTACATCAGCTCATCCTTGAACGGTACAAGCGCGAACCCTTTGCCTTCTGCGGTTCTCTCCGGTGTATTGTAGTTGGCTGCGCCCAGCCACGGGAACCAGGAGAAGAGCAGGCGGCCGTCCTTGTATTTCGCTACCACATCATCGAATTTCTGGGTAAGCGAGTCCGGGTCAAGCAGGCCCATCTGATTCGCTTCGAAGTAGAGCTTGAGCGATTTCATATACCAGCTGTCCTCGGAAAGGAAATCATAGTACTTCTCTTCATCCGCCTTGACATACAACGCTGTATCGGCAATTTCATCATAGCCCATCATGTTGGCGAACTGCTTCGCCAGCGTCATTTTATAGTTCCCGTCCCAGTCGGACCATAAGGAGAACGCATAGGTTTTCTTCCCCTGCTCATTCTTTGGCTCCAGCTCCTGCATCTGCTTTAGCACCGGGAGATAATCCTCAATCTTGCTGATTTCAGGCGCACCGAGCTGCTGATACAGGTCCCAGCGCAGGTCGGGTCCCCAGGTCATATCCTTGCCCTCAGAAGGTCCTGAAGGGTTGGTTGCCACGTTATTGCCGATACCGAAGACGGAGCTTCCGCCGCCAAAGGCCACTTTAGCCTTCTCTATCGCTTTGGGGAACTGCTTCACAATATCCGCGCCGTATTTGTCCAGCAGGCCGTCCTGCGTCCAGTCCAGCAGCAGCTTGCCTTTGATCGCGTTCGGATAATGGTTCTTATCATCCCCGAAGATGATGACATCGCCGAGGTCGCCGGAGGCCATCATGGCTGAGATTTTGGTATCCCCGCCGGTCAGGTTGGAGGCGACAATATCCAGCTCAATGTTGAATTTGTCTTTGATGACTTTGGCGAACCAGCCGATTTGCGGGCCGGCGTAATTGGCCGTTGTCGAGAATACGGTCAGCTTGAGCGGCTTGGTGTGGTCCAGTGCCCCGTCTGCCGGAGCCGCCGTGGCCTCTGTGCCGGCGGCTGGCGTGGCTTCGGCCGCCGGCTTATCCGTGCTGGCCGCCGTACCCGAATTGCCTGAATTGCCTGAATTTCCGTTTCCCCCGCCGCAGGCTGCCAGCACCAGCACCATTATCATGCTTAGCAGAAATAGCGATACTTGTCTGAATCTGAATCTCATTGCTTCATACCCCCTGATATATTAGTTCGGTCAGCCTTTGACGGCGCCGATCATGATGCCTTTGACGAAGAAACGCTGAAAGAACGGATACACAATCAGAATCGGCATGACCACGATCATCGTTACCGTCATCCGCACCGATGTCGGTGTCTGCATATTCTGGATGCCGGCTGCCATATCCGGTGAATTGCGGATCAGCGCGGCGAGCGAGCTGGACTCGTTCAAATACCGCCAGAGCAGGAACTGCAGCGTGTAATATTTCGTGTCAGTCATCAGGAACGCCGTATCAATGAAGGAGTTCCACTGGTTCACCGCCGAGAAAATCGTAATCGTCGCCAGAATCGGCGTGGTCAGCGGCACAATGATGCTCCAGAATACCCGCAGGTATCCAGCACCGTCCATCGCTGCCGATTCCTCCAGGGAAGGCGGGATCGCCTCCACGAAGGTTTTGACCAGTATAATGTTGAACGGGGTAATAATCGTCGGCAGAATATAGGCCAGATAATTGTTGGTCAGATGCAGATTGTGCATCGTGATGTACCAGGGGATCAGTCCCGCGCTGAAATACATCGTTACCACAATGCTGCGGTACCAGATCTGCCGGCCCCACATTTCTTTCTTGGTAAACAGATAGCCGAGAAAAGCCGATGCCCCAACCGTCAGGAACGTGCCGACTACTGTTCTGTAGACCGAGACCAGTGCCGCGTGGCTTAGCCCGCTGATCCGCAGGACCTTGAAGTAGTTGTCGAAATGAATCTGCCGCGGATAGAATTTGATATACCCTCCGGCGCTTAGATCATTGGAGCTAATCGTGTTAATGAACAGATAATAGAACGGATAAATACAGCTCAGGGTGAATAATCCGAAGAGCAGATAGATGATTCCCTGAAAGAGGGCATTGCCCGGTTTACGCTTGTTCCGCATGTGGAATCACCGCCCTTAAATAATGGATTCGTCACGCACAATCTTCGAGAGTGTATTGGCCGCGAACAGCAGGATAACGCTGACCACCGACTTCAGCATGCTGACCGCCGTAGCGAACGGGAAGTTGTTGGCAAAAGCGATATTGTACACGTAGAGGTCCAGCACCTCAATCGTGTCCTTGTTCATCGCATTCTGGAAGGCAAAATACTGCTCCATTCCGTTATTGACAAAATTGCCGATGGAGAGCAGCAGCAGGACGAAGAAGGTGGGAATGATGCCGGGAACCGTGATATGCCAGATCTTGCGGAACCGGCTCGCTCCATCCACTTCCGCCGCTTCATACAGCTCCTGGTCAATTCCGGCAATGGCCGCAAGGTACAGGATCGCTCCCCAGCCCAGCGACTTCCACCAGTACCAGGCGATCATCGTGATCCAGACATGAGAGCTGGAGGCCAGGAAGTTGAAGCCATCATCCGCGAAGCCGAACTGGACCAGCAGGTGATTCACCACGCCGCTGTCTACGGAGAACAGCGAGAAGGCCAGCGCATAGACGAGAATCCAGCTGATGAAATTCGGAATCGTGGTCAGCGTCTGCACCAGCTTGCGGTACCAGCCTGACCGGACTTCGGTCAGCAGTATTGCAAAGATTACGGGAAACACCGAGGTCACCAGCCCGAGTGAGCTCATCGCGACCGTATTCTTCAGCACCCGCAGCACTTCAGCCGTCTGCGTGGGATTCGCAACAATGGTCTTGAACCACTTCAGGCCGACAAAAGGCGTGTCCGACAGGGGAATGCCGGGAATGAAATCATAGAAGGCATAAATCCAGCCGCTGACCGGCAAATAATAGAAAATAAAAGTTACCGCCAGAAACGGAAGCGCCATGTAAAACAGCTTGTATTTGTTCTGCAGCTTCCTGCGGGGCGGTGGGGCCGGATCCACACTATGCAGCAGTTCACCAGAGGGTACTCCCATATCGCAATCTCCTATATCCAGATTTTGTTCGCGCTTTCAGTCTAGCAGAAAGCACCGCGCTAACAGGAGAGAGGAACGGCTCCCGGCGCGTGACAGCGGTAGGAGGCTGTCAGACCATTTTCACAGCGCAGCGGACCATTTTCACAAACCAGCAGCAAAAAAAGATGTTGTCCATCAGCAGCACTCCTGCCAAATAGACAACACCTGACCTTACCTGAATTGAACGGAGATATTCATGATAACCATATACAACTAGCACAACATCAGAACCAGAGATGTGAGCTGATGTTGATTCAATATCACAGCATGTGATAGTTGTAAAATGTGCAATTAAAACAGCGAAAAGCTTGCTGGCGTCTAATAACTATATTCTGTACAACTAAATCTCCCGAATGGGTGAGAACCGCTCTACATATGGCCGTTTAAGTAAATCTGATGTTATACTATCCGCATTAACTGCACAGCGGTTCCCCGCTACGCCCTTCACACCTGGCTTGATCTTGAATAATCCGCCGGCCAGCGGCCAGCGCTCCAGCTCCTCCGGGCTCATTCCGCCGCGTGCCGTGGTGATATACAGCTCATCCAGATGTTCACCGCCGAAGGTACAGGAGGTCACATAAGGAACCGGAACTTCAATCTTCCGGAGCTGCTCCCCGGTCTGCGGATCCCAGCGGGACACAGCTCCCGCGCCAGTGGGCAATCCAGAGCATGCCATCACTGTCAATCGTCATCCCGTCCGGCCTGCCTTCCCCTTCAGCGAAACGGATCACCGGTCTGCGACCGCTTACGGAGCCGTCATGCAGTGAATATTCCATCGCATCCACCGTGAAGGTCAGCGATTTGTCCGGTCAACGGAAGCCCTCCCAAGCTCATCATGAATTTAATATGAATCTGCATGAATACACTGCCTGATTATTCTACTTCCCAGCTCTTGCCTCCGCAAGACTATTTGTACTACCGTCTGCCTGCCAACATGACATACACCTGTCCAGTTCAGCATGGTATCCTTCATATAGCAGAATAATAATGACGAGGTGATCCGGTTGAAAGTTGAATGGAGAAAACAAGACAAGTCTCTTTACCTGCCCCCTGCCGAACCCGCGCTGATTCAAGTGCCCGCCTATAATTATTTCATACTGCGGGGTGAAGGCAATCCGAATGCTGCGCCTTTCGCTGAAGCCGTCGGCGTACTGTACTCCCTCTCTTATGCCATTAAGATGCTGCCCAAAAAAGGGCCCGAACCGGATGGGTATTACGACTATACGGTCTTCCCGCTGGAAGGCGTGTGGGATCTCAGCGAAGCCGGCCGTAAGAAAGCGGTCCTTGATAAAGACGAATTGGTGTACACCCTGATGATCCGGCAGCCGGACTTTGTAACCCCGGAGCTTGCCGCTGAAGTTCTGGAGAAGGTCAAGCACAGCAAGCCGCATCCGCTGCTGCACAAAGCCGCCTTCGATAGCTTCGAAGACGGCCTCAGTGTACAAATGCTTCATACCGGACCTTATGATGATGAGCCGCACAGCTTCGCAAGGATGGAGCAATATTGTGCAGACCGGGAGCTGCAGCGGATTTCTCATCTTCACCGGGAAATCTATATTTCGGATGCCCGCCGGGTCCAGCCGGAGAAGCTGAGAACGGTACTGAGGTTCAAGGTATCACGCCAGAATTAACGCAGTAATTTCACCGGATTCCGTACCGTTGCGCTCTTATGAATCTCTAGGGTATCACGGTATTCCACAGTATCGATCTCGCAGCCTGTGCCGATAATAACCCTTCCGCCCCGCACAGTCTGCGCCTGCGTACTCTGCAGCTCAATCTGATCCCCTTCAATCAGCCGGGCCTGAAAGCTCATTTTCTTGCCTTGTCCGGGCCTCAGCAAGGCCCCGGTCCGGCTGCGTTTGATAGAAATGCTGCTGCCGCCGACCGCATCCGCTCTGCAAGGGCCAAACAATCCCAGCTCGAGCTTCCCTGCATTAAGCAGTCCGCTTACCTCAATGATTCCGGTGAGCAGCAGCTCCTCTGCCTCGCAATCTCCGGTAACCATAATCCCGCCGGTTAGTTTGATATCTTCTATCCGCAGGCCTGCGCCTGCCGTAAGCTGACCTTGTCCGCGCAGACTGGCTCCGTTGATCAACCCCTTAACCTCACACTCTCCGGTAATCTTCATATGCTGCAGCCGCAGATTGCCGTCCACTTTGATCTCTCCGGTCTGGCTGAACTTCAGGCAATCCACATCCCCGGTGAATTTACATTCTCCGGTCACTTTGACATCCTTGAAATACCCGCCAACAGAACTGGATGTCCCCAATATCTTCAGATCATTGCGCGTTACGGAATCATGCACCATTCTTCTCCTCCTTCTCCACACGGGCTCCGGGATGTACTGTCAGTCCCGTTCTATATTCGACCCGCCCGATGCTGCAGCCTTCCCCGATAATGACGGTGCCGCCCCGGACCACATCTGCTGCCGTATATTCCAGATCAATATAATCCCCTTCAATGAGCTTGGCCCGCAGCTCCAGTTTGAACTTGGGAATGATTCCTCCGAACAGCCTGCCCCAGGCTGCGGAGCCGGTTTTGCGGATAATCAGGCTCTCCACCCCAATTTCGCCGGCCTCTGCCAAACCATGAAGCCCGAATTCTATCCGCCCTGCACTGAGCAGCCCGCCTATAGTAAATACCCCTTCACCCATCAGCTCCTCAACCTCACAATTGCCTTTCAGCTTCAGCATGCCGTCCAGCTCACAGCGCTCGCCCCGCAGACTGCCGTCTCCGGTCAGCACACCGTTCAGCTTCATTACACCAGCCTGGAGGTTGCCCTTCAGTCTAAAATTACCGTTAATCTCCATCTCTTCCGCGGCAAGATCACCGTTCATCTTCATTACGCCGTCACATTTATAGGTATGCGCACTCAGCGCTCCGTTAATCTTGCTTACGCCATTAATATTCACCTTGTTATACTTGCCTCCGGCGGCGGTATTGACCCCATCCATCTGCAAATCCGGCAGCTCCTTCTTCTCCATTGCCAGTCCTCCCATTAGCTTAATCTTATTTTCAATTGTTCTGTCAGATCGGTAAGACTAAGCCTGCTGACTACCCGGACGCCTTCATCGAAGGCCAGCTCTGCCCCGGACAGCGCCATCAGATAGAAACTGACCCCCATCTTCCGTACAAAAAACAGCTCCCAGTTCTTTCCCGCAAATCCCGGGGTATGCACTCCAAGTGTCAGATAGAGCCGGTCTGCTTCCTCCAGATTCAGCTCACCCTTGCTCAGCAGCAGATCTACAGTGAATAGATTCAGAATCTGCTCAAAGGTTAGCTGCATCCCTTCACTGTTCGGCCTGCCGAACCGCTCCAGGCTACTGTTCGAAACAATGTTACGTTCCCTTAGCTGCGCTACTGTTAATATGACCTGATGCTGAGACAAAGGCTCTGACAGCTTTCCGGCTAGTTCATCGAGAGAAAGATCATCTTTCTTCTGCAAAATATGCTGCACCCGTCCCAGTATTCGTTCCCGCGGGAAAAAAGTCTCTTGTCCGGTAAACGTGGACTTGCGGATGAACCATTCCTCAGGAATCAATTGTTTCCTCTTCCAGCGGTATAACTGGCCGTATGAGATGCCGGTTTCATCCAGCAGCTCCTTCTTGGAGATTAAATCCTCTTCCATACGATCACTCCTTGCGGCCATCGTAACATAACACTGTTACGTAGTAAATAAACAAGCTGCGATTACTCTTTATATACTTTCTTGAATTCATACTGAGGTTATCAGTAGAATTCAGCAGACAAAACCTGACACCCCTCTCCTTCAGTTCCATAATTCTCTAGACGTTTTCTTAATCATCACCAAAAAACCAGGCAACCAATTGGCTGCCTGGCTACTCCTGCTTACTTCATGACAATAGCTCTATTCCGCAACCAGCTAACGCTGTTTACTGTACATAAGTGTAATGCGGCGAGTCGTACTGCGGGCCGGATTTCTCGTAGGTGAACCAGTATTCAATACTGCTGCCTGTGCTGAGGCCGCTTACCGTCTGGCGCCAGGTTCCTGAAGTAAGCGTCATGCGGTAATTCAGCTGTGCGCCGCCGTTCACCTTATAGTGGACATCCACATACAGAGCGGAGGTTACCGGTGTGATGAAGATGCTGGCCTCAGCAGCCGATACCTTGGTTACGCCTGCCGTATAATCCGCTGTCACGTGATTCCCGCTGCCGCCGGAAGCGTTCGTGGTTAAGGTCACGGCATTACTTGCAGCGGAGAGGTTGCCTGCGGCATCGGCCGCTTTTACCGTGAAGGTGTAGGCCGTTGAAGCCGTTAGGCCGCTGACGGTTGCTGCAGTTCCGGTAACGGAAGCCGCCTGGGTACCGCCGCGGTACACGTAATAGCCGGTTACTCCCGTGTTATCGGTGGATGGCGACCAGCTTAGGCTGACTGTCGTGTCTGTTTTACCTGTAGAGGCTAGATTCCCTGGTACCGTAGGTGCCGTAGTATCTCCAGGATTGCTGCCCCCGGTCAGATACTGGCCGGTGAACGGGTTGAAACGGTGCAGCGAGAGGATCAGCCACCCGGTGCTTGATACACAGTTCTGCTGGGCCATCACCCAGTAGCTGTTGCTTGTACCCTTGAGGGAATAAGGGATTCCGCCGAGCGACGGGCCGCTGGTTCCCTGTTTTTTGATAATCTCCGTGTTGATGGCATTTGCCTTCGTTGTATTTCCCTGCATGTAGTAGGCAAGCGACATAAAAGCCGTTCCCTCCAGCCATACATCCGCCCCCGTATTGCCAATCTGATTGCCGTTGTCGTCATAAGCCGGGAGCACTTCATCCGTCCAGTCGAAATCATACCCGGAAAGTGTATTTCCGGCATCGTTATAGGTCAGGTTCTGCTTATAGCGCGGATTAGCGAGTGTTCCCGGTGTACCGGCCGCATTCTCCACGTAGGTCAGGCTTGCCCCGTAGTTGCGCGTTCCGTTCAGCCCGAGGGCGAGCACTCCCCAGGGATTTACATCCAGCGGGATTTTGGGATCGATCAGGTTCGTATCATTCTTCCAGCCGCCCTTGAAGCGCTTAGCCGCATCATCCCAGACCACATTGTCCAGGAAGCTCTTCACACCCGTTGCCGCAGCTGTATAGGATGCCGTCTTGCTGGAATCTACAGATGCATAGTACTGCAGCACGCGGTACAGATCGATATTATGCTCCGTCGAGCTCCAGGGCTCATCCGAATTGCTCCATGCGCTCCAGCCACCGGCGATGCCGCCGTTTGCTTTGGAGTAGGTCAGGCACCAGTCCAGCGCCTTAATCGCCATCGGACGATAGCGGGTATCATTATACTGCTTCTCATATGCCATAGCCGCCATGGCCATCCAGGATACAGGTCCGACATGCTTACGGATTTCTTCGCCATAGCCGTTATTGTACCAGTAGGAGTTCAGCCAATAGCCGGACGGGTCCTGAATGTCACGCATTTTGTTCAGCACCTTCTCAGCCCGGGTCCGTTCCCCTTTGACGATGAAAGCGATGGCTGCGACGGCCTGATCGTACGTGTAGACGATTTGCTTTGGATTGTCCGGACCCCAGAAATCCTCGAAGCTGTCAACCAATCCGTCAAAAGCATATCCGGCCGTTGCATCCTGCTGCACCTGCAGCCAGGTCAGCGCCCGGTTTGAAGCATCACTTGCCGCATCCGCGCGGGCAATACCGGCAGCGGGCAGCGCAGCACCCAGAATCAGCACTGCGGTCATCAGGAAGAGAATAAGCTTTCTTTTCATCCATATTCCTCCTTGGTCGAATCTATCACTAAAGCGTTTTCAAAGGGCGAAAAAGCGGGTCAAGCTATGCCATACCATGGTATTTATCCTCATTCTCAGCTCTGATAGCGCTTTCGTCAATCTAAAACTGGGACATTTTTACTAAATGAGGCGAAACGCCTGTTCGCCCCTTTTTTCGACAAAGCGAAAGTCCTGAATAGGTTTCTGCAGAATTCGTTAATATGCATTTTTTGACAGCAAAGCATGCCAAAAAGCTCCGGAATGCTGATTAACGCTCCGGAGCTTTACTCTCATTTCAATTGCTTTCTATGAGCGCAGGACACCCTTCTCCCGGGCTTCATGTAGCCACTTAGGATACTCATTGAACAGGCGGTCATACAAATCCTCATCACTGACCTCATCCAGATCGTCCAGCGCAAAGAAATCGGCATTATCAACATAACGGCCCTGCAGATCATCGAGCTCACGCAGCACACCATAGTCCGCGTTGCCCAGCCCGACAAATTGCCAGAAGAGGTTATGCTTCGAGCTTTGGATCAGCAGCTTCGAGATCTTCGGTGTCTCATAAATCCCGCCGTCACTGAAGAACACAATGTAAACGGGCAGAGCGCCCGGCTCTTCCTTCGTGTACTTTTTGATGATATCAGCCATAACCACCGGCTCATTATTGCCGATGCCCAGCCCGCCGAACATCTTCGGCCCCGGGTATGTTCTCTTCACATAATCCTCGTACCCGTGCTCATCTACACTCGGCATCCGCTTGCTCTTGGTCGCGAAGAACCATACATCCAGCCTGCCGTCGTCATCCATGCTGGCTGCCACAGCCAGAATCCGCTCAAATGCCCGCTGAACAACGCCCTTCGCATACAGCCCGGACATGGAACCCGATGCATCGAACACAACAGCCACCCTTGCCTTCTCCTGCTCCAGATTCTTCTTGCTCAGCGAGATCCCGACCTTCTGCTTCAGCAGGTCAATCTTCGTTAAGTTCAGCGGAGGCCGGGAAGCCGTCTCCTGCGCCACACTTCCCTCGGTTCCGCTATATGTAGCAGCAGCTTCCGGGTGACCCTGCATCACTTCTGACGCTGCCTGGCTGCTGTTTCTGTTCTCCGGCTCTTCGTCCTCCACCTCGACTCCGTGCGCTTCAGCCAGCGGCTTCAGGCCGCCGTGAAACCCCCGGCCGACAGCTCTAAGCTTGAAGCCTTCGCCATGACGGTATAACTCTGCCAGCACCAGCGAGGTCTCGGCATTACTCTCATTTACTTCATACACCAGCTCCGTGTTGGCCGCAGCCGCACTGATTCTGCAGCCCCTGACATCGGCAAAAGTCCCCGGCCCGTCCAGCGTGGCTGCGAAAACGCATTTGGCAACCTCAGATTGCCGCAGCGCATGCAGGTCAATGGCAAACTCGCCGCTGTACTTGTCGATGGCATTGAACTCTACGATCCGCTTGGGATCGGCGGGCTGGTTGTAGAAGATGAAATAATCATCGGACGTAACCTTGCCGTTCTCCCCGACCATGAAACAGCTGATATCCAGCTCCGCCGGTGAGCTGCTGCAGGAGATCTTCACCGTCGCCTGCGGCGAGGCTTCATCCAGCTTGGCATTGGAGCCGGTGACCAGCTTAACGATATTCAGATTCATGAATGCACTCTCCCTTAATTTCACAATGTATATTAGATGATTGCAGGATTCAGCTTTTAGCAAAAAAGAGCAGACAACTCCCTGATGAGGATATGTCTGCTCCCGGTTGATCAAGCTTATGATCCGCATATCAGCCAGACTAAACGGGCTGTGGTGCGGCTTGTCCAATGAACTGGACTATAAATATATAATAAGTTACTCTTCTGTCTTACCTTCGTCAGCTGCTTCTGCCGCTACTGGTTCAGCAGCAGCTGTATCCGCAGGCTCTTCAAGGACAAGTGGAGGTGAGATCCGCACGATCAGCGTATCCTCAGGGGTAAGGATCTCCCAGCCTTCATGCTTCGGCAGATCGGAGACCAGCAACTGATCACCGATGTCCAGTCCGCTGATATCCACCTCGAAGGAAGCGGTCAGCTTGTCCGGCAAGGTACGGATATCCAGCTCGTAGAGCTCTACCTGCTGGACACCGCCGCTCTTGACACCGACAGGATCGCAGGTGAAGTGGAACGCAACCTTGGTGTCGAGTTCTGCCTTCATATCAATCTGCTGCAAGTCTACATGGAGCAAGGAACGTGACAGCGGCTGGCGCTGTACTTCCTGAATGACCGCATTTTTGGAGCCTGAACCGGGGAATTCCACTTTCAGGATGGCCCGCGGGTTTTTGCCGAGAATCTCATTGAGTGTTTTGGCTTCTGCTGTAAAGGACTGGGTATCTGAACCTGCACCGTAGACGACGACCGGTACAAGGCCTTTGCTGCGCTGGGAAGAGGTAGAGCCGGATCTTTCTGTCAAGCGTACTGTGGTATTCATGATATTCCTCCTAAAGGTTTTTTAGCGGTACACACTTTCAGGGGCAGCTTCTGATGCTGAACAAAGCTGGCCCTGCAAGCATCCGCCAAGTGGTGTCAGCATAGCTGCAAGTAATGATTCTTCGTACAATACTGGCTTATTGCTTAGGTAATAAAAAACAAGACCAATTAGATGTCTTAAGTCTAATCAGTCTCTTATTAACCATATTTGCCTGCTGTGGAATCAGTATAGCACTGGGAAGTAGGCAAGTCAAAATAGGTGGATATTCAATTTAAATCCATATTTAATATATTTTATACTAAAATACAGGCTGCAAAATGGCCATCGCCCGCGTCCCGGAACAGTGGAATCTCCAACTACAGACCACTACGGCGAAAGGGCAGCGCATATGGAATTTACAGCAGGACGGCGGATTCGCCGGGCTCGGAATATCCGTCAGCCGCAGCACTGGCCGTCCCACAGTGCTTTTGCAGTGCAGGATTCGATGACAAGGCCGAACGTCTCGCCCGGACGAAGCTTACTACTGATGTCGTCCACTGCTTTGACATGTTCCGCTGTGCGGTCCAGCTGTTTATGGAATACGCATGTCTTATTGCTGGCATTCCTGCCATGCCTTTTCTCGCTTTTTGCCGGGCAGGGTAGTAAAATATAGGCAATACACCGGAATGGAGTGAAGAAACATGGAACAGATTGCTAAGGGAGAAGGACGTTTCTATATAGCTGGTGACGGTAAGGACCTTGCCGAGATTACATACAGAACGGAAGAGGCTACAGGTAACCTCGTGATTGATCATACCTATGTCTCCGAAGAGCTGCGCGGTCAGGGTGCCGGGGAGAAGCTTGTGCGGGCGGTCGTTGACCTGGCCCGGGAAGAGAAAGTTAAAATAGTGCCTGAGTGCCCGTATGCGGCCCATCAATTCGAGAAGCACACGGAGTACCGGGATCTGCTGACATAGGGGGAAGTTAGATTGACTACGGCTGATACACTGAAAGAAATAGAAGAACTGCAGCAGCGCTGCGAGCAATACGAAGGCATCACACTCAAACTGAATTGGGACATGCTGCGGCTACCGGCCGGAACAGGCGGAGTGGAATGGCTGGTGACCTATGAAGAGGAGCTGCTGGTCGGCTTCATCGGGTTATACAATATCGGCGGTGATATGGAGGTCTGCGGTATGGTACGGCCGGGATACCGCCGCCGGGGCATCTTCAGCTCACTCTGGCAACGGGCGCAGACCCTCATCTCACGCAGTAAGATTAAGACGCTGCTGTTGAATACGCCCGCGGCCTCTGCCTCAGGTACTGCTTATCTGAAGACACTGCCGCTGGAATTCAGTCACGCGGAATTTCAGATGAAATGGGATGACGCAGCCAAGAATCGCGGGGCCTCTGAAGCAAGTTCAGCCGCCGGTAACGTTATGCTACGGCCTGCACGTGCCGATGAGATTCCGGTATTAATCGCCTTCGACTGCGACGGATTCAACATGACCGAGGAAGACGCCACCGAAACGTACGCGCAGCTTGAGCTCGAAGGCTCACAGGAGCATATTATCATCGAAATGAACGGCCGGCCGGCCGGCAAAATGCGGCTGTGGTCCGAAGACAACGAGACCTGGATTTTCGGCCTTACCGTAGACAAGAACCTGCGGGGCCTCGGCATCGGCCGGAGCGCCCTGATGCAGACCATTGAGCGGGAACGGCGGAATTACAACAACGTGAATCTTGAGGTGGCCCTGGATAATCCGAATGCGCTGAAGCTCTATGAGAGCTGCGGGTTCGTCATTCTGAACCAGCAGGATTACTACCGTTCTGCGCTCTGAACCTTAAGCATCATTGTAAGCACATTTAACAACTGTTCAGAATTATAGTTACCGACAGTCAAGCATTCTTTCCTCCGGGCCGGATCAGCCCTCAGGAAAGGATGCTTTTTGTTGTCCTTATGTTACCTCAAGGTTCCTATATGACCTTAAAGTGCGTACTGTTCAGTATTCCTGCGGCAATACATAATGATGGAATACTTAGTGAAGGAGAACTGCACATGAACCCTTTAGATTCAGACTTACGTAAAACAGCACTTGTAATCGGCGCGAACGGCGTCATCGGACGTAACCTGATTAATCATCTGGCTGCGCTTCCTGATTGGGATATCATCGGCGTGTCGCGCCGGGGAGGTCAGGACACCAGCCGTGTGCGTTATATAGCTGCTGATTTACTGGACCCATCGGAGAGCCGGCAGAAGCTTGGCGGCTTGGCGGAAGTGACGCATATATTCTATGCCGCGTATCAGGACCGGCCTACCTGGGCAGAGCTGGTCGCGCCTAATCTGGCTATGCTTGTTCACGCGGTTGAGGCGGTTGAACCTGCGGCGCACAAGCTCCGGCACATCAGCCTCATGCAGGGATATAAGGTATATGGCGCGCATCTCGGCCCGTTCAAAACACCGGCACGCGAAACCGATGCCAATCATATGCCGCCGGAATTCAATATTGCGCAGCAGGATTATCTGGAAGAGAAGCAGTCTGGCAAAAGCTGGACCTGGTCGGCCCTGCGGCCTTCCGTCGTCTGCGGATACGCTCTCGGTAATCCCATGAACCTGGCGATGGTAATCGCCATTTATGCCTCCATGTCGAAGGAGCTGGGAATTCCGCTGCGCTTCCCCGGCAAGCCGGGCGCTTATCACAGCCTGCTTGAGATGACAGATGCCGGTCTGCTTGCCAGAGCAACAGTGTGGGCAGCAACAGAACCGCGCTGTGCCAATCAGGCCTTCAATATCACCAACGGCGATCTATTCCGCTGGAACGAGCTGTGGCCTAAGATTGCCTCCAGCTTCAATCTGGACACGGCGCCCCCGCTCCCGATGTCCCTATCGATGGTTATGCAGGACAAAGAGCCGCTCTGGAACCGTATGGTCGAGAAATACGGGCTGGAGCAGAACAGCTATGCAAGTGTCTCCTCGTGGGCCTTCGGTGATTTTGTATTCTCCTGGGACTATGATTTCTTTGCCGACAGCACCAAATCACGCCGGGCAGGGTTCCTTGAGTTTATGGATACGGAAGCCATGTTTATGGACATCTTTGCGGATCTCCGCCACCGCCGGATCATTCCCTGATCCGCGCAGAACAGCCGGTCTCTGAAATTCAGAGACCGGCTGTTCTATTCTTCCTTCTGCGTTTGGGAGAGCACAACTGCCGTATCCCCGTAAACCCTTTCGACATGGGCATCGCCCCATCTGCACATCAGATGCAGAATCTCCTTGAGGCTCCAGCCATAGTCGGTCAGCTCATACTCCACTCTGGGAGGCACCACATTATACGAGGTTCTTGTGATCACCCCGTCCGCTTCCAGTTCCCGCAATTGCTGCGTAAGCACCTTCTGTGTAATGAACGGCATTTGGCTGATGAACTCCCCGTTGCGCTTCTTCCCAAAGGTGAGCAAGAACAAAATGACCGGTTTCCACTTGCCCCCAATCACTTCGAGTGTCGCTTCCACTCCGGTGTTGTAGGTTCTAATTCCTTCAGACATAGGCCAAGGACACCTCCTGTGGCTTAACCATATCTTCTTTGAACGCCCCCTGCAAGGATTACGCCGAAGTTCTCCTGCCTACATCAGCCCGTATCCGCGAAAGATAGGCTCATCCCGGTCGTTCCGGCGGCTGCCGTATTTCATGCAGCCTTCCACATGCTCTTCCCGTTCCAGGAACACAGACAGCAGACGCACATAGTCGAGCGACTCCTGCAGTGGGATACCCGCTCCGTCAAAGATATGCCGGCGTCCATCCAGAAGCGAATAGATTCCGATCGTTTCTGCCGGTTTCCCGTAGGCCTGATGGCAGAAGACACTGGCCATATGCAGAAAACCGGTGATTACATCCTCATTCCCGTTTACCATAAATTTCTGGATGTTCAGACAACGCCCCTCCTGCCCTGAGTTCCAGGCAAGCTGGAAAATCATCGCCAGCTCGATCGCCAGCTCCGGTACAGGAACATGCCACTGCTCATACAGCATTACCGGAATCTCACCGGTATGATTGCCGGCAACAATCCGCGTCAGCTCATCGGCAACCGTTTGCTTGATATCCCAATAATGCATCAGGGAAGGAAAAGCATGACCCTTCGGCGGCCAGCGGCGCTCCAGCAGAAATTGCACAGGCGTCTCCCGGCGCACCTCAGGCTGCAGACTGTAGAAGTCATTAAGCGTATGTCCGACCGCGTACTGGACCTGCTGTCTCCAGCGGGGAATTCCCGTGGCCGGAGCTCCGCTGCCGTTCATCTCTGCTCCGCCCAGCATGATATGCTCCATCCGGAAATCATTCAGCCGGCTGTAGCGGACAGTCCCTGCATCCTGCATCTTTCCTGCGAAGCATCCTGCCCCGGCGCCCATCCTTAAGAAACCGCCGCGCAGGTCTCGATGAACTGGCGTCCGAAGCTGCGGCAAGCCTCTTTCTCTGCTGCGTTCGGCCCGTACTCAATCTTCAGACTGGCTTGTACGATCTCGGCACCGTGTTCCTTCAGCTTCTCTTCAATCTGATCAACCGCTCCGCAGTAGATTTCATAACCGGTATCTCCGCTTCCGAAGGCGGCAGCCTTGCAGGAGCTGAGGTCGAGCTCATCCAGCTCTTCATAGAAGTCAAGGAATTCATCCGGCAGCTCGCCGTCCCCCCAGGTATACGCACCCAGCAGCACAGCCTCATAAGCCTTTATCTCATCCGCATTGCAGTCAGTGACCGATTTCAGCACGGCCTCTCCGCCTGCCTGGCGTATCCCTTCCACAATCAGTTCAGCGATTTCCTCCGTATTGCCTGTCAGGCTGGCATATGCCACTAGCACCTTAGCCATCACTCTGTCCTCCCAAGGTAAATATGAAATGTATTCTGTATAGTCCATCTCAAAAGGCAACCATGTTTTGCTAATCCCATTCTATTTGATAATGATTATCATTGTCAATATTTTAAAAGCTAGCCGCTCCGGAATTTAGGCACTTTTGTCCCCGATAACAGAACCAGCGGCAATGCCGGACTTGAACTGCTGTCCGGCATTGCCGCTGGTATATATCCATATTTTCAGATGAAATGCAGTGAAGAAGGCCTAACCTATTCTCCTTTGCCGTCCGAACAAATCTCGATCAGATTCCCTTCCGGATCAGCGACGTAACAGATTCGCAGTCCGTATGGTTCAGTTGTAGGCGGGTACACCGGTTGGACACCGGCCTCTATCAGCCTGTCATATTCCAGATCGACATCTGTAAAGTGTGGCACACCAAAAGTGATTTCCATCGTACCGTTCAACCCGCCGGGATAGTCAAACTTCCTCGATAACTGGCTCTCGAACAGTGCACGCTCACACAAATTGAAATAGATGCCTCCTGCTGTCCTGACTCCTGTAAACCCGCCGCCGTCATAGTCCAGTTCCATCCTCATTAAATCTCTGTAGAACCGGACCATCTTCTCCATATCATCCACGCACAGGGCGATTGCTCCCAGCTTCATGCGCTAAACCTCCAAATATCCGCCTTCAAGCAGGGTAATGCCGTTGCCGTCCGGATCTCGGAAATTCATTTCTTTCCCGCCGTATTCCATCGTCACCGGAGGCTGACAATCCAGCCCTTTCCCCTTAAGCTGCTCATAGGTTTCATCCAGGCTGCTGCAGGAGAATACCAGATTAACGACTCCTGTCGTGTGCTTGCCCCATTTGCTCTCGTCCCAGATAATCAGCCCCGGCTGTCTGCGGTCGAAACCAATCTTCGCGCCGTCATACTGTCCAAAGCCTTCAAACGGAATCGGGACTCCCAGCACCTCGGAATAGAATGCCGCGAGCGCCGCCGGGTCCTTGCTGTACAGATTGATGCCGTCAAAACTTGTTATCATAAGTTAAATCTCCTTCCGTTCTGTAGCTGTATTATGATCCGGCCGTGATTAGCCTGTCTGAACTCATTGTACTTCTGCCCTGCCGGGCCTGTATTGCAAAAAAACGACATTCAGCTCCGCGCATAGCTCAGGGCATCCAGCGGCGTTCTGCCGGCGAATTTGCGGAAATTGTTGATGAAATGCGACTGGTGGCTGTAGCCGTAAGCAAATACAATATCCTGCAGCCCGCCTCTGTGCAGCGGAGTCCGGTACAGCTCCAGCCAGGCATTCTGGAAGCGGACAAGATCTGCCACCTTTTTGGGAGGAAGTCCGATATGCCGGCGGAACAGGCGTTCAAGCTGGCGGCTGCTAAGGCCAGAGCTAAGCTCCAGCTCCCCTGCACTCACCACCCCGCGGGATTTAAGCATCCTGTGGACAGCATTCATCATCCCGTCACTGCTGCGGCCGGCATAATCCAGTCTCCGCAGGAGGAATACCTCTGCGATGGCGATGCGTTCAGACATCGTGTGAGTCCCCCGCAGCTTGTCTCCCAGCTCCATACGGAAGGAACGGAAGTATTGCTCCACCGGAGCATGAACATTCAGCACATCCTGCAGCTGCTCATCTGCAAACAGATGAACCGCCCAGAAATGAAACCGGATGGCGAAACGCTGTTTCCCCGCAGGCTGGCGGGCTTGTCCCACTTCAAACGGGGCATCGTTAATGCCGCAAAAAATCCCGCCAGACTCCCCTGTACGCTCGTCCCATTCCCATATGATGTCCATACAACTATCCGGTATGATCGTTTCCGGCCGGTTACTGAAAACACTTTTACTTTCACTTTCAGTTTCACTTATATCTGCTCCGTTATTCCCTTCTGTAATTCCAACGGACTGTGCATCCAGCGGTTCCGCCGTTGGTGATACAGAACCCCAGAAACAACGGATGTACGGCTGCAGCAGCCTGCCGGGCCGGTACTCGCCGCCTCCGGCCGGGTTCGCTGTAATCGGATGGTACAACTCCGAGAGGTTGAACATAACATCCGGCCTCACCTTCGTTATGCTCAGGCTGCAAGGGACGGAGTTAGCCGTTCATCTGCGCCTAAGCTGATATATTTTAATAGCCTGTAGTAAATTCACTATTGGGTTTGATCTTGTCACGAAGCCTGATATCTTCCGGGAACTGTTTACTAATTCCGTCGGTCCACGTGTAATCTGATCATACACAATCCGTGCAGGAAGTGCCAGCAGCACTACCTGCACGGTCATCCGGGACTTTGTCTTCGAAACTGCCACGGTTCAGCCTGCTCTCCTATACTTTTATGGCAATATCATACACCGGTGATCTCTTGGCTAAAATGAGAAGAGTCGCAGCTTTGCAACCAATTTGTTTGTAGCAGCAGGCTTAAATGTTGTACAATAAAGGCTAAATGACTTTTTGAAGGATGGATTAATAATGTATATAGCAAGTGACTGGAAGGACTATGAAGTGATTGATACCGGTGGCGGAGAAAAGCTGGAACGCTGGGGCGATATTATCCTGCGCCGCCCGGATCCGCAAATCATCTGGCCGCTGGCCAGCGAGAGTGCCAAATGGCGTGATGTGCACGGACACTATCACCGCAGTTCCGCCGGGGGCGGGCAATGGGAAATGAAGAAAAGCATTCCGGATGACTGGAAAATCAGCTACGGCAAGCTGAAGTTCCATCTCCGTCCGACGAACTTTAAGCACACGGGTCTCTTCCCTGAGCAGGCGGCCAACTGGCGCTGGATGATGGACAAGATCGCTGCGGCTAACCGCCCAATTTCCGTGCTTAACCTGTTCGCATATACCGGCGGAGCAACCGTTGCAGCGGCAAGTGCCGGAGCCTCCGTAGTTCATGTCGATGCAGCTAAGGGTATGGTTCAGTGGGCCAAGGAGAATGTAGCCTTATCCGGGCTTGCCGACAAGCCGGTCCGCTACATTACAGATGATGTATTCAAGTTCGTGCAGCGTGAACAGCGCCGCGGCAGCAAATATGATGCGATTATCATGGACCCGCCTTCCTACGGAAGAGGCCCGGGCGGCGAAATGTGGAAGCTCGAAGCCAGTCTCTATCCGTTCCTGGAGAGCTGCATGGAGATTATGAGCGATCGGCCCCTGTTCATGCTGATTAACTCCTACACTACCGGCATTTCACCTACCGTACTGCGCAACATGCTGTCGATGACGATGGGCAAGCGCTACGGCGGTAAGCTTACCTCCGGTGAGATCGGACTGCCGATCACCTCCTCAGGCATGAATCTGCCTTGCGGAATTCTGGGCCGCTGGGAGGCGTAAGCCATGACCGCGCAGAACAACGGAACATCCGGGGTGTCCGGCAGCGGACAATCCCGGTTTGAAATTCTGTATGAGGACAACCATCTGCTCGGCATCGTGAAGCCCGTTAATATTCCGGTGCAGGAGGATGCTACAGGCGATGCGGATCTGCTGACCCTGCTGAAGGAAGATGTGAAGGAACGTTTCGCCAAGCCGGGGAATGTCTTCATGGGCCTCGTTCACCGGCTGGACCGGCCTGTAGGCGGCGCGATGATCTTCGCCAAGACTTCGAAGGCAGCCTCACGGCTGTCTGAGAGTGTTCGCACACACGCCTTCCACAAGGTGTACCTGACCGTCGTTCATGGCAAGCCCCCTGCCTCCCAGGGCCGGCTGATTAATACGCTGCTGAAGGATGAGCGGAGCAACACGGTCAGTATTGTCCGCACAGGAACACCGGGAGGCAAGGAAGCGATTCTCGATTATACGGTGCTCGGCAGCGCTGAGGGCTACACCCTACTCAAGATCGATCTGCTTACCGGACGCTCCCACCAGATCCGCGTACAGCTGAGCGGCATCGGCTGCCCGCTGTACGGAGATCAGAAGTATGGGGCCGCAGTGAACAGACCCGGCCAGCAGATTGCGCTGTGGTCAGCACTTGTCGGGTTCCCGCATCCGGTGACCAAAGAGGAAGTTGAATTGATCTCCCTGCCTCCACAGACCTATCCCTGGAATCTGTGGACCCCGCAGAACCAAAAGCAGGCTATCCGGTAACGGACAGCCTGCTTTTGTGTGTATGCATCTATATGAGGTCAACACTGGACATCTATTAAGGAGTCGAACCTTCCGGAGCCGGAGCTACCGCCATCTTCCCCATCAGATAGAGCAGCAGCTGCTGGTTATGTGATGAAATGGGATCGAGCGCTTCGGCAAAAAAATCGCTGCGGATCTTCAGTCCGCGAGAGGTCTCGTTCTTGCCAGTCTCGGTGATGCTTACCCAGACGATCCGCCTGTCGGAGGCATCGCGTTCACGGATAATCAGATTATGTTTCTCCATCCGGTCAAGCAGCATAGTTACAGCCGCCGGGCTGGTGGCCAGATGCGGAGCCAAATCAGAAGGTTTCATCGCGTCACGTTCCTGCAGCAATTCCAGTACGGTAAGCTGGGCATCGGTCAGTGTAGGGGCAAGCTTGCTATCCATATGTAGCTTATAGTCCTTTAATATCTTATGCCAGATTTTACTGAATTCAGTGGAGTGCACACTTATTCCTTCCTTTCCCTGCGGATCTCTATCCGGTATACCTAAACATTTTCGCGAAATAAATTCCATTTCCTGCAAAAGAAAAAAATAAAATCACGGCCGCTAGTGAATTTAAGGTACGCACTTACAGATTTCTCAATGAACCCGCTGTTTGTGGTGGTGATGGAGTGACTGCTGATTATACCTTGGAATCCATGAATCTAAGTTGTAATACCTGCAAAAGTAATCATTCTATACACTGTTTGACGTGTCTCGGAGCGAACCGTGTAATTCTCCGTTGCCTGATCAAACTTGTAAATCCCAGGTTAATACAAATAGACGGCGTTCGGAGCTCTTTAAAATTGAGCAGCCGGACGCCGTTTAAATTAATTAATATTATAAGCTTCTGCCCCGGCTATTTGACTGCCGGGTACAGGCTGATGATCTCATCCTTCTTCTCGACAGCAACCAGCTGCTTGCCGATGGAACGGCGCTCACCAATCGGTGCCGATTCGGAGGAGAAGGTATGAACCGCACCGCTCTGGGTGATAGCGGTCAGCTCCACCGGCTCTTTGCAGTAGAAGGCCCCCACAAGTCTGCTGCCGTTCGGGCGAACCCGTTTGCCTTCTTTGAACTCGAATGTCGGCATCCCTTTGCCTCCGCGGCTCTGTGAAGGGTAATCCAGCAATAGAGAGCGTTTGGCATAGCCAATCTCGGTAACCGCAAGAATCTCCCCTTCGTCCTCACTGACCCAGAAGCTGGAGACGACCTCGTCGCCTTCTCGCAACTGAATCCCTCTTACCCCTGTGGCCACACGGCCCATAGGGTTAACTTCACTCTCCCGGAAGCGGATACTCATCCCTTCACGGGTCACAAGCACGATGTCCTTGTCTCCGCTGCTCAGCGCCACTGTAATGATCTCATCACCGTCAGCTACCTTACAGGCGGCTACGGCTCCGGAACGGCTTGTAGAGTACTCCTTGAGCTCTGTACGCTTCACCTGCCCCTTACGGGTGACGAAGACCAGACTTGCCAGCGGGTCCTCCAGGTTGCCGACCGGCAGCACACTGACAATGCCATCACCCTTGGCGAGACCGATCACGTTCACAATCGCCGTACCAGGCTCCTTCCATTTGAATTCCGGTATCTGATGAACCGGAAGCAGGAAGTATTGGCCCTTGCGGGTGAACACAAGCAGGCTGTCCCGGGTATTCAGGTCCAACAGCCTGACGATATGGTCGCCGTCCTTGACACCCGATGCGTGGCGCTCTCCGCCTGAACGGGTGAAGGATGGCATGCCTGTCCGCTTGATATAGCCACCCTCAGAAATGGCGACCAGCACATCCTCGGCATTCACGAGAACCTCCATGCTGACCTTCAATTCCTCCACTTCACCCTGAATCAGTGAACGGCGGTCGATCCCGTATTTATCACGGATCTCGAGCAGTTCTTTGCGGATGACGGCCACCAGCTTCTTGTCACTGTCCAGAATGCCCTGCAGGACAGCAATCTTGGCATGCATCTCATCAAGCTCCTTCTGGAGCGAATGAATCTCCAGATTGGTTAACCGGTATAACTGCAAGGTAAGGATCGAATCGGCCTGGCGTTCGCTGAAGCCGAACATCCACACGAGATTATTCTGGGCATCCTGGCGATTCTTCGATGCCTTGATTGCGGCGATGACTTCATCCAGAATGTTCAGAGCTTTAACCAGCCCTTCCAGGACATGGGCCCGGTCCTCTGCACGCTCCAGATCAAACTGGGTGCGGTGGGTAACCACTTCACGCTGATGGGCGATATAGGCTTCAAGGATCGACTTCAGGCCGAGCTGCTGCGGAGCCTTGTTAACGATGGCCACCATGTTGAAGTTATAGGTGATCTGCAGATCGGTTTTTTTGAGCAGGTAGGCCAGAATACCATTCGCATCGGCTTCCTTCTTCAGCTCAACCACAATCCGCAGACCCTCACGGCCACTCTCGTCGCGGACTTCGGCAATGCCTTCGATCTTCTTCTCCAGGCGGATGTTCTCCATGGAGGTCACGAGCCGTGACTTCACAATCTGGAAAGGCACTTCGGTAATAACAATCTGCTGCTTGCCGCCGCGCAGGTTCTCAATCTCCGTCTTCGAACGCAGGTAGATGCGGCCTTTACCAGTACGGTACGCATCCATAATGCCATCGCCGCCCATAATCGTTCCGCCCGTAGGGAAGTCTGGACCTTTGATGAAGGTCATGATGTCCTCCAGCGCGATGTCCGGCTTCTGCATGACAGCGATACAGGCATCGATGACTTCACGCAGGTTATGCGGCGGAATTTCCGTGGCGAACCCGGCAGAGATCCCGCTCGTCCCGTTGACAAGCAGATTCGGATACCGGGATGGAACCACGACCGGCTCCTTTGCCGTATTATCGAAATTGTCTTTGAAAAGCACGGTGCGTTTTTCAATATCACGCATCATCTCCAAAGCGATTGGAGACAGGCGCGCTTCTGTATAACGCATAGCTGCTGCAGGGTCATCATCCATTGAACCCCAGTTGCCGTGTCCGTCGACAAGCACATGTCCCATCTTCCAGGGCTGAGCCATCCGGACCATCCCGTCGTAGATCGAGGAATCTCCATGGGGATGGTAGTTACCCATGACGTCACCGACTGTTTTGGCCGACTTGCGGTATGGCTTATCCGGCGTGTTGCCCGAATCGTACATCGCGTACAGAATCCGGCGCTGCACGGGCTTCAGCCCGTCGCGGACGTCCGGAATCGCCCGGTCCTGAATGATATATTTGGAATACCGGCCAAATCGGTCACCAACGACCTCTTCCAGAAAAGCCGGCAAAAATTGCTCTGATAAACTGCTCATTCCCTATTCACCTTCTGTTCCTCAATCTGTCCACGTCTTTAAATATTGATGATCTGACCGCTGCGCTCTTGCGTTATTAAATTCAAAAACCAAACAAAATTTTGATAACAGGTAAGTCGTAACTGCGGTGAGTTTGGACTTTCGGCCGCTGTTATATTTAGATTCTAGTCATACGCTTAATAGATTGAACTTAAAATGAATCCAATGAGATGTTGTTCATAACTGCGGTGAATGTTTGGACTTCCGGCCGCTGTTGTCTCCGGATTTCTTGATTCTTACCGCTTATAGCGATTGAAATCCGGTGACAAAGGCGGACGCTGTCGCTCCTACAGTTCCAAAATTCCCCTCCGTTATTCTCATCTGTTATTGTCTTCTTCAGTTCAAGCTATATAGCGGATGAAATCTAAATACAAAGGCGGACGCTAACGCTCCTACAGTTCCAAAATCCCCTCCGTTACTTTCCCTTGTATCAGTTTATCAAGACATAGTTCACCATCCATTGAATTCAAGAACCAACCGCTGCGCGTAAACCGATCATCAAAAAATTAAAAACAGCGGAAGTAATCGTTACTTCCCCACTAACCCCTACTCTACTATCTCTGTAAAGTCGACGTTCTCGACGATCCAGCGCTTACGCGGATCAACCTTGTCGCCCATCAGTGTGGAGACGCGGCGTTCCGCCTTGGCGGCATCCTCGATCTGCACCTGCAGCAGCGTGCGGGAATCCGGATTCATCGTTGTTTCCCACAGCTGGTCCGGGTTCATCTCACCGAGTCCCTTGTACCGCTGCAGCTCGAAATTCTTGCCGAATTCCTTCAGGTAATTCTGCAGCTCCTCATCACTCCAGGCGTAGCGGACGGTTTCCAGCTTACCCGATTTACGCGTCAGCTTATACAGCGGAGGCTGGGCAATGAAGACCTTGCCGGCATCGATCAGAGGCTTCATGTAGCGGTAGAAGAAGGTCAGCAGCAGCACCTGAATATGCGCACCGTCCGTATCGGCATCGGTCATAATGATAATTTTGGAATAATTGCTGTCTTCCACGGCAAAATCAGGACCTATGCCCGCACCAATCGCCGATATAATCGCCTTGTATTCATCGTTCTTCAAGATATCCAGCAGCTTGGCCTTCTCCGGATTCATCGGCTTCCCCTTCAGAGGAAGAATGGCCTGAATCTTCGAATCACGGCCCTGCTTGGCTGAGCCTCCGGCGGAGTCGCCTTCTACGATG
This sequence comes from Paenibacillus sp. FSL R5-0912, assembly GCF_000758605.1. Taxonomy (NCBI): domain Bacteria; kingdom Bacillati; phylum Bacillota; class Bacilli; order Caryophanales; family Paenibacillaceae; genus Paenibacillus; species Paenibacillus sp. FSL R5-0912. The sequence continues at coordinate 4,885,210 of NZ_CP009282.1, forward strand.
AAGATTTCGGTACGCGTAACATCCTTGGATTGTGCAGGCGACAGCTTGCCGCCAAGATTCGAGCTCTCGCTGCGTTTCTTGCCGCTGCGGATTTCATCGCGGGCTTTGCGGGCCGCTTCGCGCGCCTTGGAAGCCTGGATCGATTTCTTGAGCAGGCTCTGCGCGACCTGGGGATTCTCCTCGAGGAAGCGCGCCATTTTCTCCGAGACAATAAAGTCCACGGCACTGCGGGCAGAAGCACTTCCCAGCTGATCCTTCGTCTGTCCGACAAATTCCACATCCGACATCTTAATGCTGATGACCGCCATCATTCCCTCGCGGAGATCATTGCCCTCCAGATTCTTATCCTTCTCCTTAAGCAGCTGCGTCCGCCGGGCATAGTCGTTCAGCACACGTGTATAGGCTGTCTTGAAGCCGGTCTCATGCGTCCCGCCGCTGCGCGTAGGAATCGAGTTGACGAAAGAAGCAATGGTCTCCGTGTACCCCGCATTGTATTGCAGCGCAATTTCCACTTCAATCTCATCCTTCTCGGAGCTGAAATGAACCACATCATGCAAGACATCCTTACCCTCATTGAGGAACTGTACAAACTGGCTCGCGCCGCCCTCATAAAAGAACTCATCCTGCCGCCCGCTCCGCTCATCGCTGAGGTTGATCCGCAGGCCCGAGTTCAGGAAGGCGATCTCCTGCACCCGTTCCGCAAGTGTATCGTAATTCAGTGAAATGCCAGTCGGGAAGACGCGAATATCCGGCTTGAAGGTGATCTTCGAACCGGTCTTATTCGTATTTCCCAGTACCTCAAGGCCAGTCACAGGCTCGCCGACATGTTCTTTCCCGTTTTTGTCGACCCAATATTCGAAGCGTTGCCGGTGGATCTTGCCTTCACGGTAAATCTCCACTTCCAGCCACTCGGACAAAGCATTGGTTACTGATGCCCCTACGCCGTGCAGACCGCCCGATTTCTTATAGCCGGAGCCTCCGAATTTACCACCCGCATGCAGAATGGTGAAAACAACCTGCGGAGTCGGCACTCCCGTCTTGTGCATTCCGGTCGGAATTCCCCGTCCGTTGTCAATTACGGTGACCGATCCGTCCTTGCGGAGTGTGATATCAATCTTCGAGCAAAACTTGGCCAAATGCTCATCTACGGCATTGTCCACTATTTCCCATACTAAATGGTGCAGTCCCGAGGAACTCGTACTGCCAATATACATGCCGGGCCGTTTGCGGACCGCAACCAGACCTTCGAGCACCTGAATGTCGTCAGCATCGTATCCAGTCCGGCCAACTTCGGCGTTCTTAGAGACTTTTGCAAACATATCGATCTGTTCGAGCATTCATGCTCCTCCTTCTTGTGTCACTATCTCTATAAAATGCAAACAAACGTTTTCGTTCACTTTGTACATTCTAATTCAAAATATCCCGTTTCGTAAAGACGGCGAATGAAATGATTACTGCAGCCAGTCCCCAAATCGCCAATACCGCCATCGAAAATGCCAGTGTCATGCCCTCAATCGGTGCGGGAGTACCTGCTAAATACCCGGTAAGCCCCATATTAACCATAAATAAATATTTGGCCGCAGTCCAGGCTGAAGCCATATTCGTCAGGATCGTGCCTGCAATCAGCGCCGCCATCATCACCACGATACTGGCTGCCGTACTGCGTACCAGAACCGACACCATGAAGGCCAGCAGAGCAACAACTACGCTGACGAACCAGATCAGACCGCCCTGCATCAGCAGGTATTTCCATTGCGGCACGGCGTGAACCGTGGTCATATCGACCGTATCCCCGCTTAGCTGAAAGCCAGTGAACACCGGAACATCGAATCCTTTATATCCAAAAGCCAGCCCTGACACCAGGTAGCTGATGATAAAAGCAGACAGGACGATTAAGGAGACAAACATCATGAGGGCCGTCATTTTACTGAACAGCACCTTCCAGCGTTTGACCGGACGCGTCAGCAGCATCTTGATCGTTCCTGTTGTTCTCTCTCCTGAGACCAGATCCGAGGCCACCGCCATAATCAGCAGAGGAATGAACAGGGATACGGAATTGTCCAGAAACTCACGGGTAAAGGTAACGCCGCTTGGCTCGTTCGGGTTCACATCGTGATCCAGATAATACTGCAGCTGCTGAACAAAAATCCTCCGGTATGACTTCCATTCTTCCGGAATCCGGTCGCTGCCGAGGGAGTTCTGGTTATCGGTAATCTGCTGCTGGACCTCCAGCCTCCAGTCAGAGTTAAACTTATCCCGGCTCCGTTCTGCTATCCGCATCTGTGCATAGGTAAACATAGGCACAAGCACAAGCAGAATCAGCAGGATGACATAAAACCGTTTCTTTTTTATGATTTTGAGGCACTCATTGCGGATGAGCGGCAGCAGGTTAGTCAATAGTTTCACCTTCCGTTAGCTTCAAGAATAGCTGTTCCAGTGTTGGGTTGATTTTATGCACAGCCCGGACCTCCACCTCATCTGTAACCAGTACGGCGACAATTTCCGGGATTAGCTCCTCTTCCATAACCGTGATCAGGGAATTCTCTCCCATGCCTGCGATAATGGAGTCGTCCAGTGTTACCTCATCCAGCTCCAGCAGACGGATATCCGGCCGGCTGTTTAATAGTTCTCTTGCCTGCTTCAGCGGCTCCAGCTCCCACAGGACGTATGGAGAATTGCGGGCAACGAGCTCGTCCACACCGCCCACGGCGAGTACCCGCCCTTTACTGATGATCGCCACACGGTCGCACAGCAGCTGAATCTCGCTCAGCAGATGGCTGGAGACGAACACGGCCAGCCCTTCATCCGCCAGCTTGCGGATGAATTCGCGCAGCTCCTTGATGCCCTTCGGGTCCAGGCCGTTCGTCGGCTCATCGAGAATCAGCAGCCGTGGCCGGCCCAAGAGTGCCTGGGCAATGCCCAGCCGCTGGCGCATCCCCAGTGAATACGTGCTCACCTTGTCATGAATTCGCTGATCCAGCCGTACAATATCCACAACCTCGGCAATCCTCGCCTTGTCCACACCGGGCTGCATGCGGGCGAAATGCTGCAGGTTCTCCCAGCCTGTCAGATAGGTATATACCTCGGGATTTTCGACGATGGAGCCTACGTATTGCAATGCTTTTTCCGGGTCACGGTTTACATTGTAGCCGCAGACGGTAATTGTTCCTTCACTTGGCCGGATCAGGTCAACCAGCATACGAATTGTCGTTGTTTTGCCGGCACCATTGGGACCCAGGAAACCGAATATCTCGCCTTTCCGGACGTCAAACGTAACATCATCTATGATCCATTTACGGCCTATTTTTTTGCGGACCCCTTGTACGGACAGGACTACCTCCCCTGAGGCTTCTTGCATTGGTTTAGCCATCGATATCCAACTCCTTGCTGCACTCATTTCTGTTCACAATGCTCCTGTTCTGGCTCCATTCCAATCCCTGTGTTCCTTACTAGTGCACAGCTTGTACAATCCGTTCACTTATCCGCTGATAACCGTCCCCGTTGGGGTGGAAATGATCATTCGAGAGATACTTGTTCAGATGCCGGTTGAACAAATCGAAGGTCGGAACGAGTGTCATATTGCTATGGGTGTTGATGATATCCATCGCTGCATTGTTCCAGGCAGTTACAGCCTGATTGCCCGGAACCAGCAGGTCCGCAATATCTCCGAAGGGATTATACAATCCCACGTAATAAATCTGTGCCTGCGGATTAATCCCGGCAATGGTGTCAAGAATACTGCCCAGCCGCCCCGATGCATCAGGCAGAGCCGAGAGCAGAGACTCGGGAGTCAATTCGTCGGTGGAGGCTGTAGGCACGGGTGCTGAACCTTCTACCGTGTTATTCGCAGCGGATTCAGTCCCGAGCGGTGCTATTCCGTTCGTAGGATTCTCCGTATCTGCTGACGATGCTGCCTCTCCGCTACTGCTGCCTGATCCCATAATATCCGAGCCTCGGAACAGGTCATTGCCGCCTATAGAGATCAGGATTACATTCGCCTGGCGCAGCGCGTACTGTACACCCTCCTCCTGAAGCTTGCTCTGCAGTCCGGCTGTGGTTAAGCCGTTAATGCCCATGTTGCCGAGCAGCTCCGCCTTGCCTCCGTCCGCCGATAACGCCTCCAGCGTACGCTTCACAAACCCCTGTCCGGAATTGTCGCCGGTCCCTTTGGCCAGAGAATCCCCCAGCGCCAGTATGTTCAATTCATCCGTTGCCGCTGCTGTCGGTGCAGCTGTTTCCTGCGGGAGGGAAGACAGGAGTGTCTCCCCTTTGGGGTTGATAATATCGCTTACCGCGTACACAAACCCTATAATTAAAAGTAAAGTTGCCAGGATGGATACCAGGCCCACTGCCCTCCAGGTCCATTTGGAATCGTTCAATGCTATCCCTCCGTATGCCGATCTATTCTCCATTGTTCCACATTTTACAAACTTCTTAACTATGTAGATAAACATAATTCTTCTTTGCTTAATTTGCAAATAAAGCGGGGGGTTTAGGTGATGGGCGCGGCTGCGGTGATTTTGGGCTTCCGGCCGCTGTTGTCCGCTCCTACAGTTCCAAAATCCCCTCCGCCGCTTCCACCTAAACGGTGTGGAGCAGGCAGGGCGGCACTATAGCGCTGCGCTGATCGTGCGAAACCGCAAAGCTCCATCCACTCTCACAAGTGGAAAAATGTATCTAAAATTCGTCAATTTCTGAGCAGTGGACGGAAGCAAGTGGATAAACAACATCTAATAATGTAAGTTTTCGCTACTTTGGGTGAAAGGACATAATTTAAGTGTTGTTTTTCCAACTATGGTTTTAACGCGGTCCATTGCTTCTTCAGCAGATGGACAAAATCCAACTAATTTCATTTCCCAGCAAAGCCCGGGCCTATCGAGTTCATTCTTCAAGTGTCATTCCCGCTCCACTATTATCCACCATAGACGATTGTGATATTTCCTAAACCTCAAAAAAAGTCCCCCGGCAAGCCGGAGGACGAGTGAAGCCTTACAAATGAAGCATAAGAGGTTAGTTGATTTACGTTGAGTTGTTATATTATTTACCGATGAATTCTTGAACCCAGTAATTATTGTCAAAGCCTACGCCGATGTAGTTGAAATTCGTACTCAGAATGTTAGCCTTATGGCCCGGGCTGTTCATCCAGGCAGTCATAACTTCCTGCGGCGTTTTCTGGCCCATTGCGATATTCTCTCCGGCTGCCTGATAAGTAATACCGAACGCGGACATCATATCAAAAGGCGATCCATAGGTCGGGGAAGTATGGGAGAAATAGTTGTTCGTACGCATATCCGTAGCCTTGGCCGCTGCCACTTTGTTCAGGCTGTCCAGTGCGGAGACAGGAGCCAGTCCTGCAGCAGCGCGTTCTTTGTTCACCAGGGCTACAACCTGCTGAATGTAGCTTGAAGCGCTGTCTGCGACAGCTGGAGCTGGTGTAGCTACTGGCTTAGCTGTGGCCACAGGGGCAGCCGTCGGTGCTGGTGTAACAGCAGGCTTAGCCGTTGCTACTGGCGCAGCTGTGGCTACTGGTCTAGCTGTCGCTACTGGTACAGCGGTAGCCACTGGCTTAGCTGTTGCTGCCGGGGCTGTCGCTACCGGATTCTTATAAATAACGGTTTGGGATACGGTGAACGTATTCCCGTCAAATACAAATGCCTTCGAATTGTACTGTGTGAAATATTCCATGAATTTTGCGAAATTCGTATCTGAAGCGGTTGCCGTAGTGGCTCCAGCTGCTGCGCTTGCCTGTAATGGAAGTGAAATGCTAAGTGCCATAACAGCGGCTACACTTCCACCTATCATTGCTCTTAAAGTCTTGCTTTTCATTCTGCCATCTCCTTATTCTTGTTGTAGAATTACCTGGCTGCCGAGAGTTGCGGACATCAATTGTTACAAAGTTGTAATTTGTTCCTCAGTCATTGTAACATAAAAGTTCCCGCTGTGCGCTTCTAAATTATGACATTTCCCTTCAGGCCTGAGGCTTGTCCGTTCCTCTACAAAAAAGTGGAAACGGCTTGCCGTTCCATAATAAGGACGGTACCGTTTCAGCGAGAAATAGTAGGATAATCTATAGAGCGTGAAGCATATACATTCTTATATTTCAAGAAACCGTCCTCTTCAGAACGGTCGCATGTTCTTATAGTTAATATCGGCATTTCACCGGCCGCCGCTTAATGAAAGGACTGCCAGAATTCCCCTTCTGTCGAGATCAGGCCCATAATTTCGGCATACGGAATCCGGAATGTTGGAAAGCCCGCAGCATACGGAGCAATTTCATAAGGGGCAAAATAGAGATACAGCGCTTCGCCATCTACATAAAAAGGCTGGTCAGCCGTAATGCCTTTGTACGTATCCGGAAAAACATAGGAATACTGCGGATCATTCGCAATCTGTTTTCCGACAATATCACTGAGTTTCTGCACATATCTGCTGCCAGGCTTGAACAGATCACTCAGCGTGTAAAATTTGCCGTTGCGCAAATTGATATGCTCATAGAGCATTGTCGGCATCCCATGTGCCGCCCCAAATGGAAAGCGGTATCCGCTGAGTTCCAGTACCAGCAGATTCTTGCGGAAGAAGGATACGGCAAAATCTCCCGTATAGCTGAAATCCTGCCCCGCTCCCCCAGTTCCCGCACCTTCTGCGAGTGAGAGACTGCGCAGCTTGTCATTGACGGCTCTGGACACTTCGGAGATGGCAATACCTTCCACGACCGGATAGTAGACCAGGTAATCCCTGTTCGGTTTATATTTCTTCTCCAGCACGGAATACGGCGGTCTGAGCGGAATGACCCCATTTTGCCGCCAAACCTGCTTGCCTCTGCGGTCATAGTAGGCAGTACGCTGGTCTACATCCGCACGGATCAGGTTGCCGCTGAAGGATAGCGATCCTGAGCCGGCAATGACCGGCGGCTGGGCAGCTTTTTTACCGCTTTTATCGATAAAATACGTATCCTTGGCATCATACACCGACGCTAGCCCGTTCTGATAATTGTTCACCCCGAGCAGCGGATGGGTACTGAGAATTCTTCCTGTAAGCGCATCTGCGATCACATAGCGTGAGCCCCGGTACGGCTGATCGGCATAAAGTGGAGTTCCCAGCGCAACCCGGTTCTCACCAAGCTGCTGGACTTCATAGTAAGTTGCCGGAATAATGGCTTTGCCCTGCTTGTCGATCAGGCCATAAGCATTACCGTAATTCTCTGCTGTGTTGATTACCGCACGCCCTTCGGAGAAAGGCAAGGCTGCTGTAAACTGCGGCTGGATGGCAATGCTGCCGTCTGTGTGGAGGTAACCGTATTTCCCGTTCTCTGTAGCCTGAAAAGCCAGCAGACCCTCCCCCGGATACCCCACGAATGGATATTTGTACGTATGCAGCACCGTTCCCTGGGGATCAATCAGCGCGTACTCACCCTCAGCGACTTTGACCAGAGCCGTTCCGTCATTGAAATCCCCGGCATCCAGATACACCGCTGGCAGCACCTCTTTGCCTTGGGCATCCAGATATCCGTAGTATGAGTTCCCCCCGGTTGTATTCTGCTTGGAGAACAGCGCGCGGCCTTCATGCAGCGAATTCAGATAGTCATACCGCGCGGACGTGACCTCTTTGCCTTTTTCATCAATAAAAGTGTAGCCCTTAGCATCCGAAACCACAGCCCGCCCTTCGGCAAACGGAGCAATAAAGGAATATAGCGGTTTGACCTTCTCCCGCCCGGAGCTGTCAATCAGGCCGCTGTAATTCTTGCGCTGCACTACCGCCAGGCCATTCTCCTGGAAATCCTCCGCATAGTCGTATCTGGGCTCGATCACAGTTCGTCCGTCGTTATTAATGTAGCCCCACAGGGTTCCCTCTTTAAGCTTAAAAGGAGCCGGGTGCAGCAGCTCCGCCCGCAGCCCGCTGGCATCTACCTCCGGAAGGATGATAAGCGCCTCCAGCGGCTTTTTGGAGTAGTCTACGCGGTATAATCCCGCTTCTGCCGGGATCGTCACGAACAGCTCATCATCCGCTCGGATGAAATCCTCCTCCTGCTGCGAAATAGCCTCATTCCAGCCGATCCCGTCCCACCGCCATACCTCCGCCATAATCAGACCATTGTCATTCTCTTTTCCCAGCTCGTTCAGCTTAATCCTCAGCATTCTGTCGCTCTCCCTTACAAAGGCATTTGCCTATAGAATATGAGAGTGAGGGGGAAAGGGTGTTTATGTGCCTGGGGCTGCCGAGACGCTTGAGTATGAGCGTCAACGTGAGCGTGGAATACGTTAAGAGCGTCGAATGCATTAAGAGCGTGAGGGCATACATGCGTTAAAAGATTAGGAAAGGTGCGGCCGTAACTGCGGTGAATGTTTGGACTTCCGGCCGCTGTTAGGTTTGGATTTCCTGATTTTGACCGCGTTCGCGGTAGAAATCCAAACCTAAAGGCGGACGCTATCGCTCCTACAGTTCCAAACTTCCCCTCCGTTACTCTCCACCTTTCTGCAGCAAAACCAAGGTCACTGGCACAAACTACATCAAAGCATAAACTGCAACCCTAAGAGCAGCACAAAAACACCCTTTCAGAGGGTGTTAGCCGGATGTTCAAGGGCTGCTTCGCCTGCCCTTTCACTTGTTATTGGGGTTCTGCAGCTACGTGCGCTGGCATTGGAGAGAAAAAAGAGCAACTTCACTATCACTACTTCCTCTTCAATATAAAATCCTGCACCAAATACAACATTTATACACCTGGTTACTTTTCGGGTGTGCTGCACACTTAAGTGTGCAGATATTTGGCATGGTTGTGGAGCAACGTTGCGACAAAATCAACAATCTCAAAGCAAAAGGCGTTTGCGAAATACCGCAAACGCTTAAGATGCTCCCTCCCACCCCGGTGAGGTGATGGGAGTAACGAAGGTAAAGTTTGGAACTGGAGGTACGGCAGCACCATTCTTGCATTCAATCGAAATGTGAGATGGACTATGAACTGTTAACCTATATAAGGTAAGAGTAACGGAGGAGATTTTGGAACTGTAGGAGCGATAGCGTCCGCCTGAAAGCTTTCCAAAGGAAAGCTCACTTCGGAAGCATACTCTTGTTTGGATTTCTACCGCAAACAGCGGAATAAAATCAGGAAATCCAAACCTAACAGGGGCCGGAAGTCCAAAACTCACCGCAGTTACGATCATACCTGATATTTAAGATTTCCAGTTCATTTTACATCTTACATGGACATTGAATGCAAGAAATCCGGGTGCACCAGCACCCGGAAGTCCAAACATTCACCGCAGCTACGGCTAATCACCGAACCACAATTATTTCTTCGAAGAATATTTACGCATATCGAACGAGACAGCTGCGATGATGATGAGGCCTTTGATGATCAGCTGGTAGTAAGGGCTGATGCCGATAAAGGTCAGACCGTAGTTGATCAGGGTGAAGATGATAACACCGACCAGGACACCCGGCACAGTACCGATACCGCCTGTTGTGGATACGCCGCCGACTACGCAAGCCGCGATGGCATCAAGCTCGTACATGTTACCATAGTTGTTGGTAGCGCCGCCTGTTCTTGCAGCTTCAAGCACACCGGCCAGACCGTAAAGGGCACCAGCGATAGCGTAGATGTAGATCAGGTTCTTGGAAACGTTGATACCGGAAACCTTAGCAGCCTGCATGTTGCCGCCGATAGCGTACATGTTCTTACCCAGTTTGGTTTTGTTGAACAGCACCCAGACCACGGCCGCGACCGCCAGGGCTATGAGAACGATGTAAGGTATTGAATATTGGCCGCTGCCGATAAAGCCGGAGCCGATTTTGGTGAAGTCAGGACGCAGACCACCGATTGGCTGCGATTGGTTAGGGTCCATATCGAAGTACAGGGAGTTAAGTCCGTACACGATGAGCATGGTACCCAGGGTAGCGATAAATGGCGGTACATTCAGCTTGGAGACAATGATACCATTGACGAGACCGCAGAGCAGACCGGCAACAATGGCAATCAGGATGGGAAGCCATACTTGGACCTGCGGCATATCAGGGAAGAACCGGCGTGAGTAATCCGGTATCTGGAGCATGGAGGCGGAAATAACCGCCGTGAAACCAACTACCCGGCCTGCTGACAAGTCGGTACCCGCTGTGATGAGGATAAAGGCTACCCCCAGCGCGATAATTACGCGTGTTGACGACTGAATCAGTACGTCACGCAGGGTGTTGATGGACATGAAGCTTGGTTCATATATGATGATCCCCATAATCAGCAGTATCAGCACGATGTAAATTGCGTTTTGAGTCACAAAGGACTGAGCTTTTTTAACGTTCATTAGTAGTGATCCCCCTTAAAATTACGCGAGCATATTCTCCTATCCGTACTCCTTAATGCTGTGCAGCGAGACGCATAACTTCGGTTTCCGTAGCTTGCTCGCCTTCTAATATTCCTGTAAGCCGTCCTTCCGACATCACCATTACACGGTCAGACATGCCCAGCAGCTCAGGCATTTCCGAAGAAATCATGATAATGCTCTTACCCTGCTTCGCCAGATCAGCAATAATCGTATAGATTTCAAATTTGGCACCAACGTCGATACCTCGGGTCGGCTCATCCAGCAGCAGGACTTCAGGCTCTGTAAGCAGCCATCTAGCCAGCAGCACCTTTTGCTGATTTCCGCCGGAAAGATTCATAATTTGTGTTTTGGTTGTTGGTGTTTTGGTACGCAGCTTCTCGATCATTTTATCGACTTCTTCTTTCTTCTTTTTGCCGTTAAGCAGGAAGTAAGGCGTCTTATAATGGTCAAGGTTGGCGATTGCCCCGTTTTCATGCACGGACAATACCGGGAAGATACCGGTTACACGGCGTTCCTCTGTCAACAGGGCCAGGCCATGCTTCTTGGCATCCTGCGGCGAATTGATCTTCACCTTCTTGCCTTCAATGGAGATGGAGCCGGATTTAATGGCGCGGAGACCGAATAAGGCTTCGATAACCTCTGTTCTCTGCGCACCCACGAGACCGCCAACACCGAGAATTTCACCACGTCTCAGCTCAAAGGATACATCTTTGAATGATCTTGGCTCCGGTGAGGTCAATCCTTCCACCTTCATGTAGACTTCGCCCGGAACATTTGTGCGTTCAGGGAATCGGTTAGTAAGGTCACGGCCGACCATTTTGGAGATAATCAGATCTGTGGTAAGCTCGGCCGAAGGCCAGGTGCCGATCTTTTTACCGTCACGCATGATGGTTACTTCATCAGAAATCTCCAGAATTTCTTCCATCTTGTGAGATATATAGATAATAGCTACGCCTCTTTTTTGCAGATCCCGGATAATCCGGAACAAATGCTCAACTTCTACACTAGTTAAGGAAGAGGTTGGTTCATCCATGACAATGACGCGTGAATGAAAAGAGACAGCCTTCGCGATTTCAATGGATTGGACCTTGGATACGGACAGCTTGCCCACCAAAGTTTCGGGATTCAGATCGATATCCAGATCTTTAAATAAATTTTCCGTGTCCGTGAACATTTTTTTGTGGTCAATGAACTGAATCGGCCCGATGCCCTTGGTCGGAAAACGTCCTAGCCAGATGTTCTCCATGACGCTGCGGAAAGGTACCGGGTGCAGCTCCTGGTGAATCATCGAAATTCCGTGCTTAAGTGCATCGTTGGAGTTAGAGATGGTGGCCTTTTGGCCATCCAGGAAGATCTCACCGGCATCCGGTGAATAGATTCCAAAGAGACATTTCATCAGTGTCGATTTGCCTGCACCGTTCTCGCCCATAAGTGCATGAACCGAACCCGGTCTTACCTTTATGCTGACTCCGTCCAGCGCCTTAACGCCGGGAAATTCTTTAGTAATGCCGTTCATTTCCAGCAAAAACTCAGCATTTGCCATGTTGTTACGCCCCCTACGCTTTTTTTCTTTTTCCATGAGAGGCACAGCGGTTCCATCCTGTTCCCTACCCGAAAGGAATTCCGGAGAGCGGGTGACCACTCTCCGGGATTTTTGTTTATGAAGCTTATCTGTATCTGGAGCAATCTAACGATTATTGAGCGTCAGCTACATTGTCTTTAGTGATCTTTTTGTAGGAGATCCATACGTATTGGTTGTCAGTGATGTCGAAGCCTACGGTTTCTTTGGTAGGTGTTTCGCCTTTAGCCAGCAGGGACGCCAGGACGATTGCCGCTTTACCCTGATTGTTAGCGTCGTTCAGTACAGTACCGAGCATAGTGCCGTCTTGCAGCGCTTGAACCGCTGGAGCAGTTGCATCAACGCCTACTACCGGCATGTATTTGTCGCCAGTGAAGTATCCTTGAGCTTTCAGAGCTTCAATTGCACCGAGAGCCATGTCATCGTTGTTGGCAAGAACGGCTTCAATCTTGTCGCCGTGGGAGCCGAGGAAGGCTGCCATTTTTTCCTGTCCTTTTACGCGATCCCACATTGCAGTATCTTCAGCCAATTTCTCAACCTTGATGCCGGCATCTTCGATAGCCTGGATGGAGTAGGTGGTACGCAGCTCAGCATCCTGGTGTCCCGGTTCGCCTTTGAGCATTACGTATTGCAGCACGCCGTCGCCGTTCTTGTCAGCTTCAGGGTGAGCCTTCCAGTAGTCAACAATCAGCTGGCCGGACATCGTACCGGACTCTTCTGCTTTTGCGCCTACATAATAAACTTTATCCCATTTCTTCATATCTTCAGGAAGCGGTTCGCGGTTCAGGAATACAACCGGAATGTCAGCTGTTTTTGCTTTGTCGATGATAACACCTGCAGCTGTGCGGTCAACCGGGTTGATCAGCATGCCGTCATATTTTTTGGTGACGAACAAATCCACCTTGTCATTTTGTGTAGGCTGGGAGTTCTGGCTGTCTACAATATCTACAGTGGCGATGCCTTTGGCAGCAGTATCAATGGCGTTTCGGACACCCGTCATGAAAGTATCATCAAATTTGTAGATCGCTACGCCAACCTTTGGAGTTTCAGCAGCTGAACCAGAGTTTGCAGTTGCAGGAGCGTTGCCTGTGTTAGCTTTGTTACCAGTGTCAGCAGCGTTATTGTTGCCGCCGCAGCCTGCAAGAGCAGCACCCAGCAAAGCACTAGCAAGTAAAACGGAAGTGATTTTTTTCATAATCAATTGACCTCCTGAGGATATTTCTTTTTTGTTATCCCGGTGTGTCCCGGGTACATCCTTATTATGCCCTACATGAAAACGGTTGCGAATATAAAATACTACTCATTTTCATGAAAATTCTAATGTCTAAAATCTGATTTACTCCTATCTGACAAAAGGGAACAGCAGCTTCTGGTTCTCGGGCCATAGCATATTCTCCAGATCAATCAGCTTGGTACCAGTGTCCACCCGCTCTGGAATAGTCACACCTTCAAGCGCTTCTACGGCGTATTTTACGGCTAAATACCCGTTGCTGAAAGGGTTCTGGATCACGGTCGCCTGCACCGTGCCATCTTGCAGCGATTCCATCATGGAAGGGGAACTGTCAAACGCAACCATCTTTATGTTGCCCATTTTTAAGCTTTGTATGACTTTGGCTGCTCCCTGGGATGCTATTTCATTCAAGGTGGCAATCCCGCGCAGATTCGGATGCTTCTCCAGCATTTCCCGGGTCAGGGTCTCGGCCTCCATCGTGCTTGAGGAAGTGTAGGAGATCTGCACCACTTTGACATTCGGATAACGGGCTGCGTAATTGAGGAATCCTTTCTCGCGCTCATCCGCATCTCTGGCCCCGTAATCAATGCTGCCTGTAGACCCCGGGCCCGCATTCAAAGAGGAGTTGGTGAAATTGATAATTCCGACTTCGCCATATCCCTGCAAAAGCTGGATCAGCCTCTCCGCAGATTTCTGTCCCGCTTCATAACCGTTCGACCCTACATAGGCCTGTACCCTGGCTGATCCGACTTCCGCATCAACTGAAATCACAGGGATTCTGTAATATGCTGCCTGGTCTACGACCTGAGCCAGTCCCATATAGCTGCTGGCAGCGAGAATAATCACATCCGCCTTCTCTTTAATGGATTCCTCCACCATAACCACCTGCTCATCGATATCACTCTCCGAATCCGGCGCTTTGAACGTCAGCTTGACATTGAATTCCTTCGCTGCAGCTTCCGCTCCCAGCTTCACCGTATTCCAGTAATCCCCTTTATTCATCTTGACGATCAAATGAATATTGCGCGTCTTGTTCGTACTGATGTAAGCAGGTGACGAATTAAAGCAAGACGACACGGAGATCCAGAGCACCCCGCACAGCAGCAGAGTCAGCCAAAAACGTATGCTTCTCACCGGTTTGTCTCCTCCTTCTCCTCTTCCAGTCCTTCACCGGCCAGGCGGGCCGGGAATGTGATGGTGACGATTGTGCCTTCCTCAATTTCGCTCTGAAAAGCAAGCCCATATTCGCGGCCATAATATAAGCCGATCCGTTCATGAACATTCCGTACGCCGACTCCAGACCCGCTTCCGCTTTTAACGCCTCCGCTCAGAATCACGTTCATCGTTTCCATGGACATCCCGAGGCCGTTGTCACTGACCCTGATGATAATGAGTCCATCCTGAAGCTCAGCGCTGATCGAGATCAGCCCTTCATCCGGCATCATTTCGATCCCATGGTAAAGTGCATTCTCAACGATTGGCTGCAGGATCAGCTTAATCGTCTGGTACTGTAATACTTCATCCTGTGCCGTTATTTCGTAACGGAACTTATTTTTGAAACGGAAGCTCTGAATCACCAGGTAATGGCGGATATGATCCAGCTCCTCCTGGATGGTAATTATATTCTTGCCCTTGCTCAGACTGATCCGGAAAAATTTCGAAAGGGACTGAATCATCGTGACGACCTCATCCGTTTTGCCGCGCTCTGCCAGCCGGATGACCGAATTCAGTGTGTTGTATAAAAAATGAGGGTTGATCTGCGACTGCAGGACTTCAAGCTCGCCTTTGCGTTTGGTCTCCTGCTCATAGATGATCTGATCCATCAGCTGCCGGATACGCTGGAGCATCATATTGAAGCGTTTGGACAGCTGCTCCACCTCGTAGGCGCCGCTGACATTGATCGGGGTATTGAGATCTCCCTCGCCCACCTGCTTGACCGTACGCTCCAGCTTGCGGATCGGACTTGCAATCAGCCAGGACAGGAACACAGATACGGCGGTTACACACACCAGGACAACTGCGAGGAACCAGGACAGAAATTGGTTCAGATCGCGTTTGGTCGTTACAATCTCATCATAGTAAGCGACACCGACGATCTTCCAGCCGGTCTGAGCCAGCGTGCGCACGGTAATAAACCGCTTCTCTCCGGTGGACTCATCCAGATAGCTGCGGAAGGCATATTCCAGCACCGGCTCTACATTCTCATATTTGAGGCCGGCATAGATCAGCTGCTGCTGCGGATGGTAGACGATATTCCCGAGCGGATCGAGAATGTAAGCGTATCCTCTTTTACCGAGCTTCACTTGCCGGCTTAGCTCATCAATCGTCCTGAAATTGAAATCCAGCAGCAGGACACCGGTTTTCAGCTCACCCTTCTCCCTGTACTGAATCATTTTGCTGATCGATACGACCCAGGTATACCGTCCCTTGAACAAATTCTGAATATGCGGGGCTGAGTAGGATATCTCCGAGGTCCGCTTGGCCGTAGTGAACCAGCTCTGGCTCTCCAGCTGAGTGTTCAGGCGCATGCTTTGACCAGGCGTACCTACTACATATTTGCCCTGTGGTGTAAAAACAGCCATGGATACCAGGTCCTCGCGGCTGCTCATTAGTGTGTACATCCGTTCATAGAGCAACGGAGAGTCAATGGATTGACTCGTGGTGATCTGCTTCTCCGCCGTCTCAAAAATACTGCCCATCCCTTTAACATACAGCTCCAGATTATAATTCACCTGCTCGATAATCTGCTGCATATTGAGATTGGCATTCTCCTCCGCCGTGTTGGCAAACTTCCCGTACAGCATAATGCTGACGATCACCGCTACTGCCACAGTGACCGCCGTAAAAGTCAGGGTAATAATTAGCTGAATGCTGCGCAGCTTGGACGACAGGCGGATTTTGCCTCTCTTGCGGGGCTGCGGGCGAAGCGGAAAGAAAGTACCCTTCGGCTTATTCATGGGTTATCCTCCCCGCGAGCTGTTCTTATACTCTTTGGGTGACTGTCCGTATTTCTTGCGGAAGCAGAAGCTGAAATAGTTCGGATCGGCAAAACCGATCCGCTCGGCGATTTCAAAGGCCTTCAGCTCGGTCGAGCGCAGCATTTCCTTCGCCGCCTCCAGCCGGATCTGCAGCAGATAGCTGACAAAGGTCATCTTCATTTCTTTCTTGAAAATACTGCTGAAATAACCTGTGCTGATATGCAGATGCTGGCATACCTTGCCGATGGAAATGTCGGACTCCTCATAATGGGCACGGATATAATCCTTGGCCTGGTCAATCAGCTGCTTATAGCTCGACTGCCGCTCGGATGCAATGGTATCCATCAGCCGGCTGCACACCGTGATAATCCACTGCTTGGCTTCCCCCATATTGTTGAACTTATTAAGCTCGGTCAGCGATGAAATGCCTGAGCCGATAAAGTCATTCGTTTCACTTCCGGATTCCTTGGCCACCCGCAGAATCGATGTAATGATCTCCAGCAGGAAAATCTGATAATCCTGTGTCGAGACCTGCGCCGTATCCAGTCCCCCGAACAGCTCGTCCACTACTTCCCGCAGCTCCTGGACTGTACCCAGCTTGATCGTGCGGATCAGCGACTGCTGGGTCAGCTCATCATAGGCCAGCATCTGGCTGGATCTCGACTCCACATCCTCAATCCAGATCACACGGTTGTTGCCGAGAATCAGCCGGTAATCCAGTGCCTGCAGTGCATCCCCGAAGGAATTGAACAGCATGGACGGCATCCGGCATACCGTTCCTGCACCTGCAGTCACTGTGAGTTTCAGGAAACGTTGTACATTCTGGCGGATTTCTTCAAGAATGGTGAAGGTTCTGGCTGTCATTTCGCTCTCATCGGTTCCCTGGCTCACGGAGAGCAGCACCACATCATCGCGGTGGATGAACACCTTGCCGAAGCTGTGCTTCTGGCAGATTTCCTCGGCAATATTCAGGACGGCAAAGAGCTGCAGATTACGGTCCCCGGTGTCACGCAGGGATACCGGCCTGGCCTCAGGAACGCCGGAGCTTCTGTCCGGACGGATATAATCAATGCTGATAACAGAGGATTGAAATAGCTCCCCGCTCAGATTGATGCCATATTCTGCGCTTTTCTCGGTAATTTCTACGGAGCGCAGACGGCGTGACACAAGAGAGGACAGGAACTGCTCACGCAGCACCGGCAGGCTCTTGCGGTAATGCTCGCTGAGCACGAATACATTCTCCTTCTCGGCAATCTCGGTCTCAATAGCAGCTCTAACCTTCAGCAGGACATCAATCAGCTCCTGAGAAGAGAAGGGCTTAAGAATATATTCATCAATCTGCAGCTTAATCGCCTTCTGGGCATATTCGAATTCATCATAGCCGGTCAGAATGATTATCTTCGTGTTAGGGTGACGGCTACGGATCCATTCCGCCAGCTGCAGTCCATTCATGAACGGCATTTGGATATCGGTAACCACCACATCCGGCAGCAACCGGTCTATCGCATCTGCGGCTTCACGGCCATTCTCCGCCTGTTCCACCACTTCAAATCCGTATTTCTCCCAGTCGATCTGGGCGATAATGCCTTCTCTTACATCTTCCTCGTCTTCGGCGAGAATTAATTTATACATGCTTCATCCCTCTTCGGATATCGTTTGGAGTTTTACAGCATTATAATAGCTGATTCAGTAAGCTCAATCTATGTTTAAATAATGAAAGCTGCAGTAGCGGATCAAGTCAAATATGGGGAGCAATTCACTATATAGGCTGAGTGCATTTATTGCAAGTAAATATTATGTACATACATAGTGCGAATCCATTACAGAATGAAATTCCCCGGACCGCCTGACGCCGCTACATTCCTGAATCACACTCCTATAGGTGAGGTGCGGTCCATCCCGCTTCATGAACAATAAGTGGAATTTGGACACTTAATTTCATCATATAATTGGGCACCACCATTGTAAGTGGAATAACAACACTTACTCCCTTGATTCGAGCGCCAGGTGACGAATGGTGGATAAATAAATGTATTTTTTCCAACTACTGTTCAAGAAACGTCTGTTCCGGCAAAATTAGATGCTCTTTTTCCACTAATTACTTGAGGAAACGTCTTCGTCGCTGTCAATCATGAATAAGGACTACCGTTTCAGAAGAAAATAGATGGGTATGTTATCGTGTGAGACTTATAAATTCTGTGAATCGGCATAAAAAAAACCATCCCGCTTATGCCGGGATGGGGATGTTCGGTCACGTATAGGAATTATAGCAATGCTTTGTTGAAGCGGTAGCCTGTTGTCTTTTCGAACCCGATATGGCGGTAAAAGGCATGTGCCGGTGCACGCTCCACGCGGTTGCCGCTTCGCAGGAACAGCTGGCAGCAGCCTTGATGGCGTGCCCATTCTTCCGCTGCGGATACGAGTCTTTTGCCAAGGCCTTGTCCTCTAAGTTCCTCTGATACGATCAGCGCGGTAATTTCCGTAATACAATCTGCATGTTTGTAATAGGACTTCACCTGCCGGAGTCCGATCATTCCCACAACTTCGTTATTGAGTTCTGCGACCATTGTGCAGTGGAGCGGATCATGCTCCATGCCTTCCATTCTCTCTTTCATCACGCTAAGCGTCGTCGGATAGCCGAATTCCCGCAGAAGGGCTGTAACTCTCTCCAGATCATTCATGCCACATTTGCGAATTTGCAGTACCTGCTCCTGAGTACTACTGTTCATCCTCGTATACCTCCACTTTTAGCATAGACGCCGCCTGCTTGGCCGTCGTCCGCGCGATTTCCACATCTTCCGCTGAACTGAGTGTTACTGCCATCCGCCGTCCAGGGCGGATCTCCGGTTTGCCGAATACACGGACTTGCGTTCGGGGAAAGGTTAGCGCCTTATCTATCCCGGTTACTGCAAAAGCTTGTCCAGTTCCTTCGGCCTTCAGGGTAGCTGAAGCACCCGGTGTTAACAAACGTACCGATTCCAGCGGAAATCCAAGAATGGCTCTGACATGCAGAGCAAATTCCGACAAATCCTGCGTAATCATTGTAACCATACCTGTGTCATGCGGTCTGGGTGATACTTCGCTGAACAGTACCCCGTCCGGGGTCAGAAACAGCTCCACTCCAAAAATCCCATATCCGCCAAGCTCATCCGTAACGGCCCGGGCCATCGACTGTGCTTCGGCAAGCAGCGCTTCACTCATCTGATGTGGCTGCCAGGACTCCACATAATCGCCATCCTTCTGGATGTGGCCGATCGGCGGACAAAATACGGTTCCGCTAACCGAGCGGACGGTAAGTAGTGTAATTTCACTCTCAAAAGTGACAAAAGCTTCTACAATGACGCGTGTACCTTTGGCACGTGCTCCTTCCAGAGCCGTATTCCAGCATTCTGCGGCATCCTCAGGTGTCCTGCAAATACTCTGTCCCTTGCCGGAAGAGCTCATGATCGGCTTGATCACACACGGTGTTCCAAGCTCACTTACGGCCTGGTGAAGTTCGTCCAGACTGTCAGCGAACCGGTATCCGGCGGTCGGCAGACCCAACTCTTCAGCCGCAAGGCGGCGGATGCCTTCCCGGTCCATCGTCAGTCTAGCGCTACGTGCGGTCGGTACCACGAGGAAACCTTCTTCCTCCAGTTCCACCAGCGCTCCGGTAGCAATGGCTTCGATCTCGGGGACAATCAAATCCGGTTTCTCTGAACGGATTAATTGCTTCAGTGCCTCTGCATCCAGCATATCCAGTACATAAGAGCGGTGGGCTACACCCATCGCCGGTGCAGCTTCATAACGATCCACAGCTACGGTCTCTACGCCAAGGCGCTGAGCTTCGATAATGACTTCCTTACCCAGTTCACCGCTGCCGAGCAGCAGCAGCTTCTTACTCCGGGCTGAAAAAGGAGCTCCCCACATTGTCGACTCCAACCTCTTTTCGCAAATTTGACTGCCGACTTCTCTATTTCTGTAAATTGTCGCAGTTTCATTGTAAATTTTCAGGCTTCTTTATTTTCATCCATCAA
Organism: Paenibacillus sp. FSL R5-0912; assembly: GCF_000758605.1. NCBI lineage: Bacteria > Bacillati > Bacillota > Bacilli > Caryophanales > Paenibacillaceae > Paenibacillus > Paenibacillus sp. FSL R5-0912. Next base: position 4,905,327 of record NZ_CP009282.1, read on the forward strand.
CCAGCAGATTGCAAGCATTCTTCGACATTTTCCTACAAACTTCACAGATGACTGTCCACCATATTGACGAAAGATTGCTCCATGAGCGATAATTCGCGGGCAATTTGGCCCCAGTGCTGCGCTGAATCACCCCCTTTCAGGAGTTCCGACATGGCCGCTTCCTGCTCGGCCAGACCTTCACGCAGCTGCTCTGCGGCAAGGGAAAGTGCCGCCGCTGCCGCACCGGTATAGAAAGACAGCAGCCGTTCTTCCTGGCTTACAGCCGCAGCAGCAATAGCCTCCTTGAACCAGTGCTCGGCAGCTGTGCGGATGTCTGCCCGTCCAGGGCCTTCAAAGAAATAACGCGGTGATCTGAAGCGGCTCCACAGTGCTGCCCAATCCAGAGGGGCTAGGGAGCAATCGAGCTTTGCCGGGACGGGCCAGCGCTCGTCTGAATTCTCCAGAAGCTGAAGCTCCTGACCCGGGATGGAAAGTTCTGCGGCTGCGGCTGCAGCCGCCTGAGTTACCAGCCTGCGCCCTGCCGCCTCCAGCCGCAGGGTGGTCGCCCACAGCTCCTGCTCCAGTTCACGCAGGATACTGCGCTCCAGCTCCCGGCCGCAGGCAATGAAGATGTCTTTCAGATGACCGCCCTCTTCCCGGAGGATAGAGGGATGGAACGATTCCTGAAAGGAACGGCCGAAGGAGAAGGACAGGCGCTGCCGGACATGATAGAGAAGCTCCTCACCCTCCCGGCGCAGATCCCGGATGGGCCGCTCTTCCCGCTCAAGCTGTGCCAGCCGGAGGCCTGCGTCATCCCGGCGCTGCCGGAACCGCCGCAGCCCTTCTTCCCGCTGGTCCGCTGCCATAAGCGCCATATGCTGCCATTCCTCCGCGCGGAGCCGGACCGAGCTTAGGCTATCCCTCGCCGCCGCCAGTGACAGGCGTGGCAGCTCCTCACCCGCAAATTCAGACAGCGCTTCTTCGAAGCTGCTGAATCCGGAAGCCTCGTAGGACTCCCGTACCCCGCGCGACTTGCCCTCCAGGGCAAGCAGACTAGACAAGGCATAGATCCGCGGGGAGGTCAGGCCGCCGGCACGCAGATTCTGCGTCACATGCTGCTTCACTTCTTCCAGCTCTGCCTCGTCTGAAGCGAGGTCGGACGCATTGATGATGAAGAACATTTTATCTAGGGCAAAGCTGTCCTTGATTCTTCCCAGCTGGGCCAGGAGACTGCGGTCGGCTTTGGAGAAGGCATGATTATAGTAGGTCACGAAGCAGATCGCATCCGCATTCTTCATGTAGCCAAAGGTTACACCGGTATGCCGGGCATGTAAGGAATCCGCTCCGGGGGTGTCAACCAATACGATGCCGCTCCGTGTCAGAGGGCTGTCATAATATAGGTCAGTACTCTGCACGAAGCAGGCCCGTTTCTCATCGGCTACCAGGCTGCGGTATTCCTGAAGGCTGACTGTACGCTCTGTTCCGAGCAGCGGGCCGGATTCCTCCCAGCCCGCTGCCGCTGCGCGCAAGAATCCGGCATGCGGCAGCGAGGACGGATGAAGCCCGCTGGTCTGCAGGCGGGCCACCGCTGCAGTCCAGGTGGTGTGCTGCGGCGGTGCCAGCTGCAGCACACTGAAGGAATGGAGGATATCGTCCCAGAAATCCTCCGCTGACTTCATGGTCACGGCCGCAGTCGCGTGGGCGAATCCGCCCTCGGGGGCCAGTATGCGGCCGACGGCAGCCGTGGCGGGATGCGGAGACACAGGCAGCACCTCTTCGCCCAGCAGGGCGTTGGCGAAGGAGGACTTGCCGGCGCTGAACGCTCCGAACAGCGCCATCGTAAAGCGGCCGCCGGCGAGGTCCTCCGCCCGCGCCGCCAGGCTGCGCGCAGCCGAGGCCATGGCCGGCTCCTCGCGCAGCAGCCCGGCCGCAGCGTGCAGCGCCGCTGCGGCCTGCGTCAGCCGGCGGCGCCCGCCCGCCGGCGAAGCCGTACCCGCCGCCCACGGTGCGGCGGCGGGGTGAGCAGCCGCTGCGCTGCGCGGCGGCTGCTCAGGGCTGGCGGCGCAAGGCGCGCCAGCCGTAAGGGCCCTCACCTCCGGCAGGACGCCGGGGGTGAGGGTACGGCGCGGCGGCAGCAGCGCCGCGAGTTCGCCCGCGCGCGCGGCAGCCGCGCGGTCCAGAGCGGCCAGCGCGGCGTGCGCGTGCGCCTGCCGCTGCAGGGCCGCTTCGCGGCGCGAGAGCTCCGCGCGCCGCTCGTCCAGCAGCGGCGGCAGCTGGGCCAGCAGCTGCTCGCCGAAGGCCAGAGCCGCGCGGCGGAACTGTGCCTTAATTTCTGCCGCAAGCGTGCGGCAGAAATTAAGCAGCGCCTCGCCCGACGACCCGGTCCCCGGCTTCACCTGATCCGCCAGCCACTGCTGGCTCACCGCCGGGAACGCCTGCTTCAGCAGCGGCTCTGCCCCTTCCTGCCACAGCCCTGCGCCTTCAGCCCAGTCACGCACGAGCTGGAGTATATGCCACTCCAGCTGGGCAGTGATCTCTCTCTGCTGAAGCCCGTGCCAGTGGAGAAGCCGCGTTGCCTGCTCCTTCTCCCGCTTCGCCGCGGTGAACAATAGCCCGCGCCGGAAACCCGGGCTGCTGCTCTCGATATAAGCTCCAGCAGCATCCCTTACATCGGCTGGCATCAGATTGCTGTTGCCAAGCAGGGCATCCAGCTTACTGCGCAGCTCCAGCCGCATCCGCTCCGGCAGCTGCACGAGCAGCTCCTCAGCCTGCGAAATTTCCCGGATTTCTGCCTCCACCGCTTCCTTACCGGCATCCCCGGCCGCTTCCAGTAACTGAGAGCGCTCCTCCTGCTGCTCCTCGCGGTAAGCTGCAAGCACCGCAGCCGCCGTATGGTGGATGGAACGGGACAGACTGTAGCCGAGCAGTTCTTTTCGCTGCTCCAGCAGAGCTGCAATTACCGCGAGCAGATCATCCCATTGGTTCAGAGGGTGATCCTTCACTTTGAGTGAAGTGAACAACAGACCAGCGGAATGAATCCCCCATTCCCGGAAAGCGCTTTCCACTTGCTGCCGGTATTCCACTATGGAGATTTCCAGTTCTCTGTGCTTGTCGATCTGATTGATGATAAGGTACAGCGGCTTGCCCCAGTCGCTGAGACTTTTGGCAAACGCCAGATTATTCTCCGATTGCACATGGTTGTAATCCATAACGTAGAACACGGCATCAGCCAAATGCAGCGCCGAGTGAGTCGCCGCCTGATGCCCCTCATCGGTGGAATCCACCCCCGGAGTATCCATTAGAACGCCGTGCTTCCCCAGCAGCGGGACTTCCTCCCAGACCTCAATCGCTAAATATTCAGCACCCTGGCGGCAGTACTCCTGCAGCCGGTCTGGTGTAGTTTCTATTGCCGGTGCATGACTCCCAGGTGCCTCCGGATCTGCATGAAGCACTACCCGCGGAGCCCCGCTGCGGATCGATACAATATTGGCGCTGGTTGGAACCGGACCTGATGGCAGCACAGCTTTTCCGCATAGGCCATTAATCATACTGGATTTACCCGCAGAGAAATGTCCGCAGAAGGCAAGGGTCAATTCTCCCGCTTGCTCTTTAAGTATCAAATCTGCTGCTATCTGCGCACTATTCTGTTCGCCCCAGCTCTCCAGCTTCTGCTTCAGCAGCATAAGCGTTGACGTACTGGATATTACTTCCCTCATCCTGCTCCGTTCTGCTCCCACACCAACCCCACCTTCTGCAATCTACAACATGTGCATCCATTTATTTATAGATAAGAATAGATAAGCTTCGGGCTTCCACTTATGTGAAGCTATAACATTAGTATGTTTATCTGATCAGCAAGAATAGAATAATTACATTTTATCATCAGATTGTCACAAATCAACTAGCCACTTTTACAAAATCAGCTATAATCCTTCACGAAAAACAAGACTTCGCTGGACTAATCGACCCCTTGACAGATGATTCCAGATTTATTACTATATCCATAATGGATATATCATAGTTGGATATAACCAATTACGATATATATCTTAGGTTCTTCTATTATCGGACAGGAGGTGTGTAATGACCAAGAATAACCCATTGCAAACGGAGCAATTATCCGACTCAGCTTATTATATTCTGCTCGCGTTGCTCACTCCGAAGCACGGCTATGCAATCATGAAGTACATCGAAGAGCTAACCGAAGGCGAAGTCAGGATGGGACCCGCTACACTCTATACACTAATCAAGAAACTGCAGAAATCCGGCTACATTCTATTGAACGAGGATGAGGATGAACGGCGCAAGACCTATCAGATTACTTCAAGCGGAACGGGTCTGGTGGAGGCTGAGATTGAACGGAGACTGCGCATGTCGAGGCACGGGAATATAGCACAGCTAAATGCTAAGGAGGCGTTGACTCATGAAAACTAATAAGCAGACACGGTACATTCCGTCTAAAGGACTGGCTTTTGCCGAGCAGAATGAAATGACTAAACTAAGCAGGTTGTCGGAGAAAGGCTGGCTGCTGGAGCGGTTCTCCCTGTTTGGTTCTGGCTTCATTGTCCGCAGAGGTCCAGCGCATAAGCAAATTTATTGTCTGGACATCCAGCATGTGCCGCAGAAGGACCAGAATGAGTACCGTGAAATGTTCGCTGACAGCGGCTGGGGTTATGTGTGTTCCGCCGGGGATATGCATATCTTCGTTGCTGAACCGGGAACCGTTCCCATTCATACAGACCGCTCAACACTCTATGAGAAATACCGCAAAATCACCCGTGCCAGCAAAGTTTTCGCTATTGTAGTCATGCTGCTGACGCTCATCACTTGTGTGCTGCTATATCTTTCCCGGCAGGTGTGGGACCATCAGCTGCTTCAAAACATCTCGCATGTTTCCCTGCTGCTGTGTGCCGTGTTCTTCCTGCCTTCTCTTATGGTTTACATTGCCTATTCTCTAAGGCTTAGAGCGTTCTCAGATTAGCCAACCACGCATATAACACCACACTCACTAAGGCCTTATCTTCGATGATTACTCAGGAATTTGCCGGGTCCCAGACATATATATTCTTATCGTTTGACGCAAAAAGCCGGCCCTCGGGCCGGCTCTTTGTACATATGAATTGCTATTAAGCTGTTTCCAGGACTGGAAGCAGGATTTCGAACACTTTACCGTGCTGCAGAATGGTAAGGCCGCGGGCTTTGTCCTTCATAACAACCACTTCAGGCTTCACGGACATACGTTCCAGGTAGAACTCAGGCACATCGCCGGAATGGCTGATTGTGATGCCCTCTACTTCCTGCTCTTCATTTTCTTCCATAGGGCTGTCCACCACACGGTCAAAAATATCGGAGAACGCTTCAAAATTATCGGTGTATACAGAAATGCACTTCATCTCTATCCCATCCTCTTCTTCATCTCTAAATCTTTGTTTGATTTCGTATGAACCTTATCTTTCCTGATTACAGCGGTTTTCATACGTTTTTTGCCTTCCCGGCATACATCCAGCAGCGGGCAGACCTGACATTGCGGATTCTGCGACTTACAGTGATAACGCCCGAAAAAGATCAGCCGGTGGTGCGTTAACGTCCATTCGTCACGCGGCACCGCCTTCATCAGCTTCTTCTCCACTTCCAGCACCGAATCTTTCCAGCCCGCAAGCGCGAGCCGTTTGGCTACCCGTTCCACATGAGTATCCACGGCAATGGCCGGTACGCCGAAAGCGTTGGATATGACCACATTCGCAGTCTTGCGGCCGACACCCGGTAAGGTTACCAGCAAATCATGGGCCTGAGGCACTTCTCCGCCATACTGCTCAATCAGAATGGAGCAGAGGTTCTGAATATGCTTGGCCTTGTTGCGAAATAAGCCAATCCGCCGGATATCCCGCTCGAGCTCTTCAAGCGGCACTGAAATGTAGTCGATTGGAGCCTTATACTTCTGAAACAGGTCCTCGGTCACCTTGTTCACTGTTGCGTCCGTACATTGGGCCGAGAGCAGCACCGCTATAGTTAGCTCAAAAGCGTTACTATGGTTCAGCTCGCAATGCGCATCAGGGAACATGCCTCCGATGGTATCCAGGATGTGGCGGACTTCTGCAACTTTCATAGCGTCCCCTCCACGGAGTACTTACACCCGCAGTTTCATACGGGCATAACTTCTCTAAATAAAAGAAATATAAGCAAAGAATACATTATATCGTATACTTCCATAGCGTTCAAGTGAACACAGCGCTGTCCTTATATTTCAAAAAAAACGTCTTGATTCAGGACAAAATCCTGAATCAAGACGGTGTTTCACACGGAAAATCACCAAAACGATTATTGTTTCACTATTTCCACGATCTTGTCGTTGTTGAAATACATTATAATATTATCATTTTCTTTGAGAGATTGCACGGGTAAAGTCGTGTCACCTTGATGAATATATGCATTTGCCGCAAGTACAAACTTATAATTTTCATTCAGAGTGGCGCGTTTGGTCATGACTTCACTCGTTGCACTCTCATAGCGTGCGAAGGTGCGGCTAAGCTGACTGAATACTGAAATAATAATTACTCCACTGGCATCCTTACGCGCTATCACACGGTCCGCTGTAGTAAGGCCACTCAGATCAGTAGTGGTTACACCGTCACGGGTAATTCTCACCCCAGCACTGGCGGCGAAATTCTGGGACACACCGGAATAATCCTTTACAGTGAAAGTTCTGGCTGCAGCGTCAACCGCAGAGACTTGACCGGAATACTGCTTAACCGATTGCATCGACAATGCTGTGGCTCCGTCAAAGTTAATATTCACATAATCGCCTGTCTTTATTTCACTAAGTGTGATTGTCTGGCCCGCCTCATTACTAAGAGGAACGGCCGCTACATAAATATCGCTGGTTCCGCTGCCTGACTTGACAGTGACTTTGTTAGTATTGGCATTCACTCCTGCAACCTCAAGCTGTACCGATGAGGCTACCCGCAGGACCGAAATTATCTCTTGATTGCCGGTGAGCACTGCAGTTACTGGTACATTCACCGAAACATCTGCCATAGTCGCACTGGTTTTGCCAAATATATCTACGTTAAGCGGATATCCCATGGTCATCAGCTGGCCATTGCTCATTTTGAAAACAATGGTCCTAGTCGAGGCATTAATGGCAGTCAGTATACCGGAATATTTGGTAGATAGCTCAACTGACAATGCCCGCTCATTAATCGAAGTCACATCTACTTTCCGGTTTTCGGCAAGCCTTGCACCCATACTGGTAATTGATGTTGTCGGGGTACCATCATAAGACATCTTAGTATTTGTATCGAGCTTGATTACATGTGCTTTGCCAAGATTATCAGTGAAGGTAAGGAATTGGGTCTTCGCGTTAAAATCAACCACTGTTGCTCCGGTAAACTGATTGATTTGCCGGCTGACCACCTCAATATGGGTCACCTGATCACTGCTGTTCAGCGTAAGCTGAACATTGTCTCCGCCTGTTTTATCAGAGATTAGATCACCTATCACAGGATTAGCCACATTTGGAATTACAATTACCGGTTTACTGGCCAGAAGTTTAACTTCACGGCTGCCATCTGTCTTTTGATAGACAATGGTAGAATCCGTCAACTCATATATAAAGCCCTTAACAGTACGCTCTATACCAGAAGTAACCTCTACAGAACGGATCAGGTTATCCTTGATCGTGTAGGAGACGGCAGCACCTGCCTTCAAATCAGCCGGCAGAAGAATGGAATTCTGGGAACTGAATAATGAAATCCCATCCTCCCACTTAAAGCTTTCCGTTGTTCCGTCTGTATTCTTGAACGTTATGCTCTTGGAAGCCGCATCTACATTCTGAATCGTGCCGGTTGCAGTCTTATTAACTACGCCAGAGGTCACTTGGACCTTCACCACTTTATGAGAACCGCTGAACGTTTCACGGGTCAATCTTATCTTGCTGCCTGCAGTAATCGATGACGGCTGGATCACTGTACCATTCACATCGGTGAATACAGTACCGGCATCATAGTCATACTGATCATAACCCAATGCTGAATCCACCCAGACAATACCTGAAGAGACCTTGGTAAAAGTACCCTCAGCCTGATCGAGTTGTTGTGTCGGATCAGTCAGCTCTACATAAGCTGCGCTATACGTTGCACCGATAACGGTCACTTTGGTGTAGGGCTGTATCTCGTTCAGAGAGATGCGGGTCTCTGAAGTACTTGTGAAATAAGCAGTGTTCGCATTCAAAGTGAAGTCCGTAGTGCTGCCGTTACTAAATAGTGTCAGCTTGCCGTCTTTCAGTGAACTTACCGTTCCTTTGAATGTATTATCGTAGTCAAGCGTGTTGTGCGCCTCAGCACGGCTGAAGAAGGTGGCAAGCTGGGCACGGGTTACTGCGCCCTGCGGGTCGAAGCGGTTGCCGTCCAGTCCGTTGGCCAGGCCTAGATCAACTGCGGTGTTAATATAGCCGCGCTTATTCGCAGATACCTTGGAATCATCGGCAAAACCGGTCGGTTCACCCGCTGCCGCTGCTGCAGATGCACTCTTACCCAGTGCCCGGACCAGTAATTCTGCAACCCACTCTCGGCTGGCCTTGCGTTCTCCCCAAGAGATCTTCAGGTTATCTACAGCCATTTCTACCGTCTTATCCAGCAGTCCCTGCTGAAATGCTAGCACAACATAAGGCTTGTAATAGTTAGTTACCATGAAATCAGCAGGAAGAACCACATCTGTGCTTGTGTTTACGTTGCCCTGCAGTTTCATAAAGCGCAGCGCCATCAGAACAGCCTCTTGCTGGGTAACGGAGTCACCCGGACGGAATAAGCCGTTATTACCGACAACAATACCTTGGGAAGCCAGCTTGTAAATATGCTTTTCGGCCCAGAAGCCCGTTTTAACATCACTAAATATCCCTGCAGCTGTTGCTGCACTCTGGGTAGTTACCGCTGCAATTGGTGTTCCGGTTGAGGTACTGTCGGCAAACACCGCTCCTGTACCGCCAAGCACCATAGTGCCGGCCAGAACAGCGGACACCGCTTTAGCAGAATAAGACTGAACCTTACGCTTTAATTTTTTGTGACCGGACAATTCGATATTCCCCTCTCCATGGCTTATCTGAATTTCTATGTTGGCTATTTCGTCAGCCATTAGCCTAATTCCTGCGTAATGCTTACAATCCGTTATTCTCTCGGGTCATTGGATGCACGAGGTCCACATGTCCCATCAGGCTCTCGACTTGTTCTCCGTCTACCAGAACATCGATATTCTTCACTTCTTCAAACTGGAAGAAGGTCTTGGATAACGCGCTGATTGCCAGGGCTTCACCGCCTGCACCAAGCTGTGCTTCATCCGGCTTATGAATATCCAGAACAATCTGTCCATTCGTGAATTCCAGAGATTTCAGCTCAATTTTGCTCCAAAGCGGAATCTGGTCGGCATTCTTGCTGCTCTGGAGAGACTTAAAGGCCTCTGAGTATTTTTCTTTGGCATCTGTGAAGCTGACAGAGACTTCGGCCGCCACCAGATCAGTCTGCTGAGGATCTGTATAATAGACCTGGATATTCTGGCTTTGCTTCTCTGGCGCTGCCGGCTGCTCAGTAGCTACAGGAGCTTCCGTAGCTGCAGGCTCCGGCGTACTTGTAGCCTGAGGTGCATTAGTGCTATTAGCACTGCTGGCGTTCCCTGCGTCCCCTTCCGCTCCGCTCGATACGGCGGATGAATCCTGTCCGGCTGCATCGGCCGGTGAGGCGGTTGGTTTGTCACCGCATCCCGAAATTACTGCGAGCAGTAATACTGCTATACCTGCATATGTCAATTTCTTGTTCATCACTAAATAACCCCCTCCATATGAATACGGGCGGGACAGGGCCGCAAAGTCTCTTTGACCCCAATCCATGGCCGAAATCCGACTTTGCGGCCCTGGCTACCGCCCGTTGTTATTGAACCCCGAGATATTCCTTAATCCCGCTTACCATTGATGCAGCAACTTTGTTCTGAAGTGATTCCGTGAACAGAAGTGCCTCATCATTCTTGTTGCTGAGGTAGCCAACTTCAAGCAGTACCGCAGGCATCGTTGTCTCGCGTATAACGTGGAAGTTGCCGTAACGTACGCCCCGGTTACTAAGTCCGGTAGCCTGTACAAGATACTTGTGCATCACATTCGCCAGAGCCTTGCTGGCTTCGCGCTGATAGTAGGTCTCCGTTCCGCTTGCTGCGGAAGAGCCGCTGCTGTTGGCATGGACAGAGATGAATAAATCAGCCTTGAGGTTGTTAGCAATTGCCGCCCTGTCCTTCAGTTCAAGGAAGGTGTCATCACTGCGGGTCAGAACCACGTCAATTTTGTTCTCCTGCTTCAGCAGCTCCGCCGCCTTCAGAATAACAGCCAGATTGAAATTCTTCTCGTATTTACCGGTAACACCAACGGCCCCGGAATCCTTGGCGCCATGCCCGGCATCGAGCACCACCAGTTTACGCCCGCTGTTGCCGGGCTGTGTAGAAGTATCTCCAGTGCTCTGCGCATTCAAATCAATGACAATCAGCTTGGAGACATCGCCCGAAACTTCAACGCTATAATTTCTCGAAGTAGTAAGGTCAATTACAAAACGTACAGTGTACGGGGCGGTACTATAGAGCGAGTAACGCACACCGGATACATCCGGATAATCAGTAACCGTAAGCATACCGTTCAGGTTGGGATCCAGCTGTTGTCCTGTACCGAATACATCCGAGAAAGTGGCATTCGGCAAGTCAATTACAATCCGGTCCGGTCCGCTCACTTTGGAAACCATCGGCTGGGTGTTGCCCTCAAGTGCAATGGTTAGCCTGTTCTCATTGAAGCTGATTCCGTTAATCATGCTCAGGCCGCTTGCCGCATCATCCGGCGGGACTACAACAGTTCCCCCGTCTCCGTTACTTCCACCTGTTTCTGTGTTAGTATCCGGGATTTCCGGGGTAATAAGATCTACAATCTTATTCGTATTGTCCCATTTGACTGTAAGGCCAAACTGCTCTCCGATGAATCTGATCGGCACGAGAGTTGTACCGTTCCGCAGAAGCGGTGACGTCGTCAAGATCACGGTCTTACCGTCTACGGAGGCTGCAGTCTGATTAACGATCAGCTGCATAGTCTTACCTTGCTGTTCAATCGTAACGGTCTTGCTTGTCTGATTCCAGTTCACCTTGTATCCAAGGTTCTCAGCGATCATTCTTAGCGGTACCATAATGGAGTTGTTTACATTTTCCACCGGAACATCCTGCCCTGCGGTCAGTTCCTGTCCATCCAGGAAAATCTTGTTGGTAGCCGCAGCAGCTTGTCCTTGCCCCGGCAGAATCACAACAAAGAACAACAGCAGCAACAGCATACAAGCAAATTTCTTCATTCTTCACCTCTAAGACTCTAGTATTCCGCCCCCAAACGAGCGTTCTTGGTGCAATCCTACTGACAATCTTCGACATAGTTTAGACGCCCGATGAACCTAAAAGTTGCGAATAAATACCATTAAAAATCAGGACTCTTCACACGCAGCTCCCTTGCCACGTTATTTAAAGCCCAAGATATTCTTTAATTCCCGCCACAATTTCCCGTGCCAGATTATTTTGCATCTGCTCGCTGTACATAGCCGCTTCATTTCCCGGATTCGTCAGATAACCTGCCTCCAGCAGTACGGCTGGCATGCTTGTCTCTCTGGTGACATGCAGACTCTTCGATCTGACGCCGTTATCTTTGAATCCTGTACCGGCAACCAGATGCTTTTGCATGATTTGGGCAAGCGGAAGACTTTCGCTGCGGCTGTAATAGGTTTCACTGCCATTGACTTTGTCACGGTTCGGATACCCTACATCCAACGAATTCCCATGCAGCGAAACAAACAGCGTAGCCTTTGCGGCTTCAGCAGTTTTCACTCGGTCCTGCAGACCGAGAGTAACATCAGATGTTCGTGTGTATACAACATTCGCCCAACCCTCTTGTGTCAGAATCGCTCCAACTTTAAGGATAACCGCAAGATTGAAGTCTTTTTCCGCTTTGCCTGTGAGACTGATTGCTCCCGGCTGTGTGCCTCCATGACCTGCATCAAGCGCTACAATTGGCTTGCCGGTAAGTCCTGTATTCACCGGTGTACCAGCTCCGCTATTCTCCGTATTGAGATCTACTGTCACCAGCCCTGTACTGTCATCCGTACTCAGCTGGTAATTCTGGCTGCCTGCGGTTTGGATTACGAACCGGACCGTAGAAGGACTGGTGCTAAATAGCGCATAGCGTATTTCAGATACCAGCGGGTAACCGCTTACGTCCAGCCTTCCCTGCGGACTGCCGCTGGCAGATACCCCCGGAAAGCTACCGCTGAAATCAGAGGCAAACGCAGCTCCCTGAAAATCAACTACAATCCGGTCAGGTCCGGTAATCTTGGTTACCGTAGGCTTGGCACCTCCGGCAACCGCAACAATAAGACGGTTCTCACTGAATACAGCCCCCTTAACAGTCGGGGACGTAACTGCTGGAGTCGGAGAGGCCGTAATGCTGCCCTCGACCTCTTCAGGAATCTCTGTATTGGTCTGAGGCTGCGGTGTCGGAGCAGGGGATTGCACTGCCACCACAGGGCCTGGAGAGGTTGCAGGCGCCACGGTAGCTGAAGGCAGAGGATCTGCAGATACAGGTGTATCCAGAGTTATTCCGCCGCTTAAGTAAACTGTTTTGTCGGAATTATCCCAGCCGACACTGAGTCCGAACTGTTCACTCACGAAACGGATAGGAACCAGTACCGTACCGCCATTCTGCTTGGGAGCGGCATTCAGCAGCAGACTTACGCCATCGGCTTCAGCCGTCTTGCTACCTACTGCAAGCTGTACCGTCTTGCCGTCCTGCTGGACGGTTACTTTGCGGGTGGTCTGCTCCCAGAGCACTTCAAAACCAAGATTCTCCACCACCACCCGGATTGGAATCATAACGCTTCCATTCACGTTTTCAAGGATGACCCCTTTGGGCAGCGCAAGCTCCTTACTGTCCATTACAATCCTTCCCTGGCTGCTTGCGGCAGCGGCAGTATCATGAACGGGGAATGACAGTAACAAGAGCGGCAGCAGCAGTAGGAATAACATCCGTTGTCCGGCTTTCTTCATCCTTTCCTCTCCTTTTGTCAATTGATAGAACCATAGATAAGATTAAGACGACAGAAATCTCCAAAAGTTGCCTTCACAGGCAATGAATATATCGATTATAGCAAAAAAACTTCTATTTCCGACACCGGAAATAGAAGTTTTGTGTAAAAATTGTAAAGTTTACGAATTCTTCGCCAGATGTTCACTCTCTTCCCTGCAAGCATCCCGACATTGCTTAGCCGAAAAGCTTGGCAGCATGACGTTCTTCGTACGCTGCAATCTCATCTGCATGCTGAAGCGTCAGACCGATATCATCCAATCCCTGCAGGAGAAACTGGCGGCGGTGCTCATCCAGTTCAAACGTAATGGCAAGGCCGTATTCATCGCTCAATCTGTTGTTCTCCAAATCTACGGTCAGTGTATAGCCTTCATGCTCTGCGGTACGGCTGAACAGGTCATCCACCTGTGTTTCCGACAGCTTAATCGGCAGAATGCCGTTCTTGAAGCAGTTGTTATAGAAGATGTCGGCATAGGACGGGGCGATTACCACTCTGAACCCGTAATCCAGGATAGCCCAAGGCGCATGCTCCCGGGAGGAGCCGCAGCCGAAGTTCGCACGCGAGATCAGCACGGATGCTCCCTGATAGCGCGGCTTGTTCATCTCAAACGCTGCATTATCATTTCCTGCTTCATCAAAACGCCATTCGTAAAAAAGAAATTGTCCAAACCCGGTACGCTCGATCCGTTTCAGGAATTGCTTCGGAATGATTGCATCCGTATCTACATTAACCCGGTCTACCGGGGCTACGACACCTGTTAATTTTTTAAATTCTTCCATTTTCTGTGTCCTCCTGCTCTCTCAATTATTCTATGAGTTGACGGCTTCCGTCTTGTAATTCCAGTCGCGGACATCGGTGAACCGTCCTTTAATTGCAGCCGCAGCCGCCATGGCAGGAGAGACCAGATGCGTGCGTCCGCCGCGTCCCTGGCGTCCTTCAAAGTTACGGTTGGAGGTCGATGCGCAGCGTTGTCCAGGCTGCAGAACATCCGGATTCATGGCCAGGCACATACTGCAGCCTGCTTCACGCCATTCAAAACCGGCTTCTGTGAAGACCTTGTCCAGACCTTCCTTCTCAGCCTGCAGCTTAACGCGTCCGGAGCCCGGTACAACAATTGCCGTCACCTTATCGGATACCTTATGGCCTTTGGCTACTTGAGCCGCAGCCCGCAAATCCTCAATCCGGCCATTGGTGCAGGAGCCAATGAAGACATAGTCAATACCGATTTCAGAGATAGGCGTACCTGGAGCCAAATCCATATATTCAAGCGCTTTTTCAGCGGCTTTACGTTCGTTCTCAGTGGTGAAGTCTGCAGGATTCGGCACACTGGAGTTAATGTCCGTACCCATTCCCGGGCTGGTGCCCCAGGTAACCTGCGGAATCAGCGTTTCTACATCGAATTCCACTATGGTGTCATATTGTGCGCCTTCATCGCTTACGAGACCTTTCCAGATCTCCACAGCAGCATCATACGCTTCGCCTTGCGGCACATATTGACGTCCGCGCAGATAGTCGAATGTAGTCTCGTCAGGTGCGATCAGGCCGGCTCTCGCTCCGCCTTCGATCGACATATTACAGACTGTCATGCGTTCTTCCATCGACAGTTCACGGATTGCTTCGCCTGTATATTCGATAACATAACCAGTGGCAAAATCCGTACCGTATTTGGCGATGACGCCGAGAATCATATCCTTGGCGGTCACTCCCGGATTACGGTTACCCGTAAAGCGTACTTCCATTGTCTTCGCCTTGGACTGCTGCAGACACTGGGTCGCAAGCACATGTTCAACTTCGCTGGTGCCGATCCCGAAGGCTAGCGCACCAAACGCTCCGTGTGTGGAGGTGTGACTGTCCCCGCAGACAATGGTCTTGCCGGGATGTGTCAGGCCAATTTCCGGCCCCATAACGTGTACAACACCCTGATCAATATCATTCAGATCGAACAGTCTGACACCGAAATCACGGCAGTTCTGTGAAAGGGTATCTATCTGCTGCTTGGAGATCGGATCTGTAATATTGTAGCGGTCCTTGGTAGGCACGTTATGATCCATAGTCGCGAAAGTAAGCCCCGGACGGCGGACCGGACGGCCGCTCAAGCGCAATCCTTCAAAGGCCTGTGGAGAAGTAACCTCATGAACCAGATGCAGATCGATATAGATGATACTTGGCTTGCCTTCCTCTTGATGAATAACGTGATTTTCCCAAATCTTTTCAAACATTGTCTTGTTGCCCATGAATTTCACCTCATATAGTAGAATCGTTCCATTTGGATGAGAGCGTGGAGTCTCTCTTGAATGTTCTAAATATAACATCAGTACGTTTATAATTCCAAGATATGATTTCTATAGCACTTATAGGTTCATCCTATAGCGCGCGCCTGCAGTACAACCGCCGAAAGTAGTTCCTTACTCTTTTAGCTTCTGCTGTTTCCTTATTGATACGTACCCGCAATGATTCCACGCTGAATGTCCATTTCCAGCTTAATCTCATTAAAAACATCTTCCAGTGTCCTGCTCGGAAGCAGTGTGTTCTGCCTGATATGACTGAGTACGACAGCCGTGCTCCGCTCGAATTTGTGATAATGTTCGCTTTTGACATTGACGAGAACTTGGCTGCAGAGAGCGGTTAATTGCAGGTAATCCGCCAGCACATGCTTCTGCATATAGGCCTGATGAGGCTGTGGCTTAGACCAGAAGCCGGTCTCCCCGTATAGATAGTTATGATTCTCATCCAATGGCTCGATGGCCGAATTATTATGAATAAAATACCCCAGCTGTTCTTCGAGCTCGTCAAATGATTGTATTAATCTTGCCAGAACGCCCATAATACCCCCCCCCGTTTATTTCGAAGAACGTATGCCTAGAGCATGCATAAGGGCTCCTGAAGAATAATTTAAGTATATCCTTATGTTCAAAATAAAGATATTTAATATGCAGATTATGTAAGATTATCAACCTGCTGAAGCACACCACTCTCTTCGCTGCCAAACATCCACCTATACTAAATCGGATATCTATAGGTTATACTTATAGACAGATTATCCATTCTTTTTAATAAAGGAGCCTATCCGTGGAACTCAGACAATTGCAGTACACACTTCAGATCGCTGCAGAAAGAAACTTCTCACGAGCAGCAGACAAGCTGCATATTGCCCAGCCCTCCTTAAGCCAGCAGCTCTCCAAACTGGAAAAAGAGCTGGGTGTTCTTCTCTTCCAGCGTAATACCAGCTCCGTTGAGCTGACCTATGCCGGGGAGAAATTCGTTGAGCAGGCCCAGGCGATCATTGATGCCGTGGAGCTGCTGCGCCAGGAAATGTCCGATATCTCCCAGCTGCGGACCGGACGGGTCGTGGTAGGCAGCATGCCGATCACTGGTGCGCACCTGCTCCCGCATGTACTGCCGGTATTCAAAAGTACATATGCCGAGGTTGAAATCACCCTGCTGGAGGACTCCTCTATGAATCTGG
This sequence comes from Paenibacillus sp. FSL R5-0912, assembly GCF_000758605.1. Classification (NCBI taxonomy): domain Bacteria; kingdom Bacillati; phylum Bacillota; class Bacilli; order Caryophanales; family Paenibacillaceae; genus Paenibacillus; species Paenibacillus sp. FSL R5-0912. The sequence continues at coordinate 4,921,908 of NZ_CP009282.1, forward strand.
AGAAGCTGACCGCCAGCGGCCAGACGGATCTAAGCCTGCTCTCCCTGCCGCTGGAGATTCCGACTCTGGCTTATGAGGTCCTTGGCGAGGAACGGATCGATCTGGCGGTCCCGCCTGAGCATCCGTTGGCAGCGCGGAGTGCTCTGGGTATCCGCACCTCACTGCATGAGCTTAAGAATGAACCGTTCATCGTGCTCAAAGAAGGTCAGGGCTTCCGTAAAATGACCGTTGAACTCTGCCGTGAAGCCGGTTTTGAGCCGCAGATTGTATTTGAAAGCAATAATATGGAGACCGTTCAGTCGCTTGTAGCCACCGGGATGGGTGTAACGCTGGTGCCCCATTTCATCGCACGTGCTCCGAGGAGTGAATTTGTACCTGTCTACCTGCCTTTGGCCGATCCGGTACCCAGCCGTACCCTGGTGGTCGCTTACCGGCGCGGACGCTACTTATCCCGGGCCGCTGAAGCTTTCATTGAAACCTTCAAAGCAACGGTTGCCGGACTGGCGGACGAATAAACAGCAGAACAATGCAAATACCCATCCGGCACCTGTCTGGAAGCCGGATGGGCATTTGCTGTATTTTTCGCGGGAAGTAATTATTTATTTGCGCAAATTATGCTGCGTGATCAGGCGGTTCTGATCATCCGGCAGACGGCCTGTACTCTCATCAACCGGTCCCCTAGTGCGGGTATCCCCGGCCTTATCCTCGACAAACTCTCTGATCGCCTTATTTTGAACTTCAGCGGCTTCTTTGGCATTTTGCTTCTGTTCCTGCTGGATATTAGTGCTCTTACTCAATTCAATCCACCTCCTGGTAACAGATTATAAATACTTTACCCGCCCCCCTGAAGATCAAACATTAATTTTGCTCCCCTCCATCCCAAAAAAATTCGCAGGACGGCTCTTTGCAAACCCTGCTTGGCCATGGTATCCTAAATGACAAATAGTGAAACGTGCAGACGGGACCAGTAAGAATTGACAATGATTCGCGCGCAGAGAGTAAATTCCGGAAGGCTGGGAGAATTTACCGCGGATGTCCATTCCGAATCCTACCCCCGAGCGGCCTGCCCAGCAGGACGGATACTCCCGTTACGAGAATGAAGTCGGATGAACCCTCATCAATGAAGGTGGTACCGCGGAAGTTAACCAAGCTTTCGTCCTTTGCTAAGTCTAAGGATGGGGGCTTTTTGTCATTTTCGGGCTTACAGCGATTGAAATTTGAGAGGAAAGTGAAAGACAATGACGACAAGAATCGTGGTCAAAATCGGCAGCAGCTCACTGAGCGGCCCTGAGGGCGGATTGAACCGGTCTGCGGTCGCCTTCTTCGCCGCCGAGATTGCCGCACTCCGTAAGCAAGGCTGTGAAGTTCTTCTGGTTACCTCAGGAGCGGTGGCGGCCGGATTCCGTGCTATCGGCTATCCGTCCCGCCCCAAGCTGCTGCACGAGAAGCAGGCCGCAGCAGCGGTAGGACAGGTTATGCTCATGCAGGCTTATCAAGAAGCCTTTGCCGGGCACAGTATTCCTACAGCACAGATTCTTCTGACACGCACGGACTTCTGCAGCCGCCGCGCCATGAACAACGCCATGATGACTGTGGAGGAACTGCTTCGGCAGGGCGCAGTACCCGTGTTCAACGAGAATGACACTGTATCGGTAGACGAATTGAAATTCGGTGATAATGATACCCTGTCGGCGCTCGTCGCCAATCTCCTGAAGGCCTCACGGCTGTTGGTCCTGACGGATATGGACGGCGTATACAGCGGGGACCCTCGCAAGCATCCGGATGCAGTCCGGTATCAGCATATAGAAGAGATTACACCGGAGATCTATGCTATTGCAGGCGGCGCTGGCTCAAGCGTAGGCACTGGCGGCATGCGTTCGAAGATCGATGCTGCCAAGATTGCCACTCGGGGAGGCGTTCCTGTCTTTGTAGGCAGAGTTACGGAGCCTGGTGATCTTTCACTGGCAGCTGAAGGCACAGGCAAAGGCACATATTTTGCCACAACCCTCTCCTCCCTGCCTGTCAAGAAACAATGGCTTGGATTCATGTCCACCCCGCTGGGCTCCCTGTATGTTGACGACGGCGCGGTAGAAGCTCTGCTCCATGGAGGCCATAGCCTGCTGCCGGTCGGGGTCAGACGAATCGAGGGCAGCTTCCATTCCGGAGATGTTGTAGAAGTACTCGGCCCGGATGCCAAACTGCTAGGACGGGGCATCGTCAATTATGATGATACCCAGCTCCGCAGCATCCAGGGGCTTCCCAGCCGCGAGGTTGTCCCAAGACTCGGCGAAGTGCACCGGCTCGAGGTTATCCACCGCGACGAATGGATCACACTTCGGTAAGCTCACCATACTTAGCGTATGCTTTCAAAATGAGTTTTGTACGAATCAGTTTCATAGATGCATAATGCCAACATAACTTTTAGGGGGAATCGTCATGAGTGAAGTGGTAAACAAAACGACGCTGGCCAAAGCGACCACAGGGGTACTCGCAAGCTTGACTACCGGTCAGAAGAATGAAGCGCTGCTTGTCATGGCCGCAGCCCTGCGCGCTGAAGCGGATTATCTTATTGCCGCCAACGCCGAGGACTTGAATCGCGGGCGGCTAAACGGCACACCGGAGTCGATGCTCGACCGGCTGGCACTGGATGCAGGCCGGATTGATAGCATAGCCGAAGGCTTGCGGCAGATCGCCGTACTGCCGGATCCGATTGGTGACAATCTGGAAACCATCGAACGCCCGAACGGCCTTTTCATCGAGAAGGTCCGCGTTCCGCTTGGCGTTATCGGCATCATCTATGAGGCCCGTCCGAACGTAACCGTTGACGCTGCGGGCCTGTGCCTCAAAACTGGCAATGCCGTGGTCCTGCGCGGCGGCTCGTCCGCTCTTTCCTCTAACCGTGCGATCGCAGAGGTACTGCACCGAGCTTTGGCGGGAACTGCAGTGCCGCCTGATGCCCTTCAGCTGATCGAAGATCCGGACCGTTCCTCTGTGGATGAAATGCTGAAGCTGAATGGTCTGCTGGATGTCATCATTCCGCGCGGCGGAAGTTCACTCATTCAGAATGTCGTGCTTAACGCCACGGTACCGGTAATTGAAACAGGTGCAGGCATATGCCATACTTATCTGGATGCCACTGCCGAACCCGGGATGGCGCAGCGGATCAGCCTGAATGCGAAGGCGCAGCGTCCTTCTGTCTGCAACTCTATGGAGACCTTGCTCGTTCACCGTGATTTTGCCGCCAATCACCTGCCGGCTTTGGCGGAGGCCTTCCGCGGTGTCCATGTGGAGTTACGCGGCTGTCCGGCTACAATCGCTCTTGTCCCTTGGGCTCTGCCGGTTACACCGCAGGATTTCGCCACGGAATACAATGACTATATTCTCAATGTCAAAATCGTGGACACTCTTGAAACGGCTCTCGGGCATATCGCTGAGTACAGTACCAAACATTCCGAGTGCATTGTGACCGAGGATGCCGCGAATGCCGCCCATTTCCTGCAGGAAGTGGATGCTGCCGCTGTATATCATAACGCGTCCACCCGATTCACTGACGGCTTTGAATTCGGCTTTGGTGCCGAAATCGGGATCAGCACCCAGAAGCTGCACGCCCGCGGCCCGATGGGGCTGCCTGCGCTGACTTCATGCAAGTACATTATCCATGGCTCCGGCCAAATAAGGGGATAAGCAAGTGGCTTCGGATACAAGTTTTAGGGGAAGCAGAAGCGGGAAACTGCAGAGATCCTAAGCTAACATAACTTTTAGGGGGACTACCAGCCATGTGTCAGCAACCATCCATTCCACTTCTCAATATTAATATCGTTTTTTATGGCGCAGGCTCGATGGCTGAGGCAATTGTGCGCGGAATGATCACCCGGAACGTAGTGGAATCCGGCAAAATCATCATGCTAAACCGCAGCAGCAGCGAACGTCTGGCTGAACTACGCAGCCGTTATGGTGTTCTGGGTTACAATGCTCCTGAGCAAAAAACAGAAGCTCTGCGTACAGCTCCTGTAATTGTGCTTGCGATGAAACCTAAGGATGCTGCAGAAGCCTTGCGTAATCTGGGCCCGCTGCTGTCACCGGATCAGCTCGTGATCTCCGTGATTGCCGGACTTACGATCCGCACCATACAGGGTCTGCTGGGTACACAGCAGCCTGTAGTCCGCTCGATGCCCAACACCTCCAGCTCCATCGGACTGGGTGCAACCGGCATAGCCTTCTCCAGGGAGGTTGACGAGCAGAGCCGCCGCACAGCCCTTAATATCTTCGAAGCTGTCGGGTTAACAGCCGTAATTGATGAGGAGCGGATGGAAACCTTAACAGGAATTTCCGGCAGCGGACCGGCCTATATCTACTACATGATGGAGGCCATGATTGCCGCCGGCATCCGCGGCGGACTGCCGGTTGAGCAGAGCCGCGAGCTTACGGTTCAGACCGTGCTGGGAGCTGCCCGGATGGTGCAGCAGACGGGTGAAGAACCTGCCGCGCTCCGCAAGAAGGTCACCTCGCCGAACGGCTCTACCCAAGCCGCGATTGAAGTGCTGGAACGCGGAGATTTTTTCGAAACGGTCATCGCTGCAGTTAACCGCTGTGCCGAGCGTTCCCGTGAAATGGGATCGGCTTTGGAGAAAGAGCTGCAATAATTCTTTAGCATTTGTTCATGTTACATTAACCCTATCTCCACAAAACAGCCCGCAGACCGCTTCCCTGAAGCATCTGCGGGCTATTTGTTGTCTGCCTTCCCCCTACCTGTGCTGCTCCATCCAAACCGTTGCCCAATCTACCAATGACCTGAGTTCCATTAATCTTACCTCTGCATTCCCGGCCCGGTGAATCTGCAGATTCACCGCCTGCTCATACTCCTGCCCCAATGGGACAAAATCACTGTCATCCACTGCCTGTGTCGGGTAAGTTAACCACTCGCGGACACCATTCACCAAAACAGCACTGCTCTCATTAACCATCTGCTTCCCCGGATAGTCAGCTCGGGTCTCGGCCAGATGCAGCGATGTATTCTTGTCATAGCCTACGCCCATCAGAAGAATATGCCCGTTCAGCTGATACAATTTGTCCAGGGGTGAACCGGCGCCAAAGATATTGCTCAGATCATGGTCTTTTACCAGATACTCCGCATGTTTGCCGAGCGCGGCAAAAGAACGGGCCGGATGATCCGATCTGGTGGCTCCCGGCCATTTCCGGAACATTTCTGCCACTACTCCCATCCCGATCGCCGGAGTAACTTCCTTGTCGTACGCAGGCCAGTGCTTACGAATGAGCGGCCACCACTCCGCAGGCTCTTCCCAGTGCACCCCGGTCTCAGGATCGAGATTCTTCCAGGTCTGCGAAGGCATCATCAGGGTGCCGTTCACACCGACAAGCTCCAGCAGCGCACGAATTAACGTCTCCGCCCCGCCAATCACGAAACCCAGTCGGCTGAGGGATACATGTACTATCAAGCTCTGTCCTTCCTTGATCCCGCAAGCCCTTAATTGTTCCACCAGCTCTTCCTTTGTAAGAATCTGCCTGGGTTCTTTACGTTCGGTCATACGCTCCACTCCCTTTTCTGAACTCAATATATATACCAAAAAGACAACCCCGCAGTAAGCTGCGGGGTTGTCTCCGGTGTACCCTGGAAAGCAGTGCCCTTGAATTCACTTCATTCTATGACAGGCATGGTAACGTTATAATTTCATCTTCCGCCGCTGCGGAATTTCTGGGAATAGGCTTTGACATCCTGGGCATTCTTCACCCGGTTGCGGGCCCATTCCAGCAGAATGCGGTCAATATAGCGGAAATGGACTTTCCCGGCGAAGACAGATTCCTTCAGTGCAAGCAGAATCAGCTCTTCTGGATACCTGTCCTCATCGACCCAGCCGGAAATCGACTCACATTCCATCGGAGACAGCGGACGGCCGAATTCCTTCTCGAAAATACTGAACAGACTGCGGCTCTCCTCGGTTTCCGTGCCCCCCGGCGCGGCCGGCCGGCCATAACCGCCCTCCGGAGCAGGTGACCCGGAATAATGGGCAGCAGCTCTGGAACCAGGCTCACTCTCAGCTCGGCTTCGCTTCTCCTCCGAATACTCTTGCGAGACTTCGGCCAGATAAGCACCGAGCTTACCATACAGTCCGGAGAAGTTGTAGCGTTCATAATGGATATCGCGAAGCTCGTCGTTATCTCCGTCGATGCTGATGAATCCTTCCTTCATGAGCTTCTGCAGCTCACCGGCAATCACTGAGATACTGCGTCCAGTTACGGCCTGCAGCTCCTCGAGCGATGGGAAATCAATTCCCTCCACTTGCCGGAACGAGAGCAGATGAATCAGCAGCATTGCTTCACTGCCGGTCAGATTCAACTTCCGGTAATATTTCAAGAGTGCATAAGGAATGACGGCCATTCCGTTCTCCAGGCCGAAGGCTACGCCTTCGCCCCAGGTATTCCATCCTTTTCCGTCCATACTTAAGCCCCCTTTGCCCATCCTTACGGGTAAAGACGGTACAGTGTACGAGGGAAGGCAATCGTTTCACGCACATGGTCCAGACCGCAAATCCAGGCCACGGTACGCTCCAGCCCCAGACCGAAGCCGGAGTGAGGAACGGAACCGTAAGTGCGGAGATCCATGTACCATTTGTAGGTATCCATCGAAAGATTATGTTCCTTGAAACGGGCTTCCAGGAGCGCTGGATCGTCGATACGCTGTGATCCGCCGATAATCTCACCGTAGCCTTCAGGAGCGATCATATCCGCGCACAGCACCACTTCTGGACGCTCAGGATGCGGCTTCATGTAGAAGGCTTTGAACGAAGCCGGATAGTGGGTAATGAAGACCGGCTTGTCGCTCATTTCGGCAATAGCCGTTTCATGAGGTGCACCGAAATCATCGCCCCAGGCGATTTCATAGCCTTTTTCATTCAGGAACTTGATCGCATCATCGTAAGAAATACGCGGGAACGGCGCTTTGATGTTCTCAAGCTTCGAGACATCGCGGCCAACCGCTTCCAGCTCAGCACGACAGTTCGTAAGTACAGACTGTACCACAAAGCTGATGAAATCTTCCTGCACGCGCAGGCTTTCTTCATGATCCGTGAACGCCATCTCCGGTTCAATCATCCAGAACTCGATTAAGTGGCGGCGGGTTTTGGATTTCTCCGCACGGAAGGTAGGTCCGAAGGAATATACGCGTCCAAGTGCCATAGCTGCGGCTTCCATGTACAGCTGTCCGCTTTGGGTCAGGTACGCATCCTCTTCGAAGTACTTCGTATGGAACAGGTTGGTCGTCCCTTCAGCTGACGTTGGTGTCAGAATCGGCGGGTCAACCTTCGTGAATCCACTCTCATTGAAGAACTGCTGAACCGCACGGATAATCTCTGCACGAATCACCATTACTGCCCGCTGCTTGGAAGAACGCAGCCAGAGATGACGATGATCCATTAGGAAGTCGACACCATGCTCCTTGGGCGTAATCGGATAATTCTCAGTAAGATGCAATACCTCTATGCCTGTAACCGTCATTTCATAACCTGACTGGCTGCGGGGCTCTTCACGGATAATTCCGGTAACATACAGCGAGCTTTCCTGAGTTAGGCTCTTGGCATCATCCCAGACCTGCTCAGGTACTTCCGATTTGACCACAACGCCCTGGATATAGCCTGTACCATCCCGAAGCTGCAGGAACTGAATTTTACCGCTGGAGCGCTTGTTGTTAACCCAACAGCCGATAACAACGCTCTCTCCGACATGCTCATTCACGCTCTTGATTACACTCTTGTTAGCCATGCCTAAGATCTCTCCTCTAATTTAGCCGTTAATTCCTTGCACAATACTGTAAGTATCGCGTGCAATGACAAGCTCTTCGTTTGTCGGAACCACAAGCACCTGAACCTTGGAACCAGCCGTAGAAATGCGGCGCGGATCGCCGGAGCGAACCTTGTTCGCTTCTGCATCCAGTTCGATTCCGAGGAACGTAAGATTGTTCAGTACTTTTTCACGCAGCAGGGAAGCATTCTCGCCCACACCGGCAGTAAACACGATCACATCTACGCCGTTCATAGCAGCTGCATAAGAGCCGATGTATTTACGCAAACGGTACTCATACATTTCAAAAGCAAGCGTAGAATTAGGCTCGCCTTTCTCCGCACCGTCAATAATATCACGCATGTCACTGCTAACGCCAGAAATAGCCAGCAGTCCGCTGTGCTTATTCAGCATGGAATTCACTTCACCGACAGACAGCTCTTCCTTGTTCATCACATAAGGAACGATTGCCGGGTCAAGGTCACCGCTGCGTGTACCCATCATCAGGCCTTCAAGCGGAGTCATACCCATGGAAGTATCTACCGACACTCCGCCAGCAACTGCAGTTACGCTGGCACCGTTACCGATGTGGCAAGTGATAATCTTAAGTTCGCCCAGAGGACGGTCCAGATAATCTGCAGCAGCTTTGCTGACGAAATCGTGGGAAGTTCCGTGTGCGCCGTAGCGGCGGACTTTGTATTTGTTGTACAGCACTCTTGGAATAGCATACATATAAGCCTTCTCTGGCATCGTCTGGTGGAAGGCAGTGTCAAATACAACAACCTGCGGTACTCCAGGCATATTCACTTCAGTTGCCGTAATCCCCATCATCGCAGCCGGGTTATGCAGCGGCGCAAGGTCAAACAGCTGGCGGATCTTTGTCTTCGCATCTGCATCCACAAGTGCGGAAGCTTTGAAGAATTCCCCCCCGTGTACTACACGGTGGCCGACAGCATTGATTTCGTTAATGGAAGCAATCACGCCATGCTCTTTGTCAGTCAGACAAGCAAGCACTTTGCGGATTGCCGTGTTGTGTTCAAGAATTTCACTTACTTCTGTTACTTCCTGTTTGCCGGTTGGCTTATGGTTCAGAATGGAGGAATCCATTCCGATCCGTTCTACCAGACCTTTGGCAAGTACAGATTCATCAGTCATATTGTACAGCTGGTATTTCAATGAAGAGCTGCCGGAGTTAATTACTAAAATATTCATATACGGTCACCATCCTTGTCATACTTGAAGAAGCCTTCGCCCGATTTCGCACCCAGTTGTCCTGCACGTACCATCTTCTTAAGAATCGTTGAAGGACGATACTTCAGCTCGCCGTATTCGCGGAACATGTTCTCAAGTGCGGCAAGGACGGAGTCCAGACCAAAGCGGTCTGCCATTTCAAGCGGCCCGTTCTGGAACTGATAACCGATACGCATAGCATCGTCAATATCTTCAGGGGAAGCAACACCTTCCTGCAGAACGTGCATAGCCTCGTTGATGAACAGGCAAATGAGGCGTGAGCTTACAAATCCGGGGGATTCATAAATCATAACGCCTTTTTTCTCAACGATCTCATCAACAAAAGTTTTGGTATCTTCAAAAGTGCTGTCGGAAGTTTTCAGTCCGCGCACAATTTCAACCAGATCAACCTTCGCTACAGGATGTATGAAGTGCATGCCGATTACGCGTTCCGGATACATTGTCGAGCTTGCAAGCTCAGTCAAACTTAAAGTTGACGTGTTGCTGGCAAGGATAATGTGGCTCGGACACACCTGATCGAGCTGATTGAATACCTTTTGCTTCGCTTCCAGATCTTCAACGATGGTCTCAATGACCATATCGCACGAGCTCAGTTCAGCGAAATGTGTTACTTTCTGGATACGGCTAAGAATAAGCTTCTTCTCCGCTTGGGTAATAGCCCATTTCTCCAGCTGCTTGTCGAGACTGGTCTCGATCATTTCGTAGGAGTAGTTCAGTCTGTCTGCAGTTTTCTCCACCAGCATTACATCCAGGCCCTTGGCTGCCAGCATTTCAGCAATCCCTTGACCCATTGTGCCACCGCCGATGACACCAATTTTTTTAAAGTTCATTTAAAAGTCTCCATCCTTTCAGGTATCTATACTTTTGTATTGTACCTTGTCTGTCGTAAAAAATATGTAGCCCGACATATAATGATATCTTAGCATGTCTGAAAAGTAAAAAAAAATAACCGGCATAAAGAATTATGCCGGTAAAAGGACACTGTCACGAAATTGACAACGAAATTGCTCTCCGGAGAGAACTTCTTCCTTCATTAAAATGTCAAGAGAGTAATCAAATACATTTCTTTGCTTATTGAGCAGGTCATTCGTGCGGACCATCAGTTCATCCAGAATTTTACTATTCTCTTTCATCAGCTCTTCAGTGGTTACCATTTGCAGATTCGCTATTCCGAGAGAGGTGAGTCCTGACTTCATCATCGTCTCTACAATATTCAGCGCCTGGTCAAAGTCTCCGCGTGAACCGGTACTGCGTCCGCCGTAATACATCTCTTCGGCAGCTGCTCCGCCCAGGGCAATCATGATCTGATTCTCCAGATAATCCTTCGTGTACAAATACTGCTCGGTCTGCGGATTATGTCTTACATATCCGAGAGCCTGTCCACGCGGAGTCAGAGTAACCTGGCTAACGCTTCCCGGACGCAGCAGTTCAGCCATAATAGCATGTCCCAGCTCATGAATCGCTACCCGCTGTTTCTCTTCATGATTCGTTTCCCGGTCGGTCTTCTCACCCATCATCACTTTGTCAATGGCCATCGAGAGATGACGCTGCTCTACCTGGGTCAGATTCTCACGCATCATGTAAATCGCCGCTTCGTTCATCACGCTTTCCAGCTGCGCACCTGAGAAGCCATAAGCTTCCTCGGCGATTTTATCCAGACTTACCGTTTCATGCAGCGGTTTGTTCTTGGCATGCAGATCGAGAATCGACTTGCGGCCTTTCTTGTCCGGCATGTCCACATGGATGTGACGGTCGAACCGGCCCGGACGAAGCAGTGCGGAGTCCAGCATTTCCTTGCGGTTCGTTGCTGCTACCAGCAGAATGCGCGGGGTTTCATTGTTATAGATCCCGTCCATCTCGGTCAACAGCTGATTAAGCGTCTGATCGTATTCACGCTGCTGTCCGCCTTCACGCTTGCCGCCGATGACATCAATCTCATCGATAAAAATAATGGCACTTTGCTTATTTTCCTTAAGCGCACGGGTACGGGCATCCTTGAACAAATCACGGACACGTCCGGCGCCGACACCGACATACATTTCCACGAACTCACTGCCTGATGCAGCCACAAAAACTGAGTTGGTATAATGTGCCGCAGCCTTGGCCATCAGCGTCTTGCCGGTTCCCGGAGGGCCGGTCAGCAGAATCCCCTTCAGCGGGCGAATCCCGAATTTGCTGATTTCTTCATGCCGGATCAGAAAGTCCAGTGCTTCCCGCAATTCCTGCTTAGCGTTGTCCTGGCCGCCGATTTCTTCAAAAGTCAGCTTGGAGGGCCCATTCTTCTTACGTTTCTTATCTGCGCCTGCATTTACCGTCAGACCGCCGCGAGCGTGGGCAATAAACAGGAGGGCAGCGACCATGCCGAATGCAATAATCACAGGGAAAATGTTAATCCCGACAAAAACCATAAAAATCAGCATGACCGGAACAAATCCGGCCAGCACCTCTTTCCAATACTTAGGCATTGTTCCACACTCCCATCGTAGCCGCCGCACGCGGCAGAATGATGAACTTACTCTCTGTACCGTTGCTTAGACTCACATACACGTTGTTGTCATCAATTTCCGTTGTTGCTGTAACCCCGCTGTACTTGCTGTCTTGCGTCTTCAGACCATCCAGCTTAGCAGGTATTAATGTATACTTCCGGCTCTCCATCGCCTCTGCAACAGAGAACATGGCTTTATCCCAATACTCATCCAGCAAAGCGCTGGAGTTCTGCTGCACATCCAATTTGAGCGTCCGGCCGTTGATAGCTGAGCTGCCCTCTTTGGATACATACTGCACGAGCTCACGTAATTTCGTGCCTGGCTGCAAATCAAGTTTCAAAGTAACCTCATTGCGTTTAATACTAATATGGGAATCCTTCACTCCCTCATAGGATGACACAAGCTTTTGCAGCGGCTCCTGCACAGCGAACTGGCGGTACGAATACCAGCCACCGAATAACAATGCAGCGGACAGCAGAGACGTTAGCAGTACAGGCATAAGACGCAGTTTCAAGAAACGTCCTCCTCTCAAAAATGACCGAGCATAAATCTATAATAATGACCAAACTAGCGTGTCTAGCGCCCTTCCGAGACTGACATGCTCTTAAGCATGTCTTGATACAAGTAGTAGTATATCATAAGTGTATATACCATTTTACATAAAAGTGTGAATATATTTAAAATTTTTGATTCTAATTTCTGGATGATCCAGTAGATTATCTTTCTTATCGGCAATACATGTGGACAGATTTAGCTTTGCTGGTAAGGGTAACAGAAAAAGAGCGCCCTCTAGGCAATATATATGCCTGTGGCGCTCTCTTTTTGTATGACATGGACTTAGGAGTCGCATTAATTCCTCCAGGACCAAAGCTGAAGCGGCTTTACCCTCTTTGTGAGGGTCGTCGCTTCCATTATCCGTCTGCCGCTGGTGCGGACTCAGGTTCCGTTAATTGTGCAGATTAGGCGGATTTGCGGGCCCAGCGGACTCAGGTTCCGTTAATTGACCGATTACAACCCATTTCAGGCTCAAATGAACAAGATAACAGAATCTCAGTCCGCTTTGATGCCAAAATAAGCTTTTTAGAAGAAATAGGGGCTTCTCAGTCCGCTTCACTCAGCGATAGTTTGAATTTACACTTTAGCTTGATGCTGTCTGATTTCGCCGGCCATGTATTCTGCATAATCAATTAATAACGCATGATCATATCCGCCGCCGCTTATCCCTCCGCTATATTCATCCAGGCATTGCTTAAGCAATCCGTGATATTTAGCCGGCAAATGCTGCAGGCCCCACTCCCCGCCTTCCTTTTTGGAAGACACAGCTTCTTCCCGCACAAAATACAGCACCCGGCACAAATTCAGTGTGTAGTACACTGGAGAATCTATGATTTGCTGAGCTGCATCCCCAATATCACCAAGGATAGAATCCAGGTAATATTGCCGGTCCACCGGCAGAAACGCATCGCGGATAGGTTCGCCGTACAAAATAAATCCCCGCTGATAGACTACGGCAAATTGAGCCGCAAGATCTCTATCCTCATAACCGCCGCACAGATAATGCTCATCCTTTCTGTACCGGTCCAGATGAAAGTCCGAGAAATGAAACTCAAAAGGAGTAGGATGTACAAAGTTCTTCAGGTATTGCTTCAGTACAACAGTTAGCTCAATCCCGCGCTGGTTAGGCAGACTGTCGTGATAAGCTATCACTTTCTTGGCCAGTTTCCGGCTGACCTCTACAGGCAGCTTGTCGTGTATGACAATCAGCAGATCAATATCACTTTTATCCGGATGAAAGCAGCCCATCGCCAGCGAACCGTGCAGATAAATCCCGGACAAATTTGTCCCCAGCTCCTCTTTGAACAACGTTACCGCCTGATCTAAATAGGCTAGAATTTCCAACTTCGTGATCCTCCTGAATGTCAGTTATGGTTGAAGCAGATGCCGGGAATGAATACTTCCGATATGACAATCCGGTATGTATCATCGCATATACTGAGATGCTATCCAGCTGTCAAGCCATCGAAATGGATTCATCTATTCCTCCCCTATTATTAAGCCATAGCTCCAAGTAGGCTACAAGTCCAAGAATGGTTATAGATTGTTCTCTCCCTTGAAGAACCATTTAAAAAAGCGGGAGAACAGTTCAACTGTCCCCCCGCTCCTGCTGTAGTCCATTCTTGCTGCCGCTTACCGGTTGGGCAGGCTATACCCTTCACCGATGGCACTGCCGTCTGTGAAGCGATAGAAGCTGTAATAGAACCTGCCGTCCTTTTTGTAGAACAGCTGCCAGGCATATTCTCCGTTATACACTCCCGGCAGCAGCCGTTTAATCGTAATACCCGGAAGCTGGGCAGCTATACTATCACGGATCTGCGCCTCCGAAGTCCCTTTGCTGAGCTCCTCCGCATATAAATCATTTTCGCCTCCGGCTGGCTGGCCTTCCTTGGTAAAGCGGACCCAAACCATCAGCTCGGTTCCAGCATCATTTTTTCCGGTAAGCACCCAGTAAATCGCATTTTCATCCCAGACGGATTTCTGTGCTTTGGATACCTCAGTTAAGCCAGCCCGTGCTCTGGCAATCTCTTTGGCTTCACTCCGCTCGTTCCACTGATCCTTCATAATGTAGGCATAAAACTGGCTTAGTCCGAACAGAAGGAGCAGAACCAGGGAAATCCCCAGCGGAAGCCATTTTCTCCTCTTCTTCAACATGCAGCTTCCTTTCCAAATAACCTAAATTACCGTTTCAGCAGTCCTTCGAACGTTTCCTGCGCTTTGCGGCGGATAGCCTCTTCATCTAGTGTCAGACATTGTCCGTGCTTCACAATCTGTTTACCGTTGACCCAGACATGTTCCACATCCTTGGCACTAGCCGAATACACGGCATGGGACAAGAGGTCGGTATGCGGCAGCAAATGCGGCTGATCAATATCAATCGCAATGAAGTCAGCCTTCATCCCTGCTGCAAGCCGGCCTACCTGGTTCAGGAAAATCGAATGTGCACCATATTCTGTCGCCATGAGCAGCGCCTCAGGAGCAGGTACTGCCGTTGGATCACCGCTTACGCCTTTATGAATCAGCGCGGCCAGCCGCATTTCCTCAAACATATCCAGATTGTTGTTGCTTGCCGCGCCGTCCGTACCCAGGGAGACCTTAACTCCTGCTCTAAGCAGCTCAGGAACACGGGCTACTCCGCTGGCCAGCTTAAGGTTGCTGCCGGGATTATGAGATACGCCAACATTATGGCGGGCCAGAATCTCAATCTCTTCATCGTTCAGATGAACACCGTGGGCGATCAGGGACGGCCGGGTGAACATTCCCAGCTTCTCCAGATGCGCGACCGGTCGCAGGCCGTAATCGGCCACATTCTGCTCCACTTCATGGCGCGTTTCGGACATATGCGTGTGCATCGGCAGATCAAGATCATGTGCCGCCTGAACAAACTTCATGAAAAACTGCGGAGGACAGGTGTAAGGCGCATGGGGCGAGAGCATTGCAGTAATTCTGCCGTCAGCCTTGCCATGCCAGTTCCGGGCAAAAGCAATCGCCTCCGCCAGCTTGTGGTTCTGCACCTCTTCCGGACACAGGCCAATAACACCGCGCATAAGTACTGCACGGATGCCTGACTGCTCCGTAACCTCAGCAACCCGGTCCATATGATCATACATATCGAGGAAGGTCGTAGTGCCGCCCTTCAGCATCTCAAGAACGGATAGTGAGGTGCCCCAGTATACATCTTCACCGGTGAATTTCTCTTCCATCGGCCACATTTTTTCCTGCAGCCAAGCCTGCAGCACCATATCATCGCCGTAGCCGCGCAGCAGCGACATCGCCGCATGGCCGTGGGTGTTGACGAGACCCGGCATGAACAGCAGCCGGCTACCGTCAATAACCTCGGCATCCTCTTCAATTACAGGCTTCGCTTCACCTATGTAAGTAATCAGATCATTTTCGATGGTCATATAACCGCTCAGCACCGGCTTATCGCTGCCAGGAACCAGAAAACGGCCGTCTTTAATAATGGTTTTATTGCTGCTCATCTTCAGCTTCGTCCTTTCCGTCATGCAAATAATAAGCCAGACTCTGCAAATCCGTAGTGAAATCGGCGGCATGAATCCGGATATTGGATGGAGTCTTAAGAATTACAGGAGCAAAATTCAGGATCGCCTCAATACCCGAATCCACCAGAATGTCAGCAACGTTCTGTGCTTCACTGTCCGGAACGGTAATAATCCCAATGCGGATGCCCTGTGCACGGATGGTATCCCCCAGCTCACTCATCGGCTGGACAGTCAACGAGTTGATCTGCTGGCCTACCTTAGGCTCATAAGCATCAAATACAGCTGTAATCTTCATCGTATCCTTCAAGTAGGCATTGTAATTCGACAAGGCGTGGCCGAGATTACCTGCACCTACAAGAGCTACATTAATCTGCTGGTCCAGCTTCAGAATATGCCGGATCTTCTCAATCAGATAAGAGACATCATAACCAATGCCCTTTCTGCCAAAATCACCAAAATAAGCCAGGTCCTTGCGGATCTGGGCGGGGTTGAGATCAAGCTTCTGTCCCAGCTCCTGAGAAGAAACTGTTGAGATTTCACGTTTTTGGAGATCGTTCAGGAAACGCAGGTACACTGGGAGTCTGCGAACGACGGCCTCCGATATTTTATCCGATTTCATGTTTTCTCCTCCTAAAAGTTTTGATAGCATATACTTCTTGAATGACTTCGCAAAACTTGCTTCGTAAGCATACGCTTGTTTTGAAAGCATATGCTGCTTGATCAAGCTTCACTGCTGTTAAGCCGATTATAGGAACCGTGCTCCAGGCCTGCCCGTTTAGGCAGGAGCCGTGGAGCGCGGGACTTCAGAACAATAATTACTTATACATAATATCAGCCGCCGACGGATTATTAAACCCCGCCATCTTCAAGCCATTCTGCAATCCGCGGAACGATCTGATCCGTCAGCATATGCTCCATCTTGGGTCCGGGCAGCGAATACAGGAAATACTTCCCATAATAAGATTCGATTACCCTGGTATCATATACAATAACGATTCCGCGGTCCTGCGCGGTGCGTACCAACCGCCCGAAGCCTTGCTTGAAGCGGATTACGGCCTGCGGGACGGACAGCTTCATGAACGGATTCTTCTTCTGTGCCTGAAGCAGCTCAGACTTCGCTTCAGCCAGCGGATGATTGGGCGGCTGGAACGGCAGTCTGACAATAGCCAGACAGGTCAAAGCATCCCCGGGAATGTCTACACCTTCCCAGAAGCTGCTCGTCCCCAGTAAGACTGACGCCGAGCTGTCCTGGAACCGACGGATCAGCTTGCTCCGGCTACCGCCTTCTACGCCTTGTCCAAGCACAGCGATATCCTGCGAAGTCAGGGCTTCTTTGAGCGGATCATAGACCTGGCGCAGCATCTTGTAGGAGGTGAACAGCACCAGCATCCGCCCGCGGGTAGCCACAGCAGTTTCTGCCAGAGAATGAACCAGTGTGTCCACAAAGCGGGCATCCCCAATGCTTCCCTTGACACTAGGGAAGTCACGTGGAATGACAAGCAGTGCCTGCTCACGGTATTTGAACGGTGACGGAAGCAGAGCTGTCTGTAGACGTCCCTGCTCTGCAGCCTCACCAAGACCGAGATTATCGATCATGAACTGGAATGACTTATCCACAGACAAGGTAGCCGATGTCAGGATGATACTCTTCTTCTTATCGAAGAACAGTTCCCTGAGCTGAGTGCTCACATCCACCGGAACGGCATACATCTGCAGCGACTTGCCGCGGTAATTGCCGCTCCCCTCCAGCCAGTACACGATATTCTCGTCATTCAGTCCCATAAAGAAACGGATCTGCTCCCGGATGGAGGCCAGGTCCTTGAACAACCCGCCGATATCCGTCACAAGACTGTCCGAAGAGGACTGACTGTCCGTATCACGCATCTCACTGAGCATTTTATCACCCTTGCGGATGATATCGCTCAAGCTGAGATGGAGTGTATTCTCCAGAGCGGCCAGCTCCTCCCACTCTTTGGGCTTCTTGCCCGGCTGCAGGCGTACGACCAGTTGGCCGGCTTCACCGGCTCCGGCATCGCTGCGTTCAGGCAGCAAGCCGAAGAGCTTGTCGCTGAGCGTATCCCAGGACTCCTTGACAGTAAGCAGATCCGGATAGATCCGGTCGATAACGCCGCTCCATTCCGAAGCCTGCTCACTGCCGGACGATTGCAGGGTCTGGCGCAAGGCCGGCAGCTGTCCGCTCCGGCTGTCCTTGTACAGACGGGTGAGCGTATGCGCCACGGTAAAATATTTCATCTGCATTCCGAGATGTTTGCCGGCAATGTCCTCCAGATGATGAGCCTCATCAATTACGAGATGCTCGTAAGCCGGAAGCAGCTGATGCCCGGCCTTAACATCTGCGAATAACTTGGAGTGGTTGGTCACCACCACATCGGAAATACCGGCTTCATGCTTGGCCCGGTGATAATAACATTTCCGGAACCATGGGCATGAGCGTCCCAGACAAGAGTCGGTATCACTGGCTACGGTCTCCCAGAAATCACCGCCGCGTCCGCTTAAGTTCAGCTCTTCATCATCGCCAGTCTCCGTCTGGGTCAGCCAGACCATCATCTGGGCGGCCGTAAGCGCTTCTTCCCTGGGACTTGTGAAGTCCCTTTTATTCATTCTATGTTCAAACTTGCGGAGACACAGATAGTGACCTCTCCCCTTAAAGATCGCTGCCTTGAACGGGAAGGGCACAACACTCGTCAAAAGAGGGATGTCGCGCTCACGCAGCTGATCCTGAAGATTGATCGTATGCGTGCTGACCATGACCTTCTGATTACTGCGCACACTGTGATATATGGCTGGAAGGAGATAGCCCAGCGATTTGCCGGTGCCGGTTCCTGCTTCAATCAGCAGATGCTTATCCTGATCAAGCGCCGTCATGACCTCCTGGATCATCAGTTCCTGGGCTTCACGGCTCTCATACTGCGGCAAGGTATCCTTCAGGCGCTTGGTTACCTCTTCCATATACTCCCTGAAGGTAATATTCTGCAGAGGGTTGTCAGATCCTTCCTCCCGGGGAGGAGCCAGCTCTGCCCAGTCGCCTACAGCAAGGGCCAGCTGGCGGTAGAAGGTCAGCTCCCCTTCCGGCTGGAAGGTCTCCATTTCGCGCTCACGCAGCAGACCGTCGAAATACCAGGCCAGGTCACTATCTTCATCGGCGAATAGCTCATTAAGCCGCTGGATGGTCAGGAGAGGCAGGCTGTCCAGCTCCTCCAGACATTTCAGCAGCACAAGCGCAGTCGCGAGGGCATCACTGTCCGCCTGATGGGGACGCTCATGCGTAAGGCCGAAATGGCTGCTCACGGACCCAAGCTGATAGGTAGTCAGCGAGGGAAAGCATATTTTGAGAAAATCGATCGTATCCAGAATCCGGCCCTGAAACGGCAAATAACCACAGCGGTCCAGCGCATTCTGCAAGAAATGAAAATCAAACGCCACATTATGTCCAACCAGCACAACATCATCGAGCAGCGGCACCAGTTCCATCATCATCTCATCAAGTTCCGGCGCATCCTGCACATCACTGTCTGTAATTCCGGTCAAGCCCGTAATAAAAGGAGGAATGGGTGCTCCGGGCTTGACATAGGAACCATACACCCGGGAGATGGACCTGTCTTCCTCTATAATGGCAAGGCCAACCTGGATGATCTCTCCCACAGATTGGGTTCCCGTAGTTTCAAAATCAAGCACGGCAAATTTCATTATAAGTTCTATTCCCTTTCACTTGAGACTCTTTATCAGCATAACAGAAGTTACGAAAAAAGGCGATGCACACCCTGGTGAAGCAGGGCCACATCGCTTGAATGGATGAATATTAATTATAAAAGCGAGACCAGCTGTTGTCCGAACTGAAGCTTCCCGCCCCGCTTGCGGCAAACCTCCAGGTTAACGTTCGGCTCAGGAAGAGCGGGATCATGCAGCAGAGAAAGACTGAACAGCTCACTAGCTTCATTAAAACGTTCCTGAGAAGCTCTGATGCAGCCAAGCGCATTATAAATCATCGCCTTCAGCTTCGCTTCACGGATGAGGCCGAGCATATGATTCAGATGCCCCCATGCCGTCTCCCCTTCACCCTCCTGCAGATTAGCCATGGCCAGATACAGCCGGGCAGCCAGACTGTCCGGATGCCGTGCAGTGACTTCCTTGAACTGCTCAATACATTTGCGGTACATAAGCAGCTTATAATACCCCTGACCCCTGACAAAAGCATCCATAGCAAGCTCTGGCGCTTCCTCCTCAGGGATTTCCTGCTCCGGCTGTGGCTGAAAATCTGCCTGATCGCGGAACTGGCTAAGCTTCTCAGCAAAGGCCAGCCATTCATCCATTACATCATCGCTGATCCTGTGGAGCATATTATATTTGGATAAAAGGTCGTTGCGGCGGGCACCCTCCGCAGTAGGATAGTCAGCACTGATCTCCTGCAGCATCTTGTTCATCTCAGCAAATAAATGTTGAAACACCGGACATCCCACCCTTACTGATAATGAAGTCAGCTTAAGCTTGCCTGACTTCATTTTTCACAAGTCGGGGTGTCTTCATCCCTGCCATTGATTACATGGCTCAAACAGCGGGATTTAGGCAATCGTCGCGTGAATCTCATGATCCGCCAGCTTCACCGGCTGATTGTCGGCATCTACAAATACAACAGTCGGCTTATGGTCCGCCAATTCTTCGGATGACAGCATCGCGTAGGAAATGATGATAACGGTATCCCCCGGCTGCACGAGGCGAGCGGCTGCACCGTTCAGACAAATAACGCCGCTGCCGCGCGGGCCCGGGATTACATAGGTTTCCAGCCGGGAACCATTGTTGTTATCCACGATTTGCACTTTCTCGTTCTCCAGCAAATCCGCGGCTTCCATCAGATTCTCATCTATGGTAATGCTGCCGACATAATTCAAATTGGCTTCGGTGACGGTAGCACGGTGAATTTTGGATTTCATCATATGTCTAAACAAGAGCGTGAGCCTCCTTGGGAATAAATACATTATTGTCGATCAGGCGGGTTCTGCCAAATTTCACAGCAAGTGCCATAATCACCTCTCCGCCGGCAGCACTCAGCTTACTGCCGCCTTCCAGGCTCTCCAGATCCGGGAAAGTCAGGATTTCCGCGTAATCGATGACCGCAAGCGGGGATTCAGCAATAACCGAAACCAGCATCTCCCGCGCCTCATTCACTGTTCTCACCTTGCCGTCTTCCAATGCCTGGCGGACTTCGCGCAGGGAACGGGACAACACCAGTGCCTGTCTGCGTTCTTCAGCGCTCAGATATACATTGCGTGAACTGAGAGCCAGTCCGTCTTCTTCCCGCACGATCGGGCAGGCGATAATTTCAACATTCATATTCAGGTCCGCTACCATCCGGCGGAGAACAGCTACCTGCTGGGCATCCTTCAACCCGAAGAAGGCATAATCCGGCTGTACAATATTGAACAGCTTGCTGACCACCGTAGTCACTCCGTCAAAATGTCCCGGACGCGAAGCTCCGCAGAGCTGTGTAGTAAGTGAAGATACCGATACTCCCGTGCGGATCGGCTGGGGATACATTTCCTCGACACTAGGTATAAATACAATATCCGCACCCTCGCGTTCAGCAAGCGCCAGATCACGCTGCTCATCGCGGGGATAGGAAGCGAAATCCTCATTAGGGCCAAACTGCAGCGGATTGACAAATATACTCATCACCACTGTGCCGCTCTTCTCACCTGCTGCGCGCAGCAGGCTGGCATGGCCTTCATGCAGATAACCCATGGTAGGTACAAAACCGACCGGCCCATGGCCGCCTTGACGCATATATTCCAGCGCTTCACGCATCTGTGCAATCGTTCTGACTACTCTCATCTTATTTCGCTCCTTTGCCGGTACCGCCGTATAGGGATTCCAGTACCGTTTCATCCGCATTAAACACATGTTCCTCTGCCGGGAAGGAGCGGTCTTTCACTTCCCGTACATAGCTGCTGATGCCTTCACGGATCAGACTGCCGACATCGGCATAGGTTTTGACAAACCGTTTCTCCCGGTAAGGGGAGGCATAGCGCAGCACATCATGGAAGACCAGGACCTGACCGTCACAATAGCGGCCAGCGCCAATACCGATGGTCGGAATACTGATTGCTTTGGAGATGGCTGCGGCCACTTCTTCCGTCACCAGTTCAAGCACGATACCGAAGGCTCCGGCAGCTTCAAGCGCCTTCGCTTCATCGATCAGCCGCTGTGCATCCTTGGCATCCTTGCCCTGGATCCGGTAGCCGCCGATCATATTCACCGATTGCGGAGTCAAGCCGATATGTCCGAGAACAGGCACGCCGGCGGCAACTACAGCGGAGACCGCATTGCAGATTTCAAGGCCGCCTTCCATTTTGACGGCATGGGCCTGGCCTTCCTGCATCAGCCTGCGCACCCCGCGCAAGGTCTCATCCACACTTCCGTGATAGGTCATAAAAGGCATATCCGCGATGATAAATGTGTTCTGCGCCCCGCGCTTCACCGAACGGGTATGGTAGACCATATCGTCTATGGTAACCGGCAGGGTGGTATCGTAACCAAGCACGACATTCCCGAGCGAGTCGCCTACCAGAATCAGGTCGACACCTGCCTCCTCGGCGAGCAGGGCTGATGGATAGTCATAAGCGGTCAGCATGCTCAGCGGCACACCTTCCGTTTTCATTTTTTTCATTTTGATAATATTCAGCGGATGTTTCTCAGCCATTAGCTCTCATTCCCCTTTTCCATAAAATACGCGTTACCGCGCAAACAAAAAAACCTTTTAGCATGGTCCGCTAAAAAGGTCCGAAGGGCAAAAAAGAGTCACTCGCGATCGTCCCTTCTGTCTCGGTCCTTACGGCTCAGAGCAGAATCCAACGTAACCGTTACATACAGTTATGAAGGTAAATCCGGTAAAACAATTCTATAAAAATTCAGTTGCTTAAGTACAGCTCGCCATAGCGATGCCGCCTCTGAGGCTATTATAACAAAATCTGCAGACAATTACACCTAAAAATATGACATAAGGCGGCATGTCTTGACGCTCAGATCATTTCGATTTCCCCTGACAGCACGCTGGTAATCTCACCTGCGCTATTGCGCAGCCGCAGTCCTCCGTTGTCATCCAGACCAACGGCCGTGGCTTCGGTGCGGCCTTGCGGCGTATTCACACACACCTTGCGGCCCAGCGTAACCGACATCGACTCCCAGAGCTCCCGAATAGGCCGGAAGCCCTGCTCTATGTATTGAATGTACAGAAATTCGAGCTCAGCCAGCACCGCTTCCGCAAGCCTAGTACGGTCAACGGGAATGCCGCCCCCTTCAATCAGCAGGGAGGTTCCCACCTCCTGCAGTTCAGAAGGGTAATCTTCACGGGTCAAATTAACGGCAATGCCGATTCCGGCGATACAGTAATGAAGGCCGCCTTCCCTAAGTGAGGATTCAAGCAGAATGCCGCAAATTTTGCGTCCGCCGGCCAGCAGATCATTAGGCCACTTGATGCCGGCAGGAACCCCGGTAACCTCACGGATCGCCGTGCAGACAGCTACACCTGCCAGCAGAGTCAGCTGCGGGGTCAGGGACAGCGGGAGATTCGGACGCAGCACCAGGCTCATCCAGATTCCCTTGCCGCGCGGGGAATGCCACTTGCGGCCCATTCTGCCCCGGCCGCCGGTCTGCTCCTCGGCCATAATCGCGGTGCCCTCAGGGGCACCGTTCTCGGCCAGCTTCTTGGCCTCCTCTTGTGTAGACGCCACCGAATCCATCCGTACGATTTCGCCAGGCCAGCTTGAAACAAAGGTCTCCCGCTTCATATGGCCGGACGGCAGCGTATCATCACTCTTCATCTCTATCCATCCTTTGTGCTTCCTGCAGCAATAATTGTTTGTCATTCGCAGTGTCGCCGGCAGCTGCTGCCAGCAGCAGCTTGTTCAGCAGCACGCCAAGCCATGGCCCGGGCTGCTTCTGCAGCAATTCTGCCAGCTCGTGGCCCGTCACCGCCAGCTCCGCAAGACTGCGGAGCGGCATAGCTGCGGTCCAGGAGCGCAGAAGCCGGGCTTGTGTGCTGGCTGTGCCGGGGGCTGGCCGGGCAGGCGCATCGGCGGAGGGGCTGGCTTCGCCGGGGGCTGGCCGGGCAGGCGCATCGGCGGAGGGGCTGGCTTGGCCGGGGGCACGACTGGCTAGCGCCGCGCCCGCTAAGCCCTGCGCCAGATCCGGCGCAGGGACAGGCCCCGCGGCGGCATCCTCAGCCGCCGCAAGCAGTGTCAGCCACCCTTCGGCGGCTGACTGGCCATGGGCCAGCACGGCGGCGATCCACCGCCGCCGCAGGCCTTCGGTGGCACCCGGAGCCTCCGGTGCCACCGAAGACAGCGCCGCGTCCCAGGCTTCGCGGACGCGCAGCACGGCGACGACGCTTACCCGCGTCGTCCCCGGGAACGTCCATGCCCGCAGGAGCTCATCCGCCGCAGCGGCGGACGAGCCCAGGGCATGCAGCAGGAGCGCCCACCGCAGGCGGGCGTCCTGCAGGTTCTCCAGACCGGCTGTACGGGCGGCGGCTGCCGCCAGGTCATTGCCGGTCCACGGGAACGGCGCTTTGCCGCGCGGCAGCAGACCGCTGCGCAGCAGGAGGGCCAGCCCGCGCTGCGGATGCGGGCCCTCTACGATGCGCTCGACCTCCGCGCGCACCCGCTCCACAGCAATATGCGCCAGCTTATCCCGCTGGCGCATCAGGCCGCGCCACGTATTCTTGGCGATAGCGAAATCAAGAACGGAGGCGAAGCGCACACAGCGCAGCATCCGCAGCGCATCCTCGCCGAAGCGTTCCTCCGCCTGGCCCACACAGCGGATACGGCGGAGCTGCAGATCCCGCTCCCCGCCAAAGGGATCAATCAGCACACCATTAAGCCCGGTGCACATGGCGTTGATCGTGAAATCGCGGCGGCGGAGGTCCTCCTTCACATCACTCACAAAAAAGACGTGCTCCGGACGGCGGTGATCGGCATAGCCGCTCTCCGTCCGGTACGTCGTAACTTCAAAGCTATAACCATTCTGCAGCACAGTTACCGTGCCATGAGCCAGCCCGGTAGGAACACAGCGCGGAAACAGGGCCATAACCGCCTCCGGCAGAGCAGAGGTGGTCAGATCCATGTCATGCACCGGTCTGCCCAGCAGTTCATCGCGCAGGCAGCCGCCCACGAAATAAGCTTCATGCCCGCCCGCCAGCAGACCGGTGATGACGGTGCCGGCGGCTTCCGCCATGCCGGATGATGCCATTGTCCATTCCATGCCCTGCTCCTTACCCCCGGATATGATCCAATCCGAGTACCTTGCGTCCAAGCACGCGGTAATATATATCTTCATATTGATTCGTAATCATATCTCTGCTGAAATCATGACAGGCCCGTTGCAGACAGGCGCATCTGAAGCTTTCTGCCATCGCATCGTCCGAGAGCAGTTGAACCGCATAGTCAGCCATCGCCTGAGTATCTCCGACCGGCGCGAGGAATCCGGTTTTGCCATGCTGAATCAGCTCTGGAATCCCGCCGGTCTGGGACCCGATGGTCGGAACGCCGCAAGCCATCGCCTCCAGGGCAACGAGCCCGAAGCTCTCCTTCTCTGAAGGGAGCAGCAGCAGATCAGCCAGTGAAATCACCTGGGCAATTTCATCCTGCTTACCCAGAAACCGCACTTTGTCATCCAGGCCCATCTCGCTGATTTTGGCCTGGATCTTCGGCAGATCAGGCCCTTCCCCCACCAGAAGAAGACGTGAAGGCAGATGTTTATTCACCTTCGCGAATACATCCACCACATCACTTACCCTTTTAACCGGACGGAAGTTGCTGATATGCATCAGGATTTTTTCATCCGGAGCAGCGAAGTCGCCGCGCAGGTCCGTTACATCACGGGGATAATACACCCGTTTGTCCACGAAATTATAGGTCAGATCAATCTCCCGTGTAATATCAAGCGCCTTACGAGTCTCCTTGATGAGATCCTGGGAGACGGCAGTCACCGCGTCACTCTCGTTAATGCCCAGGCGGATCAGATCCTTCAGGGATTCATCCTGGCCCAGTACCGTAATATCCGTGCCGTGCAGGGTCGTAACCACTTTTATGTCGTTGCCCAGGATCTGCTTGGCCAGAAAAGCACAGACGGCATGCGGCACCGCATAATGCACATGGAACAGATCCAGCTTCTGCATCTTGGCTACCTGAGCCATCTTGGTCGCCAGCGCCAGATCATAAGGCGGGTAACGGAACACATAATAATCGTTAACCTCTACCTCATGATAAAATATATTTTTTTGAAACGTTCCCAGCCGGAACGGGATGCTGTGTGTAATAAAGTGGACCTCGTGGCCCTTCTCGGCCAAAAGCTTGCCCAGTTCAGTTGCCACTACGCCCGAGCCGCCAAGAGACGGATAACAAGTGATGCCTATTTTAAGCCGGTCCATAGCTCCGCCCCTTCATTTTACATCAATCTATTACTTCAAGTAATGACATGGATTTATTATAGTTGTTTTTCGGTCTTTTTCAAATCTGCGCCTTATTTACCGGCAACACGGAAGTAATCCACCGTATGCGGCACCTTGCTGGCGAACCCTTCTGCATAAGGAATGAGCCTCCGCTGTCCGAGCAGCATATCTCTCGAACGGACGCGCTCGATATACCCTTCTGTCAAAGGGGTCTTCACAGCATCCTCACCAGGGAGTATGCCAAATTGCGACCGGTAGCAGGACAACGCCTGCTCTTTGAGCGGATATTGTTCCGATACATCGATAATCAGATCGGTACGGCCCAGATCGTTAATGAAGTAGAAATATAATTGCGGTTCAGGGATAGAAGGCATGTCCGGCATATACTTACGCAGCTTGGCGTTAAATACGGCTTCTTCCACCAGCTTGCTGCAGGCGATATGATCCGGGTGCCTGTCCTCCCAGTAAGGGGCGAACACTATGGAAGGGGCATAGCGGCGGATTTCCGCAGTCACTGCCGCCAGATAGTGCTCTGTCATATAGAGCCCCCTGTCAGGAAGTCCCAGGTTCGTACGCACCGCAGCCCCCAACACGTCTGCAGCCTGCTGAGCCTCAAGTTTACGGAGCTCCACCGTACCGTTCGAAGACATTTCCGCCTGTGTCAGATCACACATCCCCACTTTGAAGCCGGCAGCCGTATGTTTGGCGATGGTTCCCGCCATGCCGATCTCCGCATCATCGGCATGAGCACCGAATACCAGAATGTCGAGTTTCATTATTCATCCACACCCGGTTTGTATTTATGTACCAGCTCGCGCCAGCCGAAATCTCCGCGGTCGATTGCCTTTACCAGAATTTCCGCTGTGGCAATATTGGTAGCCACCGGGATTCCATATACATCACACAGGCGGAGCAGCGCCGTGATATCCGGTTCATGCGGCTGTGCCATCAGCGGATCACGCAGGAAAATAATTAAATCAAGCTCATCCGTCGCCACCATGGAGCCAATCTGCTGATCTCCGCCCAGCGGGCCGGACATATAGCGGTGAATGACAAGTTTGGTTGCTTCCATAATCCGTTGTCCGGTCGTTCCGGTGGAATATAACTGATGCCCTTCAAATACATGCTCATAGGCGGTTACGAAATTCACCATCTCATCTTTTTTGCGGTCATGTGCGATAAATGCGATTTTTAACATGTTGCTCTCCCCCGTCTATTCTATAAAATGCTCAAATCCGTAAATCAAACCGGTATATCCCATCACCTTCTGGATTCCCATCTTGACTCCAGGCATATACCCGGCACGCTCGTATGAATCATGGCGGATCTTAAGCGACTGTCCAAACCCGCCGAACACCACTTCCTCCTGGGCAAAAACACCGGGAAGACGTACGCTATGAATCCGGAACCCGTTATAGTAACCGCCGCGCGCCCCCTCAATAATCTCTTCTTCCCCAGGGTGCCCCTGGCGAAGCTCCTGCCGTGCCTCAGAGATCATCTCAGCCGTCTTAATGGCTGTTCCTGACGGCGCATCCAGCTTCTGGTCTCCATGATACTCGATTATTTCCAGGTGCGGGAAATATTTGGCAGCCTGAGCCGCAAATTTCATTAGAAGAATGGCTCCGATGGAGAAGTTCGGTGCAATGAGTCCACCGATTTCCTGATCCTGGCATTGCTTGTCCAGCTCGGCGATCTGTTCAGGCGTAAATCCTGTAGTCCCGATCACCGGACGAACGCCATATTTAATAGCCAGGGCAGTATTGCTGTAGGCAGATTGCGGAATGGTAAAGTCCACCAGCACATCTGCAGCAGCTCCTGCAAGAGCTGCCTCCAGGTCCGAAGTAACCCGAACACCACTATCCTCAAGGCCAACCATCCGGCCGGCATCGCTGTCGCCCGCAGAGCGGTCGACAGCTGCAGCCAGCTCCAGTTCATCATCCTGCAGCACCAGCTTCACAACTTCTTTGCCCATTCTCCCTCCGGCTCCGGAGACAATAACCCTGATCTTGTCGCTCAAATGAATTCCTCCTCGCTTTCCCTGGCTCTGATATTATTGTATATATTTTTGCAGTGATTTCTGCAGATCCTTCATCAGTTGACGCAGACCGGTATCATCCGGATGCAGCGACATCACTTCTTTCAGTACAGCTATGGCCTGCAGATGCTCGTTCATCCGGCTGTGTGCAATAGCCAGCCATACATAAGCATCCCCATATAAGGGGTCAAGCGATACCGCTTCTTTGAGCAAGGTAACCGGACGGTATGGATTCACCGGTACCGCCGCCTCATCCTCCAGCAGCCGTTTCGCTTCCTGCACCAGCTGCAGCGCCTGCAAATGCTGGAGGTGCAGCTCATACTCCGGTTTGGAATCATCCAGTTTGCGCGCTGCTATAGCGTGTTCAAGAGCCTTCTCCAGCATTCCGCTGCGGGCATAGGTGATAGAGCAGCGGTACCTTACCTCAGCATCATCCGGACTGGCCGCAATGGCCGCTTCGAACAAAGTGATGGCCTCAGCGAAGTCACTGCGCAGAATAGAGCGGTATGCCGCTTTTACATAGTCGTTATGATTCATATCCTCACCATCCTCACGGCTAATTCCCGTTCGTTTGGTACAGCATATGTAGTGAAGGCCTAATCGGTGTTTTTGAGCGTCCAGCGCCCGGCATCGCGTGTATTGAACTTATGCATAACCTTGTTATGGGCTTCAGTGAGGTCTATGCCCAGTGAATTGGCGAAACAAACGGTAATGAAGAGAATGTCGCCCAGCTCCAGCTCGATCGAATTATCGGCTTCATTCGCTTTTTTCGGTTTCTCGCCAAACTGATGGTTTACCTCCCGGGCCAGCTCTCCAACTTCCTCGGACATCCGGGCCAGCATGGACAGCGGGCTGAAATAGCCTTCTTTAAATTGTGAGATATACTGATCAACCTCACGCTGTATATCACTAAGACTTTTTTCCATAAATTGTTGTTTCACCCCCCGTATGTTCTTGCCATCTGTTTGCCCCTATGTTATCGTAAAGACGTTTTGAAGACAAATCTTTTTTGAAAGTCTTCGTGAATTTGCAGCTGTATCCGTGAGAGTAAATACCTATAAACTGCCCATTAGAGGCATAGGCGAGGGATTATATGAAATCATCAATTAAATTCAGCACCATCAGCAAAACCATTGCCCCAATCATGCTGGGAGCTGCAATCTACGCCTTTGGACTTCTGTACTTCATTGTACCCAATCAGCTGATGGAAGGCGGCGTTACAGGGATTACCATCCTGCTCAACTATGCTTTTAGCATACCGATCTTTTTGACCACACTGCTGCTGAATCTCCCGCTCTTCCTGCTTGGCTGGAAGGTGCTGGGGGCGAATCAGATCGTCTACACAGGCGTGGGTATCGGCGCCCTGTCCTTTTTCCTCTGGCTGTTCGAACGAATGATTAATGCAGGCTGGATTGTAACGTTCAGTACGGAGCATGATTTTATTCTTGCTTCATTATATGCCGGGGTAACACTGGGGTTGGGACTGGGGATTGTCTTCCGTTTCGGCGGCACCACCGGCGGGGTAGATATTGTAGCGCGGATCCTCGGACGCAAGTTCGGCTGGAGTATGGGACAGATTATCCTGGCAGTCGATGTGATCATTATTGGCGCATCCCTGCTCTATATCCCCCGCGAAAAAATATTGTACACCCTAGTCGCCGTCTTTATTGCTTCACGTGTCATTGATTTCATTCAAGAGGGCGCTTATGCCGCCAAAGCGTTCACCATCATCAGTGATGATGCTCCGCAGATAGCCGAGCTGATTACCGCAGAGATGGAACGCGGCGTCACATTAATCCCGGCGATTGGAGCCTATTCCAAACAGGCCAAACACATGGTGTACTGCGTTGTTTCCAGACAGGAAATCCGCCGGCTCAGCCTGCTGGTTAAGTCTGTTGACCCTAAGGCCTTCGTCATTATCAGCGATGTCCATGATGTACATGGCGAGGGCTTCCGGGAGACCTGACAGGCTGAGGGGAAGCTTATAACATGAAATACTGCCCACAGTACCACATTTGCCTCATGATCTTGGTTAATACCCAGAATTGTTGAATAAAAGATAGCAATCCGCTTCCTTCAAGCAGCTTAGCAGTGGAATTGTTGTATTCCATACAATAATCCTCCTGAATACTCCTGTATTTACATATCCAAGTTGTAATACTTACAACAATTGGTTTGTACCGTGCAAACTTAAGATACTTAGGTTCAGTCAGCAGCATTGTACTCAAAAAGCTCCCTTCATCCGCCTAAGCGGGAAGGGAGCTTTTGTGAGTATTGAGGATTCATATGCCTGAGGGGAAGTACTCCAGCTTCAGCGGATAGTTCCCTCCCAGCTACACAGCCTTCCAATCCCCGTTCTGGCCCCGGTACTTGCGGTAAGCGGCATAGGCCAGCACGGTAAGGATGAACGCACCTGCCAGCAGTCCCCAAGCCCCGTACGGCTGCGGGGCGAGCGGTAGCGACAAGGCCGGCTCATCGCGCTCTTTGCCAAACATGACCCGGGCTGCATCCTGCCCGTAAGACACAATCTCCAGCAGCCGGGCCCGTTCCACCGGCTGCGCGGAGGTGGCGATTCCCTGGGCATACGAGATCCAGGAATCAAACGCATTGACGGCCTCCGGCGGCCGGGAGATGATCACCGCAGGCCGGATATTATCGTACCGGCTCTGCAGTCTGGCCAGAGCGTCCTTCCAGCTCTTCAGATCGTTAGCGGCAGCGCCTTGCTCCATATTATTCAGATCCTCGCGGACCAGCTTGTAATACTGCAGCCACATGGGCTGCCGGGGGTGATTCAGACTGTTCGCGGCGAGCCGGAGCCTAGCTGCGGCAGCTTCCCACCGCTGGGGAGAAGTCTCTACAGCAGCCACTGCAGACTTCATGTCCATAATTACTGTAGAGAGCGCATGGATTCCCTCTACCGATGTCAACCCTTCGAAGGAAGAAGAGATAAAAATCTGCGAGATCTCCTCACTCTCCTGCCTTGCCTTGACCACATCGCCTTCAAGCACATAAGCATATAAGGCATCCGCTGCCTGCTCCAGCCGCTGTGCCCCGCTTCTGCCGGTGAGGGCAGCGGGATCACTGACGGTGACTCCTGTTGCCTCTATGTATGCTTCAGTTCCTGAATTCGCACCGGCAGCCGCTGCTTCTGCTTCGGCCAGAACTCTTCCTCCATTCACTCCGGCCAGCAGCCAGCACAGCACAATCCCTGACAGTATGAACCTTCTCCTGCGCGGCATGTGACATCCCTCCCACCTTAATGTATGGCGGAGGGACAAGAGTTAGAACAGCCTGTCAATGCCTGTCAGCAGATTTGGCGGGAAGAGCCGGACGCCTTGTTCTGCCGCCGGATAACCACGCCGCAGCTGTGCTGAACAAGGTAAGACCCATAGTGAAATACTGAACGGCGCTGATATCATCATCAAGCACTGAAGGCAGCCACGGAAATACGCCCTCTGAATAATCGATCATATCATTCGCGAAAGTCCATAACAGCGCAATGGGCAGCATTCTGCGGAACGAGAAGAAACGGGCATAGATTAACGCTTCAACTGCCATCCCGGTATGGGATATCATCAGCATCCAGTCTTTCCAGGTGACCGTATCCCCTTGATAACCGCCGGCAACAATCATACTGACCGCCCAGATGCCATATTTCACCGATGTGACTACAGCCAGCGCCTCGATCAGCTGGCGTACCAAAGTTCCGGTAAGCCCCTTAGGCGGATACAGCAGCAGCAGTAATGCAGCGGTAAAGAACAGGCTGGCTGTAGGACTGTCCGGAACAAAAGGAAGCAGCCAGTGCGGATAATTATCAGCGGTAAACGCCAGCTGATTGCCATACCACATGTATCCGTAAACCGTACCCAGAAGATTCACGATGAACAGTAGCCAAATGATCCTTCTGTCCCTGAATAATCTGTCAAACCAATGAACCGGCATATAGACAACTTCCTCCCGACTGTAAGCAGCCTCAATCTAAAAAAAGCAAAAACCTGACCGCATGCACGATCAGGTTTGCGTTAATTTTATTTTACTGTTCGCTTTTTTGTTTGGCAAGCCAGCCGGCCAGATCATCAATATCCTGCTCGGACAGCCCCGCTCCCATCGCGGTCTCGTACATCGGAGGCATTTGTCCTTTGCCTTCTTTAATAATAGTAAGAATCGCTGCCTTATCATGCTTATCCCCGACCCCGCGCAGTGAAGGCGGCCCTCCGGTACCCTTCATATCTACCGCGTGGCAGGATACACAGCTGGCTTGCTTATAGAGTGCCATCGCCGGATCATCCTTGTCCACAATGGCAATGTCCTTTGTCTGGACGACAGTTGTGGTAGGCAAGCCAGCCGCCCTGTTTTCGGCCGCTTTCTCCTCACGCTGCACATCCTCCGGAATCTGTCCTGTCTCCGCCATTTCGTGCTTGTATTCCGTCCAGGCGGTATTGGTGAGGTACACAATGGCCGCCAGGGACAGGAACATAAGGGAGGAAGCAATCGGTCTGCGGTAGAACCGGCGCTCACGGCCCGTATCCAGAAAAGGGGCCAGGAGCAGTGATCCAAACGCCACACCGGTCACGCCAAGCGTTCCCAGCACGATATAATCTCCCGATGCATAGGGCAGCTTGAGATACTGATAGAGAAACAGAAAGTACCAGTCCGGGATAGGAATTACTGTTGCTGTGGCATTTGCGGGAAATCCAAGCGGAGCCGGCTCCGATATCGTCAGAACCAGAATACCCACCAGCACTACTACGCCAACCATCCATTCCTTAAGCAGAAAGTTAGGTATAAAAGCCTCAGACTTGCCCGGATAGGCCGAATAGTCAGGCGGAGTAATGAACCCGTTGCCCCTGCGGACCCGGGAATCCCCTACGAATACCACCTTCTCTTTGGAGTCGTCTTTATGCGCCATGACCGTTCCTCCTAAAAGTTTTGTGAGCCTCTGCTTCTCGAACCGCTTCGTACAAAACCCGCTTCGGAAGCATACTCTTAAGTTTTGGTGAGCCTAAGTTACAATGGGCCGGAAATTCCTTGTCTGCGGATCATAATGAAGTGTCCCACAAGCAGTATAAGCAGGACCGCCGGGAGGAAGAATACATGGAGGGCGAAGAAGCGGGTCAGCGTCTCGGCGCCTACAATCGTCCCCCCTTGCATCAGTTCCTTCAGCACCGGCCCCATAACCGGAACAGAGTTCGCGATCTCCAGGGTAACCTTGGTTGCAAAGTACGCCTTGTTATCCCAAGGCAGCAGGTAGCCGGTTAATCCCAGCCCAAGCATAACGAAGAAGATCAGCATCCCGACCACCCAGTTCATCTCGCGCGGAGCCTTATAGGAGCCGGTGAAGAACACACGCATCGTATGAAGAAACATCATGACAATGACCAGACTCGCTCCCCAGTGATGCATCCCCCGGACAATCTGGCCGAAGGCGACTTTGGTCTGAAGATACTCCACACTAGCATAGGCATTTATGATATCGGGTACATAATACATTGTCAGAAACATGCCTGACAGAATCTGAATGACGGTTATGAAAAAAGTAAGTCCACCGAAGCAATAGACAAAGGCTGAGAAGTGATGGGCAGGATTGACATGCTCGGGAACCTCGTGGTCGGCAACATCTCTCCAGATCGGCGTAATATCCAGACGTTCGTCAATCCAGTTATAGACATTTTTAAACATTGGATTCACGCCTCCTTCTTAGCTTCAGTATTTGGAACGATGTCGCCCAGATACACCCAGCCGCCGTCAATCTTGGTGGTGTACTGGTCAAGCGGCTTCGGGGCTACTGCCAGATTCTTGCCCAGTTTCGTATAACGCGCTCCGTGGCAAGGACAGTGATATTCATCCGGAAAAGCCTTATCATTGTTCCAGCCTACCGTACAGCCAAGGTGCTTGCATACCGGTGAAAGCGCATAAATTTGTCCGCTCTCATCTTTACGGATCCACGCCGTCAGCATTGCTGTACTGGCATACCATCCGTCCTGCTGCGGCAGTTCAAAGGTGAACTCCTGTGGCACATCGGTAATCTTGGACGTTTCCGCTACCTTGATAAAGTCTCCTTCGCCTTTTTTATGTAATATCGGGTCTACAGCAAAACGAATCATCGGCAGAATGGCCCCGGCTCCCATAAAAGCGGTGGCACCGCCTAGGGTATAGGCCAAAAACTGTCTACGCGATATATCCTTCCGTTGGGGCTGTTCTTGCGGAAGCGGTTCCTGTTCTTCATTAAGGCTGCTCATACTGTGTGTAACCCCCTTTTCAAAATTTGAGAAGGCACCTGCAGAGTCCGTTGAAAGACAATTATGGTAATTAATTCGTTTTCAATGAAAAAAATCACATGACATATAAGTTCAACCTAATCATAGCTTAGGCTCCAAAACCCGTCAAGAATATTGTCTAAATTGTGACAGGCATTTGTGGCTGATTTCATAATAATTGTTGATTTTTCGTCACATTTAACTCATTATCTATTTAACCATAATCTCTGGATTTCATCCCGTATACGGGAGCTCACAGGAGTATCCGAATTCCTCTTCAATTCAGGCAGGCAAAGGAGTAAATCGCTTTCATAAACCTCTTGTGTTAAAAGCACTTCATTCGCAGAAGACACAATAACATATTGGAAACCAATGGATTTGACTTTTTGGCAAAGATCGTTAAGTAAAGCTATACTTTCTGCTCCTGCATACTGTACCGCCGGATACGTTACCACACGCCCTTGAAAAGGCTTCTCGACTAAATCGAGGAAATCACGCTGACGCTCCAGCGCTGCAACGGTCTCGGGAGGTGTCTCTGTCCCTTGAAGTCCTGTATACGGGATTACACAGGTATCGTAGAAATGTCCACCCGCTTCCCAAGTCTCACGGTCAAAATCACTGAATTTCATCGGCTCGCCCCCTTCTTGCCGCTTATGCAGCATTTAGAACATCATAAATGTAAAAAAAGAAATGCGCCAGGCGCATTTCCTTATGCCAAACTTTTCAGTTCTTCAGTCAGATTCCGGAAAGCTGCCTCATCTCCGGCAGCCAGCGCCGTGTCAATCTTCCGGTACAAGATGTCGGTACGACGCTTTCTTAACGCTTCATCCCAAACCATTTCTGCAGCAAGCCCCAGCATCACTTCATAAGTAGCCTTCATTTTGTCCATTCGATACACCTCCGCTGTTTAAGAGTTTCCGTATTCCAATGCCTTCTTCACATAGCTTTCACTAGTAAGTGCCATCCTCAGCAGATCCTGCTGCGTCAACTCACGGATCACTTTGGCTGGGGTGCCTAAGGAGAGCGTGTACGGCGGAATGATTTTGTTTTCGGTTACAATGGAGCCGGCTCCTATTAAAGCATATTCACCAATCTCTGCTCCGTTCAATACAATTGCTCCCATTCCGATTAATGTGCCTTTGCCTATCCGGCAGCCGTGGATAATCGCGGAATGGCCGACCGATATATCATCACCCAGAATCAGCGGTAAACCCTCAGCCACATGACCCACCGTACCATCTTGAATATTGCAGCGCTCTCCGATTAGTACCGGAGCCAAATCTCCTCTAAGCACAGCATTGAACCAGATACTGGATTGTTTCCCCATTCTTACATCGCCAACGAGCTTAGCGCCTTCCGCCACATAGACTGATTCATCAAGCTGCGGTATGTAATTCCCATAAGCTATCCGCATCTCTCTCCCCCTTACTTAAGCAGCAGCTTCGGTACGGCCGCTTCACTTCCCCAGGGCGTCATCATAACCACCGGCCCTTCGGCACCTTCACCGAGTCTGATCATACCCAGATGCAGCATCATCCGCAGAATACGTTGTTCGAGTATGGCGCCGGCATCATCATAATAGAACGGCTTAATCAGCCAGCCCAACCCTTCGGATAGCGAAGCCACGGTAACCCATCTGCTTGCACTAAGACTGATCCAATAGACTAGCGATGGCAGGTTAGGAATTGCGCCTTTATACAGTCTTAACCAAAAGGAGAATAACTGCATCAGCTTTTCCGATTTCCCTTCCTCCAGGAATTGCTCCCCTGACGTTGTGAGCTTCAGACGGTAGCCCTCTTCCGAGATCCAGCGGCGGTGGCGGGCATAATCATACAGCAGGGCAAATCTCGGCGGATAGTGCTCACAGGCCCTTCCGTAGCCGAATCTCCACCCGCCTTTGCCCAGCAGGGGCTCAGCAATTTGTAAGGCATTCATCACTCCCTGCTGATTGCGTTTATACAGCGCCCCCTCCTGCCCAAGTTCAGGCTCGTTATCCTTAACATAGCGCAGGAAGAGCAGCAGATCGCCCGCCAGCAGATCGCCCTCGCCCCGGTACATTGCCGGTTCAGGACTTGGAGTAATCCCTTCCTTCAGGTGCTCCCCCATCCTGTCGCGGAAGCGGATCTTCAGATCCAGCGGGACCTGAAACAGATACCTGCTCTGCTGCGATGCACCGGTAAAGAGCCAGCCGCCATTTTTGAACCTGCTGACCATATCGCGATAGCTGCCGCCTTTACCGGAGGGTGTGTCAAAACATGCCTGCCTTGCGGCGGCAAGAAGATCTTCCAGACTGAAGTGGCTGCGCTCATCAAATAGCAAAGTGTTCAGGAACCGCAGTTCCTCCGGAGTACAGCCCCGGATATGAGACTCCATAAACTCACGGCTGCCCAAGGTAATGAGAATACTCTGAATCAAATCATGTTTGGAATTCCGTTTGCACTCACATTCATAGCGTCCCGCAATGGCGGTAAGCTGACCAATGTCTGCGTAAGTGAGCATATCCGCCAGATTCATCTTTTATCGCCTCACCGTTTTACTACCATTATGGGAAATATAGCCCTTTTTATTCCTTATTACTCAAAAAAAATAACCCGAGGGCCGGGTTAACGCTGATTCTGCAAGATATGACGGGTACAGTTGTACAATACCGGATTCCATTCCTGCTCGATTTTCTCCAAAATCGTCAGGGAGAGGTTACCGAGACGTTCAGAATACTTGTCTTTATATAATGCGGTGTACAGTTGTGCAAGAAACCCTCCATGAGAGATGACCAGTACATTCTGATCCGGATAACGGGCCGAGAGATCCTCAAGAAAAGCAAGCCCGCGTACCTGAAGCGCCGCATCGCTCTCCTGCCCCAATGTTAACTGATTCCAATCCTTACCCCATTTAGCTTCACGGGCTGCAGCCGTCATTCCTTCTACCTGGCCATAAGCGCGCTCGCGGATCCGATGATCAGGTTCCAGCAAAGGAATTCCCAGCTTAGCGGCAACGATCTTTCCTGTCTCAGCTGCGCGGGAAAGACTGCTCGTAATGCAATAGTCCCAGTGGTAGGGCTCCTGCAGAAGCCGGTCACCCAGCATCTCAGCCTGCCTGCGGCCTTCGTCGTTAAGCGGAATGTCACTTTGTCCCTGAATCTTACCTTCCGCGTTCCAATCCGTCAGCCCGTGGCGTATTAAGCCGATCAGCATTGCCTATCACCTTTCCCTTCCATTTATGTTTGCTTAATAATGTAACACGAATGAAAACAAATGTCTTCTTTTTTAACAAAATTACAGGTCTATTCCTCACTTGAAGCTCATATCCGGATACGAAAAAGCCCTCTTCACTATTTAAGTAAAGGGGCTTTCATTGTCTGCGGTAACGGTTCAGGCGCACCAGCAGGAATATAGACAACCCGACACCCAGCGTCGATAACACCATCCAGTATTGCGGGTGGGAGGGGCCCATATTGGCAACAAGCGGTTCAATAATACCGCCTTCTGACTCGACCGGATAAGAAGATGACCAATCCAATGTCAGTCCTGCCACACCTGTTTCTACAATTCCGCTCTGGGCTGCAGTAGTATTCGAGGGTGTTTTGAACATGGTGAAATATAAAAAGCTGGAGATAAACACTGCCAGAAAACAGGCAATCCACAGGCTCAGCCTACGGCGGAAAACAGCGGAGCTGCCCGCAGACTTACCGTCCCCAGGCATAAGCCAGGGACTTTCCAGATAGATCCGCTCCATAACCTTAAGGTTAATCGCTTCTGCACGTTCATCACTGACTTCAAACCTTGAGTCCTGCATAAGCTCACTTGTCTCCTGCCACAACGCCCATTCGGCACTGCAATAGGAACAAGCCGCGATATGTTTCTCAAGTCTAATCCGTCTGGGATCTGTGGGGGGAGCGTCCCACAAGAGCGGAATGGAATCCTGCGCTTCCCTGCAATTCATTGGCCTTACACCCTCTCAGCCTGCTCTTCAAATTCAGGCTCATAGAAATAGGATTCGAGCTGGAGCTTCACACTGCTCCTGGCGCGGAACAATAGTGATTTCACGGAGCTGACACTCTGATCCAGAATCACTGCAATTTCCTGATAATCCATCTGATCATATTCACGCAGAATGAGCGCAGAACGCTGCTTCTCCGGGAGATTGTTAATGGCTTCACGGACCAGATTCATCCGTTCTTTACGTAATGCCGCCTGTTCCGGGGCAACGTCAAGCGGTGCCACAGGAGTATAACCGCTCTCTTCAAGCGATACATTTCCGGCACGGTTCTTGCGCAGCTCACTCAGCACCGTATTACGGGCAATAGTGTACAGCCAAGTAGAGAAAGAAGCATCCACTTCACGGAACGAATGAAGACTCCGGAAAGCCTTGTAGAAGGTCTCAGAACAAAGGTCTTCGGCAATCAGCTCCATATGGGAGTTCTTAAGCATATGATACACAAACGCCAATATTTTGCGTTGATAACGTCGCATCAATTCCGAGTATAATTCTGTATCTCCTTGCTTGATAAGCTGGATCAACTGGGAATCCGTCATGGTGAGTTCGGCCCTCCTCGCCCTTGCACGATTAATCCCGTCCGGTCCGTACCTACTTATACCGGTCAGGTAAGAAAAAGTTGCGGCATTGCTACAAATTCGTACAAATAAATGAAATACTTCCTATGTATATTCAACCAGCCGTTAATTAAGGCATACTGTATGTAAATACAGAAAGAAATTCGCATCTTTACAAATTTCTAATACTGTTCAGATAGGCATATGGCTCCCTATACTTGGAAGAAATCTATAAACATACTTAACCCAGTATAGCATACATTCTAACAGGATGACATTAATAGACTTTTAGATTCAGCGGGAAGTCGAATATTGAAAGCGGTATTATTAATGTTTGAGAAAGGGGTTGACAGAATGTAACCGTATACATATAATAAAAGTACAGTATGGTTTCTCTCCACTCCTATCCAAACACTGCACGGTTCCAATACATTGTGAACTGTAACCGCTTATTATGTAAGCGGTCTTTTTTTGTCCATTTTTACGAACAATTGGATAATTTATAGGCGCATTATACTCCCCTAACCTAATCATCCGAAACGCAGTCCGTAACGACACAGATACGCTCCGCGAAATCTTCCGCTCTGCGTCATTGACCGTTGAGAGTGACCGCAACCTTTCATAACCTGCCCGTCAGTGAGGCGACTGAGAATCCGTTATTTGAGTAAAATCAGCGAATTTGCCGGTTAATCGGACTCAGAATCGCTTAATTGACCTGAAAAGTGTATTACAGTATATTTTAGGAATATAGGAATCTCAGTCCGTTTCAGGATATATGGATCTGGGGAGGGGTGGCTGGCCTGACAGTTTGCTATCAAGTGGAAACGGCTATGCCGTCCTTTAAAGGACGGTGCTTTTCAGCGAGAAATAGAAGGACAAGTAATCATGCGCAGCAAATAAATTCTTACATTAAAAAAAGCCGGGGAACCACTCCCCGGCTCTTCGCTACACATATACCGTATAATCATTCTGCTGCAATACAACCTTGGCCCGCTCCATATCATGCTCCTGGCGGAACGACAGGCGCATGATCCCGGGAACATCCTCCCGGCTCTCAATAATCTGCACGTTGCTAAGGTTGATGCCCTGGTCGCCAAGCTCTGTGGTGATGCGTCCGATAATCCCGGGATGATCGGGGACATCAATATGAAGGTCGAACAACGGGACAATCATTCCTTTGCGGCGCTCAGGCAACTGGCTGCGGAACTCATTCGCCTCATGGAAGGCCGACTCGATTCCCGCACCATCCCCCTGCTCCAGCAGATGAATGAATGAAGAAACCTCGTCATTCCAGTCCTTGAGCAGACGCAGCATAACCGAGCGGTTATTGAGCAGGATATCACGCCAGATAATCGGATCGCTCGAGGCAATCCGCGTAATATCCCGGAAGCCGCCGGCCGCAAGTGTGCTGTATAAAGAATCTGAATCATGGTAGGCATGAATCTGATTAACCAGGGCTACCGCGATAATATGCGGCAGGTGGCTGATCGCTCCGACAATCTCATCATGGCGCTCCGGGTCAAGCCGGACAATATGCGCTCTGGTATGTAGAAGCAAGGATTCCAGTGCATAATAAGCTTCCTCCGGAACACCGGGCGGAGGCGTCAGTACGTAATAGGCATTCTCGAACAGCAATGAGGAGGCTGCCTCTACACCCGAGCGTTCCGAGCCAGCCATGGGATGGCCGCCGATGAAATGCACACCGGGAAGGTCAAGGGAGACTGCGCAGGCTGCAATGCTGGCCTTGGTGCTGCCGACGTCGGTGATAATACAGCCCGGCTTCAGCGGCAGGCGGCTCAGCTGCTGAAGATAATCCTCTATCATGCCAACAGGCACACACAGAAAAATATAATCGGCGCCCAGCGCCGCTTCCTCAAGCGATAGGGTAGCCTCATCGACCACACCTCTGCTGACATATTTGATTGCTGATTCAGGACGGTGGGCATGCCCTACTACGGTCAGGCCCTCCTTGCCTTTGAAGCAAAGGGCCAGTGAGCCGCCGATCAGACCGACACCGAAAATTGCTATTTTTGTCGTCATGTTCTTAGAACTACCTGCCTTCTGTGATATCGTCAATCCTGCTTCTGATACAGGTTATGCGCGTACTCCCTGTTCTTCAAGCGCCTTCTCTAAGGCAGCGATGAAGGCTGTATTCTGCTCGGCAGAGCCGACAGTAACCCGGATGTAAGTCGGGTAGCGGTGGTGGCCTGCTCTCACGATAATACCTTGCCGCAGCAGGGCATCGAAGACCTCAAAGGCCGGCTTGCGTACATCCACCATGATGAAATTGCCGTGAGCCGGGAAGGACTCAAGGCCTAGACGCTGGAATTCAGCCTGCAGCTGCACAATTCCGGTACTGTTAAGCGTACGGCACTGCTGGACATATTCCTGATCAGCCAGTGCAGCCAGAGCCCCTACCTGGGCTAAGCGTGTGGTATTGAAAGGTTCCCGCACTTTATTGATTAAGGAGATAATCTGCGGGCTGGCCACGCCGTAACCGATGCGGAGTGCAGCAAGACCGTAGATCTTGGAGAACGTACGGAGTACAACGAGATTCGGATAGGTGTCCAGCAGCTTAATGCCGTTAGAGTAACTCAGATCGGTCACGTATTCGTAATATGCCTCATCCAGTATTACCATAACTCCGGCCGGTACTGCATCCAGGAAAGTAATCAGGGCATCCTCCGGCACAATGGTACCGGTCGGATTGTTGGGGTTGCAGATCCAGATTGCCTTGGTCCGGTCCGTAATCTTCGCCAGCATTGCATCCAGATCATGGGTCCCATTCTTCAAAGGTACTTCAATGGATACAGCACCCTCTATATCAGCGTTGCTCTTATAGACGGAGAAGGTCTGATCCGCCATAATGGTCTCGTCACCGGGCAGGAAAAATGCACGTGCGATCAGAGCAATAATCTCGTCAGAACCGCATCCGAAAATAATGTTATCACTTGCTACTCCCAGATGCTCGGCCAATGCTGCAGTCAGCTCGGCAGCGGAACCGTCCGGGTATAAATACAGATTATCCAGTTCCGCTACAATAGCGGCTTTTGCGCTTGGTGCTGCCCCGTAAGGGTTCTCGTTGGATGCCAGTTTAATAACATCGCTTAAGCCCAGCTCCTTCTTGACTTCTTCGATCGGTTTCCCCGGCTTGTAGACAGGGAGGTCGACGATATTAGGTTTCGGGTTCATGGCCCATCCTCGCTCTCTAGAAGTAATAGACTAGTATCAGGTCAGTATGCAGACCGTTATGGTCTTAATTGTGCCACAAATTCACGAATTTGCAACAGCCCTGCACTTCTTGTCTCCGGCTGGGCCAGCAGAGGAATAACATCCTCCACCTTGCGGACAATCGCACTGCCGACTACTACACCATCGCAAATTTTGGCAAACCTGGACACTTGTTCTCCAGTCGATATCCCGAATCCTACAGCGATCGGGAGGTCTGTAGAGCGGCGGACGGATTGAATGAAGTCATCCACCCCGGTATGAAAAGTAGACCGTTCGCCGGTTACACCAAGCGAAGATACGCAGTAGACGAACCCGCTGGCGCCGGAAACAATCCGCGCGATCCGTTCACTGGAAGTCGGGGCTACCAGCGGAATCAGATTCACTCCGGCTGCATGGCTGCGCTCACGCATGTCCTCCGACTCTTCAACAGGCAGATCGGGAATGATCAGTCCACTGATCTCATGGGCGTCCAGCTCTGCGAAGAAAGTATCCAGCCCCATCTGCATCACCGGATTATAGTAGGTGAACAGGATGAACGGCAGCTGGCTGCCGGCCTGACGTGCCTTAAGGGCTGTCTCCATGCAGGTGCGGAGATGAATATTGCTGCGCAGGGCTCTGGAGGAAGCCCGCTGAATGACCGGACCGTCGGCAAGCGGGTCAGAGTAGGGAACGCCAAGCTCCAGAATATCTGCACCGGCCGCCTCCAGCTCAGCGATAATATCCAGCGTAGTCTCAAGATCGGGATCGCCTACGGTAAGAAAAGGAATCAGGGCTGCCCGGCCCTCTGCCCGCAGCTTTTTGAAGGTCAGATCCATCCGGTTTGTAGTTTCGGTAGTCATTATTTCCCCGCCCCTTCCGTATAGGCCATGATCGATTCCACGTCTTTGTCGCCGCGTCCGGACAGGCAGATGACTACAATATCATCCTTGGTCAGTGTCTTGCCGAGCTTCACCACGTGGGCAATCGCATGGGCAGATTCGAGGGCAGGAATGATGCCTTCCGTCTGACAGAGCAGCTTCAGTGCATCCAGCGCCTCGTCATCCGTAACCGGCACATACTGTGCGCGGTGAATATCCTTCAGATAGGAGTGTTCGGGTCCGACACCGGGATAATCCAGTCCGGCCGAAATGGAATGGGCTTCGGTCACCTGTCCGTGCTCATCCTGCAGCAGGTAGCTGAGCGAGCCCTGGAAGACGCCGTGGCTTCCCTTACTCATAGTTGCTGCATGGAACGGAGTATCAATTCCCTTGCCGGCAGCTTCAACACCAATCATACCAACCTGCTCATCCTCCATAAAAGGATAGAACATGCCGATGGCATTACTGCCTCCGCCTACCGCGGCAACCAGCAGATCCGGCAAGCGTCCTTCTGCCTCCAGAATCTGGCGGCGGGTCTCATCCCCGATAATCCGCTGGAAATTACGGACCATCATCGGATAGGGATGCGGGCCTACGGCAGAGCCAAGGATATAGAAGGTATCCTCAACGTTGCTCACCCAGTAGCGCAGTGCCTCATTACCGGCGTCCTTCAGGGTTCTTGACCCGGAGGTTACAGGAATTACCTCTGCACCAAGCAGCTTCATACGGAAGACGTTCAGTGCCTGGCGGCGGGTATCCTCTTCGCCCATGAATACCTTACATTCCATACCAAGCAAGGCTGCAACTGTAGCGGTAGCCACGCCGTGCTGGCCGGCTCCTGTTTCGGCAATCACCTTGGTTTTACCCATCATTTTGGCCAGAATGCCTTGTCCGATAGCGTTGTTGATCTTGTGCGCACCTGTATGATTCAGGTCCTCACGCTTCAGATAGATCTTCGCCTCACCCAGATGTCTGCTAAGCCGCTCTGCATAATACAGCGGGGTCTCACGTCCGGAATACTGCTTAAGCAGGTAATCTATTTCCTCCTGAAATGCCGGGTCTGCCGAGAATTTACGGTAGGCCTCCTCCAGCTCAATCAGTGCATTCATCAAGGTTTCAGGAACGAAGCGGCCTCCAAAAGAACCAAAACGTCCGTTCTTGTCCGGTACTTGTATCATGATTGCTTCACCCTTTCCACGAAAGCTGTCATTTTTGCGATATCCTTAAGGCCGTTACTCTCCACTCCGCTGGATACATCCACGCCATATGGCGCGTAGCCGTCCAGCAGCTCGTTCACATTGTCCGGGTGCAGTCCTCCGGCTATAAATAAAGGCAGTGCGACCTCCTCCGCCGCCTGTTGATATAGCGGAATCTGTTTCCAGTCAAACGTACGTCCGGAGCCTCCGCTGCCCTGCGGGTCATAGGTATCCAGGAGCAGCGCATCGATTGTGCCGCTGTAGCTCTCCAGGAGAGCATGAATGCCGGTTCCGGCATCAGGGGCATGGCCCGCCACAGAAAGTGCTTTCCATACTTGAATCTGCGGAAAAGCCTGCTTGACCTCACTGCAGAACAGCGGACTCTCTTGCCCATGCAGCTGCACGACATCCAGCGGTACTGTTCTGAGCAGCTCAGTCAGCTCAGTAAGCTGCGGATTGACGAAGACTCCCGCAGCGCGGGGTGCTGTCCCAGTATTCCACTCCTTCAGCTCTGCAACAAGCTCGGCAGCAGCTCCAGCAGTCACTCTGCGGCGGCTCGGGGCAAATACCAATCCGATATAATCCAGAGGCAAACTCTTCATA
Organism: Paenibacillus sp. FSL R5-0912; assembly: GCF_000758605.1. NCBI lineage: Bacteria > Bacillati > Bacillota > Bacilli > Caryophanales > Paenibacillaceae > Paenibacillus > Paenibacillus sp. FSL R5-0912. Next base: position 4,966,688 of record NZ_CP009282.1, read on the forward strand.
GATTTTAGCACTTCAACGTCCTGAAGTCCACAGATTTTTACGATTGTGTCAGCCATGCAGCGCACGGTCCTTCCCTGCAGGAAGCGGTCCGAGCAGCTGATTTACTGCCTGCTCTACATCCGGCTGGCGCATCAGATATTCTCCTACCAGCACGCCGGTAGCCCGGGTCTTGCTTAAGAATGCGATGTCCTCCGGACCGGTAATCCCGCTCTCACTGATGACCGGCAGTCCCTCCGGAAGCAGTGCCGCAAGCTCGGCTGTGGCAGAAAGCGCGGTCTCAAAGGTCTTCAGATTCCGGTTGTTGATGCCAAGCAACACGCCGGGATGAACAGCCTTGCCGGTGGCCAGCACCATTTCCAGTTCGGTGCGGTCATGTACTTCAATCAGAATATCGAGGCCAAGCGCTGCAGCGGTATCGGTGAATGCGCTCAGCTGTTCAGATGTCAGAATAGCGGCAATGAGCAGAATAGCATCTGCTCCCAGCAGGCGCGCTTCGTAGATCTGCTTCTCATCAATGATGAAATCTTTGCGCAGCAGAGGAAGCTCCACCGCTGCCCTTACCTGCTGCAGATACGATCCGCTGCCCTGAAAATATTCCCGGTCCGTAAGCACCGACAGGCAGTCCGCGCCTCCTGCCGCATAGCCTTTAGCAATCTCAACCGGATCAAAATCGGCACGGATCAGGCCTTTGGAAGGCGAAGCCTTCTTCACCTCGGCGATCAGCCCCATGTCCCGGTTCCGCCGCCCGGTCAGCGCAGCGCGGAAGCCTCTCGTTGCAGGCAGAGCAGCGATAGCCCGTTCAGCCTCTTCCAATGAAAATGTCTTATTTAACGCCTCCACCTCTTTCACTTTGGTGGCAACAATCCGGTCAAGATACATAATCAAGCTCCTTCGTCATGGCTTTTAACTGTTCCAGCTTGCGCAGTGCTGCTCCTGAATCCACTACCTCTCTTGCCCGGTCTACGCCTTCCCGCAGTGTATCTGCAAGACCGGCAACATAGATGCATGCCCCGGCATTCGCTAATACGATATCACGGTATGGATTGATTTGACCTTCCAGTACTGTAGTGATAATTGCCGCGTTCTCGGCCGCATCACCTCCGAGCACATCCTCCAGCGGATGCTGGCTCAGCCCGAGCTCCTGTGGTGTAACCTCGTAGGTTGTGACCACACCATTTCTCAGCTCGGAGACCTGGGTCGGCGCCGAGATGCTGATTTCATCCAGACCGTCCAGACTGCTGACAATCATTGCCCGCTTGGAGCCCAGCTCGCCCAGCACTTTGGCCACAGTCTCCGTTTTGTTGCGGTCATAGATGCCCATGAGCTGCCGGTCAGCTCCTGCCGGATTCGTCAGCGGGCCAAGCATATTGAATACAGTACGCACACCCAGCTCACGGCGGGGAGCAGCAGCATGCTTCATTGACGGATGGTAGATTTGTGCGAACAGGAAGCAGATTCCGATGCTGTCCAGACATTGCCGGGCCTGCTCCGCATTCAGATGAATATTGACGCCGAGAGCCTCGAGTACGTCGGCGCTGCCTGCTCTGCCGGAAGCCGAACGGTTGCCGTGCTTCGCAACTCTTACAGAAGCGGCAGACGAGATGATTGCCGAGGCGGTGGAGATATTAAACTTATGAATACCGGAGCCTCCGGTGCCGCAGGTATCGAGCAGCTGGCTACGTTCCGTAAGTACCGGTGTCCCGAAACCGCGCATCGCTTCCGCGAACCCGGTGATTTCCTCTACCGTTTCACCCTTAATACGCAGCGCTGTGAGCAGTGCACCGATCTGCGCGTGTGTTGCCGCCCCCTCCATAATGGTCCCCATTACCTCCCGTGCCTGCGTGCGGGTAAGATCCTTTCCTTCAATTAATCCGGCAATTCCTGATTGTATTAACTGGCTTGCTTCCATATTGATTCCCTCCTAAGAGTTTTGTAGGCGGACTTCCTGAATCAGCTTCTTACAAAACCGGATCCGGAGCATACGCCAAAAATAGTATGGAGCATTCTCTGCTCGTCTTAGCTCATCTCTGCTTATCCCCGGCTCACGGGGTATACTCGTACATATAGTCCTGGTTGATAACCTGTTTCTCCTTCACCTCAGCGGGGAACATGGCTTCGGCCATCCGGATCGCCTTCAGCATGCCCTTGGCCTTATTCAGGGTCTCTTCATATTCCTTCTCCGGAACCGAGTCCCAGACAATTCCGGCTCCAGCCTGTACATAAGCCCGGCCTTTGCGGAAAATAATTGTGCGAATGGTTATGCAGGAATCCATATTCCCGGAGAAGCCGAGATAACCGATGGCGCCGGCATAAGCGCCGCGTGCTTCCTTTTCCAGTTCGGCAATGATCTCCATCGCCCGCAGCTTCGGTGCCCCCGATACAGTCCCTGCCGGGAGGCAGGAGAGGAAGGCATCGAAGAAATCTTTATCGTCTGCCAGCGTCCCGGACACGTTCGAGACGATATGCATCACATGCGAGTATTTCTCGATCTCCATGAACGAGTCGCATTTCACCGTGCCGAACTTCGACACACGGCCCAGGTCATTACGGCCCAGATCAACGAGCATCAGATGCTCCGCGCGTTCCTTCTCATCCTCCAGCAGTTCAGCGGCGAGCTGGCGGTCCTGCGCCTCTGTCTCTCCGCGCGGCCGGGTTCCGGCAATCGGGCGGGTCTCGACCCGTCCGCTACTATCCACCTTAACCAGCGCTTCCGGTGAAGTGCCTACGATGATCTCTTCGTCCATTTTCAGATAATACATATAAGGTGAAGGATTCAGCGTCCGCAGCATGCGGTACACATGCAGCGGAGATACTTCGGTTTCTATATGCAGCCGCTGGGACAGCACCACTTGGAAGATATCACCGGCGCGAATGTACTCTTTGGCCTGCTCCACATTGCTGATGTATTGTTCCTTGGTCAGATTGGAGTGAATCTCACCCAGCTCAATGTCCTGCGGGATGCTGCGGCGGTTGACGTTCTCCTTCGGTCCTTCCTTTTGCAGCTCTTCAGCCATGTTCTCCAGGCGGCGGCTTAGTTCCTCGTAACCTGCGCGAATCTCGGAATCGGTATCGCCATCCTTGATATGCAGATTGCCTACCAGCAGAATCTGCTGCTTCACATGATCGAAGACGATGATGCGGTCACAGAACATGAAGCGGATATCGTCCATATTCAGGTCATCTACGGCATGCGCTGACAGCTTCTCGTAATACTGCAACAGATCGTAGCCGAAGAATCCGATAGCACCGCCCGTAAACGGCGGCATCCCATCCAGCTTGGGACTGCGGTAAGAGCGGAGCAGCGCCTTAAGCTCCTCGACAGGTTTGCCAAACAGCTGTTTTTTTTCACCGCCGACTTCAACGTGGATTAGGCCTTTTTTGCCTGAAATCATCAGGAACGGATCACTGCCGATAAAGGAATAACGCGCCCATTGGCTGCCGCCTTCTACACTCTCCAGCAGGAATGCACGATCCTGCTCCGCAAAACGCTGGAACAAGCGGATGGGTGTTTCCATATCTGCCAGCAGCCTCTTCACTACCGGGATCAGATTATACTTCCGCGACAGCGACACTACTTCTTCAATGCTCGGATTCGTCACTTGGCTAACCTCCTGGGATTCTATAGGTAATGTCCGAAATACAGAAAAACCTCTACCGGAGTAGAGGTTTGTGTTAGCAAGTATGTGAATAAGCGCCTAGGACCGGCAAAAACCAAATCGAGTACAGATCATCCCCTCAAAGGATACACTTATAGCGTATGGGCAGCTGCTGCACAAACTCTATACGGGTATGCCAAAAAAAGAACGCTGATAATCAATGGTCTGCTCTTCAAAAAAAGTCCTGCACTCTGCTCAACTATACTCATCTTAACTAAACTATACTCTGCTTCACTCGGCTAACTACACTATACATGATGACGGCGGTTAATGACAACCCCGCATATGTAATTTATTACTTGCCCTGTGAGAGATCCGGACGAAGCCGCTGGGCTTCATTCAGATACACATGGCGGATGTCCCGCTGTGATTTATCCGTATTAACCTGAACCATCAGGCGGATGCATTGTGGCAGGCTGCCTTTGACCGGAATCTCCACCGAACACATCAGCGGTACCATTTCCCAGCCTTCAATCTCACGGATGGCACGCGCCGGAAAGGTGGCGTCCAGATCTGCGGTCATCGTGATCCACACACTGCAGATATCCTCGGCGATAACATCGTTGCGCTCAACAATTTCCCTCAGCAGCACAACAGTCTCGCGCAAAATTTCGGTTTCCTCATTCTTCGTTACGGTTGTTGCACCGCGTATCCCCCGGTTCACCATGGGCTTTCCTCCTTCTTGAGCTGGGCGATAACCCGGCGTACATCACTTGCCTGCACATCGCCCACAATACTGACAGCGCCGATGTCGTCCGGTACGATAAAGGTCATTCTGCCTTCCTTGAACTTCTTGTCATGCATCATGGCTTCCATCAGCTCATCCTCGCCGTATTCCGCCGGCAGTCTGACCGGCAGAGACAATGCGGTGAGCATAGATACCGTATCTTCATAGATCGCTCTGTCCCGGCCCAGCTTCGCGGCCAGCAGGGCTGATCCGGCCATTCCAATGGCAATAGCCTCACCATGAAGAAATACGCCGTAGCCGCCTACTGCTTCAATAGCATGTCCAATGGTATGCCCCAGGTTCAGAATCGCACGCTGCCCCTGCTCCGTCTCATCATTGCAAACAACGTCAGCCTTGATCGCACAGCCGCGTTCCAGTGCGTACCCCAGAGCCTCCGGTTCCAGGGCAAGCAGCTCTCCGGCATGTTCACGGCACCAGTACGCGAACTCTTTGTCAAAGATCAGACCATGTTTCACAACCTCAGCCAGTCCCGAAGCAACTTGGCGTGGAGGAAGTGTAGCAAGGGTGTCCAGATCGTACAGCACCATGGACGGCTGGTAGAAGGCGCCAAGCATATTCTTGGCCAGCGGATGGTTGACTCCAACCTTGCCGCCTACACTGCTGTCGTGGGCGAGGATCGTGGTAGGAATCTGCATGAATCCGATTCCCCGCATATAAGAGGCGGCGACGAATCCGGCCAGATCCCCTACAACCCCCCCGCCAAGCGCCAGCACTGCAGAGCTGCGGTCCAGCCCGCCCTGAATGGCTGTCGTAATGACCTCTTCATAGACGGCCAGAGATTTGGAAGCTTCACCTGCCTGAATTACATGGCTGACTACCGTATATCCGCTGCCGCGCAGGGATGCCTCCACCTGATCCAGATACCGCGGAGCCACTTCACTGTCCGTGACAACCAGCAGCGGACTGCGCTGCGGGAAACCGGCTTCTATGCAGCGTTCACCAATATTCTGCAGCAGTCCGCTGCCGATATAAATAGGATAAGACCGTTCACCCAGAGCTACCGTAATACTGCGCATCTTAATAGCTCTCCAGCTGCGCCAGGTAATTATTATAGTTGGCTTTGATCTCTTCCATGGAGTCGCCGCCGAATTTATCCAGGAAAGCCTTGGCAATCTCCCAGGCCACCACATTCTCCAGTACAACACAGGCTGCCGGAACTGCGCAGGCATCCGAACGTTCAACCTGGGCAGTGAACGGTTCCTTCGTATCAATATCTACGCTTTGCAGAGGCTTATACAACGTCGGAATCGGCTTCATTACTCCGCGGACCACCACCGGCATCCCATTGGTCATTCCGCCTTCGAAACCGCCCAGCCGGTTGCTTGCCCGGTAGTATCCTTGTGAGGCTTCATACATTATCTCGTCATGAACCTGTGAGCCGCGCAGCTTACCGGCCTCGAAGCCGATGCCGATCTCCACACCTTTGAAGGCATTAATCGACATAACGGCTCCGGCGATGGCTCCATCGAGCTTGCGGTCAGACTGCACATGACTGCCAAGGCCGACCGGCAGACCCTCGACAATACATTCCACAATCCCGCCGATAGAGTCGCCTTCCTCCTTGATCTTGTCTATGTAAGCCTCCATCTTCTGTTCCGTCTCTTTGTCCACGACTCTCACAGAGGACTCTTCTGTCTGCGCAATCAGTTCATCTACCGTAAGCTGATTGGCTGGTGCTTCGATTTCACCGATGCGGATCACTTGTCCGGCAATCTTCACCCCGAATGCTGCCAGCAATTGGCGGGCTACTGCGCCTACCGCGACCCGGGCAGCCGTCTCACGGGCGCTGGAGCGCTCCAGTACATTGCGCAGATCCGTAAGGTTATACTTCAAGCCGCCGTTCAGGTCGGCATGTCCGGGACGCGGACGGTTGACCCGGCGCTTCTCCTCATCACTGCCTGGAATCGGCTCGATATTCATAATGTTCTTCCAGTGCGTCCAGTCCTTGTTCTCCACCACCAGGGCAACAGGAGCACCCGTTGTGGAACCGTGGCGTACGCCGCCTACAATCTCGGCGGTATCCTTCTCAATCTGCATCCGGCGTCCGCGGCCGTAGCCCTTCTGTCTCCGGTGCAGCTGGAAATTAAGCTCTTCGAAATCAAGTGTCAAATTGCTGGGCAATCCCTCAATAATGGCTGTAAGCTGGGGGCCGTGCGTTTCCCCCGCTGTTAAATAGCGTAAATTCATGCTGCGTTCCCCCTTCACACTTTTAGACTGTAAACCACTAAATTGTTAAATGTCTTTGCTTATTATAGTATAGGCCATCGGCTTTGACAAGAAAGCGGTCACCTTCAAGTGCCACTCTATTCCTCAACAAGAACAGCGCCGCTCCTGCTCTTTCGAGCAGAAACGGCGCTGCTGTGCATCCCCGCCCTAAGAACCTGTCTCCAGCTGCCGGTTACCCGGTGCGGGAGGCAGGCTGCCGGTTCTGCCCTCCTCCGCTGCAAGCAGGCTCTGCAGCTGCAGCTCCTCAATCCCGAGAACCTGTCCGCATTCGCGGACTGTGAGGAAGCCGCGTCGATACGCGGCTATAACCTTGCTTTTGTCCATCTACTATAACGACCTTTCACTTGGCATACGGTTTCTACTCTTCAGTATCACTGAAAAGAAGTTAAAGTATACCTGTGGCGACAGGCCCTGCGGATAAGCAACCGTTCCCTATTTCTTGCGGTAGAAGAAGGTTTCTGTAGATTCGAATCCATACTGCGCGGGCGTGAAAATCTGTTCCGTGCTGCCCACGAACAGATAGCCGCCGGGACGCAGGCTGGCCGAGAATTTGTGATACAGCTTATTCTTGGCTTCTTCAGTGAAATAGATCATTACATTCCGGCAGATGATCAGGTCGAAGCCTTCATCAAACTTATCGAGCAGCAGATTCTGCTTACGGAAATCGATACTCTTCTTCAGCCCATCACTGACCTTGAACACGGGTCCCTCCGGAGTGAAATACCGGTCAGCCACATCTTTAGGGACATCTTTTAAGGAACGCTCCAGATATAACCCCTGCTTCGCTTTGGCCAATGCCCCGTCATCAATATCTGTTGCCAGAATACCGGTCTGGGCCAGAATATTCTTGTCTGACAGGATCATCGCCAGTGTATAAGGTTCTTCTCCGGTAGAACAGGCGGCACTCCACAGCTTCAGTCTGCGGCCGGAACGCTGAAGATCAGGCAGAATAACATCCCTTAATACTTCCCAGCGGTTCGGATTACGCCAGAATTCGGAGACATTAATGGTCATCCGGTCGAGAAATTCATAGAATAAAGCCTTGTCCTTCATCATTGCGGCATAAAAATCACTAAAAGAATTGTAACCGTTCTTCATGCGGAGCGTCGTAAGACGCCGCTTCATCTGCGCTTCCTTATACTGGGCGAGATCAATTCCGGTGCTCTGTTTGACATTATGAATAAATCCGGTGTAATCCGGGTCTGGGGTTAATGCGGGTTCTTCACGTTCTGCCATAAATATTCTCCTGTCTCCCGCCGGACCTTACATCCAGACTGAGATGTCTTTGTTATACTGGGCCAGTTCAGACGGAGCAAAGAAATTGGCAATTTCACGTGCTGCGCTTTCCGGCGAGTCTGATCCGTGGATCAAATTAAGCGGGGTGTGGCTGGCATAGTCACCGCGGATCGTTCCCGGCAATGCCTCGCCCACTTTGGTTTTGCCGATCAGCAGACGCGACAGTGCTACAACATCATCGCCTTCCCATACCATGGCAAACACAGGACCGGAGGTGATAAAGCCTACCAGTTCCGGGAAGAAATCTTTACCTTCATGCTCTGCGTAGTGCTTCTTGGCTTGTGCTTCCGTAATGGTAATCAGCTTCGCAGCAACCAGCTTGAATCCCTTATCCTCCAGGCGGGCGACAATACGCCCGATCAATCCGCGTTGTACACCGTCTGGTTTGATCATCAGATACGTTTGTTCCATAGAGTCACTCTCCATTTCCCCAATTCTTAATGAATGCTAGGTTTGTCTATACGGGATTGCATAATCAGGTTGTTCATTGTCTGATATTATCAGAAACCTCGGCATCTGTGAACGCTTAATCTACGGAAGCTGCCAGATTAATAAGCGCGTCCTGTGACAAAAAAGGCGATGTCGCGCAGATTACGTTTGGTCCTGTTGCCCGGGAGCTGCTCCAGCGCCTCCAGCGCCTTAGAGATGTAACGGGAAGCCAGCTCCTCCGCACGGGCAATTCCGTCCCCGGAAAGGATCAGGTCGATTGCACGGCCAACCCCGCCATTCCCCGCGCGGATCCGTTCCAGCTCTTCCATCAGTCCTTCGCGCAGCCTTGAGTCCTGCAGGCTGTAAATCACCGGCAATGTAATGTTGCCCTGGCGCATATCACTGCCAGGCGGTTTGCCGATTTGCTTCTCCGTTCCGGAAAGATCGAGCAGATCATCACGGATCTGAAACGCCATCCCCACGTTATATCCGTAATTATAGAGCAGCCTTGCTGTCTCCGGCTCTGCTTCTGCAGCCAGGGCGCCGAGCTGACAGCTGACGGCTATTAGCAGTGCTGTCTTGCGGCGGATTCTCCGCAGGTAATGACGTACGCTCTGCCCGCTGTTGAAGAAATCACGAATCTGCTCCATCTCTCCGATTGACATCTCCACCATAGCTTTGGAGAGGAGCTGATGAATCCGGGGATTCTTCAGCTCCGAAGTCATGACCAGTGCCTTGGCATAGATATAGTCGCCGGTATACATGGCGATCTTGTCGCCCCATTTCGCCTTGACGGTGGGCTCCCCCCGCCGCAGTTCAGCATTATCGATGACATCATCGTGGACAAGCGAGGCGCTATGTATCAGCTCCAGCGGAATTGCAACACGCTTCAGCTTGTCGAGGTCATATTGTCCGAATTTGCCGCCCATGAGGACAAATACCGGACGAAGGCGCTTGCCTCCCGCCTTGAGCAGGTGCAGCGAGGTTTCTGTCAGCAGGTCATCATCACCCTGGACACTGCGGTACAGTTCCTTTTCAATCTGATCCATATCTTTGTTCAGCAAGCCGAATATTTGCATTCGCTTCATTCTTTCACCCGTGTCAGCAGATTGTGGCTCCAAAGCTCCATCTTCACTTCCTGCGGCAGCAGGCCCATTTCATAGGCATAGCGGAAATAGAGGTTGAGACCTTCCTGCTGCCTTTCCCCAAAGTCGTAACATAAATTACGGAAATAATCGTTCCAATAGGATGCCGTACCTCCGATAGTGCAGCAAGCTTCATGTGTAATTGGCCCCAGATCGCGCAGGCCCCGTCTTTTACTGACGGCAAAGGCTTCCGCAATCTCGGCAATCGCTTCCGGATTACGCAAAGCAGCCCCGCGGTTAACGGCCCAGACGGCAAAAGTCATGCTGAGTCCGGTCCATTCCTTCCATAGCTCGCCCAGATCCGTTACGTAATATCCCTGATCCTGCCAGGATGCACGGATGGCATGATCCCCGATCAGCAGGCAGGCATCTGCCTGCTCCATCATTTCGTTCAGATCAGGAGGGACACTGATGTACTCAGGGGTGGCAACTATAGCTTTGTCCATCAGAATTTTCAGCAGATTGACAGAAGTGGCCGATGTATTCGTTACGGCGATCCTGCCGCTGCCGATAGACTGCACCGGCATTCTTGAGAAGAGCAGGATCGATTTGACCGGCCCGTCAGCACTGACAGACAGATCCGGAAGCAGCAGAAGCCGGTCGCTGGCCGCTGCGTACGCGAAGGAGGATAATGCGCCTACATGAATGCTCCCGGCAGCCATGCCTTGATTGAGAATGGCGGGTACTTCACTCACCATCTCTGCCGGGAAGCTTAGAGAAGAAGGATGGAAATTATGAAATACCGGCCATGAGTTGGTGTAACTGATTTTACCGATAACGGTGTGCTCTGGATGTGTCATCCTTCATTCCCCCCATCTGCGAAATAAAGTATGTTCAATATTAAAGCTGTCCAGCACTTTGCCTACCATGAAATTAATCAGATCATCGATTGTTACAGGTCCAAAATAAAACGCTGGCATCGCCGGGATAAGCTTGACTCCCATCCGGGACAGCTTCAGCATATTCTCCAGGTGAATCGCGTGCAGCGGTGTCTCCCGGGGAACAAGCACCAAAGGGCGCCCTTCCTTCAGCATGACATCCGCAGCCCGCGTCATCAGATTGTCGGAACTGCCCTGCGCTACAGCAGACAGTGTTCCCATCGAGCAAGGCATAATGATCATCCCTTCCGTCCGGAAGGAACCGCTGGCAATTGAAGCACCAATATCTGCGATAGGGTGATACAGAAGAGAACCGGGATAGCTGCTGAACCGCCCGTCCAGAAACCCTTCCCGGTCTGAGGCCGTGAAGCCTAATTCTTCTTTGAAGACGCGCCAGCCTGCATTGCTAACCACCAGATGCACCGTGTAACCGAGCGAGAGCAGGGTTTCTGTCAGCCGGATGCCGTAGATCCCGCCGCTCGCGCCGGTAATGCCAACCACGAAATTTTTAGGCTTACGCTCGTTCATTTGTAGAACTGCACCACCAGGTCAATCAGAGTAAAGGAAAAGACTACAATACTAAGCACCCCGTTCATTGTGAAAAACGCCGTCTGCAGTTTACTGAGGTCGCTTGGGGATACGATATAATGCTCATAGAATAAAATAATGTAGGCAATCAGCATACCTGCCACATACCACCAGCTCAATTCAGTAATAAAGAGCAGCGATACAAATCCGATTCCCGTAAGCAGATGAAACACCTTGGCAATAAGGAGCGCACGGGCAACTCCGAAGCGGACAGGAATAGAGTACAGCCCTTCCTTAAGATCAAATTCCACATCCTGGCAGGAATAAATAATATCAAAACCCGCTGTCCAAAAAACGATAGTGAAATAGAATACCATGGAGGTCCAATCTACAGTGCCCGTAACCGCAACCCAGCCCCCCAGCGGCGCAAGTGCGATGGTAAGACCGAGAATCAGGTGGCAAGCCCAGGTAAAGCGTTTCGTGAACGAATAGAACACCAGCAGGAAAACAGCAATCGGCAGCAGCTTCGCTGACAGCGGATTCAGCTTAAACGCAGCCCAGAACAGCAAAAAGAACGAGAAGGCGATAAATAGCGATACTTCTCCAACCTTCAGCAGTCCTGCAGGAATCGCTCTCCCGGCTGTCCGGGGATTCTTCGCATCACTGATCCGGTCGATCAGCCGGTTAAGTCCCATAGCCGCGCTGCGTGCACCGAACATGGCAATCACAACCCAGCCGATCTGGCTCCAGGAAGGCAGTTCACCAAACATTACAACCGATCCGAGCAAAGCGCCCATAAAAGCAAAGGGTAGTGCAAAAACCGTATGTTCAAATTTAATCATTTGTAGAAAAATGCCGATTTTCTTAAACATTGCTGTTCTCCTTGACCCCAATATGTAATGCCGCGATGCCGCCGGTCAAGGGGAAGGATTCCACTTTTTGCAAGCCGGTTTCACGGAAGATCACTGCCAGCTGTTCTCTGTCCGGGAACAGGGCGAGTGACTCGGGAAGCCACTTATATTGCTCATACCGCTTGGCAAAAAGCTTGCCGAGCAACGGAAGCACACGCTGGAAATAGAAATAATAAATCCCTTTGAACGGCTGCTTCATCGGCTTCGAAAGCTCCAGGCATACCACCATACCGCCCGGCTTCACCACACGCTTCATTTCGTTCAGCACTTGAACGGGATCAGGCACATTGCGGAGTCCAAAGCCAATCGTCGCATAATCGAACGAATTATCGCCGAAGGGCAGATCCATTGCATTGCCCTGAATCAGGGATATCCGGTCCTGGAGTCCGCGCCCCTCTACCTTACGCTTGCCGACCTCCAGCATGCCTGCACTGAAATCCAGTCCCATGACACAGCCGGTCTCGCTGGCCTCAGCCAGGGCGATGCTCCAGTCGCAGGTCCCGCAGCACAGATCCACTGCCGAATCCCCGCGCTTCATGTTCATCTTACGCATTGTAAACTTGCGCCACGCTTTATGGCGGCGGAAGCTAAGGATATCGTTCATTAGGTCGTATTTGCCGGCAATGCTCTCAAATACAGAATGTACGAATTGTTCTTTCGGCTTGATGCCTTGGTCACCCATAACGGAAGTTTTATCTACGGTCATTCTCTAACCCTCCACGGCAGCTTGTCCGGAAATTTTCATTTGCAGAAGAAGGCGGTTCAGCGCAGCACTAAGCTCACTGATCAGTTCCTCGTCCTTGATACCCTGCAGCAATCCCTGAATGGACTCAAGTGATGCATGCAGCTTGTCTGTCAGCAGGGCATCACATTTGCTTCTTAGCTTAAGCTTCTTCCAATCCCTGATGTCCAGTTCCTGCTCACCCAGCAGCTGGCGCTCCTCTTCCGTCGCTGACTCCAGCACCTTCCAGTAGCAGTAGCCTTCCAGAGCACTTACTGGGTCTGTGCCGCGGCGCAGCTCCTGCGTTACGGTTTCACACTGGCTGAACTCCACCAGCAGCTTCTCCCAGCTATCCCGGAGCGGCTCCTCAATCATCGGTGTAAAAGAAAGAAACAGCCTCATATTGAGCTGTACCGTGTGCTTTAAATATTGTTCGGCTGTGAAAAGCATTCCTTTCATCTTGCCGTAAAGATTAGCTTTCATCACATTAAAATCAGCGATAGCCGTGCTTAGAATGCCCACCATCTCAATTTGTTCATGTTTGGCGAGCAGATGGTAGAACCAGCTGCTGAAGTAATCGCCGGCCAGCACCTTAAGCTGGCGGGAACGCATCATATCACCGCCGGGCTCATCCTGATAACGGTCGATGCTCTCATGTGTATCCAGCCCGAGCTGCACAAGCCCGGTCACCAGAGTGAACAGCTCTTCACTCTGGAATCCGGCACTCCTGCCGTGACCCAGAAAAATATATAACAAATGACCCCGCCCGTCTGAGAACGGCGGCAATTCCGTATGCCGCTGAATCATGTCGTAGTCGGTGTAGGGTTTAGCCAGTTGCGGTATGCGGTACGGTTTCATTTCAGCCTCCGAAGCCATTGACGTTTGACTATATCTTTGTTCACAATCTTGTCTATTATATCACATGTTTTTTGGTCACGCACGGTCGTGCATTCTAGTTTCTTTTACCCACTTCAGGGATAAATGAACTGTTTTTTCCACAGCTCGCTTTCACTAATGCGGAAGCCGTTCTTCAGAGAACCGGGCAGCGGGGAATTGCCGGCATTCTGCAGCTCATCCTGCAGCCGGGGAGACCATTCCTTCCGGCGGATGTCACCAGCCAGCAGCAGGCGGCGGGTATCCAGCCATTTATCCTCAGCCACCACACGGAGCAGCAGCTGATCAACATTGCCGGTCTCCTGAAAGGCAAAAGCAATCGCCAGCGCCATGTTCTGATACAGCTCCTGCGGTTCATGGTCATTGCCGGTCACCTTAAGATCCAGAGTTAACACCTGGTCCTTCCAGCCCGCCTTGTCTATAACCAGGCTAAAGGGAATCTCCCCGAGCATATCTACCAGATTGTCATCGCCCAGAACGGTGCTGTCCCGGCTTATAGTCTCCACTGTACCATAGGCGCCCTGGGGGACTGTCCCGAGACTGGCCAGCTGAGGCAGCAGCATGGTAGACGCCGCGGTCAGCAGCAAAACAGTTCCAATCAGCCAGCTCCGGTTCATGACAAGCCCCCTTACTCAGAATTTCCGCTGCGCAGCAGGATTATACCGTACCGCTGACAGCCCTATATCTAGTTATATTTTTAAAAAAAGCAGGCTATGCCTGCTTCTCAGCTTTCACTCTCTAATTGTCCGTGTTTGCTCCAGATTTCAGCTTTGCCGCGGATTTTCATTGCTGAGGTATGATCTGTGAATTGGGCAATGAGGACTTCGCCTTTATCGAGCTTCTCCGTATGGTGAAAGCGGGTATCCAAGCCCCTTGTCAGTCCGATGACCTGAACTCCGTTCTCTTTGGCTTTGATTACGATATAATCGCTGCCTGATGGTGCAGGATTCACTTCATTGTGCTTCTCAGTCATTTATGATCCTCCTTAAAGTTTGGTTAGCCTATGCTTCTAAAAAACAAATGCCGCCTTGGAGGGCGGCATAGTTGTTATTCAAGGACTATGGGATAGATATGTAGAAATCTCTATTTGATTCCGTCTTTCAGCGCTTTACCGGGTTTGAATGCCGGTACCTTGCTCGAAGGAATTTCGATTTCTTCACCAGTCTGCGGGTTGCGGCCTTTGCGTGCGGAACGTTCGCGCACTTCAAAGTTTCCGAATCCAACCAGCTGTACTTTATCTCCGCTTTGCAGCGCACCTGTGATAGCTTCGAAAACGGCATCTACCGCTTTAGTAGCATCTTTCTTGGGAAGTTCAGTTGCTTCTGTAACTACGTTGATCAAATCTGATTTGTTCATGTTTTCTCACCTCCCTGGGCAAATTTCCGGTATCATACACTGTTTCCGTTTCAACGCAAAATATACGTGATAATCCCGTTTATTACTGGATACTGGCGCCTCTCTTCTAGAAGCGCAACAAACTTATAGTAATACAGCCCACCCATAATTTCAAGGCGTTACTCAAAAAAGGAGCAGAAAGTAGCATGTTTCCACCTGTTTTCGGGGTATCGTGCAGTCTATTACTACCAATTATACCGTAAAAACGGAGTCTTCCCTGGGAGAATCCCCCTTTTCTCCGCTGGTAAGCTATCCTCGAAATCTTAAAAATCAGCAGCAAAAAAGAGCGGAAATTCTTCCGCTCTTCTCGCAAGCCTGCTTACATTTAGAGAATGATGGCAATCAGTCCGCCTGAACCTTCGTTAATAATTCGGCCCAGCGTTTCCTGCAGCTTATAGCGGGCATTATCCGGCATCATGGCAATCTTGCCCTGGATGCCCTCACGGACGATGGAATGCAGGGAACGGCCAAAGATATCCGACTCCCAGATCTTGATCGGGTCATTCTCAAAGTCCTGCATCAGGTAACGCACCAGCTCTTCACTCTGCTTCTCTGTGCCGATAATCGGCGAGAATTCAGATTCGACATCGACCCGGATCATATGGATCGAAGGTGCTGTAGCCTTCAGCCGGACTCCGAAGCGGGAGCCCTGACGGATCAACTCAGGCTCATCCAGAGCCATCTCGGCCAAGGATGGGGCTGCGATACCATAACCTGTAGTTTTGACCATCTCCAGTGCTTCCGAGAAGCGGTCATACTCACGTTTGGCATGGGAGAAGTCCTGCATCAGCTGGAGCAGATGGTCTTTGCCGCGGATCTCCACGCCGACCACCTCCATGAGAACCTGATCATACAGCTCTTCAGGAGCGTATAGATCGATCTCCGCTACCCCCTGGCCCATGTTCATGCCGCTGAGGCCAGCCCTGTCGATGAAATCATATTCTGTAAACTGGGAGACGAGCCGGTCCACATCCCGCAGGCGGCGGATATCCTTCACCGTATCGCGGACAGAATTCTCGTAGCTGCTGCGCAGCCAGTGATTCTCGCCCAGCACCATAACCCAGCTTGGCAGATTGACATTAACTTCATGTACTGGGAATTCATACAGCACTTCACGGAGTACCCCGGTCACATCATCTTCCGTCATATTGGCGGCACTGAGTGTCATTACCGGAATATCATATTTGAGCGCGAGCTCGTTGCGCAGCTGCTGTGCTTCCTCACTGCGCGGCCGGGTGGAGTTGATTACAAGCACAAACGGCTTGCCAACCTCCTTCAGCTCAGCGATGACGCGCTCTTCGGAATCCACATACGAGTTCCGGGGAATTTCAGCAATCGTACCGTCGGTTGTCACTACCACACCGAGTGTGGAATGCTCCTGAATCACTTTGCGTGTGCCGATCTCAGCCGCTTCCTGGAACGGAATCGGTTCCTCAAACCACGGTGTTGAGATCATACGCGGACCATTCTCATCCTCGTAACCTTTGGCACCTTCTACTGCATAACCCACACAATCGACCAGCCGGACATTGACTTCCAGACCCTCCGCCACCTTGATCTGCACCGCGTTATTCGGTACAAATTTGGGCTCAGTGGTCATAATTGTTTTGCCCGCCGCACTTTGCGGCAGTTCATCCACCGCTCTTACCCGGTCCGCTTCACTTGTGATGTTCGGAAGAACAATCGTTTCCATGAACCGTTTGATGAATGTCGATTTCCCCGTGCGAACCGCGCCGACGACGCCGAGATAAATGTCTCCGCCGGTACGCTCGGCAATGTCCTTGAAAATATCCACTTTTTCCAAAAGAGATCCCCTCCTCATATTACTCCGAAGAAAAAATGCCTGAAGAGCATCGACTTCGCGTTCCGCCGGCAAACTGACCCTTGCAGGACAACCACCGGACTAAGCTTTGTCCGCCCGAAGCCTAGCTACTGCCTGAGGCGGAACATGTTGCCCCGCGCTAAACTCCGAATGCTCGGACATGCATTTGGACTAGTATCATCATATGTATCCAGAACGGATTTATGACCCTCGTCCGTGCATTTTGCAGCTGAAATTTTGTATGCCCGCTCTAGAACGCCAATGCGTCACGACGCCCGGAAGTCTTCTCATCAATCCTATGAAGCCGGGTTTTCGCCTAGAACCACTATATGGATTGAACTCAGGAATTTCAGTCCACTTCAGCAAAAAAAGCCCGTTTGAGCATCCAGCATTCTCCTCCAGATTGCCGGCAGACAGCCAAAATAACCCGGAAACCCCGGGCAGCTGCCAGTGGAGCAATCGAACTGCGGATTATACCGGATGAACAAGAGAAGGCTGTCCCAGGCAGCCAATTCGCTGCTTTGGGACAGCCTTCTCAAGCTTCTATTCCAGCGGAGCCTGCGGAACCGGCCGGCCGTCAACCCACAAATAAGGCAATGACTTAACGGGTACGTAATACGACGCCTGCTCCAGCTCCAGACGCAAGTCTCTGTCCGCCTCAGGCGCCCCGCCATTCTTATCTATAGCTGAGCTGATATCCGCACCGTAATCAGCGTATACCGTTCCGTCCTTGTCCATAAGGAGCTGCAGGGGCAGGCCGGAATATACACTGATCAGCTTAATAGACGCTGTTCCTGCCTTCTTGGCATCAATCGCAGTGAGGTCCGGATACACTTCTTCTTCCGCCGGTAGTTCTCCACCATGTGCGGACTTATAGAGGTTAACCTTGCGCTGGACATCATTAACCTTCTGCACGGTCACCAGGTCCATCAGCTTCACCTGAGGATCACTTTCTTCGTCCAGAATCAGAAAATACGCGCTGCCGCCCTTCTCAAAAGCCGCTGCCGGTATTTCATCCAGGTACCCAGCTTGCTGCAGCTTATTAAGATCGACCACGAATTTCTCATATCTTGGCGTTGCTTCATCGCTGGTCTTAATCGGAAGCAGGCCCTCCTGCTCCTGATAGTCATCTACCGCTGCCTGCACCCGCTTCACACTCTCGCGGTACACGCTGCCTGGCTGCCGCTGCTCAGAATCACCGGGATACATGCAGCCCCCAAGTGACCATAGCAGTAGGCCAACCCAAGGCAGCAGGGCTGCTCTTCTCAGCGATTGCCGGCGTTTCACCTGATACATGGAGTTGATAAATACGCCCCCTTTTCTGGTTATCTGCTAAGCCTTCCCAGTCACCATAAGTCCTCTGCTTCTCCACGCCGCGCAGCTTCCAGTCTGCGGCGTACGGCCGCCTTAAGCGGGTCCTCGGGAATGTGCACGCTCACATCATCCCAGACAGCGGCCTGACAGGCCAGACGGACGCCTTGATCCAGCAGGCTGCCCAGCTTGCGGCGCTCCGCCTCTGAAGGAGGTCTCAGCGCTGCTGACTCCCCGGGATCTACTGACACTTTGCACATCAGGCATCCGGCTTTACCGCCGCAGCGGGTGGGCAGAACGATTCCGGCTCTGTGTACAGCCTCAAGCAGCGATACTCCATGTGTTACGGAGACACGCCGGGTGTCGGGCAGGAAAGTGACATTTATTTTTTTATGAGGTGCCATGTTGTTATTTCCTTCCTTGGTTCATCTTAAATCTGTATGGATGTGGATATCTCCAGCAATTCCTCCAGCTTCGTCTGCAGGTGATCTTCCAAATGGTTCTCTTGAATAAGCTGATACAGCAGCGGCAGATGGGTGGCCAAATCCTGTATGATCAGCCTTGCGATTGCCTGGCAGCGCCCGTCCCTGCCCCGCAGCAGATTAAATATCAGCTCATGAGCAACCGGCATCAGTCGCACAAGGCCAACCCCTTCGTAATTGCGTACCGGGGCATACTGCTGCATCATGCCGACATCCACTGAATATTGCCATTCGCCGCTGCCCATTCTGAACCCGCCCACCAGTTCAACCTTGGCCTCTCCCATGAAATAGAGAGCACGCAGTGAATAACAGCTTCCGCTGAAATCCTCTTCCGGCGGACTGACTGCATACCGGAGCAGTAATTGATGAAGCTGCCAGGTATCCTTCAGGTCGCAATAGATATCAATATCATGCGGCGGGGCAGCCAGTTGGGCCCCGTGCAGCAGCAGCCCGCAGCTCCCTCCCAGAAGCCATTCAGGGGGCTTGCCCAGCCCGTAGAATTCTAATTCTTCTACTATGCTGCCCAGTGCTGTCTCAAGTGCATAGGGGATTCCTGAACCGGTCATAGATCAACACACGCTCCATTCCTGTAAAATCATCAATCGATTCTGTCAGAAATACGTCTGCCTGAGTGAATTGTAAATGCTTACATAATTGAAGCGGCTCCGCCTAATATCCCAATCAGCATAATCACAAATGCAAGTACGGATAGTAAGCCTCTAAGCCAGCCTTTGGTCCTGCTGCGTGCAAATGTAATCAAAAAAACGGATAAACCCATAATCAGTACCGCAATCAGAGACAGCCACATTTTCGTCATCGGATCCATGGTCCATGCCCCTCCATTTCACTATACCCGGATTGCGACTATTATAGCGTGAAACCTTAGATTTTATAAGTCTTTATACTAAAAAAAGAGCAAAAACCTCAGAATCTGGCTAGATTCCCGGGTTTTTGCCCAACACAAGCAGACAAGCAATTTACCAGCCCTGAGGGTTGGCTCCTTTATGCATGATATGCTATTTTTTCAGCAGCATTTTCATTAAAGACTCCATCGAACCGGAACCCGCGCCGCCTTTTTTAACGGCATTGATGATTTCCTGCACGGTAGCTTCACTGACTGGCACTTTGGCCATTGCTGACACCTGCTTAATTAACTGGCGGAGCTGGGCTTCATTCTGCGTGGTGCCCGGCTTGACCGTTCCGGCCAGCTTCTTGATGGCACCTTCCGTAATGTTCTTGCCCGCCTTCTTGTTAATGGCGTTCAAAGCATCCTTGGAAAAATCTCTGCTCACTATTCATCCCTCCTCCGTCAATCCCCAATACAACATATGAGGCTCTCCGGCAAAAGGTGAACGCGATCAGGAATGCCATTGCTCCCAGGTTTCCTGTGAAATGGCTTCCATCTCTGTCTTGCGGTCACGGCCCATCAAGGCTTCCACCGCATTACGCGGTGTTCTTCCCTTAAACAGCACATGATAAATCTGGTCCGTAATCGGCATCTGCACACCTAATTTAAGCGAGATCGCATAAGCAGCTTCCGTTGTCCGGATACCTTCCACTACCATCCCCATGGAGTCCAGCACCTCTGCCAGCGGCTTGCCCTGGCCCAGCATGGAACCGGCACGCCAGTTGCGGCTGTGCTTGCTGGTCGCCGTCACGACAAGGTCCCCGAGTCCGGCAAGGCCGGAGAAGGTCAGCGGATTCGCCCCAAGCTCTACACCGACGCGGGAAATCTCGGCCAAGCCGCGGGTAAGAAGCGCTGCTTTGGCATTGTCCCCGAAGCCCAGCCCGTCGGATAGCCCTGCACCCAGCGCGATAATATTCTTAAGTGCGCCAGCCAGCTCTACGCCGACCTGATCGCGGTTGGTATATACCCGGAAGTCATTGTTAATGAACAGCCCTTGCGCTGCAGCGGCACGGCTGTCGTCAGGTGAAGCCACCACAACAGTAGTCGGACAGAGCCGTACTACTTCCTCCGCGTGACTCGGGCCGGATAGGACAACGACCTGACTTTCATTGCAGCCGAGCTCTTCTGAAATTACTGTCGACATACGCTTCATGCTCTCCGTCTCAAAGCCCTTCGTAGCATGAATACAGAGCATATCTTCCTCCCAGAAGGGCTTCAGGCTGTGCGCAACCTGACGCATTCCGGAAGAAGGCGCAACAATAACGACTGCCTTCGAACCGGAAACAGCCGTCTCCATGTCCGTAGTGGCAATAATGTTCGCAGGAAGAGTGATTCCCGGCAGAAAATGATGATTCGTATGGGCTTCATTAATCTCGGCAGCTTGTTCCGGCTTTCGCGTCCACAGATAAACCTCCGAGTGGTTAGCCGCCAGCACAGAGGCCAGCGCAGTTCCCCAACTGCCCGCGACCAGCACGGTTACTTTATCAGACAACGCGATTCGCCTCCTTAACTTTGGAGCCGATTTTGTTCTCCCGGCCCTGTGAAATCTTGAGTATATTGCTGCGGTGACGCCAGAACGCAAACAGTGCGATAATCAGGCTGCCCCACAGCTCAGGCGTTGTGAACCCGGTAAACAACAGGAATACCGGTGTCAATGCCACGAAGATTAGAGAACCCAGCGACACATACCGGGTCAGAACGATTGCCAGAATAGCAATCAAGCCCGCAATCAGTGCAGGCCAAAATACAAGCGTAGCCATTACGCCAATTGTCGTTGCAATGCCTTTCCCTCCGCGAAAGTGAAAATAGAGCGGCCAATTATGCCCGATGATAGCAGCGATCCCACAGCCCACTGCAATCCAGGTTCCCCAGCCGCCGGCCCATGTTCCAAGCCAGACTGCGGCAATTCCCTTCAGTACGTCCAGAAACAGCACCAGTATGGCCGGTCCCTTCCCCATCACACGCAGTGTATTGGTTGCTCCCGCATTGCCGCTTCCATATTGGCGGATATCAATGCCTTTAAGCAGCCGGGCGAGCAATACACTGAAGCTGATAGAGCCAAGCAAATAGCTTACAACGATAACCAGAAGTTCAAACGCCACTACTCTTCTCCCCTAACCTTCGTTTTCGGATTTGCGCCGTGTAAATAGACGGATCGGTGTGCCTTCGAAATTGAATGCCGCGCGCAGCTTGTTCTCCAGATAACGCTCATAGGAGAAGTGCATCAGCGAAGGATCATTCACGAATACCACGATTGTCGGCGGCTTCGTAGCAACCTGGGTTACATAGTTGATGCGCAGACGGCGTCCTTTGTCTGTCGGCGGAGGATTGATCGCGACTGCATCGGATACCACATCGTTCACCAGATGCGTGGTAATCCGGAGTGCATGCTGCTGTGCGACATGCTGAACGACTGGCAGCAGCTTCTGCAGGCGCTGTTTGGTAAGCGCAGACAGGAACACCACTGGCGCATAGCTCATGAACAGGAAGTGATCACGGATATTGCGTTCGAAATTCTGCATCGTCTTATCGTCTTTCTCGATGGCATCCCATTTGTTGACGACAAAAATAGAGGCTTTGCCCGCATCATGGGCGTAACCGGCAATATGCTTGTCCTGATCGATAATGCCTTCTTCACCGTTGATTACGACCAGTACAACATCAGCACGCTCAATAGCCTTCATAGCTCTCATAACGCTGTATTTTTCCGTGTTTTCATAGACCTTGCCGCGTTTACGCATACCCGCAGTATCAATGAGCACATAACGTTGGCCATCCCGTTCAAACGGTGTATCGATCGCATCGCGTGTAGTACCCGCAACATCGCTGACAATTACGCGTTCTTCGCCCAGAATAGCATTCACCAGCGAGGATTTACCTACATTCGGACGGCCGATCAGCGCTACACGAATGACATCATCCTCATATTCCTCATCGGTTTTATCTGGCAGACGTTCAACAACCGCATCCAGTAAATCTCCGATTCCGGTTCCGTGGCTTCCTGAAATTCCAATCGGGTCGCCAATTCCAAGGCTGTAAAATTCATAAATATCTTCGGTACGCTTCATGTTATCCACTTTATTAATAGCCAGAACGATCGGCTTGCCGGAACGGAAAAGAATCTGTGCAACTTCTTCATCCGAACTCGTAAGTCCGCTCTTCGCCTCGCACATAAAGACGATGACATCCGCTTCTTCAATTGCCAGCTCCGCCTGAACGCGGATCGACTTCAGAATGGCGTCTTCACCGTCAATTTCAATCCCCCCGGTATCAATCACACTGAAGGATTTGCCGTTCCAATCTGAAACTCCGTATATCCGGTCACGTGTAATCCCCGGTTTATCTTCTACAATGGCCAGTCTATCGCCAATAAGCCTGTTAAAAATCGTCGATTTACCGACGTTAGGCCTGCCAACGATGGCCACAACGGGTCTTGCCATATTCATTCCTCCTGTCTTCCTTACGTTACTCATCATAGCAAAAAACAATGCAATTGGCTAACAGTCTTACAACTGTTCTGCCGCTCCGCATTCACCTGTAAAACACAATCGGCGAACCCTCTTATCGAGGGCTCGCCGATTACTTTACCCGTTATGATGAAATAACAAAGGGATTAGTTGTTACCCTTGAATTTGTCCAGCTTGTCGCCGAAACGTTCAGCCAGTGTGAAGCTGAGGCCTTCATTGCTAAGCGATACGTTAGGATTGTTCAGCACTTCTTTAGGCGCTCTGTCTCTGCTGTTGCTGCGTTCAGGTCTAGCCGTAGGAGCCGGAGCTTCTTCGGTTTCCTTGATGCTGAGGCTTACGCGCTTCTCCGATGGATTGAAGTCAAGCACTTTCACTTGTACTTCCTGTCCTTCTTTGAGCACTTCATGCGGTGTGCCAATGTGCTTGTGGGAGATCTGGGAAATGTGCACAAGGCCTTCAACGCCTGGAAGCAGTTCAACGAATGCTCCGAAGTTCACAAGGCGTTTAACTTCGCCTGTAACTACATCGCCAATGTTGATCTGGCCGGCTGCGGAATCCCAAGGACCTGGAGCAGCGGCTTTGATGCTGAGGCTGATTTTGCCTTTTTCAGGATCAACCTTAAGTACTTTTACGCGAACCTTATCACCTTCGGATACTACATCGGACGGCTTCTCCACGTGGTTCCAGGCGATCTCGGATACGTGAACCAGGCCGTCAACGCCGCCAACATCCACAAATGCGCCGAATTGGGTCAGACGTTGTACAGTACCTTCGATGATTTGTCCTTCAGACAGCTCGGACATGATCTTCTGCTTGTTAGCTTCGAATTCTTCTTCCAGAACTTCTTTGGCGGAAAGAATAACCTTGCTGTTCTCACGGTCTAGTTCTTTCACTTTCACACGCAATGTGCGGCCTTTGTAGTCGCTGAAATCTTCAACGAAGTGACGCTCAACCATGGAAGCCGGAATGAATCCACGCGCGCCAACATCAGCCACGAGGCCGCCTTTGACAACGTCAGCCACAGTAACTTCGAACGATTCCTGGGAAGCGAAGTATTTCTCAAGATCTTCCCATGATTTTTCGCTGTCAATTGCACGTTTGGAAAGAACCAGGCTTTCCTTGTTGTCGTTGATGCTGACAACCTTGCATTCCACTTCTTGTCCTACTTCTACCGCTGCTGCGGCATTGTCCAGTTGTACGGAAGACAATTCGCGAATAGGAATGACGCCGTCGTATTTATATCCAATGCTTACATAAGCTTGGTTATCTTCGATTTTGACGATCGTTCCTTTCACGGTATCGCCTTTTTTCAAAGAAATGATTTCCAGGCCTTCTTGGCTTGTCACTTCTTCTTCAGTACCAGTAACAGCTTCTGCGGATTCCACAGCTTCTGCCCCTTCCACGGTTTCGTTGTTCTCAACGTTATCCGCAGCTTCTTGATTTTTGATTTCTTCAGACATGTGATTACCCTCCTCGATTCAAAACCCCATTTATTTAAACCCGCGTATAGCAGAGTTCAAAACAATCATCAATTGCACTTTGTACGTTAGTATGTTCCAAAAAATAGCGGTTATGCTATTAATCATCTGCGTTTCGCAGATGCAGGGAGCCCGGGCTTAATGCGTACTGGGCTTGCCTGTTTGGATCATCTCGTGGATACGCCCCATAATAACATCGGTTACCGCTTCCAGAGATTCACTTCCTGCTCCTTCAAACGAACTGAGATCTATGGGAGCCCCGTAAACAACAGTCATCCGGCGAAAGGGCTTGTAAGATCCGATAATAGCTGCAGGTACAACGGCTGCGCCGCTGCGAAGGGCAAAACTTGCCGCGCCTTTCTTAGCTACACCGGAGTCAGAGTTGCGCGTGCCTTCCGGAAAGATGCCCATAACATTTCCGCTGCGAAGCGTATTAAGGGCCGTTTTTATGGATTCTTTGCTTACGCCGCCACGTTTGACAGGAAAAGCGCCCAGTTGCTTAATGAGCCAGCCTAATACAGGAACATTAAAGAGCTCCGCCTTGGCCATGTATTTCACCTGTCGTTTCAGCTTGATCCCAATCGTCATCGGATCGAGCAGGCTGATGTGATTTGCGCAGAGCAGTACTCCGCCCTCCTTTGGCACATTTTCCCTTCCCACAATCTTAAGCGGGAACAGTATGGCATAAATAAAGCGAAGCAATCCACAGCAAATTGCATAAATCATAGATGATTTCTCTCCCCGTCAACATAAGTTCTGCAGTGGGAGACGATGGCTTCCACGGCCTGACTGATATCCATATGGGTCGTATCCAGAAGAACAGCGTCTTCGGCACGGCGCAGCGGTGAAATCTCACGACCCTCGTCAAGACGGTCCCGTGCTGCAATATCATGTTCAAGCTGTTGGAGAGTCACTGTTTCCGTATCCTTCAGTTCCTTGTAACGACGGAGAGCACGCTCCTCCACACTTGCCGTCATGAAAATCTTCACTTCGGCATCCGGCAGTACGGTTGTCCCGATATCCCTGCCATCCATTACGACTCCCTTGCGGAGTGCCATCTGGCGCTGCAGCTGGCTGAGTCTGGATCTTACACCCTCGATCTTCGAATACTGCGACACTTGGCCGCTGACCTGAAGACTCCGGATATGCGGGGTCATGTCTTCCCCATTAATCAACACTTTCTGCACGTCTTTCTCCGGAAGAAGGTCAATATTCATGTCCTGGACCCTCTGATCCACCAGTTCATGCTCCTCCGCAGATATGCCTTCACGAATCATATACCAGGTGATTGCCCGGTACATTGCACCCGTGTCTACATAAATGTAAGACAGCTCCCGTGCTACCAATCGGGCTACAGTACTCTTGCCTGCCCCGGCAGGTCCGTCGATGGCGACGTTAATTCTGTCGTAAGTATGTGTCCCCTGCCTGTCCAACGGGGCATTCCTCCTCAAACACTCTTCCGCAGGAAATATGCCTATCGACATATCTCTCTAGGGACTTGCTCATATTATCAAGAAAAAAGCAGGCATTGCCTGCGACTTATAAAATTATACCACAGTTTAACCCTCAGTGCAAAATGACTCGGAGGTTTTTGAGGAGAAAAAAGCTTATATTGATGCCTTTTGGGGAATCTCCCGCACTGCACCGTCACCGGTTACGGAAATCAAATTGGCGTTCAAAACAGTAACGGATTATTTTTTGGCGTTCCGAATCAGAAATGGACGAAAATTTCAGCATGACCAGATTGCGTCCGGTTTCGAGCTTTTTGATCCGTACAATTTCACCTTCGAAATTAACATGCTCCGTGCTGCCGTTACGGTATGCTACCAGCAGCCAGCAGGCCAGCTTATCTCCAACTTTCAAAGTAATTTTGGCATCGCTTAAGAATGAGGTCCCTCCACCGCCGATATCCTCAGTCCGCACCAGAAAGCGGCTGCCCAAAGAATCTTTAACGGCGAGCTCCAGCTCGGCATTCACGCGGAAAAAGCTGCGGCGCTGGATCTTGAAGATGGATTCCACTGCCGGCTTGCGCAGCCGCACCATCCGGATGACCTCTTCCTTGAAGCCAATTACATGGGTGTTGAAATAATTTTTAATTCCGCCTTCTGTAAGAAAATAAACAGACAGCTCATCTCCGACAAACAATTTTTTCAGCCGCCCGTTACTCTCCTGCATGGGAATTTCTATCAGAAAAGTATCTTCCTCCATGTCAGCAATTCTTGCCCGGTATTCGACCTCTGACTCCGCTGCATCGCTGGAAGCAACCTGCAGGTATAAATATTCGTTGATTTTGGGATACAAACCTGTCACCGCCGCTTGAGTTAGTAATTAATGCTAACCCGATTATAGCATGGCCTTTCATACCCGGTCAGAATTATTATTGGGCTAAGAGGTTAAATCCCGCTATACATCCAGCAAAAAAGGCGCTTTCCGGTTTTGGAAATGCGCCTTTCTTAAGATTAAGCTTACACTGCGGAATGTCCGGTTATTTGTCCTGTGCTCCGGAAGACGTACGGATCTGCTCTACCGCTTCCTCATTACCGTCAGCAGCATTGAGATAGATCCGGAACTGAGATCCGTTGATTTTGCCTCCGAATTCATAGGTCAGCAGTTCTTCAGCATCTTCATTCTCAATCCAGGCAAGCCTGTTATACAGCTCCTCGAACTCCGGGTTCAGCATCGCTCTGACTTCGGCCAGTGACAGCTTCGGCTTAGGAATTACGCGCTTCTCCTTATGCTCTTGCACATAATCGCTGGCCTGGAAACCGGTGGCTTCTCCCGTGTCCAGTCCGACCCGTACCGTCATCTTCTCTGGATAGATCAGGACACCATCCTGGCTGGTAACAAAGGTTAAATTGCCCAGATTATCATATCTGTCTGCACTGACTGCGGTCATGCCGGGATAACCCTTCTTCTCCAGAAACCTGCCTGCCTTCTCCACGGCCTGCTTCATGGACACCTTGGCCGGCCCTACCTCACGGTTGTCGTTGTAGGAGATCAACAGCCCGCCTTCTGCGGTGAAATCCATCGTGACCGGCTCTTTGTGTTCCTTAGATGTGATTGTAGCCGTATAGGATGCCCATTCGGTTCCTTTACCATTCTCCTGCATCTTCACATTGGCATTCCCGCCCAAATCGGCGAATTTCAAAGCCTTGGCTTTGATCTGCTCTGCTGTGACGGGCTTACCGCCCAGCTTCTTGACTGAACGCTTATCATAGATGCTTGCTACCGATGGCCCATAGTCCAGCTCAGGATAGGCAGCAACCCGCTTATCAACAGTTTTGAACCCGTCGATGATCGTGTTGTCTTCCGCTTTCTCCTCTGTAGCAAGTGCCGTTTCGACGTCCATCCAGCGCAGCCTGTTGCTGATGACTTTGTTCTGGACATCCTGCAGATCCTTGGAGATCTCCGCCGAGTTCGCATAAAGTGTCTTCAAGTTAGCCATTTCACCTTCGGTCAGCGGCTTCTTGGTGAAATCACGTACCGCTGCCTTGTAAGAGAAATTAGAGATTTTCGAGAGGAACTCCTCCGTCTCACTGAACGGCAGCAGCGTAAGTGGCAGCTGATTGATCTCGTTCTGCGCCTCGCTCGTAATGCGCCATACATTCACAAGGCCCTTGCGGTGCATTCCGTTGGAGGTTGTGTTGACTGCCAGCGTGTTACCCAGCTCTCCATGAAGCTGCTCCACATGATAGGACAGATCATGGAACGCACGCTGATATTGGTTCTCCGCTTTGATCAGAATCGAATTCTTTTCCTGGTTCTCCTGATACCCCCAGACCAGTGCTCCAAGCAGCAAGAGTGCGGTCAGCGGGAACATTATAGCGCTTAATCTTTTGTACATAGGTCCGCCAAACTCCTTTCAGTAGCTTATTGCCGTTAGTTTGACAATAACTGAGAAGTCTTATGCACCCATGCGGAAACAGCAGCGCCTTCCTTTAAAGGAGGGGCGTTCTGGCGAGAAATAGAAGGATAAGTATCATGCGAAGCATATAAATTCTTCTATTCTATTAACAGTTGTCAGGCGCGCTCTTCAATATCGAAACCGCTGACACTGCTGCATAAGCATTGCTTGAAGCCAGTTTGAATGACTCCTTGCTCCTTGTTACCTCTTAATATGTAGGTTTCGCCGCACTGTTTGCAGATAATCCGAACTTTTACACGCAAAAAAAGACACCCCTCTCCTCTCTGGAATTCCTAGCCTTACGGAACTGCCCTATAGGATTAAGTGTGTCCATCTCTATTATAGGTTAACCTCTTCCTCCCGCTTCAAAAAACGAAACGGGGAGCGGCTGTTGGCCCGCGCCACCTTGCCCATGCCTCCGTACCATAAAACAGCCATCAGGGGCACGATGAACCAGATCCAATAGTTAGCCGTAGTCGTCAGTATAAAATCATAAATCCCGTGCCAGAGCCATGGCAGCAGCAGGGAAATAAGCAGAATTCCTCTGGTCTTGACTCCGTTTGAAAACTTGGCCCTCCCCATATGGTATCCCATAATGACACCAAACATGGCATGGCCGGATACCGGGAGCAGCGCCCTCATGATCATTGAACCGATTGAAGCATGGCTGTACCAGGCATACATTACGTTCTCTATCGTTGCGAAGCCGAGCGAAATCGCTACGGCGTATAGTATTCCATCATAGGGCTCGTCAAATTCGGTATGATTGTAAATCATATGGTACAGCACAAACCACTTCAGACCTTCCTCCACGCCGGAGGAGATCAGAAACGAATCCACATAAGGGCCGCCGTCCAGACCGAGCACAAGACCCCTCTGGATGATCATAACCGGGAAAACAATAAGTAGGCCGAGCAGGAACACCTTCAGCACCATGTGGAGCGGCTCCTGATCATACTTATCTTTCAGATAGAAAAAAGTCAGCAGCGCAAGACCCGGTGCCACTGCTGACGAAATAACCGATAACAAAAGCACCGAATAGCCTCCCCCGCGCCTAAAAACTAGTATCCTTCTAAATTTCAATCCTGGGCTGAACTACTGCCCGTCCTTAAATACGATCGTCTTCCGTCAGCAAAACCTCAGGGAAGGGCAGTTAAGCCGATGCTTCCTTGCCCTTCTCCGTCTTTATTCCTGGCGTTTAAAATGAGTGCACAAGGTCTCGATTGCATTCTCCGCCATCACTGTCTTGCCGTATTCAGCCAGAACAGCCTGAGTAACCGGAGATGAATCTCCAAACTCCGCAAGCACGCCTACAAGACCCGATAATGCCGCTTCTTCAAATTCCTTCGGATCAAAGTAGAGATACCATTTATCATTATAAGAATACAGCTGTCCTTGAGAAGTAATATTGCCGATGAGCACATGGGCCGCTTCAACCAGAACCTCAAAATCGCGGAATGCATACACAATGGAGTCGCTTTGTTCAAGAGTAACTTCCATCTCGTAAATCTCTTCAGGCAATTCATCTTCCCCGGGACCACCGTACGAATGGTGATCATATTTCCCCCGGGTCACAATAACGACCATGCCTTGCGCGGGCAATGCGAACACTTCCACGGCAAGCGGACCGGTAGCGTCAAAACCAAGTTCACTATACGCCTGATCCATCATTTCCGTAAAGAGGTCGTGCACCTTGGGAACTTCCTGCCACATGTCTTCCTTCTGGATGCCCCGCTCGCTCAGGTCGTCAAAAGTGAGGAAAATCCGTATCTTATCTTGACTTAATCGCTCTATTCTCATGACAGGATCCTCCTTTTGCAAGCTCATTTAGTATTAATGTATGATGAGTCCCGAGTAATGAGCCAAAAATGGTTACTATGTATGTATGTTATCATTTTGACGCTACAAATGCACGTAAATAAATATAGAAAAGGCCCAATTTACTGCCCAATATCTGCAAAGACCGGCTTCACCGCCTTTTCATTGTATGCACATGCATGTATTCAAAACCTCTTCGCGGACAAAAAAAGAATCATTCTGGCGACTTTGATGTCTCCAAAATGATTCTGCAGCGGCCAAATCCGGTTACAATCCCGGTATGGCTGTATGTGTATCCTTGAGAATCTGTTCTACTTCATGCTTCACGTCGGGATTGCTGCGGATGAAGTCTTTGAGCATATTCAAGTTGGATTCTTTGGACTTCACCGGTGAATCCTCCTTCTTGTGTTCACTGCTGCCGGATGCATGAGAGCCGTTATCATGACTGCTGCCCTCAGCGGTACTTCCAAAGCCGGTCATGGCCATTCCCATAATTTTGTCCTTGGCCTTCTCACCGGCACTTTCTGAAGAACCGCCCGTGTGAAGCAGTGAAGACATCATGGCGCTGCGTTTTTTGGACATAATCATACTAGCGGCCGCACCCATCAGCACTCCGCACAGAAATGACGAAGTATTCATATCTCTAACCTCCTTGTATGGTAAAATCATGCTTAGTGTTCGCGGAAAGATTCCGGCTCATACAGCCAAACAACAAGAAAGCGAGATGAAAAAAGTGGGTAAAGCAACAACACTGCTGCTCCTGGCTGCTTTTCTGCTGTCAGCTTGCAGCAACAACGTCGGGAATTCAGGCAACACCGCTGCGGGGAATGCGTCCCAGACTCCGGCATCAGCTCAGCCTGCCTCTGCTCCGGCTCAGGCGGACCCTCCTGCCGGGGAATCCCCCGCTGCGCAGCCAACGCCTGCCACAACAGCGGAAGCGGCAGTTACGCCAACCGATCAGCCAACCGGGGCAGCAGCTTCAGAGGAAGTACCGCTGCTGTACCATATGAACAAAAACTACGACATCATCCCGAACGATGCCGCAACCAACAAAAAAATCGTCCTGCTGACCTTCGATGACGGGCCCAAGGATGCGGAATTAATCAATCCGCTGATGGATACACTGGACAAGCACAAGGCCAAAGCTATTTTCTTCGTCAACGGGTACCGGGTGAAGGAGCATCCTGAGCTGCTTGAGCTGATTCATAACCGCGGCGGCATTATCGGGAATCACAGCTGGGATCATATTGTGCTGAAGGATAAATCCGAGGCGGAAGTAAAGAAACAGATTGAAGATGTGCAGAATATTGTCAAAGAGGTCACTGGTGAGATCCCCGTGTTCTTCCGCCCGCCGCACGGTGCAGGCGGGGACGTCGGCAAAAAAATCGCCGCTGACAACGGGCTGCTCTATATGACCTGGTCTGTCGGCTCGCTGGACTGGGAGATGAAGGAAAAGGACACGGATAAAACGGAAAAGCTGATTACGAATGTTACCAGCCAGCTGCATTCCGGCAGCAATATTCTGATGCACGAGCTTCCGTGGACTGTGGAAGCGCTGGATACACTGCTGACTACGCTTGAAGGCAAAGGCTACAGCTTTGTCGATCCGCGCAGCATTGAACTGAAAATGCGTTAGAATCCATACTGCTTTACAACAAAAATAATCGCTCAAGCCGAATGAAGGTATCCGCCATCCTTCCGGCTTGAGCGATTTTTTGTTTATAACTATAGATAGAGGACCGGTTCTAAAATCACAGGAATAAGCAAAACGGCTCCAGGCAAGTTAATCCGGCCGGCAGCGGAGTGTAAGTACATGCATCTCGGCCGGGCTGCCCCAGCGCAGCGGCAAGTGCGCAGTCCCGAAACCCCGGCTGATCAGCAGCTTCAGCGGGTGATCTACATTCCCGTACCCGGGAATTTCGTACATGCCGGCATTATAGTGACGGTAGAATTCATCACCATGCCTGCTTCCGATAAAGGGAAGCACGACTTGTCCGCCATGTGTGTGTCCAGCCAATATTAGATCAGCGGGCACTTCCTGCTGCTGGGACAGCCACAGCGGATCATGCACCAGGATGATCCGCAGGAGCTCTGTATCTGCGGCAGCCACGGGCGGCAGTGCTGAATATGCCTTCTTACCGCCTTTTCTCGGGAAATCCATGCCGGTGAGTATAACTCTTGAACCGGACCGTTCTATAGTCACATTCTCATCCAGCAGCAGTCTGACTCCGCTGCCGCGGATGATATTATCGACAAGCGAGGTATTCGCCCGGTAATCATGATTGCCATGAACTGCGTAGACAGGCGCCAGAGATGCTATAAATGTCATATTATCCAGCAGGCGGTCTGCCGGACTGCCCTTCTCCGTCAGATCGCCGCCCAGGAAGACCGCATCTACCTTCCCGCGGAGCGGTGCCAGCATCACAGCTGGAAGACGCCGGCGGTGAATATCCGTAATGAACAGAATACGGAAGCCGTCAAAAGCAGCCGGCAGTCTGTCCAGCACTATTTCCTCGGCAATAATGCGTTTTTTGAAGGCTGCGGCAACCATGACTATACCCGCAGTCCCCGCCGTTCCAGCACATACGCTCAAGAGAATCAGCAGCCACATCATTGCCATAGCTCATGCAGCGGAGGTGCTCCTTTTATTCCCCAGAACAAAAGAAAGGCGAGCAGCATTAAAAATATGACGATTAGCGAGTTAATAAACATTTTGCTGAAACGGATTCGTTCTGACGGATAACTCTGCGTCCGGGAGGGGGTTGCCTCTCCTTCCTGCTGCTCCACTTCACGCTTCGGTTTCCTAGAGGTCTGCTTCTCAGCATGTCGGACCTTTCTCGATAAAGTTCCTGGAGCAAGGACTGGAGTATCCAGCTGTCTGGCAGCTGATTCGGAAGAACCATTTCCATTATTTTCTTTGACAGGAGACTGTCCTGCGCCCTTATACTGTTTCTGGCGGGACCTTACCCGGCTTAGTTCTTCGCTCATGATGCCCTCCTGTATCGAATCACCATTCCTGAGAACAAATCTATGAGGAAGTGGCACAGGATCGGTGCCCATAGACTGCCGGAATGAATATAGATGTAGCCGAGGCCGTAGCTGCTGAGAAATACCCAGCCTGTTGGAATCCAGTGGCGCAGATAACGCACATGAATAACAGCGAAGAGAATGCTCGTCCAGTACGGCCCCAGTGAATGCTGTATGGCGCCACGGAACAATAGCTCTTCGCATACTGCGACAATCGCTGCAATGACAATAATATGCCACAAAGGACGGTTACCGAACAGCAGCTCATTAATTCCCCCGTCATCCATGCTGTCCTCAGGCACAATATGGGTCAGCAGGAAATCAACAACCAGCATAACAGCAGCAAGTCCAAGGCCCCAATACACAAAATGTGCATTCTCCGGAAAATTTAATATGTGAATAGGATTTCTTTTCTGTAATAATATCCATATCAAACCGATAAATAGAGTAAGGCCCTGAGTTATATACAGATTAATTAACAGCAGCTTGTCTGTTAACTGCTGAGGATCGGCTTTCTTAATTTTGATTTCACCCAATTTGAATTTTTTCATTGTAACCTGCCTGTTCTTTAATATTTTTACATAAGATAATTTCCCTATAAGAAGGAGCACTAATTATGAACAGCCGTACCTCCCGCACTCAAATGTTGTACACACTAGGTTTTATATTGTTTCTAATATCCGCATTCGCCTCATTTTTTACGGGAGTAAAGGTTGGAGCAGACAAAACGGAGGCCAAATATGCACAGCTGGCCGGACATGAAGTTACGGAGGAATTCTCCGGTTCCTACCAGCAGCAGGATCTTGTTACGTTCTATCATAACGTATTTTTGCCCTATCGGGAATTCAAGCG
Source organism: Paenibacillus sp. FSL R5-0912 (assembly GCF_000758605.1). Lineage (NCBI taxonomy): Bacteria > Bacillati > Bacillota > Bacilli > Caryophanales > Paenibacillaceae > Paenibacillus > Paenibacillus sp. FSL R5-0912. Next base: position 5,000,583 of record NZ_CP009282.1, read on the forward strand.
CAACTGGAACGATCAGGTGGACAGCCTTGCACGGAGCACAGATGCACGGCAGAACGCGGCAACGTTGAAGAACCTTAGCATTCTGGCGGACAAGCAGTATGATAAGGTCACGCAGGATTCCATCTTCACCAATTCGCCGCTGCTGTATGAGTCACAGCTTAACGTCCTTAAGAGCCTGACTCTATTCTCACAGGCTTCAGGGAAGGTCTCTGCTGGATCTTCAGGAGCAGAAGCCGCCAAGCTGCTGAGAAGTGATAATTTTACCGCCAGCGCTGTGAAATTCGGACTGATGGCCCAGAAGAATTTCTATGATTCTATGCTGAAGTGGGGAGCCAAGGCCAACTCTGCTATACCCGATGTATCCGGGGAGCTGAAGACACTGACTTTCATTCAGTGGAAAAAGATGCCTTTGCTCCTCAAGAATGCTTCTATCGCAAACATAATGCTGAACCGCGGAATTTATGCCGGTTATGACCCGCAGGATATTACAGCCAAGATCGACGATATGATCTATTCCGGAACCGCCAATTCCCTGAAGCTTGGGGATATCCAGTCGTCAGTCACCCTGCTCATTTCTACCGGTGCTGTGCAGGAGCAGGACTTCATTAAATGGCGGGAGCAATATTACGGCAAGGAAACGATGCCGCAGCTCCCTTTCTTCTATGAGTAGAACCAGTTATTGCATCATAACGAAAAACAGGGCTCACTTCAAGGCGGCACACTGTAGAAGAAGACTATTGACACACTTGGCATCACCATGTTACATTATGAAAAATTAATCAAGCAAAAGCGATGATGGAACAAAGATTACTGATGTCTTCAGAGAGCCGGTGGGTGGTGCAAACCGGTGGCAGACGGAAATCTTTAGCGCTCCTGAGATATTGTATTGAACCTTGAGTAGATACAATCGGATCACCTCCGTTACCAGTGTGGCCTATTCAGGCCAATGAGGCTGCTTCTTGACCGTTGCAGTGAATTAGGGTGGTACCACGAGAACTCTCGTCCCTTACTACGGCAGTAGTATGGGGTAGGGAGTTTTTTTTGTACCCGGATTCTCTAAATCCGCCCACCCTGCCCATACGCTGCCTGAATCAGTACTTCTGCACGCCTTTTCTTTTATGCGACAACGCGTTGCCCCGTTGTTCCGACAAATTTCATTCCTTTTTTATGAATCTGGTACTGCGGATTACCCCACCAGGGAATCCTTGGCATATATAATAGGCTTTCCAATTTGAAGGAGGACAAGAGACCATGTTTAAAGTATTAGTATCGGATCCGATCAGTGATTTGGGCATTCAGCAATTGATGGACGCAAGCGATGTGACTGTGGACAAAAAAACAGGACTTAGTGAAGACGAGCTTATTGCAATCATCGGCGAATACGACGGCTTACTCGTTCGCAGCCAGACAACCGTGACTGAGAAAATTATCGCAGCCGGTACTAATCTTAAAGTGATTGGCCGTGCCGGGGTCGGTGTGGACAATATTAAGCTGGAGGCAGCCACACAACGCGGTGTGGTGGTCATTAATGCTCCGGACGGAAATACGATCACCACCTGTGAGCATGCCTTTGCCATGATGATGGCTCTGGCCCGTCACATTCCTCAAGCCTATGCCAAGACCATTTCCGGCGTATGGGACAAAAAGACTTTCCTCGGCGTAGAGCTGCGCGGCAAAACCCTGGGTGTGCTCGGCATGGGACGGATCGGCAGCGAAGTAGCCAAACGGGCCAAGGCTTTTGGAATGGATATTCTGGCCTACGACCCCTTCCTGACTGCAGACCGTGCAGAGAAACTGGAAGTAAAGCTTGCTTCGGTAGATGACATCGTCCGGGGAGCAGACTTCATTACTGTTCACACACCGTTGACACCGGAAACCCGCCACATGATCTCCCGTCCGCAATTTGAAGTCATGAAAAAAGGAATGCGCATCATCAACTGTGCCCGAGGCGGTGTAATTGATGAAATGGCACTGGTTGAAGCTATCGACAGCGGTATTGTTGCCGGTGCTGCGTTTGACGTCTTTGAGAAAGAGCCGCCGGAAGCGGATCACCCGTTCCTCTCGCATCCAAAGATTATCGTGACCCCGCATCTGGGCGCTTCGACCGTTGAAGCCCAGGAGAATGTTGCGATCGATGTATCGGAGCAAGTGCTGCATATTCTGCGTAACGAGCCGTTCATTAACGCCGTGAACATCCCTCCGGTTGCTCCTAGTGTAATGAACAAGCTGCAGCCTTACTTCACCCTCGGCGAGAAGCTCGGCAGTTTCGTGACTCAGATTACGGATGGAGCGATCCGTGAGATTCATGTGGAATATGCCGGTGACCTCTCCGACGTCGATACACAGCCGCTGACCCGCTATATTGTCAAAGGCGTGCTCTCCCGCCATTTTGCCGGGGATGTTAATATTGTCAACTCCATGCACCTGGCAAAGACGCGTGATGTTAACGTAGTAGTAACCAAAGCTTCCAAAACCAAAGGCTTCACTAACCTCATTACCGTTACACTCAAGGCTGAGCATGACGAAGAACGCCTGGTTGCCGGAACCCTGCTGCAAGGCTATGGCGAACGGATTGTGCAGGTTAACAAATTCCCGGTAGATATCGCTCCGGAAGGTCATCAGATCGTCATTTCCCACAACGATAAGCCGGGTATCATCGGACTCGTCGGTACACTGCTCGGTCAGAACGACGTCAACATCGCCTCCATGCAGGTTGGCCGTAAAATTGTCGGCGGAGCTGCAATTATGCTGCTGACCGCTGACAAGGCTGTTCCGCAGGATGTACTAGTCAAGCTCGCCGGATTGCCGGAGATCAATACTGCGGAAGAAATCACTCTGCTGTAGCTGAAGAACGCAGGCTTATGTTCTTGGAATACCTGAGTTCAATATAAGCGCACCAAAAAACACTCTTGAGGAATGCCGGCACGTGCCGGCATTTCAAAAGAGTGTTTTTTACATCTTGCGGCTTCGGGGTTATTCCGGAATATTAAATATGGGGCCCCCCCGCCCCTCTGTGTCTGTATACACATATTTCTCAACCCAGACATCCCCACCTGCTGAGGTCTGCCTGTCAGCTGCATCACCTCAGGATCAGCAGCGAGCGCTGCGGCAGCCCGGCCGGTGTACGCCGTAGTCTCACTGGCCTGCAGCTCCTCTACCTCCTGCCAGTGCTCTTCATGCGTCTTCATGCTCTCCAGCACCAGTTCTGTACGCATCCAGCCAGGCGATAAGGGAATCACAGCGATCCCAGCCGCAGCTCCCCTTGCACCAACGGCTCACTTTATTAATATCAACTCTTATATATGACATCAACTGACATATATATATGATAAACTTAAAATATGTTCTGCTTAAGTGGAAACGGCTTTGCCGTTCCTGAATAATCAGAAAAATCTCTTTATAACCAGGAGGTCTTCATCCATGAGAGCAGACCGTTTATTATCCATTCTGCTGCTGCTGCAAAGCCGCGGTAAAATAAGCTCCCGCGAGCTGGCACAAACGCTGGAGGTTTCCGAACGTACCATCTTCCGGGATATGGAGTCACTGAGCATCTCCGGCATTCCCGTGCTGGCAGAACGCGGCCGGGAGGGAGGCTGGAGGCTGGCTGAGGGCTACCGGACCTCCCTGACAGGTATGAACCCTAAAGAGATTGGTGCGCTGCTGCTGCCGGCAGACCCGGCCATTCTGCAGGCGCTGGGAATTCAGGCGGAGTTCTCTTCCGCTGTCCGTAAGCTGCAGGCCGCTGGTGCAAGACAACCCGCTGCAGCTTTCAGCCTTCTTAATGAGCGTATTCATATTGATGGTGCGGGCTGGCATCCGTCGGGCGAAACCTATCCCAGTCTCACTGCATTGCAGGAGGCTATATGGGAGGACCGAAAAGTGATAATCAGTTACATGCGCGGGGAGGAGAGATCAGAGCGGCTGATTTCACCCTTTGGACTCGTAGCCAAACGTGGTGTCTGGTATACCGTGGCCGAAACAGGCGGTGAAATGCGGACCTACCGGGTATCCAGAATAAGTAGTGCTGAAGTCACGGATGAATATTTTAGCAGACCCCATGATTTCAATCTGGCTCATTTCTGGGAAGCTTCTACTATGGCATTCAAATCTGCATTGCCCCGCTATCCTGCCAAGCTGCTCGTGAAGGACAATATAATGAAGGATCTCAAACAAGAACGTTATGTTTCCGTACTACTCAAGGAGCATTCACCCTTACCCGGCTGGTACACAGTCGAAGCCGAATTCAATACGCTGGAGTCTGCCTGCAGGATCATCTTATCCCTAAGCCCGGGCATTAGAGTTACCGCTCCGGCAGAGCTTGCTGACAATGTTGCGACCACTCTGCGCGAAGCGGCTGCATTATATGCAGACAATGTGTAAACATACTCTTTTTGAACAGCCGGAAAGAATTATGTCAGTTCTTACAATAGACCGATTACGCTTTAATCCCCTATAATATTACAATACACAATATTTATTTCTAGGGGGAACTATAGTCTATGGACTGGATGAACAAGCTGCCGTTAAAACAAAGAATCGTTGCCGGATGTTACCTGGTCGCCGCTTTATTCGCTGTCCCTGTATTAATTACGCTCATCGCAATGGGCAAGGTAATTATCGGTATTATTCTGATTGCGGTATTGGCTGCACTGACCTACCCGCTTGCGCGCTTCATTGAGAGAACGCTTACATCTTCATTTGAGGATATCTCCAATGTGACGCATACGATCGCCAAAGGCGACTTCACCAGCCGTGCAGACGAGAACGGATCAATGGGCGACATCAGCCGCTCCTTCAACACTATGATCGATAAATTGAAGAAGATCCTAACCGATGTTTCACAGCTTACCCGCCAGGTTATGGATGCCAGCCGGGGTATTGAGGACAAGAACCAGAACCTTAAGATCGTAATGACACAGGTAGCCTCCTCCTCCAACGAACTTGCCCTGGGTGCGAATGAAATCTCGGTAGATATTGCCGACATGACGGAATCGATCAAAGATATCGAAACTAAAGTCTCCAATTATACGAACTCCACCAAAGAAATGAATAAACGCTCCACCCATACGCTGGAGCTGGTTGAAAAGGGACGCCAGTCCGTGGACACTCAAGCCGAAGGCATGCGGAAGAATATCCAGGCTACGCAAAAAGTAGCAGATACGATCGAAGCACTCTCACAGAATGCCCGCGGGATTACCATGATCACCAAGACCATCACGGAAATTGCCGAACAAACCAATCTTTTGTCACTTAACGCCTCTATTGAGGCTGCACGCGCAGGTGAACACGGACGTGGTTTCGCAGTAGTAGCCCAGGAGGTCCGCAAGCTTGCCGAAGAATCAACCGCCTCCACCAAGGAAGTATTCGGGCTGGTCCGTAGCATCGAGGCCGATATCAAGCAGGCTATCGATAATATCGCTATTAATGAAGAGGTTGTTCAGGTGCAGAACGAGATGATTACGGAGACCGCACATATTTTCGCGCAAATCGTACATAGTGTGCAATACATAACCGAGCAGATCTCCTCCTTCTCCGCAGAGAGTGATCTGATGCTGGAGAGCGCGCTCAAGATCTCTGGAGCGATAGAGAATATCTCAGCCATTACCCAGGAGACAGCAGCAGGTACCCAGGAGGTATCCGCAGCGATGAACGAACAAATTCATGCCCTGCAGTCCGTAGCGGAAGAGACCGATAAAATGACACAATCTGTCTTCCAGCTGCAAAAAACAATCCATATTTTCAAATTCTAGCAGCAGCCCAAAGAGACCTTTTCCACAGAGCAGTCTGAGGGAAAGGTCTCTTTTTGGCATGAAAAAAAAGATTGTGATGTAATATTCACAAAGTGTTAAAATAGTGCATAACGCAAAAAAACCGCCTTTGCACTTCTTTACTGCTAATTCTTTATTACTAATAAACTAACATAATTTCAAATTTTAATTACCCATTTCTTAAGACCTATTCCGGGGTTCTACCAGCCTATAATTTTAATACATCCGCATGGTTTCATGAGGTTCCTATAATGTTATGAGGCTTATGGCTTATGCAGATTAACCCCTGCTCTTTTTCTGCATTTGCATTATAAGACTTTGGCCTTCCAGACGCATCCATTTTCAAAAGTTTGAATATCTATTATTTCATCTCCTATTACTTCTGAATATTCGCCAAATTTCGCGTTTTGTTGCACAAGGCTTATTGACAAAAGGCGAGCGAGGAATATATTGTAAAGGAAAATTATCCTTCGCTGTATTGATAACAACATAAGAGGCAAAATTCACCGAAAGGGAATGACGCAAAGCCATGGATCTACAGTCTCACTTTTCCGGTGAGATCATGACAGCCAGGTTGCTGAAAAACTATGAACCCCCCGGGAATCCGGTTCAGTAATGGTGATTCGTGCAACAGGCCTGTGCTCCTATTTCGAGTACAGGTTTTCTATTGCTAGCATACAATCAAAAAACAACTTGTGGGGTGGATGTTCTGAAGACAGTTGCAGATTATATGGCGGAAGCATTACGCGATCTTGGGGTAACACATTCTTTTGGTATTATTGGCAAGTCCATTTGTCCTATAGCCCTCAAGCTTGTTGACTATGGCATTGAGTTTATTCCCGGCCGACATGAGTCCAGCTCCGGCTTTGCAGCAGGCGGCTATGCACTGAAAACAGGCAGTCTCGGGGTAGCCTTCGGCACCTCCGGTCCAGGCGGAACGAACCTGCTAACCGCAGCAGCACACGCCAAAGCCAACAATCTCCCGGTACTATTCATTACAGGCCATCAGTCCATTAAAGAGCTGGGTATTCCCCAGTGTCAGGATTCTACATCCTATCTCGCTGATTTGGCGGACATGTTCAGACCAGCCACTCTTTTCAGCAAGCTGGTTGAACGCGGCGACCATTTCAGTACAATTTTCAATCATGCCCTGTCTATCGCCCTTGGTGACAAGAAAGGACCTGTTCATTTATGTATTCCGTTTGATGTTCAGACCGAGCGCCTTGAAGAATGCCGGATTGTCCTGCCGCAGCGGGAAAAGCTCGTCAGCTACGCCAACTACGAACGGTTCATTTCAGCGATCAATGCTTCCAGCAGACCTCTGATCATTGCGGGTAAAGGGGTTAACCGCTCCGGTGCGCACAAGGAACTGGTTCAATTGGCCGAGACGTTCAACATACCTGTAGTAACCTCTCCCGGCGGTAAAGGAGCCATTGCTGCGGATCATCCGCTCTATCACGGTCCTGTGGGCGTTGGGGGATGTACGCACGGGGATGAGATGTTGAACAACAGTGATCTGTTTATCGTGCTTGGTTCGCGTCTGAGTGATATGACCATATGCAATCTGAAGAGGGAGAATCATCCGGATCAGCTGATCCAGTTCGATGTTGATCCTACTTTTGTTGGTAAAATACTGACTTCCCGCACTCTTTCCGTCGGCGGCGATTTGCGTGACAACCTGGAGCTGTATCTCAGCAAGGTTGATCCGTCCACCATAACCAGACGTGAAACAGAGATCTCCAATCATTATACTGAAGAGCTGCCAGTGCTGCCCAAGCTCTCGCTGGCTTCGGTAATGAGCACGATGAGCGATTTGATTCCATACAACAGCAGTGTGTTTGTTGATGACGGCAGCCACGGCTTCAATGCGGTCAAATGGTTCAACGTGAAGAAACCGGGGAGCTTTGTATTTGATGCCTACTTTGCCTGCATGGGGAATTCAATCGGCATGGCCATCGGTGCCAAAACTGCTTCGCCGGAAGAGACGGTCTTCTGCATTACCGGTGACGGCTGTTTCATGATGCTCGGAACTGAAATTAACACAGCGGTTTGCAAGAATATCCCGGTTATTTTCATCGTTGTGAACAATATGCAGCTGGATATGGCACTTAAGGGTATGGAAAAAACAACAGGACGTATCGATGGAACCATTTTCGAAGTCCCTATGGATGCAGTGAAATTTGCTGAGTCCCTGGGAGCCGCCGGCTTCCGCGCAGAGACGCAAGAGGAGTTTGCCTCTGCAATCAGCCAAGCAGTTGAACTTAACCGCGTAGCCGTTATTGAGCTGTTGACCGACCGTGACGAAATGCCTCCTACGGCCCACCGTACACTGGATCTCAACTAGGCTGTAATTTACTGATTCTCTAACTTACTATCAGGAGGCAAACAAGTGAATATGAACGTAGACAGTGGACTGGATCATTTCACCAATCTTTCCGGGGACTATGGGGCCAAAGCCCTAGCTCCTATTAAAGAGCATTTTCCCGAATTAGCCGAGTATATCATGGGCAATGCATACGGTGATATTTTTCAGCGGACCACCATCGGCTCTGACTGGAAAGAAATTGCTGTCATCTCTTCTTTGATCACCATGGGACAATTTGAGCAGTTGGGTGTTCACTATGTAATGGCGCTTCGCGTGGGGATGACCGTAGATCAAATCAAAGGTATCCTGCTTCATCTGACACCTTGTATCGGCGCACCCAGAGTGATCTCGGCGTTCAATGTTCTGCTGCAGACGCTGGAAGATATTCGTTAATTAATAGCATAATATTACATCATTCGACTTATGTATTGCGTAATCAAGAAAGTTCTGGTTATAATGAAGGCAAAATATCCCAAAACCAAGTTCACTTTGTCGAATATCGTCGCAGGAACGTAGTTTTTCGGGATATCAACATGATGAATCATCAGGTCACTCTGAATAGTCATGCAATTTAAATTACGGGAGAGATGAACATGGGACAATTTATTTTGAAAACGGACACTGCGAAGAAAGTAATTAACATCGAGCTGGAAGGAACCTTCTCGAACGAGGACGGTCTTAAATCGATACAAGCCTATCAGCAGACCATCAATCCGATCAACCCATCCGAATATGCACTGGATATCGATTGCCGCAAGCTTAATGTAACCGCTCCAGATGTGGTGCCGTTGCTCGAAGGCTGCTTCATCATGTTCAAGGCAGACGGCTTCCAAAAAGTGAGCCTTACCCTTGAGAATAACCCTATTCTCAAAATGCAGCTGGCGCGTCTGGGCCGCAAAGCAGGACTCGAAAACCTGGAAATTACGTCTACCGTACAAGCTTAAGTTAACTTATTGTTAAACCATTATTAGCGGTTTGAAACGCAAGATTCGCTCACGAAACGAAGTGTATGCTTACGGGCTACAAAACTTTTAGGAGGTTTACTATGGCAGGGATTCGCATTAAGGACATTGATATCTATCATCCAAGCAAAAGAATCGGCAATGACTTCTTCATTCAGCACTTCGATGAGAAGGGAATTGATATCCGTGGCCTGCTGGCTGCTCTTGGCCGTGAAAACCGCTACAGTATCGACAGCAAGGATGAGAACTCCCTGACAATGGCTTTTGAAGCCGCAAGCAATGTACTGGACAAGACCGGCCTGACCGGTGCAGACATTGACCTGATCGCTTATGCAAGCCAGACTCCTGAATATATTTTCCCAACGAACTCATTGATGATTCACCGCCTGATTAATGGTGCATCGCACACGATCTGTATCGACAGTAATGCCAACTGTGCAGGAATGACTGCCTCGGTTGAACAGGTCAGCCGTCAAATGATGGCGAACCCGAGAATCCGCCGTGCACTTGTCATCGGTTCTGACTACGTTGCCCCGCATGCGGACAAGAATGACCCGGTATATTACGCCAACTTCGGCGATGCAGCTGCTGCGCTCATTCTGGAGCGTGACGAGAATTCGGTAGGCTTCATCGATTCGATCTATCAGACCGACACCTGCGTCTACGGTAACTCGCTGTTCCCGGCGGAAGGTTTAGCTAATCTCGGACGTACAGGTGTGGCTGCAGGAGAATTCAATGTGAAGTTCATCCCGTTCGATGATTCCATCTGTGTGGATGCTGCTTCAGAATCAATCAACACTCTGCTCAGCAATAACGGAATCGCACCTGAATCCATCAAGGCCGCCTGCTTCTCCCAGTTGTCACTTCCGAACATCAAGGCCGTTTCCGGCAAAACCGGAATTGACGCTGATGCAGCCGTCTACATCGGGGATGAATTCGGCTATACCTCCACCAGCAGTCCGTTTATCGCCCTGCACAAAGCAGTGACTACCGGACAGCTTGAACGCGGAGACAAGGTCCTGTTCTGGACAGTAGGCGCCGGATGGCAGAACGTCGCTCTTGTAATGGAGTATTAATCTTAGCTGTTGAACTTATAGTTTCTCGTTGATATCCAAACAGCCCGCAGCAGAACTTCTGCCAGCGGGCTGTTTCTTTATGTATACTTCAGGTTTCGACTCACCTCAGACAGAACCTGCAGCGTTCATCCTGCCTAAGGTGAATCTATCCGGTTCATTCGGTAAGCGCAGGCTGCCATATCAGCAGCTGTTCTCGTTACCTCTGTCCTTCATGCTTCTCCCAGCCCATTGTCCGGGACACCGCGTCCTGCCAGGCGTTGTAACGGCGCTCACGCTCTTCCGTCCCCATCTGCGGCGAGAATACCTTCTCGGCCTTATTGAAGCTCTCCAGCTGCTCCCGGGTCCATATGCCGGAGGTAAGGCCTGCCAGCAGCGCAGCACCGAGCGCTGTGGTCTCCGCATACGTTGTACGGGTTACGTCGCTCCCAAGAATGTCCGCCTGGAACTGCATCAGCAGATTATTACGCACGGCGCCTCCATCCACTCTCAAGCCGCTGAGCGGCATGCCAGCGTCTTTTTCCATCGCCCCGATGACATCGCGGGACTGAAAGGCCAGCGACTCCAGTGTTGCGCGGACCAGATGTCCGGCAGTCGTTCCCCGGGTCAGTCCGAACACGGCACCCCTGGCATACATATCCCAGTAGGGTGCACCAAGGCCGGTAAAGGCCGGTACGACCACAACCCCCTCACTGTCCTCCACCTCACTCGCCTTCTCTTCCGAGTCGGCTGGGGCTACGATCAGCCCCAGGCCCTCCTGCAACCATTGTACCGCTGCTCCAGCCACGAACACACTACCCTCAAGGGCATAATAGAGTTCGTCTCCCATGCCCCAGGCTACCGTGGTCAACAGGCCATGACTCGAAGTCACTGCCTCAGTCCCTGTGTTCATCAGAATGAAACAGCCTGTGCCGTAGGTGTTCTTGGCGCTGCCTGCCTCCAAGCAGGTATGACCGAACAATGCCGCCTGCTGGTCCCCAAGCACAGAACGGATGGGGATGTCTACACCGAACCACTGCTTGTCTGCAGCCCCGAAGTCCCCGCCGGACATCCTCACTTCAGGCAGAATCGAAGACGGAATACGCAGCGCTTCGATCAGGCCGTCATCCCATTTGCGCTCATGCAGGTTGTAGAGCATGGTACGTGAAGCATTGGTAACATCCGTAGCGTGCACAGCGCCTCCTGTAAGCTTCCAGATCAGCCAGGTGTCTACGGTTCCGGCCAGCAGTTCCCCCCGGTCCGCCCGCTCTCTCGCCCCCGGCACATGGTCCAGAATCCAGGCCAACTTCGTTGCCGAGAAATAAGCATCGATGACAAGACCCGTCTTCTCAGCGATCTCTCCGGCCATTCCCTGCGCCTTAAGCGCCTCACACTGCTCCGCAGTCCGGCGGTCCTGCCAGACGATCGCCGGATAGACCGGCGTTCCGGTAGTCTTGTCCCAGATCAGTGCAGTCTCGCGCTGGTTGGTAATGCCGATGGCCGTAATACTATCAGCAGGGGCGGAGCTTGCCGCAATAGCGTCTCTGGCCGCAGCAAGCTGACTCTCCCAGATTTGCTCCGGATCATGCTCTACCCAACCCGGCCGGGGAAAGGATTGTCTAATCTCATATTGCCCTTGCGCGATCATTCCCGCCTCCTCATCAAAGAGAATCGCGCGTGAACTGGTGGTACCTTGGTCCAAGGATAAGATCATTATGCACAGCCTCCTGCAAGCCTCAGCTTCTATGATATGTTCCACGTTGAACAAGATTAATGTGGTGGTTTCAACAAAAAGCACCTCTGCTGTCAGAGGCGCTGTCATGCATTGTCCGGATTTACTGTTTTTCGACAGGAAGCCGCAGGGTAAAAGCGGTGCCTTCTCCAAGCTTGCTCGAGGCATGGATACTCCCATGATGCGACTCGACGATGTTCTTCACAATCGCTAGTCCCAGACCGGTCCCTCCCGATTCTCCCCTTACACGTGCTTTGTCGGCTTTGTAAAAGCGCTCAAAGATATACGGCAGATCCTCAGGCGTTATGCCCACCCCTTGGTCCCGTATCTCAATCTCCAGAACCCTCCGGCCTTCCAGCACGGTGGAATCCGCCCGAATGCATATCCGTTTATCGGCCGGCGTGTGGCGGAACGCATTATCAAGCAGATTGGTGAGCACCTGCTCCAGCTTGTCTTCATCGGCAGCCTTAAGGAGCAATTCGGTATCCGGTCTCTTCAGCTCAAGAATAATATCCCGCTCCTTGGCTCTAACCGAAAACTTGCGGTACACCCGTTCCAGCAGTTCCCCTGCATCCACTTGCACTTTCAGCATATCTGTATGCCCCGCTTCCATGCGGGCCAGATCGAGCAGATCCTTCACCAGCCGGCCCATACGGAGCGACTCATCGTGGATCACCTGGACCAGCTCACTGCTCTCCTCCGGGGAGGAGGCCATTCCATCCAGCAGCGCCTCGCTGTAGCCTTGCATCATCGAGAGTGGTGTGCGGATCTCATGCGAGACATTGGCGACGAAATCGCGGCGCATCTTCTCCAGCCGCACTTCCTCCGTCACATCGCGCAGCACCGCCACCGCCCCGCGGAGATTATCCTCGGAATATAAGGGTGCCATATGCACAGACCATACACCCTGCCGGACATGGATATTGGAGCGTTTATCGCCTCCTACGCTGAGGGTACTGAAGAACAACGGCCGCAGCGGCGGAGGCACATCACGGGCAGGTCCAGCCTGTGGATACAGCCCGCTATCCTCTTCCTGCTCCCAGGTAAGATCACTCCAGGTTTCCAGCAGCGCCTGGCCATGCGGATTGGTGAGGATAATCTGCCCCTCAATATCGAAGGTGATCACCGCATCACTCATACTGCGCAGGACGCTGGACAAATGCCCTTTTTCATTATTCAGACTGCGTATATTCTCTTCCAGCTCTTCTGCCATGTGATTGAAGGATGTCGCCAATTGGCCGATCTCATCGCTGGTGACCAGCGTCAGTCTCGTCCCGTATTCGCCGCGGCGGATATCATTGGCCGCCTCAATCACCTGCTGCATCGGCTGGGTAATCTTCGTAAACAGGAATAAGGCAAAGAATGTCGTTAAGGAAAACCCGATCATACAGGTATACATAAATAAACGCTTGATCGCCCCGGAATTGGCGAAATTACTGTCGATGTAGGGTAACAGAAACAGCCCTAGCGTAATGAGCACGACAGCAACCAGACAGATGATCGTGATCCACAGCTTACCGACAAGACTTCTCCAGAAATTCACTTATTTAGGCACCTCAAGCTTATAGCCGACTCCCCATACGGTAGTGATCATAGCCGCCGATTCCGGGGACACCTTATTCAATTTCTCGCGAAGACGCTTGACATGGGTATCCACGGTACGCAGATCTCCAAAGAACTCGTAATTCCACACATCCTTGAGCAGTTCCTCACGCGAGAACACCTTATCCGGGGAGATCGCCAAATAATGCAGCAGCTCATATTCCTTAGGGGTCAGACTTACCTCCTGGCCGCCGGCGGTTACGCGGTGTGCATCATGCTCAATAATAAGAAAAGGAAACACGATATTGTTGCTTGAATTGCTCTCTTTGGACAAAAAAGCAGTTGCGGAAGAACGGCGCATTATCGCCTTCACCCGGTAAATCACTTCACGCGGGCTAAACGGCTTAACGACATAGTCATCTGCGCCCATTTCAAACCCTTGAACCCGGTTAATCTCTTCACCCTTGGCAGTAAGCATCAGGACCGGCGTAGACTTGACTCCTCTGAGTCTGGTCAGCACTTCAATCCCGTCGATGCCCGGCAGCATGACATCCAGCAATATCAGACCGTAGTCATTGGCTGTTGCTTTGCGCAGAGCAATTTCTCCATCTTCTGCCTCGTCAATTTCATAACCTTCTTTTTCAAGATACATTTTGAGCAGGCGGCGGATGCGTTCTTCGTCATCCACCACCAGAATTCTATTCAAGTGCTCTGCCATTTACACAACAACCCCTTCATCAAATACAGTAGAACGTTACCCTAAATCTTGTGCGTGCCAGAGAATATAGTCTACTCAGTCTGTCCCCGCATAAGAGTGAAGTCCGGCGATCACAAGATTAACGCCAACCAGGGTAAACATTACGATCAGAAAGCCGAGTACAGCGAGCCAAGCGGACTTGCGTCCCTGCCATCCGCGGGCCAGCCGCAAATGGAGATAAGCACTGTAGAACAACCAGGTGACGAGTGCCCACACTTCCTTAGGGTCCCATCCCCAGAACCTGCCCCAGGCCACTTGAGCCCATATCATCGCAAAAATCAAAGCCCCCAGTGTAAAGATCGGGAAACCGATGGCGATTGCCCTGTACGTTATTTCATCAAGATCATTCTCATCAATTCCGTCGAGAACCGGATGTATCGCCTTACCCAGCGGTTTGCGGACAGCCAGGCGGAGAATTCCATATAGAATCAGCCCGGACAGCAGTGACCAGATAACGGTATTGAACTTGCGCCCGGCATTGACACCATTCATCCAGGATGGAGCTTCGAAGAGCGGTTCTTTTATGCCAAGAAACGACTGGAAGCTCTCAATTTCGCTATGGTAAGGTGCCACAATCGGCGGCATTTTATAACTCACTTTCTCTATTGTACTATCTCCCTGCCCCGGGCTGTCAATCGTAACGTTCGAACGGACAAAAACAGATTCATAGCCGGCACCGCGGAATGCAAATACAGATCCAAGAAAACCAATTATAACAATGATTGAGAAGAGAGTAAATTCGACAAGTCTCTGCTGCTTGCGGTCACCGCGTTCCCTGCTGTTAAAATTCACCGTACGCAGGAGATACATCAGTCCGGCCGCGAAGCCTACGGCAAAAAATGATTCCCCGAGTGCCGCCAGTGTGACATGAATATTCAGGTAGATGGATTTCAGCGAGGGGATCAGCGGCTGTACTTCCTGCGGAAATACCGCTGCATACGCCATCACAATAATCGAGATCGGAACTGCGAAGACACCGAGAATAATTTTGCGGTAAATCGCGAAGATCACAGTAAACGCAACCATTACCATCATCGATAAAAAAGTCATGAACTCGTACATATTACTTACCGGAATATGACCCGATCCCATCCAGCGTGTAATGAAGTATGCCAGATGGCACAGCAGCCCGAGCGAGGAGGCGATAAAAGCGATTCTCCCCCAGCGTGCGGTATGCTCCTCCGGCTTCCTGCCGGACCATCTGCGCCCCATAATGGCGATGGTGAACAACATGAATGCTCCGCTGTATAAAAAGAATGCGGCAATAAAGACGTCACTGCTGAAATCGAGCAAGCTCATGCCAGGCCTCCTCCGTTGTCCAATGATTTTTCATCGACTGTCATGTCTATCTTCTGGAGAATAGAAACGATCTCACGGCGGAAGCCGAACCAGTTCTTGTTCGTATGGCCTCCTAGCACCAGTTCCCCGCCGTCGACAGTCAACCAGATGCGTCTATGCTGCCAGTAGAAGCCGAGTATCAGCCCCAGCATGATAATGCCCGCACCAACCCAGACAAATGGCATTGCCCGGTCGACCCGTACATTGAGATAGGTGGTGGATTCCGAGAAGTCAACATCACTCATACTGCCGACCTCAAGCTCCAAGAACCGCCCGCTGCCGCCAAGCTTGTCGTTGATGGCTGACTGCTGGAATTGCTCCTTGTCAATCTGTTTCGGAAAATAGAAATACTGCTGCCCCCCGGCCGGAAGCTCCGGCCCTTTAATAAGGAAGAGGAATGCAGGGGCATTCGGATACGGCGACTTGGACACTGGCTGGCCTTGATCGCTCAGTCCGAAATCCATATATTTCTCTTTGAGCTCCAGCGTATATGGACCTGCCTGGAAGCTGCGCTGCGGATTCTTCATATCCAGTTCAAGCTTGCCGTAAATCTCGCCAGTGGAGGAATTCGTCAGACCGGGCTGCACAGAACGCAGCACAGGAGTCAGGTCATAATCAAACTGATACGCTTTCAATCCTTGGTAGCTGAGCGGTGAATTCACCTGAATGTCATGCCGGGCCACTTCCGTAAGCTCCGGCTCCTTAGACGGGTCCGTGCAACCGGCAGTACATTCATAGAGAACCGCCCGGGTCTCGTAGAGCTTGGGAAGCACCTTGATTCCGCGGAACTCCTCAGGCATCTCTTCTTCCGTGTAGAATTCTACGGTGAACTTCTCATTCTTAAGATAGAGGCTGGTGTCCGGTATTTTGACGGTCTCCCCTTGCGGAAAAGCAAGATGCTGGTCCATATTCAGCCCCGGAAGTCCTCTCGCCAGCACGGCGAGCAAAAAAATAATCAGGCCGATATGTATTACATAAGGTCCCCAGCGGCTGAAACGGTGTTTCTCGGCCAATAAAGCGCCGCCCTCCGTCCGGACGCGGTAACCTTTCTTCCTGAGCGGCTGGACGATGCGCGCCACCCACACCTCCGGTTCCTCTTCCACTTGCGTTACGAGCGTCAGCTTCTGACGGGTCAGAAACTGGCGATGCTTGCGGATCTTTTGCCGGGTTAATGCCTTGTACAGCGGAAGCACACGGTCCAGGCTGCAAATGACCAGAGAAGCTCCGATCATTACGAGCAGCGTCACAAACCACCAGGATTCATAGGTATGCGAAAGGCCGAGTCTATAATATATATTCCCGGCTGTTCCGTACGTTTCTTGATAATATGTTGAAGCGTCAATATTCAGAAAAGTGCTCTCTTGCGGAAAAATGGTACCCAGCATAGCGCCTAGCAGTGTCAGCACAATCAGATAGATGGCGATTTTGACTGAGGAAAAAAAGTTCCAGACCCTGTCGATCACTCCGGGACCTACACGCTGTGAACGGCGGGCTACCCCATCGTAACGCATCTCCAGATTCTCGGAAGAGTTCCATTCCTTCTCATCCAGCGGCTTGCCGCAGGCTTCGCAGAGAACAGTGCCCACAGGATTCTGGTGACCGCATTCACATTTGGTATTGCTGATTAGCGGCATGTGCTCCTTCATTCTCCCACCAGCTTCCCGATTTGCTCGTCAAGCGAGCTCAAATCCAGCTGGCCGATATGAATGCTGTCTACCTTGCCCTTCGTATTAATGAAGAAGGTGGTAGGCAGCGGGGAAACCCCGTAACTGCGGACGGCATCACGCCCCGTATCCATCACAACCGGGAAATCGATATCCACGAGCTTCACGAAATTGTCCACTGTCATCTGATCCTCGCCTACATTAACGCCTACGACCACAACGCCCTGGTCTTTCCACTTCTCCCACTGTGCCTGCAGGGCAGGCATCTCCTTGACACAAGGGGCGCACCAGGAGCCCCAGAAGTTAAGCACAACCGACTTTCCTTTGTACTCCTCCAGCGTATGGGTCACGCCGTCCAGCCCAAGCAGTTCAAAGTCCGGCGCTCTCCCGCCTTCCGTGGGTTTGCCGTCCCCTCCGAACACGGAGGAACCGATTGCATAACCCCCGAGCAGAAGGATTAGAAATAGTATCACGATTTGTATTGGCTTTCTGGCCTTGCCCATACGAGGGTGCCCCCTTCTGTGACGCAACTCATTACTTTAGTTGTTAGGTGTGAACATCCTATGAACATTATAACGAATATTGTCACAGTTTTAGGAGGGGGAATTGTGAACTTTATGTGTCTTTGCGTGTCGTATTCTCTCTTAGCGCACCGGCCTTGGCTATTTGCTGCAGATGATTGATTTCATCCTTGGTCAAATGACGGTAAGAACCGCGTTTGAGATTCTGGAGCAGGATATCTCCGAACGAAATCCGTTTCAGTCGGATCACCGGGTGGGCAATTGCCTCAAACATCCGCCGTACCTGACGGTTGCGGCCTTCATGGATGGTAATGCTGATGACCGTTTCTTTATTGGCTTCATCGACGTCTTTGTATTCAACTTCTGCCGGAGCCGTCATGCCGTCTTCCAGCTTAATTCCGGCCTTCAGCTTGTCCAGCGCCGTGCCGTGCGGCACACCCTTGACCGTCGCCAGATACGTCTTCGGCACGTGATGCTTCGGATGCGTGAGCAGGTTCGCAAACTCACCATCATTCGTCAGCAGCAGCAGCCCCTCCGTATCATAATCCAGACGGCCTACAGGGTATACGCGCTCTGTAATGCCTTTCAGGTAATCGGTTACCACCTTGCGGCCCTTGTCATCGGATGCGCTTGTAATTACACCCTTGGGCTTATTGAACATGATGTAGATTTTGTTCTCGCCCCGGATCAGTCTACCGGAGACCTTAATAATATCTGTTGCGGGGTCCACCTTCGTGCCAAGCGTAGTTACGAGTTCCCCGTTGACTTCCACTTTACCGGCCAAAATCATTTCTTCACATTTGCGTCTGGACGCAACACCTGCTTGCGCCAAAATTTTCTGTAATCTTTCCATTTTCGACTACTCACCTCAGGTTAATGATAACCATCGGAGGGATAAATCACAAGATCATTCCATGGAAAAAATGCTCCCGGACAAGTTTGGCTATGCGGTTCAACGAGTAATGGCGCAATTTGATAGCGCCCTGCCAGCTCCAAAATGAGTTTGCCTGCCGCAAATAGCTGCTGCTGGCGTTCCGGTAAGCCGGGAAGCTCATCCTCTTCACCGTAGTTCCCTTCCAGGCAGATATGAATATGTTCGGGATCTGTCAGCAGCGGCGCAGCGTAGATCCCCCCTTCCAGCCCGACCCAGAAGTCAAAGCCCTTGCCGTTAATGGACGGACAGCGGGAATGATGAAGAATAAAGCCTTTGTATTCCATCCCTTGCCCTCCTTCCTCCGTATTGCTGAAATAGCATATGAAGTGAAAAGGTGCGAGGTGATGGCCGATTGTTAAAATCTTTGGGGTTAGGCGTGGCCTGAGGTTGCGGGGAACGTGAGGGCAAAAGCGGGCGGGAGCGCGGGGGCAAAAGCGGGGCGCGGGGGCAAAGCCGGCGCGGACTACTCGTAACTCCGGGGAATGTTTGGACTTCCGGCCGCTGTT
Organism: Paenibacillus sp. FSL R5-0912; assembly: GCF_000758605.1. Taxonomy (NCBI): domain Bacteria; kingdom Bacillati; phylum Bacillota; class Bacilli; order Caryophanales; family Paenibacillaceae; genus Paenibacillus; species Paenibacillus sp. FSL R5-0912. The sequence continues at coordinate 5,019,724 of NZ_CP009282.1, forward strand.
AAAGTAGGATTCCCTTGATCCAACTGCCATGCGGCAGTTGAAATCCAATTTTAAAGGTGGCCGCTAACGCTCCTCCAGTTCCAAACTCCCTCTCCGTTACACCGCCAGCCCAGTACGCCAACTATTTCAAAGAATGAAACAAACAGTCCTCACCCTGGGGTAGTGGGTGAAGACTGCAGGGGCAAGCTGCTGCTGCGCATTGCTTGGAACATGCGCTAAGAAAGCAGAGAAGCAGAGAAGCAGAGATAAGCTGAACTTAAAGTATCAGCTTAGAGCCAGCCTTCGATGATTATTTGAGCTTCCGGGTGGCCGCGGTGCCCGTACCATTATCTCGCAGTCTAAATCCTGCACGAAATACAACATTTCCTTCGAGATATAGGCCTTAATCGAAGATTGTTGTATAAAAGGCATCATTTCCCCTCCTTTTTGGAGAAAAAACGGAAAAATTCTTCTACTACATACAACAATCCTCCCGCAAACCGGTTTATCGCTGTATGTGAGTTGTATTCCTTACAACATTCTGCATGTACCCGGTTGCTCAGCGGTGTACAACCCCATATAAACATACAGCTTCAAATCCTTATGTAACCTTAAGCCTTGGTTCTCCGCTGGACTAGCTGGACTATATGATCTATAAAAACAGCTGCGGCAAAACCAGCCAGATTTATGAACAAAGTAAAGAGATATCCGTAACCGATACCGCTGTCCTTTGAAGAGTCTCCGGTAACGGCGGCAAGGAATTGATGAAACTGAACGAGATCAAACACATACAAAATAGATATAATTCCTGCGAAAACATACCGGCCGGCAAAGATGCCCAGCAGGATGGCAAGTACAATAGCTCCGCAAAAAATATTCAAAAATAAAATCGAGTCCCCTCCCGCAAGCTTCCGGTTCACATTCAAAACGAGAAAGCCAATAACGAGAAGCAGGCAAAACACTCCAAAGAACAGCAGTAAATTGCGGATCAGAACGCGGTGGTTCAAATTCCACGCTGTCTCAAAAACATCTGTCCCGAAATGGAGCAGATACAGTAAAACGGGTATGTAACAGGCCAACAAAAAAACAATAGGTTCCACTTTGCTCCATGCTCCCTTTAACTTATCGATGTGCAGCAGTGCCCATTCACTATACTATCGTATCGTCCGGCTCTTCCAGCGGAACAGCTCGGTCTAATAAAAGTGCCGCTACAGCAACAATCAGATTCATGAATGAACTGAACATGCTGTTTAAGCCAAGTCCGAAATCATCCAGACCATTACCTGTAATGTTGGCTCCGTAATAATGGAACATAATCAGATCATATATGTACAAGCATCCCATGAAGGCAGCTAGAATCTTCCTTCGGGCAAAAAGCGCTAAGAGTCCTGAGAACACGATGACCCCAAGCACTGCGTTGTATTGCAGGACGCCACTTCCTGCGTGTTCCCGGCCTACATTCAGGACCAAAAAATCAATCAGGAGAAGCAGGATAAACCCTCCACATAAAATCAGCAGTTTGCGGGCCAGATCTTTCCGGTCCTGCTCCTGCTTCCACTCTTCCCGTAAAACATCAGCCGCATGCCGGATCAAATGAATGAAAACAAATGCATAAAGAAACAGTAAAATAACAATCATTTCTCCCACTGGCGTTACTCCTTCTGGAAGTTCAATGCTACGGCAGAAACTATCCATTGAAATCCTTGCCAGTGAACAATTCTTTCCAGAGCTGCAATACTCCTTCTTGCTCCAAAAAAATTCTCTTACCCGAATACCAGCAGACAAACTGCAATAGCTGCGATAAAGCCGACGACATCCGAGAACAGACCCACCTTAAGGGCATAACGGCCGTTGCGGATCCCCACAGCGCCGAAATAAACAGTCAACACATATAAGGTTGTATCCGTGCTGCCCTGTATAGTAGAAGCAATCATGCCTATCAATGAGTCCGGGCCGTGGACCCGGATCAGATCTGTCGTATAGGCAAGCGATCCAGTGCCCGTCAGAGGGCGCAGGAGACCGAGCGGGAGGACTTCAGCAGGAATCCCAAGACTTTGTACAAGAGGGCTTACAAAGCCCATCAGGAAGTCCAGCGCACCCGAAGCGCGGAAGACACTGATCGCCACCAGCATGCCGACAAGATGGGGGATGATCGCAATGGCTGTGCCGAAGCCGTCTTTCGCACCTTCCACAAAAGATTCGTAGACCGGAACCTTGCGGGAGAACGCATATAGCGGAATAAAGGTGACCATTACCGGAATCGCCCAGGCGGATATTAGACTGATGAACTGGAACAAGACAGGCTCACCCTTTCACTGAAGAATGTGGGAGCGCCGCGCTCCCTTTCGCTGCAGCGGTGCCGGATCTTATCGCAGGCGGCGGTCCGGGCGGCCTGCGCAGCAGTGTTAGGCGCCGGCACAGCCTGTCCGCAGCAATGGCGGCAAGAGTAGCCACGGCCGTTGCCGCCAGCGTGGTACCGACGATTGCCGCCGGGTCAGCCGATCCGTAATTCAGCCGGATCGCAATTAGAGTTGCCGGAATCAGCGTGATACTGGCAGTGTTCAGTGCTAGCAGGGTACACATGGCAGGCGTTGCGGTTTCCTTATCCGGGTTGAGTGTCTGCAGCTCCTGCATTGCCTTAATGCCCATGGGTGTAGCGGCATTTCCGAGTCCCAGCAGGTTGGCGCTCATATTGGAGAGAATATAACCAATCGCAGGATGGCCTTTGGGCACATCCGGAAACAGAAAAGATACTACCGGTCCCAATACTCTGGAGATCTTCTTCAGCAGGTCTGCATCCTCCGCAATCCGCATAATCCCCAGCCAGAACACCAGCACACTGATCAGCCCGAAGCTTACGGTGACCCCGCTTTTGGCTCCGTCAAACACGGCAGCTGTGAATTCGTTCATCCGTCCGGTTACCGCCGCAAATACAAACCCGATCAGGATCATCCCCAGCCAGATACCATTTAACATGCTTATCCCCTCCTCCAGCGCTATTCTTCTTATCTGCTGCCCTAGCCCTCTGCATAACTACACTTTGAAAAGCTGCTTTGCAATGACAATATTACGGTATATGCTTTTGGCTTAATTGCACTTTGTACAACTAAAACGTCTGATTCTCAACCTATTATCCGTTTAGTTGTATTTCGTACAATTAAACTGCCAGGTGTAGATGATTTCCAGCGATTCGGGCAGATTTAGTTGTACAGACTACACTTATAAGTTGCAAGCAACCCTTTTCGCTGTTTTTAATTGCACATTATGCAACTATCTCTGATCTTCGCCGCTCTGGAACATGGCACGCAGCGCGCTGCCGAATGCCTGCAGCCAGTTGTCCGCCGGATAAGCAGTACCTCCCGCAGGACTGTATTTTTTCTCATAGGGTGATGTTTCCGGCGGCAGCTGGCTTGGCGTATACACCGGAACCCGGCCGATTTCCTTGCCGCCCAGCTGCATTATAATCACACCCTTCAGCCCGAAGCTGCTGGTGTTTTTGCTTGTCTTAGTGCCGTCACTGGCACGCGCCTCTGTCCCTGCGGTACTCTTCTCTTCGCTTAATACCAGCTTGCTAATAAGCCTTGCCTCTTCCCCTTGTCCGAGCGGATAGGCGAAATCCTTGCCGGTAACCAGCGTGTAGCCGCTGACGGTTTCTCCGCGTTCCACTAATGTCTTGAGCGGATAGTGGTTGAAGCCGAAATCCAGCAGCGCCGAATGGTCATTCCAGTCATTGCCGTCATTCAGCGTAACAGCGACAAGCTGCTGGCCGTTTCGGGTAGCGGAGCTGACCAGGCAGCGGAGTGCTTTTTTGGTATAACCCGTCTTCACACCGTCCGCCCCTTCGTAGAGGCGCAGCATTTTATTTTTATTGCTCCACTTGTAATCCCATTTCTCATACGGATTGTCCGCCGTCTTCTCTTTGGTAGCCACAATCTCCTTGAACACAGGATTATGCATCGCGTAAGCAGTCAATACAGCCAGATCATTTGCGCTGGAGTAGTGCCCTTCGGCATCGAGCCCGTGCGGATTGGCAAAATGCGTATGGGTTAAGTTAAGCGCCTCCGCCTTGGCATTCATCAGGTAGACGAAGCCCTGCTCGGAGCCTCCGACATGCTCGGCAATTGCGGTTGCCGCATCATTTCCTGAACGCAGCATTAATCCGTACAGCATATCCTCCAGCGTCATTTCTTCGCCCTGCTTCAGATACAGCGAAGAACCTTCCTTGGCAAAAGCATTTTTGCCGACCTTGACCTTTGAGGTCAAATCACCGTGCTCTATCGCTACAAGTGCTGTCATTATTTTGGTCAAACTGGCAATCAGCATCGGCTCATCCCCGCGGCTGCTGTATAGAAGTCTTCCCGACTCCACATCGATCAGCGCCGCCGCTCTGGCATGAGTAGATATAGAACTATTCTCAGCCCGGATAGAAGACAACGGAACCAGTGCAAGCAGCAGTAAACACAATATTAAGGAAATCAACGATTTTCGGGTTAATGTCTTCATGTTCATCCTCCGGCTTCTCAGGTCTAGGGCAGCGGTTCTTCCGTCTTGCCTGGTTGTACAAGTGTATGCGGTTCGGGGGACTGGTATGTCCCATCCGCTGCTGTCCGTCAAAAAAGGGATATCACCATTGAAAGGTGATACCCCCGATTATTCTTATCCCGCCGCGTTCAACAGATGTGTTAGTGTGCTGCTGAATGCGTATCCGGCTCAGTCTTCACTACGGTTTTGGTCACCGTGGTACCTGGTGCGTCTGCCCCCAACGGCATGCCGTTCGGCTGGAACATATTCTGGATTTTATCAATCAGGTTAGGTGTGGCATCAATAATTTTCTCGAACAGATGGGTTTGATTGTCAAGCGGCACAATATGTACCCCATCCCTGCCCACTACCAGAAAAGCGATTGGCCGTATAGATACACCGCCCCCGCTACCGCCCCCGAAGGGAAGCATTTTGACTCCGGTTCCGCTGCCGTTCACGCCCGGAGCATCGTCTTCTACCCGGAAGTCACTGCCGCCTGCGGCAAAACCGAACGCGACCTTACTGATCGGCAGAATGATACTGCCATCTGGTGTTTCTACTGGATCTCCGACAATGGTATTTACATCCACCATGCCTTTGATATTTTCCATAGCCGTCTGCATGAGACCTTGAATAGGATGATCTGACATTGTTTTTCTCCTCCTCGTGTGTATATAAGTGTACCTGCAGTCTTATCTTGCCCACTATGGAAGGGAGTATGTAGTCTTTTTATCACTGGCCCCGGCTAAGCAGTTTCTTCCATCTCCCGAGGCCGCCTTCCACCTTCGATACACGCCGCAATAATAACAGTGCCGCATAAAAAGCATAGCCCACAGAAAGCTTGCCAGTGCAGACCGCTTCCGTTGAGAAACAAGGCTCGTCCCGGAACACCGGGGCTACGAACATCCGCGGATTCCGCTGCAATCTGACGAAACGCGATACCCAGCCGACCATGGTCCACTTCATGCCCCATAAAGCGCCAGCCGCGGTTGCCGTATCTGCCGCATCGCCCAGCGAGAAATCCGTGGACCAGTCCAGCTTGGTAATCCGGACATGCGATAACGTGCCAACCAGCCATTTTTTGAGACCGCGGGTTGACTTGATCGCTGTACGGATGTTCTTTAACCATTCCGCCACGGACTCCCGGTCGATTTTTTCTTCTTTGTCGCTGTCCATTTTCACAGGGGCGATTCCGCTTTTTTCGAGCTTAACCTTAATGCCTTGTTCTAGGCTGTCAAAGACCAGCGCAGGGAGCTCATAATGGAATTTGACCAGCCCGTATACAGCTTTAATATCAAATTCAATACGGTCATCCGTTCCCAGCCTGCATAGACGGAAATGAAAATGAATCGATGAAGCCAGAACCAGCAGGCACAGCAGAATAACCAGCAGCAGCAGGGATAAGGGTATCACAAGCCATAACGTCACAATCGTAACCTCCAAGCAGCCTCAGGTAATGTGAATAGTGGAGCCTCTGGTTTAGTATGGCAAATCCTGCTGGATAAAATTCGGCATTTCAGCAAACATCTCCAAAAGATTCTGCCGCCAAAAAAAATGCCGCTGTCCCGGCGGGGACAACGGCATTGCTGGAACAGCGTATATCCGCTGCGTTTATTCTGTCTCTACCTCTTCAAAGGTCATCTGGCTGTCCAGCTTGCTGAACAGCAGCTGCGTCTCTTCTTCCAGGCCCTCTGAAGTATCGAAGCTCGACGGCTCCGGAAGCTCCTTCAGGCTGGCCAGGCCAAAGCTGTCCAGGAAGGACTTGGTCGTTCCGTACAGGATCGGACGGCCGACAGCCTCTGCCCGGCCTACCTCATGAATCAGATCCTTATTTCCCAGCGTATGAATAGCCCGTTCTGACTTCACCCCGCGGATTTCTTCGATCTCCACTCTGGTAATAGGCTGGCGGTACGCCACAATCGCAAGTGTCTCCAGCGCTGCCTGGGACAGGGATGATCTGGAAGGGGAATACGCCAGACGCTCGAAATATTGCGCATGCTCCGGCAGTGTCGCCAGACGGTAATTCCCGGCGATCTGCACTACCTGCAGGCCCCGGCCCTGCGAGCTGTAATCGTCTTTCAAATCCTCCAGCGCCCGTGTAGCCAGATCGGGCCGCTGCTCGGTAATCTCGGCAATCTGGCGCACGGATAAACCTTCATCCCCTGAGAGAAACAGCAGGCCTTCAATAATTGATTTCAGCGTGTTGTAGTCCACTGACTTCCTCTCCTCCTCTCCACTCCATCACAATATCGTCAAATAATTTCTCCTGGTAGCAGAAAATCGCCTTCATCTTCATCAGCTCCAGAATGGCCAGGAAGGTCACTACAATCTCATGCCGGGCCATCTCATCATGCAAAAGCGACGAAAAGCGCAGTCTGCCGCCCATTCCCTTACGCTGGAGTGCTTCCGACACATCTCGAATCCGGTCCTTCACCGAAATCTCATCACGGGTAATCCGTTGATAAGAGGATCTCCGGGCCGCCTTGCTCAGCGCCTTACGGAACGCCGCAATCAAATCAGCGGTGTGCAGTCCCTTCAGCGTATTATCGGTCTGCGTAGGAACAAAGGGGCCCAGATCCTCAGGTTCCTTCGTGAAAATCAGGCTGCGCTCGCTCTCCATATCCAGCAGTTGCACAGCAATGCTCTTGAATTTGCGGTATTCAATCAGCCGCTGAACCAGCTCTGCCCGCGGATCATATCCGTCGTCCTCGTAATAATCGAAATCCTCAATTTCGATCACCGGCGGCTTCGGCAGCAGCAGCTTGCTCTTGATCGACAAGAGGGTAGCAGCCATAACCAGAAATTCGCTGGTGATATCCAGCTCAAGCTCCTGCATCCCCTGCAGGTATTCCATGTACTGCTCGGTGATCTCGCTGACCGGAATGTCCTGGATGTCGATTTCCGCTTTGTCAATCAAATGCAAGAGCAGATCGAGCGGACCTTCGAACGTCTCCAGCTTGTACAATACAGTCACGCGGTTTCCTCCAGCCCAAAAAAAGTAAAGTGCAGCGCCGCACGGACGCTACACAAGTAGAAAGATCCTTGAGACTGCGACGAAATAAAGTACCGCTAATTTGTTGACATAACTCCCAAACCCATGGAGATTTGTCAACAAAAGCGGATACTAATTTCCTCGCAGCTCCTTATGTTCATGCTTTCTTCTCATACATATAAATAAGCACGACTTACGCTGATTCGTCAAGAGGGGCGTTATTTAAACAGCTTGTTCAGGTTCGCCATTTCGATGGCAGCAGTCGCCGCATCCCAGCCTTTATTGCCCGCTTTGGTTCCGGAACGCTCAATGGCCTGTTCGATATTCTCAGTCGTTACCACGCCGAAAATCGTCGGAATGCCTGTCTTGAGATTAATGGCCGCTACGCCCTTGGCTACTTCATTGCACACATAATCATAGTGTGTTGTAGATCCGCGAATAACTGTACCCAGTGTGATTACTGCATCGTACTTGCCGCTTTCGGCCATTTTTTGCGCGATCAGAGGAATTTCGAATACTCCCGGTACCCAGGCAACATCCACTTCATCGTCAGCTACGCCATGGCGTTTGAAGGCATCGAGCGCTCCGGAGAGCAGCTTGCTTGTAATAAATTCGTTGAAACGTCCTACGACAACCCCGTATTTCAATCCTTCAGATACTAAATGTCCTTCAAAATAATTTGGCATTATACTCATCAACCCTTCATGTATAAGTTAGTGATTCTATAATTAAATTTTGGAATCCTCGTTTTGTTCTATCTTGTCAAAAGTCAGCAGATGGCCAAGCTTGGCCTGCTTTGTATGAAGATATTTAGTGTTGTCCTTGTTCTCCGGCATCTGGATGGCTACACGCTCCACAACTTCAAGGCCGTAGCCTTCCAGCCCTTTGATCTTGCGCGGATTGTTGGTCAGCAGTCTGATCTGGCGGACGCCCAGGTCCTTGAGAATCTGTGCACCGATGCCGTAATCACGCAGATCTGCGGCGAAGCCCAGCTTCAGGTTGGCATCTACCGTATCCAGTCCTTCCTCCTGCAGCTTGTAGGCACGCAGCTTGTTGATCAGGCCAATCCCCCGGCCTTCCTGGCGCATATAGAGCAGCACCCCTCGGCCTGCTTCTTCAATCTGGCGCAGCGCCGCTTCAAATTGCGGGCCGCAGTCGCAGCGGTGGGAATGGAATACATCGCCGGTCAGGCACTCGGAATGCACACGCACCAGCACAGGCTCGTCACCGGAGATATCACCTTTTACCAGGGCCACATGCTCTTTGTCATCCACTTCATTCGTGTAGGCAATCGTCTGGAAATCACCGAAGTCGGTCGGCAGATTCACGGCTACCTCGCGGGTAACCAGATGTTCTTTCTCATTACGGTAGTGAATGAGGTCCTTGATGCTGATCAGCTTGAGATCATGTTTCTTGGCAATCTCAATCAGGTCAGGCAGGCGGGCCATGGTACCGTCCACCTTCACCACTTCACAAATGACGCTAGCCGGATAAGCGCCGCACATGCGGGCCAGATCAACAGCGGCTTCCGTGTGCCCTGAACGCCGTAATACCCCGCCCTTCTTCGCGATCAGCGGGAACATGTGGCCCGGTCTGCGGAAGTCGGAAGGCTTCGCATTCGGGTCCAGCATTGCCTTGATAGTCATGGATCTTTCCCCGGCGGAAATACCGGTGGTCGTATCCTTGTGGTCAATCGATACGGTAAAAGCGGTACCGTGATTGTCGGTATTCTGGGCCACCATTGGCTGCAGATCCAGTTCCTCTGCGCGTTCCGCGGTAATCGGCACGCAGACCAGGCCGCGTCCCTCGGTAATCATGAAGTTGATAACTTCAGGGGTTGCCCGTTCGGCAAGGGCGATGAAGTCTCCTTCATTCTCGCGGTCCTCATCATCAACAACGATGATCACCTTCCCGCGCATCAAATCATATATGGCATCCTCAATCGGGTCCAGGACGCTGTCCTTCTTGTCTTGCTCGCTCATGTTACTGTCCTCCTGATGGCTGTACGCTGCCTTACCGGCCGCCGTATGCCTAATCTTTAATTATACAAACCCGTTGGCCGCCAGAAAATCGTGGCTGATCTTCGAGCTCTTCTCATCTTCTTCATTGCCGGAACGCGAACCATAATGCAGCAGATGATCCACATACTTGCCCAGCACATCACATTCGATATTGATACTGTCACCCGGCCGTTTATGGGCCAGCACCGTTTCTCCAAGGGTGTGGGGAATGATAGAGACAGTAAACGTGGACGACTCTGTATCCACTACGGTGAGGCTGATGCCGTCAATCGTAATGGAGCCTTTGGGAATGATGTACTTAAACAGCGATTTGCGGTCCGGTGCAATTTCGAATACCACCGCATTCTGATCGCGCTTCACGCTGCGGATCTCACCGGTTCCATCCACATGCCCCTGGACAATATGCCCGCCGAAACGTCCGCCTGCTGCCATCGCGCGCTCCAGGTTCATTTTGCCCCCGGTCCGTAAGTTTTTGAGATTGCTGTTGCGGTAGGTCTGAGGCATCACATCAACCGTGAAATAATGGTCACCTATGGATGTGGCTGTAAGACAGACCCCATTGACGGAGACGCTGTCGCCAATCTTCAGATCTCCCATAATGAGGGAGGCGCCGATATTCAGCACCATCATCTCCCCTCCGCTGGTGACGCTGCGGAGGATACCCACCTCTTCAATCAGGCCGGTGAACATACTATCCCTCCTTCAAAATTACAACTTAAAGCTCATGTGTTACTACAGTGGATATTTGGACTTCCGGCCGCTGTTGTCCCCAGAGTTCTTGATTCAAACCGCTCTTAGCGGTAGAAATCCGGTGACAAGGCGGTCGCTACCGCTCCTACAGTTCCAAAATCCCTTTGTCCAAAACTCACTACGCTTCTATTAGCGTGCCGGGGTGCCGCTGATACAGACATTATCCCCGAGCACTTCCACTTCCAATCCTTCGAGTGTAATGGCATCCCGCATCAGTTCCACACCCGGGAAGTCAAAGGCACCTGCCGCAGCAGCCCCGCCTCCGACAATCTTAGGAGCGAAGAAGAGAACTACGCGGTCAACCAGTCCCTGCTCCAGCATCGCTCCGTTCAGCGTGCCGCCGCCTTCGAGCAGGATGGAGCCGATCTCCATTCCGCCCAATGCTATCATTGCGGCCTGCAGATCGACACGCGGTCCGCTGCCAGCGGCAACAACCTGAACACCCGCAGCGAGCAGTGCTGCCTTCCGGGCCGGATCACCCGCTTCAGTGGTAACGACCACCGTAGGTGCCAGTCCGTCAGTGACAACGGCGCTCTCCAGAGGCAGCCTCAGTGTAGAGTCGATGATAATCCTGATTGGATTGAGCCCGGGCACATTCAGCCTGGTCGTCAGCGAAGGATTATCGGCAATCACCGTATTCACCCCGACCATGATTCCCTGATGGCGATGGCGCAGCGTATGTACTAGCTCCCGGGATTCAGCATTGGATATCCATTTGCTGTCCCCTGTACGGGTGGCAATTTTGCCGTCCAAGGTGCTGGCGCTCTTCAGTGTAATGAAAGGCTGCTTTGTCAGAATGTATTTGATAAACTTCTCATTCAGCCGGATAGCGCGGCTCCGGAGCAGACCTACCTCAACCTCTATGCCCTGCTCACGCAGCATTTCAATTCCGCGGCCTGCAACCTGCGGATTAGGATCTTCACAGGCAACGACAACCCTTGCGACCCCTTCATCGATTAGGCGCTGGCTGCAGGGAGGCGTGATGCCATAATGGCTGCAGGGCTCGAGCGTAACATACGCTGTGCTTCCCTGAGCCTTACCAGCAGCCATGTTGAGCGCATGGACCTCGGCATGCCCGGTACCGCGCTGCAGATGCGTGCCGATCCCGATCATGGCACCATCCTTCACAACTACACATCCGACCACGGGATTGATTCCGGTCTGTCCTTGAGCCCTTTCCGCCATATCCAGCGCAAGAGACATATAAAACTCATCATTCATCTTATCCATGTGACTTCCCTCCAATCAGCCGGCTATATTCATAATGTGCACAGTTTAAACAGAAAAACCCGTCTCAATCTCCAGGAGGAGTTCAAGACGGGATATACGAGAGGTATCAGCAGCTCAAAAAATAGGTGCGTAAATAAACGCCGGACTTATGGCATTGTGAAAATTCGCACGTAATGTTCGAAAATACTGCAGCACGGCCGCCTATATAAGCACAGCACGTCAATCTCTCCTTCTTCCATCCAGACTATACTGTCGGTCCCGGAATTGCACCAGGTCCACCGTCCGTACCACCAGCATACGGATCGGGTAGCGGACTGAGCAGCAGAACTGGCCAGAAACAGCCAATCTAACAGCATCACCGCCGGTAGGGAATTACACCCTGCCCTGAAGGATTGATATATTCAGTTGAATAATAAGTTTTGCCTACAACAAAATTATCACTTACGTGCGGGAAATGCAAGTGTGTTTCGGAAATTTACTTTATTTATGTAACTTAGTTCCCTTAATTCCCTGACTCCCGCTGCTTGTCCGCTCTCAGCAAATCACGAATTTCGATCAGCAGCGCAACCTCCGGTGCCGGAGCAGGGGGCTCGACAACTTCGACTTTAACAGTTTCCTTGCGTCTGAATCTGCTTGTCAGCTTAACCACCATAAAGATCGAGAAGGAAATAATGAAGAAGTCCAGTACGGACTGTAAGAATAGGCCGTAATTCACGGCGGCTTCTCCGCTGCCCAGATGAAGCTCCTTCAGATTGGTATCTCCACTTATTAAGCCGATAAGCGGCATTATGATGTCACTAACCAAAGAAGTAACAATTTTGCCGAAAGCCGCCCCGATTACAACTGCCACTGCCAGATCAAGCACATTTCCCTTCATGGCGAAGCTTTTGAATTCCTTCCACATGGACATTGCTGCATCCCTCCGAAACTTTGAATTTTAGTAATTATAGCATTTCCGCCGCGGATGACCAATCAATTCTTAGCCTTTCTTAAGTCACGGCAAAAAGAGCAGGCAGCTATAATCTGCCGCCTGCTCTTGGTGAAGGCTGATCATATAATCAGCTGTCCTGATCCACTACCGTTTATTCCTGATTCCGGTTCCGTCTGAACACCCGGTGTAATACGAACCCGATCAGGATCAAACCGAGTCCTGCCATATAGATCGGCAGCGGGCTGTTCTCTCCAGTCTGCGGCAGTGTTCCGCCGGAGTCTGTTGCCGTGACCGTCCCTTGCGGGATGTCTTCATCTTCAATATCAACACCGCCGAGCGGAATGTCCTCATCAACCGGCACTTCCGGTGCCGGCGTGGCTGGTGCCGGTGTAACCACCGCTACCGGCGCAGAAGGCTGCGCTGTTGCGGGTAAGCCTGGACCTGCCGGAATTTCCAGATCATCAATAATGATCCCCGGAACCACCGTGCCCGCCGGTGTTGGTACCGGCGAAATATCTGGTGTGACAGGCGGTGCTGTAGGATTCGGCGTTACCTCCGGTCCATTCGTTGCCGTTGGAGCAGCCGTTGGCCCAGCTGTCTCTACAGGCGGTACCGTTGGAAGCGGCGTGGCTGTCGGTGCTTCTGTCGGCGCAATGGTGGCTGTCGGTATAGGCGTTGGTGTGGCTGTCGGCTGCTCCGCAGGGGTATTCGCTAAGGTCAGATTCACTGCTGCGGATGAACCGATAGTCACCGCATGCTCACTTGTATCGAGCACATAACCTGCCGGTGCTGCAGTTTCAATCAGTACATAGCTGCCCAGCCAGATATTGTTGAATACTGCATTGCCCGCTGCATCCGTAGTCCGGGTATTCACAAGCACACGATCGCTGCCGTTCAGGCGGTACAATTCAAAGGTGGCACCGGCAAGTGCTTTGGTGCTGTCACCTGCATCAATTTTGTGGACATTCAGCGTTCCTCTGACCCCGCTGCCCGTTCCCGAGCCGCTGGATACGCCGACTATAATTTCTTTGCTGGTCTCCTTGGTGACCTGTACGACATTATTCCCGCTGAAGTTAACGGTATTGACCAGCTTATCCCCCGTATTCGCTACGATCAGGGATTGATATTCAAGCACATATGCGGAATGGATATCCTGGAGGAAGCTAAGCACAAATGTCTGCTTACCCTCTGCATCAGCACTGATATTCAAGGTGTAGTCCGTATCCTTTACAAGCTCAGGTCCGCTCTTCGTTACATCACCATTCACGGCTGTAACTGTCCGGTACAGATGGAACGTGTCCGGCAGCAGAATCTGATTGGTACTTGGCACATCTGTAATTAAGGCATCCTTCACATGGGACTGCGTCCGGTTAATAGCGATCGTCCACTGCAGCTTATCACCGATCTGAACGCCGTCTTTGAACACATATTCATCGCCATGCGGAATATTCACCGAGGCCTTCAGATCTTTGGAGACCTTCTTGGTACCATCCAGCAGATTGGCTGTGTTAGCAACGTTAGTACCAATCAACTGCCCTGCAAGGCTTGTTTTGAATACAACATAATAAGGTGAATTGATCGCATTGTCAAAATCCACCAGAAGCTCATTCCCGCTTCCGACAGTGTAGCTATAGGAGCTGGCGGCAAGTTCGGTGCCGAAGCTGTGAGCCCCTCCGGGAGCAATATTCATCCGGTACACTTTTAGTGAACCCGGCACCAGTGACTGTCCCGCGTTCAGTATGTCCGTTACCCGGGGATCAGCAATAGCCTTACTGTTGTAATTGACGCCCACTGTCCAGGTGATCTCTTTGGCAGACGCATCATATACCCCGGATTTGAAGCCGTTGTTCTTCACCTCAGGACCCGGAATGAACTGCCCTCTGGCTTCTGTCCATTGAGCGTTATTCGCGCTGTCCTTCCAGTCAATCCGCGCTACGTTAATGAAATTATCTGTAGTACCTGTAAGCCAGTCATTACTGAATTCAGTCCGATAACTAATTGTGTATGTGCCACTGATCGGCGAATTGAATTTCACCTTGAAGCCTTCGTTAGGCTGTGCCGGTGAACCGGCAATCAGTGAATACGCTGAAGCATTAAGCACGGTGCCGGCTTCATTGCGAACGACCAGTGAACCCGCGATAAACTTCTGGCCGCCGTAAGGGAAACTATCCGTAACCACTACCTGGCTCATCGGATAATTATCGCCGTTCAGCGTAATCTTCCAATCCGTTACATGGGTGGCGTAGTTGACTCCTGACAAATTCTTATAAATGATGGCCGGCCGGATAAGCTGTGTAGCCTTATCGCTATAAGTACTGTCTGAGACAGTGTTGGTAATAGTGGTGTCGCTGAATACGCGGTCTACTGCTTTGGTCTTATATTCGATCAGATATGCAGAGGTCACAGCATCTGCAAACTCCAGTTTGAATCCGTCGTTTGTGCCTTCAACAACCGGCGTTACTGTATAGTCTGCACCTGCGGTTAGAGCCGTCCCTTTCGTAGCTCCTCCTGCAGAATCCAGCGTCACCGGATAAATCCGCAGCGAGTCTGCAACCAGCTGCTGGGAATGATTGAATACATCTGTCAACACCGCATTCTCTGCAGAGATCGTGCGTTTATTGTAGTTGTATTCAATAGCCCAGGTGATGGTCTGCTTCCCCCACTCATAGCTGGCTGCCTTCTTCTTGATGCTTCCTCCGCGTTCAATAACGACTGTAGCCGAGCTGCTTACCGGATCACGTCCATCACCGGTGAAGGTAGCGGTATTCGTGAAGCTGGTCAGACTGTCGCTGACTACCTGGGTTGTATAGGCAATGCGGTACGCACCTGTGATTACAGGGTCCGCGAAGCGGAGAACAAGTGCACCGCCGGAAACGTCAGCGGTATAATTGCTGCTGTCTACAAGCTGGCCTTGAGTCACTGTACCGTCAAGCAGAACATTCAGCTGGTACACCGCAAGGGTTACCGTGCTGTCCAGCGACAACCCGGCAGGAACAGGGTCTGTCACCACCGCATTGCTGACCGGTTCCAGCTTCTTATTGACATCCACCGTCCAGAAGATATGATCAGCATTGAAGCCGCTGGACACACCTTTTTTCTCAATCGTCGAACCTACGGATGGCTTAAATGCCACACTAATGGTCTGTACCCCGCCGTTTACGGGGAATAGAATCTGCTGAACCGTACTGCCGCTTATCACCTGTTTATCGAATTTGGTATTAATCCGCAGGGTACCCTGTACGTTGTCATGACTCTCGATGTAGTCGTTGAAAGTCATGACTATCTGATGTGTCGACTGGCTCACTGTGAACGTCCCGACATCTCCATCGTCGGACACGAGTCCGCCCTGGATATCATTGAACAGCTCAAACTGCTCAGGAAGCTGGAAGGTGAAGCTATCTCCCTGGATATACCCGTGCCCGTTTGGAAGCGACCAGGTATAATCCAGCGTAACAGTAGAGTCCACATCATATACACTTCCGGTTACGGTCTGTCCGTCCGGCCCATACACGGCCATCGATACACTGGTAATAATATCTCTGTCCTGCTCGATTCCCTCCGCTTTAACCTGCTGGGTGAATCCCAGTCCGTAGGCATACTGCACAAACAGCATGATTATTACAATTGCCAGACTTGTTCTTTTTTTCACCATTTCCCAGAAGCCCCCGTTCTTAAGTTTGATATGAAACGAGCATACAGAAAAGATGGCTGCCGAACGCACCGGTAAAAACACTCCGCCTTATGGGTCGTTATGTATACGGGCATATGCGTCCATCTTATGTAAATAAACCGATACTCCTGTCTTTTCTGTCTAGCCCGAACGATATATACTTATATCACCTAAGAGTAGATCTTTAGAATCAGTTATATTCAAATTCTGAACTTTTATTTTCTTTTATTTATTTCTGGATTCAAGGAGAGAGCACAGTGAACCTTAATCTTTTTTGGGACCGCCATCGTAATCACGATTTCTTAATGTTCTCAACCCCGCATCTCATGGCACTGTCCATCGTCGCCCTATGCTGTCTGCTGCTCTACGGATCGCGTTTCGTCCTGCGTACACACTCCGGTCTGAGGCGCAGTGTCCGCCTGCTGCTGGTACTGCTGCTGATCGCCTGCGAGGGCGGGCTCCATGTCTGGTATGTCTCCCAGGATATCTGGAGCCGCAGTTCCTCCCTGCCGCTTGAACTATGCGGTATTACCCTGCTCTTGTCGGTGATCATGCTACTTACACGCAGCAGGCTGCTGTATTCTTTTCTCTACTTTGCCGGGATCGGCGGTGCATTCATCGCCCTGCTTACGCCTAATCTGGTCTACCCGTTTCCGCATTTCCGCTTCCTGCTGTTCTTCATCGCCCACGGGTCGATTATTCTGGCATCCCTGTACATGACCTGGATTGAAGGCTATAAGCCTACCTGGCGCTCGCTCTTCTTCACCATGCTCTGCCTGAATGTTATCGCCGTATGTGTCTATGCCGCCGATATGCTGCTGGATTCCAACTATATGTTTCTGGCTCACAAGCCCGGCACGTTCTCCGTACTTGATTATTTCGGCCCCTATCCGTATTATCTGCTCGTCGAAGAGGCCTTTGCCTTTGTCATCTTCCTGCTGATGTTCCTGATCTTCTTCAAGCTACCCGAGCTGTATGCCTCCCGGCGCAGCCGCAGAGGCTGGACCGGAACGAGGTAAAGGCTAATATGGGCAAAAAAAAGCACCCGGCTGGATAATCCAGCCGGGTGCTTTTGACGATGCTTGTATTATACTTCTACTACTTCAACGGTAGCCATTTTGTCGCGGCCTTTGAAAGCATCGACTTGGTCCATACCTTCAACCACTTTACCGAATACAGTGTGTACCCCGTCAAGGTGAGGCTGTGGAGCATAAGCGATGTAGAACTGGCTTCCGCCTGTGTTCTTACCCGCATGGGCCATAGCCAGGGAGCCGCGCTCATGCTTGTTCGGGTTAATCTCGCAGTTGATGGTGTAACCTGGGCCGCCGGAGCCTGTACCATTAGGACAGCCGCCTTGAGCTACGAAACCTGGAATTACACGGTGGAACAACAGTCCGTTGTAGAATCCGTCTTTAGCCAGTTTCTCAAAATTCGCTACAGTATTAGGCGCATCCTGTTCGAACAAGTCAATCAGCACGACACCGCCGTTTTCGAGTGTAATTTTCGCTTGCTTAGCCATATGTAAATGACCCCTTTCGAAATGACAAATATTGAACACTTTTATTAGTTTACTATGAAACGGGGTACAAAGCAAAGCAAGCGGGAACGATTCCCGCCTGCCCTCATGGAGTGCCCTGCAGCTTATGCAGCAGGTATGGTTTAATTCGTAACGGTCTGTTTGGCAATACGTGCCGGCACAATATCATTGGCCACGATATCCTGATGCGATTCACGGCGAACCACCAGATCGCTCTGGCCGTTCTGCACGAAGACAACCGCCGGACGGCGGATACGGTTATAGTTGCTGGCCATGGAGTAATTGTAGGCTCCTGTGCAGGCAACAGCGAGCAGATCTCCGCTCTCCACCTTCGGAAGCTCTACATCCCAGATCAGCATATCCCCGCTCTCGCAGCATTTGCCGGCGATGGATACGGTCTCCTCGTTAGGCTCAGTCGCGCGGCTTGCGAGCACGGCTTCGTACTTGGATTCATACAGCGCCGGACGCGGATTGTCCGTCATACCGCCGTCAACGGCAACATATTTGCGCACACCCGGAATTTCTTTGCTTGTTCCTACGGTGTACAAGGTCGTACCGGCATCGCCTACGATACTGCGGCCCGGCTCAACCCAGATCTGCGGCAGCCCCTCGCCGATACCGGCAAAATGCGTCTTCACCGCATCCGTAATGGCCGCAACATATTCCGAAACCTGCAGCGGAGTATCACCATCCACATAACGGATGCCGAAGCCGCCGCCAAGATTGACGACCGGGAAGCCGATGGCAAGCTCTTCTTTCACTTTGCGGGTGAATTCGGCAATCCGTTCAACCGCCAGCTGGAAGCCTTCTGTCTCAAAAATCTGCGAACCGATATGGGAGTGAACCCCAAGCAGCTTCAGATTAGCTTTGCTGTCTGCCTGCTTAACCGCTTCCTGCGCCGAACCGTTGCCGATATCGAAACCGAATTTGGAGTCCGTCTGTCCGGTGGATGCGTAAGCATGGTGGGCATGCGCCTCAACGCCCGGTGTGACACGCAGCAGAATGTTAACCGTTACTTCCTTACGGCCAGCAATCGCCTGCAGCAGGCTGAGTTCAACCAGGTTATCGACTACAAAGCAGCCGATGCCTGCATCAATCGCCATTTCAATCTCATCCGGAGTCTTGTTATTGCCGTGGAAATGAATTCGTTCAGCCGGAAAACCCGCTTGCAGCGCGGTATACAGCTCTCCGTCGGAAACGACGTCCAGCGACAGTCCTTCCTCATCCGCCAATCGGCACATGGCCATCGTTGAGAAAGCCTTACTGGCGTAGGCAACCTGGAAACCGAGTCCTGAAGCTGTAAAAGCGTCCATGTACTCGCGGCAGCGGCGCCGGACCAATTGCTCGTCCACTATATATAGCGGGGTACCATACTCCGCTTTCAATTCTGTCACATCACATCCGCCGATTTCCAAATGCCCTGCATCGTTAATTCGGCTCGTCCCGTGTAAAAACATTGCGCAGTCCTCCAATTTCTGTGGAATATCTGTTCCACCCTGTCTAGTATATGTTACAGAACCCCGCAGCGTTCCTTAAAGTGTGGCCTCAGGAGAGGAATTCCACTTTATTGCGTGGCTGTTTAGTGTATTCAGTATAGCAGACAGAGGGAACTCCATAGAATGGACTAATTTGCAGTTGATTTGTATTTTCCTACGACTTGTGTTCCTTCTCCTGCTTAGGCGGCATCCGGGTATTATCCCGTGTTTTGTTGAAGGAAGGCCTTGTTTTGGAGCTGAGCACCGGCTGGCGCAGGAGGATTTCACCCATCGCTTTTGCATTAAACGGTATAAACGGCCACAAATACGAAGAATTGTAGGACCGGTGTGTAGTCAAGAGCACCACCAGCAGCGTTGTCCCGATCATGAAGCCTGGAATCTGGAACGCGGCCACCGCCAGCAGAAGTGCAAGCCTGACAATCCGGTTGGCCAGCCCCAGCTCATAGCTTGGCGTTGCAAACATTCCGATGGAGGCCACTGCCATGTAGAGCACCACCTCGTTGACAAAAAGACCGGTCTGCACGGCGATGTCACCTACCAGTATCGCAGCAATCAGCCCCATCGCCGAGCCGAGCGGTGTAGGTGTATGGACAGCGGCCATCCGCAGAAGATCCACCCCTAATTCAACGATTAAGAATTGGGCGATAAGCGGGATTTTCGCCGTCTTTTGCGGACCGATAAATTCCAGCATGGCCGGCTTCAGCTCCGGATGAATAACCAGCAGCATCCACAGCGGCAGCAGGAACATCGAGGCAAAGATACCGATGAAGCGGACCCATCGCAGATAGCTTCCCATAAAAGGCGTCTGGCGGTTCTCTTCCGCATGCTGGCAGAGATCAAAGAACGTCGTCGGCAGAACCATGACACTCGGCGAGGTATCCACGAAGACTACCACTCTGCCCTCCAGCAGATGGGAAGCCACAATATCCGGCCGCTCCGAGTACCGCACCAGCGGATACGGATTCCATCCGCCGCCGACAATCGCCTCCTCGAGCTGTTTGTCAGCAAGGGGAATTCCGTCGATATCGACGCTTTTCAGCTTATCGGTAACGGCCTGCACCTGAGTCTTGTCGACGATATCGTCAATATAGGCTACGCAGACATCGGTCCGGGTCCGGCGTCCGATCTGATGCATCTCGTATTTCAGCCCCGGGTCGCGTATCCGTCTTCTGACCAGAGCCACGTTGCTCAGGAGCGTCTCTGTGAAGCCGTCGCGCGCTCCGCGGACCACCCGTTCAATTGAAGGCTCGTCCGGACTGCGCGAAGGATACGAACGGGTATCCATGATAATAACCTGGCTTTCGCCCTCGATGAAGAACACGCTCATGCCTGATAAGACTTTATTGATGCTCTCGCTGAGCAGCTCACCCTTCTCTACCTGGACATGGGGAATATACTCGCTCATGAAGCTGGCGAACACATCGGTAGATATATTATCCGGGGTCAGATAGGTCAGACGCTTCAGAATCTCGTCAATAATGGTATCCTTGGCGAACCCGCTGATGCAGAGCAACGCAACGCGCCGCCCCCCAAAGGACATTTCCCTGAAGACGATATCAAAAGATGAACCCAAACCCATGACTTCAGTCAGGGTTTTTTTGGTATCCTCCAGGTTACTCGATACCTTATCATTGCCCTGCCAGTACTTAATAGACTCCTCCAGAGAGTCGGAACGTTCATTGTCGCGTTTCTGCTGCCGCAGATCTTTGGGCTTACCGGCGGAGTCTACCTCTTGACTGACCTTGGCTTTCTTAGTCTTGGTGCCGGACTGATCCCCGGCCTTCTGCGGAGCTCCAGATTTATCTGGATCATTACTTGCGGAACCCCCTCTCTGTGCCTGCCTGGACGATCCCTCTTCACCTTCATCTTCACCAGAAGCGTCCCGATCTTCTTCCTCAGGCTCTTCATCATCTCCGAACAATCTGGCAAAAAATCCTTTATGGCTCTTCTCCGTTGTCTCGGAACCCAGTTCGTCTGATGTCTCCGTATCCTGTGATTGGATGCCGGAGGCTGGAGCTGGCGGGTTGTCTTCGCCGGATGCTGAAGCTGTGCCAGCATCATCGTCAGCAGCGGATACCTCGGCTTCCTGCTTGTCCTCATCTTCCCCACTTGTACCCTGGGCGGTAGTCTTCTCTGTAGCCGGACGGCCTTGATCAGGTTTGTCCGGGCCCTCCTGATCCGGTGTACCCGCCCCATCGGAAACCTGCAAGTCGTGGTCCCCGTAACCGGTTGCTCCGGAATCCACTCCGATATCCGCACCGGACTCCGCTCCGCGATCTCCACCAGATTCCTCTTCACTTGCAGCTTTATCTACTTGTTCAACTGAGGCGGAACCTCCCTGCGGCCGGCCGGGCTGGCCAAGCTCGTCCGCAGCCTCAGTATCCTGATTCTGTGCGTCACCGGAGTTCGCCCCGTCTCCCTGTCCCGGTCCGGCATCATCTCCAAACAAGCTGCTCAAAAATCCTTTGACGCCACCACCGGACTCCTGGCTATCCGAATCGTCTCCGGCTGCGTTGCCGTCCTTCGGTGTGCTGCCGGAAGCCCCGTTATCCGCTGCGTCTCCTGTTTCATGGCTGTCCTCCGCTGTGCTGCCTGCAGCCGCGTTATCTGCTGCGTCTCCAGCTTCACGGCCTTCCGCTGCATTACTATCAGCAGGCTCTGCCTCAGAGGACCTGCCTTCTGCACGCGAACCGGCATCCATGCCAGAGCGGATTTCCGCACCGCCCTCTATCGGCCGGGTAACAGCTCCCAGCTCACCTGAAACCTCCGTCTCCTGCGGTTGTCGTCCGCCTACACCATCCTGATCTATAACTTGTCCTTCTTGCCGCGTCTGAACTCTATCAGCACCATCCCGCTGTGCAGCCTTCGCTTCACCCTGCGGTTGGACTCCGTCTACCCCCTCCTGCTGCGCAGCTAAGCGTTCATCTTGCCTTTGACCCCCGTCTGCAACACTTTGCTGTGCAGCCTGCGCTTCATGCTGCGGCGGCTTTTGCTGTTCCGGCTTGCCATGCTTTTTATCCGCTTCCACCTGATCACCGCTGTGAATATACCTAACCACCCCGTAGCCTCCTTTTACTGTCGGTATACAAACCAGTCGAACAATGAACCTGCCACTTTGCCGCATACCATAGCCATCAGTAGTCCAAACAACATATGTGTCATATGCAGTCTTTTGGCCAGAATCGGCAGTACATTCAGTACCTCCGTCAATGCAGCGGCCAGCATACCGATGAATACTCCGTCAAACAGTCCAACCCCCAGCTCTATCAGCGGGCCTGCATTTATTTTCCAGTTCCAGAAATCACTCATCGTTCCCAGCAGTGAGCCCCCGACCATGGCCCCTTCATACCAGTGCACTTTATCGTAGGAGGAGGTCAGCTGCGCCAGCCGGGGCACCATATCAAGCACTATAAAAAGAGCGATTACCCCGCCGCCGACAGCGATTCCTCCGGCAATGCCGAGCAGCAGGTTAAGCCCGAGTGATACTTGTGCAGTCATGCTCACTCCCCCCTGCGCACCGATGCATCATCTCCGCGGCGTTTCATTTTGCTATATTCCTCGTTGACGACATAGTGGTCGATATTTTTCTGATACAGGAACATCTCCACTTCGAGCGGTGTCGGCTCCTCGTTCCATTTCTTTTTGAACAAATGGTTGAAAAAAATAACCATCCCCAATCCAATGCCCAGCGAATAGGCGATCTGAAATACGTACGGATGCTCATCCCTGCGGCCGGTCAGCATCTCCACAATCCGGATCTGCACCTCCTGCATGCTGACATCAGCATGGAAATTCATGATCGTCAGCGCCGAGCCGAAGAACAGCAGCAGCCATACCAGTACAAACAAAGCTATGGAAGGTTTGTTTGCCGTTGCCGGACCTTCAATCTGCACAATCGTCCGCCCTTCGCCAATCGGCTGGATTTCCGCATGCGGAAGCAGCTCATGAATCCGGGGAATCACCGTCAGCAGATCAATCAGAATCAGATTGCCGTCACTTTGCTCCGGCTGCAGCAGCAGCAGTGAATACAGCGGCTCCCGCCACTCCGGCTCGGTAATCAGAAAGGCTACATCGCGCAGCATCACATCCTTGCCTTTGGGCACGGTTACCCGGTTTTTGAGCTGTATATAAATGGCGGGAGCCGGGTGAGGATTGTCCATTGGCGGTGCCTCCTAAGGTTTGTAGTGTGAAGCAGCTGAAGATGCAAGAATAACGGTAGTATGGGAGAAAAGGTTTATTTTTACTCTTTAACCCTGTAATTCATATTTATTGTTATTTACATAGAGGGATGGAAGGTTATGAAAAGAGGAAACAGGCTGTACATCTCGCAGACACAGCTGAAGCAGTTGGGATATAACAAACTCCATACCTGCAGCTGTAATAACAGCAGCAGGACGAGAACACAAACCGGATGTCTGGCAGAGTGAGCCGGCCGGTTATTCATTCTCATAACTGGAGCTTGGCCTGCTCTTCATGACCCCACCGCTAGCCAGGGAGGACTGAAAATCCTCTATTCGGGCAGATCCGTCGGATTCGCCGGCCAAACGGACTCAGAATCACTAGCAGATTCGGGTCATCAGACCTATAAAAAAACAAGAGGATGTCCCGGGCCATTGCGGCTCGCGGGAACATCCTCTTTTGGTGATACCGTAACCCTGGGGTCGTCCCCTCAGGCTGCGGCTATCCGTTGTTAATTCTGTTTGATAAGCTCAGCCTGATGTCCCTGACGGCTCTGCTGGCTCGAAATAAAGAACAGCGCCGTCCAGATCAGCGCAAAGCCGATAATTTGCGGCAGAGTCACAAGCTGGTGATATACAATCCAGTTAATCAGAATCCCCGTCATCGGGAAGCTGAGTTCAGCCAGAGTGGCTACAGAAGCCTTGGTTGTGTTCAGGCCTTTGTAATAAAGCAGCATGCTGAGCAATCCGGGCAGCAGAGCCTGCAGCAGGAGATTAATGGCAACAGCGGCCGAACCGCTGATTCCGCCGGTAATCTGCCACGGAGCTCCCTCCATGCTGGTAATCACGAATAAAAGCGGCAACGCCAGAATAAAGCGAAGGGAAGTTACAGTTTCATATTTCATGGAACCCAGCAGATAGCGGCCCATGACAGTCGACCCGCCCCATAATGCGGCGGCGCCCAGCGCCATAAGACTGCCTACACCCATGAAGCTGTTCACATGGCCGAACGGAATCGTCCAGCCAAAGGTAAGCAGGTAAGTGCCTAATAGTGCAACAATGATAAGCGGTGCGAAATTCTTAGGTAAGCGTTCTTTAAGGATAACAGCGGCCAGACCAATGGCGAAGAGCGGCTGCAGCTTTTGCAGCAGCAGTACAGCATTGAAATCTCCGCTGGATAATGCTTTGGTGAACAGAATCGTTGCTACAGCTGAACCGCCCCACGATACAACCAGCAATGCACCGGCCTGGCGAAGGCGAATCCCCTTCAGTTCGGCGCGCTGGCGCCACATTACAGGTGCAGCAACCAGGAAGAGCACTACATGCTCCAGCAGGACGATCTGTGAAGAGGTCAGGGATTTCAGCAGGATAATACGGAACAGCGGGTCAACACCCCATAGGGCTGCCCCCAGAACTACCAGCCAGAATCCGCTGCGCAGCGGTGCGGTACGGACGCCTTGAGATGAAGCAGATACATTACTCATCATTCATTCTCCTTGTCGATACAAACCCTCGATAAGAGACCAAAAGCCCCCGAGTCACCTGTAAACAGGGCAAACAACGGGGGCCATTATCAATAAAGACATCAGGGAATACACCCGCTGCCTTTACCTTATGATCCTCTCCCATCCGGACTTTACCGTCGGCTCTGGATTGTCACCAGATCAGTCGCTTTCTCTTGTAAAAGAGTAACGAGTCGCGGGCTTAGTTCACTTGGAACATCACCGCCGGTCAGGAATTTCACCTTACCCCGAGAATCTTGTATTCTGTTATTTTTTTCACAATCTCAGGATAACTCCGTTTCATGAATTCGTCTAGCCTTTTTATGAAAATATCCGCATTTTTTTCATCGTACAATCATTTTTCTGAGAAAATGCTTCATTTCGCAATTACACGAACTGCATAGTTTGGCAGAAACGGAGCCTTGTTATAGAATAAGATACGAATAAACTATTTATCCATATTATAGTAACTATAACGGAGGGCGCTGTGAAAAGATCATTTGAAACCAAGCTGTTATTCTCCATCATTGCCTTGGCCGTCATCACAATCATAGGCTTCATTGCTTATATCATGGCTACATTTACCGGAGGTATGCTGTTCTATGCACCGCTCGTCCTCGCCGCTTCGGGTGGGCTTGCAGTATTCGCTGTAATCTCTATCTTTGAACTCTTCAGCAAACGCTTCCGCCTGACCGCGCTCGCGGCTTTTGCCGGAATCTGCCTGCTGAGCGCAGCTGGTCATGAGATAAGGCAGGCTTATGTGAACAGTCTTGCCGAAGTAAGGGAACAGGAGGTCAATCTGCTCCAGTACGCACCTTTTGAAGTAAATACCAAAGCCGCCAGCCTGGATCATAAGGCTGCCTATCATATTCAGGAACAAATGCCACGGTTGGACGGTGCAACTGCACTCTATCCGCTATATTCAGCTTTTGTTCAAGCGGTGTATCCGCCCGATACTTATAACCATAGTATTTATGAGACCGGGAATGATCTTGCCGTATGCACCACCACTTCCGAAGCCTATAAGCGGCTGATCAAAGGGGATGCCGATATTATATTTGCCGCAGCGCCCTCACTCGCCCAGACCAAACAGGCGAAGCTGGCAGGCACTGAACTGAAGCTCACTCCGATCGGGCGCGAAGCTTTTGTCTTCTTTGTTAATAAGCGCAATCCGATCAGTAGCTTAACCACTGAACAAGTGAAGGATATCTACTCCGGCACAGTAACAAACTGGAAAGAGGTCGGTGGCAAGAAGGCGTCCATCCGGGCTTTTCAGCGGGACGAGAACAGCGGCAGCCAGACCATGCTTGAGAAAATCATGGAGGACCGGACGCTGATGAGCCCACCGAAGGAGAATGTTGCAGACGTCATGAGCGGGATTATTAGCCTGACCGCCAGCTACCGCAATTATAATAATGCGCTCGGCTTCAGCTTCCTGTTCTACGCCTCGGAGATGAACGTCAGCGATGAGATTAAGCTGCTGGAGATCGAGGGTGTGCCTCCCACCAAGGAGAGCATCCGCAGCGGGGCGTACCCCTTCGCAGCAGAATTCTACGCGGTAACTGCGGGAAGCACCAATCCCAATATTGAGCCATTTCTAGACTGGATTCTGTCCCCGGAAGGACAGGAGCTGGTCGGGAAGACGGGGTATACACCGGTGAAATAATGATTTCGGACCGCATGTTCCTGATTCGTGGCGTGCGCTGAGACTAACCTTAAAAAGCAGCAGCCCTCTGGCCGGGAAATTAGTCTCTCCGGTAAGGACTGCTGCTTTTTTCAGCGCTTCTTGAAATCAAGAGCCGCTTTCACCCTACGTAATGCTCAAAAATCCGTCTGCGCTTCTCTCCGTCCGGATCGTTCACTACTCTGGAGATTTGATCGAACAGCAGCGTAGCACGCTGCTCCGCAGTGTACTGCGGCCATGCAAGTTCCGGTGCAGACGGATCACCGTAGCGGGCAAAGGCGGTCCAGGCTCTCTGCATCGCTTCGGCCACCGCTGCCATCTCAGGGGTTACCTTCAGGCCGTACTCCTTCAGCAGCGGCAGGTTGTTGAATACGTAAAGAATCTCCGCTCCGTGTATAGCCTTCTCCAGCAGCGGATGGCCGGTGACGGTCCAGTCGAACCGGTACATCCAGACCGGAGCGTGATCCAGCTGCTTCTCCGCGAACGAAATGGAGCTGGCCCAGAAGAAAAGGTCGGTCAGCACCTCGGCTTGCCCTTCCCAGGTTTTGCTGTAATCGGAGGTCAGCTCTGAGAGGTCTTCGATGCCCATCAGCAGCTCCAGCGACTTGAGTGAACGGTCGAAGCTTTCGCTTGCCTGCCCTTCACGGAAGAACAGATTGCCTTCGTGGAGATTCGTCCCGATCAGCAGCGGGATGCCGCTTGCCGCTCCTTCGCGTACCGCCTGCGCTGGTTCCACCGGCAAGGTCAACGGCTCAATAACCGGCTGGAAATACATACTCAGCGAATTCCCGGACAGCTTGTACGCCATCCTTCCGGCCGCTTCCATGATCTGCTGCGCAGGCAGTGTATGCAGCAGCTGCGTGTCACCGCCGGGCTGAAGACCGAGCTCTGCCAGGAAGGCTGCCGCAATCTGTTCCCCCTGCTGACCGCTCAGGCTCTGCCCTGCACCACTCTCCATAATCGCACGCGAGAACAGCCCCTTGGCCGCCGGCATCGCCAGCAGCGCAGCAATACTCATGCTGCCTGCTGATTCCCCAAACACTGTAACATTCCCGGGATCACCGCCAAATACGGCGATATTCTCCCGCACCCATTCCAGAGCGGCAATCTGGTCCAGCAGTCCAAGATTGGAGCCAAGTCCCGTACCCATCGGGGACAGATGCATGAATCCGAGCGGACCGAGCCGGTAATTCACCGTAACAAGTACAACCCGGCCGCTTGCCGCCATATGGGCACCGTCAAACATCGGTTGGCTGCCCGCACCGGTTACAAAGGTGCCCCCATGAATCCAGACCATGACCGGCAGGGCATCCTCCTGCGCTGCTGCCGGTGACCAGACATTCAGGTACAGGCAATCTTCAGAGTACACCGGATTGCTGCCGCCGAAGCGCGTACCGCTGGTACTTACCGGCTGAAGGCTGACCGGGCCGAATTCCTTCGCCTCCCTTACAGCATTCCAGGGCTCCGGCGGCTGCGGTGCACGAAAGCGCAGCTCTCCGACAGGAGGAGCAGCAAACGGGATTCCGCGCCAGACATTCACTCCGCCGCTCTGTTCTCCCTGCAGCTGCCCATAGGCTGTTGTCACTAGTTGTCCTGTCATTACACTCATCCTTTTCGCTTTATTCCTCAGCTTTTTCTTCAATTACTTTATAGAGTCCGGAGCGGAAACGGAACCACTGAAAGATATGGGTAACCACTACTTTGAGTACGGCATAACCCGGTACCGCGAGAATGATGCCGAGTACCCCGAACATTTTGCCGGCAAAAATAATTACAAAAATAATCGTGATCGGATGAATCTTCAGCGATTTACCCATGATCTGCGGAGAGATAAACTTCCCTTCGATCAGCTGAACGGCAGTCCAGACAATCACCATCTTAAGCAGCATAAAAGGCGAGGTTACCATGGCTACCACCAGTGCTGGCGTAATCGCGATCGCCGGTCCCAGATAAGGGACTACCGCAGTACAAGCGGCAACGATAGCAAGTACCAGGGAATACTCCAGCCCGATGATCAGATAACCAATATAGAGCAATGCGCCGATACAGCAGCTGACAATAATCTGCCCGCGGATGTAGGATGCCACCTGGCTGTTCATTTCCTGCATGACCATCCGGGACTGCGGCTGCAGTGCAGTAGGAATGAACCGCATCAGGTAGTCGGGCAGTCTTTTGCCATCGCGCAGCAGATAGAACAGAATGAACGGCGTAGTCACCACTGCCAGGACAATCTCTGTCAAAGTGCCTACAAAGCTGCCTACGCCACTGGCGGCATTATTGATGAACGAGGTGCCCCAGGTAGTCACCTTGCCGGTGATATCACTGAGATCCGTACCCACACTTTCCTGAAGCTTTCCGAAAAACTCACTGCCTGTCAGATGTAGGAATTCCTCCTGAATCTGCGCGCTGTATATCGGGAAGTTGTCGATCAGCCCCATCAGCTGGGTACGGATAATCGGAATAACCATCAGCAGGATCAGTGTAATAATTCCGGCTATTACGAGGTACATCGTAACAATTCCGTAAGCGCGCTTCACCTTGCTTCTCCGCTCCAGGCGGTCAACCAGCGGATTCAGCAGGTAATAAGCAACTCCCGAGAGAAGCAGCGGCGCTGCCACTGTATGCAGAAGCACTGACAACGGTTTGAATATAAACGGAATCTTTGAGAATACGAGCACGGTAACACCAATCAGCAACGCAATTAATAGCCCCACCACAAACTTGTTATTCAGAAAAAACTTTTTGAATTTATCCGGCCAGACCTGACGTCTATCCATATACTGCCGCCCCTTTGCTACAACACTTACAATATAAGTGTGATTAATTGCACTTTGTATTAGCATAGTCAACACGGAGGCTGCAAGTCAAATTTCTGCCCCGCCAAAAAAGCTCTAATGAAGTGAAGACTGCAGGCCCACCAGCAGACCTTCCACCAAAGCCAGGGAGTTCAGCCAAACCGCCTACTGAAACCGCAAATCCACAACACTGCCGGTCCGTTCAAAACCGATCGACTGATAGACCTTGTTGGAACGCGGCCCTTCAGCCGCTCCACAAGCTAGCGAACCATGGCTCTGCACTGATCAGCGCCTACCTCTGGTGCAATCCATAACCAGGGGTTATGACCCTCCGTCTGCGCAAAGATCAGATGATCCTCGGCTGTCTTGATCCGGAGCGATTCCGGGTTTCCGGCGATAAGGTGAAGGAGATTATATTCCACCTCTTCCTGCAAGAACGCCTTACTGTGCAGCACACGGTCATCCGGCCCGAAATCCACAAACATCCCGCTTCCCCCTTACACTATCTTTTCTATCCATCATAATCCTCCATCTTACAAAAATAAACAATCCTCCACCGAATACTTTCCAGTGGAGGACTGCATTGTTCTTTGATGTTTTATTTCTTCTTTTTACCCTTTGCCCCTTTTTCAATTGCGGCTTTCAGGCCTTCATCATAAGTGTAGAGTACATTCTCTTCCAGCCGTTCACCCTTCAGTACCTTGCGTACCAGGCTTTTGGCTGATTTGGGGGTGATATCCCTGTACCATACGCCTTCCGGATAGGAGATGACTACACACGCATCCGAACATCTTCCGTTGCAGCGGGTTACGGTAGTATGAATCAGGCTGTCTGCCCCCTGCTTCCCGATTTCATCCTCTATCGCGTCAGCGACCTCTTCACCCTTATGCTTCTTGCAGTCGCTTCCGTTACAGATCAGCAGATGGCTGACCGTCCCTTGCAGATTCCAGGTCGTCATGGAATTCCCGCCCCCTCTAGTACAACAGTACCCTGTTTGTCTGTCTCCCTAAACTCTACTTACCATTCAGAGGATCGTCAATAGCTGACTTCGGGGCAGTCACAGAATGTTCATGAAGCTGTCTGGGCAACCTTAACCGGCTCCCGGCAGCTTTTTTTGCTGATTACTCCGTCCATAAATGGAGATAATATCTGTAGCCCGCCTGCCTGGAATAGGCAAATTACTTGCGGTGCATTAAGGAGCAATCCCCATGAAGATTCTCAGCATCTATTTCCTGTTTGCCGCCCTTACCCTGATTTTGATCACATTGGTTGATGTATTATCCGGAACCAGCGTGGCTGAGTCCGTTCATTCTCTTTCCGTAGTCTTTGCCACAACGACATTGTATGAAATGATATGCATACTGATCTTCCTGACACTCCCTTTGATTCAGGTTATCGCAAGCGCTGTTAAACGCAGCCGCACCCGCTGAAGACAGCCTCCTTAACGGTACAGGCCGAACCTGCGCCGGATCCGGTGAATGACAAGCAGCAGAATAGGTATAACCGCACAGAAAATTGGCAGAATATTCTCCAGAAAAGCCTTCCCGTCATTCATATGCACCGGATAATTCTCCGCACTGACGAAAGAGCTGAACAGCATTACCACTCCTGCCGGGATCACCAGCTTGTGTGAATTACGGACCTTGAAAAGATCCGCAGCAATGGCCACAGCGGCATAGCAATAGACAGTCATCTTGAAGAACACCCCAATGATCAATGTAAGCATGACAAACGCATCCAGACGCTGGATGAAATTAGCCACATTTACAAGTGTAATGGTTGTAAACATCGGAAAGGTTATCCTGCTGTAGAGGTTCTCTCCAAGTACTGCCATCTCAACAGCATGCGTGAAGCTGAGCAGACAGGCG
Organism: Paenibacillus sp. FSL R5-0912; assembly: GCF_000758605.1. Taxonomy (NCBI): domain Bacteria; kingdom Bacillati; phylum Bacillota; class Bacilli; order Caryophanales; family Paenibacillaceae; genus Paenibacillus; species Paenibacillus sp. FSL R5-0912. The sequence goes on from NZ_CP009282.1 coordinate 5,050,878, forward strand.
CTTACAGTGATGGCTATCATTCCGGTTTTTTTTATTTTCCATGATTTGTTAAAGTGCGGCAGAATGGTCGTGAAACAAACCAGTTCTCCAAAGGGGAAAATCCAAATATTCGGATAGGCTGAACCCAGAGCTTCCCAGAGGTCTTTGGCATGAAGCGGAAACAGATTCTTAAGCTCCACCAGTCCGGAAACGATCACAATAAAATTACAGATTAACCCCATAATGACAATGATCCAGAAGAAAATCTCCGCTGTTCTGGAGAATACCTCAATCCCCTTAATCAGGATGTACATCACCGCAATAATCATTATGGAATTAATAATTAGTATCGGAGTTTTGTCGTAGGAGGCTGAAATTAGCAAATCACCTGCTTCACGCAGATTTCTGGAGCCGTTATACAGCATTACCGGGATAAACAGCAGACTCACCGGCCAGCCTATCCAAGGTCCAAGGATTATACGTGCATAACCGCTGATGATCTGGTCCGGGAACTGCAGGTACAGATGTGCAAACACCCAATAGAGCAGAATACCTCCGGGAAGTGCCATCAGGATAGAGAGCCAGACAGCATGTCCGCTCTCAAGCCCCACGGGTACAACCAGCGCCGTTCCAAGCTCAAACAAAACTATCATCGCAAAAAGCTGACTCGGACCAATAACTTCTTTTCTCATATACCATTCACCTTATTTCTGCATTAAAAGCCGGATTATTCAGGTGCGGGGTGATAGGGCTTCAGGCTCATTCCTGTACTGCGGATGTATGCTTCCACATGCAGATCCAGCTTCCCTTGGGCGAACAAACGGCCCCAATGCTTATCCAGTGCAGCCCATCCCTGCGGATCACTGCGCTTCAGTTCATTACCAAAATTAAAAATATCACTTTCCGTTTGCTGTGCTATCTGCAAAGCCTGCCTCACTTCATTTCCGGTCTGCTCCTGCAGCTGCTTTTCAAGCTTCATAATGTCTTCCCGCTTGCTCAGATCGACGAAACCGTCCGCTTCATTCACAATCCCTTCTTCATGGATATTGACATGAAACACCGGCAGTCCGTCCTGGATATCGACCTTCACCTTCGTTCTTGAATAATTGATATTGACTGCAACAGATTCTTTCTTATATACAGAATCGATATTGAGAATGGTTTCTTCTATCCGGTTAAGCAGCCACTGTGTACCTCTTGCTTCAGGCCCCTTCATCCAGCTGACCAGCTTGCCCTCCCTGAATACACCAAGTCCGTTCATTACGGTCCCCGCCTGTGTGACGGTTTGCTCCAGACTGGATTTCTTCATGCCTTCAGAAGTGTCTCCTTGGACGGATATTCCATTTATTGTCAAATCCCCTTCGCCCGTAATACCGTTAATGATATCAAACACCCTGATCACCCGGTTTTCTCCCCACACGCTGGAGGTATTCTGAGTCTTCTTGACCATTCCCATGGAGGGCAGGCTTTCTATAGGTGTCAGTATCTTCAAGACTGATGCAGCATCACTGTTATATGCGACAAGCACTGCTGAATTCAGCCTCAACTCATGCGATCGTTCAAAGATGTCAAACACATCGTTAATTCCGCTGCGCGCCAAGGACTCTCCCAGAACAACGAGCTGAGTATGGGCAAAAAAGAGCTGCCGCGTTACCCGCTTGGACGCCCGGCGCAAAGCCGCGAACAAGGTCTTATCCGTGGTGGAAACCACCATAACTGAGGGCTGTCCGGTGCTGGCGCTAAAGCTCGAAGCCGTTGAGGATGGATTGACCAGCTGAAACGTAACGCGAAAATCACCGGTTTCCGGAACCAGATCAACCCCGATACCACTCACAATAGCAAGTTCATTCAATTCCCTGCTATTCCAGCAGCCGCTAAGCATCAGTGTAATTAATGCAATAGCCGTAAAGCGGAAAATGCCCTTAATGTTCATAGGATTTCCTCTTTGATGCCTGCTTTCCGGAGCCCCTGGGATCTTCAGCGTTATTCAACAGACGTTTCCGTATCTTCATGAAGGTTCCGGGAGAACGGATGATAGTGTCCTTCTGGTTCTCCGGCACAAACGGCCCCATAGGTGACATATACGGCACTCCGAGTGAACGCAGGCTGCACATATGGGCAATAAGCATAATTGTAAAAATCGCGATGCCATACAGCCCAATAAACGCAGCAACGACCATAATTATAAACCGCAGCATCCGGATCGAGAGTGCCATATTAAATGCCGGAGTAGCGAAGCTGGAAATCCCTGTAAGAGATACGACAATAACCATGGCCGGAGAGACAATTCCCGCCTGAACCGCCGCTGTTCCGAGCACCAGACCGCCGATAATCGAGACTGTCTGGCCGATAGGCGAAGGCATGCGGACTCCTGCTTCACGGATAATCTCGAATGTGATCTCCATCATCATCGCTTCGACAAAGGCGGGAAATGGCACACCTTCCCGCTGTGACGCCAAATTGATCAGTAGCGGTGTCGGGATCATCTCCTGATGGAAGTTGAGCGCCGCCACGAACAATGCAGGTCCATACAATGAGATAAGCAGGCACAGGAACCTCAGCAGTCTAATCAGTGTTGAGATATCATAACGCTGATAGTAATCCTCTACCGTATGGAAGAACATAAAGAAGGTTGTCGGGGCAATCAGCACAAACGGAGTGCCGTCCACAAAGATGGCAATACGCCCGTCGAGCAGATTTCCCGCCACATTGTCCGGCCGTTCCGTGTTGTAGAGTGTCGGAAATGGAGAATACTTGTTATCTTCAATAATCTGCTCAATATATCCCGATTCCAGAATGGAATCTACCCTTATCTCCTTAAGTTTTTTTTTGAACACTTGAATCGTTTCCGGGTCGGCAATACCATTGATATACATAATCGTGATATCCGTATGAGTGACATCCCCAAGCTTCATCGTTTCGGTCCAGAGATCGGGATTCTTGATGATTTTGCGGACCAGGGCGATATTGGTGCTGATGGTCTCCGTAAAGCTTTCCTTCGAGCCACGGATCGCCACCTGGGTCGAAGCTTCACTTACCGCTCTAACCTCGCCGCCGCAGGTACTTCCGCTGACCGCTTCAGTGAGTCCGTTGACCAGAATAACCGTATCCCCGGACAGAAGTGCTTCAAGAAGTCCATTGATATCTTTAACGAGCTTCTCCTTCCCGATACTAAGAGCATTGTCTTTGATATAGGAATATACCTCGTCTGCGGTCGCTGCAAGCTGCATATCATCGTTCAGAGATTCGAACGACATCACATGTGAAATGAAATGGTCAACCATCACTCTGTCCGTAATGCCAATCATGTATACCGCAGCTACCTGAGCCGTTCTATTGATCAAGTCATAGGTCCGTATAATAAGATCCGGGCTGTTCCCCAGCCTGGCCTTGATTTGAGTAATATTCTCATCCAGATTAGTGGAGATAGGCGGATTGTGGGGCTGTCCGCCGGCGCTGTTCACCGCCTGTACGGCTCTGCCGGGTTCTTTGGTTGTCTTATCCATGATCAGCACCTCCTTACCGTTACTATTCGCCCGCTATCCTCTTTTTATGCAGCTTATGGAATGTTTGAGGAACGCGGGACTGAGCAAAGCTTACGCCAAAAAAGGCCGCTCCCCGCACGGAATCTCCCGTGTAAGGAACAGCCTTTATGTGTTAAAACTAGTGATCATCAACTACGCCAAGCGCCTTGTTCTTCTCCTTAAACCGGTCGTTATGCGATGAGACATAGGCCACCTTATCCGCTTCAGGGTCCATGTACAGCTTCGCGCTGTTGAGGGCAAGCACCGCATCCGTGAATGTTCCGGCGATCAGTCTTACCTTGCTGTCATAATCCACAAAATCTCCTGCAGCAAAGATACCGGGCAGATTCGTTTCGAGCTTGCCGCTGACCTTGGCCCACCATTCCCCCATGTCCAGCCCCCAGTCCTTCAACGGACCGTAATCGCTCTTGAGCCCGTGGTTGACAATAACGGCATCCACCTCAAGCTGCTCACTCTCGCCGGATTCGATATGGCTGATCGTAACCTGGTCAATCTGCTCGCCATTGCTGCTGTGCAGCTGGTTTACTGCATAGGGTACACGTACATTCACAGAGGATTCCTTCATGCGGACAATATTCTTCTCATGGCCGCCGAACTGTTCCCGGCGGTGCACAATTGTCACGCTGGAGGCAATTCCATCCAGTTCATTCGCCCAGTCCACCGCTGAATTGCCGCCGCCCGAGATCAATACCCGTTTGCCGCGGAACGGTTCGAGCTCCTGCACCGTATAATGCAGGTTCGTCACTTCATAGCGGTCAGCACCTTCAATCTCCAGCTTCGCCATCTGCAGAATGCCGTACCCGATGGTGAGGATAACGGTCCGGGTCCAATGCTGCTCACCGGTCGCCGAGGTCAGAATATAAGTCCCGTCCTCCTGGCGCGCCTGATGCACAATCTGCTGCCCGAACACAATGGTCGGATCGAAGGTCCGCGCCTGCTCTGCCAGCTGGTCAATCAGCTTACGGCAGAGCGTCGGTGTAACACCTCCGACATCCCAGATCATTTTCTCGGGATAGATCAGCATCCGTCCGCCCAGCTCTTCCTTCGCTTCAATCAGCTTCGTCTTCAAATCTCTCATTCCGCTGTAAAAAGCCGTATACATCCCTGCGGGGCCGCCGCCAATAATCGTTACATCATATAATTCCATGGATTCGTTCATCTGTTTCCCTCCAGCTTCTAGGTGTATTTAAGATTTGGTCCGGGCCAGCAAATAAAGAAAGTAAGGAGCGCCTATAACGGCAACAACAATGCCGGTGGGGATCTCTGACGGCTGCAGAATCCGGCGGCCGATCGTATCTGCAGTGATGACGAGCAGTGCGCCTAGCAGTGCGGAGGCTGGAAGCATCAGCTGATGCTTCGGTCCCACCAACCGTCTGGCCAAATGCGGGCCGACCAGTCCGACGAAGCCAATCCCGCCGCTTACGGCTACACTTGAAGCCGCAAGTCCGACTGCCGCTGCTAGGAGCCGGAACTGCTCTCTGGTGACATGAGCACCAAGACCGGTAGCCGTCTGCTCGCCCAGATTCAGCACATTCATAACCCTTGCCTTATAGATGACGTAGGGCAGGAGAATCACAATCCAGGGAAGCAGGGACAATACAAATTTCCAGCTGGTGCCCCAGATGCTGCCCGCAAGCCACGTGGCGACGAATTGATATTTGTCCGGATCGAGGCGAAGCGTCAGCACAATCATCGCTGCACTCATCCCTGCCGCAACTGCGACACCGGTGAGCAGCAGACGGATCGGCGCAATTCCCTGATGCCGCTTATAGGCCAGGCTGTAGATCAATGCGGCAGTAAATGCCGCCCCGACAAATGCAACTACCGGCAGCAGATAGACAGGTGCCGCAGAGGTCGTTGGATAGAAGGATACCATCAGCATAACCATCAATCCGGCTCCGGCATTAATGCCCAGGATCCCCGGATCGGCCAGATCATTGCGGAAAACCCCCTGCATCACCGCTCCGGAAACTGCCAATGCAGCTCCAATCAGGATGGAAATTACAATACGCGGCAAGCGGAATTGAAACAGAATTAATTCCTGCTTATCCGTCCCCTTGCCGAACAGCGTATTCAACAGCTCAAGCGGAGTTAAACGTATGTATCCTGTATTCATACTTATAATGAACATGATAATAATCAGTACGGCCAGCACACTAAGTACAGTCAGACCATGCTTAAGCCTTGCTTCTTCGAAGGAAACTACCCTGGTTCTCTGCATCTTTACAGCTCCCTTCTTTCTTTGCGGGCCAGATACAGGAAGAATGGCACCCCGATCAGCGCTATAATTGCTCCTACTGGCGTTTCATGCGGCGGGTTGATCATCCGCGCGGTCAGATCCGCCCCTACCACAAGCAATGCACCCAGCACGGCGGAGCAGGGAATAATCCATCTGTAATCCACACCTACAAGATAACGTGTCAGATGTGGAATAATCAGCCCGACAAACCCTACCGCTCCTACTATAGCTACGGAAGCGCCAGCCAGAATCAGGACGACTAAGGCCCCGGCCAATTTGACCAGACCGGTACGCTGTCCCAGTCCTCTGGCGATATCTTCCCCCAGACTGAGCATCGTAATGGAACGGGACAGAATAATCGCCCCGATGATTGCCGCAATCACCCAGGGAGACATGACCTGAAGCTGGAACCATTTCGTTCCGGCCAAGCCGCCTGCATACCAGAAGGCGAGGTCCTGTCCGATTTTGAAGTACAGCGCCACGCCCTCACTGAGCGCCGAGAGCAGCGCACTGAAGGCGGCTCCGGCCAGTACCAGCCGGGCCGGGGTAAGTCCTCCTTTGGCCAGTGAACCTATGCCATAGACGATACCGGCTCCGGCACCGGCCCCGATGAAGGAATATAGAATAAGATACATAAACGACAAATTCGGAAAAAAAGCAAAGCAGACGGCCAGCGCAAAACCCGCCCCCGAGTTAATGCCCATCAGTCCCGAATCCGCTAGCGGATTGCGGGTCATCCCCTGCATGATGGCTCCCGCCACTGCGAAGCTGGCTCCGACCATCACTCCGCCGAGAACCCGCGGCAGCCTCAGCTCCCGGATAATCTGATGCTCTGTAAGTTCCGGATTGAAGTGGAACACTGCTGTCCAAACGACAGAAAGCTTAATATCTGCTGCCCCAAACGATACTGAAACAGCGATGCCCAGCGCCAGCGCAATCAAACCGCCAATTAGGATCAGCGTTGCCGCCCAAGGGCGCGAACGTAGTTTGAGCGGTTCTGCTCTCTGATCAAGCCCATTCCTGGACACTGCCTGTTGATTCATGAATGTCACCCGTTTTCTGTGAAATTGATTCTCATTATCATTGTAATATTGTAATTGAATTTGTCACTGTTTGGCAATGGACAAATCTAACCCTTGTACATAGAAAGTCTCTAATCATCCATTTCGCGCAGGATATCCGCATGAAAAAAGACAACCTGTATCCCGATTACATCCTCAGGGGATGTATCTGGGAGTCAGGTTGCCTTGTTCAATAGCTGCTGAATAGACAGGAATGTCCGGGGGTTTCGTACTATACATTCTGAAGCGTACCGCCGAATAGTCTGCGGATATATCCCTCCAGCTTGCCGATATGCGGAACGAAGGTGCTTTTGTCATACACATAATTAGACTGGCTGACCAGCTGTGAATAGATCAGAAACAGAATAGCTGCGAGCTCCCGGTCAATCTGCTTCTCATGCTCGATCAGCAGATACGTTTCATCCAGCGCCTCATATAACTGAAGCAGGGCGGCTTCATTAATGATTTTGCGGCGCAGCGGTACAATGATATCCGTGGCAATAACGTCAATCCGCAGAATTAAAGCTGCCAGTCTCTCGTTCACGCGGTCTCCCTCCTGCTGTGACTGAATGGTTAAAGCGCTTGCTTAATACCATCCTATGTTAGCCGGACCTTGAGCATGCCTTGAGCGGCCGGAACACATTCTGCTTATCTATGTAATTCTGCTTATCTATGTAATTCTTCTTACCTTGTGTATTCCTCATACTCATCTTTCTGGTTATGCCTCGAATACATGTACTCATCATTCTTCAGCTTATACATCTGCCCCATCCCGCCAAATATGAACAGCAGCACTACAAGCAGTGTGTAGGCATAAGTAAATTGATTGAAATAGAAGCACAGCACAACTGCCACTATAATCAGCAGCAGCAGTCCAAGACCTATACGGCTTAAGATTTTTCTCATCAGGGGTTCCTCCGCAGAAATTTTAGTCTTACTGTACCATATTCTGCGGGAGGAATATGTCGAAAGCTGGCGCTATACAAACAGGGAATGTCCCGGGCAGCCGCTTCCCGGCTCCGGGACATCCCCTGATATATGTTATACTTCTTAACCTTTTATAGTAATTTGGAAATCACTGTTCCGGCCAGCAGCTGGCCGAGCGTCTTATCCAGCGGCAGCGGCTTGTTGCCAAGGCAGGTTCTGAGCGCTGTCAGCAGCACCCGAACATCATATTTACTCGGATGGACAGGAATCACTTCTTTTTCGAGCGCCAAAAGATTGTACACTGCCATCATCGCGGAGCGGACCGAATATTCTACGGTAAAGACGCAGTCGTCCGGAACTTCGGCAAACTGGCCGAGGAAGGCCAGATTGGTGCTGCCCTGCGGAATCACCTGCGGGCGGTCTCCTGCGACACGCGGCATGAACTGTGAAGTGATATAAGGCATCATACAAGGAATAACATTGGTCGTATGCTCCAGAATCTCCGGAATGCGGTTCTTCAGACCGATATGGTACATCAGCTCCTCCAGAAGCTCGCGTCCACTGCAGTCACTCATTTTCTTCTTGATATAATCGCCTTCGGCATCCGGGAATAATCCATAGGCCCAGAGCACCTTCACATTCTCCGGCTGGTTAATGAAATGCGGCTGCTTCGGTGCGGTCCAGGACATCATCCAGCTGGAGTCTTTGATGGTCACAACGCCGCCCATACCGGGAGCATCCCCGGTCAGCTCAAGCAGGTACGGGAATACAATATCATCATCGGTAAAGGTCATTGTAAACGACAGCCACTTGGACTTGTCGATGTCCCCGCAGAACACTTCCGGGTGGCCGAAATCCGGAGATTTCGCGGCAAGCTTCTCCCATAGGCTCCAGCAGCCGCGTTCCGTAACAGAGCGGTTCAGAACCGCCGGATGGTCCAAATCGCCCAGGGTGGAGTTCTCTGTCATCGAGCCATTGGTGACCATAACCAGATCTCCGCGTGCTGTTGAGAGGGTCTTCGGTGTTCCGTTTACGAGCAGCTGAATAGCGGTTACGGTCTTCTCCCCGCCGGTGAAATCAAGCTCCAGATCTGTTACCTGATGTCCTTTGTCAAAATGGACCCCCTGGCTTTCCAGCCATTTCATCAAGGGAAGAATCAGTGAATCGAACTGGTTGTATTCGGTATGCAGGATTCCCTTCAGCTGGTTCATCCCGGAGATCAGGTGCATGAAACGTTCCATGTAACGCTTCACCTCAACTACGCTATGCCAATTCTCGAAGGCGAACATTGAGCGCCAGAAATACCAGAAATTCGTCTCCAGGAAGGTCGGGTCAAAAAACTGCTCGATCGTCACCGCTCCGAGTCTTTCTTCCGTCGCCAGAGTGAGCTTGCCCAATTGCAGCGCATGTGCAGTGGAGAGCCCCAGCGTTGAGAAATCGGCGGGCTGCCCTTCCTTTTCTACCAGACGGCAGTGGGATTCGATCGGTTCTGCCAGATTCAGCTCACGGAATTCATCCAGCACCGTCCGGTCCGGATTCGTTAATGAGGGAATGAAGCCGAACAGCTCCATGAAGCATTCAAAATGCTCTTCGATCTCGCGTCCGCCGCGGGCGCTGTAGCCGTCCTTCGCATTCCCTGCCCCGTCCATCGAGCCGCCATAGACCGCTGATTGCTCAAGGATATGAATATTGCGCCCCGGCATATGGCCGTCACGGATCAGGAAAGCGGCTGCCGACAACGAGCCGATCCCCCCTCCTACGAGATATGCCTTACGTGAAGCGATGCCTTCCTGTACCAGCGGATGAATTCTTTGATAGGTACCCATATGTCCTCTTCCTTCCATGATCTGGGGATAAGTGCCTGCTAACTGCCTTCACTATACCCACCGTGAACAATGAATTCTATGGACAGCTTGGCGTGACTGTACAGGGATTACACATCTGCCGTAGATTGTGTCATTTCACTGGGCCGGGTGGGCGGCGGCAGCCTGGTAGTGTTCCAGGCCCCGGGCGATGCTTCCTTCCATAATCCGCGCTACCTTCTCCACCATTTCGGCCGGGTCGGTATTTGCCCCTGCTTTGAGCCAGTGGATCACCTGTTCAAGGATAGCCAGTGTGTAGAAATCGGCAATGTCCTGTCTGGCCTGGCTTCTCCCCTGTTCCGGTATCTGTTTTTGTCCTTCACGATCCTGCTCCTGCCCGTCCAGTTCTTCCACTACCCTGATCATGACACCATAAATAACTCCGTACAGAAACTGTTCCAAATGCTCGCGTCCAAGCGAATGAAAGGTGTTCAGACAGATGGTTTTGTTACTCACGATGTACCGCAGGACGCTTAAAAATCCCTGCTTCCAGCCGGCGCAGCAGCGGTAGGGTTCCAGCCCTTCAATTACCTCTGACCTGTAGACCCAGCCGAGCAGCTCGTAGATATCCTGAAAATGATTATAAAACGTATGCCGGGTCACGCCGCAATCCGCTGTAAGCTGCTGGATCGTAATTTTGTTCAGGGGCTTTGCGAGCATGAGTTTTTTGAGTGACCGGGCTAAAGCGTTCTTGGTTAACAGTGAATTGGACATTTCTTCCCCCTTACTGCAGTAGAACTTAACCAGACTTCTGCATTTACTGCATTGCTTATTAGGCTTCAAGGTTCTACAATACGGTATAGATGTTCCAATTATAACCAATTAAGAGCAGGTTTTCATAATAACCTTACGGGAGTGGATACGCTTGAATAGAAGAAGGTACGGCAATACGGGAAAGACTGTATCGGAGATTGGCTTCGGTGCCTGGCAGCTTGGGAACAAGCAGGATTGGGAGGCTATGGAGGATCGTGCAGCGGTCTCTCTGGTGCATGAAGCGCTGGAGCTCGGCATGAATTTCTTCGATACCGCCCCGGGTTACGGGCACGGTGCCAGTGAAACCCTGCTCGGAGCAGCCCTATCCGGCAGACGCACAGGTGCTGTGATCAACACCAAATTCGGTCACAGGGCAGATGGCAGCACCAGCTTTGATGCGGACCACATTCGGGCCTCCGTCGAAGGCAGCTTACAGCGTCTGCAGACGGATTATGTGGATTCCGTGCTGATTCATAATCCGCCTTTTGAGCTGCTGGACGGCAAATACGGTCACTACGACGAGCTGGACAAGCTAAAAGCTGAAGGAAAAATTCTCGCTTACGGAGTTTCGGTCGATTCCGTGCCGGAAATGCTGGAGGTCATCCGCCATACGGATATCGGCGTTATGGAGGTGATGTTCAATATCTTTTACCAGGAAACGGCGGAAGCTTTCGAGCTGGCCCATGAGAGAAACATAGCGATTATCGTCAAGGTCCCTCTGGACTCCGGCTGGCTCTCCGGCAAATATGACAGCAGCAGCACCTTCGAAGGGGTAAGAAGCCGCTGGTCTCCGGAGGTGATCGCGAAACGCGCGGCCCTGGTGGATCGCATCCGGTTCATAACGGACGAAGAGACGACCATGACTATGGCTGCGCTGCGCTTCATCCTTGCTCACCCTCAGGTCACCACCGTTATTCCCGGAGTACGCAGCAGCACACAGCTGGCCGAGAATATATCCGCAAGCCATGAGGTGATGCCGGCGGAGCATGTGGTGAGGCTCAAGGAGCTGTGGGACAAGGAGATCCGGAATCAGCAGCTGGGCTGGTAATCGCGGCTGCAGTTATTCCTTTTCGCCAAACCGGATTGAATAGGTCTTATACCCGTCTTCATTAATCTCCAGACAGTTCAGCTGCTCTCCATATACACAGCCGCCGTCAATGCCAATCTTGTCTCCATGCGGGCTGAACCAGATTCCTGCCCCGTCCTGCAAATCTACCGTGGAGGTATGGCCGAATACGACCGTCTTTGCGGTAGAGGTTACCGGATGATTGTAGAACGGCTCGCGAATCCAGATGAAATCATACTCCCGCTGGCTTGTCCAGTCGGCAAGAGAAGGATCAATTCCTGCGTGGACGAATACATGGGTGTCCGTTTCATAATAGAAAGGCAGCGTACCCAGAAAATCCAGATGCTCCTGATACTCGCGGCGCATATATTCCTTCATCTCCGCATACTCCTTCCAGCCTGAATCCGGGCGCAGCAGGACCGAATCGCGGCCTCCGCAATAACTCAGCAAGGTATGAAATCCTCCACCTGTAATCCAGTGTGTATCGCGCTTGTCATCTTCACCGGCCAGCGCATCACACGCCATCTGGTCATGATTGCCCCGCAGCACGATAACACCGTGCTCTTCCGCAAGACGTTTCACCTGCTCAACCACCGCCCTGCTGTCCGGCCCCCGGTCCACATAATCACCAAGCAGAATTAACTGGTCTTCGGAGGGGATATAGTTGGCTCTGCGGAGCAGCAGGTTGAATTCCTCCACGCATCCATGAATGTCACTAATCACTAAAGTTCTGATACTCGTTCCTCCTCTTCTTTTCATAAGAAGCCTTACACTCAGAATATTAATTATACTGTTGAATTCTCCCCCACTTAGCTAACGCTTGAAGTGGCGGATTCTTGCGAACAGAAGAGTACCCTCTTCTTATGGAGCAAGCGATCCCTGCGTTCCCGCAGTTTTACATTTTTGACGCTAGTGAAATGTTGAATTCTATCGTTTGGTTAGGTGGGGGTTAAACCGCTACTTGTTCAATATTGTGAGCGGCGTTTTCGTCACGGTCATGGATCGTCCCGCAGGCCGTACACGTCCATTCCCGAATGGACAGGTTCTTCACCTCGGGGTGGATTGTGCCACACACATGGCAACGCTGACTGGTCGGCTCAAACGTTTCGGCGATCCGAAGATTTCGTCCATACCATTTCGCTTTATACGTCAGCTGTCGCACCCACTCGCCCCAAGACGCATCAGCAATGGATTTTGAAAGCTTGGGGTTCTGAATCATATTCGCCACACGCAGATGTTCGATACTAATCGTTTGGTTTTCACGAATCAGTCTCGTGGTCAGCTTGTGGAGGAAGTCATTTCGTTTATTGGCAATGCGTTCGTGAATACGAGCGATATGCTGCCTTGCTTTCTTCCAGTTGGAGCCGCCCGGAGTACGCCGAGCCATCCGCCGCTGCCAAAGCGCCAGCTTGTTCTCGTATTGACGGTAAAAGCGAGGATTGGCGATATGTTCGCCGTTTGAGCATACTGCATATTCTTTCAAGCCTAAGTCGATGCCAATAGGTGTATCCACCTGAGGCAGAGGGTTCTTTTGAACTTCGCAAACGAGCGAGACGAAAAATTTCCCGCTGGCGTTTTTACGAACGGTAGCGGACAATATCCGGCCTTCCAGCTTCCGGGAGTTTGCAAAACGTATCCAGCCGAGTTTGGGGAGCTTCAAGCGACTGCCCTCCATGGCGATATTCCCGTTGGTGAATTTGGTCGTGTAACTTTGAATCGGATGCTTTCGGCTCTTGAAGCGTGGCGCTTGATTTTGCTTCTTGAAAAAACGATCAAAGCTATCCGCCACATGACGGGCAGCCGACTGCAAAGCGATGCTATCGACTTCTTTCAGCCAGTCGTATTGTGCTTTTAAACCGGGGAGTTGTGTCGCACAAGCGTGATAAGACAAGCCTTTTCCCGTTTCCGCATACCTTTGATTCCAAGCTCCCAAGAAGTAATTGAACACAAAACGGCAGCAGCCAAACATTCGACGAATGAGTTGCTGTTGCTCTGTATTGGGGTAGATCCGATATTTATAGGCTTGATGAACCAGGGGTTTCGGAGAAACCTCCTGCGCAGACACGAGCATGTGCAACACCTCCTTTTAGTGATCTCATCCATATTATAGCACATATGTTCGTCTTGAAATCGAAAACTACTGATTCATCCCCACCCTATCGAGGGTGGAGTATTCTCAGCTTTTTTAGATAAACCCGGATTTCCGCACGGCCCTGCTGCTGAAAACCGGTTGTAAGCGGTTATGCGGACAGCAGCCTGCAGAAAAAAGAGGTTAGCCCGTTGTTCAGCCGGGAACCCTCTTCATCCAATACTATTCGCTCTGTGTTACGTTTCGACCTGCACTGGTAATTCAGCAGCGCTGTCCCAGCGCCAAGGCACCTCATGCCCCTGCAGATGCAGCCCGCCGTACCATTCATCTATACCTTGTATCCTCACTCTATCCGCTGTTCCGGCCAATACCCTCTCCCCCAGCTCTGACATAATAACTGTGCGGTTCAGGAATTCCGGTACTTCTCTGTAGTCTGTAATTTCTGCCGTACCCTCAATAATAAGCAGAGGATGCTCTCCAGCCGTCAGCGTGCGAAGAACCTTCCAGTATTCCACGTCTCCCATTCCCAGTCGGTGCAGTGCATCTGTAACTTGACGGAACAGCTTCAGGGGCGTATCCGCTCCGCCAGCCACAGCCTCAAGCGTCGTCTGTTCGGCAATACCAAGACCGTTATCAATTGAAGGCAGACGTGAGAGATGAAGCTTAAAGGCATCATAGGCAAAAGAAAACGCGGATTTGGCCAGCTCGGGCTTGCTCTCTTCCAGGAGCTGTGCCAGCTGCCGGGGGTCTGGAGATGCATATGCCTGCCATAGCCTGCTCCCAAGCTGCAGCTCCTCCGTGCCGATATTCTGCCAGGTTCCGGACAAGGTCTGAAGCTGTTCTGCCGTAAGCTGGCCCAGACCATGGAACAGCTCAATTCCGGGAAATTCCCCGATGCAGAGCAGACTCAGCTTCGTGCTGCCCAGCTTCCGGTTGCTGAACCAGTGCAGCAGGTAGGCCAGCATACTCTGGTCGAACAGATCATGCTCAAACCACAGGACCACTTCATCATAACGCTGAAATCCGCTGAGCATGCGCTCCTGCTCCTCACAGCCCTTCATATATTCTTCTGCCGGAATTCCCAGTGTGGCCTGCAGAACCTCCGCCCGCAGCCGCCGCTCCTGCGCTGACGACGGATTCATGAATATCGGCCCCGCCGTGTAGATTTCTCTCCATACGAGCACATCTCCTTGGACAATCCCCTGCTTCAGCTTATCTCCAACGAAATCACCGTTCACAATATGCAGCATACGCTGTCCTCCCTCTTGTAACAGATTCAATGCGGCCGCAAGATCGGCTACGGGAAAAGCCCCCTTCAGCTTGCGTCTGCCGTCATACAGCCTTTTCTTCAGCGTTCCGGCCGGAATTCCCAAATAAACGGAAATCTCCTGTAGCGAATAGCCATAGAAGTAGAACAGCTGCAGCGGTACCCGCAGCCTGGCGGACAATTCTGCCACCGAGCTATGCAGCACCTGTGCCCATTCTCTGCGTTCGGCAATTTCCTCAACGCCTGGAGAAGACCCGGCGACATGTACTGCTGCCTCTAGCGGCAGCAGTGTTTGGTGTCTGCGCCGCAGCAACCGGTGGCACTGCCTAACCACAATGGTTCTGAACCAGCCCGGAAACGCCGCCGGCTCCTGCAGACTCCCAAGGTTCATATACGCCTCAATAAATGCCTCCTGCACCGCGTCTTCCGCCAGCTGAACATCTCCCAGCATATGGTAAGACACTACGTAAGCCATACCCCGGACATGCTCTGTCAGCTGCCTGAATGCTCCGGCGTCCCCTTTCTGTGCTTCTTCAATCCACTGCAGCATAAGCCTGCGAACCTCATTTCTGTATTTTCATCTGTTCTAAGGATAAGTGCCATTCCAAGAGGAAAAGGTTACAAATCATTGTTCAAGATCCGGGTTAGCCTATCTATGCTACATGCCCTTAGTTTATTGACCAGTGTCAGGTTTATATTTTGATAAATTAAATTTACACAAACTAATTTTATTCTAATTAATTTTTAATAATGTGTGTTACTATTATTTCATTTAGCAAATCTTGGAGCCTGGGAGGATATTTAACGCGAATAACAACAGCTTATTTCATCGGAGACATTACAAATTTCAGGAGGCATAACATTGAACCCTAAACCCGGCAGACTTTTTCTCTCCACACTAATGATTGTTACCGCACTTTATTCTTCTTCGGTTGGAACAGCTTTTGGCGCGGCAGCACCTTCATTAACAGGCATCACAGGCCACTGGGCTCAGAACGAAGTGACGGAATGGGTTGAAAACGGGTTCATTCAGGGATACGCCGACGGCAGCTTCAAGCCGGATAACAGTCTGAAAAGAACCGAATTCATGGCGCTGATTAATCGTGCGTTTGGGTTCACTGAAACTGCGGCTGTCTCCTATACGGACCTCTCTTCAAGCAACTGGGCCTACGCCGAGGTTGCCAAAGCAGTCAAAGCCGGATATGTCAACGGATATTCAGATGGGACCATCGGTACAGGCAAGACCATCAGCAGACAGGAAGCCGCAGTAATCATCAACCGGTTATTGAAGCTGGATGCAGCGCAGACCAGCGCTATTTTCAGCGATTCCAAGGATATTGCCGCCTGGGCACTGGGTTCTGTAAATGCAGTAGCCTCCGCAGGGATCATGAAAGGGTATTCCGAAGATAACAGCTTCAAGCCCGGCAGGGATATTACACGCGCGGAAGCAGTAGTATCATTAACTAGGACTAAGGCCATTGAGGCTGCACCGGCCAGTACACCGGATAATACAGGCACGGTCACCCCTTCGGCAACTGCCTCTCCGGCAGCCAGTCCAACAGCTTCACCGACGGCTACACCTTCACCTCCCCGGAACCCCGATATTCCTTCAGTTCCAACGTCCACACCTGTCTCCACACCTACAGCAGCACCAGAACCGGAAGCTACAGCAACATCAGAACCTACAGCGGCTCCGACTGTGACTCCTGATCCGGCAGATACGACAGCCCCGATCCTTACAAGTGTAACTCTTGGAGCCGTTACTGTAGGAGACAATGTATACGGGACAAGTAACGAAGCGGGTTATTTGTATCTGGTCCCTTCTACAGTAATTGTCACCCCAACCGGTCTGGAGAATTCTGTCCAAGCTGACCACGGGATAAAGCTGGCGGTAACTGCCTCCGTCTATTCCCAGCTGAACACGCAGGGCCTGCCTGCAGATCATTATGTTGTATATGCTGTAGATAGCTCCGGCAATATTTCAATCCCTTCAAGCACGATTGAGGTTATAGCCATTGAGCTGTCCCTAGATGCTCCGGCCTCACTGACGGAGTCCAGAACCTATGATGGCACTGCCACCGCAGCGGTAACCGCAAGTCCTCTGCAAGGCGTGCTGAGCGGTGACGTAGTAGAAGTGCATGCATCCGCTTCTTACAGCAGCGCGGTGCCCGGGATCAGCAAGACTATAACAGTTATCTACACCTTAAGCGGAGCCCAGGCAGCCAGTTATATTGCTCCAGCCCCATACACCGTACATACGGGGATCATCTCGCTGAATCCATTGACCGTCGGGGCTCCGGATCTGACCTTGGCGAAGTTCAAGGACGGAACAACCACGGCAGCTGTTATCCCTGGTCAGCTCGTTGGAGTAATCCCCGGCGAAGATGTCAGTGTGAGCGCCGTTGCCAACTATGATACCTCTGCAGTGGGTACGGGCAAGACCATAACTGTAGTCTATACACTTAGCGGTGCTGATGCCGGAAATTATATTGCACCTGTGAACTACATCGCTACGAATGGAGAAGTTGATAAGGACCAGATTACACGGTCCAGAGTCTATGATGGAACTACTGCGGCGGCAGTGGTTGCCGGGGCCGTGACCGGAATCGAACCTGGTGATATCGTCACAGTAGAAGGTATTGGTGAATACAGCGATGTCAATGTAGGAATGAATAAAATCATAACTATTTCGTACATTTTGACAGGTCCAGACGCTGGCAATTATCTCCCGCCTGTTAGCTACACCATAAGCACGGGGATTATCACTGCCTTGCAGTTAGACATTACCCCACCAGCCATCACGGAGTCCAAGCTCTTTGACGGAACGCTATCAGCGCAAGTTACTCCAGGCACTCTGATTGGAGTCCTTCCGGGAGATGATGTAACGGTCAGCGCAACGGCGGCTTACAGCGACGCTGCTGTGGGCAGCGGCAAAATCATCACCGTAGTCTACACCTTATCCGGGGACGATGCCGCGAACTATTTGGCACCAGGGAATTATATGATTTCCATAGGTGTAATTGTAGCGCCTTAGGCAGAGATATGTGAACACATGGTAAAAGATAAAAGCGTCCCTCTAGCCGTAAACTGAACTGTGACCCACAAGAAAGACACTTTGAAAAAAGTGACCTTCTTGTGGGTCTTTTGTGTTTTAATCAGAATATTGGAAAAGGAGCGGGATAAGACTGTGGGAAATTTAAATCGAACCCTATTTACGGAAGATATCATTAGAAGATTAGAGAAGAATCCAAATGTTCAGCGAGTATCCGAGACGAATATTTCGTATACTGCTGAGTTTAAGTTGGCGGCAGTGAAGGCCTACAACGAGGGGACACCCCCGTCAGAAATATTTCTTAAGGCGGGCTTTGACCTAAATCTCATCGGTTCTAAAAAACCAAAGCATAGTTTGAAACGCTGGAGAGATAGCTTTGCTAAATATGGTGAACTAGGACTACTGGAAGAACGGCGTGGCAAAGGCAGCGCTGGACGAAAGCCTGCATGTGCCTTGTCTGCTGACGAAGAACTGAAGCGCGCAAAGGCGAAGATTAAATTACTAGAAGCTGAGGTCGACTTTCTAAAAAAGCTCGAAGCGCTCGAACGGAACCAAGGAAAACCTTAACACCTTCGGAGCGCTACGAAATCATTTATCACACCCTGAGAGCCCATGGATTAAGCCGTATGACTCGTTATCTATGTGGAGTCGCCGCTGTGAGCACCAGTGGCTATTACAGATGGCTGGGCGCCGAGCAAAGGCGTCAACTCCGTGCAGCCGACGACGAGCGCGACCTTGTTCTTATTAAGCAACACTTCAACGCATTACAAGGAAGAGCTGGCGCTTTGGTGATTAAGATGCGTTTGGAGCATCTCAGCGGTGTCACCATGAATCACAAGAAGATTCGCCGATTAATGCGTAAATTTAACCTTGTCGCAGCCTTACGGCAAGCTAATCCGTACCGTAAGATGGCAAAGGCAACGCAGGAGCATCAGACCTGCGCAAACTTACTGAAACGCCAATTTGACCAGAAAGAGCCGGAGAAAGTCTTTCTAACCGATATCACCTATCTGCGGTACGGAAACGGACAGTGGGCTTATCTTTCGTGCATAAAAGATGGAGCAACCCGGCAAATTCTTGCTGACTGTGTAGCAGGGACACTAGAGTTACCACTCGTTGAAAAAACCATTCGGCGTCTGCTGGAACGGCTTGATGGAAATCTTCATCCAGAAGCCATTTTCCACTCCGATCAGGGCATGCACTACACACATCCTAAAACTCGTCTCCAAATTGAGCAGGCAGGTTTTCAACAGTCTATGTCCCGTAAAGGGAACTGTTGGGACAATGCATCGATGGAGTCGTTCTTTGGGCATATGAAAGATGAAATGAGCGTTCGAGATTGTCAGAATCTCACAGAAGTCAGGGCTCGTGTTTCGGAATATATTGCCTACTATAACTCCGAGCGATACCAATGGACATTAAAGAAGATGACTCCTGACGAATTCAGAAGTCATCTCCTTGCGAGCTAGCTCTAGGGTATTTCTTTTAAACCGTCCTCAAATCGGGTCACAGTTCAAACTGGCTGGTTGGGGCGCTTTTTGATGTTGGTTGCGGTACTAGTCAGAAATGAATTCAGGCGGGATGTAGTCCGCTAACCAGATATTATGATTGCCTTGGTAAAACTTGATTCCTTCGTTCGCTGCCCGCCCGGCGTCAATTATTAAGATCACAGGATTAGAATCTTTACGGCCTCCAACCAGCTTTGCTGTTTCGGTATCAACCGAGAAATGCACATACTGTCTCTTCATTGGTTTAAGGCCCTCGTGCAGAATCGTCTCCACCCATTGCCTGGCTGTCCCATGGTACAGAACGGGGGGTGGGGTTTCATTCTGCTTAATTATCTTTTGAAGCACAGAGTGACCATATAGCGCCCTTATCCTGCCCTCCACAATCTCATGCCGCTGTTTAGCCGATACCTCTATCATCTTAGCCAGATCATCTGCAGTTACTGAATTCCATTGTTGCTCAAGGCGCAGTGCGCTTAATAGCTGCTGTATCTCTACAAAGCCCTCATCATCTAATTCCAGTTCATACTCCCAAGGCGCGTGACGCAGTGCATATGAAACCTCTTTACTGACCTTCGAATAATCCATATCAGACCTCCTCACTAAAATGCCGCATTGGCGTCAAAAATAACATATATGATTACGAGTTTATCATAGGTAACGCTGCCCAACATAATACGGCATAGGCTATATATAATCCTTCGGCTGGGGAGAGGAGGACTGAAATTCCGCTATTTCAGCTAATCAGACGGATTTGCGGAGCACGCGGACTCAGAATCCGATATGTGTTAGCTCTAAACAACATTTTGGGCGGTGGAGGCGGAAGTTGGCTGATATTGATGACGGGGGCAGCGTCTTAATAGAGAGATGGCTGTGACATCAGCGGCGAGAATGACTGGCGGTGGGCAAAGGCGAACGTATCGGCGGCGGTAACTAACGCGGTGGCGGTGCGGCAATGGTCACATTAGCGGCGGCGGTTCCATTGTCTTGGGCGTCCTGTCCACAGCAAAAAGCCGCCCCTCCCGAGGCAGCCTCTTGCATCCTGCACACATTGCCGTTCCTTGCACCCGTCACTGTACATCCTCATACCCTATTCATGCTCAACTGTACTTCCAGTCCGCCACCCTGGCGGTTAACGCCAACGACGGGGCTGTTTGACTGCTGCATCGCTGCTGAACCCTTGATTCCGGCCTACTGCGCGATCTGCTCACGGATGTTCGCGAGAATCTTCTTCTCCAGCCTCGACACCTGAACCTGCGAAATGCCGAGGCGGCTGGCGACTTCGGACTGGGTCTGGTCGCGGTAGTAGCGCAGGTAGACGATCAGGCGCTCGCGCTCGGTTAAGGCTCCGATGGCCTCATTCAAGGCAAGCTTGTCGAACCAGCGCTCTTGCGACTCGTCGGCGATCTGGTCGATCAGTGTGATCGGATCGCCGTCATTCTCGAAGACCGTCTCATGAATCGAAGTCGGCGGCTTGTTGGCTTCCTGGGCGAAGACGATTTCTTCGGGTGTCACGCCCAGCGCCTCCGCCACTTCGCCGATGGTCGGCAGGCGGTCGAGCGTTTTGGACATTTCATCCTTCATCTTACGCACCTTATTGGCCATTTCCTTGAGTGAGCGGCTGACCTTGAGTGTGCCGTCATCGCGGAGGAACCGCTGGATCTCGCCGATAATCATCGGCACCGCATAGGTGGAGAACTTGACCTCATAGCTGAGGTCGAATTTATCAACGGACTTCAGAAGTCCGATACAGCCGATCTGGAACAAATCATCCGGTTCATATCCACGGTTCATAAACCGCTGCACCACCGACCAGACGAGGCGGATATTGCAATTGACCAGCGTGTCGCGGGCCGTATGATCCCCGGCTTGACTGAGTGCGATTAGACGTTTGACCTCCGCATCGTCCAAATAGGTCGGCGGAGCTTTTTTTGACTCTGCATCCATGGCTCCAACCCCTAATTGTATAAAGCTTTTTTCGAGACGATGGTTTTCTTCATTGAAATGGAGGTGCCGCGTCCCGGTTCACTGGTAACTTCGAATTCATCCATGAAATTCTCCATAATGGTAAAACCCATGCCCGACCGCTCCAGCTCCGGCTTGGAGGTATACAGCGGCTGCTGGGCCAGCTCCAAATCCTCAATGCCCTTGCCCTGATCTTCAATCGTCAAATGCACCGTCTCAACATCAATGGAAGCGGAGATGCTGACCACTCCTGCAGGATCACTGTCGTATCCGTGGATAATGCAGTTGGTGACCGCCTCCGACACAACCGTCTTCAGGTCATTCAGCTCCTCCATGGTCGGATCGAGCCTGGAGACAAAAGATGCCACTACCACACGTGCGAATGATTCATTCTCCGACAGTGCGGCAAACTGGACGCTCATGAAGTTACGAGCTTCACTATTTGTCATAACGCAACCTCCAAATCCGAGAGTGCAGCGCTCTCGTCGTCATATAGGGGCATGATCTTGAACAGGCCCGACATTTCCAGCAGGCGCTTCACGGGTGCTGTGGCATCGCAGACTGCCATTTTGCCGCCCTTGCTGCGGATCAGCTTGTACCTTCCCAGAATGACTCCGAGGCCTGAGCTATCCATGAACTGCAGCTCCTTGAGGCTGAGAATCAGATGCTCCACCTGGCCCCGCATAATCGCTTCATCCATATCCATACGTACATAATCGGCTGCGTGATGATCCAGTTCACCAGACAAACGGACAATCAGCACACCCCGGTGATGCTCCATCTCCACATGAGAATTCATCCTTGCCACTCTCCTCTTCGTTGCTTGGACAACCGCCCTGTAACACCATTCTTTCCCCTACAAGGACAAGGTTTTCTACACCGCAATTGAGGATTCCTGCCTCACGACAAAACTAGAAGAAAACCCCTAAGAACTTACATAAAGCATGGGACGAATCTACAAAATGCAAGAAATTAATCACTAGCTCTAATCAATGGTAAAAAGCGACCCCGTTGTACGCTTGAACAGCTTCCACCAGCCTGCCTTAGCCACATCTTCGCCTGCCTTCAGTTCGTATTCTTTCAGCACGTCAGTCCCTTGATATACGACCAGCTTGCCGACAGTCTGATCTGCGGCCACAGGAGCCTTCAAGTTTTCTTCCAGCACCAGCTCATGCCGGATACCCTCCTGGGTAATTCCTTTTTTGAGTAATACACTGTAAGTTTCCTTCGCCGTCAGCGGCAGCTCCGTCTTCACGCCCTTCTCAATCTTCACTGTGCCGATGGGGTCCCCCGCCTTGTGAATCGTATGCAGCTTATATTGGGAAAAGAGGTAATCGAACATCGACGACACTTCACTGTTGCGTGTTTTGGTATTCGGCTCACCCAGTACAACCGCAACGGCACGCAGTCCGTCTCTGGCCGCAGTTGCGGACAGGCAGAACTTCGCTTCAGCCGTATACCCCGTCTTCAGGCCGTCAGCGCCTGTATAGAAACGCACCAGCTTGTTCGTATTGACCAGCCAGAACGGCTTGGCCGAATCCTTGCGCAGGTAATCCTGATAGGAGCCGGTGTACTTGATAATCCGCTCATGCTTCAGCAGTTCCTGGCTGATTACGGCGATGTCATGCGCAGATGAATAATGATTCGCTGCCGGCAGTCCATTGCAGTTGGCAAAGTGGGTATCTTTCAGACCCAAGGCTTCAGCTTTCTGGTTCATCAGATCCACAAAAGCGCTCTCCGAGCCGGCGATTTTCTCCGCCATCGCTACAGAAGCGTCATTGCCGGAAGCCATGGCGATGCCCTTCAGCATTTCATCCACCGTCATTTCCTCACCCGGCTCCAGAAAAATCTGAGAACCGCCCATCGATGCAGCATACTCACTGGTGCGCACTTTGTCGGTCAGCTGCAGCCTGCCTTCATCCAGCGCCTCCACGGTCAGCAGCATAGTCATAATTTTGGTAATACTGGCCGGCGGCAGCTTGTCATGGCTGTTTTTCTCGTAGATGATCGTGCCCGTGCTGGCATCCATTAGAATGGCAGAACGTGCCCCGGGTGCGAGGTCAACTGCAGTGCTTCCGGTATTGCCAGCATTGGCAGTGCCTTT
The DNA here is from genome assembly GCF_000758605.1 of Paenibacillus sp. FSL R5-0912. Classification (NCBI taxonomy): domain Bacteria; kingdom Bacillati; phylum Bacillota; class Bacilli; order Caryophanales; family Paenibacillaceae; genus Paenibacillus; species Paenibacillus sp. FSL R5-0912. Next base: position 5,074,292 of record NZ_CP009282.1, read on the forward strand.
GGATTTTTCCTCAGCAAAAGCGCCGGATGCCCCTCCCAGAACCGAAACAGCGATGCACAGCGCAAGCGTTACATAACGAATTTTTCTCACAATGGTTGCCCTCCTGAACGTTAACCTTCATTTCACAGGTACTGTGTTCCAGTTTCGTCAAAAGTGCAGGAAATTATTCCATTTTTGCGCAGAAAAAAGGAGCTTAGCAAATAACACTAGAATCAGCTCCATATAATTCACGCTGCATGAAGCGTTAAAAAGCCCGCACCTTGTCAGCAAGATGTGGGCTGTAGTTATAGAATAACTTTTTTAGTTCATGTTTATTCCGAGTAAAGGCATTTGCCTGGACTGCTTCACTATACAAGTTCGCTTTTACTCTGCAGCGTATAATTCCTTGAATCTTCTCCCGCAGCCGGTCCTTCTTCTACCACATTCCACTGCCGGTAAATTAGGGTATGAAGCATCTCCGCCTGTTCCCTGGTCAGCTCAAGCCCTTTCAGACTTGCTCCCATCTGTACATAATCCTCATTCTCGATCAGCCGGAACCGGAACCTCAGCAGCTTCTTCAGTCCATTGGTATGCAGGAATCCGAATTCATATCCTTCCCGGACCGCCTGCTCCCAATCCACATGCATGTCTTCAGCAAGCTGTGCGCGTTCCCGGGTGTCCATTCCGGGTTCAGCCAGTAAGCTCTGCACAGCTGAAAAATCCTTTGTCCTCAAACTGTCAATCACAGTCTGCTCCGGCATTCCGCTGCTCCGGACGTTCTCAAGCAGCAGAGCAAGGGGCAGCGGAAGCTGCATTCTCTGCTTCATCTCATCACCTCCGGTCAAATATTGCTTGAACCAGGAATTAACCTCTTGCAGGGCCTGTACACGGTAAGAAGGCTTGCCCAGCTTAAGGAACATGTGGCCTGAGCCGGGATAACGGAGCAGACGGGCCGGGTTCCCGAGACGCTTCAGTGCGGTATACCATTCGTCCGACTGTCCGACAGGACAGCGGAGATCCTGCTCCCCATGCATGATCAGCATTGGAATTCTCACCTGATTCACATAGGCCAGAGGAGATCTGGACCACAGCTGCTCCGCATGGTCCCATGGATTGCCGCCGGCAATTCCTTCTGTGTAGGTGATCCCAATGTCGCTGAGCCCATAGAAGGATAACCAGTTGGAGATGCCCCGCTGCGAGACGGCAGCGCGGAAACGGGTGGTATGTCCAGCTATCCAATTGGTCATCAGGCCCCCGTAGCTCCCGCCCATTACGCCCAGCCGATTCTCGTCAATGAAGCTATAATTCGCAACAGCCGCATCCACGATATCCATCAGGTCCTGATAGTCGCCATTTCCGAAATCCCCGCGGCAGGCCTTGGCGAAATCCTGACCGTAACCGAAGCTGCCCCGGGGATTGGCGAACAATACCGCATAGCCTTCTGCAGCCAGCACCTGAAGCTCATGGCTGTAGGCTGGTGCATACATGGCATGCGGGCCGCCGTGAATGACCAGAATCAGCGGCACCTTCTGCCCTTCTGCCAGCTTCTGCGGCTTCATGATCCATCCATGGATCTTATAGCCATCAGCTGTATCTGCAGCAACCGGCTCCGGAAGAATCACGTGTAACTTGCCCATCAGCGTCTTATTCATGTTCGTTAATCCAAACACTTCGCCCGTCCGGGTATCAACACGGATCAGCTCTGCAGGTCCGCTCTTATCCATGGCGGCAGCCACCACATAGGGGCCATCTGCAGCAGCGGAGATCTGATGAATATCCAGCTCACCAGCTGTAAGAGCCACCGGAGCCTCATTCCGGACGAACCGGTATAGATGAACCCCGCCCTGTGAAGTTCCCAGTGCATACAGATCAGTCCCGCCATTCAAATACAGAGGGCCCGGAGCCGCCATGCCTGACTTCACATCATTCAACACAAAATTACCGAGCTGCATTTCCGTCTCGGCATGGAAGACCTCCGGCGTGCCTCCTTCAGCGGGCAAAGCATACAGACGGTTATGGGTTCCGCTCCCATAGGTGCGGTCATCTCCGATAAGTGCAAACGCGCTGCCGTCAGGAGAATAAGTGAATTGGCTGATATTCAGAGTCGAAGATGATCTCTTTCTAACCCTCATGTCGGTCAGATCCATCGTATACAGATCATTGAAGGGCAGCAGATCAGGGTCCTGCACCTCCTCGTCCACAATCTTCGTCAGAAAAGCAAGCTCCCGGCCATTCGGCGACCATGCCGGCTGCGCGGCATTATACTTCCCAGAGGTCAGTTGGACAACCTTGCCGCTGCCGGTGTAGAGCAGGAATAGATGGGAATACAAGCCGTCCCACCAGCCCGCGCCTTCAGCCTTCGGAATCGTCCGCTCATAAGCTCGGCCAAGGCTGTTCTCCAGCGACTTGGCTTGCTCGGGGGGAAGTGATTCTATATGGTTGTCATTGCTGACCTTAGCCGTAAATGCAATCATCCGGCTGTCCGGTGACCAGGAGAAGCTGAGGACCCCGCGCTTGGCATTTGTCAGTTGTACTGGCTCTTTGCCCGAGGGAGATACCGCCCATACCTGCCGTCCAACCCCGGCATCACGCATAAAGCCCAGGCGGCTTCCATCCGGAGACCACTGCGGAGCGCTGTCCTTGTCGCCCTCCGTTAGGAGCGTATCTGAATCTCCATCCAGGGACACCCCCCGAATATAGGTCCGGTACTCATTGTTTACCGGGTGAATCTCCTTTACCAGGTAGGCTGCCATGTGACCGGCTGGATGTACCGCCGGGTCACTGACCAGTCGGTATTGCCTCAAAGTCTCGGGTTCAACCCGTTTTGCTCCCATAAGCAGATCCTCCTTAGATTGAACGCGAACTCAGGAACCAGTTCCTACAACATTGCTGCACTTATAATCCGGCTGCAATGCAGCAAGCGCCTGCGTCAGATCGGCAATGATATCCTCCGCATCCTCCAGCCCGACAGACATGCGGATCAAACCGTCGGTAATGCCGAATTTCAGCCGCTCTGCAGCAGGGATGGAACAGTGGGTCATACTGGCCGGATGCTGAACCAGCGTCTCCGGATCACCAAGGCTGAAGGATATCATCGCCAGCTTCAGGCTGTCCATGAACCTCTTGCCTGCAGCCATTCCCCCTTCCACCTCAAAGGAGACAATGCCGCCCATGCCCCTCATCTGCACTTGTGCCAATTGATGCTGCGGATGCCCGGCCAGACCCGGATAATGGACCTTGCTGATTAAGGGATGCCCCTGCAAGTATTCAGCGACCCTCTGCGCATTCTCACAATGAGTGCGGACCCGCAGGCCCATAGTTTTCAATCCTCTCAGGATCAGGAAGGACTCCCATGCGTTAAGGTTCTGTCCCAGATCCCCCGTAATGCGCTTGCGGATGAATTCAATAACCGGCTTGCGGCCAATCACCAGCCCGGCCACGACATCGCCATGTCCGTTGATATATTTGGTTGCGCTGTGTACGACAATATCTGCCCCAAGCTCCAGCGGCTTCTGCAGATATGGCGTCATAAACGTGCTGTCCACAATCAGCGGAAGCTCGCGGGAATGAGCCAGATCAGCCAAAGCACTTAAATCCAGCACAGTCAGCAGTGGATTGGACGGTGTCTCAACAAATATTGCCTTCGTATTCTGCTGAACAGCCGCAGACACTGCCTCTAGATCAGTACAGTCTACAAATGAATGAGTGATTCCAAAACGCGGGGCCATCAACGTAACAAAATTATAAGTGCCGCCATATACATCCTTAGTGACCAGAACATGATCTCCTGCCTGTAGATACGCCAGCAGTGCGGCAGAGATTGCCGCCATGCCGCTGCTAAGCCCAATGCATTCCTCTCCGCCCTCCAGCTCGGCCATCTTCCGCTCCAGCGTCTGCGTTGTCGGATTGCCGTATCTTCCGTAATACGTGCCTTCCCGCTGGCCCGCAACTACTTCAGCGGCAGTATCCGTATCCGGGAACGCATACGCCACAGCTGGAATAATGGGCTGTGAGACAGCTCTGGTAAGGTCATCCGGCTGGTGCCCGCCATGGACAGCCAAGGTGTCAAAACGCCAGTCTGGGTGTGCCATCGTGCAGTCCCTCCTTCATGATTCTTCTGATAGTGCTGCCAGCTGTGCGTTATCCCTGATTCCCCACTCCTCATGCAGAAACCGTACCATCCGGTCTACCGCATGATCTACGAGATGATGGCCCTTCTCTGCTGTTGCGAGCGTAGAATTGCCCATCGTCCCCCATTCACTGTTGTCTGAGAGCTTGCCATACTTCATAATCTCCGGAAAAGCATCCGGCGACTTGCGCTGTACGCTGCGTGCCAGCTCCATGTGAACCAATTCCGGGTACAGCGCCAGCATTACTGAGGTGCCCGCCTCTCCGGCATGAGAATGGGCCAGTGCCCCTGACTGCAGCACGTCCTGGTCCACGGTTTGCATGAAGCGCCAAATATCGATCTGTGCTTTGCGGATACCGGTGCGTTCCCTGAGCGAATAAGCAATCTGGCTGATAATGCCAACATTTCCCGCATGGCCGTTCAAGAACAGGAAATCCTTGAATCCCCATTTCAGCAGACTGTTCATGACATCGTTCAGATAGCCCTTGAAGCTCTCGGGAGAAATTGTAATCGTGCCCGGAAATTCATCCAGCATTGCCGAATCCCCGGCCTCCAGCACCGGACCAATGACAGCGCCGGTACGGGCAGCAACCCGCTCCGCCAGCCTGCTTGCAACCAGAGTGTCAGAGCCCATCGGCAGATGATGGCCGTAAGGCTCGATGGCCCCCACTGGAATGATGGCCAGATCCGTTTCATTTTTACGTTCCGTGAAGGCGGCCCAGCTCATCTCTTTCAAATAATTACTTGGTGTTTGCGGCATCTTCATGCTCCTTTCGATGCAGGGGGTAATGGCAAGCCGAATAATGGCCCTCCTGATGCTCCACCAGCTCCGGTGCCTGCTCCCGGCACAGCCCGGTCGCATACGGGCAGCGCGGATGAAAGGCACAGCCTCGCGGCGGATTCGCCGGATTCGGCAGCTCGCCGCTCAGCAGTGTCCGCTTCTTGCGCAGCTTCGGATCGGAGACCGGAACCGAAGCCATCAGCGCTTCGGTATACGGGTGGTCCGGCCGCTCAAACAGCGCGTCACGCTCGGCAATCTCCACAATCCGTCCCAGATACATGACTGCAATCCGGTCACTGATATGCTTGACGGATGGCAAGCCGTGAGCAATAAAGATATAGGTTAGCTGGAATTCCTCCTGCAGATCCTTCAGTAAATTGAGAATTTGCGCCTGAATGGATACATCCAGCGCGGATACCGGCTCGTCGCAGACAATCAGCTTCGGATTCAGCGCAAGCGCACGGGCTATCCCGATTCTCTGCCGTTGTCCTCCGCTGAATTCATGCGGGTAACGGGCGGCATGATTCTCGTCAAGCCCCACCGCCCGAAGCAGCCGGTAGACTTCCCTTTTTAATTCTGCTCCCTTCGCCAGACCGTGGACGATCAGCGGTTCTGCAACTACGTCAAACACCTTCATTCGCGGATTGAGTGAAGAGTAAGGATCCTGGAACACAAATTGCAGGTCCCGGCGAACCCGCCTCATCTCACCTTCGCTCAGTGCTGCAAGGTCTCTGCCTTCAAAAATAATCTCGCCTTCGGTAGGCTCCTGCAGCCTGGTAACGAGCTGGCCCATCGTAGATTTACCGCAGCCCGACTCTCCAACTACTCCCAGTGTTTCACCCGGAAATACATGGAAATCCAGCCCGTCTACAGCACGAACCGCGCCTGACTCTCTTCCCAGCCAGCCCTTCTTGACTGGATAATACTTCTTCAGCCCCCTTACTTCCAGCAAGGGTACCTCTTTCCGGTGACTTCTCATCAGTGCACCTCCTCTGCTTTCAGACAGCTGACCCGGTGTCCCGCCGCTTTCTCCTCAAGCCGGGGTTTGATCTGTCTGCAGCGCTCATCCGCATAAGTACATCTCGGGTGGAAGGGGCAGCCTGAGGGCATGGAAAGCATATTCGGCACAGAGCCGGGAATGGAATCCAGACGCTCACGCTGCTCGTTTATCTTGGGCAGTGAGCCCAAAAGGCCTATTGTATAGGGGTGCTTCGGATGCTCAAACAATTCGAAGACCGAGGCCTCCTCCACAATTTCACCGGCATACATCACAGCCACCTTGTCCGCCATTTCAGCCACAACACCAAGATCATGTGTAATAAGAATAACTCCGGTGTTCTCCTCTATACTAAGGGTTTCAATCAAATCAAGAATTTGCGCCTGAATAGTCACATCAAGGGCGGTGGTCGGCTCATCCGCAATCAGCAGCTTGGGACGGCAGGCCAGCGCAATGGCAATCATAACCCGCTGTCGCATGCCTCCGGAGAGCTGATGGGGGAAGCTTCGTGCAATCTTCCTGCCGTTCGAAATGCCGACCTTTTCCAGCATTTCAATGCTTTTCTGTGCTGCTGCCTGTTTGCCAAGTCCCTGATGCTTGCGCAGTACTTCGCTGATCTGATTGCCAATCGTGAATACAGGGTTCAGAGAGGTCATGGGCTCTTGAAAAATAATAGAGATGTCGTTGCCCCGCAGCCTCCGCATCTCACTCCGGGACAGCTTCAGCAGATCCCTGCCTTCAAAAGAAATCTCTCCACCCACTATTCGTCCCGGTGAAGCCACCAGCCCCATAATGGACATGGAGGTCACACTCTTACCGCTGCCCGATTCCCCGACAATCGCCAGGGTTTCCCCGCGGTCCACCGAGAAGCTGACGCCGTCCACCGAAGGGAGCAGCCCTCCTTCAGTTTGAAAATAAGTTTGTAAGCCGCGAACCTCCAGCAAATGGGTCATGTCCGATTCCCCCTTATCCTTTCGCCTTCATATGCGGGTCCAGCACATCACGAAGCCAGTCGCCCAGAAAAATAACACCGAGCACGGTTATGGTAATCGCTATCCCCGGAAATGTTGCAACCCACCAGCTTGTTGCTATATATTGTCTGCCGTCACTCAGCATGCCGCCCCAGGAGACAGCCGGAGGCTTGATGCCGAGCCCCAGAAAGCTTAGAGAGGCTTCCATAATAATGGTCGTCGCCACATTCATCCCGGAGAGGACAATGAACGAAGAGAGAATATTGGGCAAAATATGCTTAAGCACGATCCGCCCGTTCTTCGCCCCTACCGATCTCGCCGCTTTGACGAAGTCCCGTTCTTTGATGCTAAGCACCTCTCCGCGCACGACACGGGTGTAGGACACCCAATTTGTCACCCCGATGACGAAGATCAGCGTAGTCAGTCCGGGACCGACTACAGCCAGCACAACGAGCATGAACAGAATTGTCGGAATAGCCATAAAAGAGTCAGCTACCCGCATAATCACCGCATCCACCCATTTACCGTAGAAGCCTGACAGCAAGCCGAGTGCCGCGCCGATCAGCCCTGAGACGAGTACAGCCCCGATGCCTACGATCAGCGAGACGCGCGAACCATAGACGATCCGGCTCCACATATCCCGGCCGAGATTATCTGTGCCCAGCCAGTGGGCTGCAGAGCCGCCATCCATCCACATCGGCGGCTTCAGCCGGTTAAGCGGGTCAATCGCAGCCGGGTCCTGCCCGGCGAGCAGCGGTGCAAGCAGCGCTGTCAGTGTAACGAGCAGCACCAGAACAGCGCCGAAGGTTCCGGTCTTGCTGCGCAGCAGCCTTTTCCAGCCCAGTCCGAACCCGGACGGCTTACCTTCTGCAACGAGCCCGTCGATGGCTCCATCCAGTGATCCACTCAGAGTAGACCCTGTCATAGCACATTCCTCCCTTCTAGTTGTATTTAATCCGCGGATCGAGCAGACGGTAGGCTACATCGGTCAGAATATTCGTAACTACCACAATAAAAGCAATCACAAAAACAGCTGCCTGTACTATCGCCATATCATGCGTATTCACTGCAACGACCAGCAGCTGTCCAAGGCCCGGCCAGGCGAATACCGTCTCTGTAATCAAGGTTCCGCCGATCAGGCTGGTGAACTGCAGGCTCATAATCGTCACCACAGGAATCATTCCATTGCGAAAAGCATGCTTGCCTACAACCAGCAGCTCCTGTATACCCTTGCTGCGCGCGGTGCGGATGTAGTCCTGGTTCAGAATGTCCAGCATGCTCGAACGGATCAGCCGGGTCATCTGTGCCGCGAGCCCCACGCCCAGTGTGAACGCAGGCAGCACCAGATGGGTAAATCCTCCCCGCCCGGATACCGGCAGTACCCCGAGAATAACCGAGAACAGCAGAATCAGCATGATGCCCATCCAGAAGTTCGGCATCGCCTTGCCAATAACCGAGACCCCGGAAATCATCAGATCGGTGAACGTATTGCGCTTCACCGCAGAAGCTATACCGAGCGGGATCGCCATCAGAACAGCGAACAGCATCGCAGCGGCAGCCAGCTCGAAGCTGGCCGGCAGCCGCTCAAGGACAAGCGGCAGCGCGGATTCCCCATAGCGGAACGAATTGCCGAAATCCCCTTGCAGTGCACTGCCCAGGAATTTGATGTATTGGGCCGCGAGCGGCTGATCCAGCCCGAGCGCCTGGGTCAATGCCGCCCGGTCCGCGGCAGTTGCCGTCTCCGGCAGCATCAGCGCTACGGGATCACCTGTAACCCGGACCAGCACGAACACGATCAGAGAGACTATCAGTAAGGTCGGGATGACCTGCAGCAGAGATTTGACGATATATTTTAGCAAGTTGATTCACCTCCAGCCTCAGCCAAGCTTGACTTCTTCATGAAAGAACTGCAGGAACCTGAAGTCCAGGTTCCCGCCGCTCTTATCGCATCTATTCATTAGCAGGCGTGATTTCCTCTGCGAAGAACATTTCGTCGCTTCTCGGTGTGAAGGTCACACGGTCATTAGTCCCGTAGATTCCTTCCATCTGGAACAAATATACAGCTGGGCGGTCATCCGCCAGAATCTGCTGCACCTGCTTGTATTCTTCTTCACGCGAGGCGGGGTCCATGTTCACCAGTGCTTGCTGCAGGAGCTTCTCGACTTCCGGATTATTGTAATCCGTCTCACCCTTCGCCTCTTCCGCCAGGAAACGGTTGTAGTTGTTGGAGGCATCGAACAGGGAGTTGCCGATCCCGATCATGAAGATTTCTTTAAAGGACTTCGAGCTGTAACGCTCGCTGAATGCACTCGGCTCCAGCACATCCAGATTGACCTTGAATCCTGTCTGCTCCAGCATGGCGGCCACGACTTCGGAGTACTCTTTGTACTGCGAGGATACGGAGATCGTCAGCTCCGGACTGCCCTCAGCATAACCGGCTTCCTTCAACAATTCCTTGGCTTTGGCCTGATCATACAAACTTTGCTTGTAGAGAGAGGCATCCGCTCCGAAGTTACCTGGAGTTACAGAGGTACGGGTGACAATACCGGCTCCGCCGGCAATACTGTCTACAATCCCTTGCTTGTCAATCGACAGATCAATTGCTTCTCTAACTTTCGGATCGGCGGTTGGGCTGCCTTCAGTCTGACGAAGGATCAACTGCAGTACCCGCTGGATAGGCGCTTTAACAATTTGTTTACGATCAGCATCTTCCACACGGGCTACATCGGTAGATGGAATTCCGGCAGCAATGTCGATTCCTCCGGCGAGCAGTTCAGAGACACGGGTAGAAGCTTCCGGAATGGAACGGAACACAACTTCATCCCATTTTGGCGCCCCATCGAAATAATTATCGTTCTTCACCAGCTCTACACGATCATCCTTTGTCCATTTGCTGAACTTGTAAGGACCTGTACCTACCGGCTGTTTCAGAAAGGCATCAATGCCGTTCTCTTCAATATACTTGGAAGGCAGAATGCCTGCGCCCATCTTCGAGAGACGGTTCAGGAGCAGCGGGTCCGGCCCGGTAGTAATAATGTCGACGGTCAGATCATCAACTGCCTTTACTTCAACAATGTTTTTAAAATATGAGTTCTGCTTGAGCGCACTGTCCTTGGCTACACGTTCAATCGTATATTTCACGTCTGCGGCCGTAAACGGATCTCCGTTATGAAAGGTCACGCCTTCACGCAAGTGGAAACGCCAGGTGGTATCATCCACCTGCTCCCAGGAGGTGGCCAGTCCAGGCACCTTCTTCTGTTCGCTGTCATTCTTGAGCAGGTAGTCGAACACATTGACCAGCACCGATTCACTGACCGTATTGTTGTTGTTGTGCGGATCAAAGCTCTCAATATCGGTGATATTAGCAATCGTCAGCACTTTACTGCCCTGTTCTGCAGTATTGCTGCCTGCTGCAGGTGCCGCGCTCTGTGCCGTATTCCCGCCAGTCGCATTGTTACCTCCGCAGCCGGATAACACCACTGCCGCTACCAGAAACGTTAACAAGCCTGAAGTCCATTTACGCTTTGTCATCTCTTCCACTCCTCGTATCTGTTCTAGGTTCGGTTCACAAAATTCAAGGCGATCGCCGACAACATCGCAACCCCGTCCGGAAGGGCCGTTTCATCAAGGTCAAACTTCGGATGGTGCAGCGGGTAACGTGTGCTCTCGTCAGCATTCCCGGACCCCAGTCGGAAGAATACTCCAGGAACCTGTTCGCAATAAAAGGCAAAATCTTCGCCGCCTGTGGATGGCTTAATGTAATTCCATACCTTTCTGCCCAGCAGCTGCTCACTGGTCTCTGTCATCAGATCTACCATATCCTCATCGTTCAGCACGATCGGATAGCCTTCGCCATAGCTCAGCTCGTAGCCCGCTCCAAAGGAGCTGCACACTCCGGAAACCACTTGCTCAATAAGGCTCGGCAATTGCGAACGAACGCCTGCGGACAACGTACGCACCGTCCCTACCATCTCGACTTCCGGGGCCAGAGCTGCCCCCATGTAGCCGCCGCTGATTGTGCCGATGGTAATTACGACCGGTTCCAGCGGATCCACCATCCGGCTCGGAATGTTTTGGAGCGCCGAGATTACTTGGGCGGATACAGCTATTGCATCTATCCCTTCTTGCGGACGGGCGGCATGTCCTCCCTTGCCGATGATCTTGAGCTTAAGACTGTCCGTCGAAGCAAAGGCTACCCCCTTGGAAACGCCTAAGGTGCCTGTGTCCAGACCCGGGAACATGTGAATGCCGGCAATGGCATCGACCTTGGGGTTCTCAAGCACCCCGTCGTCAATCATCGCTTTGGCACCCGCCAGTCCTTCTTCCGCCGGCTGAAAGATAAATTTAATATTCCCATGCTGCGGCTTCCCCAGACCGGTAAGCAGCTCTGCAGCGCCCATCAGCATGCTGGTATGCGCATCGTGTCCGCATAAGTGGGCCACACCCGCATTTTGTGAGCGGTATTCGGTTTCCTTGAGGTCTTGAATCGGCAGAGCATCCATATCTGCCCGAAGGGCAATGGTCGGCCCATCCTGTTCTCCCCGCAGCAGTCCGACAACACCTGTACCGCCAACCTGTGTGGTGATTTCAAGCCCAAGATTCCTCAAATGCTCTGTTACTATTGCTGCTGTCCGCGTTTCCTGGTACCCCAGTTCGGGATGCCGGTGTAAATCGCGCCGCCAGCCGGTAAGCCGGCTGCCCAGCTCTTGTGCCAGGCTCAGAATATGATCCATGGACATTGCTCGCGCTACCCCCTCTCTCCTCCGTCAAAAACCCTTGTATAAATAGCTTCCGCCGATTTGGCAATGTGCTGACGCATAATTTCTTTGGACAGCCCGGCATCCCTGGCCTGAATAGCTTCAAGCAGAAGGCTATGATTCTCACAGTTTACTGAGCGGATTTCATGGTTATACGGCATCAGATCGAGTGCAGGATTAATCTGCGTCCGGATCTGGCGAACCGCTTTTTCAAAATACAGATTATTGGAAGACTTCGCGATATTCAGATGGAACTTCACATCCAGCGCCCGGAACAATTCCCGTGGACAATCCTCAGCTCTGCTCATATCCAAAAGCTCCTGAAGCTGTTCCAATTCCTCCGGTGTAATCCGTCCGGCTGCAAGAAAGGCTGCCTCCGGTTCAATCAGCATTCGGAACTCGAATACCTTGAGCATCTTGTCCCATTCCCGCTCAATTTCTTTTTTCGTGCGGCGGTGGGAGTTCATCGTAACCGGGAGGACAAAGGTTCCGCCTTTGGCACCCACACGCTTCTCAATCAGCCCATTGGCTTCAAGCTGCCCGAGCGCTTCACGTACTGCCAGCCGGCTGGCATTAAAGATTGTCGCAAGCTCCCTCTCCGTTGGCAGCTGCTCCTCAGAGAGCAGCTCCTTCAGAATAATAGCCTCCTCTAATTGTTCGAGGATAAAATCACTTACCTTTTTGGAGTTCACTTTCTCGAATTGCAATGGAAATTGAAGCTGCATTCATTCACACTCCATTTCATCAGCACTAATGTTATATGGTTCAAACCTTAGACCTTTAAAAAGATCAAAAAAAAGATATTTATTAGGGTAATAATACGATCCGCCCAGCCCCGTGTCAATATATATAACGCAAATTTAAATAAAAATATAAGTTTTAACCGGAATGTGATAAAAGATAACATTGAAGAGTAAAGCAAATGAGCGAAATAAAAAGGTGTCTCAGCAGCCTACATCGGCTCTGGACACCTTGTTTGTTCGTAGGTTTCATTCGGCATCAGCATCTATAATGGCTGCCGGCTTAGCCTCCAATGGCCATTGCGCTGAAAATAACAGGTCCAACCACAACAGCCGTAGAATTGGCATCCTGATTCTCAACAATCAGCTGATAGTTCTGGACACCAGCCGGAACGTTGATATCTACCATATGCAACGAGATAATGCCGTCGTCATTGAAGAAATCCTCGTACTCTGCCCGTGCATAAAAGATTTCGAAGCCTGCACGCCAGATGCGCACCAGGATATTCGGGGTATCCAGCGTAACGTTTACGCCGATTGTTGCTTTGAGCTCTACCTTATTCGGGAAATGGGCAGGAACCGCCGGATCGATATAAACCGACGTTCCTGCAATCTGCACGCCAGCCGGAGAAATCGGAACCGGAATGGAAACCCCGTTAGTAATCGGTGTAACTACCGATGCATTATAATCCAAAAGCGTTTTAACCATGCTGTATCACTCCTTCTCATGTTCTACTAAAGTATATGAACATTATGAAAAAGAGCTTGTGCACTTCTATCAATAGCTTTGCCTATTTATGCAGCAGATTCATCCATTACTAGAGACAGATGCAGCCTTGCCGTGCCGGTTTGCCGGATGATTGCCTGTACCTTTTCCAAGATAGAGCTTCGACAATACCGGGTAGCGCTCAGTCCACTTGGCGATAAGCAGCGGCAGAACCACTCCAATCAGTGTGAAGGGTACCAGCCCGTAATCCGCACCAAGCAGATATTTAAGGCTGTAATTCAAAGGCAGATGCAGATACATAATGGTGATGGTATTCCTTCCAAGGCTGCCCATCCAGCCCAGCGGAATCAGCCTTGCAAGCTGGTACACCGCCGCACAGATCGACAAGGAAATCAGCAGCGGAACAGCCAGATCCAGCACCAGCGACTCATATTCTTTGTATTTCATATTCAGACTGTAATGAATGACACCTGTCCGTTCCAGCAGCAGCACAAGTGTAGACAAAGGAAGCAGTACCAGCAAGGCCGAATAGCGGCTGATTAGCGTAGGAATGGCTTGTTTGCCATAGAACCCGAGTGCATAATAAGTAACCGCAAGCAGTGCAACATCGATGTTCCAGGGAAGATTGAAGTTCTTAAGCGCGGTCAGGGAGATCAAATGGGAGACAAGGTAGGCGGAGGTGATCAGGAGAAGTTGTGTTCTGCGGGAATATCTGACGATGTATCCAAAGAGCAATTGCGTAAACAGCAGGCAGGTGATGAACCAGAACACCCCGTAAGGACCGGTCAGCGACAGCCCCCCGTAGAACAGCCTCGCTATATTTTCCGCGAATCCCCGTATATTGAAGCTGAACAGCAGCAGTACCACCGCAATCAGGAGACCGTAGGCAAAATAGGGAGTCATCAGTCCCTTGGTCCGTTTCGCCGCCCAACCCAGATAACGTCCGGGATCGACCGGTTTGAACACCAGCCCGCTTAGCAGAAAGAACAACGGCATCCGGAACCAGGACAAATAATGATTCGCTGCCGCATCGCCGGAATGGCCCATCACTACAAAAATAATACTGAAGCCCTTGGCCGCATCAATCCATAATTCACGTCTTTTTTTCACTTTCCCCTTCCATCTCCTCCCATTTCAGATGTTATTTAATTATAATTATAGGTTGGTTAATTATTTATTTCAATTTTAAATGAAATATTTCAGTGTTGTTTCTGAAAAGAATGGCACTTAACAACGGACGAACAACGTAGAAAATAAGGCGCTGCTCCTAGATGACACTCGTATCTGTTTCGGCTTGCCATACTAGGGCTAAAGTCTGACTCTCACCCGCGCACAGCAAGGGCCACCCGCTGCCGGATGGCCCTTAACTCTACATTATATGCATTAATACAAATGGCAGGAGACCTGATGGCCCGAGTCCAGCTCGCGCAGCACCGGAGCCTCTTTCTTGCAGCGGTCCATGGCATAGGGGCAACGCGGATGGAAGGCGCAGCCGCTCGGCGGCGTCTCCGGATTCGGAACGTCACCGGTCAGGACAATCCGCTGCTTCTTCACTCCCGGACTCGGCACTGGGACTGCCGACATCAGCGCCTGCGTATAGGGATGCAGCGGCTTCGCGAACAGTGACCCCGTCGGTGCCAGCTCGACGATCCGTCCGAGGTACATCACTGCCACGCGGTCACTGATAAATTTCACAACGGACAGGTCATGGGAAATGAACATATAGGTAAGGCCATATTGCTCCTGCAGATCCTGCATCAGATTCAGCACCTGGGCCTGGATAGAGACATCCAGTGCAGATACCGGCTCGTCACAGACAATGAACTTCGGATTCAGTGCAAGCGCCCGGGCAATCCCGATCCGCTGCCGCTGGCCGCCGGAGAATTCATGGGGAAAGCGGTGGGCTTGATAGGGGGACAAGCCCACCACCTCCATCAGCTGCTCTACCCGGCTTTTGAGCTCGCTGGCCGGAGCGGACTCGTGTGTACGAAGCGGCTCCTCCAGTATACGCTGGACGGTCCAGCGCGGGTCGAGTGAAGCATAAGGGTCCTGGAACACCATTTGCATATCGGTACGGAACCTGCGCAGCTGTTCAGTACTCAGAGCGCGCACATCGGTGCCGTTAAACATAATCTCGCCTTCCGTCGGCTCAATCAGCCGCAGGATGGCCCGGCCGGTGGTGGATTTGCCGCAGCCGGATTCACCGACCACCGCAAGCGTCTCCCCCTGCTGTACGGATAACGTAATGCCGTCTACTGCTTTTACAGCACCGACCTGCTTGGAGAAGAAGCCTTTGCGGATCGGATAATGCTTCTTCAGGTTGCGGACTTCAAGGATTGTGCTCATATGACTCCCTCCTGCTGCAGAATACAGCGGCATGTGTGGCCCGGCTGCACCTCAAGCAGCTCCGGAAGCTTCTCACTGCAGCGCTCTACAGCCACCGGACAGCGCGGCGCGAACCGGCACCCGGACGGCAGGTTAGCCGGATTCGGCACCTGGCCCGGGATGGAGCTGAGCCGGTCCTCATCACCCGCAAGCTGAGGCAGGGAAGCCAGCAGCCCCCGGGTATACGGATGCAGCGGATTGCTGTACAAGGCAGCTACATCCGTCTCTTCCACGATCTGACCGGCATACATAATGACGACCCGGTCACACATCTCGGCGACTACGCCAAGATCATGCGTAATCATCAGAATGGACATGCCCTCCTTCACCTGCAGCTCGCGCATCAGATCAAGGATCTGTGCCTGAATGGTTACGTCCAGTGCCGTTGTAGGCTCATCCGCGATCAGCAGCTGGGGATTGCAGACCATCGCCATCGCGATCATTACCCGCTGGCGCATGCCTCCGGAGAGCTGATGGGCATACTGCTGCGCGATCTTTTCCGGCCGGGGAATCCCAACCTTGCGCAGCATCTCCACCGCCCGCTCCGCCGCTTCCTTCTTGCTCAGCTTCAAATGGTAGCGCGCAGATTCAGAAATCTGGCGGCCGATCTTAAATACCGGATTCAGCGAGGTCATCGGCTCCTGAAAAATCATCGCAATCCGGTTGCCCCGGATACCCCGCACCTCCTTCATCGACATCTCCAGCATATCCTTGCCCTCAAACCTGATGTGGCCGGAGGCAATCCGGCTAATCCGTTTGGGCAGAAGCTGCATGATCGACAGGGAGGTGATACTTTTGCCGCAGCCGGATTCGCCGACAATCCCCAGCGTCTCCCCTTTGCGCACTGACAGACTGATGCCGTCCACCGCGCGGATCGTGCCTGCCGCTGTCTGAAATTCGGTGCATAGCCCTGATACTTCCAGCAGTTCTGTCATAATTGCCCCTCCCACAAATTAATCATTCAGTTCTCTGTATCTTCCACGCCCAGATATTTAAGTGCCGTCAGGGCATATACTTTCGCACATTGGATGATCTGCCAGACCGGTGCCTTCTCGTTAAAGTTATGAATCGTTGACAGCTCAGCCGGGCCGTATTGCAGTACAGGTATGTTATGCGTCCGGAAATGGCGGGCATCACTGGACGCCCATTGTAGCACCCCGTAAGCTTCTTCCCCGCTGACTTCACAGATGCTCTCCACCAGGTCACTGACGACCGGCTCCTCATTCGAGGTCCAGTTGGCATTGCCCTGGAAGCCGAAGCCCTTCACTTCGGACTCAATGCCTGCCTCCAGCAGCAGGGAACGGGCACGGTCAAGCACATCACGGTAGTCTACGCCGAACGGTACACGGGAATCGACCTGGATCGTGCAGCGGTCCGCCACCACATTTACTTTGGTTCCGCCCTGGATCGTTCCGATATTCACCGTCACATGATCGAATACCTGATAGGCGATCGAGCCGTCCTGTTCGCGCTCCTTCACATAATCCTGCGAGATGCGGATGATCTCCTTCACTTCATCTGGAATATCGACTTTGATATCCCAGAGACGCTGCAAGGCCTCGATGCCCTTGGCTGCTTTGACAATCGCGCTGTCGCCGACAACCGGCGACAGGCTGCCGTGGCCCGGCGTGCCTTCGACGGTGAATTCGAACCAGCAGCTGCCCTTTTGCCCGATCGTCGGGTTCAGCGGACCGGAAGGCTCGGCGATAACTGCTGCCGTTCCGCTGATCAAGCCGCGTTCCAGCACCCAAGGCACACCCAGGTGGCCGCCGGTTTCTTCATCCGGCACGATCAGGAGGGACAAGTCGCCTCCCAGCGGAACGCCCAGCTTCGACAGCAGCGCTGTCACATAGATCAGCCCGGCCAGGCCGGCTTTCATATCGGAGGCCCCTCTGCCCAGCAGATAGCCGTCAACGATATCTCCGCAGAACGGATCGAAATCCCAGCGCGATCGGTCTCCGGCAGGCACGACATCCGTATGTCCGCAGAAGATCAGGTTTTTGCCGGACGGCTGTTCAGCCCCTGTACCCAGTGTAGACACCAGATTCAGCATCGTATCGGTTGCCGGATGGATACTTGTATCTATGCCAGCCTGCTTCAAATAATCAATGATAAAAGCGCTGATCTCGCGCGAATCGCCCGGGGGATTCTCCGAGGGAAAACGGATGAGCTGTGAGCACAGCTCCAGCAGCTGATCCTGCTCTGCATCAATCGCCGCCAGCACTTTGCTTTTCCAGTCAGTCATGGTTGTGATTCTCCTTTACGTTCCCTGGTACCTGCCCTGCGGCTGGCGTGGGGTTGTATGAATTTGTGAAAAAGAAGAGCAAGTAGAAACGGCTGTACCGTCCTTGTTAAGGACGGTACCGTTTCAGCGAGAAATATAAGGATAAGTTATCATGTGAAACCAATAAGTTCTTATATTTGGACAAAGCCAATGGCCCGTCCGCTCTCTTTTGCCAAACCTGCTTATTCTGTAATCGAAAGCGGATAGAAACGGATGACTTCATCCGGATAGAAGGCGTAACCGCTGATCTTGTTGCTCATGCCGACAATGCGGTTGTACTCGTACAGATAAGCCCAAGGCGCTTCGGTTGTAATGATTTCCTGTGCCTGCTCATAGAGTGCCGTCCGTTTCGCTGCGTCTGTCTCCAGGTTCGCCTCATCCCACAGCTTGTCTACTTCAGTATTTGAATAGTTGATGTAGTTGGAAGAGCCTTTGCCGTACAGGAGAAAGCCGAGGTGGTAGCCTGGATCATTGACAAATGATGTCCATTTGGAAATATAGGAGGTAAGGTTGTTCGTCTTCTGCTGCTCCAGGAACTGGGCACGGGCCAACTTGTTGATGTTCATGGTCACACCGATTTTGGCCAGTTCTGCCTGAATCAGGACCGCATCATCCTCCCAGTCATCGAACCCTGAACCGAGTGTGAAGTCAAAGGTAAATCCGTCCGGATAGCCGGCTTCTGTCAGCAGCTCTTTAGCTTTATCCAGGTTGTGCTCGTAAACGTAGCCTGCATCGGTGAAGCCCGGCGTGTTGCTCGCCACAGAGCTCTTCATCTGCTTGGCCTGGCCGTACATTACCCCGCTCAGCAGCTCCTCATAAGGAATCGCATAGTTGATCGCCTGACGGACTTTTACATTGTCAAACGGTTTAACCTTGTTGTTCATTGCGAAGAACAGAATCCGGTTGCTCGCATTGGAGGCGACGGTCAGATCCGTGTTGCTCTTCAGGGAGGCAACATCCTTCGGAGGAATCTCGATCGCCATATCTACATCGCCCTTATCCAGCAGTAGTACGCGGTTAGAGGCTTCTTTGGTGAATTTCAGGGTTACTTTGCTGAGGTTAGGCGCACCCTGCCAGTAGCTCTCATTAGCGGTGAAGACCGCTTCGGTCGCCGGGTCCCACTTCTCAAGCGTGAACGGGCCGGAACCGGCAGCATTCGTTTTGAGGTAGTCAGCACCCTGCGCTTCTACAGTCTTTTGATCCACGATAGAGAAGGTGTACATCGCGAGAATCTGCAGGAAATTATGATTGGCATTAGTCAGTGTGATTTCAACTGTGGAAGCGTCTTTGACTGTAACTGTCTTGATCGCCGCCATTCCGTAGAGGAAGCTGCCGGAGCTTGATTTAGCCACGCGGTCAAAAGAATACGCAACCGCCTCGGCATCCACCGGATTGCCGCTCTGGAAGCTCACGCCGGATTTCAGCTTGAAGGTGTACACCGTGTTATCGGCGTTCACTTCCCAGCTCTCTGCCAGCATGGGCTGAATGTCTTCAGTGTTGGCGATGCTTGCGCCATTTTCGGTTTTGATGCCGTAGGTGACCAGCTGATCATAAGCGGCAAGCACGAGTGTATCGGAGGTCAAATCGTTAGCTTCTGCGGGGTCGAGCGTAGTGCCGCCCTCGGAATAAGCAACCGTGAGATTTGACTTGGCAGCAGGAGCAGCCGTCCCTGTAGTTCCTGAAGCTGCTGTAGTGGCAGCAGGTGTCTGCGGATTGGCGCTGCTGGCGCATCCGGCAAGCATGACTGAAAAAGCGACGAGTGTGGACAATAATTTAACTCTTTTCATCAGTAGTTCCTCCCTTTTCTATATCCTGCCTGCACTGGTAATACTGGTGCTGCTTGTGATCACCCTGCCGCAACAGCTCCGGCAAGCTGTGATCTATATTTACCGGGATACTGCGGAGCTTCGGAGGAGTGATCCCCTGCTCCGCCTTATTTACCCGAACGCAACCGCGGATCAAGAACGTCCCGGAAACCGTCTCCGAGCAGGTTAAAGCCTAAGATGGAAGTGGCAATGGACAACCCTGGAAAAGTAACCAGCCACCATTGCCCGGAAATAATGTATTCCCGGCCTTCAGAAATCATCGCTCCCCATTCGGCAATCGGGGGTCTGACGCCAAGCCCGAGGAAGCTGAGACTGGAAGCGGTCAAGATGGCGAAGCCCATCCCGAGCGTAGCCTGAACCATCAGTGGAGCCAGGGCGTTCGGCAGGATGTGGCGGTACAGGATGACTGTATTCTTCACGCCGATCGCCCGGCTGGCTTCTATATACTCCTTCTCACGGAGCGAGACAGTCTGCCCGAACATCAGCCGGGCAAATTCCGGGATGCCGACAATCCCCACGGCGATCATCGCACTGCTGAGACCTGCACCAATCGAAGCGGCAATCGCCATGGACAAGACCAGTGACGGGAAGGACAATAGTACATCCATCAGCCGCATGATGATGGTGCCGGTACGGCCGCCATAGTAAGCGGCAATTCCGCCGAGCGGCACACCGATGACAAAGGAAATTGAGACGGCGATCAGGCCGGTCCAGATACTGATCCGTGCACCGTACAGTACCCGGCTGAGAATATCACGCCCGAAGTTATCGGTTCCGAACCAGTGGCTGCCTGAAGGCGCCTGGAGTTTGTTCGCCATATCCGTTACATAAGGATCATGCGGTGCAAGCCAGGGTGCGATAATGGCTACCACGGTCCAGATCAGAATAAAGGTTAGCCCCAGGGCAGCCAGACGGTTATGCAGCAGCAGGGACAACAACGTTTTGGGTTTTACCGCCGCAGCAGGTTTGGCCGGACTGCCCTGTGCTGAATGTGCTGCAGTGCTCACAAGCAATCTCCTCCTCTCACACATGCTGTTCTATTCATAGCGGATTCTCGGGTCAATGAAGCCATAGATCAGGTCTACCGCCAGGTTAATTCCGCAGTAGAGCACTGCGCTGACCAGAGTAAAGGCTTGAATCGGCGCATAATCCGCAGCCAGAATGGAGTCAGTGACATAGCCGCCGATTCCCGGCCAGGAGAAGATCGTTTCCGTAATGACCGCGCCGCCCATCAAAAAGCCGAATTGCAGACCGAGAACGGTCAAGGTTGGTATTAGTGCATTGACGAGCGCATGCTTGTAGATGACGGCTGATTCCCGCAGCCCTTTGGCCCGGGCGGTGCGGACAAAGTCCTGATCCACGACCTCCAGCATGCTGGAACGGGTCATCCGGGCGATGATCGCCATGGTGCCGGTACTGAGGCAGATAGCCGGAAGCAGCAGATGCGAGAGGCTGCTTTTGAGTGCAGCGGTATCACCTGAGAGAATGCTGTCCAGAATATACAGCCCGGTGATATGCACCGGCGGATTCAAGTCTCCGCTGATCCGTCCCATCGGTGCCGGTGCCCAGCCGAGGATGGAATAAAAGACGTAAATGAACATCAGGCCCAGCCAGAAAATCGGCACGCATGCACCTATCAGCGAGAACACCCGTGAAATGTGATCCAGAAACGATTCTTTGCGGGTAGCTGCGACAATCCCGACGGGAATCGCCACCAGAACCGCGATCAGAATGCTGGCCAGGGTCAGCTCAATGGTGGCCGGGAACCGCGAAGCCAAATCGCTGGCTACCGTATGTCCGGTGTGATACGCATAGCCGATATTGCCTTGCAGCAATTGGCCGATGTAAGTGAAGAACTGGATATACAGCGGCTTGTCGAGCCCCATATCCTGACGGATCTTGTCCACAATCTCCTCCGGAGCCTGCTCTCCGGCCAGCATGATCGCCGGGTCACCCGGCAGCACTCTTGAGAGAATGAAGGTGATGACGATAATACCTAGCAAGGCTGGAATCATCTGCACAAGTCTTTTTAATGTGTAAGCAAACAATGAATCAACCCCCTTACGGCTTCTATGCCATCCATGCTGTGACATTCTTGTTGACGGAAACGCGCTTCCCATGTCAGGTACTGTGCGGTTTCCTTGTCCTCTTTAGTAGTTGTGCTAATTCTACATAGAATTTGACCACCACTCTACGTCCCGTTCAGCTAAAAAAAAGCACAACCGTTTGTCGATTGTGCACTATCAACACCTCTATATGTAATCTTTCCTAACATACAATTCCATAAAAGTTCCAGTCCCGCCTATTTTTCCTGCAGGTAGTAGTAAATCAGGCACAAATGGCAGACAAACTGCTCGCGCGGATCATTCAGATCGAAGCCGGTAATATCGCGGATCCGCTCCAGCCGGTATTTGACCGAGTTGCGGTGGATGTATAGACTGTTCGCCGTCTCAATCAGGCTGCCCCGGCACTCCAGGTAATGATAGAACGTCAGCATCATATTACTGTCATGCTCCTGGTCGTATTGCAGCAGCTTACCCAGCTTACGCTCGAACAGCCGCTCGAAGCCCGGACCGCCAAGGCCCTCCAGCAAGTGGTATACCTCCATCTCTTCATAGCGGGTGACACCGCCTGTCCCTTGTCCGAGCCTTCTGGAGATAGACAAGGCTTTGCGCGCTTCGTTGTAGCTGGTGTGGATGTCCCACAGGTATTCCGAGGTGCCAATTCCGCTTCTGTAGCTGCTGAGACCTTCGCTTTTGTCCTTCATCCAGCCCTCCAGCGTCTTCTCCCAGGGCTCCTGTGCATCTCCGCCCGGCGTGAATTTACGGCCCTCCTGCGTGGGCAGGAACAGCACGGCCCGGCTGGAGCGGTATTCTACGTGGGGTGTAACTCCGCGTTTCTTCGCTTCCCGCTCCAGCAGCCGGTTCACCGTTTCCTCACTCGGTGCTGTCTCCCCTTCGATTACAGCAACCTCCCACTTATGCTCGGGATTCATCCCGAGCTGGCGTGCCCGCCGCTCCACCTCATGCCGCGAAGGCAGCGGCGGAGTCAGCAGCTCATCGATGAAGTTGCCGCGCAGCCGGAATTCGGTATCCTCAGCGACCTTGCGCCGCATCAGCTCCAGAGCGAAGACAAGCCTGGCCTGCTCTATGCCCACTTCCTCCATATCATCCAGCTGCTCTTTATCCACCAACAGTCTGGCTACCGTCCGCCGGTCCACATGGATATTCCAGTTCAGCGGAGCATGGCTCTGTGACCAGTCGAAATCAGCCGGCGAGGATACGATGATCTTCCGATCCGTATCCACAAGCGTAACCGGTGCTTTCAGGAAATCCGCCACATTATCGCTGACCGCCTGAATGCCGCTGTTCTCCAGCACCATTGTTGTCAGCGTGCGGTAGACCTCCTCCGCACGGCGCAGCAGCATTGCCTGCCGTCCGAGCAGCAGCTCCATCACCGGCTGGGTAATATCCGTATACGGAATCTCCGGCGGGATCTCCACAATAGGCAGACCGCAGGCATTGCTGGCCTCGATCGCTCCTTGGGGAATTTCCTTCAGGAAGCGGGCCGGCTTAATCGCCAGCGCCGCTGCACCCAGATTGTCGAGTGTATAGATCAGCTCAGTCAGCAGCGAAGGATCATGGCGGATGGAATACGCCGTAGTCAGCAGCATGACGCCTTCACTGATCCAGCCCTTCAGATCCGGAACCTCCATAATATCTACGAACCGGACTACCCGGTCCAGCCCCTGCTGGCCGCTAATAACCTTCGCTTTCCCAAGAACAGAGAGCTCCATCAGCTCCCGTAGCGTAATTCCTCGTGTATTCAACATTCTGCCTCCCTCTGCTGTCTTCAGTATTTCATGATTTTTCCTGAAATATGCCAATTGTACGTACCCGTATCACCCGTAAGCCCCCGTAGCCACTCGAAGGCCACCAGCTTACATTCGCATTCCCGCTAGTTTATCAGACATTCCCGCCCAGCCACAGGAAAAATATATAAAATTGCAGATAAATATTAATTTGGCAGGGGAGAAGAGAGCAAGTGGGCTTGCAGAGGGGGGGCTTGCGGCAAGATTAGTGGAGGTTGTGGCCTGATTTCAGGCGGCGGGCTACTTCTGGCGGTTTCAGGGGCATTAGTGCCCCTCATTTCAGGCGGCGGGCTACTTTCGGCGGTTTCAGGGGCATTAGTGCCCCTCATTTCAGGCAGCGGGCGACTTTCGGCGGTTTCAGGGGCATTAGTGCCCCTCACTTCCTCACTTCCTCTCCCTCCCCACTTATCTCAATTTACACTCTCCTTCATTCAGGAACAGCTCGCTGACGTGACAAAAAATCTTGATTTAGTTACTCAATTTGTTCAACAGCTTGTTAAACAACTAGTTCAACAACCAAAAACGTTCCCCGGACCCGAAGTCTGGAGGAACGCTTAACTTTATCTGTACTTTGAACTAATAACTCTACTTTGCACTAGTAACTCTACTTTGCACTAGTAACTCTACTTTGCACTAGTAACTCTACTTTGCACTAGTAACTCTACTTTGCACTAGTAACTCTACTTTGCACTAGTAACTCTACTTTGCACTAGTAACTCTACTTTGCACTAGTATCCCTGCTTAGCATCTTGCACAGCGCAATCAGCGCCGCACTCCCCCAGGCAAGGAAGCAGCCGCAGCGGCCGCAGCGCCAAGCGCAAGGATCGGATCAAACGCGCGGATGCCGAGCTGTTCTTCCAGCTCCGCCGCCAGGCCGATGGTGGCAAACCCGGTGCAGGCGAGGACTATGGCCTGCGCACCGCGTTCCACCAGCCGGGCTGCTCCGGCAAGTGCGCCTGCCCGTCCGGCAGGCGTACCCAAATCAAGAGTGGTCGTTACCCCATCAGGCCGGTCCATGCCGAGGTAAGCATCGCCGAGAATGCTGCGGATCAGCGGCGGCACTTCGGTCAGGATCGTCAGCACGCCAATCTTATCGCTGTATGCCAGCGACATATGGGCTGCACAAGAGCCTGCGCCCAGAACCGGTACATTTACTGCCATCCTAGCTTCCAGCAGCGCGGGATCCGCGGCACAGCTGATGCCGATGACCGTACAGCCCTGCTGCTCCAGATCCCGGGCCAGGCTGATAATCTTCGGCACTGACTCTGCTTCGGTCTCGTCATTGTATACGCCCTGAGGCTGATCAGGAATACAGCGGCTGATTACCGGCAGGCCATACCGGTGTTCAATCAATTCTCCGTGCAAATGAATTGCAGACTCCTCTTGCAGTGTGATTACACGTATAATTCCAAGCATCCTTATCTCCCCCTGGTCAGCCATTGTTCTGCGTTCTGAATATCCTCACCATATACTTTTGCTTCATTCCGTACCGCCATAACCCTGACAACAACACAGCAGCCGCGCAGCCTAGAGCAGTTCTCCTGCACGCATAATCAGCTTATCATCAATATATACATCCGGCTTCATCACAACGGCATCAATATGCACACCAGCCGCTACAACCCCGCCGAACGTATTATTGCTGCCAAAAGCGACATGGATGGTCCCGTAGACCTTCTCATCCTCCAGCACCACACCTGTAATTCTGGCCTTGCTGTTTGTACCAATGCCGAACTCGCCCAGGAGCCTGCCGTCACCGGGACCAAGCATATCCAGCAGCCTGTCACCGCTCTCGCCTTCTGCACTAACCAAACGGCCCCGCTCTACCGCCAGCACCATCGGGCAGTTCAGCGCGCCAATACCTGCAATCGAACCGTCCACCTTAATCTGGCCGGTGGCTGTACCCTCCATTGGCGCAATATAAGCCTCGCCCGAAGGCAGGTTGCCCGATTCGCCCGGATTCAGATACAATCCGGTGCTGAGCACGCCATCCCGGCCCTCAATCGAAAAGCTCAGACTCAGTCCGTCTTTAACTACACGCACCTGGCTTCCCTCAGACAGCAGCGCAGCAACCTGCTCTGTTAATGTCTTCACCTGCGCATAGTCCGCAGTGATCGCGCCATGGCTGAACATGTCATCTGTCATGCCCGGCATGGTCGCCACCCGCGTTCCCGCTGCGGCTGCCTGCTTGCGCGCCGCCGTATGTGTCATCGAATGTGTCGTAATGCATATCGCCACATCCGCTTTGGCCATAGCTTCAGCAATCGGAGCCGGCGGCTCCTCGCCGGATTTGCTCCGTGCCTGCATAATCAATAGCATCGATTCCGCCCCGAGCCGCTTCCCTGCTTCATAGACGGATTCGGCAAGCTCCCGCTTGTCGTCATCGGCCACTACAGCCAGCAATTCACCGCTGCCAAGCCCCAGACAGTCCTTAAGGACATTCATGCTAATCAGTATTCGTTGCTCACTCATTCTCGTTTCCTCCCGGTTACACCATTTCTGCTACCAGCTTGCCCATCAGGGCATTGGACAGCACGGCAGGCACTCCTGCGGAGGCCGCCCACTGTCTATGCTGCTCCACATATCCCATACAGTCAAGCACAATCACATCCGCCAAGTCCCGCAGGCGCTCAGCAGCCGCTCGGAAATCCGCTTCCGTACCGGTATACGGAGAAGCAGCTGCAAACGGCAGCCGCGCTCCGGCTCCCGCGAATTTCTCATTCATGCTCTCTTCCTGCTCGGGCAGAGGACCAATCAGCCCCAGCCGGCGTCCGTCAAGCATCGCCATAACAACCGGAGGGATAATCCGGTCCGGTTCAATCAGATGGGCCTTGGCCGTATGAAGTCCCGGAAAAACACCGGTACAGGCCAGCAGAATCGTCTGAATTCCAGCAGCTTCCATAGCATCAACCTTCCCCTGCAAAACGGACTTTATCCGCTCGCGGGAGATTACCGCAGCTGATCCGTCCGTCATGCGGGTAGTCAGCACATACTCCCCCGGTCCAGGACTATAGAATTCGCGTACCTGGTCAGCAGTGAATCCGTCAAGTACCCCGGACTGAACCAGTCCGGCCTTACCTTCCAGATACTTCTCAATAATCGGCGCAACATCGTTCCTGGGAGCTTGTCCGATCGTGATTAACCCTATATTATTACTCATCTTGCTCCCTCCCGCTTCTCTATACGGATTGAAATCGTGGCAAACCCATGCCTGTATACATTTAGCAGGCGCTGAACCTTGCTCAGCGCCTGCTAATTATTCCGTTCTATTCCTAGTGAGAGGTTACAGCCGGTTTACCCAGCGTCTGCAGCACTTTCATCGAACCGTACAGCTCGGTAATCTGTGCGAATTCAGCTTCGTTGTAGAAAGAGCATATGCCTTGAGTGTACTCTTTGGCTGTCTCAATGGCAAAACGCACCGCCTGGGCAATATCAATCTCATGGCTAGCCCCTGTACCGCAGCCGGGCACCATGGACTGGGCAGTAATCGCCAACCCTACAACAGGAGCCGAAGTCGCTACTGCCGGCTGCAGGATGGAATTGATATGATATAGTCCGTTACCGTAAGGAGTAATATCCTGCGTAGTTACCGGAAAAGTAACCGGATACTGTCCTGTCGTCATTTCCATGATGCGCAGCAGATCCTCACTGACCCGCAGAATGTACCCTTCTTTGACCGTAGGTGAGATTGCAATGCCTTTATGATTCACCACACGGTTGCCCTTGGTCGTATCAATAGAAATAATCGCTTCCATCTCCGGCAATACCTCGTGCTCATTCATCTGCAGGATATCCACCGGGGAATCCATGAAATCAACGGGCTCATGCGGCAGTGTCGGAGCATCCGGGCAAATATGCGTCGTAACCAGGACGTCACCCTGCAGTACGTCTCCTTTGGTCTGCATGTTTGCCAGCTTCAGTGCCGCAGCGATTGCCGCCACTGCGCCGTCTGCATCAGAGACAATGCCGATCCGGCTGGGGCGCGCTCCTATTCCGCCAAGTCTGCCGACAATTCCGAAGGTTGGCGCGCTGCCGCCTCCAAGCTTGCCTTGACTGCCCGGAATGGTGATTTTGACGAATTCCGTACTGCCTTTTTCACCTTCCACTTTCTGAACCTCAACCTTAACCGCAGGATATGCTGCGAATAACTGCCTGACCTGCTCACCATTAACATAAGCGCTGTCCAGTGCGTTCAAAACTGTAATTGTCTGATGAAGTGCCATTATAATTCCTCCCCGGATGCATGCTCATGATTGTGATGTTTGAATTCATACTATCTTAAAATTCGAAACGTCCACAATGTACCGCCCTGCCAAAACTAAGTTGTTTTTCTTGTCCTTTGCACATAAACCTTACGCGCAAGGTACACTCTTCGGCCTTTAAGCAGCATCCGGCATCCATTAAACCCCTAAATACCCCGTTTCATCACATAAAGAAATATAAATAAAGGTTAATTATTCCATATGGCGAATTAAAAGAAGGTTACACATCATCAAATTATGGAAGAGGGTTACTACATGAAGCTGGAACAGACTGAGCCTCAAAAAGAGCTCCAACAAACCATCGATCAGGAAGTTCTGCTCTCCGGATTTTCGGGTACGGTACTGGTTACGCAACACGATCAGACCCTCGCAGCGGCTGCTTGCGGACACTCCAATGTAGCGGAGGAACGGATTAATCAGCTTAACACCTGCTTCGGGATTGCTTCCGGCAGCAAACTGTTCACAGCAGTAGCCATCTGCCAGCTGGTGGAGCAGGGCAAGCTTTCTTTTGACGGCAAGGTACTGGAAGTTTTACATGAGCAGAAGTTCCCCTTGTTCAGCCCGGAGATCACGGTTCATCAGCTGCTGACGCATAGCTCGGGCATTCCGGATTATTTCGATGAGGAGGTTATGGACGACTTCGCAGCACTTTGGGAGGAGATACCGATGTATACGCTCAGGCGACCCGGTGATTTCCTGGCACTATTTGCAGCCCTGCCGATGAAATTCACTCCCGGCGATCGTTTCCACTATAACAATGCGGGTTATATCTTGCTTAGTCTGGTAGTCGAAGCGGTCAGCGGAATGAATTTCACGGATTATGTGGAGCAGCATATTTTCCAGCCTTGCGGGATGAAGGATTCCGGTTATTTCGCCCTGGATGCCCTCCCGGCCAATACAGCTCTCGGTTATATCGACAATGAGACCGGAGAGAATATCAGCAACATCTATTCCATTCCGGTGGTGGGCGGCGGCGATGGCGGTGCTTTTGTCACGGCAGCGGATATGCAGAAGCTGTGGACATGCCTGCTAGGGCACAAGCTGCTGCAGCCAGAGACGACTGCCCTGCTGCTCACACCGCATATTCTTGAGGATGAGGATACTTACTACGGCTATGGAGTGTGGATTACGATCCGAAACGGCGGGGTGTTAAAATACCATCTCATGGGCTCCGATCCCGGGGTCTCCTTTCGCTCAGCAGTCTATCCGGCAAGCGGCGTAACCTTCACCGCTCTCTGCAACCGGAGTAGAGGGACTTACCGGATGATGCTGGCCGTGGAGGAGAATCTGCAGCTGTAACAGCAGGCCTTCCGCGCACTATAGGCTTTCACGCTTAAATTCTATATTACAAAAAGCCCTACGCCAGCAATTCACTGGTCGTAGGGCTTCTTTGGCTATTCATTATTCATTGCTAAGCAATCAGGAATCGGTAACCCGGTTTAGTAGCGCGTTACGCCATCCTTAGTCACCAGCGCGAATACCAGTGGCTGCGGCGGAACCGGCTGAGCGGAGATGCGGTAAGCTTCCAGCACCTTGGCTTCGGCTTCCTGCACTTTGCTCTCACTGGCATCATTCACATGCAGCACGGCAAGCGTATCGCCTGCGGCTACGGCATCGCCGACCTTAATCGCCAGCTGAATGCCAACGGCCAGGTCGATGACGGATTCCTTCGTTTCGCGTCCGGCGCCGAGCAGCATTGCCGCTACGCCGATCTCTTCGGCCTGAATGCTCTCCACATACCCTGCGGCTTCCGCCTTCACTTCGATGAACTTGCGCGCTGCCGGCAAAGTATCCGGCGACTCAATCTGCGTGGCATCGCCGCCTTGGGCAGACACCATCTGCTTGAACTTGTCCAGCGCACTGCCGTCTTTGATATGGGACAGCAGAATGGAGCGCGCTTCTTCTTCGTCCTTCGCCTTGCCGCCGAGCACCAGCATCTGGCTGCCCAGAATGAGGCAGACCTCCTGCAGATCCTTCGGCCCGTGACCGTTCAAGGTCTCAATGCCTTCTTTGATCTCCAGCGCATTACCGATGCCGAAGCCCAGCGGCTGGTCCATGTCGCTGATCACTGCGACCGTGTTGCGGCCGAGATGCGTGCCGATATCCACCATTGCCTGTGCGAGTGCGATGGAATCCTCCAGCGTCTTCATGAACGCGCCGCTGCCGGTCTTCACATCAAGTACGATGGCATCCGCACCTGCGGCGATCTTCTTGCTCATTACGGAGCTGGCAATCAGCGGAATGGATTCCACGGTTGCAGTCACGTCACGCAGCGCGTACAACTTCTTGTCCGCAGGCGTAATGTTACCGGACTGGCCGATGACAGCTGCGCCGATCTCCCCTACCTGGGTGAAGAATCGCTCCCGGTCCATCTCCACGGAGAATCCGGTGATTGACTCCAGCTTGTCGAGTGTGCCGCCAGTGTGGCCGAGGCCGCGTCCGGACATTTTGGCCACCGGAACTCCGGCTGCGGCTACAAGCGGGGCCAAAACAACCGTCGTTTTGTCGCCAACACCACCGGTAGAATGCTTGTCTACCTTGATGCCGGCTATCGGACTGAGATCCACCTGGTCACCGGACATCGCCATTTCCAGGGTCAGATCACCGGTCTCCCGTGCGTTCATTCCGCGGAAATAGACAGCCATCGCCAAGGCAGAAATCTGGTAATCAGGAATTTCACCTTTGCTGTAGCCTTGAATCAGAAAAGCTATTTCTTCACGGCTGAGCTCTCCGCCGTCTCTTTTTTTCTGAATAAGATCAACTGCACGCATTATACCTGTACCTCACGGACAAAGGCGCGCACAAGGCCGATGAATTTCGGTTTGGTCAGGTTAGCTACTTTTACCACCTGCTCATGAGTAAGCGGCTCCAGCTCGTCCCCGATCGCCATATCCGTGATACAGGTAATGCCGAGCACGCGAAGCTTGCTGTGGCTGGCTACGATCACTTCGGGCACGGTGGACATCCCAACGGCATCGCCGCCGAGGTAGGCCAGCATTTTGAGTTCAGCCGGAGTTTCATAGGTAGGGCCGCTGATGCCGGCATATACGCCTTCCTGCAGCACTAGCGCTTCGCCGTCCACACCTTTAACTTCACCCGCAAGCTTCTTGGCCAGCGCAATATATTCAGGGTCATAGGCACGGGACATATCAGGGAAACGCACACCCAGCTCCGGATCATTCGGTCCGATCAGCGGATTGTCGCCAGTCATATTCAGATGGTCGGTAATCAGCATAAGGTCGCCGGCTTTGAACGCTCTGTTCATTCCGCCGCCTGCATTGGTAATTACGAGTGTGCCTACGCCAAGCTTAGCCATTACGTATACCGGCAGCACCACTTTGCGCATTTCATAACCTTCATAGTAGTGGAAACGGCCCTGCATGATCATAACATCCTTGCCTTCCAGCTTACCGATCACGAACCGTCCGGCATGACCTTCTACCGTGGAACGCGGGAAATGCGGAATTTCTTCATAAGGCAGATATACCGCATCTTCGATCTGATCGCCCAGATCCCCAAGGCCGGAGCCTAGAATAAGTCCGATGCCCGGTGTGTAAGAACCGAATTTGGATTGAATATATTCAGCAGCTTCTTGAACCTGAGTGCCGTATGGGACTGTTGATGGTGTTGTCATAGGTTGATCCTCCCGGATATGAATTGTCTTGTAAATAGCTTGAAGCAGGAACTACATCTTCGGAATAAAAGCCAGCACCAGCTTCAGGAATTGCTCGCGCACACGTTCCGCTGTCTCCATCACTTCTGCATGGTTCAGCGGCTGTTCCAGAATTCCGGCAGCCATGTTGGTGATGCAGGAAATACCAAGCACTTCAATACCGGCATGACGGGCCACAATCGTCTCAGATACCGTGGACATCCCTACTGCATCTGCCCCTTGGCGGCGCAGCATAACGATTTCAGCAGGAGTCTCATAGTTGGGTCCGAGCAGACCGGCGTATACGCCTTCCTTGAACTCGAAGTTCAGCGCTGCAGCAGCTTCTTTGGCGGCTGCGATCAGGCGCGGGCTGTAAGCCGAAGACATATCCGGGAAACGTACGCCCAGCGCATTATCATTCGGTCCGGTCAGCGGATTGCGGCCTGTCAGGTTCAGATGGTCAGTAATCAGCATCAGATCACCCGGTGTGAAATCGGTGTTGACCCCCCCGGCAGCGTTAGTAACCAGCAGGCTGGTTACGCCCAGCTCTTTCATTACGCGCACCGGGAATGCCGTAGTTTCTGGTCCGTACCCTTCGTACATGTGGAAGCGGCCTTTCATCATGACCACGCGGCGGCCTTCGATCATACCGATCAGCAGTTCACCTTCATGTCCTTCAACAGTGGATACGGGGAAATGGGGAATTTCATGATAAGGAATGACTACCTCGTCTGTGATCAGATCGGCCAGAACACCGAGACCGGAGCCGAGAATCAGCCCGATCTCGGGGGCGACGGTACATTTGTCTTTGATATATATTGCTGCTTCTTGAATATTGCTTTGGGTAACTGCGGTCATGGTTGGTTCCTCCTTGAGGTGGGTGGGATGAACTTTAGTCATCAACGTAAAGCTGAGCCGTCACTACGGTGATATTTGGACTTCCGGCCGCTGTTGTCTACAGATTTCTTCAATATTGACCCGCTTAGCGGTTGAAATCCGTAGACAAAGGCGGTCGCTATCGCTCCTACAGTTCCAAATTTCCCCTTCGATTCTTCTCGCTTTTAGATATATCCTTCAGTTCATCTTGATTTATTATTTATATTAAATTAATTCAGACAAAAAGCTCGTCCCGTACTGCGGTGCCTTCGCTCCAAAGTTATCGGCGATGGTAGCGGCAACGTCAGAGAAAGTCTGGCGGATACCCAGGCTACCCGGAGTCTTGAATCGCGGGCTGTAGATCAGGAGCGGCACATATTCACGGGTATGATCCGTTCCGGCATGGATCGGGTCATTGCCGTGGTCAGCCGAGATGATCAGCAGATCATCTTCTCCAAGGGTGGACAGCAGCTCAGGCAGCGCCTGATCGAACACTTCCAGCGCCCGGCCGTAGCCTTCCGGATCACGGCGGTGGCCATACAGGGAATCGAAATCAACGAGATTGGTGAACAGGAATCCGTTGAACGGCTTGCGCAGCTCATCAATCGTAATCTGGATGCCGTGCTCATTGCTCTTCGTCGGGTAGGAAGCTGTTACACCTTCGCCAGTGAAGATATCATTGATTTTACCCACGGCGATTACATCCTTGCCGATGTCCTCCAGAGCGTTCATAACGGTCGGCTCCGGCGGCTTCACCGCGTAGTCATGACGGTTCGGGGTACGCACGAAATTCCCCGGTTCGCCGATATAAGGACGGGCGATGACACGGCCTACGGAGAATTCGGGAGCCATCGTCAGCTCGCGGGCGATCCGGCAGGCGCTGTACAGCTCTTCCAGAGGAATGATATCTTCATGCGCGGCAAGCTGGAAAACGCTGTCTGCCGAAGTATACACAATCCATGCGCCGGTCTTCATCTGCTCTTCGCCGTATTCTACGAGAATCTCCGTGCCGGAAGCCGGTTTGTTGCCAATCACCTTACGTCCGGTTGCCGCTTCGAACTTCGCAATCAGCTCTGCGGGGAATCCGTCAAAATAAGTATTAAAAGGAACCTCAATCTTGAGGCCCATCAGCTCCCAGTGGCCGGTCATCGTATCCTTGCCTACGGAAACCTCCTGCATTTTGCCGTAATAGCCTGTTGGGGCAGCTACCGGTCCAAGCGGCGGCAGCGGAGCAATATTCGCCAGTCCCAGCTGCTGCAGGTTCGGAAGCTTTAGACCCGGAACCCGCTCCAGAATATGGCCCAGTGTATGGGAGCCTGTATCTCCAAAATTAGCGGCATCCGGCGCTTCACCGATACCTACACTATCCAGAACAATAAATCCGATGCGTTTAAATGAGGACATTGCCGTCTTCACTCCTTCGTAGTTTGCATAATCGTAAGGTCTGCTCAAAACAGGAAGAAACTCCGGGAGAACCTCTCCCGGGAGCTATCCTTTCAGTATGATTCCATCATAACTTTCTTACTCACAAAAAGCATCTTTTCGGGCTAATCCAACCCATTACCCGTTCTATCTCTGGTTACACCAGCGTAATACAGTGTGGCTACCTCGCCCGGGGATGGTGATTCTCATAGACTTCCTTCATATTCTTGCGGGCGATTCCGCTATAAATCTGAGTGGTCGAAATATCGGAATGGCCCAGCATCTGCTGCACAGAGCGCAGGTCTGCCCCGCCTTCCAGCAGATGAGCGGCGAAGGAATGCCGCAGGGTATGCGGTGTGATGTCCTGCTGGATGTCGGCTTCACGCGCATATTTCTTGATTATTTTCCAAAATCCCTGACGGGTCAGCCGCCCGCCCAGACTGTTAAGGAACAGTGCCGGCTCCTCCTGGTTCACCCGGAGCAGCTTGTCCCGCATTCCGGCGGTATAACGGGCCACGCAATCCGCAGCAAGCGTACCCAGCGGCACCACTCTTTCCTTGCCGGAAGCGCCGCTGCAGCGGACGAACTTCAGCCCGGTGTTCACGTCCTCCACATTCAGCGAGATTAGCTCCGTAACACGGATACCCGTTGCATAGAGCAGCTCAAGCATCGCCTTATCGCGCATCCCCTGTGGAGCAGATTCATCAGGGACGGCCAGCAGGCGTTCAATATCTTCAATACTAAGAATCATCGGCGGTTTCTTACTCGGTTTAATCGTTTCCATATCCACTGTCGGGTCTTGCCCGATCAGCCGTTCTTTCAGTAAAAAATGAAAATAGGCGCGCAGCGATACCGTATTCCGGTTGACTGTTGCCGTTGCCTTGCCCGCTCCGCGCAGAGCGCCGAGGTAAAGCATAATATGTGATCTTTTGATTTCTTCCATCGCAGCCGTGCCACGTTCTTCGGTAAACTCCAGAAACTGTGAAATATCCCGTCCATAGGATTCCAGCGTACTAGGAGACAATCCCTTGTCCCCGGACAAATACTGCATAAACGGCTGCAAGTGTGACTTCATCTATTCACGCTCCTGTCATACTCAGGCTGCTTCATGCCACTCTGCAGCGGTTGGGGTCCGGCAGCAGTCAGAACGCGGGGCGTCCCTTACATGCTCTAGATTCATTCGACAGGCTTCTAGCTTTTTCCTGCAACCGGCGGAGCACTCACTCCCCGTACCAATAGTAGAACCGCAGGCGCTGACCTGCGCTCAGCCCATCATCGCTTTGCTTCACATCATGAAATGCCCGGATGGCTGTGCCCTCCGGAATATCATAATTCTGAGCGGGGCTGATCCAGGCACTAATCCAGCTTAGGACATAATACAGCACACAGCTGATCGCAACGAGTAAGGTCATGAAATACAGCCGGCGTACGGTTTTGGGAATGGAGACAATCATCCGGATAACCTCCTAAAAGTTATGGCAGCATCTGCTTCACTATTCTACTTTGCAGAACTCGTCCTTCACTTTATGCGCCGGAGGGCGGTGTTATGTATTGCTCTTTGAATAATCAGTTAAAAAGCCCCCTCCGGCCATTCAGCCGGGGAGAGCTTGTGCGGTAATTCCTCATTTGTATAAGAGTTCATGCTCTATATAAGCTTATTCGGGAGTATTGCCGTCTGCATTATTCTTATCCTTGCAGCGGTGGCAAATTCCGTGAAAATCAAGTCTATGATCAAGCACCGTAAAATTATAATCCTTCTCAAGACGCTCTTCCAGCGGGCCCAGCCAATCCTCACGAATCTCATCCATGGTTCCGCATTGTACACAAATCAGATGATGATGATGATGTTTCGCTGTATCCGTCCGCAGATCATAACGGGCAACACCGTCTCCGAAATTAATCTTCTCCACGACATGAAGCTCGCTGAGCAGTTCCAGGGTACGATATACGGTGGCGAGACCGATCTCCGGAGCCTTTTCTTTCACCAGCATGAATACATCTTCAGCGCTTAAATGATCATCCTCGTTCTCCAGGAGAACTCTTAAGGTCGCTTCCCGTTGAGGTGTAAGCTTGTATCCTTGGGATTGTAGTTGTTGCTTAATCTTGTCTATCCGGGCTTCCATTGTCTGCCTCCCCCTTGGAAAATTACCGCACCGGGCTTCAAGCCACTTCTTCCATTATAGGGGGAGTTAGTTTGAGAAGTCAAACGGTTTTAGGATGTATGCAGACTTAAATAGGCTTAATTGGTATGACATTAATACCTATGTGAATCCCCTCTTTAAAAAGTAGCCCCTTAAGGCGGATTCGTAATATATCCAAAAATTATTGGGATCAAATCCGAAAAACAATAACAATCACCTATAAACAGTGTCTGCCTTTCAAGAGCTCTATTTGAACTTAAACTTAGGATCACATAAATCAACGTAAACATGCCTTTCCATCAAAACGCCTTTTTTATAGAAAGGACGATCTATGAGAAATTCGTGTGAGGATCTGCATATGCTATTGAATAAACAGAAAGGAGGTGCTTTATGACTCTTTTACTAGATTCTCGCACATCACAAAATGCAAGCTTTGCCTCTTCTCTTGGCGTTCCTTTCCCAGCTATACTATCCCCCCAATTATACGGACAAGTCGGATTGAACATTGTGATACCCACAGGGAATATCAGGGTAGAGTTTTTCACTACCGTATCTATCTTACTACCTGCCGGTACTCCTCCAACTGGAATCTTCGTGATCATCGTTAGAGGAACCACTACGAACGATTCTATCATCTATTCCGCACTCGAAGTGTCTCTGCCATCCAATACGAATGAACAGGTGCTGCCCATCACGGTCATAGGTTCTGATTTCAATGTCCCTGCTCCTGAGAATAATCAATTGATCTATTCAGCATTTGTTAGCACAACGACCCTCGGACCGGTCCGGATCGGACCCGAAAGCTTTACCGTTACAGCTTACTCTGATTAATAAGAGTATACGAATTAAACCAGCAGTATGGGATATCCTGTACTGCTGGTTTTCTTGTTTCTTTTATTGCAGTGGGAGACCTTGTTTTGAAGGTTTTTTGTTGCATCCATTTGATCATTTTGAAAAACACTACTATATTCAATCAATACTTACCAGCATCGGCGTCACCCATCTCATCATCACCGGGGTCACCCAAGCCTCAAATCCGGAGATTCCCATAACCAGCAGGGCCATGCCGAGTGACAGCAGGGTGTACATTACAAAAGGCCGGGTCACCTTGGTACGCCGCTGTTGTCCCAGCACCCGGCTGCGGATCATCAGCAGGGAGAAGGCGATCGCTGCCGCGCTGCATACAAGCAGTACCGGAATCAGCACCAGATTATGCGGGGCTACAGAAACCAGGGCAAACAGCATGCCATGCCAGGAATACTGGCTGACCAGACAGCCGACGGTGAAGCCGATCAGCACGCCTTTGAGGAAATCCAGAATTAGAATCCCCGGAAGTCCGATAACCGACAAGCCGAGGATCCAGATCAGTCCGACCCACTTCAGATTGAATGCGGCAATCCCCCAATACGAATCCTGCGCGGCAGGCAGTCCCTGTTGATCCACGGTCATGAAGAAATTGCCCAAATAATCCCCCAGCTCCTGCTGCTGATCCAGCGTTAACGCACTGACAATGAGCGCTCCAAATACGACCCCGACCAGGAATAATACCGCGACAAAAATATAAAGAGGCGTCTGTTCCTTCATCATCAGCCTTAAACTGCGCATCAGGACATTCTCCTTTCCGGTCACATGTTACACCATATGAAGGAATGTCCCGCTCTATGACTTGTCCTTGGTTACTTCCCCTTAATGACCTTGCCGTACGTCCCTCCGCCTCCTGAAGAGAGCGCAAGCCTGCCGGTACGGGCCAGTACGATTAGCTCTGCAAGCTCTTGTCCGGCGACAGCCGCAAGCTCGGCTTCACCCGCCTTGTGCAGTATATTCATCTCTGTGCCAAACGCCTGCAGCAGATCATTCAGCTTGCGCTTGCCAAGTCCCGGAATAAACTCCAGAGGCACCTGGTAATGGTACGGCGGACGGTACTCCGGAACCAGCGGCTGCTCACGGTCGGCAATATCGAGAATACGGTCCAGCACACCCTGTACGAGCTTCGGGCTGCCGCAATACGGACAGTGCTCTGAAGTCGCGTACGCCTCATCGATAATGCTGCCGCAGCCGCCGCAATATGTGCGGTGGTATTTCCCCAGCTTGGGGTTCAGCCCGAAGTTGGCACTGATCCGGCGTCCCTCCGAGCGCTCCAGCGCCAGCTTCAGCTCATGGAAGGAAGGCCGCTGCAGCTCGATCACATTATACTCGCGGCCGATTTTACCCAGGGAATGGGCGTCGGAATTAGTCAGGAAGGTATAGGGGTCAAGCTCTGAAATATATCCGGCCATTTCCGAATCCGCACTGAGTCCTAGCTCCACTGCCGCAATGCGTTCCAGGTCAAATAATTCAACCATCCGCTCCGCTGCACAGCCGTATAGCCCTTTGTGCGGAGTGAAAATATGTGCCGGAATCAGCAATCCTCCCCGTCCGGTAATCTCGTCCTGCAGCACCCGGGAGGGTGCATACAGGCGCTGGGAGCTTAGATTCACGTTCCGCATATGGGCGCTCATCCAGCTGCTGAACTCTTCCATGGTCCCAAGGTCCGGCATGAAGGCCAGGACATGGCACTCTTTTCGCCCGGGCTCACGGATCTCAATCTCGGTTCCCAGGATGATCGTAGTCCCCCTGTAGGCAATTCCGCCGCCTTCTGCTATCGTCATCTCGCCGGAATCCAGCGCCGCATGAATATCCCGCAGCACCCCCGGGGAGTGGCTGTCGATGATGCCGATCAGACCGATCCCCTTGCGCTCCGCCGCCTCTTTGGCAATCCCGGCGAAGGTGAGCTCGCGGCTGCCGCTGATTTTGACCGCCTGTCCCTCTGAAGTCCGCCCGATATGCACATGCAGGTCGCAGTAAACGCTCTGCAGCGTGGACTCTAGTGCCATTGTCCCGTCAGCGTATACAGATGCCAGGCGTAGACAGCCATCATGGTTTTGGCATCCGCAATACGTCCATCCGCGATATACTGGTACGCTTCCTCCAGCGTCAGCTCGGAAACCTCCAGGAATTCATCCTCATCCAGCGCCATCTCACCCGGCTGGGCATCTTCTGTCACATAGAGGTGAATGATCTCATCGGCGAAGCCGGGAGAGGTGTAGAACGACTTCAACAGCTTCAGCCCGCCGCTGTGGAATCCGGTCTCCTCCTGAAGCTCACGGCCCGCAGCCGCCAGCGGATCCTCGCCTTTGTCCAGCTTGCCTGCAGGTATCTCCACTTCAGTACGGTGCATCGGCTGGCGGTACTGTTCCACTACAAGCATTTTACCGTTATTCAGTGCCAGTACAGCTACGGCCCCCGGATGCTTCACCACCTCACGGGTTGCTGTATTGCCGTCAGGCAGCTTCACCGTGTCCACCTGCAGCGAAATAATGTTGCCAGTAAAGATCGGCTTCGTCGACAATGTTTCTTCATCCAATGCGGGGTTGCGGTTGATTTCATCGTTTTTCATAGATTTGTGGTCTCCTTTGGCATGGTTATGCATAGGGTGTATTATAGCAAACTTAAAAGGAAAGAAGGAATGCAGGCATGAATGATTGTCTTGTCCGAGCAAGCTCATCCGCAGTTACAATGGTAGGTAAACCGGAGCAGATCAAGGCTGTAATGGCCGGATGGATGAAGCAGTACGGGCGTGATATGCCCCTATCCTACATCCTGCTGCTCCAGGCGGAAACGCGGATCACAGCTTCCAAGGCAGGATAATGCCGCTTCGTTCTTCCGGATATCCGTGAGGAAGATTAGCTTCACCTAGTAACAAGAAGGAGCTGTCTCCCGGTGAATTCCGGAACAGCTCCTTCTTGTTACATTTAAGCGCAGCCGGCCTCAATACCGGCAGGCATCTGCGCAGTTTTTGATATCAGCCCTTTTGGCTCTCAGCCACAATGGCAACAACCAGGCTGGCTACTTTGACAATATCTTCGGCTTTGATCCTTTCCTTCGTTGTGTGGATATCCTCATAGCCGACAGCCAGATTCACAGTAGGAACCTTCAGGCCATTGAACACATTGGCATCACTGCCGCCTCCGGAAGCGAACAGCCGGGTAGTCAGTCCCAGTGAAGTAATCGCGCGGTCTGCCAGCTGTACCACCGGATCATGTTCATTAAAGCTGAACGCCGGATAAATGATTTCGCTGCGGAATTCACTCTGTGCGCCGTTGTCACGTGCGGTTGTCTCCA
This sequence comes from Paenibacillus sp. FSL R5-0912, assembly GCF_000758605.1. Lineage (NCBI taxonomy): Bacteria > Bacillati > Bacillota > Bacilli > Caryophanales > Paenibacillaceae > Paenibacillus > Paenibacillus sp. FSL R5-0912. The sequence goes on from NZ_CP009282.1 coordinate 5,114,253, forward strand.
AGGCTTCACGCATAGAGGCAATCTGCAGTTCTACCTTCTCCTGCACAATACTGCGGGCTTCCGCATCCAGCTGCACATGGTCGCAGACCACATTGGTCGGGCCGCCGCCGGCAAATTTGCCGATATTCGCTGTCGTTTCATTATCGATCCGTCCAAGCTTCATCGCCGAAATCGCTTTGCTCGCCACTTGAATCGCACTGATTCCATCCTCCGGATTAACTCCGGCATGAGCGGATTTGCCGAAGATCTGCATCGTTACGCGCGCCTGTGTCGGCGCAGCAATGGCGATCGCTCCTACTTCACCATTGGAATCAAGCGCGAAGCCAAGATCGGCATCCAGATGCGCCGGGTCCATTGCGCGTGCGCCCATCAGCCCGGACTCTTCGCCTGCCGTAATGACAAACTGAATCTGCCCGTGCGGAAGCTTCTGCTCCTGAATCACCCGGATCGCTTCGAACAATGCGGCAAGTCCCGCTTTGTCATCCGCTCCGAGAATTGTACTGCCATCGCTGGTAATCCAGCCGTCTTCCCCAAGGGAAGGCTTAATATTCTGCCCGGGAACCACTGTATCCATGTGGCAGGTGAAGAGCAGCTTAGGCGCGCTCACGCCACTGTCCCCAGGCCAGGTTACGAACAGATTGCCCGCCCCGTGTCCCGTTCTCTCCTGGGAATCATCTTCAACAGCTGTCAGTCCCAGATTGCTGAATTTTTCCTTAAGTACATCGGCAATCGGCCGTTCATTTCTGGTCTCACTATCAATACGGACAAGCTCCATGAATTCATTAATCAACCGGTCTTGTGATATCACTTGGACTTCCCTCTCTTTCGCGGATACGTTACAATGGTTGTACTGCGTTGTCTAACGCCTACGTTCTTAACTTAAACTAATCTCAAAGGAGTCACTCATGCAACAGAAAAAATGGTTCCGCATCATTATCTACATTATGCTAATCGCTATGATCGCCTCTACGGTGCTCTTTGTCATCGAGCCGTTTATGGCCGGTTAGTCACGTTTAGTACTTGAATAACAGCGTCCGGATTCTCCGGGCGCTGTTTGACGTTGCCTGGATTCAGCATTCCTTATTCTGCAGCACTTGCAGCCCCGGCAACCGCTTCATACGGAAACTGCTGCAAGAAATAAGGCACCAGCTCGGAAGCAACGCTCTCCAGGCCAAAGGAGCGCCCGGTGCATTCCTCAAGTGAAGTGACCCCATATTCAGCGATGCCGCAGGGGATGATTCCCGAGAAGCCGCTTTGGCTGATTCCGGCTGAGATGTTGAAGGCGAAGCCGTGGCTGGTAATAAAACCTCTGCGGAATTTACTCTTGTTGAATTTGACGCCGATCGCACAAATTTTCTCATCGCCGACCCACACGCCCGTATATCCCTGCTTGCGGGTTCCTGATATCCCGTGTGAAGCCAGAAAGGCAATAATAACGGCCTCCAGCCTGCGCAGATATCCGTGCAGATCGACCTTGCCGTCTTCGCCAAGCTTCAGGAGAGGATAACCTACAAGCTGGCCCGGCCCGTGATATGTAATATCTCCTCCGCGGTCGATTTCAAACAGCGCAATCCCTTGTTTCCTAAGCTGTTCCACGCTAAGGAGCAGATGCTCCGGATGATTCTGTGAACCGATGGTATAGGTTGGCGGATGCTGCAGAAGGATCAGCCGCTCGGAAGCTATGCCTGCGTCAATCCCCTGCACCGCTTCCTTTTGCAGCTCCCAGGCCGCGCCGTATTCCATCAGCGGGAGATAGGAAACTTCCAGTTTGCTTAAGTTCAGGTTGTCCATGGTCATAAGGTCCCCTTTGCTTCATATTCTCCCTGTCACAGGGTTCCGCAGCTGCCTTAAAGCATTAGTACAGCTTGGTGTCCGGCGTATAACCTTCCACATTATCCTTCACACGCTGCAGGAAACGCCCGCTGATGACTCCATCCAGAATCCGGTGATCCAGAGACAGGCAGATATTGGCCATCGAGCGGACGGCGATCATATCATTGATGACCACTGGTTTTTTCACGATAGATTCAAAGGTTAGAATCGCCGCCTGCGGATAGTTAATGATCGGATACGACAGAATCGAGCCGAACGAGCCGGTGTTGTTAACCGTGAACGTGCCGCCCTGCATATCTTCCAGCCGCAGCTTGCCTTCACGGGTCTTCAGCGCCAGTTCGTCGATCTCGCGGGCCAAGCCGGCAACGTTCTTCTGGTCGGCCTTTTTGATGACCGGTGTCATTACGGAATCCTCCGTGCCTACGGCAAGCGAGATATTGATATCGCGTTTAACGATGATTTTGTCAACGGCCCAGACCGAGTTCATGATCGGGTAATCCTTGATTGCACTGACAACTGCCTTCATCAGAAAAGCCAGATAGGTCAGGTTAATGCCCTCTTTGCGCTTGAATTCATCCTTAAGCTTGTTGCGCAGCACGACAAGATTGGTCACATCCACCTCAATCATCGTCCAGGCATGCGGAATCTCCGAGACGCTCTGCCGCATACGGGTAGCGATCGTATTACGGATCGGCGTAACGTCGATCAGGTATTCCGAGCTGCTGCCCCGCCCGCCTTCCACTTCGATCGTCGGAATCTTCGGCGACTCGCTTAAGTGCAGGCCGGAGTGACGCAAATGCTGAAGCTCTTCGCGCACTTCTTCCTGAATAGGCTGGAATACAGGCTGCTGCGGCGCAGGAGCAGCAGCAGTTGGGGCTGTAGTTGCTGGCTGAGCCGCAGCTGCACCGCTCTCCAGGAACGCGAGCACATCCTTGCGTGTGATGCGTCCGCCCAGGCCGGTGCCCGGCACGGCCGCAAGGTTGATGCCGTGCTCGGCGGCCAGCGTCTGCACAGCCGGAGAGTAACGGGAACGCATCGGAGCATCCGCGTCAAAAGCCGCAGCCGGCACAGACTGCCGGAAGGAGGCGTGGGCAGGCTGCGGCGCTGCGCCGGGTGCCGCCGGGGTTGCGGCATTGGCAGTTCCCGCAGCGGCAGCTGCCTGTGACGGGGCCGCAGCGGATGCCGCAGGGGCTGCTGCACCGGCTACTGCGATGCGCGCGATGATCTCGCCGACGCTGACCGTCTGGCCTTCTTCGGCGAGCAGCTCCACCAGCGTACCGTCTACGGTAGCCGGCAGCTCAGCATTTACCTTATCCGTAATCAGCTCACAGATTGGCTCATATTGCTCGATCGTATCGCCCGGCTGCTTCAGCCATTTCCCGATCGTTGCCGATACCAGCGATTCTGCCAGCTGCGGCATGATTACATCCGTCAGCTTTGTATTGTCAGACATAATGTCACTCCTTAAAATTTTGTAAGCATTTACTTCCTGAGTTAGCTTCGACAAAACTGGCTTCGGAAGCATATCGGTCAAAAATCAAAAAAGTTGTACAAAAGGCAGCATTTCTCTTTATCCAAGCCGAGAAGCGTGCAAATTGTTGTATTTCATACAGCAATCTGCCCAACCCACCGCTAATTTCGAATCTAAACTGCAATAATTGCAACATTCATACCCAATGTACATACTGGGTGAGCTTAAATATCCATCTGTTGTTCCGATATGTTAGTACTGCGCCAAACGCAGCATCTCCACCTTTAATTTGTCCTTGCTCAGCATAAAGAACTTCTCCATCGGCGGAGAGATGGGCATCGCCGGCACATCAGGTCCGCACAGGCGGAAGATTGGCGCATCCAGATCAAACAGGCAGTGCTCAGCGATAATCGCTGCCACTTCCCCGCCAATGCCTCCGGTCTTGTTGTCCTCGTGGACAATCAGCACCTTGCCGGTCTGGCGGACAGCGGCAATAATCGCCTCGCGGTCCAGCGGCTGCAGGGTGCGCAGATCCAGAATATGCGCGGTGATGCCCTGCTCGCGTTCCAGCTCTTCCGCTGCCTGCATCGCAAAATGCAGCGGCAGGCTATACCCGATCACCGTAATATCGCTGCCTTCACGCAGCAGATTCGCTTCACCGATCGGCACAATATAGTCGCCCTCCGGCACATCTTCCTTGATCAGCTTGTAGCATTTCTTGTTCTCGAAGAACAGCACCGGATCAGGGTCACGGACAGCAGCCTTCAGCAGTCCCTTGGCATCTGCGGCTGAATACGGGGCTACAATCTTCAGTCCCGGAGTCCCGAAGAAGATCGATTCCGGACACTGGGAGTGGTATAATCCGCCGAAGATCCCGCCGCCGATAGGCGCGCGGATCACTACCGGACAATTCCAGTCGTTATTGGAGCGGTAGCGGATTTTGGCCGCCTCGCTGATAATCTGGTTCGTAGCCGGCAGCATGAAATCCGAGTACTGCATTTCGGCAATCGGCTTCATGCCGTACATTGCTGCGCCGATCGCAACACCGGCAATGGCTGACTCTGCAAGCGGAGTGTCAAGCACACGCTCTGCACCGAACTGCTCCTGCAGTCCTTTGGTGGTCGTGAACACGCCGCCCTTCACGCCGACGTCCTCACCCAGCACGAACACCGAATCATCGCGCTCCATCTCTTCCTTCATTGCCAGCCGGATTGCATCGATATATTCCATCATCGCCATTGTTTATGCTCCTCCCTTGAGGCCGGATTCATCGTACACATGCAGCAGCGTATCTTCCGGTTTCGGGAACGGTGCATTTTCGGCGTAGGTTATGGCCTCTTTCAATTCAAGATTATATTCGGCAACCAGATCACGCTCCTGCTCGTCACTCCACAGACCCAGTCCGGTCAGGTATGTGCGGAACGCGGCGATACCGTCCTTTTTCCAGTTCTCGTCAACCTCTTCCTTGGTCCGGTAAGCCAGATCATTGTCCGAGGTGGAATGCGGGGACAGGCGGTACATCATCGCTTCAATCAGGGTGGGTCCTTCTCCGGCGAGCGCACGCTCCCTCGCCTCTTTGACCACACGGTAGACCTCAAGCGGATCATTGCCATCCACCCGGACACCCGGGAATCCATAGCCGAGGGCGCGGTCACTTACCTTGCCTCCAAGCTGCTTGTGGGCCGGAATGGAGATCGCATACTGGTTGTTCTGGCAGAAAATGATGACCGGCAGCTTATTCACACCGGCGAAGTTACACGCTTCATGAAAATCACCCTGGTTACTGGAGCCTTCACCGAACGTAACAAAGGAAACGAACTTTTTCTTCTGCATCTTGGCCGCCAGCGCGAAGCCTACAGCATGCGGAACCTGGGTCGTAACCGGACTTGATCCCGTTACGATGCGCAGGCGTTTGCTTCCGAAGTGGCCCGGCATTTGCCGGCCGCCGCTATTGGGATCTTCCGCCTTGGCGAATACGGACAGCATCAGCTCACGCGTGGTCATTCCTACCGACAGCACGAACGCATAATCACGGTAATACGGAAGGAAATAATCATTCTCCCGGTCCAGCGCAAAAGCCGCCGCGACCTGTGCCGATTCCTGTCCGATGCCGGACACATGGAAGTTGATCTTGCCTGCGCGCTGAAGCAGCAGACTGCGCTCATCGTATTTGCGCCCGAGCTGCATGAATCTGTACATATCGATAACCTGGCCGTCGCTGAGTCCAAGCTGTTTATGTCGGTTAACGGTTTCTACAGTACCTTGGGATTCCATATAAGAGGTACCTCCTAAAAGTTTTGTAAGCATAACTTCCTGAATTCAGGTCGTACAACCCGGCTCCGGAAGCGTTCGCTAGCTTTGCTAAGTATGACTCAACAAAGTATATGCCCTGATCTTAAAACCAGGTACTAAATTCAATCTATGTTCATTATAATCCCTTTCCATACAAAAAGAAAAGCCAAGAAATACCGCTATGGAGCTGTTTAGGCGCATCAAGCGCCCTCAGCTCCGTCCGGCATTCACTTTAGCCCCTTCAACGTATCTTAGAATCCAATTGCTCTTCCATCCACCGCCAGCATCGCTTCCCCGATGATCTCCGAGAGTGTCGGATGGGCATGGACCGCCTCTCCAACCTCCCAGGGTGTTGCATCCAGAATCTGTGCCAATGCCGCTTCACCGATCAGGTCCGTCACATGCGGGCCAATCATCTGCACGCCGAGGATATCCCCGCTCTTCGAGTCGGCGACCACTTTTACGAAGCCGTCCTTCATGCCGTAGACAATCGCTTTGCCGATAGCCGAGAACGGGAATTTGCCGGTTACAGTCTCATGTCCCAGCGCCTTCGCTTCCTTCTCGGTATAACCGACACTTGCCACCTCCGGCCGCGTATAGACACAGCGGGGAACAAGATGTGCTTCATACGGATGGAGCGTTTCGCCCGCCAGGTGATTCACAGCACGGATGCCTTCATGGCTGGCCGCATGTGCCAGCTGCAGTCCGCCGATGCAGTCGCCAATAGCGTAGATATGAGGCTCCCCCGTCTGCATGCTGGCATTCACTCCGATGACACCTTTGTCGAAGCGGATATCTGTATTTTCCAGGCCGATATTCTCGATATTCGCTACTCGCCCTACGGATACCAGCAGCTTCTCCGCCGACAGGCTCTGACTCTGCTCACCCTTGCGGGCTTCTATCGTAATTCCGGACTCCGATAGCGTACATGTCTCCGCATCCACGGTAGTCCCCGTCAACACTTTGACTCCGCGTTTCTTGAGCAGACGCAGCAGTTCTCGGGCAACCTCTTCGTCTTCCTGCGGCAACAACTGGCCTGCAGCCTCAACTACAGTTACGTGCACACCGAAATCGGCCAGCATCGAGGCCCATTCCACGCCGATAACCCCGCCGCCCACAATAATAATCGAAGCCGGAAGCTCTTCGAGCGTCAGCGCTTCTTCACTGCTCAGAATCACCTTGCCGTCAGGCGCAAGGCCCGGCAGTACACGCGGACGTGATCCGGTAGCAATGATGAGATTGGTGGAGACCACAGTCTCCATCTCGCCATCCTCCATCTCCACGGCAACTGCACCGCTGCGCGGAGAGAAGATAGACGGACCGATGATCCGGCCTTTGCCTTTGAGAATCTGAATTTTATTCTTACGCATCAGATACTGCACTCCCTGATGGAGCTGCTCCACTACCGCTTCCTTGCGCAGCTGCACTTTGGGAAACACCAGCTCTACGCCAGTTGTCTCTATACCGTAGCTTTCGCTCTCCTTGATTTCAGCAAATACCTCGGCACTGCGCAGCAGTGATTTGCTGGGAATACAGCCGCGGTGCAGGCAGGTTCCGCCCAGCTTGTCCATTTCGATGACGACGACGGATTTGCCGAGCTGCGCGGCGCGGATCGCCGCCACATAACCGCCGGTACCTCCACCAAGTATTGCCACATCGCAGGTAATTGTCATGATATGTATCCTCCAGTCATTCCTCTAAAGTTCAGTTTAACCTATTATATTGTACTCTCTTTTAATTCTATTACAAAACTTATAAACGTCATGTATCCATGGACTTTTACTAATTGAAGCGTTATCATAGGGGTGAATTCAAACGGCTGCGAAGAGGAGGGACGATTATGAAACTGCTCATTTCACGCTTCATTGCCATCCTTATCCTGGTGATCCCCGGCCTTCTGGCCATGAAGGGCTTCCTGATGATGAAAGATGATATTTTCAACTTTATCTCCATGCATGGCGACGACTCCGTCACTCCGGATTTCGCCTGGTCGCATTTTGGCGGCGGATTGCTCTTATTTCTGGCCGGAATGAGCTTTCTGGGCGGCTGGATTCTGACCCGGGACCGCAAGAAGAACTACGTAGGACCTCGGTTCAGAGAGAAACAGAAAGCGCAGCAGCCCCCACCCACCAATGCCACACCCTAACAATAATCAATAACACTAATAAGCAGGGGATGTCCCAAGCCAGGATTGAAATGGCTGCTGAGGCATCCCCTTTTGCAGTTCGAATGTTCTGAAATCAAATGCAATGTAGCTTGAGCTGGAGAAAATTCTGATCCGCACCCGGAATACGACAACCTCTTATACTTGATTCATTGCCGGCTTAGGAAGCATTTTCTATTCGGCCGCTGTAGACAACAATGTTGTACGTCTTGCAACTTTGATACCCAGATATCCAGGTGTTCAGATAGATTGTTGTATGAAATACAACAATAATCCGGCTAAGCCGCTTAAATATGGTGAACTCCTGCATTTTCTACAACAATTTTGGTTTTAGGCCGGTAGGAAGAGGGGAATGTTGTATTTTGCAGGATTTCATTAAATTCGCCCGATCTCTGCACCGCCTATTTCAGCAATGGATCTTCCCAATCCCATCCTTGCCTGCAGCAACTTACTGCGCTGCAGCCCCCTTGCTCCCCTGTACCAGTTCGCTATAGAGACCGCCCTGCCGCAATAGCTCCTCATGAGAACCCTGCTGAATCAGGCGCCCGCCCTGGAGCACCAGTATGCGGTCAGCAGCCCGGATCGTGCCCAGCCTGTGGGCGATCACGAAGCTTGTCCGCCCTTTCATCAGCGCCTGAAGGCCTTCCTGAATCTTGATCTCGGTCACCGTATCAATACTGCTCGTAGCTTCATCCAGCACCAGCATAGAGGGATTCGCGAGAATTGCCCGGGCAATAGCAAGCAGCTGCTTCTGCCCCTGGCTGATGCCGCTGCCGTCTACGGACAACATCCGGTCATAACCGCCCTGCAGCCTCATAATGAAGGCGTGGGCGTTGGCAAGCTTAGCAGCCTCCTCAACCTCTTCGTCGGATGCGTCCAGTCTTCCGTAACGGATATTATCGCGGATCGTACCTTTGAACAGAAAGGAATCCTGCAATACGAAGGCCATATGGCTGCGCAGACTTTCCCGGGTAATCGTGGAGAGCTCTCTTCCGTCCAGCGTAATACTTCCTTTACTCGGATCGTAGAAGCGGGACAGCAGGCCGATTAGGGTGGTTTTGCCGGCTCCAGTAGGTCCAACCAGCGCAATCATCTCTCCGGGCTTAGCTTCAAAAGAAATATCCTGCAGCGTAGCTGCACCTCCATCATAGGAGAATGACACGCCTGAGAACTTCACCGCGCCCTCCACATGCTGCAGCTTTACCGCTGCCCCCTCATCCTTGGCTTCGGTTTCTTCATCGAGTACTTCGAATACCCGCTCTGCTCCGGCAATTGCCGATAGAAGCGTGTTCCACTGGTTCGCCAGATCATTCAGCGGGCGTGTGAATTGACGTGCATATTCGGCAAAAGCAATAATTATCCCTACTGTTACGAGTCCGCGGATGGCGAGCAGCCCCCCGACTCCGGCAACGATTGCAAAGCTTAGGTTGTTCAGACCATTCATCAGCTTGGGGATGAAGCCTGAGATGGACTGGGCCCAATACCCCGACAGCATGATCCGCATATTGCGCTCTCTGAAGCCGGTAATGACCCGCTCCTCCTGCGAGAAGGCTTTGATAATCCGCTGCCCCGACAAGGTTTCTTCTATATAGCCGTTCAGCTCGCCCATATTGCGCTGCCGCTCCTTGAACAGCGGGCCTGTCCGCCGGGTAATCCAGCGCATACCCAGCATCATCAACGGCACAACAATGAAGGTCAGCAGCGTCAGCAAGGGACTGAGCCACAGCATCACGCCCACTGTGCCCACCAGTGTCAGGATACTGGAGAAAATCTGAATCGCCGAGCTGTTCAGCGTCGAGCTGATATTCTCAATATCATTGGTTAGCCGGCTCATAATCTCCCCCTGCTGCCTGCGGTTGAAGAAGGAGATCGGCAGACGGTGCAGATGAGAGAACAGCTCCGTACGCATCCGGTATACGGTCTCCTGGGCAATCTCGATCATCCAGATATTCTGCAGCCAGGAGATCAGAGAATTAAGCAGATAGACAAGCGCCAGTATGATTAGAAAAATTACCCAGGTCCTGCCCCCGTCCCCTTCAAGATAGCGGTCCACCGCCCGGCTGATCAGGTATGGTCCAAGCAGGGACAGCCCTGAGCTGAGCAGAACCATAAACAGTACCAATACCAGCTTAGCCCTGCGCTCCGCAAGATAACTCCATATCCGTCCAAGCGTACCGGACCAGTTCTTAGCTTTGGCCTTCGGTTTCCGGGCGCCCATCGCCCCGAAGATCTTCCCTTCTCCCAGTCCGACCTCCAGCTTCGGATGGCGGAACGGCTCAATGAGTGCTTTGAACATGCTGCGCCTCCCCTGTCTGTGACTGATAGATTTTGCGGTACAACGGGGACTCATCCATCAGTTCTGTATGCGTCCCCTGGGCAATCAATCGTCCTTCATCCAGCAGCAGAATCAGATCGGCCGACACAGTGGAACTGATCTTCTGGGTGATGAGGAACGTTGTGCAGGACATCTTCTTCAGTTCCGCCAGTAAAAGCCCCTCCGTCACCGCATCAAGCGCACTGGTGCTGTCATCCAGAATCAGAATCGCCGGTTTGCGTACCAGCGCCCGCGCGATGGTCAGACGCTGCTTCTGTCCGCCGGACAGATTAACTCCGCGTTGTCCGAGCTTAGTGTCGTAGCCCTGGGGCAGTTCAGCAACAGTCTCATGAATCTGTGCGGCTGCTGCCGCCTGTTCAATGTCCGCCTGACTCGCCTGCGCGTTCCCCCAGGCAATATTCTCACGGATCGAGCCGGTGAACAGCAGCACTTCCTGCGGTACATAACCAATCGCCCCCCGCAATGCCTGTATGTCCATCTCCATAGTCTTCATCCCGTCAATCCTGATGACACCGCTGCCACATTCATACAGACGGGGGATCAGCGTAACCAGAGAGGATTTACCGGAGCCGGTCGCGCCCATAATTGCCACGCGCTCCCCCGGCAGCACGGTGAAGGAAATGTCCTCCAGCACCTTAATTTCACTTCCGGGATAACTGAACCCGACCTTCCGGAACTCGACCTTCCCCTTAATGGCTCGCACCTGATTCTGATGCAGAGAGCCCGTTTGGGCTGGCCCCATCCCCTTCAAAGGCGCCATCCCCAATTCTCCCGGACCTTCACTGGCCGACATTACTTCATCGATGCGCACGGAAGAAGCTCTGGCACGCGAGAAGCTTACCATGATCCAAGACAGCGCAGACAGTGCACCCATGGTGCGCAGGGAGTAGTTAATGACTGCAACGGTCTGCCCGAGCGTTGCATCTCCCGAAGAAATCTCAATCCGGCCAAACCATAATACAGCTAGAATCCCAGCATTCACGATGATCATAATGAACGGTGTCGAGGTCTCTGTCAGCCGCAGTGCGGCAACGGTCGATTGCATCAGCTTCCCGCTGAACGAGGCAAACCGGCCAATCTCATGACCCATGCGCACAAATACACGAATCAGACGGATACCGGTAAGGTTCTCCTGAATAACACCATTGACATCATCCAGCCGGTTCTGCACATTGCGGAACAGAACAGAGGCTCTGCGCATCAGCCATAGGAGGAATATCACCAAAAACGGCAGCGTCACCGTAAGCAGCAGCCCCAGCCTGACATGCACCACGAGCGCCATAATTACACTGCCCACCACTACCAGCGGGATACGGGTCATGAACCGCAGACCCATGAATATCGTATCCTGCAGCTGAGACACATCACCGGTAAGCCGTGTAATCAGCGACGAAGTAGGGAAGCGGCTGAAGATCTCATAAGAGAAGGATTGCACCTTCTCATACAGCTTGTCCCGCAGGTCGAACGCGAACCCCTGGCTGGCATGCGAGGCAAAAAAGGAGCTGAGCACTCCGGCAAGAAACGCCACTGCTGCGCTTCCCACAAGCACACCGCCCCACAGCCAGACTACTGCTGTATCTTTTTCCCGGATGCCTTCATCAATGATTTTGGAGATCAGCAATGGCTGCGACAGCTCTACTGCCAGCTCGATCAGCATCATTACCAGCGCGGCAATGGCTGCGACACGGTATTTTTTAAGATAAGAGAAGGTTAGCTTCATCGGTTATACCCCATTTATTTATTCGTAGAGCGCATCCCGAAGACGGGTAGACATCGCTGTGCCTTGTCCCGATTTCAGGATCACCCGGCGCAGTGCCTTATTACTGCGGTTAAGCTCCGTCAATTCTGCCAGCATTTCGACCAGTAAAGCCTCCGACTCAGGGCTTAGTTCCCCCTTCTCCTGAAGTAGGTTCAGCCGTTCCTTGTATTGCTCCAATTTCTCTGTCACTAGGGCAACTTCCTTTCTGTTCACAGGATTCTCCTGCTGAAGACATAATTGCGTTCATTATATCACATCCCCGCTGGAGCAATCTTTCACTGGCTACCCCGGCCCCGAATATGATACTCTAATAAGGTCGCATTTTTCGGATAATATTAACCAAGCTGAACAGCGAAAGGATAGATGGACGTGGCACAGTTGTTTTTCAAGTATGGGGCAATGAATAGCGGCAAATCCATTGAGATTCTCAAGGTTGCACATAATTACGAGGAGCAGGGCAAGTCGGTACTGATCTTCACTCCATCCCTTGACGACCGGGACGAAGTCGGTTACATTTCTTCCCGGATCGGACTGCGCAAGCAGGCCATCCCTATCGACGAGAATACGGATATCTACAGCATTGTCAGCAGTAATCTGCCGAAACCCCACTGTGTGTTGATAGATGAGTGCCAGTTCCTGACTAAGGACTGCATTCTCCAGCTCGTGCGCATTGTCGATGAGCTCGGCATTCCGGTCATGGCCTTCGGCCTCAAAAATGATTTCCAGAACAATCTGTTCGAAGGCAGCAAGTACATGCTGATCTACGCCGACAAGATTGAGGAAATGAAGACCATCTGCTGGTTCTGCGCCCGGAAAGCCACCATGGCACTGCGGGTCGAAGACGGCAAGCCTGTATATAGCGGCAAACAGATTCAGATCGGCGGCAATGAAGCCTATTACCCGGTCTGCCGCAAATGCCACAAGAATCCTCCATTGTAAAAAAGAATATATTTCTATTATTTAGCCTTTTGTTATTTCCTTTACTCATTTTATAGATAGAAAACACCAAAACGCATTCCAGCCCTTGTTAGGCTGAAATGCGTTTTTAGTGTTTTATTCTAATGAATGGCCGTCAGCGCCCTGTGCTCATCTTCCTTACGGACATACAGGTCATGCTGAACCGTAGCCTTTCCTCCATAATTAGCACGCTGGGTGGTTGCTTTCATTCCGCCGTTAATCCTGGAGCGGTGCCGTACTCCTGCCGCCGTCAGAAGACCTTTAACCTTAAAATATTGTCCCTGGTCAAAAGTGGTATATACTAATGTGCGTTCTCTCGGAATGAAGAAATGCCAGATGCTTCTGAGCAAGCTCACAGGCATTCCCCTCCTTTAGTTCAAGTAACGTTCATGAAGGACCCGCAGATGATGCAGCTCATGTCCGATAATCAGACAGGCCTGCGCCTGAACCGACATGGCTATACCACCGAAGCTTCCCTTACGTGTATAGGAATCCTCCGGCAGACTATCCAGCAGCGCCAGGGTGGACTCCCGGACGATCCGGTAATGCGTGATCATCTCCTGCAGGGTGAAGCGGTCGAATTCGCCAGCAGCAGCGTAATCATTCTCCTCATACCCAGGCAGCATTGCCTGCTCTCCTCTGGCAAAACAAAGCAGACGGTAGGACATAATGCGGTCATTATCCGTCAGATGCCCGATGACTTCTTTGATGCTCCACTTCCCTGGGGCGTAGCGGTATTCACCCTGCTGCTCCGTCAGCCCGCCAAGCAAAGCCAATACATGCTGAGTCTGCTCTTTTAGAATGACCTTCAAATCTCCCTCTGGCGGCACCAGTGTAATATACCTAGACTGGAATTCGGTGTATTCTCCCTGCTCTGGACGCTCAATCATGGTAAAACTCCTCTCAAAATACATTTTTTAAGAAATATTTGCCGGAAAGTGTCAAAACCTGTTGTTGCATTTTATCCTATTATGTATAATATCACCAAGAATAGCTACTTTGGTGTTTGGGAGTGTAGGCATGCTGGATTTTGTGCTCTTTATAATTCTATCCGTATTAGAAAGCTCTGCATTGTTCTATCTTGGATTCAAATTATTCAAGATTGATCTTTATTCTAAAGAGATTATCTTTGCGGGTATTATTATGGCGTTTTTTTCTTATGTCCTCCGCTACGATTACCAACTCGCAGAACTAGATGTTCTAGTACAATACACTCTTATTATTTGCTTTTTATGGTTACTTTTTCGCATTCATATATTTTATGCATTTATAATGACAGCGATTGCTTACCAATCCTATTTGTTAATACAGTCCCTTCTATATTTAATCATTGATTATACAGGGTTGTACGGGCTTAAATATCCAACGATTTCTACAGGAATCTATTTATTGCAAATCCTCACCGCAACAATTACCTTTATTATTGCTAATTACGTGGGTAAAAAAAGAAAAGGATTTGACTTTATACCGGATAAACCTGATGAAAAAATCACTATCGGAAAACGCGAGAAAATGATGTTTATTCTAACAATTCCTTCGATCATATTTGCTATGCTAATGCTATTTTTCGCAGAACATCTATTCAGATTTTTCTTTATTATACCTTTAATTTATGCTCTACTTTTATTTGGATACCTGTACCAATCGGACAAAAAAAATCGGGGTGATGATTTTGAACAGTTTGGCTCTTAAAATTTCACTTGCTATAAAGAAAACTAACCCTGAAGAAACAGTATCTGTTGAAGTTATGCAGTATTCATTAAGTATTATTTTGAATACCCTCTTAACTTTTATTGTTACCATGTCTATTGGCTTAGTATTAAACAATTTCATAGAGACCCTAATATTCTATTTAAGTCTTTCATCACTTCGTATTTTTTCAGGAGGTGTTCATCTCAAATCAGCAACAGCATGCAATATTGTGACGATCTTAATTTGCTCTATGACCCCCTATTTATTTCAGCTTACAGGTACCACTCTTTGGTACGTAACAGGTCTTTCCTTAATTCTAATGCTTCTATTTGCACCAAATCCAGATAAAAACACCCACATCCCAGTAAAATGGTTCCCTTCACTAAAATTAATTTCAGTTATTATGGTTTGTTCAAATTTTTTTATGGCTTCCTCCGTCATCGGACTGGCATTTTTAGTCCAGTCAGTTACAATAATTCCTTGGAAAAGGAGGTGCTAATCATGAAAAGACAGGTCGCAAAACATGCTTCTTCTGCCCTTAACGTATCTGCCCGCTTTTTTGCAGCTGTTATGAAGCTAGGATTCCACAGTCCAGAAGCTCCACAAGAATTACGTAAGTAACCGAACAAGGATGGGGACAACATGCGTGTTCTACTAAACGACGGCTCTTCCCGGGATATTCAGGAAGAAGAAATATTGTATTTCTCTAACTATAAGAATACAATATTCGTCCATACGAAAGAAGGCGAATTCGTTCTCCCCACCACCCTTTCCGATCTGTTGTCTGCTTACAAGGATAATGGATTTGAACGTCTGGACCGCAGCAATGTTGTTTGTCTTAGCAATATTGAAAACTATGACATTGAACGCAAAGTCGTTTTATTTAATCAAGGAGAACAATTCGCTCATGTTTCGGAGTCCAACGAGTCCCGGATCAAGAAATATTTGAATGCTCGCCAATCTAATATGTCTGAGTCCTAGTCTCCGCCTGTGATTCAGTATATAAATAATCCCGGAACTTTACAGGTTCCGGGATTATTTATATTCCAACTACAAATGTAGATACAAAGTGTTCGAACCAAAGCCAATTATTATCCCATATTACCCATCTTTTGTAAAGATGAATTCAGAGGGCGAATGACAGCAGACGGATCAGCTTCCAAATGGTACCATTTTGATAGATTCGTAATGACTTAAAACAATTCACTTATTTGCTGGCACTCTCAACTACAGATGGAGGAATGTAATGGAATATTATTTTCATCCTTCTCCGCGCCCCTCATCACTTGAGCTATTGTCTGACGAACAATTAATTAACATCTATGAATTGGCGCTTGAAGCCAAAGCTTCAGTCGATTTTATCGAAATCATCAGGAATGTCCTTTCTGGCCGAAATCTGTTAGGCTCAGATCATTATGATGCCTGATCCATATTTTCAAGCCCTCCTATACAGCCATCCTACTTATTGGTATATTGACCCGGCCTGCCGGGCAATATACTTTTTTGTCATTTTGAGATAAATTTTTTTGAATTTTTAATTTTAATTTTAATATCTTTCCTATATACTATTCTTTGTGTTTGTTATCTAACTTGACAATAGAAGGGATGAAAGATTGCATGAGGTACAATTTCCAGCACTTATTGCACAAAACTGTTCTATCTTCACTCGTAATTACTTTGTCTGTATTGCCATTCAGTGGAATGTTCGCGGCAGCTACGCCGGCTGACTCTACCATGGAGCTGCGCATTATGGAGACTACAGATATCCACACCAACCTGCTCCCGTATGACTATTATAAGAGCGCTGCGTCTCTGACCGTCGGACTGGCCCGCACAGCTAATCTAGTGAAAGCAGCCCGCCAAGAGGTTGGCAATACGTTGCTGGTAGACAACGGCGACCTGATCCAGGGTACACCTCTGGGCACATACAAAGCGCTTGTGAACCCGATTAAAGGCACCGAGATTCACCCTGTGTACAAAGCAATGAACCTGATGGGGTACGATGTGGCCACCTTCGGCAATCATGAATTCAACTATGGTCTGGAATACCTGGATCTGGCGATCAAAGGCGCCAATTTCCCTTATATTAACGCCAATGTATATGTAGCTGACAAAGACAGCAATCCGGACAACGATGTTAACAAATACAGCCCTTATCAGATCATTACCAAATCCTATAAGGATGAAGCCGGCAATATGCAGACGCTGAAGATTGGGGTGCTCGGCCTTGTCACTCCGCAGATTACCGAATGGGACAAGAGCAATCTGGAAGGCAAAATCATTACCAAGGATATCGTAGCTACAGCTGAGAAATTCATTCCACAGATGCGCGCAGCCGGTGCAGATCTGATTATGGCCATGACCCATTCCGGGTTTAACGGCAGTGCCGAAGCTTATGTGAAGGCAGAGGATGCTATTTTCCCGCTGAGTAAGGTTGCCGGTATTGATGCGATCACCTTCTCTCATACGCATAAAGTATTCCCCGCAGCAGATGAGAAGTCGCTGGATGTCCTCTTCAAGGATGCCTCCGGCAAAGTATTGCCTGGTGTCGACAATGCCAAAGGAACCATCAACGGTGTCCCGGCAGTACAGGCCGGCTACGGCGGCAGTAATCTGGGCCTGATCGATCTGACTCTGGAAAAAACAGATGGCAAGTGGAAGGTCACTTCATCGCAATCCTCCACCAAAGCCATCTATGATGCCGTTGCCAAAAAATCTACGGTAGACGTGGATCAGGCCATTGTGGATGCCGTGCAGGCCGATCATGAAGCAACGATAGCCTATGCGAACAGTCCAATTGGCACTACGACCGCTCCGATCTACAGCTACTTCGGACTGGTTCAGGATGATCCATCCGTACAGATCGTTACCACTGCGCAGAAACAGTATGTAGAGAATTACATCAAAGTTAATCTTCCGCAATATGCAGGTATCCCGGTTCTGTCCGTCGGTGCTCCATTTAAGGCCGGACGTAACGGCCCGGAAGAATATACTGATATTGCTCAGGGTCCACTGGCCATTAAGAGCGCAGGTGACCTGTACCTGTACGACAATACGCTGAAGGCGATTCTCGTGAAGGGTTCTGTGGTCAAGGAATGGCTGGAAATGTCTGCGGGCAAATTCAATCAGATCGATCCGTCCGCTACAAATGCGCAGGAACTGCTTAATTCCTCCTTCGCCGTCTATAACTTCGACGTAATTGATGGTGTAACTTATCAGGTCGATGTTACCAAACCAGCCAAGTACAAACCGGATGGTACCGTGAATGACGCCTCCTCCACCAGGATTATCAATCTGCAGTATAACGGCAAAACGATTGATCCGAATCAGGATTTCATCATGGCAACCAACAACTACCGTGCAAGCGGCGGCGGTAACTTCCCTGGTGTCAAAGGCAGCAAATACATCATCGACTCACCGGATGAGAACCGCCAGATCCTGATGGATTATATCACGGCCAGCAAGACCATTAATCCGTCCGCCGACAACAACTGGTCGATTGCACCAATCTCCGGGAATGTGAAGGTCACCTTCACCTCATCTCCCAAAGCAGAGGCCTATGCCAAATCGACGGATAACATTGCCTATACAGGTCAAGTGGATGAGAAGGGCTTTGGTGTCTTCACACTGGACGTGAGCAAGGCTGTAACGCCATCTCTACCCGCTGCCGATCCGGTTACGCAACAGCCTGCCGTTGCAGTATTCAAGGATGTTCCCGTGTCACACTGGGCGGCTGGTTACATCAATAGCCTCACTGCGGATAAGATCATTTCCGGCAAAACAGCCGATACTTTTGATCCGAACGGCCTGGTAACCCGCGCAGAATTCGCCAGCTTGCTGACCAAAGCCTTGAAGCTACAAGTCAACGTATCTCCAGCCTTTAAAGATGTACCCGCATCCGCCTGGTATGCAGGTGCCGTTGCAGCAGCTCATGAGAACAAGCTGGTAAGCGGTCTAACCGCCGATACCTTCGCACCTAATGCATCCATCACCCGTGAACAGATGGCGGTTATGGTGAAGCAGGGGCTGGATCTTCGTGCCGGTAAAATCTTGACTGCCTCCACAGCAGTCAGCTTCAGCGATTCGGCTTCCATCAGCGCTTGGGCAACATCCGCTGTAGCCGTCGCTGTCGATAAGAAGATTATCGCTGGACGCACAGACGGCAGCTTCGCCCCTAAGGCTACTGCCACACGCGCTGAAGCCGCCAAAGTAATCTCCAGCCTGCTGTCTGCTTCTGTAGAGTAACCCTCAGCTGTGAGCGCTGAAAGGCTATACTGAACAGTATGCACAGACGCAAAAAAGCCATCCTCCACATACGTGCGGGGATGGCTTTTTATGTTAGTACACAAGGGACTACTCGATGAATTCTGTCTTGAAGACATTCTCCAGCTTGCCGCCGAGTCTCTTCTTCAGTGGAACCTTGATATCACGGCCCAGCTCTTTGAAGAAAGTATCCACATCGCATTTCACATTCTGCGCCAGGGCGATGATCGTACCGTCGCCTACGATATTCTGGTTCACTTCAAGAGGCACATCCACTTCAATATCGTATTTCTTAGTAAGTGTTTTGATGTATCTTGCAAAGATCTCCAACAGCTCATCGTTATTGAAATTCTCGATTGCAGCTTTACCTTTGCTGGTAAACTTCATATTGATTCTCATGATTCGTATCCCCTTTTCTGTCTAACCATTTGTAGTTGTTTATGGATCAAGATGAATAGATGGCTGCAAGAAAGGGCAACATTATTCATTTTTGACAACAAGCTGAGCTAGGTCCTTCTTCACTTATACACGCCCTTGATCTGCTGGACTTTGAACTGAGTGAATTCCTTCAATGACTGGATAACCTGATCCTGCTCTTCTTCCTTCAGTTCATAGATGCATTCGCGGAGCCACTCTCCGAACAAATAGGCCTGACGCCCTTTGCGGGGCTGTTTGCGGAGGCTATCCAGACTTCCCTCGAATATATCGTTCAGGACGTCGGTCAGGTTGTATTTCTCGATCTTCTCTATTACCATTCCTGCCCCATATTCCGTTTCATAAACGATAACTTCGTCAGAATCAAACGAAACATATGACGTTTCTTTGTCTTCCTTAGCCCGGAACTCCTTCAGCTTGTTAAACGCCGTTTCATAGATGTAATCCTGGGACTGATTATGCTGCGGCAGCTTGTAGCCCTGCTTGAGAGTCTTAATGTATTCAATGTCAGGCATGTAGTCTGCCAAATGATACATCCGGTTCTTAAGATCCCCTCCGAGCGCCTCAATGATCTTGTCCAGGTTATCTTTAAGCGGAATACTCTCTCCCCGTTCAATCTTGCTAAGCTGTGAATAGCTGATGCCGCTCTTCTCTTCAAGCCCTCGTAAGGTCAAACCTCGAGCTTTGCGGAAGTGCCGGATGAAATTCCCCAGCTCATCGGGATAGTTATCGAAATCGTTCATAGGAGCCACCTCTACCTATATCATAACACAAGATAACAATTTGTGTTTCATTATAACAATTGTTTGTGTAAATTCTTTAGGCAGAATCAATAAAAAATCCAACATTAGCACTCAAGGGCAGCTAAACTTAAGGCTAAATCCGCTTTAAATGGAGGTAATTCCCATAACTGTGAACGGATCTGATTTGATTTCCTTATTCTCTCAAATACACTGCATTATTATCCGATAAAGACTAATGTATAATCAAAATCACTACTGGGGGAATTATTATGTCTTACACCATGGAAGTAAATGTAGCGAAAAATCAGGTGATTGTTAGAGCCTATGGCCTCACCGAAGGTGATGTGCCTGCATACATAGCCGATTTCGAGAGTGCTCTGAAGAAACTGAAACCGGGATTCACCGGCGTAACCGATGTAACGGGTTCCCCTACTGTACTGTCTCCGGAAGTAGCAGCTTTGCTTGCTCCGACGGGCGACCTGGCGATTGCCTCAGGTGTTGGCGGCTGGGTCTACGTTGCAGATTCCCCGGTATGGAAAATGCAGATGAAGCGATTGTTCGGCAAATTCGCTGTCCACTACCCGACCTATGAAGAAGCAGATGCTTACCTGAACGGCTTGTCTAACCAGACGATTAACTAAAAAAACATACAAAAGGTGATTCCTAACCGGTTGAGTTGGGGATCACCTTTTTTAATTTTAACAATTATTCAGGAAAGCTAATGTAGATTGAGGCATCATCGTTTGTTTTATTCCATTGAACCGCTGCCCCTAATGCTTCAGAGATAAATCTCAGATTAACGTAAAATATATTGTTGTTCGGTTCTAAGGTCGGAACCTGAGTTAAAGCAACCTTTTCTCCATTAATAACTCCATCATGAGAATTATGCGTTAATTTAATGACCGTACCCTCTTTCGTTGCAGTTACTGTTTTCGTAACATTACCCCATTCAATGCTCATTCCATATTTCTCAAAGATCGGCCGCATAGACTACATAATATATATTCAATCTAATATTTTCCATTTATATTATTTTATTTTATAACATTACTTTAAAAAAACTCCTTCAAGGGATTTGCATACCCATGAAGGAGTGTTTTGTACATATTCTCAGCAGAAACTGATTGACTCATCAGTTCCCCGTTAAATCTTCACGTATCCTAATCCTAACCCTTTCAAGACACCTTATGCTCAATGCGCAGCTTGTCGGCTACCATGGCAATAAATTCCGAGTTAGTTGGCTTGGATTTGGAGATATTAATGGTATAGCCGAACAGTAGGGAGATGCTGTCGATGTTGCCACGGGTCCAGGCGACTTCGATCGCATGGCGGATGGCGCGCTCCACACGTGAAGGCGTTGTCTTGAATTTCTCGGCAATGGCAGGGTAGAGTGTCTTGGTGATAGCACCCAGAATCTCGATATTGTTGTAGACCATGGTAATGGCTTCACGCAGGTACTGATAACCTTTAATATGCGCAGGTACGCCGATTTCATGAATGATCGATGTAATATTGGCATCCAGATTCTTTCCTTTGGACAAAGGCACCACATTACTGGAAGATCTGGAACTCGAATAGCCGGACATGCTGGCAGAAGTGCTCATGCTGCCTTGGGCACCCACAAGCTGACGCACACGGTTCGCCAGAACCTCCATATCGAAAGGCTTCAAAATATAATAAGATGCTCCGAGCTGAACCGCTCTTTGGGTGATGTTCTCCTGGCCGAAAGCGGTCAGCATGATGATCTTCGGCTGAGGGTTCAGATCCATATCGCGCAGGCGTTCCAGAACGCCGAGGCCGTCCAGATGCGGCATAATGATATCAAGAATAAGGACATCGGGAATTTTGCGTGCTCCGCTCAGCATTTGAAGCACTTCTTCACCATTATAGGCAATGCCTGTCACGGTCATATCTTCCTGTTCGGTAATGTATTCGGCAAGCAAGTTAGTGAACTCCCTGTTATCATCGGCCAACAACACTTCAATATTCTGCACTGGCTACTTCCTCCTTATTATCTTCTCTCCCTTAAGTTTTCGACATGAAGATTGAATATCCTTCTGTCGAAAATTATTTTTCTTTATTTTTTTTCGGCGTTGATTTATAATTAAATATTTTGTTTCACGATTCGATGTTTCTCGTTGGCCTTCGACAAAAAATCTTAAGGCTAAACCGCCTTAAGATTGTAGGGAAGCAAATTCTCTTGTTGCACCACACCGGAGTCACGAAGCATCCATTCGATGAAGCAGCCGTAACCCGACTTGGGATCATTGACGAATACATGGGTCACTGCACCGATCAGCCGGCCATTCTGGACAATCGGGCTGCCGCTCATCCCCTGAACAATCCCGCCGGTCTTATCAATCAGACGGGAATCGGTGATGCGCAGCACCATTCCTTTGGTCGCCGGAGTCTGCTGGCGTGCCACATGAATGATCTCCACATTGAAACGTTCCACCTGCTGACCATCGACTACTGTAAGAATCTGTGCCGGGCCTTCCTTCACTTCTGCGCTCATTGCAACGGGTATCGGTTCCTGGTACAGGCTGTGCTCTGGATTACGGGTCATTTTGCCGAAGATTCCGAAATCCGTATTGCTCTCCACATTACCAAGAACCTGGCTTTCCTTCAGAAAATGAGCCCGTTTCTCCCCAGGATCGCCATCCTGGCTTTTGGAAATGGAGGTGACACTGGACTGGACGATATGGCCGCTGCCGACAACGATCGGTGTACCGGTGTTCATGTCGGTAATGACATGCCCCAGAGCACCGTATACGCCTTGTTTCGGAGCATAGAAAGTCAGGGTACCCACACCTGCTGCGGAATCGCGGATGTAGAGCCCCAGTCTCCATACCTTGTCATTGCGGTCATACGCGGGTTTTAGCTGAGCTTTGTGCTCTTTGCCGCTGCGTTTGTACACAATACTTAAGGAATCATTGCTTTTACCGGCACGTTCCACAAGCTTTGCTACCTTGGATACCTCATCCAGCTTGACTCCATTAATGGAGATCATCAGATCACCAGGCATCAGTCCGCTGTTCTCGCCGGGTGAAATCTTGGACTGCTCCGATACTTCAATCAGATGATGGCCCACGACCAGAACCCCTGCTGACTTCACTTTCACACCAATCGTCTGACCTCCCGGGATGACTCTAAGCTCATTGTCATTCCCCTGAACCGCTTTATGCGGCTGATGTTCTAGCGGTGCTGCAAAGCTCTGTTGAGGTCCCGTTATGCCTGTTAAACTGAGAAAGAAGGCAAATAAAAGGCCGGGCATTAACTTCCTGAGGTTCGGCTTCAATGGCTGTCACGCTCCCTTTTGCTTCTTTCGCTTGACGAAAAAGGTGGTCGCCAATTGCGTACCTATAAGATAACCTTGCCCCCAGGCTTTTATTACTGTCAATCATTGTCCCGCTTACCCAGCAGCAGCTTTGCTGGCCTCGGCCAAACCGAGCATTTCCTGTGCGTGATGCAATGTTTTTTCGGTAATTTCCACACCACCCAGCATACGGGCCAGCTCAAGGACCCGGCCCTCTGCCGAGAGGGAGTCCACTTCGGTCATCGTGCGTCCGTCTTCGACTTTTTTGACAATCAGATATTGATGATCCGCCATACAGGCCACCTGCGGCAAGTGAGTAATGGAGAACACCTGACAGGTGGAGGACAGCTTGTATAATTTATCCGCAATGGATTGAGCCGCGCGCCCGCTGACACCGGTATCCACTTCATCGAAGATCAGGACAGGAATGGCATCATGCCGGGCAAAAATGCTCTTCATCGCCAGCATGATCCGCGACAGCTCACCGCCGGAAGCGATTTTGCCCAGCGGCCGCAGGGGCTCGCCCGGGTTCGGGGAGATCATGAACTCCGCGCTGTCGATCCCCTGCCGGGTCAGACGGTAACGGCGGTCCTGATACTCAATACCACGCGGATCTTCAAGTGTATCCATTTTGACCTGAAGCGAAGTCCGCTCCATCTGCAGATCCTTCAGCTCACCTTCCACTTGCGAAGCGAGATCCGTAGCACACTGGCGGCGTGCCGCGCTAAGTGCTCCGGCAGCTTTCATTAAAGTGCCGAGCAGGCCATCGCGTTTGGCCGTCAATTTCTCAATGTATTCGTCCTTATTCTCCAGAAGATCGGTCTCCCGGTGAATCTGCTCATAATAAGCCAGAATCTGCTCAACACTATCCCCGTATTTGCGCCGCAGCCCTGTGATCAGATCCAAACGGTTCTCAATTTCCTCCAGCCGCGCCGGGTTGAATTCGATCTCTTCACGGTAGTCACGTAATTGAAAGGCCGCATCCTCCAGCTGATAATACGACGACTGCAGCTGCTCGAATACAGCTCTCAGGCCCTTCTCGTCATAACGGATCGCATCCTCCAGCTTGGAGATGACACTCCCGATGGATTCAAGCCCTTGCCTGTCATACAGCAGCTCGTATGCGCCGGATACTGAATCCATCATTTTCTCACTGTGGGATAGTTTGACCCTTTCTTCGTTAAGTAATTCATCTTCTCCCGGTTTTAGTCCAGCAGCAGAAATTTCCTCTAGCTGAAAACGGTACAAATCAAGCATTTGATACGCTTTTTGACTGGATTCCTGAAGTTCCCGGAGTTCTTTTTCCACTTTGGCGAAGGCCGTATATTTCTCCTGGTAGTCAGATTTAAGCGGGCCAATCACAGCTTCGCCGTAAGTATCCAGCAGCCCCAGATGACGTTCTGCCTTCAGCAGGTTCTGATGCTCATGCTGCCCGTGGATGTTAACCAGCTGTTCACCGATTTCCCGTAGCATGCTGAGATTGACCATCTGGCCGTTCACCCGCGAAGTGCTTTTGCCTTGAGCGGTAATCTCCCGGCGGATCACCAGATGCTCTTCGCGTTCTGCTCCAATGCCAAGACGTTCCAGCGTATCCCAGACCGGGTGGGTTCCAGGCAAGCTGAAAAGCGCTTCCATTTCTGCCTTTTCACACCCATACCGGATAGAGTCCGCAGAACCGCGGCCCCCGGCAATGAGTGCTAGCGCATCGATAATAATCGATTTCCCTGCCCCCGTCTCCCCTGTAAGAACATGAAAGCCGGGATAAAAATGCACATCCACCGCCTCAACGACGGCCAGATTGCGGATTGATAACGTGTCTAACACGAATACAGCACCTCCGAAAAGATGATCGATTATTTAAGTCTAAACGTGTGATAGAGTTATGAGATGTAGCCCATAATTTGTGCAATAACGCCTTTGCTGTCCTCCGGCTGGTGGCAGATAATCAGAATGGTGTCATCGCCCGAGATGGTGCCCATAATTTGCGGCCAGTCAATATTATCAATCAGTGCAGCCACAGAATTGGCTGTTCCCGGAAGACATTTCATGACCACAAGGTTGGCGGAGAAATCGATCTGCACAAAATTATCCACCAGCACCCGCTTAAGCTTCTGGGTCGGATTATAGCGCTGGTCAGTCGGCAGGGAGTATTTGTAGCGCCCGTCATCCATCGGTACCTTAATCAGCAGCAGTTCCTTTATATCCCGTGATACTGTAGCCTGGGTAACCTGAAATCCGGATTCACGCAGAGCCTCAACCAGGTCATCCTGGGTCTCGATCTCCCTCTGCGTAATAATTTCTCTTATTTTGATGTGCCTGTGTCCCTTCATTGTTGCCTCCCGTATTTATAAGTTGATCTCAATTGGATTCACCATCGTCTTTGCCTAACTTAATTACATGAATTGCTGAATTCACCGTATCCACGTACAGCACACCGCTGCAATCCGGATAGATCAGCAGATAAGGAAGCAAGGTGTCGCGAAGTCCGCTGCCGGTGAACTCAAGCCCTTTGCGCGGCCGGGACAGAATAACCAGATAGAAATGCTCCTCATCTTTGCTGGCCACATAATCAATGAACAGCCTGCTGTACATCGGTGCCCCGTTCACTTGAAAGGACAAAGGAATCTTCAGCTTGCCGCCAATGACCTCGTAACCGGCATCCTCTAATAGTCCGATGGAAGGATGAGGCTGAATAATGGTATTGATCGGCACCCGGTCCTTCATGAACGATCTTGGGGAGCCTTGGAGCCAGATGTAGATCCGGTAAATGATAAAGATTGCCGCCGCCAGTCCAATGAGTGCCACAACGGCCTTGTCAGAGCTCGCCACTCCCATCACCTCGGTGAATCTATTCGCGTGAGGGCAGGCGAAATCCTGCTTGTAGGGAACAACTGGTTTATTGCAAGCAGAACCGGCAGATCATTTCATTCGTTATTATTGCAGCAAAAGAAACTCATCGTTTAGATGAGTTTCCATTGTTCGTAGCGCTAAAGGTTGCATTCGCTTCCTTGATGACGGATTCGGCAAGCGCGGCGAAAGGATTCGGCTGTACTTCAGCCGGGAAAAGCAGCTGTTCGTGCTGTTCATCCGGAGAGTTGTCCACTGTTTCAGGCAGTAGCTTCCAGTGGGCCAGAAATTCAATATTACCTTCCCCTCCGGTAATTGGAGAGAAGGTCAGCCCTTCCAGCTTATAGCCCAGCTCGGCCGCCATAGACAGCACATTAACTAGCACCTCTTTGTGAACGGCGGATTCGCGGACTACACCGGATTTCCCAACCTTTTCACGTCCGGCCTCGAACTGCGGCTTGATCAGCGCAGCGATATCGGACGGTCGGTTCAGGAGCGCCATCAACGGCGGCAGAATAATCTTCAGCGAGATAAAGGACACATCAATACTGGCAAAGTCAGGTACCGGCCCCTTCAGGTCTGGCGGGGTCATGTAGCGGAAGTTGGTCTGCTCCATTACAGTTACCCGCTCGTCGTTGCGCAGGCTCCAGTCCAGCTGGTTATGGCCGACATCAATAGCATACACATGTGCTGCCCCGTTCTGGAGCGCACAATCGGTGAAGCCTCCTGTAGAAGAGCCGATATCCAGCATATTCCTTCCGTTCAGGTCAATGCCGAACTGCCGCAGCGCCTTCTCCAGCTTCAGGCCGCCCCGGCTGACGTAGGGATGCACAGCTCCTTTGACTCTTAAGACAGAGCTGCGCAGCACCTTCATTCCCGGCTTCTCAATCCGTTCTTCATTCGCCAGCACAAGACCCGCCATGATTGCTGCCTTGGCCTTCTCACGGCTGTCGTAGAAGCCTTGCTCTACTAACAGTACATCTATACGTTCCTTAGGGTGTTCCATGTTCATCTCCTGGTCACTTGGGTCCGGCTTCCACCCTGTACTCAGGAATTGGAAGTCGACTTGTAGGTATAAGTGCTCAATGCCTGCATCGCCTTGATCCGCGCACATAAGGCTTCAATGGTGAGGCCGGTTTCCTGACGCTGCTCCTTGATCGAACCATGCTCAACGAAGATATCCGGCACGCCCATCAAGTGGACACGTGCATCATAAATCTCATGTTCCGCATAGAATTCGAGCACAGCGCTGCCGAGACTGCCTGCCTGGCTGGCTTCTTCAAGCACAACCATGCTGGTTCCGGCATGAGCCAGTTCAAGCAGCATGGTATTATCCAGCGGCTTCAGGAACCTGGCGTTCACTACGCTAACCTGAATGCCTTCACGCTTCAGCAGCTCAGCTGCCTCCTCGGCTAACTGAACCATAGGGCCGCAGGCCAGCACTGCGTAGTCATCTCCCGGACGCAGACGCTCCCAGGAGCCGATAGACAGACAATGCAGTTCGGCATCTACAGCCGCCCCGGTGCCCTCAATCCGCGGATAACGGTAAGCGATTGGTCCGTCATTGTATTCCAATGCCGTCTTCATCATATGGCGCAGCTCATTCTCATCCTTAGGCATCATAAGCACTATATTCGGGATGTGCCGCATGAACGCTATATCATATACCCCTTGATGGGTCTCCCCGTCCGCACCGACAAAACCGGCGCGGTCGATCGCAAACATTACATTAGCGTTATGTCTGCAGATATCATGGACAATCTGGTCATAGGCACGCTGCATAAAAGTGGAGTAGACGGCATAGACCGGTTTCATCCCCTCCATGGCCAGAGCGGCGCACAGTGTGGCCGCATGCTGCTCAGCAATACCGACATCGATCATCCGGTCCGGGAATTCCTTGGCGAACGGGAACAGGCCCGAGCCGCCCGGCATTGCCGGTGTGACCGCAATCAGTCTTGAATCCTGCCGGCCTAGCTCAATCAGCGTCTCCCCGAATACTTCAGTATACATCGGGTGGCTTACAGCCTTCACAGCCTTAAGGGACTGGCCGGATTCAATTTTGTAGGGTGAGATCGCATGTGATTTATAGAAGTCCGTTTCGGCCGGTTTGTAGCCTTTGCCCTTCGTCGTCAGCACATGTACCAACACAGGACCAGACACATTATCTGCCTGATGGAAGGTGTCGATCATTTTCTCCAGATCATGACCATCCACGGGTCCCAGATATGTGAATCCGAGCTCTTCGAACAGAACACCGGGAACGAGCATGTTCTTCAGGCCGTCCTTCACATTCTGCGCCGTCTTGGCCAGCCGCCCGCCAATCGCCGGGATTTTCTTGAGCAGGCCTTCCACTTCATCCTTCGCACGCAGATAATGGCGGTCCGAGCGGATTTTGCTCAAATAATTATGCATGGCTCCTACATTCGGTGCAATAGACATCTCATTGTCATTGAGGATAACCATCAGCTTGCGGCGCTCATGTCCAATATGGTTCAGCGCCTCAAAGGCCATCCCCCCGGTAAGCGCGCCGTCGCCGATCACAGCGATGACCCTATTGTCCTCGCCCTTCAAATCCCGGGCCATAGCCATTCCCATTGCGGCAGACAAAGAGGTACTGCTGTGTCCGGCTTCCCAGACATCATGCTCGCTCTCCGAACGCTTCACAAAGCCGCATAAGCCGCCCTGCTTGCGCAGTGTATCAAACCGGTCCTGGCGGCCAGTCAGTATCTTGTGTACATACGCCTGATGACCGACGTCATATATCATCTTGTCCCGGGGACTGTCATAGCAGTAATGCAGGGCCAGCGTGAGCTCCACTACCCCCAGGTTGGATCCGAGATGCCCTCCGGTTACTGTAAGTTTGTCTATTAAAAACCGGCGGATTTCTTCCGCAAGGGCTGCCAGCTCCTCGACTGACAAAGATTTAAGTTGCTGAGGATCATTTATTTGTGGAAGCAGCACGAGTATTCCCCGCTTTCCTAGATGTTGTAAAATATATAAACCCCATTATAACACAAACGAAACGGCTGTCGAAACACAGCCGTTTCCGAAATGTACCTAATGATCGCGTGACATCAAATAATCCGCAATTTCAAGCAGCCGGGTATGATCCTGAAATCCGCCCTCAAGGACCGCGCTGTGTGCTTCAGCGGTCAGCCGCTTCACCTCTTCACGCGAGGCTTCCAGGCCGATGAAGTAAGGATAGGTCACCTTTTGCTGCTTGATATCACTGCCGGTTTTTTTGCCCAGCTTGCTCTCATCGCCGACCAGATCAAGGATATCATCCTGAATCTGAAAAGCCAGACCGATCTGCGTTCCGAACTGGCGAAGCGCTTCCAGCTGACGCTCATCCGCACCGGCGATTCTGCCTCCTGCCAGCAGCGAGAAGATCATCAGATCGCCTGTCTTATGAAGATGGATATATTGAAGCTGATGCAGATCGGTTAAGCCCTGCTCGCCTTCCATATCGGCAACCTGCCCGCCGACCATGCCGCGCGGACCGGCCATTTCGGCCAGATCCTCAACGATGGACAGCACATTCTCTGCCGGAACGCCAAATTTACGCGAAGCTTGTACCACGCTATAGAATGCATGCGTCAGCAGTGCATCCCCGGCCAGAATCGCCGCAGCTTCCCCGAAGACCTTGTGGTTCGTGAGCTTCCCGCGCCGGTAGTCGTCATTATCCATGGCTGGCAGATCATCATGAATCAATGAATAGGTATGCACCATTTCAATCGCTGCCGCTACGGGCAGCGCAGCCTCACGGCTGCCGCCAAGCGCTTCACAGGCGGCGATGACCAGCAGCGGGCGCAGGCGTTTGCCTCCGGCCTGCAGCGAATAGTCCATCGCCTCCCTGAGCACCTGAGGCACAGTCCACTGCGCAGGCAGGGTTGCCGTCAGTGCATCGGCAACCCAGTGTCCCACCTCTGCAATATACTGCTCAAGCGGTGCGCGCCCGTGTGCTTCCGCTTCACTGCTGCCCGGTTCCAGCTCAGAACGACTCATCGCCATCGCCTTCCAGCCGGGCTCCGAATGGCTTCTTGCGCAGCTCGCCATCCTCTACCGTAATCATCTCGATCTTGCGCTCTACCTGCTCCAGCTTACTGCCGCAGAGCTGCGACAGCTTCATTCCCTGCTGGAATAAATCAATCGCCTTCTCCAGGGGAACGTCGCCATGCTCAAGCTCGCGTACGATTCCCTCCAGGCGCTCCATGGCTCCCTCAAAATCCAGTTCCGCTTCCTTTGCCATTCGTTTCAACATCCTCCTTCATTCCCCATACCTGGCAGTTTAGCTGTCCGTCATTAAGCTTTATGTTCACCTTATCGCCTACTTCAACTTCCTTCAGCGATTTGATTAAATGCTCTTCCTTCTCATCGTACACGAGGCTGTAGCCCCGTGACATCACCTTGAGCGGGCTGAGCGCATCCAGATGGCGCAGCTCAGCCACATAGCGCGCGCGCTTATCCTGGAAGCGCGCCTGCATCGCCCCCGTCAGCTCACGGGTAAGGCTATCCGTGCGCCGGCGGGCAGCGCTGATGCTATCCCGCGGATGGAAGCGCTGCAGGCTCTGATGCAGCAGCGCGCTGCGCCCCTGAGCGCGGCTGTGCCTTGCCTCGGCTGCGCGGACCAGGGCCGCGCGCAGCATGTCCAGCCGCTGCGCGTGCTGGGCCAGCTGCCGGCGCGGGCCGGCCAGCGCCAGCGAGCGCTGCAGCGCCGCGAGGCGCTCGCCGCTGCGCTGGGAGCGGCGCAGCAGCCCTTGGCGCAGCCGCTGCTGGGCGGTGCGCAGCTGCCCGGCGAGCTCGGCTGCGCTCGGCACGGCAAGCTCCGCTGCCGCCGTAGGGGTTGCCGCACGGAGATCGGCGGCGAAGTCGGCGATCGTGAAGTCGGTCTCGTGGCCGACAGCCGAGATGACCGGAATCCTGGAGGCCGCAATCGCGCGGGCGACGGCCTCTTCATTGAAGGCCCAGAGCTCCTCCAAGGAGCCGCCGCCGCGCCCTACGATCAGCACATCGGCCTCGCCCATGGCGTTCAGGTTCTCGATGGCCTTCACAACGGAAGGGCCGGCGCCTTTACCCTGTACAAGTACAGGATAGAGCACTACCGCCACCTGCGGATAACGGCGCTGCAGGGTGATGATAATATCCCGCACCGCCGCTCCTGTCGGCGAGGTAACTACACCGATCACGCGCGGGAACCGCGGCAGCGGACGCTTGCGCGCCGCTGCGAACAGCCCCTCCTGCTCCAGCTTACTCTTCAGCTGTTCGTAAGCCAGATACAGGCTGCCGATTCCGTCCGGCTGCATGTGGGTGGCGTAGAATTGATA